>NZ_CP071463.1:1200000-2400000 GCF_017352095.1 Natrinema longum
CGGTTCGTCGAACCGATGCACTCCGAGCGCAACGCCGTCAAACGCGTGGCCGGGGTCCGAACCGTTCCCGTCATCGTCGACGAAAACACCGGCGTCACGATGGCAGAAAGCGCCAACATCGTGAGCTACCTCGAGTCGACCTACGGCGAGGGCGACCGTCCCGACGCGGCCGCGGCGGACGCGGGAGGTGACGACTGATGCCCGATTTCGAGGTCGTCGAACTCGGACCGACCGACCACCCCGAACCCGGCGACACCGCCCCCGAGTTCACCCGGCCGCTGGTCACCGACGAGTTCTGGGAGGACCGGACGCTGTCGGAACTCGTCGCGGAGACCGAGGGTCAGACGATCCTCGTGTTCACCCCGATGACAGGGTCGTTCCTCGCGAAGTACGTCTGGGACGAACTCACGGAGCGAAACTGGGACGACCGCGCGGGCCGGGTCGTCGGCGTCACGGCCTCGACCCCCTACGGCGTGAAACGGCTCCTCGACGACAACGACTATCCTTTCACGTTCTTTTCCGATCCGAGCAACGAGATCGCAGCGTCGTACGGAATCGAGCACGAACTCGACGGTATGACCGGCATCAGCGAACCCCGCGTCGCCTTCTTTGCGCTCGAGGACGACCGCACGATCACGGGCGCGTGGGTCGCCACCGACTGGCCCGACTTCCCCGACTACGACGCGCTCGAAGCGGAACTGGGCCTCGAGTGAGGTCTCGAGACCGAACGATAGCTTTTTGGCCGACATGAGCCGAGTTCGAATCGAATGAGCGAGTTCGACCGCGCGGCCGAAGCGATCGAGGACGGCGGACTCGTCGTCTACCCGACGGAGACGGTCTACGGCCTCGCCGCGGACGCCCTCGCGCCCGCCGCCGTCGAGCGGGTCTTCGAGGTGAAAGGTCGAGACCGATCGAAGCCGATCTCCATGGCGGTACCCTCGGTCCCGTCGGCGCTACAGTACGTCCGTGCGACCGAGCGGGAGCGACAGTTCATGGGTACCTTTCTGCCCGGTCCGGTGACGGTCCTCTGTCGGCGACGCGGGACCGTCCCGGACGAACTCACGGCGGGGCAAGACCGCGTCGGGGTCCGAGTTCCGGACCACGCGATCGCGTTGCGACTCTGTGAGCGGGCCGGCACGCCGATCACCGCGACCAGCGCGAACGTCAGCGGCCGGGAGAGCGCGCGCCGGCCCGCCGACCTCGATCCCGAGATCCGCGAGGCTGCGGCCGTCGTCCTCGAGGACGTCGACGAGCGAGACTCGTCGGCCCGTCAGACGGGGTCTGACAACGACGAAACCGACGGCGGGACCGAGAGTACCGTCGTCGACGTCTCGAGCGAGATGATCCACCGCCGCGGCGCGAAGGCCGACGAGATCGAGGTCTGGCTCGAGCGCCACTGAATCGCCACGGTCGCGACCGCAGTCCTGAAATACGCGCTGGCGCTGTAGCCCGGGCTAAAACCCCAGCAGCGATCGCAACGTCCGCGTCTTGACCCCACACTCCGCGGCGAACTCACAGGAGTCACACTTCGAGCGGTTGCTCGTCCGCGCCGGTGGGCCATCTATCTCGCGAACTGCCCGCAACGCGCTCCGATACTGGGCCTTCCGGCGCGTCGTTAGCTCTATCGAACGGATCACGCCGGAGGCCGGATACTCGAGCCAGGCCCGCTCGACCGGCTCCTTGTGTTCCCAGGCCAGCGCCTTCGCGGCCGCGACCGCCTGTACCGTCTGCGATCCCCAGACGCCGTTTTCGGGGGGTTCGCCCGCCGAGAGCAGCGCCGGCTCGAGCGGGTCGGCGAGCACCTTGTGGACGATCCCGCGACAATGCCGGCCGGTCGCGAAGACGTCCCGTTCGCGGGGGTTCCGGAGACGGTCCCACTCCCCGTCGGCCTCGAGTCGGTCTCTGGTCGCCGTCAGCCGGTCGCGGTACCGGACCGACGGAACGGCGATCGGTTCGGCGTCGAGGTCGCCCGGTGGAGCCTCGAGCAGCGATTCGTACCGGGGCTCGAGCGCACGGATCGAGTCGACCTCGGGTGGCGGCTCGCGCTCCTCGGCCGGCAGTCGCTGCTGGTAGTAACACTTCCGGGGGCAGTAGGCGGCGGTCCGTAGATCGCTAAACGAGACGGGAGTCTGGGTCACGACCCGTCTGGCCGCGGCTTCGTATAAGAAGTCGCGCTCGGAACGGCGGTGCAAGCAGTCGTACCGAGCGCGCCGTGGGCGCGCTCGGCCTTTTTCATCGAAGTTTTTGCGCGGGGTTCGAGCGAGGACCCCGCGTAAAAAGTTCGGTCTTAGAAGTCCACCTCGGTCTCCATCCCCTCGGTCGCGTCCTCGAGGCCGTCCTCGCGAACGTCGGTCGTCATGCGCTCGGTGATGTCGGCGTCCGCGAGAATGCTGTCGAACTCGTCGCGGTACCGGTCGTTGGCCGTCCTGGACTGGTCTTCCGCCGCCGCGACGCGACGGTATCGACGGATCCGGGCCTCGCTGACGTCGTACTCCGCGGCGAGCGTCGCGTCGTCTTCCTCGCGGTCGCGGATCGCCGCAAGATCGACTTCGTCGGCGTCGTCGTCCCCCACCAGATGCAAGGCGAGTCGGGCCTCGAAGACGTCCTCGGCGTCGACGCCGAGTTCGTCGGCGAGCGCCTCGTCGCTCCGGTCGTCGTAGAACCCCCGCGCGACCGCGATCAACTCCTCGTCGGAGAGGGGCGTCTCGAAGGCGTATCGCTCGCGCATCTGCTGGACGACGCTCTCGAGGCGCTCGGCGTCCGATCGTTCGTCTCGCTCGAGGGAGCCCCGGGTATCCTCCTGTGATTCGGTGATGGTTTCCTCGCCGTCGGTGACGTCGGTGAAGATATCTCGGAGTTCCTCGGTCTTTTCGTTCATGAGTGGACACTCCAGACGGGAGTCTATTTAAGCCTGTTGCCAGATCACGTTGGGCGAGTAAACGCACATGGAAAACAATTATAAACTAGAAATAAGGTGGGAATTTTCGCAAGACGGCGTCGGGGTTGTCTCCCGGGCGGTGTGGCAAGAATTAAGTTATAGCCCTCCCCGTCATTGGACATGGACGCCTTAGCACAGTCAGACGTGGCGAGGGAAACGTACTGGGGAATATCCAGCACCGAATACGCGGTGTTTTACCTCCTCGCGTTTACTGCCGTCCTCGTCTTCACCTACGGCGCGTACCAGCGGTTCGCCCGCTACGCCAAGGGGGACGACGACTCCTTCCCACGGATCGACGACCTGCAAAACCGCATCGTGAGCGCAACCAAGATCGTTCTCTCGAACGAGAAACAGTTCAACAGGGATCTCTACGGCGGGCTGATGCACTCGTTTATCCTCTGGGGATTCCTGACGCTGTTTATCGCGACACTGATTCTCGGGACAGACCTCTATGTCGGCCAGAAGATCCTGCATATGTCGTTCTGGGACGGTGACTTCTATCTCGCCTACCAGTTCATGGTCGACGCGTTGGGACTGCTGTTCGTCGTCGGCATCGGGATGGCGATGTACCGACGCTACTGGGTGCGCAACCACCGTCTCTGGGGCCGACACACCTCCAACGAGGACGATCTCTTCATCTGGACGCTGTTCGCGCTCGGCATCGGCGGCTTCCTCCTCGAGGGACTCCGGATCTACATCGCCGGGATTCCGGACCACGAAATCGTGAGCTTCGTCGGCTACGGACTCGCAACGATGTTCGATGGAATCGGCCTCCCGACCACCGAAGCCGCAGTGGCCGCCGGCCCCGAGTACAGTGCGTCCGCCAATCTCGGAGCCAACGCCGAGACGCTCCACTGGCTCACGTGGTGGTCCCACTCCCTGATCGCCTTCTTCTTCATCGCGTGGATCCCCTACGCCAAGCCCTTCCACATGATCTCCTCGTTCGCGAACGTCGTCACGCGCGACGAGAAAGCGGGCAAACGCCTGCCCAACGTCCCGTCGGATCTGGACGCAACCAACGCCGAATCCATCGACGACTTCACCTGGAAGGAGATCCTCGACCAGGACGCCTGTACCAAGTGTGGCCGTTGTTCCTCCGTCTGTCCCGCCAAGGCCTCCGACCGACCGCTCGATCCGCGGAACGTCATCCTCGACCTGAAATCCTACCGCGAGGACCTCGACGCCGGCGGCGAGGAGCAACCCATCGTCGCCGACGGCGGCACGAGCGTCATCGATTCGGAGACGATGGAGTCCTGCATGGCCTGTATGGCCTGCATGGACGCCTGCCCCGTCGAGATCGAGCACCTCAAGAGCTTTACCCGGCTCAACCGCCAGCTGACCGACCAGGGTGACGTCTCCCCGAGCATGCAAGACGTCTTCCAGAACGTCATGCAGAACGGCAACACGTTCGGCGACTCGCCGCGCAATCGTGGCGACTGGGCCGAGGAACTCGAGTTCGACGTCACCGACGCCCGAGAAGAGGAGGTCGACTACCTCTGGTACGTCGGCGACTTCCCGAGCTACGACGAACGCAACAAGCAGGTCGCTCGCTCGCTGGCGACCATTCTGCAGGAGGCCGATGTCAGCTTCGGCATCCTCTTCGACGACGAGAAGTTCGACGGCAACGACATCCGTCGGGTCGGCGAGGAACTGCTCTACGTCGAACTGGCCGGCCACCACGTCGAGACGTGGGAGGACTGCGAGTTCGACAAGATCGTCTGTACGGACCCCCACTCCTACAACACCTTCAAAAACGAGTACCCGGAGGTCAACTTCGACGAGTTCGCCGACGACCCGATGATGCCCTTCGAGTACGAGGAGCAGTGGAACGAGGACGGCGAGGTCGACGTGCTCCACTGGACGCAGGCAGTCGAAGAGCTCGTCGACGACGGCAAACTCGACCTCGACGGCACCGAACTCGACTACACGGTCACCTACCACGACCCGTGTCACCTCGGCCGATACAACGACGAGTACGAAGCCCCACGCGAACTCATCAAAGCGACGGGCTGTACCCTCGACGAGATGCCCCGCAACCGCAGCAACTCCTTCTGCTGTGGCGGCGGCGGTGGCGGCCTCTGGATGGACTTCGAGGAGGAGCCCAAACCCAGCGAAGAACGGATCCGAGAGGCACTCGAGGACACCGACGCGGGCAGCGGGATCGAGAAGTTCGTCGTCGCCTGTCCGATGTGCATGACGATGTACGAGGACGGCCGCAAGACCGGCGACTTCGAGGACGAGATCGAGATCGTCGACGTGGCCGAACTCATCGTCGAGGCCATCGGCAAGGAAGACGAAGCGAAGGTCGAAGTCGCGGCAGACTGATCAGTTCGCTCGTGTTTTCTTCGAACTAACCGTTCTGTACCGTCGTCGGATCGATTCGATCCACGAGTCCGTCGAAGTCGTCATCGAAGCTGAGAACGGAATCGATACCGTCCCGTTCGACGATCGCGATCGTGTTCGCGTCCGTGAAGCTGAGCGAATGATCCCGATACTTCTCGAACGTTTCGAGCGTCTCCTCGAACAGCTCCGGCGTCGTTTGTTGTAGTTCGATCCGATCCGGGTATCCACTACGGCCCAGGATTCGCTGTCCGATAGTCAACGCGGCGTCGTAGCTACCCGTTCGTTTCCGGGTAAGTGTGATCGCTTCGTCGATCACGTAGTCGCTCGTGTATGGACGGCCGAGACCGCCTGCGAGGACTGTACGCATCGCATTGCCTGCCGCTTCGTGTCTCGCTGCGGCACTATCATGCTGCGCGAAGAAAACGCCAGTGTCGATAAATACGCTCATTCGCCGTACAGAACCTCATCGATGTCTTCTTCTGTCGTTTCGATACCCGAGTCGACGGTTCCGGACAGCCACTGATCGATCTCTCGCTCGGACAGTGGCTCGAAATCGTCCCGATACGAGTCGATTATCTCGTCTTTCGATTCGTATGTGTTCGTAACGATCCGTTCGAGAAGGTCCTGTTGAGTCACGTTCGTGCCCGTCTCGAGGCGAATCTCTGCTTGAAGCTCCTCGAGGTATGATTTCGTGATATCCGTGACCTTGATCGAGGTGCTCATATGCGCTAGTAGCGGACTCCACTGAGAAAACTGTTCTCCCGCTACCGGCAATGTCTCCCGACGGACGAATTCAGAACGCAACGGCCGCTATCGGATGACATTCGAGCAGATAGAAATCGGAGGTGAGATTGGCCAGTCAGTCGGAACGACCGACACGAGTCGCAGTCCGCTTCTCGGCCCCGGCATCGACCCCGTCCGCCCGAACTTCACGAACGAACTCGAGGAAATTATCGAACACTAACTTCGCCTCGCAGGCCCGCCGGTAGTTCTCCTCGGTGATCTCCTCGAGTACTGACTCGCGGCGCTCGTCGGAGAGTTCCTTGCGGTGGACGAGTTCCCGGGCGGTTTTGCTGTCGTACTCGGGGTGGAACTGGACGCCGAAGACGCGATCCTTGCGGAAGCCGTGATTGGAGTAATCGTTCTCAGCGAGGGGGTCGGCTCCGGGCGGGAGGTCGGTAACGGCATCGGAGTGGCTGGTAAAGGAGCGAAACGTCTCGTCGATGCCGTCGAACAGCCGCGACTCGCCGGTGTGCTCGATCTCGCTGTATCCGACTTCGTAGACGCCCATATCTTCGACGGTACCGCCGAGGACATCGGCGAGCAGCTGGTGGCCCCAACAGACCCCGAGGAAGGGAATGCCGCGTTCGATCGCCTCGCCGACCCACTCCGCGACCGGTTCCATCCACTCGTCGTCCCAGTAGACCGACGACCGGGAGCCGGTGACGACGGCACCGTCGTACTCGAAGTCATCCGGGACCGTCCCGCCGGTGGCGTCGAACTCCGCCAGCGAGGCGTCGAGTTCCCGTCGGAAGTTCCGCGTCGTGTTCTCGTCCCGATGCGCCGCGTTCAGGACGGCAATACGGGGGTGACTCATTGCACCATAGTGGCGACTCGACGAAAATAGACCTTCCGCCCAGCGCCGACGGTGCCGAAACCGACGACAGCGGGTTCGGAGTCGACTCTCGAGGAGGGCATCTGATAGACACCAGATCAGGCGTTGTGGCAGTTACTGGCGGAAGTAGTTCCCGTCGGAATCTCTGCGGAAGCGCTCACCGGTGTCGAACCAGCCGTCGACGAACCGACCGGGGTCGCCCCGCTCGTCGTCCACGGGACTCTCGAGGGCGGCTGGCTCGGCCCCGTGTTTCGCCTCGGTGGTGGTCGCGGTTCGGTAGCCGTCGGCGACAACTGGCCCCGAGAGCTGGAGCCGTCCAACGCCCTCGCTATCGCCCTCGAGGACTGCCCCTTCCTCGTCGAGCAGCCGGACACGACAGTCCGGAACGGGGCGACCGACACCAGTATGGTCGGTGTCCGATGCCGTCGAATCAGCCTCGGTTTCGAACCCCTGGCTCAGTGCGGTCGGACACTCGAGGCGGCCGTAGACCTGCGCGACCGGGACGCCACGATCCCGGTAGACCGTACGCACGTCGTCGCTGACCGGAGCGTCACAGATCGCCCGCTCGAGTGATTCCGCGGCGGCGTCGAAACCTGATTCGGCCGCGATGTCGCGAAGGGTCGGCTCCCGGCCGGGCAGCAGCGTCGCCGCCTCCGCGACGATCGCGGTCACGGCGTCGCCGGGATCGAACGCCCGATCGAGCAGGAGCGTCCCACCGACGTACAGCACCGACAGCGCGACGCGGACGAGCCCGTCGACGGCAGATAACGGGATCGGCAGCGAAACCACGTCGTTCGCGGCGAGCCCCCAGGCGACGACGCCCGTGATGCAGTTGCGTTCGACGGTCGCGGCCGAGTAGTCGGCGACCGGACGCCCCGCCTCGCCGTGGATCGCGAGGAGCGGGCCCTCACTCGGGCGTTGCTCGTCGAAATCGACATCGTCGGGATCGCTCTCGGACAGTTCCTCGAGCGTCACCGACCGGTCGAAGGGGATCGACCGCACCAGATCGCGCTGCGCCGCCTCGGCGACGACCAGATCGGGCTCGAGGACGTCGAACGGACGCTCGACGGACGCCGGCGTCAGCAGATGCGAGATCGGCGCGAACGTCGCACCCAACCGTCGACAGGCGAAAAACGCCGCGAGCACGGCGACCCGGTTTCGCGTGACGAGACAGACGGTGTCCCCGGGGCCGATACCCCGCGCCGAGAGCCGTCCTGCGGTCCGCGTCGCGATGGTCGACAGCTCCTCGTAGGAGATCCGATCCTGGTGGACCGTCTCCGCCGGGGCGGACAGCCGCTGTTCAGAGATGTCGACGACTGCCGTCCGGTCCGGGAAGTGGTCGGCCCGTCGAGCCAGCGAGAGGGTCACGACGAGGTCTCCCCACGCTCGGGTACGTAGTAGATCGGGGGGCAGTCGCAAGCACGGAACCGAAGCCCCGCCGACTACCGAGACGGCGCACTGGGCAGCGATGAGCGAGCAGCGAATCGCTGCTCGAACCGCGAGGGATGAGTGAGCGGTGCGAGGCGAGAACGGAGTGAACGCCTCGGAACGCGAACGAATCGGTTGGGGAGGGAGTGGGTCTCGCCGGTGTCGCGGTTCCGTCGATACCGGTCGGAGCCGGCGATCACACGATTCTCACCGCCTTCCGGACGTGTTACGCGTCGTCCGCGTGGTTTGCTCCTCGAGAAAGCCCAGCAGCCGATCGTTGACCGCCCGCGAGCGCTCGACGAACGCGAGATGACCCGCCCCCTCGAGTTCGAGAAACTCCCCGCGAGGCAGTCCTCGCGCGAGGTCCCGTCCGGCCGCAGGCGAAACCAGTTCGTCCGCCCCGCCGTGAATCACCCGCGTCGGCTGGGTCACCTCGACGACCCAATCGGTCGCGTCGAACCCCTCGAGGGCCGCGATCTGCGCGTCCCAGCCCTCGCGATCCGCGTCCCCGTCCGCCCGCCAGTCGACGATCCCATCGCGGACGTCGGGTTGGGCCTCGAGGAACGCATCGGATAGGCCCGCAGAAAGCGACTCGCGGAGCGCGTTCCGGTCGTCCGGCGGCGCGAACAGCGACTCGAGGGCGAACTCGGAGCCCCGAGCCGCCGTTCCGAACAGCGACAGCGTCCCGACGCGACTCGAGGTCCGGGCCGCCGCGAGCGCGATCGCGCCGCCGAGTCCACAGCCCACGAGGTGGGCCGTGCGGACGTCACAGTCGGCGAGGACCGCTTCGAGATCGGCAACGAGCGTCTCGAGGGCGTAGGGGCCCGGTGGTGCGTCGGAGCGGCCCGTCCCCCGGAGGTCCCAGACGACGGCCTCGTGGGGACCGGCGACGGCGGCGTGTTGCCAGCCCCACAGCCAGCCGCCGAGGCCGGCTTCGGGGACGAAGACGACGGGCTCACCCTCGCCGGCGCAGTCGTAGTACAGCGAGACCGATCCGTTCGAAGCGGTGGGCATACAAAGACTGACCAGGCGGAGCAAGGCGATGGTTTCGGTTCCAGTCGATACCCGGAGACACCGCGCACTCAGCGACCTGACCGATAGCGACATCGAGGAGTTGGGTTTCGGAGCAACAACGACACCGATTCACGCGTTGATCGCACAGCTGTCGGGCGATCGGGTGTGCAGTGACGGACGGTGGCTCCGATAGCAATCGAAGGTGTGCGGTCGCCATCGAAAGACGAGTTCGTGAGACGACTCTCTACGGCTGTACGTAGCCAACGCGTACGCGTACGGCCCGCCTGGAAGTCGCTGTTCGATGCATTTTTCGCGACCAGGTGGCAATCAATGTCGTCTATGCGAACACATCTATCTACTCCACTGACGAACACACAGCAATCACGGACGGTCGGCATCATATTCGCGAGTACGCTCGTGAGTGTAATGGGGGTCTCCCTCATCAGCCCAGTACTGCCGACGATTCAGACGGCGTGGGACATTTCGGCGAGTCAAGCGAGCCTTCTCATCTCGGCGTTTACCTTGCCCGGTGTCGTTCTCACGCCGTTCATCGGGCTCATCGCCGACCGCGTTGGTCGCAAGCGCGTACTCGTTCCATCGCTGTTCTTGTTCGGCGTAAGTGGCATTGCAGTCGTGTTTGTCGGCGGCTTCACGACGATTCTCGGCCTCCGCGTCGTCCAGGGAATCGCCGGCAGCGCCATTATGAGCCTCACCGTGACGTTGCTCGGTGACCTGTTTTCGGGAGCCCAACGGAGCCGCCTCATCGGACTGAACGCGGCGATCCTCGCCATCGGCGCGGCTGGCTACCCCTTACTGGGTGGGAGCCTTGCACTACTCTCGTGGGCCGCTCCGTTCGTCTGCTTCGGACTCGGTATCGTCGTCGCTGTTGCCGGCTCCGCGGTCCTTACTGAACCCGAGAGTAACGAAACCTCGTCCGGACTCTCCTACGTCGCGAACGCGGTACGAGCAGTCCCGATATGGAGGGCTCTCGGACTGTATGCAGCTGTTTTCGGCATTTTTCTTATTCTCTATGGTGCACAGCTCACGGTCATCCCGTTCATTCTCGACGAATCCTATGGGTTCTCGTCCGGAACGATCGGACTGTTGCTCGGACTCCCGGCAGTGACGATGGGTGTGACGTCCTCACAGTCATCCCGTCTCATTCATCATCTCTCGCCTCCACGGCTCATCACGCTCGGTTTCGTGACCTACGGTATCGGGATGACGTTCGCCGCACTCGCTCACTCGGTCGTGGTCCTCGCCGGCGCACTGTTCCTGTTTGGCATTGGCCAGGGGTTTGCGGAACCAATTACTGATACAGCACTGAATACACTCGCGCCCGATGCGTTCCGTGGCGGCATTATGAGTATCCGAACGAGCGTTCTTCAGTTCGGGACGACTGTCGGCCCGCCAGTGTTCGTTGCTGTCGCCTCGAGCGTCGGCTACGCCAATACACTCCTCATCGCCGGTTTCATCGCCTTCGCACTCGGTGTCGCTGCGTTTGGCTTTCTCACAGTATCAGAGGTCGCGTAACCGGCGTCCCTCCGGACAGCCACACGACGGGTGGTTGAAGAAGCGAAGTTCGAAAGCACGAACGCTGAACGCTCAGGCGTTCAGTACCTGCCGCAACACGTCTGGGGCGTCCTCGAGCGCATCGTCGAGGTCATCGACGTTGGGGCCCCCGCCCTGTGCGAAGTCCGGCGGGCCGCCGCCGCCGCCGCCGACTCTCGAGGCGAGTTCGCCGACGACCTCCCCCGCGTTGACGCCGACGTCGTCGGGCACGGCGACGACGAACTGGGCACTGCCCTCTCCGCTGCCGAGGACGGCGATCTTGCCCGCTTCGACGAGGGCGTTCGCAGTCGCCCGCAGTTCGTCCACGTCGGCGTCGATCCTGTCGACGACGGCCGTGGCGTCGCCGACCGCGACTTCCTCGCCGCCGCCAGCGCCCCCGGCACGGGCCTCCGCGAGCTGTTCCGTCAGGTCCTCGATCTCCTTGCCTCGCGCTTTCCACTCCTCGAAGAACCGCTGGGCGGTCTCGGGGACGTCTTCGGGGGAGACGTCGAGGACCTCGGCGGCCTCGTAGAGCGCGTCCTCTTTGACCTGGGTCGCCTCGATGGCGGCCTCGCCGGCCGCGAAGGTGATCCGCTCGACCCCGTCTTGAACGCGCTCGGTGTTCAGGACTTTGATCGTCCCGATGTCGCCGGTGCGGGCGACGTGAGTGCCACCGCAGGCCTGGGTGTCCTCGTCGACGTGAACCAGCCGGATCTGCTCGCCCGGCGGGATTCCGCCCTGGTAGAGGTCGAAGCCGTATTCGGACTCGGCGTCGTGGCGGTCGGGCCACTCCTGAGAGACCTGCGTGTTGTCCATGACGATCTCGTTGGCCAGGGACTCGATCTCCTTGACGTCCGCGCGGGAGATCCGGTCGTAGTGGCGGACGTCGATCCGCGAGGAGTCGACGCCCTTCTGTGCGCCGGCCTGACGGATGTGGTCGCCAAGCACCTGTCGGGCGGCGTGGATGACGATGTGAGTCGCCGTGTGGTGGCGCATGAGTTGCCGACGGCGGCCGCCGTCGACCTGCCCGTTGACGAACTCGCCCTTGCCGGGGCTCTCGTCGGTCCGGTGGAGGATCACGCCGTCCTCGATCTGGACGTCCGTGACCTCGACGGAGGTGTCGTCGGTCGAGAGCGTCCCAGTGTCGGCGGGCTGGCCGCCGCCCTCGGGGTAGAACATCGTCTGATCGAGGACGACGTCGTAGCCGTCCTCGCGCTCGAAGACGTCCAGCACGACCGCCTCGAACTGCGTCCGTCCCTGATCGTCGTAGTAGAGCTTCTCGGTCTCGGGGAGGTCCGCGAAGCGTTCGTCCTCCTCGTCTTCGGCCTCTGCGACGGCCTCGGGCGTGTCGTGGCGCTTCGCGACGAGGCTGTAGAAGTCGTCGGGGACCTCGACGTCCGCGCCCGATTCCTCGGCGATCTCCGCGACCATATCGGGCTGGATGCCGTGGGAGTCGTAGAGTTCGATCAGTTCCTCGGTCGGGATCGGCTCGCCCTTCTCGGCGTACTCCTCGGCTAAGGTTTCGACCCGGCGGCCGCCGCGCTCGAGCGTCTCGCGGTACTTCTCGACCTCGGTGCGGACGATGTCCCGGATCGTGTCGCGGTTCTCGTACGCCAGACGCTCGGCCTGCATGTCGACGAGTTCGTCCAGGGGCGCGTCGACGCCGACCGTGTCACAGAGCCGCTTCGTGCGTCGGAGGACCATCCGCGCGAGGTAGCCGGTGCCGACGTTCGAGGGGACGATGCCGTCGCCGAGCATGTACGCCAGCGTGCGGCAGTGGTCGGCGATGGCGTAGATGTCCTCGAGGGGTTCCATCAGGTCCTCGAGTTCCGCGGCGTCGACGTCGAGTTCGGCCGCGATCTCGCTGCGGGCGGTCTCCATGTCCTCGGCCTCGTCGATGTCCATGTGGCCCGCGAGCTTGGCGGTCCGATGAATGAGGGCCTCCTGCTCGTCGGTGTGATCGAGTCCAGCGTTGTCCTTCAGGAAGGCGATCATGTCGGGATAGACCGCCTCGTAGACGGTCGGGGTCCCCTGTGAGACCCAGGTCCACCGCTCGAGCCCGTAGCCGGTGTCGACGATGTAGGTGTCCATCGGGCTGTAGCGGTTCCCGTCTTTCATCTCGTACTCGCCGTCGGGGTCTTGCTCCATCGACATGAAGACGAGCGTCGCGAGTTCGACGCCGCGGTAGATGACCTCGATGGCGGGGCCGGCGTTGCCGCCGCCGACCCACGGGTCCTCGATGTAGATGACTTCCTCGAGATCGACGCCCATCGACTCGAAGAAGCCGTCACAGAGTTCGACGGTGCGGTCCTTCCAGTAGACCTCGCCGTGGTAGGCGTACTCGTCTTCCGCGACATCCTCGCGCGTGTTGAACGCGTGATGGGCCATCATCTCGAAGGCCATCGTGTGTCGCCCGGTCTTGCCGACGTTGTCGATGTCCTGCATCCGGATGCAGGGCTGGGAGACCGTCAGCGGGTTCGCCGGCGGCGGCGTCTCGCCGCTGGTGACCAGCGGCTGGAAGTCGTAGATCGACGCCTGGGTCAGCAAGACGTCGTCGCGCCAGCGGTTCGCCGCGACGGGATAGGGATCGATTCGCTCGTGATCGTTGGCCTCGAAGTAAGAGAGAAAGGCCTCGCGCATCTCCGCCAAGTCGTAGGACTCGTCGAATCCCGAGTTGTCGATGAAACCGTACTCCTCGCAGGGCGGCTCACCACAGGTTACCCGATCGTGATCGCGCGTCCAGAAGTGAGCGCCACACTCCGGGCACTCCTTGCGCTCGAACCCTTCCTCCTCGAAGTACTCGAGGCGGTACTCCTCCTCTAGTTCGCTCATTACGGGTAAATTGCCCCTGCAGCGCGTAAAACAGTTCCGCAACCGTCGTCGAGAACCGATTGGCCGATACGAACGGGATCGGCTCCCCAAACCGGGCGCTCGGACGCCACCTGTCGAGAGCGGTACGTCTCGGGCGATGCGTCCAGTAGACACATTAGCCTGGATTACCGTCACCACATATAGATCGTCTTCGCCATCGACCAATGACGCATCCGCCCGCGACAACGCGACCGCGAACGATCCTCTACGTCGCCGCGACCGAGGCGGCGGCCAGCGACGGTGCGACCGCGCTCGAGACCGTCGAGACGGGGCCGGAGCGCTCTATCCGACCGGCGACGACGGTCGAGCGCGTCCGCAACTGGGCCCCGGCAGTCGACTGCGTCGTCTTCGCCGAGACGCCGACGACCGCCGCGGGGTCCAATCTCCTCGAGGTCGTCGAGGCCTGTGGGTCGACGCCGTTAGTGCTCTTTTCCGACCCGTCGTACGCGCCGCCGGCCGCACGATCGACCGACGGAATCGACGGCTACGTCCGCCGCGACACCGACGACGCGGTCGTTCACCTCGCGGACGAAATCGAGTGGGTGTGCCGGGGTGACGACGAGTCCAGCGGTTCGACCGACGACGGGGAAGCGACAAACGACCAACCGGTCGACCGGCTGCTCGAATCCGTTCCCGAAGCGGCCGCCTGTGACGATCGCGACCGCCTTTTCGACCTGTTGGTCGAAACCGCGAGCGACGTACTCGATCGCGACTACTGCTGGCTCTCGACGGTCCACTTCGGCGATTTCACACCGCGAGCGACTGCATCGGGGCTCTCGGCGGACGATCTCGAGCCGGTCGCACGCGAGGGTCCCCTCGAGGAGGCGCTCCGAACGGGTGAGCCGATCCGTATCGACGACCTCGCGGCTGACGACCGGCTGGCGGTCCCCCTCGAGGGGGTCACATCGCTGTGCTGTCTCCCCGTCGGTGACGCCGGCGTGCTACAGGTCGCCGCCGAGAACGCGGGTGCGTTCGACGAGCGCGACTGCGACCGGCTGGCGGCGTGGTGTCGATTCGTCGCCGCGATCCTCGAGCGAATCGACGCCGAAGCCAGCCACAGTACGGAACGCGAGCAGCTGCGCCGAGAACGGGATCAACTGCGGACGGAGCGGGACCGGCTCGCCGACGAACGCGACGAGCTGGCGCTCGAGCGCGATCGGATCGCGACCGAGAACGAACGGCTCGCAGCCCAGAACGATCGGTTTCAGGCACTGTTCGCGAACGTCCCTGAGCCGGCAGTCAGATACGAGATCGACGACGGGAAACCGATCGTCCGGGACGTCAACGACACGTTCGTCGACGTCTTCGGGACGGCACCCGAGACGATCGTCGACGAGCCGGTCGACGAGGCCATCGTCCCGCCGGGCCTCGAGTCCAGACGAACGACGTTGCTCGAGTCGCTCCGGGCAGGGGAGTGTCGCCAACTGGTCAGTCGTCGGGAAACCGTCGACGGCGTCCGGGAGTTCCTGCTCACGCTGGTCCCGGCCGAAGCGGGTGCGAGCGGCCGGAACGCCGACGGCGGGAACAGCGACGGTGAGGACAACCCGGCGGGACTGATCGTCTACAGCGACGTGACGGACGCGAACCGCCACGAACGGGAGCTGGCAGCCGCCCACCACCGCCTCGAGACGATCGCGGACCTGGTCGACGAGGACGTTCGGTCGCCGCTGAACGTCGCGCGTGGCTACCTCGAGCTCGCGGCAGAAACCGGGGACGAAGAGCACTTCAGGGCGGTCGAGGACGCACAGGAGCAGCTACGGGAACTCGTCGATCAGCTCGTCGCGATCGCTCGCCAGGACGACGTGATCGTCGAGACCGAGCCCGTCGCCATCCACGACGTCGCGCGACGGGCCTGGGTCGCCGTCGAGACCGGCGACGCGCGACTCGTCACCCAGACGACGACGGACCGCGTGCTCGAGGCGGACAAAGCGCGGCTGCGAGAACTGTTCGAACACGTGCTGGGGACCGTGGTCGATTCGGCCGGCACGGCTGCTCCCGAGGCGGACGACGGAGCCCAAGACGGGGAGGGCGAGCGTACGGACCCCGCGACGCAAGTGGTGACGGTGGGCGCGACCGACGACGGCTTCTACGTCGCCCGACACAACCCCGACGCCGACAGGCGGGTCGTCGACGAGGGACTCGAGACGGACCCGGTCCCCGGCCGATTGGCAGCGGGCGACGGGACCGGTTTCGAACTGGGCACCGTCGAACGCATCGCCGACGCCCACGGCTGGAACGTCGGCGTCGCCGAGGACGACGATCGGATCGCGTTCGCGTTCCGCGGAGTCGAATCGGTCGACGAAACGTAAACGATCCCGCCCTACCCGCTTACCGCTCCTCGAGGTCGGGACTCCACCTCGGAGACGGTGATACAGAACTCGTGCTACGATCTACTGCCGTCGCGGCCGCGAAGCTCTCACGCCGTTTCGTCGAGCGCCAGCGAGGCCAGCATCGCCTCGAGTTGCAGGCGCTCGTTCGCGCCCTCAGTGATCCGGTAGTCGACCTCGCCGAGTCGCTCGAGCAGTCGAACGGTGGCCTGTTCGGGGAGGTCGAACTCCCAGGCCGAACGGTGGAGTTGATCGATGACGTCGCCGCCGGCGAGGCCGCGCTCGGTCAGGAGGTCCTCGAGGGCGGCGCGGGCGGCGGTGAAGTCGCCGTCGATGGCGTGTTCGACCATGGCCTCGACCTCCTCGGGGCGGGCGGTGGCGGTGATCGCGAAGACGGTCTCCTCGTCGACGGTCTCGCCCATCACGGCGGCGGCCTGTAAGGCGTTGATCGCCTTGCGCATGTCGCCGTCGGCCGCGTAGACTAAGGCGTCGACGCCGTCGTCGGTCACCGCGATATCCTCGGTGGCTGCGATCTCGCGAACCTGCGCCTCGATGGCGTCCGCGGAGAGTTCCGTAAACCGGAAGACCGCACACCGCGACTGGATCGGATCGATGATCTGGCTCGAGTAGTTACACGAGAGGATAAAGCGCGTGTTGTTCGAGAACTGCTCCATCGTCCGGCGCAACGCCGACTGGGCGTCGGAGGTCAGGGCGTCGGCTTCGTCAAGAAAGATGATGCGGTGGGAGTAGCCGCCGAAACTCGAGCGTGCGAAGTCCTTGATCCGCTCGCGGACGACGTCGATCCCGCGCTGGTCGGAGGCGTTGAGCTCGAGGAAGTTCTCGCGCCAGTCGTCGTCGTAGACCTCTCGAGCGATGCTCTTCGCGGCTGTCGTCTTCCCCGTGCCCGCCGGACCCGCGAACATGAGGTGGGGGAGGTCGTCCTGCTCGACGTAATTTTCGAGTCGCGGAACGATGTCCTCGTGGCCCTTGATGTCGTCGAGCCGCTCCGGGCGATACTTCTCGATCCAGACCTCGGTCTTGCCGGGTGTGGGCTCCGCCGCCTCGGCGTCGGCCTCGCTCATACCGGTCGAAGGTGGGGCCGCAAGATAAAACGACCGAAGGTCGGCGTCGGACCGAGTCACCGGCGGCCCCGCCGGTGACGAACGATTCACGAAGCGTGACAGTTTCCGGCCTTGAAACCGTGGTGACAGGTTTTACACCCTGCTCGAGGAAGTACGACCCGTGATGCTCGAGCATGATGTGCTAGTACGAGTCGTCGTCGGCGTACTGGTCGCCCTCGTCGTCTGCGGTACCGTCCCGGCGACGGCTGTCGCCCAAACGAACGGTCAGACCGGCGGCACGGTCGTCGTCGAGGAGGGTGAAACGGTCGACACCCTCGAGGCCTTCGGCGGGAGCGTCGTCGTCCGTGGGACCGTCACCGGCGACGTGAGTGCCGTCGGGGGCGACGTACGGATCGAACGAACCGGCGAGGTCGGGGGCAACCTCGAGGCCGCTGGCGGGAGCGTCACGATCGCCGGGACCGTCGGCGGCGACGTCGAGGTCGGCGCAGGGAGCCTCACGGTCACCGAGAGCGGCACCGTCGGCGGCACCCTCATGGCCGGCGTCGGAAGCGCGACGATCGACGGGACGCTCGAGAGCGACGCCGAGATCGGGGCCGAGACGATTCGACTGGGCGAAACCGCCGCAATCGCCGGCGATCTGCGTTACGACGGCGATCTCCAGGGGAACACCGACGCGGTCGCGGGCGAGATTCAGGAGGACGCCTCGCTCGGGGTCGACGTCGCGCCGACGATCCACCCGTTTGCGTCGTGGCTGTTCGCGGCCTACGTCCTGGCGGTGAACCTGCTGCTCGGGGCCGTGTTGCTCGCACTGTTTCCGCGGTTCTCCGACGGCGTCGCCGACCGCGTCGCAGCCGGCCCCCTGCGCTCCGGCCTGGTCGGGCTGGGCGTGTTCGTTGGCGTTCCCGTGATTCTGATCGCGCTCGCGATCACGGTCGTCGGCATCCCGCTGTCGCTGATCGGCGGCTTCGTGTTCGGACTGCTGTTGTGGATCGGGACGATCTACGGCCGGTTCGCCGTCGCCGCCGTGCTCCTCTCGCTGCTCGGCGTCGGGAACCGCTGGCTCGCGCTCGTCCTCGGACTGGTCGCCGGTGCCCTCCTCTCTCGGCTTCCGATCCCCGTCGTCGGCGAGGCGATCAATCTGGTCGTCCTGTTGTTGGGACTGGGCGCGCTCGTTCGCGGGCTGGTGGGCAACTGGCGCAGCGCTCGAAACCGGGACCAGCAACGCCCAGCCGGACCCGACAGGGACGAACCGACCGCGGACTAGTACCGTCCCAAGCGTCGACTGCTGAGCGAAATCGGAACACACCGCATGATTTCGCTCGGCAGTGTAGGCTTGGGCCGCCACTAGCCGGGAGCGATGCCCTCAAGACCGTCGTCTCGTTACCGTGACCTATGCGCGTCACCGTCGATATCAAGGGCGAAGCTACCTACGAACTCGACCTCGAGGCGGTGGCCGGCAGTGCCGACCGCGACGGCGGCGGAGCCGCCACGACGCCGACCTACGCGGACCTCCTCCGCGAGGTCGAGTTGAGCCCCCACGAGGTGAGCGTCCTCGTCGACGGCCGTCCAGTTCCCGAAGATCAGCCCGTCGAGAGCGACCACGTGACGGTGTTGCGCCTCATCAAGGGTGGCTCCTGGAAGTGAGCCGACCGTCGTCTCGCCGTCCCCGAACGCCGATCCCACACCGTTGCGATCGGGCGGGACCGACGCGTTGTTGAGCCACGCCGCCCAACGTCGGTGTGAATGTTCGTCCGCACGGCGACTCCCGACGACGCCCTCGAGGTCCGGCGCATCCTCGACGGAGCGATGCTCGAGTCCGGCGACGTCGAACGGCGGATCGACGACGGCGACGTCTTCCTCGCGGGCGATCGGCGCGGGACGGCGGCGAGTGCGGACACCGACGGGAGCGAACGAATCCTCGGGACCGCCGTCCTCGAACCCCTCGAGAACGAGCGGGGGGCGCACGTCGGGGCGATCGGCGTCCGTCGTCGACATCGGGGGCGTGGGATCGGCTCGGCGCTGATCGAACGGGCGCTCGAACGGGAGGGACGCCTCACGGCGCGATTCGACGACGGCGTCAGGCCGTTCTACGAGCGGCTGGGGTTTTCGATCGAACCGATCGACGAGCAGCGCCACCGCGGCGTGGCGGTGACGGCCGGAAGCGTCTGACGGCCCCACTCATGGGGACCCGTCGCCTGCCAGCGCAGTTTTATCCGACCTGAACGTGGTACGTGTCGTCGCATGGCGCTCCAACGGATGCTCAGCGGCGGTCCGTCGAAGAGTTCGAAGGTCTATCTGGCGATCGGCGTTCTCTCGCTGGTGAAAGCGATCGCGGTCCGCAACGACCGGGAGCGGTTCCGACGCGAGTTGGTCGACGCCGGGCTGTTCCTCGGCGTCGGGGTCGCGCTCCGCCGGTTCAGCAAGATGAAGGCACAAAAACGGCAGGAACTCGAGTCCCAGGTCCCCGACTGGGCGGCCGACCTCATAACCTCCGAAGCGACCTCGAAGGGGCTGCAAACGCTCGCGAAGCGACGACTCGGGCAGTCCGAACCCGAACCGAAGACGGTTCGAGAGCGAGCACGCAGCGTGCTCTCGAGCCGGTAACTCGCCGTCGTCACGCCCCTTTCTCAGTCTGATTCCGCGTCGACGGCGGGTGGGGCATCGGTCGAAAGCGGCTCGAGCGCCGCCGAAAAGTGACGGAGTTCCGGGACCGCGGGGTTCGAGACGATCTCGAGTCCGGACACCTCCTGGCGGTTCTCGAGGACGGCTTCGGCCGTCTCGACGACGTGCTCGAAGTGCTCCCGGTGGTAGGTCCGGCGCGGAACCGCGAGTCGGACCAGTTCCGGCCGGTCGGTCTCGGGGAACGCGAAACTCCCGAGTTCGACGCCCCTGACGCCACCTTCCCGATACAGTTCACAGACCAGCGCCTGTCCCGGGAACTGCTCGGCCGGGATGTCCGGAAAGGTCGCCCCCGCGTCGAGGTAGACCGCGTGCCCGCCGGTCGGCGTGTACACTGGGACTCCGGCCTCCTCGAGCATCGCGCCGAGTTCGCGGACCTGTTCGACCCGATCCTCGATGTACGCCTCCTCGACGGCTTCGCGCAGACCGACCGCCATCGCGGCGACGTCTCGACCGGCCATGCCGCCGTACGTGGGGAACCCCTCGTAGAGGATCGCACGCTGTTTACACCGCTCGAAGAGGGCCTCGTCGTCGGTCGCGACGAAGCCGCCGACGTTCGCCAACCCGTCTTTCTTCCCGCTCATGACGAGCGCGTCCGCGAGCCCGAGTTGCTCGCGTGCCACCTCGGGGACCCTCGCGTCGGCGAACTCGTCCTCGCGTCGCGTCACGAAGTAGGCGTTCTCCGCGAACCGGCAGGCGTCGATCACGAACGTGGCGTCGATCTCGTCGGCGAACGCCCGGACCCGACGGGTGTTCGCGACGCTGACCGGCTGGCCCGCCGTCGAGTTGTTCGTGATCGTCAGGATCACCAGCGGGACGCGTTCCGCCCCGACCTCGTCGACGACCGCGCGGGCCCGCTCGAGCGAGAAGTCACCCTTGAACGGCTCGTTCGTCGCCGGATCGTGGGCCCCCGCAACCGGACAGTCGACCGGATCGGCACCTTGATTCGAGACGTGCGCTCGCGTCGTATCGAAGTGGGTGTTGTTGAGCGCGACGTCGCCCTCGGAGAGCAGGCTGCCGTAGAGAACGTTCTCGGCACCGCGACCCTGGTGGGCCGGCACCACACGGTCGAATCCCATCACGTCCGCGACCGCGGACTCGAGGCGGTCGAAGCTCGCCGAACCGGCGTAGGCCTCGTCACCCTGGAGCAGTGCGGCCCACTGGTCGTCGCTCATCGCTCCCGTCCCACTATCCGTCAAAAGATCTATGAAAACGTCGTCCGCGGGGAGATTGAACGCGTTGTATCCGGCCTCCTCGAGCGCCTTCGTTCGCCGTTCTTTCGATGGCAGGTGGATCCGTTCGACGACTTTCGACTTGTAGGCGACCATACCCGATCGATGCCGTCCAGCGTGTTCAGTCTAGCTGAGAGGTTGTGAGCGTCGATGACTCGAGACGGCCCCCGCCGGACGGATCGGCGCATCGATGGACGGAATCGGTGGGTCGCTCGCCGATGGGTCTGACGGTGGCACAGTACGGGCAGGGTCGCTCACGTCCGCCACCTCAGCGCGTGTCGATCCCGACGCCGCCGAAGGTATCGTCGGCGATCCGCTCCTTCGTCGGCTCGGGGCCGACCAGTTCCAGGGCCTCGAGACGCTCGTCGCGGATGGTGAGTGTCCTGGTCGACGCAGTGCCGTGGGTCGGGCCGGCGTCGGGAGAGACGA
Source organism: Natrinema longum (assembly GCF_017352095.1). Classification (NCBI taxonomy): domain Archaea; kingdom Methanobacteriati; phylum Methanobacteriota; class Halobacteria; order Halobacteriales; family Natrialbaceae; genus Natrinema; species Natrinema longum. Next base: position 1,221,510 of record NZ_CP071463.1, read on the forward strand.
GCGGTTCGACGCGGTCGTCGGGTTCGCTCGAGTCGACGGGGACGGGTTCGCTCGAGTCGGTCGCAGTGAGCGCACCGAGTTCGGCCGCAGTAGCGTCGATCACCTCGCCGTCGGCCCGGACGGTCACGTCGGCGTCGCCGACGAACTCGAACTCGAGGTCCGCGTACGTCGGGGTACCGCCGCCGGCCTCGTTGAGTTCCCCCATCCCGTTGGAATCGGTGTCCGTGACGTTCGACGCCGGCGTCGCACCGTCCGGATCGGTCGACTCCGCCGTCTCGACGGTTGCGAGGTCGGCGAACAGTTCGGTCGCCGTCGTGTCGTCGACCGCGTCGTCCGGGATCGGATCGTGAGCGCCGGCATCGTCCTCGAGGAGGTCGTCGGTCGAGTCGACGCCGAACTCGGCGAGGACGGCGTCGGGATCGGGATCGACGTCCTCGAAAACGTTTGTTACTGTCGGGTCGGTACTCATGCTCCCGTCTGCACCGTTCACCCCCTTCGTTACGGTTTTGCTACCAGTGTATTAACGATCGAATACTCCGGTGGCTATGACAGTAATCGGTTGTTAGAGGCGGCCCCACGCCGAATTCGCCGGGCCGAAACTGGAGGGCGATTTCCGCGCGGGTGCGTGAGACGAACCCAGCAGGATCGCTCGAGCTAGAACAGGTTCTGGGTTAGTTCGAGGGTCTCCTCGCGGTCGTCCCAGTCGACGAAGAGGGCGACGCTGGTCGCGCTCGTGATGATGTCCTGGAGATGAATGCGGGCCTCGGCGAGGGGGTTGACGATCTCGCTGATGATTCCCGGCTGGTTTGGGAGTTCCCCGCCGGTCACCCGGATGACGGCGATCGGCGAGTCGACGGTGACGCTCGAGAGTTCGTCGCGGGCGATGACCTCGCGGTGGAGGATGTTCTCGGCACGTTCGGCTTCTTCCTCGTCGATGTAGAACGTGACCGTGTCCATTCCGCTGGCGACGGCGTCGACGTTGATGTCGCTTTCGGCGAGTGCTTCCGAGAGGTGATTGAAGATCCCGGGCTGATTTCGAATGGCTCGACCGGCGACGGTCAGACAGGCCAGTGGCCGCTCGCGGAGGTCGACGAGGTTTCTGAACTCGCCTTCGATGCTCGTCCCGCCCGACAGCAGATCGCCGTGCTGGTAGTGGACGACACGAACGTCGAGTTTCCCGTCCTTGTACGACAGTGCAGAGGGTGCGACGACCTCAGCGCCCCGGAACGAGAGGTTTCGGAGTTCGTCGACGGAAATCTCGCCGACGTTGCGGGCACCTTCGACGACGTGGGGGTCGCCGGTCATGACGCCCTCGACGTCGGTCACGATGACGACCTCGTCGGCGTCCATGTACTTGCCCATCATGACCGCCGTCGTGTCGCTGCCGCCCCGACCCAGCGTCGTGATCGAGCCGTCCGGCCCCTCCGCTAGAAAGCCAGTGATGACCGGCACCGTCTCGTCGAGTTCCGCGGCGACCTCCTGTGCGCGTTTCTGGGTCTCCTCGACGTTGACCTCGCCGTACTCGTCGGTGACGACGGGCCACCGATCGCTTCCGGGCTCGAGGAACATCGCGTCGATGCCCCGAGCCGACAGCGCGGCCTTGAGCATCCGAACCGACGTCCGTTCGCCCATGCTGACGATCTGGGCGCGGTCGGCTTCGTCGGTCTCGAAGCTGATCTCCTCGAGGAGGTCGTCGGTCGTCGATCCCATCGCGCTCGCGACGACGGCGATCTCGTGGCCGTCCTCGACGGCCGCAGCGATCGAATCCGCGGCACGGTTGATCCGGTCGCCGCTTCCGAGGCTTGTTCCGCCGAACTTGGCTACGACACGCATGCTGACACCTCACTGACCGCGTGCGTGACGGTGGTGTGACTCATACTCGGTCAGTTACCAGAGCGTGCAGATAACTGTGTCCCATCGGTCGCGTTTTTAGTGCTCGCTTGATCCGTCGCTTCCGTGACTCGAATGCAAGCGCCCCGTCGGTTCGGGCCGACCGGATCTAGCCAGCGATCCGCGACCGGGGTTTATTATTGTGCGCGCCATTACCATACGTCGATGAACGTACGGGACGCACTCGAGGCCGATGCCAACGCCCTCGCGTCGATCGCGGACTCCCCGACGGACGTGATGCGAAATCTCGTCCACGACCGGACGGTACGCGTCGCCGAGGACGGGACGCACGACCCGAACGCGGACGTATCGGACTCGCAATACGACGGCTCCGATCCGGAGGACCTCCTCGGATTCATTAGCTTCGACGCTCGCGAGGACACCGTCCACGTCACCCAACTCGACGGAACGAGCGAGGCCTGCAAACGGTTGCTGGCCGAACCCGTCCGGTTCGCCGAACGGGAGTCGATGGCCGTCGAACTACTGGCGTCGCAGGACGCCACCCCCATCGAGAACGCTGCCCGAGAGCTGGGCTTCGAGCGACGCGGGCGCGGCCCACAGTTCGACGGCTCCCCGACGGTTCGATTTCGACTCGAGCCATAGGACGGTCTTCGGACCCCAATCCCGGACGGGCCGCCGGCCGATGTGGAGGCCACGCTTCGGTTTTTCGGGCTGACGGGCCGCATCCGGACTGTTCGAGTGTCTGACTCGCGCTGTGCTCCGGATCGGCCGCCCGTGATCCGGTCCGTACGGAGCCGGCCGCCACCCGAGCCGGTCCGCGGGTGGTTCGCCCTTCGGAGGACGAATCGCCCGCCGTTTCGGGAATCGGACCAAATCAGGTTTACTCGGGTACTTCCAAGAGCGAATATGGACGAACCGACTTCGTCGTTCGCTACCGATCGAAAACCGACTCGTCGAACCGTGCTGGGTGCCGTCGGAGGTGGCGCGCTCGGATCGATCGCCGGCTGCCTCGGTGGGGACGAGACGGCAGACGTTCCAGCGCCGATCAGTATCGCCGACGATCGGGGGTGTGACAACTGCACGATGATCATCGGGAACTACCCCGGTCCGGCCGGACAGGCACACTACGAGGATCCGACGGCAGTGCTCGAGGAGGATCGACCGGCCCAGTTCTGTAGCTCGCTGTGTACGTACGCGTTCACCTTCAAGCAGGACGTCGATCCGACGGTCAGCTACCTCACGGACTACTCGACGCTCGAGTACGACATCGAGGAGGGCGACGACGGTCCCGTGATCTCCCGCCACCTCGACGCCGACGGGTTCGGGGACCGATCGGGGCTCACCCTGATCGCCGGCAGCGACGTGGGCGGTGCGATGGGAGACTCGCTCGTTCCGTTCAGCGACGGCGACGACGCCGCGGCGTTCCAGGAGGAACACGGCGGCGACAGCTACGATCACGACGAGATCACGCAGGAACTCGTCATGTCGATGATGTAACGCGCCACCACCCACGCCAGGAGCGCGAGCGAAGCTGTCGGGGACGAGATGGTGTCACCGACCGGAATCAAAGCTCGAAACGACCGACCGTTTTCAGGACGTCATCGGTTCAGTACCCACGCCGCGAACCCGAGCGAACCGATCGTCCAGCCGGCGAGACTCGCCAGGCTCGCGATCGGCGAGGCGACCGCCGGCCCAGTCCCCGCCGCGACGACGATCGCACTGTCGAAGACGAGACCTCGGTACGCGCTGAGCGGGCTGACCGCGAGCGAGTAGACGAGTTCCGCGTCGCCGATCGCGCCGGCCGACACCCCGAACGCGATCGCCAGGTCGAACCCGACCAACAGGACGACGAGCGCGACGACCGCCAGCGCGAGCGCGCTTCGCGTCCCGCTGACTGCCGCGGAGATCGCGATCGCGACGGCGAGCACCGCCAGCGCGAACAGCAGCGTCAGGACGATGAAGCGAGCAAACAGGATCGGGGAGTCAGCGCCCGAGTGTGACGCGTACATCGACAGCGCGTCGCTCTCGGAGCGAGCCACCGCGGCGGCGACGACCGCCAGCGGGACGACGACGGTGACGAGGAGGCCGATCGCCCGCCCGACGTAGACGCCGAGGACGATCTCGCGGTTCGAGACGGGATAGGTCTCCAGCACGTCGAGTTCGCCGCGTTGCTCGTCGCCGAGGATGGCGCGATACCCGAACGCGACGGCGACCACTGGAACGAGCAACTCCAGTGGCGTGAGCAGGTCGACCAGGGTCGGGACGTAGCCGGCCCGCACGCTCCCACCGACCCAGGCGATCCCCAGCAGGACGGCAGTGAACGCGATCCCGAGCACGAGGAACGTCCGGTTCCGACGGATCGTCCGGAGCTCTCGAGCGACGATCGTCGCGAGGAGGTGTTTCGAGTCGGGTGCCGTCGGCCGCGAGCGATCGGTCTCGCTCACCTCCTCGCGGACGGCCGATTCGGGTTCCGAGGTCCCTAGCTCGCCGCTCATGCGCGCTCACCCTGGACCCGGACGGTGTCGAGGTCGCCGCCGATGGCGGTCTCGTAGACCGACCACAGCGAGTCGACGTCGAACTCGTCTTGCAGGTCCGCGATCACGCCCTGCCGCACGATCCGTCCGTTGGAGAGCACCAGCACCCGATCGGCGGCCCGTTCGACGAGTTCCAGGTCGTGGGAACTCAACAGGACCGCGATCCCGTCGTCGGCGAGGTCCGCCGCGACGTCGAAGACGTGCATGCTCATCCCCGGGTCCAGCCCGCTGCCGGGTTCGTCGAGGACGACCACCGGAGGGTCGCCGATCGTCGCCTGCGCGATGCCGAGTAACCGCGTCATACCGCCGGAGAGGGCTTCGACCGGTCGATCGGCCGCGTCAGCGAGGCCGACCCGATCCAGGTGGGTCATCGCAGCGGTTTCGTCGGCACCGACGAGCGACGCGTAGAACTGCAGCGTCTCGAGCGTCGTGAACCCGGGACGGAACGCGGGGTGTTGGGGCAAGTAGCCGATCCGTCGTGCTGTGTCTGGTCCGTGGTACGCGATCTCGCCCGCGGTCGGCTCGTGGAGCCCGGCGAGCGATCGAATCAACGTCGTCTTGCCGGAGCCGTTCGGGCCGATCAGCGCGGTCACGGTTCCGCGATGGAGGGTCGCGGAGACGTCCTGGAGGACGGAGACCGCGCCGTAGTCGTGATCGATGTCGATCGCCTCGAGTATCGGTGGTGTATCAGTCATGGGTCGTCCGTGTCGTCTCGTAGCATGTCCAGGCATCGTCGGCCCACTCGGTGCGCTCGAGCAGGTCCGGGTTGTTCGGCTCGCAGGTCGGTGCCTGATCGACGATACTGCCGGTTCGCATCCCGGGGACCGAACCCTCGAGTCCGCCGAGGGCCCTGAGCGCGGGTGCCCGGACGAGCGTCGGTGCACCGTCCGTCCGGTGCAAGTGCCCGTCGACGGCGTCCGTGGGGGCATACGACAGGTCGGCCCGGTCGCCGTCGGCGACGGTGGCACTGCCCTGCCAGTAGTTGCCTGTGTCGCCGTCGCTCCAGACCCGGAGCGGCCCCGACCGCACGTCGGCGTGTGCGTCGTTCCCGACGAAGTCGTTTCCGACGACGCGGTTCGTCGGGAGCATGGAGAAGACCTCCGTCCCCAGGTCGTTGCCGGCGATCACGTTGTCCTCGTAGATCGACGCGGTCGAGCCGACGAGAAGCCCGATGTCGGAATCCGTGAGGAGGTTCGATGCGATGTAGGTATCGCTCCCGCCAGTCGTGAGGGCGTACCCCGTGTCCCGGACCGTGTTCCCGACGACCGCGTTTCGAACGGGCCCGGTCATGATATAGATCCCGGTGTGCTCCTGACCACGAAGCTCGTTGTCCGCGATCAGGGCGTCGTTCGTGTGCATCACGTGGACGCCGAGCTTGTTCCCCTCGATCTCGTTCGAGCGAACGACTGCGGTCGGGGACCGATACAGGTAGATGCCGTTCCTGCTGCCTAGGACCGTCGAGTTCTCGACGACGACCGGCGAGTGGTACAGCAGCATGCCGGCGAGTCCCTCGGTCGGGTCGTCGGTCCCCGTTACCGTGACGTTCCGGATGACGGCGTCCGTGCTGTCGTACGTGATGATCCCGCTCGCCGGGGTATCGATTCGGACGTCCTCGACCAGGAGACCCTCGGCGGTATAGGCCCCGATTCCGGCGTCGGTGCCGGCGTAGTACTTCGTGAAGGTGGCGTCCCAGGCCTCGTCGTCCATCTCGACGGGGAGTTCCTCGGCGTCTCTCGTCTTGTTTCCGACGCCCTCGATATCGAGTCCCCGGATCGCGGCCCGATCGGTCGTGACGGTGATGACGGTGCTGTTGCCGTCGCCACGGATCGTCGCGTTCCCCTCGCCGGCGAGCGTGATCGGACGATCGATCTCGATCGTCTCCGCGTAGGTCCCCTCCGGGACGACGACGGTGGTGTTCGCCGGCGCGTCGTCGATCGCCGCCTGGATCGTGTCCGCGTCGTCACCGACGACGACCGATGTCGGCCGTTCCGTGGCTCCCGCGGCCGCTTCGACCCGCTCGTCGGCCAGGTCGCGCCGATCGTCGACGCGTTCGCGGGCGATGCTCGCGTCGTCGCTCTCGAAGGGGACCTCGAGCAGCGAGTCCCACGCGTGGACCGTGCCGCCGTGAGTTCGGGCGAACGCTGCCGCTTCGTCGCGATCGGCGAACGAGACGACGGTGTCCCCGGCGGGCGTTCGTGCGTCGCTGTCGACGACGTACCACGCCTCTTCGGCCTCGATCCAGCCGGGCGATCGATCCGTGACCGGATACCCCTCCTCGGTCAACTCGATCCCCGTCCCGCCGTAATCGCTGACGTACACCGCCAGCGAGTGGCCGAACCGCTGTTCGTGGTCCGGTCCGCGCCGGTCTTCGACGAACGTTTCGACGCCGTAGTAGCCGACGACGTACTGGTACTGCGAGTAGAACACCTGTGCGCGGGGGAGCGAGACGTCGTCGCCGAGCGCGTACTCGGCCTCGAGCGTGAGGCCGACCGGCACCGTCTCGTCGAACGCGACGGGATCGGGCGTCGTCGACCCGACGTCGACGGCGAACAGCCCGACGCTGGCCAGCACGACGACGACGAGAAGCCCCAGAAATATCGTATTACGAGATCGGACGGGCACGTTCGACGGTTGGTCTCTGCGAGAAATATACCATCTGGTTCTCATCTCGAACGAACATGTGTATTCGATCACACTTGGGGCGTGGGGAATCGACGACCGCTCCCGCCACGCCGTTGGTTCGGAAGCGTGCAAACTCTTGCTCGGCGCTGACGGAGAACAGCCAAAACGCGCGGGGTCATCAGACAGCTGTTAGTCGTCCCAAGAAACGCTCGTCCGAACGGTTCCGAATCGATGTCCCGGATTTTCGATGAAAGAGCCATGCCAGACGACTTCGATCCCCTCGCCCCAGCACAGGCCCTGTAGATGCCCCTCGACGCACGTCGTCACGAACTCGAGTACGGTCCAGGCGATGGTAACCGCATCCAGCTCCTCGAGGGAACGGGTGGTCCCGTCGACACCCCGTGCAGTGTCGGTGGACGAGGACGTGGTCGTTGGACGGTCTCGGATTCAGCCGAGACGAAGGCAGTCAGCGTCATCGTTCACGTCCACGACCGGAGAGACGTTCGTCGTACTGGATGTCCGTGACCCGTCCCTGCCACGCGTGTACGTCGCCGTCTGGAAGATGCCAGACGACCTCCCCCGCCGTCGGCACACGCACGCCGTTCCGCGTCTCGTAGTTCCGCCAGTAGCCGGACCAGGGCGTCTGCTCGTACCCGTCGTCCACGCGTCGATACCGATCGGCGTGGACCCTGGCTACCTCGTCGTCCTCGTTGAACGAGAACGTGAGGGTGGCGGATACGTCTCCGTCTTCGACGGTCGCGTTCGCCGTACTGTCGTCGATCGACTCCCACTCGACGCCCGCTGTGGGAAGGAGCGCGGTCGGATACCAGACGGCCTCGGCGAGATAGCGCATCAATTCTGCTTCTTCTAACTCCGGACTCGAAGTGGCCCTGTCGAGCGGGATGACACCGAACAGGGACACGCTCGCAGTGCCCTCCCAGTCACGGAACAGGTCACGGACACGCAACGAGAGAAGCGGGGCGAGTTTGATCGACGCGTCCCAATAGAACCCTGGCGGGTCTACGGTGACGTGCTGTGTCGCAGTGAACGATTTCCACGGCGACGACGCATCACCCAGGCGCAGTTTGCCGCTCTGCTCGAGGCGGACCGAGTCGACGTAGGGTTGCCCCTCACGAAGTGCGTTGGCCAGGTACGCGCGGACGGGGTCGGGGACTCCCGCTAAATCGTCTTCGGTGAACGCCGCTTCGCGCCCGACGTTCGCAGGCTGACGGAGTTCGTCCACGCGCCGGGCCGTCTCACGCTGCCGCCAGACGGTGCCGACGAGACCGACGACGAGGAGGGCGACGCCTGCACTGAGAAGACGTTTGAGAACACGGACGTGATGCATAGCCACAGGTCAACGGCCGGCAATAAAGAGGATTCTACTGCCGGTCGCGAATCGGCGAGAACGACGCTACGAGTTGTGGGCTACTTTCTCGAGAGTGAATCACCGGCGCACAGCCACCAACCGACCGCGATCACAGGCTATGGGACGAGATTCGACCCGACGACCGTTACCCGCAACGACATCGGAATCGGGGCGATCGCCACACCGCTCGCACTCGTCGGTTCGACGAGGCGACTCGTCGCGACCCACCGTTCTCGTCGAACGGGTTCGCTCTGTGATCGCCGTTCTCCAGTGGAAGCGATGCCCTTTTTCGAGTGTTGTCAAACGTTGTCGTACGTAACTCATCCCTCCCTTCTCGCGGGTGTCACTGACTTCGGGTTCGTTCCGTTTCTCGACGTCGTACAGCCGACTCGCCGGGACGAACCCGTTACGCATCGGCTTCACCTCCGTGACGACCGGGTGATGTCTCTGGGCCCGGAACCAGTCGCTGGTTCGGTTCCAGTTCAGAGGTCGGTGCGTCCGAAGTATAGAATAACCGTTTCGGACCGTTTAGACGGGATTTCGTAGCCGAATTCGATTCGGCCACGCTTCGGGTCTTTTGCGGATGGGCCCTGACGGATTCGTAACTACGCCGACGGCTCGCTTCGCTCGCCATCGTCTAGTTCGAATCGTCAGCGATCAATTCCTCGAGCCTCGCGAACTGCTCGGCTCGCTCCATGGGCCCTGACGGGACTGGACCCCACAGGTACTGCTACGTTCGTAATCTCGTGAATCATGGTTACAGGTCAGGAAGGTAGTCGCGGCGCTGTTCGGCCTTCTCGCGGGCGTTTCTCCGGTCGTAGTGGCGGTCAAGGATGTCGTCGCTCGCGTCGAGACGATCACCAACGACCCGGCGCGGGACATCTTCACGACGGTAGGCCGTCACCCGGCCGCTCCGAACGTCGTGGGGAGATCTCGATGACGGGCACGTGCTCGCTTTCGAGTAGTACGTCGCTTCGCAGTCCTCGGGCTCCCGGTCGTGTGGACACTCCGCACCGCGCCAGCACGGACGGGTCAGTCCGTACATCGTGTCTCGAATCGTCGAGACGCACGGTCGGCCTGAAGTCGTCGTCAGCAACGGCGAACGACCGTGGTCGTCGGTCACGTCGTCTCGCGGTCCGTCGACGTAGTCCTGAAGGACCCCGGCAACGTGGCCACTGATACTGTTCCATCGCTCGCCTTTCTCGCCCTTCTTGAGCGGTGTATCCGTCTCGGGTCGGTGGACGAATTGGATGCCGGGAGAGTCGCCCTCGAACTCGCAGTCGCGGAGATCGAGCCCTCGGATACCACCCGCACGCGCCCCCGTGTGCCAAAGCAGTAGCAACGTGATGTGCTTTCTCGAGGCGTATTCGTACCGCTGCAGGTAGTCGAGGATCTCGACGGCCCGATCGGGCTCGAGGGTCGTATCGCTCACGCCCTCGCTGGCCGAAACAGTCGGCAACGGAACCTTGCTGAAAAGATCCTCAGGAACCGCGTCGATGTCCGCACAAAAGCGAAGGAACGCACGTAACGTAGCGAGTTGCCCGCGAAGGGTGATCGTGGTCACTTCCTCGCGGCCCTCGCCGTTCCCCTCCCGTCGCCAGACGCGGTACGCGTAGAGATCGCGTCCCGTGATTTCGTTCAGGTTGTCGATGCCTTCCTCGGCGCACCACTGCGTGAACGCTTCGAGACGGTAGACGTGCGACGGGAGCGTCTGATCGCTCAGTTCGTCCCGACGGCCCTCGATATACATCTCGACGGCCTGCTCGGGACCGATCGGCTCGAGATTGTCACTCATCCCGATCACCACCGGTCCAATTCTCGGGACTGCCCCAGCGGAATCGCGGGTGATCGTCCTCGAGTTCGTCGCGCTCGAATAGCCGATCCTGCAGCCACGTCTGCAGCGCGGGTCCGGACCGATCGTGCGGCGGGTGGTCCGGCATGTGATGGTTGTCGACGCGTGCCGATAGATCGTCGAGACACGCGATCATTTCCACCAGCACCGCGTTCTGATAGCGCATCTCGGTCGCGATCGCCTCGAGGGCCTCGGTCTGTCGTTCCATCGCGTCGGCCTGGCGCTCAAGGATCTCGCGTTGTGCCTCGAGGGCGAGGAACTCGTCACTCCCCATCGCGATCACCGTCCCCGGAGCCATCGGTCGCGGCGATCTCGAGTTCGCACGCGTCCGCGAGTCGCTCGAGGCGCTGGCGTAGCAGCCCACGCCCATCGCTGGTGAGAACGTATTCGTTCGTGCGCTTGTCGAGGGCCGACTTCTCGACGAGCCCGCGCTCGACGAGCGTATCGAGGTTCGGGTACAGCCGCCCGTGATTCACGTCGCCGTACTGGGGCTCGAGCCGATTCTTAATCGCGAGTCCGTAGCAGGTCTCGCCGTCGCGCTCGAGCCTGGCGATTGCTTCGAGAGCATCGCGCTGGAACCCAGAGAGATCGCCCCACGTCGTACCGCCGTCGGCCACGAGGTACTGGTCAGAAGCGGTCGATGCGTCTGTCGTGTCGGGGCTTTCAAGGCCCCGCGAATTGTCGTCGTACATGGCTTGCGTACCACATCTACGCGAGCCGCGCGGACCCGGTGTCACCAGCACCGGCCCGCAGTTTTCGTACGGACCCAACGGACAGTCGGGTCCACGTGAAACTCGCGTTATCCAACCAGTCTTAACTCCAGCACAATAAAAACTCGTACTAGGTAGTACGTCTTTTCGAACTATATAGTTTGAAGATAGTGGCCATGCGATTCTTTCAAAAGCACAGTCTGTGATTGACAATTGATGAAGCAACCCGGTGGCTGGATGCAACTTCCAACTGATAACCAGATTCTGGAAGCCCTCACCACCGGATTGGATCTTAAACCGTCGACTATCGCACACAATATAGGAAAGGCAAGAACAACCGTTCAGGAACGCCTTCCCGTGCTTGTCGAGTACGGGCTCATCGAAAAGGTCGACGACGCTGGTTACTATCAAATCACTCCAGAAGGTGAAGCTTATCTGGAGGGAAATCTCGACGCGGACGACCTCGAGCCGGATACCGAGTGATCGGTGTCCGAGTCTCGTCGGTGCGGAGCGAACGCTTATCAGCGTCTTTCTCCTACGTGGCGGTATATGGCGAGTGCGACACGACGTGACCGAAACGAGGGCGTCGAGTTCGTCCACGAAGACGACGGGAGAATTACCGCCGTCGACCTCGAGACCGGTGTCGCATCGTTCGGCGACTCCAAGGCCGAAGCACTGTCTATGCTCGCGGAAGCCCTCGAACTGCACGAGGGCGGCGGTGAGCCGGTCACAGACGCGGATCTCGAAGAATTGGGGCTCGATCCCGACGCGACCGGTGACAAGGAACTCCCCGAGTTCATGCAGTAGATGGTTCGGACGACGTTTTCCGGACGGGAAATCGCGAAGGTTCTGCAAGATCACGGGTTCCGTCCAGTCGACCGAACGGGTAGTCACCTGAAGCTCCGATACGAACATCCCGAAACCGACGACGTTCGGACCGTCACTGTCCCGATGCATTCCGAGGACAAGATCCCGACCGGAACGATGCGGTCGATCGCCAATCAATGCGGTGCGGAGGACTTCCGCGCCTGGTGCGAGTGGATCGACGATAACCGGTAGGCTCATTTCTCGACCCCCTCGAGTCCAATCCGTCGAAGCAGCGGCTCGAGCCAGCTGGAGATCTCATCGTCGATTCGTTGGCCGTTTTCGTTCAGCGTTAGAATCAACCCGGCTGTCTGGTCCTGGACAGCGAAAACCCAGTGCCGCCCACGTTCGACGCGAACGTCGATCCGCTTCTTGTTATCCGGCGAGCCGGTGACCTCGACGTCGACGGATCGACCGTCCTCGAGTTCTCTACTCAACCGTAGTTCGTCGGGCCTCGAGCGGCCTGATTGAACGGACATGGGCGAGTGAAAGCCACAGATGTGGATAAGTCCAGAGCGGAGATGAACGGAAAATCGCCGAAATCGTCTCTCGGGTTCGATATCGGCCGGCAAGAGGACTCTATTCCGATGAGCGGAAAATAATTGGAATGAACGGAAATCTCAAAAGTCGGGGACGGCGTAGGTTTTTCCTCTCCCGCTTCCGTTCGATTCGATCAGCCCGTACTTTTCCTCGAGATTCGAGAGATACCGACGCCGGGTGCTTTTGGCCTTCGGGTTCTGTGCCCGCTGTTCATAGGTATCGTGCAGTTCCGATCCGGGAATCGTTCCCGACACCTCAATAATATCGTAGAGCAGTCGCTTGTGCGTCCCGAGGTCCTCAACGCGCTCGAGATGGATCTCCTCGAGGGCAGCCGCCCGAACCTCGTCGACGATATCGATCGTGATCTGTGATCGATCGCAGTCCCTCGAGACGGCTCGTGCGGAGCTTCGAAGGATGCCGATCGCTTCGCGAGCATCACCGGCGGCAACATCGGCGATATAGCCGATCGCGTCGGTCGAAATCGTTCCCGGCCGCAGTCCGGCCCGAATTCGGGCTTGGAGGATATCAACCAACTGTGCGTGCGTGAATCGGTCCAACGTGATCGTCTCTGCGCTCCGGAGTCGACTGCGAACGCGAGAGTCGAGGTGCGCAAAGAGATCGTCCTCGTCAATCGTGATCGCAACGATCGTCACATTCGGAATATCGATGAGTGCCTGTAGCGTCGTATCGTCCTCGATTACGTCGACCTCGTCGACGATCGCGACGATTCGCTTGTCGCTCTCACGGAGTCGATCTATAAATGCGCTCGTCGGTGATCCGATCTTTTTGAGATCCGCCCCTAAATCCGCGTCGCGCATGACTCCATAGAGAACTTCGGCTTTTGATGAACCGGAGATACAGTTATGATAGCCCCAGCGGAAATCGAGCGTCTCGTGCTCGAGCTCGCGAACGACGAACCTCGCGAGAGTCGTCTTCCCCGTCCCGCTCGGACCGAAGATGAGCACGTTCTCTCCGGTGTCTCCGTCCGCAATGGGCCGGAGTGCGTCGGCCAACTGTTCGATTTTCGCATCCCGATGGTAGAGGTCACTCGGAATATGAGAAGGGCGGAGGGCTCGAGCGTCCGAAATCATGATCGGTAGTTACTGTACTACCTATTAATTTCTGACGAGTGAGATCTACCTTGAAAGATGATCAAAACAGTAGAATCTGATTTGGTTGTTTCCTTATCTAATCCATCAAGCAATCTACGCGCGTTCGTAGCCAAGCGCCCGCGACGCTTCGGCGGACAGCGTCACAGACTCATCGCCAACCGTCACCCTTTCTCCGGTGACAGATTCGATCAATTCGGCCAGTTCCTCGCGATAAGACTGTGACCGATCTTCCATGATTTGGATCGAATCGGTCGTCGGGTCAGTCAGTGCCCGATTTTCGAGATAGGAGTCGACGAACCGCTTGCGGACCGATTCCGGAGCGTCGTCGAGATACCATGGCAGCGATAGCCCTTCGATCTCTGTTTTTCTTCCCATCGGTGCGCCGAGAACAGTCAGCACACGGCCAAGCGCGATCGCATCCTCGCCGGGGACAACTGCCTGACTCGTTCCTGATTCTTCCGTCCGGTAGCCAGTACCGGCCAGTTCAAGGGCTTTAATAACGGTTGCGTCGTGTCCGTCGTCATTAAGAGTAAACTTCGGTGTGTGATTGGTATGAATTGTTCCACCTGAATAGACGTTCGCGACGAGCACGTTCAGCGGCGTCAAATTATCGTACGTGACACCGATCCAGTCACGGGCATGTGAACTGTACAGTCCTTGAATGACAGGCGGTACTGCCCCCTCGTCAATCCATGGCCGGATTCGCTCGGTCGGTGCATCCGCCGCAGAGGCAATATCGCCAATACTCGTCTCTGGGTTATCAACGCTGAACGTGACCGCGCGACGATACTGTTTGACCGCACTCCACGTATTGTCGTATTCGCCACCGTCGTAGGTGCGCGCAAAGGCTCGTTCAGTGACAAGCGTATCTGAATCAGTCATGAGTTGTTCATATGGCCGAACTGAAAAATTCATGCCGATTTGTTATATGATATCGAAATCGCCAGACAACGTCACTTCAAGCCATCACTGCGTGCTTTCCAGTTGTGGCTGATTCTCAGTTTTGAAAGTCATTGTTCCTAGAACAATCCTGACTATCAGGTAAATATATATGTATCCGGTTACCTCTCACGAATTAGCATCGGTGGCAACGTCCAAGAAAGCGGGGACGCAAGGTTGGTTCCCAAATCCCCAAATCCGCACCTCGCCGTTTGGTGAGGAGGCGAATAAGCTTTCTTACCGTTTGCACGATGCGTGAGAACACTATGGATTTGAAAGCGCTCAAACCGAAGTTGATCGGATCGGACGACGAACGTGCAGTCTCACCTGTTATTGGGGTTATTCTAATGGTGGCGATTACGGTTATTCTTGCTGCAGTCATCGCCGCCTTCGTGCTCGACCTTGGTGGGAGTGTCGGGCAAGAAGCTCAGGCAGGTGTGTCGATGGAGGTTGACAGTTCTGCTAATGAAGTGCAGGTCGAAGTCACGTCACTCGGGAATTCAGACCACGTGAACCTCACGTCGAGTGACTGGTCTGGTAGTTCTGCGCCAAGTTCTGCAGAATATATGAAGGTCGGCGATGCTGTCACCTATGCGTACGATGGCGGTAGTGGCGATATCGATGAAACCGGACAAATGTCCGCTGTTGCCGTAATCAACGAGAGCGAGACGGAAACGCAGGTTGGCAGCGAAGAGTGGGACTTCAGCTAATATAATCTCGAAGTAATATATGGATCTTAAAAAATATAGAAGTCGTTTGATTGGGGGTGACCAAGAACGGGCAGTATCACCTGTGATCGGAGTGATACTAATGGTTGCTATCACGGTCATTCTCGCAGCTGTGATTGCTGCCTTCGTGCTTGACCTTGGTGGAAGTGTGGGCCAGGAAGCACAGGCGGGTGTGACGATGGAAGTCGATGATAGTACCCAGGAGATCCAAGTGGAAATTACGTCGCTTGGGAACGCAGACCATGTAAATCTATCTGGTGCTGCAGTTGAAAGCAACCTAGAAACACACCCAGACGGTACATCGAAAGGTGATCAAGTAGACGAGATGAAAGAGCTAACAGTTGGGGATTCTGTCACTATTGGTGATGGTGATGATGGTGCTGATGTCCACTTCGCTGCTGCTGAGTCGGGTGCTACGGACACAGAAATTAGCGGAACCGTAACCGCTATTGCTGTCATCTCGGAGGACGATACACAGACCCAAGTTGCAAGCGAAGAATTCGACTTCGACTACAGCTAACGCTGTAATTTGGTTTTCAAATTTTTCGGTAGCGATCACCACTCAAATAGATACAAATCAACCTAAATCAGCAAGGAAGGAGGGTATCGTGACTCTGTTACGCGTCGATCTCCTCGACGAGTTCGAGCGACCACTGGCCGTCGTCGACGTGACGGATATGGACGTGATGTTCACCGTCGATCTCCCCGTCTTCGTCGAGTAATCCCTCAAGGCGGAGGTCGTCTTTCGGCAGGGTGACGCCCGCCGAGTTCTGGTCTAACTTTCTGAGTTTGTTCAACGCCATGCAGCGGGCGGCAACCCGCCTTGGCATAAAGGTTGCTGAACCTAGGTTTAGCTGACGTTTTCGGCGAGGGCGGTAATCCGCTTTTCCGTTGCACAATGGCAAGAGACGTTATCGACAAGATCGATTACGCGGCGCTGTGGGTCTACCCCACATTTGCATCGATGGTCTTCGGGGTCTGGTCGTGGAACCTCGAGGTCCTGGGTGGCTACAACTTCAGTTCGGCGTTCTACAGCGCCGGGGGTGTGGACTTCTCGGTGCCCCTGATCGGGGCGACCACATCCGTCCTGTGGATTCTCTGGACCAACGAGTTCGACGGCTCGAACTACTCGGACATGGAGAAATGGACGATCGTCGGGACGCTGCTGTTCCCGGTCGTCTTCGAGTTCGTCCCCGCGTTCAATCAGTTGCTCTCGAGCAACGACTGGTTCCTGATCGGCGGCACGGTCCTAGTCACGTTCGCTGCCGGCTGGATTTCCTACACGGAGTGATTCAGATGACGGAATTAATCAAAACCGGTACCTCGGTGGTGAATCGAATCGCGTCGGCAACCCTGACCATCGCGGTCGCGGCGATCGTCGCGATCGCGCTGTACGAGCTGGCGATGGTCGCGCTCCTGGTCGCGACGGGGGGACTCTAAGATGTCGGCCCATCGGCCCATAGCCCACCGCGTGTTTGCGGTCATGCTCGCAGTGCTCCTGGTCGGCTCGCTGCTCGCTCCGATCGCGGCGACGGGGACGGTCGCGGCTCAGACCAGTGGCGACTCGATCGAGATCAACGAGGACTGCGGAACGATCGCGAAGTTCGCTTTCCCGCGGTCCTGCCATGCTGCCGAGGCGACTTTCGGAGATATTGATACCTCACAGGAGTCCTCGGCAATCGAAGTTGACACACATACCTCGGCTGTTGGTGTCTATGAAGGGACTCAACAGTCCACCTCGGTCTATCAGAATTACCTCGAAGACACCGAGACACTGGCCTCGCTCGAGGCGCGGCACGCGATCGCGACGGCCTACGAGAATAACAAGACTGCGGTCGAGGCGCAAGCGGCTGGGCAGCAAGCAATCAACGACTATTATGCACACCACCAAATTCAGCTGGCCGAGCGCGTGAGCGCTGACTCCGCTGAATTAGCGTATCTGATGAACGTCACCCACCAAGATCCGGACATCTCAGATGAGTTCATTCATGCGTGGACTGCCAATCATGATGGATCGACATCTAGCGAGTCGTTCGCATTCACCGGTAACACGTCCACACAGACGATGACGCTGGTTAACGGCAGTGAATACCAGCATGAACAACTTGAGATCGAAACATCGTGGTCAACATCCGGCGGCAGCACTGGCGGCGGGATCTATAATGACAGTCTGTTCGACGACTACCACGCTGAAACGGACAATTTCAACGTCTCGGCAGGAGTTGATAACGACTGGAGTTGGCCGGGTGGTATCCAAGTGATGAACGCGCCGGCTGCGTCGCTCGACTCGGCGACGGTCTACGATTACCGACTGACCGCGAAGCAGAGTCACCGGATCGAACAGCAGGCTCAGACCGTGCAGTCAAACTATCCCAGTACGGTAGCTGAGGACCTGTATGCCAAGATGGATGCGGGCGAATTGAGTCCATCCGAAGTGCGCGGAGCCGAGGGCATGGTCCGGTACATGGCCGGAAACGAAACCTCCGGGGACGCTCTCGAATACGCGCTTCGAAGCACGCTCGATCTCCCACAGCCGGATGATCTCGAGTCCACGATGACGGTCCACTTCGACGGGAAGACGGATCGCCAGCGAAGCGTGAACAGTTCGACCGGAGCCGTCTCGTACGAGTACAGCACCGTGAATGAGACATACGAGGGCATGCTGTACGCAGGAGGCTTCCCGAATGGATCGGCCAAGACGGGAGTGGCGTACAACGTCTCTGACTTCGAGAAACAGCCGTCGATGGTCCTCAGTTCTGGTGAGTCCAACACCACCACTGAGGTGATATTCTGGGAGGGTCAGTTCACCATCCAGAACATGACTGACTCGGCAGGCAGCGAGGTCAACACGATGGAATACAGCGGTCCAGAGTACGGCACATATGATGCAGACGGATACATCGCCGGGCTCGAGAACGCGAGTGATGGGCGTGGACAGATCGTTAGCAAGACCAGCGACGGCGGGGACGGTATTCTCGGCGGGGCCGGCGGCTGGCTTCCCGAGAACGGGAGCGGCGACATGTGGCTCGGGGCTGCATTCCTCATCGCGATCATCGCGATCGTTGCAGCGGCAGTGACCAACCTTGCCGGAGAACTGGGGCCCTAACCATGTCTCGTGTTGAGTTTTCAAAGACGCGGGTAGTGCTGGCGTTCGCAGTCATCGCGATCGCGGCGATGGGCATGGGCGTTGGGCCTGTGAGCGCACAAGACGGGGAGAACCAGAGCGCTCCGGGCAACGAGAGCAACCAAACCGCCCTCGAGCAGATCGCGATCGACGATCAAACCCGAGTTGTCGAGTTCGATGTCGGCAACGGCGATGCTCAGATAGTGATCGAAAGCGAGGAACCCCAGCCGATGATCGTGAGCGACGCGCTCGCGGGGATCGAACAGGCCGGGGCGACGAAAGTCCCCGAGAAAGAATACCAACTGAGCGAGGGACGCAACGAGATCTCGCTGTCCGTCGCGTCGATCAACGGCGACTCTGCCGTTTCGGTCTCGACTCGCGGCGGCACCGTCCGACTCTCGAGCGGCATGTCGGGAAGCGACGATCCGTTTGAGTCGTTCGGTGGTGCGAGCGGACTGTTCACGGGCGTACTCATGACGGTCGGACTCGCCGCGCTTGCTGCGTTCTATGTGGTGAAAACCGAATCGAAGGGGGTTGAAAAAGCATGAGTGAGAACCTGAGCACGACGTTCGGCAGTTGGAAAGACCGACTCACGTACATCGTTGCAGAGGCACAGTTGCTCGTGATCGGGATCGCGATCTCGGTCGGCATCCTGTTGCTGTTGGTCCGTCCGTCGGTCCCTGGTGTGCCGCCGGTCGCGGTCGGGATCGCCGTTGCGTTGATGCTACTCGGGCCGCCGCTGTTCGGCCTGTTCGCGGTCGGTGCCGAAAAGCTCCGCAACCGGCACAGAGAGACGGTGTACCACATCAACGGCGTGACCGACACCCGCGAAAAGTACTACGTCGCGCCGGAGTTGTGGGAACAGAAGACCGTCGACGGACCGAGCCCGTACGTCGCCAACGACGGCGATGCCTACGAAGTCCGTGAGTTCGAACACCTCGAGGACATGGACGAACTCCGGGTGACCGGCTGTTACATGAGTCAGATGGCCGATTCGAAACTCGTCACGAGTAAGGCCATGCTCGAGGACGTTCACGGCGACCTCGTCGACGCGTTCCTTGAGTTGAATCGACTCCGTGGACGTATCTCGAAAATGGGGCTCGAGATCCAGAGCGACGTGATCAATCAAGAAGCGGAAGCCGACGAGAGGGGATTGATGAACCCGAAAACGTCGGTCAAAGATCGCTTCGACGCGGCCAAATCCGATGTTGAGGACAAGCCTCCCGAGGACATCGAAGACATCGACGGCTACGAGGACGAGTACATCCGTAGGCACGGCGAGCATGCACCCCGACCACGTCCGAATCGGCTGTACGATACCGTCGACGGGATCCACTCACCCGCTCGAGCGGACGGTGGTCGCGATGAGTGACGAACAGGACAACTACACGGTCGGCGGCTTTCGCGAGTACCAGGGCAACAACCTCAAGCGCGATCCCGACGAGGTGCTTCCCCACGCCGGGTTCGTGAGAGACGAGCAAATCGACCGTCAAATGGCCATGCGGGCGATTCATCACGACCCGGACCGCTGGGACGGGAAGGCCGCCGCGGACTATCTCTCGGTCGGCAAGAATCGAGACATCCTGCAAGCAGAGGGAAGCGCGACGGCCCGCCAAGCGCTCGACAACGGCGACACGCTGACGCTGAAACACTACATCGGCGACCCGAGCCAAGAGGCCGATCTCTCCGGT
Organism: Natrinema longum; assembly: GCF_017352095.1. Classification (NCBI taxonomy): domain Archaea; kingdom Methanobacteriati; phylum Methanobacteriota; class Halobacteria; order Halobacteriales; family Natrialbaceae; genus Natrinema; species Natrinema longum. The sequence continues at coordinate 1,241,446 of NZ_CP071463.1, forward strand.
ATCAAAGCGATCTCTCGGCTCCGGCAGATCGTCGCGGGACCCGCGCCGGTGATCGTGATCCTCGGCGAAATGGGAGCTGGCAAAACGAACCTCGCGTGTCTCGTCACACAGCTGCGGGATCGCTGGGTCGACGGCGATCTCCGCGTCGCGAGTAACATCCGAACGCTGGATCGCAACGACGACTGGACTCGCGACGATGGTTCCGTCGAGGACGGCTGGATCCCGAACTATCCCCTCCTCGAGGAATGGGTCGGCCAGGACGGCGACCCGGTCACGAATCCCCAACAGCCGAAACTGTTCATCGGCGACGAGTTCAGTACGAACGGAAGCGGCACCGGAAAAGACGGCCAGAAGGTCCGGAAGTTGATGGGGCCGCTCGTGTTCAAAATCCGCAAGTACAACGGCGCACTCGTCTATATCGGTCACGACGAGAGTTCGATCCATCCGCTCCTGTGGCGCGTCGGTACGATTCTCAAGAAGCCCGACCGGAACAACAAGGGGAAGGCTCTCATCGCCGAGCGGATCGCTGGCGGGAAGCTGAAAGACGTCGATCCGCGGCCACTGAAAGGTATTCCGCCAGCCGATTTCGAACCTCACACGAACGACGAAGCGGACTGGTCCTGGTCCGCTCCCGCGAGCGACGATGGTGGCCCCGAGATTGCCGAAAGCGAGGTCAAGAGGGTCGCTGCGTGGACGATGGAAACCTGCCGGCAGCAAGGCATGTCTGCTCGCGAAACCGCCGAATACGTTCCCTACAGCCACGCTACCGTCTCAAACTGGTGGAACGACATCGATGAGGGCGGGGAAAAGGCCGATTGGGTTAACACGGTCGAACAGGTGATCGCATGAGAGCGTCGGGGTGGAAAGCTGTAAACCGGAATCGACCCCCGTTTAGGGGGATCGCAGGCCCAACGCCCAGCGCTCACACACCCTCAATTACTCACAATCCTCGCCCATCGCTCGCGATCGCGGCGAGACACCAGCGGAGAAGTATATATATCGGCGCGCGATGCGCGTGGTCCGCGTGAATCGATCCCAGCGGGCCAACCACTTCGGGACGATCTGCGAAAAGCGCATGGCGCGGAAGCGCCGCTTCGATCTCGAGCGCTCGAGCTGGCACGATGCGAGATTCGGGAACGGAACGCCGGTCGAAATCAAGAGTACGATGCTCGAGCACAGTGATGGGCAGCCGGGGAACTGGAAGGTCTATCGCCAGTATCACGAGAAACTCCGGCGGCACGACGGCTGGTACTGTTTCGTCGTCTATCGACCCCACGGACAAAGCGGCTGTACGATCCTCAATGACAAGATGGTCCGCTCGAGCGATCTGCCTCTATTTCGGTGGCACGGCGGTGGCGATCACCGCGGGACCGAGCAAGCGAAGATCTCGATCGACTCCATTTTCTGAATATGTTATAAGGAGAGAATGAGTGTTTCGACGACTGGTTCTCCGCTCATTAGGAGGATGACATTGTTGCTTGCACAGACGGCATACACGAGAACAGCACCGACAGCGAACAGTGCATCGTATGGTTTCGGGAGATAGTGCCCGATCATAACGACCGCGACGGCGTAGATACTTCCTGCAAGAACGACACCGGGCAGTCCGATTAGATTATAGAAGTGGGTCGTGATCGGATTGAGTTCGGTGGCGTACGGAACGAGAAAGAGGAATACTGTAGCGACGAGATCAACCAACCAGAACAAACCGAACGAGAGACGTATTGGTGGGCTTGCCGGACGGTTCAACGCTATCCCGCGGGTTACTGCTGGTTGCATACCTCTATCGGAACCACGGCACTCCAAGTTTTTAGGCATACCGAAACAAGGGGTGTCAGTGCTTAACTCTCTATAATATCGGTGAATTACTGATACGGCTGACCCCCGTCGACGGGTTACATTTTTCCTTTTGGTGTTACTGAGATAGAAGTGTCAACATCGAAGCGAACTGCGCGAGTACTCAGCGTCTCGGCGATCTCCCGGCGCTGCTCACGGGAGAGGTCGTCGCGCTCGAGGACGGTCCGAGCTGCGGAGACGAGTGAGTCAATATCTTCGCAAGCGAACGCGACCGCGTTGCTCCGATTACAATCGTAGAATCGGGCGGCTTTCTGAATCGCATCGAATCGCCATTCGTTCCCGTCGTCGGTCCGGATCCGAACGGAACCGGGTATCTCGTCGTGAGACATGGTCGTGAACACAACCCGCTATTTCTAGTTTTTTCGGTTCACTCGAGCCGGTTCAGTTTATAAAAAGAGGTCAGAGCACGACGTGATCGACGTGGGGACCAGGTGGATCGCGGCGGCAGCCCACGTCATATGAACACGGCCGGTACTCGGTTCGTGTTCATATTGGGGAAATTGATCTTCGCGGCATGCAACCCCGAGGGCATAGAGACTAAGAACGCATGGATTGGAGAGTCCTTCACAAATTAAGAAAGGGACCGCTCAGAAATCTGAGCCACAGGAATTATAAATATACTATGGTATGGGAAACAATAGAAGATGGTGCCGAATATTTCACTGAACAAAATCAAAGAAAGAGCAGCACTTTGGATTGCTTATGGTTTAATAATCGCACTTGTCCTGTGGTCTGTTTTTGAGATAATTGGATATACGAACTGGGTTGAAGTAGATTTACCGCTTTCTCCTTCTGACTTCGCAATGATTGCTAGTGCTGCTGGCACAATCGTTCTTACATTTGGGTTACTATTGCTATATAATAAGCAAGCCAGAATTCAGTCTGAACAAACTACAATACAAGAGAATCAAGAGTCACTAATGGAACAACAATTCACCCCACATCTAACAGCTGGTGTAAATTTCCTTAGTCTTACTTCTGTACAATTTGTAATTCAAAATACTGGAAACGGTGCTGCATTTGATGTCAGCGCAGAGTGGGAAGTAGCAGGAGAAAAGAAAACGTGGGAAGTCCCAAATCTGCCACCCGGAGAAAAACATGGTTTTCCGATAATTGTTGATGGAGACAGTTGGCTACTATCAATTGATGAAATAAAAAACTATTTAGAAGAGAACAATGCCTCGTCAGTAATTGACTATAGATTAACATGTGAAGATAGATTTGAAGAAGAAAAAGAATTCTCCAGTTCTGTGGATTTTGGAGTAATAGTCACTAGATCGGAGTCAGATGAAATATGGAATGAAGAACCATTAGAGGAAATCTCAGGACATATGAGGAAGATGCAAAGGGATATACGAAAAATGAGGCGATATCAACAAAACAATGATAAAAATGAAAAATGGAGGAAAAGAATAGAACAGACCAAAGAAATATATGGATTTATACAGGAGTATGATGGTATAACGGTCGAGGAATTAAACAGTCTGACAAACATATCCGAACAAAATATTCGATACCGGCTACAATCTCTTGATGATGCTGGTGGGGTACATTATAATTCCAACACAGATACAGTTCAACTCGCAAGTGAATCACAAACTGCTCTAAGTGAGTTTTGAGATGCCCCCTTTACCAAATTCAAAGTTATTAGTGGCTCCTAGCCTCTGTGCGATATGTGGAGAAGGATCAAATCACGATGTCATCCATTTAGAATTTAAAAAGAATGGCCGGATTAAACTCTGCAACGATTGTTTTGAAAGCGTAATTGATGACAAAGTACCCTACCAGTGCGGATTATGTGATCGCGGAGCAGAATATGGAACATGGCGAACAAAACGATATGATACACCACCCCAACCGAATCCACAGAGCCACAAATATATAGCTGACTATTGGCTATTTTGTGAAAGCCACTTTAGGGAACTTGAAGAAAAAACCAAGTCTCGATTGCGACAGACTAAAATTCCTGAATTTGATGAAAATGGATATCGTGGCTATCATAGCTTTGAGGATGTATTTTTACCAATGAGAAGGACACGTCGCTAACGAATAATAGTGACTTGGTCAACTGTGGGTGCTGTTATTTTTTGCGCTACAACTTGGCGACAGTGCGGGGGCGAGACAGTTGATCTGGACCTTTGCCTTAGCCACTATAGTTCGACCTGGAGGATCGCGTCAGTGACAGTGAGTCCGTGTTGATCTGCAATGTCAGCTGCGAGGTTCAGCGCTTCCTCTTCTCGCGGAGTTGTTTTATTGTCGTGAGCAAGCTGTACGAGCGCGTAGATGATCAATAGGTCATCTTGCGGGTGTCGCATGACGCTGACTCTGGCCCCGTCTTGGTTAATAAATCCTCGTAGGCATGTCCGACAATCCATGTTATCAAAGTTCCGCCCCATCCTACCAGTGGCAACGCCGCTCTATCGCCTCGAATCAGTTGGCTAATCTTTGCGCTAGCGCGGTTCACGCTCTGCGCGCCGCGCAATTACCCTGCTCCCTTAGGGGCAACTTATCATCATTACCGTGAATTAGCGGCTACAAAGGCTAATACCGCGATAATAAAGGCAATAATCGAAAGAGGACCAATGAAGCTGGAAAGAGCCGTCCCACTACCGAAAATCAATGAATTGCATGCGTCAGGAAACGTTTCTGTAGGACATCTTTCTGCAAAGGGAGAAAGGATAGCAAAACCCGTTAGCACAATAATCACCGTCGATACGAATCCTATGATCGGAGCAACTACCTTGGCAATATCAGACATATAACAGACAACGTAATTCATCAAATTAGATGTGTTGCACAGAGGGGCTATTTCGAGTGGATCAACTGGAGATTTTCGTGCGAAGGTGGGGGTGGGGCGCTGTAATTTTTTGGCGCTGTCGCCTTGGCGACACCCGCCAAGGGGGCTTTCGCGCGAAGCGCGAAACGACCCCGCAGGCGCTGCGGTGCGATCGCGGTGCCGACCCCGGCCCTCGAGGGACGAACTACAATCAGATTTGCATAGGAAACGGTGGTAGTCAACTTGAGTTGCAGAAAACAGCGATACCGAGAGTGTTGCCACTATCCGGGCTGATTCAGCGATCGGCGACCGCACCGACGAATCCGGTTTCAGTCCCGCCTCCGGGAGTCTTCCAGGTCAGCTCAACGCCGCGAAGCGTGGTCGGATCGTTGCCCGACTTCGACCATTTCTCGAGGGCTTCACTGGTGATCGTGGCGACGTTCTCGAAGCTATCGTACTTCAGTCGGGAGAGGATCGTATCGATCCGCATCTGTCGAGGCTCGCCCTGGTCGTCGAACTCGAGGTCGGCACCGTTCTTCGCGAGCCACTCCTGGAAGGGAGAGGACTCGGCGACGTGATCGGCCAAGCCCATGATGTGTTGCATCCGATCGGCGTAGCTCTCGATCGCGTACTCGGCGGACTCGACGAGCGCGCGGAGTTCCTCACGATACTTCCGGGCTCGAAACGACACGTCGCCCTGGTCCAACTCGAGGATGTCGCCAAGGTCGTTGATCGCTCGGTAGATCGTCGCGGGGTGTTTTCCCAACTGGTCGGCGAGGTCGTCGACCGTCGCGCCGCCATCGGTCGCGATCGTCTCCGAAACGTCGCGGGCAGTCTCGCCCATATCTCGCAGCGTCGTCATCAACAGGTGATCCGACTTCGCCTCGAGGCGCGGTGTAGGATCCTCGTACAGTTCGACCAGGTCGTCTCGAGCGACGGCGTCGAAGTGATCGTCGGCGACGTAGACACCGCTGCCGTCGGGTCCGAGCGGAATGTCTTCCCAGTGCAGCGCGTTCAACAGCGTCTCCTCGATTTGCTCGGTCACTTCGTGTCGATCGGCCCACGCCCATGCCTCGCCGTCGTTCATCGACTTGTTCACCAGTACCTCCACCTTCGGGTGGTACGACGGGTGATCCTTCGAGACCGCGTCGGGATCGGCGAGCTGGTAGATCTCGAACTTCCGCCCGTAGGTGTGCCCGGGTAGCAGTTCGCCGGCCGACGTGGGGTTCAAGAACAGCCGGTTCTGGTGGTTGACGACTTCCTCGTTGTCGATGTGGAGCTCGGCTTTCACTCCCTCGAGGTCGGAGAGATAGTGCGCGACTTTCTGTAAGACACCGGCCGACGAGAGCTTTTCAGCCCATTCACGGCGAATCCGAACGTACCGCTCGTACGCCCACATTCGACTCGCCGAATGCGGGGTCGTTCTGAAGTATTCGGAGTGAATGCGCTCGCCGGCGTGCTCGAAGATCGCCGCGAAGAACTCCGGCAGCAACTCGAGACCGCGGTCGGGTTCGATGTTACTCGTGTGGAACTCGACGTCGACCCCATCGACTTCGCCGACCTGATTCTCCCAGGGGAGTTGCAACCGCTCGCCACTCTCCCAGTGGCGCATGTTCGGAAACCGCGGTGAGATATTGTACGACGCTTTCCGCTCGCCACGACCGCGTCCCTTGATGTCCCACTCGTACAGTCGCTCGGCGTTGATCCCGTCGGACAGCCGGGGCGCGAACCCCGACTTGCTATAGCTCACTTCGAGGTGCCAGGGCTCGCCGTCAATCTCGGTCGTGATCTCGAGGTAGCCCTCGAAGGGCGGGCCGAGCATGACCGACGACAGCGCGTCGTACGGACCGCGGCCCCAGTCGGGCCACTTCCATCGGCCCTCGATCTCGTGGGGTGTCGTCTCGACTTGGGACACCGCTACTCACCTCGATCGCGCTCCCGCTCTCGCTCGCTCTCGAGCAAGCCGGTGAGCACTGCGACTGGGTTCCACCACGTCGCTCCCTGGCAGGGATAGCAGACGTGCTTGAACGACGTACAGTCGCTCGCCTCGAGTGTCGTGGGGTCGGCGTCGGGCTGCTGGTCCATCGCCTCGAGAGTGGCACGCTTGACGCGGGTCCGCCCACAGCCCACGCAAACAGCGTCGACGGGAACACCGACCTGACCGGCTGCCGCGCTCGCCAACTCGGCCTCGAGGTCGCGATCGTCGGATTCGGTGTCGACGCTCACCGCGGCTCACCTACCGTTACCGACGGATCGACACCAGCCGGATCGATCACGTGCGACCACGCCAGTTTTGCGACCTCGGATTCCGAGCGCGAGCCACCGACATCGTACCACCGGCCGGATAACAGCTCGTCGACGAGCGTCGCCGGCACGATCGCGCGGGCCACCTGAGGGAGCCCTGGCCGAGGAAGGTAGACCGCGAACAGGTACATCCCCGCTGCCTCGAGTAGTTGCTCGTGAGCGGCTCGCTTGACGTAGAACCGACCGCGGGTCGATCGACTGCCGTTGCTCGTCTCTATCTGACAGCCTTTGATCTCGACGGGAACGGCCGGTTCAACGAGGACGATCCCGTAGAACGGCAGCGAGTGACTCGCCTCGAGGACGGCGGTCGTCCGAGCGTCGTGCCAGGTGGCGGTGTGATCGCTGACGTACTCGAGTTCGTCGACGGCCTGGACGATTTCTCCCTCGAGAGCGTCACCGCTGGCCTTCGGACTCTCCAACTCCGACGCTCGAGAACTCATAACGGACCCTCCCGCGCGTCACGAACCACGCGCGTACACTCCGGGCAGAGACGACGAAGTGCGTCGACGCGATCACCGCACCGCTCACACTCGTCGGCTTCGACGAGTCGATTCACGCCGACTCACCTCGCTTCTCGAGAGTACGGCGAATCTCCGCGTCGGTCGCTTGGTGGGCCGGATGGGCGATGGGCGACCGACTCTCGACATCGTACAGTTCGCTCGCTTGGACGAACCCGCTACGCATCGGCCTCACCTCCGTGACGGCCGGGCGATGTCTCCGGGTCCGGAACCGAAACGTCGACGCCAGCTGCAGAGCCGCGGGTCAGTCGTGCGTACGTATCGCAGTCACCGCACCGATGAGCGCGATCGTCGTCGTCACCGAAGACACGGCGGAACCGATCGGTGACATGAGCCCCACAGTGTTCGCACGTCGAGTTGTCGACCGACGGCCAGGGAGCGACCGTCACGCCGACCACCCCGTTTCGGCTACTAATTTCGCATGACTGCGACGACCCGGAACCAGTCGCTGGTTCGGTTCCAGTTCAGAGGTCGGTACGTCCGAAGTATAGAATGACCGTTTCGACCCGTTTAGACGAGCTTTTGTAGCCGAATAGGATTCGGCCACGCTTCGGGCTTTTTGCGGATGGGCCCTGACGGATTCGAACCATCGACCACTCGGTGTCTCACACGATCTCACTCGGTCAGATCGTGTTATGAGCCGAGCGCTCTTACCAGACTGAGCTAAGGGCCCCTGCACTTGGGGGAAACCATGGAATATAGTTAACCCTTACTCTCCGTTGCGCTCGAGTCGACCGACTCGAGCAGTCACTCCGCGCTCGGCTGGTCATTCGGGGGGGGGTCGTACAGTCGTGCCCGAGCGGTAGTGTCCATCTGATCGCACGACAGCGGTGTGCTCAGTGCGCCACTCGTTGCAGTGGCTACTGGAGTCGACGTTCCCGACGCAGTGGGCCTGGAAGTCGGCGACGATGGCGTCGGAGGACTGCGATGGCGTGGTCGGGCTCACGAGCGAAACCGGGGCAGCGAGTGGGTCGATTGCATCAGACCTCGGGGAGCCCACGGGAATCGTCGGACGAGTCGGGTTCGGAGTAGGTGAGTCCGCTCGCTGCCGAGAGGAGTCGCTTGGTCGCGGCATGCTCGGGATCGGTACAGAGTCGCTCTGCTGAGTTCGACTCGACGATGCGGCCATCGCACATCACGGCGATTCGATCGGCGAGGTGGCGGACGACGCCGAGATCGTGGCTGACGAGTACGAACGCACAGTCGAGCCGTGCCTGCAGGTCGAGTAGCAGATTGCATACCTGCGCGCGAACGGAGACGTCCAGTGCGGCCGTCGGCTCGTCGAGGACGACCACGGACGGCTCGAGCGAGATCGCACGCGCGAGGGCGACGCGCTGGCACTGGCCGCCGGACAGTTGGCGGGGTCGGCGGTCGGCATGGCGATCGTCGAGTCCGACGAGGGAGAGCAACGAGGCAATCCGTTGGCGTCGGCGCTCCCGACTCCAGTCAGCCTCGCGAAGCGGTTCTTCGATCGCCGTCCGGACACGCTGCCGGGGATCGAGACTCGAGCGTGGGTGCTGGAAGAGTCGGCCGACGGCGGCGAGGTGCTCCTGTGACCGATTGTCGACTGTCCCGATGGGGTCGCCATCGAACCTGATCGTCCCGGCCGTCGGGGACTCGAGGCCGGTGATCAGATCGATGACGGTCGACTTCCCTGCACCGCTTTCGCCGACGAGGCCGAGGGTTTCGCCGCGACGGACGGTGAGTGAAACGTCGTCGACGGCCCGGACGTGTCGTTCGCGGCCGCGCAGGCGCGAGAGCCACGAGTCGTCGGCCGGATACCGCTTGGAGACGTCCCGAAGCTCGAGGAGTGGCCCCTCGTGCTCGGTCGTCTCGTTGCCGAAGGTCGACGAACTCGACGCGGAGGAGCCCGGATTCGATAGCTGAGAGCGGTCCCCAGCGGCAGCGGCTGCCGTCCCAGCGGACGGTTCGGTCGGCCGAGAGCGGTCTCGGCCGGCGTCAGCAGTCGAGGGCGACCCAGTGAGTGGGCCTCCAGTTGCGGCCTCGATCGCCGTGCGTTCGCTACAGTGGACCCGACCGTCGGTCTCGATATCGACCGTCGGAAGGGCCGTCGTTTGGCACGTCTCGGTCGCATGAGGACAGCGGGGCGCGAACGGACACCCGGCCGACTCGGCAGTCGGGTCCGGTACCGTCCCGTCGATGGTCGGAAGCCGCTCACCTGGGGGCGTTCCGTCTATCTTACAGGAGAGCAGTAACCGCGTGTACGGGTGGCGTGGGGCCGTGAGCACGCGGTCTGCGGAGCCGGCTTCCATCGCCGTGCCGGCGTACGCAACCACGACCCGGTCACAGTACTCGCCGACGAGTTGCAGGTCGTGACTGACGAGCAGCGTCGCCAGGTCTCGCTGGGCAACGAGTTCCGCGAGCAACTCGAGAACGGCCGTCCGCGTCGTTGCGTCCAGTGCCGTCGTCGGTTCGTCGGCGAGCAATAGGTCGGGATCGGACGCGAGCGCGACGGCAATGGAGACGCGCTGGGCCTCACCGCCGCTCAATTCGTGTGGATAGCGCTCGAGGTAGGCGGGATCGTCGAGGTCCACTTGTTCGAGGAGTTCGAGCGCGCGTTCGCGACGGGCACGACCCGCCCTACCCCAGTTGCGTGGATCGAGCCCCAGCGCCCCGCGGAGCGAGCGGTCCTCGGGACGGTCGGCGAGCCGCAACGCTTCCTCGAGGTGGAATCGGACGCTCCGCGTTGGCGTCAACGTCGCCGAGGGATCCTGAAAGACCGTCGAGAGCCTGGTCGCGCGGATGCGGCGGCGACGCTCGGCCGGGAGCGCGCGCAGATCGGTGCCGTCGAACGTGACGGTACCGTCGACGCGCGCCGCGTCGCCGTGGAGGCCGGCGATCGCGCGCACGGCAGCTGATTTGCCACAGCCGCTCTCGCCAACGAGCCCGACGATCTCGCCGGGCGCGACCGACAGTGAGAGCCCGTCGACGGCGCGGACCGTCCCGGTATCGGTATCGAACCGCACGCGCAGGTCCGAGACATCGAGCAACGGCTCACTCACGGCGGTTCACTTCCGTTCGAACGTCCCGGGAGTCGGTCCGATCGGCTGGATCGAGCGCGTCCCGCAGGCCATCACCCAACAGGTTCGTGCCAAGCACTGCGAGGACGATCGCCAGTCCGGGCGCGTTGACCAGCCACGACGCCTCCTGCAAGTGGTGGCGACCGGTCGAGAGCATGGTCCCCCACTCGGGCGTTGGCGGCTGTGCTCCGAGCCCGAGGAAAGACAGGCCGGCGGCCGAGAGGATGACGCCGCCGAGATCGAGCGTCGCCAGCACCACGACCGGACCGGCGACGTTCGGCAGGACGTGGCGGCGGAGCACGCGACGCCGTGGCGCACCGGTCAGCCGCGAGGCCGCGACGAACGGTCGCTCCCGTAACTCGAGGACGCTCGAACGGACGATGCGAGCGTAGCGCGTCCAGCCGACGGTGGCGAGCGCGAGGGTGAGGTTCGTGAGACTCGGCCCGAGCACGCCGGCGACGACGAGCGCGAGGACGATGCCGGGGAAAGCGAGCAGGATATCGACCAGCCGCATCAACGCCTCGTCGAGCCGGCCGCCACAGTAGCCCGCGACGAGACCGACGGTGACGCCGATCGAGAGCCGGACCGCCGTAACGAGGAGGGCGATACCGAGCGTGACGCGGGCACCATAGAGGAGCCTGGTGGCGACGTCGCGGCCGAGCTGATCGGTGCCGAGGGGATGGGCAAGCGACGGCCCCTGCAGCCGAGCGGCGAGTTGCTGTGCGTTCGGATCGGACGGAACGAGAACCGGCCCGACGGTCGCGAGGAGGGCGAGCGTGCCGACGACGACCGCGCCGACGACCGCCGACGGGTTCCGCCGGAGCGCACGAACTGTCGGACGCTCGAGCCACGCCGAGACGCTCGAGCGGTAGGTCTCGAGTGCGCTCACGCGCGATCACCTCGCAACGAGACGCGGGGATCGAGACGGCGATACGCGAGATCGGTCAGCAGGTTGACAATGACGAAGGTGACGCCGACCACGAGCGTGGCCCCCTGAACGATCGGATAGTCGCGAGCGAAGACGGCGTCGACCACTAGCGTGCCGAGACCGGGTCGCTGGAACACCACTTCGACGACGACGGCACCGCCCAAGACGGAGCCCAACTGGAGTCCGACCATCGTCACGACTGGCAAGAGGGCGGTCCGAAGCGCATGGGCGACCACGACACCGCGTTCGGCAAGTCCCCGGCTGCGGGCCGCGTCGACGTACGGTTCCGCGAGTGTCTCGAGCAGTGACGAGCGGACGAGTCGTGTGAGGAGCGCGGCCATCCCGCTCCCGAGCGTCAGCGCCGGCAACACGAGATGGGCGAGCGTCCCGGCCCCGTAAACGGGGACGAACTCGAGTCGGAGCGCGACGCCGATAATGAGGAGGTAGCCGAGCCAGAAGTTCGGCATCGAGACACCGATCAGGGCGGCGATCTGGCCGAGATAATCGATCCAGGTCCCTCGATAGATGGCACTGAGGGTGCCGACCGGGACCGCGATGACGACGGCGACGAGAATCGACACGCCGGCGAGTTCGACCGTGTTCGGGAGGTGCTCGACCAGCAACTTGAGGACAGTACCGTCGCCGTAGTACGATCGACCGAGATCACCGCGCACGACGTTCCCGAGCCAGTCGATGTACTGGAGCGGGATCGGTTCGTCCAGTCCCTGTTCGGCACGAAACTCCGCGACCGACTGTTCGGAGGGCTGACGGCCGTGTCGTTCGGCGAGTATCGTCCGTGCCGGGTCGCCAGGGGTCAGATGGGTTAGTCCGAACGTGAGGACCGTAACGCCGAGTAAGACGACGGCGGAACTCGCGATTCGCCGTAGCAGGTAGCTCATGGTACGGTTGGATCGGTGATTGCGCAACGGCACTCGCGCTCGGTCGCCGTCGCGGTTGTGGTGTCGAAAACCAGTCGTTCCATCGTTACTGCCTCCGTTCGCTCTCGGTGAAGTCGATCAGTTTGTCGATCGGGTGGAGTTGCGGTGCGACGATGTCGGTCTCGTGGGCAAGCACGTACTCGCGATAGTACAGCGGGAGCACGACCGCGTCGTCGACGACGCGTCGCTGGACCGCACCGTAGGCCTCGCGTTTCGCTTCGGACGAGTCCGCCTGGTAGCCGTCCTCGATGAGCCGATCGACCTCCGGACCGGGATTCATCACGCCGGTTCCCTCTTGTTCGTACAGATCGCGGTTGTCACTGCCCAGCGAGTGGAACATCGCCCGGATGAGGTAGTCCGACGCGGCGCTGTTCGATCCAAACGAGACGATCGTGACGTGGGCCTCGCCGCCGACGAACCGCTCCCTGAACGCCGCCGATTCGGCGCTGGTAATCTCGCTGTCGACGCCGATCTCGTCGAACACGTGCTGGAGCCGCTCGGCGACGGTCCGATCGTCCGGCTCGTCGCCATCGATCAAGAGTTCGAGCGTCTCGCCGGTATACGCCGAGTCCGCGACGAGGTCGCGGGCCCGGTCGCGGTCGGGCCCATGTGTCGGAAGGTCGTCGTGGACGGCCCACGGGATCTCCGGCGAGATGGGACCACGGGCGGGATCGCCGATCCCCTCGAGGACAGTGTCGACGAGCCGTTCCTGGTCGATGGCGTGGGCGAGCCCCCGCCGGAACGTCCTGTCGTCGGTCGGTTCCGCGTAGATGTTCACTGCCCCGAAGCAGGCGTGGGGCGCTCGCTGGGTCGCCACGGTCGTCCCTGCTGCCGCCTCGAGTTGGGAAACGGCGCTGCGTGGCGGGCCGAGAGCGATATCGGCAGCCGCTCCCTCGAGCGCCTCGGTGCGGGTGGTCGCGTCGCTGACGACCTCGAACCGGAGTCGGTCGACGGTTGGGGTGGTGCGCCAGTGATCGTCGTAGGGGACGAGCGTCACGTCGTCGCCGTCGCGGTCCGCGAGTCGAAACGGTCCCGTCCCGATCGCGGCGCTCTCGTCCACGTCAGTGTCGGGATGGACGATCCCGAAGTAGCTGTGTGAGATCGATCCCGGAAACGTCGGAAACGGTTCGGTCGTCTCGAACGCGACGGCATGGTCGGCGAGTGCCCGCACACCGTCGGGTTCGACGTTGATCCAGCCAGTCGCCTCGTGGTGGTCGATCAGCGTTTCGAACGACGAGACGACGGTCTCGGCCGTCAACTCCGCACCGTTGTGAAACCTCACGTCCTCGCGGAGGTCGAACCGCCACGTGTACTCGTCCATCCGTTTCCAGTCGGTCGCGAGCAGCGGTTCCGGTTTCATCTCGGCGTTCGCTCGGACGAGCGGCTCGAACACCTCGGTGTAGTATGGGATGACGCCGCCGTAGACGCCCCAGTTGCCGTCCTGTGACGTCTCAGGGCGAGCAACCGTTACTTCGGCTCCGTCGGACGAACCGGTGAGACACCCCGCCATCGAACCGATACCGACACCGATGCTCCCGAGAACGCGCCGTCTCGAATGACTCCCACGCATACTATCGCCGCTCTCGACACGCGGCTGCCGGTGATTCCCCGTCCGATCCGTCTCCTGACTCGTTGCCGATCGTCTCGCGACGAACGGATCCGTCTACGTGACTCGTGTTCTTCACAAGTGAAATTGTACAAGTGAAACTTTATTTTATTAACGGTTCGAATCGATCGGAGCTGTCGCTTGGCATCGATCGAAGGCGACACTCACGGGCGACCGGAGCGATCCAGAAACAAAATATCGGGCAGTAGGACCGCTCAGTCCCCGGTTCCGTACTCGTCAAGTGACCGATCGGTTCCGTTCGAACGGTGACGCGTCGCCAGTCCGGCGAGATGTGGGGTCTCGGGGACGATCAGTTCCGTGCAGGCGGTCTCACAGGCGCTTTTGCTTCCGGGGAGACAGAAGACCGGCGTATCGACGGCGATTCCCGCCGTCGCGCGCGAGGCCATCGCCCGCGTACCGACTTCCTCCCACGAGAGCGATCGGAACAACTCGCCGAACCCGGGCAACTCGCGCTCGAACAGTGCGGACGTCGCCTCCGGTGAAACGTCGTCGGCGGTGACGCCGGTACCGCCGGTGGTACAGACGACGTCGATATCCCGGCGCGCGACCAGCCCCCGGACCGCGGTCCGGATCGCCGAGTAGTCGTCCCGGACCAGCAGTCGTTCCTGAATCTCGTGGCCCTCGGCTTCGAAACACGCCTGAATGGTATCGCCACCGGGATCGTCGGGATCGTCCTCGCCCGCGCGCGAGCTCGAGACGGTGACGATGCCGACGTAGAGCGGGTCGATGACGTCGTGGCCGTGAGCGTCGGTACTCCGTCGGTCGTCGCTATCACTGGACATGTACGCACGTCACTGCCGGAAGACGATTAATCCCTCCCCCGAACGGCAGCAGATCGGCTGCCGGTCGGTCCGAGCGAGCGACAGCCCAGTTATCGCGACGGGTATCGCGTTGGATCGCGTTTCCAGGAAGGAGACGGCTCTCCCGTGACCGTAAGTTTCGAAGAAGCGCCGAAGCCAGGACTCGAACCTGGGACAACCTCGTTAACAGCGAGGTGCTCTACCATCTGAGCTACTTCGGCTCATCCTGTGATAGCCGGGTGCATTTGATAGGGCTTTCGTTTTGCCTGCATCGGGTTCGACACCCTTTCACGCACTGCTCGAGTACCCCTACCCGATGAGCGAGGAGGACGCAGACGGCGACGAACCCGCCGAGAGAGACGGGCATCGAGACGTCGAACACGTCGTCGCCGAGGTTCGAGCACGGGTCACGCCCGACGAGGACGAACGGCGACGCCTCCGCGAGGTCGCCGACCGGCTCATGGATCGGGCCGAAACCGCGGCGACGGCGCTGTGTTCCGACGCCGACGTGTTGCAGGTCGGCTCGACCGCACGCGACACCTGGATCAGCGGCGATCGCGACATCGACATCTTCGTCCGATTCCCGCCGGAACTCGACCGCGAAACGCTCGAGGAGTACGGCCTCGAGGTCGGCCACGCGACCCTTCCGGAGGGTCACGAGGAGTACGCCGAACATCCGTACGTCAAGGGAGCGGTCGAGGGGTTCGACATCGACGTCGTCCCCTGTTTCCGACTCGAGTCGGCCACCGAGATCCGATCGGCCGTCGACCGGACGCCGTTTCACACCCGGTACCTGCAACAGCGACTCGACGACGACCTCGCGGGCGACGTCCGCGTTGCCAAGCAGTTCCTCACCGGAATCGGCGTCTACGGCAGCGATCTCCGAACGCGTGGCTTCAGCGGCTATCTGACCGAACTGCTCGTCTGCGAGTACGGCGGCGTTCGAGCGCTACTCGAGGCCGCGGCCGACTGGCAGCCGCCGGTCGAACTCGATCCCGAAGCCCACGGCCACACGACGTTCGACGATCCGCTCGTGGTCATCGATCCGACGGACCCCGAGCGCAACGTCGCGGCCGTCTGCTCGTCCGAGAACGTCGCCCGGTTCCAACACTACGCCCGCGAGTTCCTCGAGACGCCCCGGTTCGACCTCTTCGAACCCGACGAGCCCGCCCCCCTGTCCGAATCCGAACTGCTCGGACACCTCGCTCGCCGGGGCACCACCGCCGTTGCGATCCGGTTCGACGCGCCCGACCTCGTCGAGGATCAGCTCTACCCGCAGCTACAGAAATCAGTGACGGGAATCACACAGGGGCTGAACGATCGCGGGTTCGACGTCTTCCGATCGACGGCGATCGCGGACGAGACCGCCGTCGTCTTCGCCGAACTCGCGGTCAGTGAGCGCCCCGCAGTCGAACGCCACGCGGGGCCGCCCGTTCACGTTCGTGACCACGCCGAGGGGTTCTACGACACCTACGCCGACGATGCCGACGCCTACGGTCCCTTCATCGAGGACGGCCGATACGTGACCGAGCGCGAGCGGGCGTTCACTACCGCTCGCGCGTTTCTCGAGAGCGATCGCCTGTTCGACGTGGGGCTCGGCGCACACGTCGAGACCGCACTCGAGGACGGCTACGAAGTCCTGCTCGACGAGGAGGTCACCGCCCTCTTAGAAGCGTTCGGAACGGAGCTCGCGGCCTACTTCGATCCGCGTCCCTGAGTCCGGCCGGCCACGCGGTCCAGTCGACCAGTTCTACCCGTCCATACGGTCTGCTGTACGTCAGCGACGGTGTAACCCATGACAGCGGTTACACCGATCGTTACAGCAGACCGTCTCAGTCGCCCAGCTCCGGCTCGAGGTCGTGGGCCTCGAGGACGTCTTCGAGGACGGATTCCGCGTTGTCGCCGAGTTCGTCGTCGTCGGGTTCGATCGGCTCGCGACCGTCGAACGTTTCGTGGACGATGGCCACGCTGTCGGCGAGCACGTCCAGCCCGTAGCCGCCCTCGAGGACGAACGCGAGCGCGGCGTCGGTGTCGTCGGCGAGGGATCGGACGCGGTCGCTCATGAGGGCGTAGGCCTCCGTCGAGAGGCGAATCCGGGAGATCGGATCGTGGCGGTGGGCGTCGAAGCCGGCGCTGATCAACAGCAAGTCGGGATCGAAGTCGGTCAGTGCGGCGGTGATCGGCCCCTCGAGGGCGGCCAGGTATTCGGCGTCGTCGGTTCCTGCCGGCATCGGGACGTTCATCGTCGTCCCCTCACCGTCGCCGTCCCCGATTTCGTCGATCGCTCCAGTGCCGGGATAGAGCTCCTTTTCGTGGAGCGAGACGAAGAAGACGTCGCCCCGATCGTAGAAGATGTCCTGCGTCCCGTTGCCGTGGTGGACGTCCCAGTCGATGATCGCAACGCTGTCGACGTCGTACTCGTCGTGATCGAGCGCGTGCTGGGCGGCGACGGCGACGTTGTTGACGAAACAAAACCCCATGGCGTTGTCGTACACCGCGTGATGGCCCGGCGGACGGCCGATCGAGAACGGCGTCTCTCGTCCCGTTGCTCCCTCGAGGGCCTGTTCGGCGGCCCAGCAGGCGAGCCCGGCGCTTTGACGGGCCGCGTCCCACGTTTCTTCGACGGCGGTGGTGTCGGGATCCCAGCTGCCACCGCCATCGTCACAGAACTCCCGGACGGACTCGAGGTACGCCCGCTCGTGGACGGCCGCCATCGTGTCGAGTTCGCAGGAGTCGGATTCGACGTACTCGACGCCGTGTTTTTTCTTCAGCCGTTCCCGAATCGCCCGTAGCCGGTCCGGCGACTCGGGATGGCGCGAACCGGGATCGTGTGCGAGACAGAGCTCGCTGTAGCCGAACTGCATTTGCTCACTCGAACAACGAGAAGTACGTCTCGATGTCGTCGTCGGTGATCGTCCGCCGATCGGCGTGGTGTGCGAGGATCGCGGCCGCTCGGGCGACGTTGTCCGCGTAGTCCTCGAGGATATCGGCTAGCGCGATGCGTGCGTCCATCGAGACGCGATATCGGTCGTCGATCTCCAACCTGGCGATGCGGTCGACCGGTGCAACCGGGAGCTCGAGCTCGTCCTTGTCGACGACCCGATCGACGCCGAAATCACCAGCCATCAACGTCTTGCGTCCGTCCGTCGTCGCCGTTTCGGCGGCGTCGATCGCGAGTTCGCTCCCGTGTTCCTGAATCCGTGTTGCGAGTTCCTTCGACGCGTCGGCACTCACCCGAAGATCGCCCGCGTTCCGCCGGATGATCGTATCCACCGGGGCGAACGGGAGTTCGACGTTCATATCATGATAGGCGAAGCTAACTCCCTTAACGCTTTTCCTAGACTGCGATGAGGTTGCTCGCGGCGTCAAAACACGTCGTTTGCCTCGAGACGGCCATCGTGGACGATCCCTCGGGCGGTTACCTCCTCGCCGAGGCCGACGTCGACGTCGGTCACGACGCTCATCGTCGTTTCGCCGTCGTCGAGGACGACCGGATCTCCCGCCTGGACGACGACGCCGGTGAACTCGAGTTCGTCGCCGTCGGCTGGCTCGTCCCCACCGGTCTCACCGCTGGGGGTGTCGCCGGTCTCGGCCGTGGGGTCGCTGGCCGACGCCGTCGAGTCGGTCGAACCCGGACCGTCCGCCGTCGATCCCCCGTCGGACTCGTCGTCGCCGGCAAACGCCGACAGCCCCGCGTTTTGGTCGCTCGAGCCGTCCGCATCCGCCTGGCTGCTCCCGGAGCCGGCGGACTCGGATTCCAGTACCGTAATCGTCGACTGCCACCCCGCGGAGGCCTCGAGGTCGTCCTGCCAGCCGTCCTGAATTTCGACGTCGCCGAGCGCCACCTCGTCGCCCGGCCCCACGTCGATGTCGGCTTTCTCGCCCCAGAGGGCGACGCGGATGTCGTCGGTCGCGTCCTGGACGCGGATGTTGCGGACCTGTCCCTCCGAGCCGTCGTCGCGGTCGAAGGTGCGCTTGGGATCCGCCGAGCGGACGACGCCCGCGATGTCGACGACCTGATCGATCTCGAGGTCCTCGATGGGGGTGCTCTCGGGGACGTACTCGACGTCCTCGTCGACTTCCTCGACCGCACCGCGATTGCCGACGTGGAGTTCGAGGCTGCCGTCGCGATCCTTGACGTAGCCGTCGATCACCTCGACGGTCGTGCCCGCCTCGAGGTCCGTGGCCAGATCGGCCTGCTCGTCCCAGAGCGTGACCCGGATACGGCCGGTCGAATCGCCGAGCACGAGGTTCGAAACCTTCCCTTCGGAGCCGTCGTCGCGGTCGAAGGTGCGGACGCTGTCGGTGTCGAGAAGCAAGCCCACGAGATTGACGTTCGAGAGGCCAAGCGAGAGGTCCTCGACGGTGTACGTATCCGAAACCTGTACCTCGATCTCGGTGTCCGGATCGGGTTCGACGTTGTCGACGCTGATCTCGACGCCACTGAATCCCTCCTTGGGTCGGCCCTTGATCCGCAGCACCTGCCCCTCCTCGAGTTCCTCGATGGCGGCCTCGGCGTGATCGTCCCAGAACGCCGCCCGCACCGACCCGGTCTCGTCTGCCACTTCGACGTTGACGACCTGTCCGTCCTCGTCCTCGCCGTCGCGTTCGAAGGTCCGTTTCTCGCCGATCGAGATCACCTTGGCGACGAACTTAGCCTCTTCCATTCCGGGCTCGATGTCGGCGATCCCGCCGACCTCGCTCTCGCCGACTTCGTGAGCGACGAGCATCGCCGCCGTCTCCTCGTCGGCGAGTCCACCCATCTGCTCGACTTTCGCCTCGACGGCCTCGCGAAACTCCTCGAGAGAAACGTCGGCCTCGAGGTCCTCATATACGCCCTCGATGTCGCTCATTCTATGCTCGTGCATGGGTAGCCCGCGCATAAGCGTTATCCATTCGGTGTCCCGCTGCTGTGGCGCGTTCGGGATCGACAGCGCCTCTACACGCCGTATGTCGGGATCCCGATCCTACAAAAACGGTTCGTCGTGGCCGTGCGTCGCCGAGACGCCAGCGGGTGAGCATACACGATGCTGGCCGCGCCACGACGGATAAACGTCAGTATGGTCGGGATCGGTGCGATGGGACTCGGCACCCGACTACTCGTCGGGATACTTGGGCTCTCGTTTCTCCGCGCGCTGGAGTGCCGTCTCCACCACGTCGCGAACGTCGCCGTGGAAGACGTCCCCGTGACCCGCGTACATGTGCTCGACGCCGGCAGCCTCGCTTCGCTCCTCGGGCATGCGCTCGAGGAGGTCCCGAACGCTCTCGATGAGTCGCTCGCGGGACTGACCGGCCATGTCCGTGCGACCGAAACTGCCGTAGTCGAAGGCCCCGTCGTCGTGGACGACGACGTCGCCGGAGAACAGCGACGAGTCGGAGACGAGCGAGAC
This sequence comes from Natrinema longum, assembly GCF_017352095.1. Lineage (NCBI taxonomy): Archaea > Methanobacteriati > Methanobacteriota > Halobacteria > Halobacteriales > Natrialbaceae > Natrinema > Natrinema longum. The sequence continues at coordinate 1,261,625 of NZ_CP071463.1, forward strand.
GTGATCGTCGGCGTGACCCGGGGTGTAGACGACCTCGAACCCCTCGTCGCCGATCGTGACGGTGTCGCCGTCGTCGATCGCGTGGGTCCGCGTCGGATGCTCGGCGTAGGCGTAGACTGCGGGATCGAACGCCTCGACCACCGCCTCGAGCCGGGCGACGTGGTCGCCGTGTTGGTGGGTCATGACGACGGCCTCGAGCTCGTCGGTGTGCTCGCGGATTTCGTCGACGACGCCCTCGACCGCGCCGGCGTCGACCAGCGTCGCCGTTCCGTCCTCGCCGACGGCGAGGTAGGCGTTGCAGGTGAACGTCTCCGCGTCCTCGGTGACGTGGTGGACTTCCATACGCTGACAGTGGACGGCGGACGGCAAAAACGGTCCCCTCGAGGACCGCTGAGAAAAAGGGTATCCTCGACGACGGGACGGTATCCTCGACGACGGAACGGCGATACCGTCCGCCACTGTCTGGCAGCGACGGTATTGGCGGATATATTCGATCGGCGAACGATCCGTTCCAGAGGCGCTCCCGAACGGGATGGCTGGTTAGGGAACCCCAATAAACTGGTAACCGCGGAATTTTTCAATCGGAATCTCGTATAGGACACCGTATGGGATTCGGGAGCTACGACGAATCCGAGCAACAGGAAGTCGACGCTGATTTTGACGACGACGACGCGGTTCAGTCGGGAGAGAACAGCCACAACGGGACCATCGAGTTCGAAAACGGTGCGTCCAGCGACGAACTGCTCGATCGGCTCAAGGAGATCAAAGACGAGAGCGACTAGCGGATGAAAGACGGGGTGCGGGCGCTGGGCGTCGCCGAATCGTATCGGGGCGATGCCGATCGCGGCCGGCAGAGCACGCTGGCCGGGGCCGTCGTTCGCGCCGACCGCGTCTGCGACGGCCTCGCGTACGGCTCCTGTCGCGTCGGTGGGGCCGACGGAACCGACGCCGTCATCGATCTGATCGACGGACTCGACCGTCCGGACGCCCGGTACGTCCTGCTCGGCGCCGTCGCCCCCGCGTGGTACAACCTCCTCGCGCTTTCGCGCATTCAGGCAGCGATCGAGTGGCCGGTCATCGCCGTCACCTTCGAAGCCAGCGACGGCCTCGAGGCCGGCCTCCGAGACGCGTTTTCCGGCCCCGAACTCGAGGCACGGCTCGCGACCTACCGAGCGCTGCCCGACCGGCGCGAACTGTCGGTCGACGGCGAGACCGTCTACGTCAGGCAGGTCGGCCTCGAGCCCGCCGAGGCCGACGACGTCGTCCGGGCGTTCACGCCCGTCGGCGGCCGTCCGGAGCCGATCCGGGTCGCGAAGATGGCGGCTCGAGCGGCCGATTCGTACGCTCGTTCGTTCGAGTGAACGGGCGCGAGAGCGATCCGTATCGCGAAACCGACTGCGAAACTCGACCCCCGGCGGCTGCGTCCCGAAAGACGTAGGAGGCGACCGATTGAGCCACCTGTATGGGAGAAATGGAGGATCTCTGTGTTACGGAGTGTACGCGCTGTCCGGCGCTCGTCGACTCTCGCAGCCGGATCGTCAACGGTGCCGGACCGGACGACGCCGACCTGTTGTTCGTCGGCGAAGGGCCCGGAGCCAACGAAGACGAGCAGGGCGAGCCGTTCGTCGGCCGCAGCGGCACCGTTCTGGACGACGGGCTCCGAGACGTCGGCCTCGAGCGCGGCGACATCCGCATCACCAACTGCGTGCGCTGTCGCCCTCCGGAGAACCGCGATCCGAACAAAGAGGAACTCGCGAACTGTCGGGGCTACCTCGAGCGGGAGATCGCCCGCCTCGAGCCGGAGGTGATCGTGACGCTGGGCAAGGTTCCGAGCGAGCATCTCCTCGAGCGCTCGGTCGCGGTGACCAAAGAGGCGGGCAGCCTCGAAGAGGTACGAATCGACGGCACGCCGCGGCGACTCCTGATCTGTGTCCACCCGGCGGCGACGCTGTACGACCGCAGTCAGGAGGAGACGTTCGAGAACGCGCTCCAGCGGGCGGCCGAGCTCGCGGGTGTCGCGGACAGCGAGGGGGGCCAATCGCGGCTCGACGGCTTCTGAGCGCACCTCTCGAGTCCGATCCGGCTCTCGATGGAGGGTGTACCGGCAAAACTGTTATTTTCACACAGGCTGTCATTTCGGGTATGTCCCCCGCTTCGGACTCCCCTCCAGCCTCGAATCCGTCGTGGCGGTACGGCGTCTACCTGTTCCCGATTCCGCCGCTGTTGTTGGTCGTCACGTACGCGACAGTGAGCCTGTTTACCGTGGCAGCACAGGCCGAATCCCCGCTGCTAGCGATCGGAGCGTTCGCCGCGACGGTCCTCACCGGCTGGGTCGCGTACCTGATCGCGGCGGTGGTAACGGTGGCGCTGGCCATGGACGCGCTCGCGCTCCGCGATCATCCGGCCTGGAATCCGAATCCGTGGCTCGCGGCCGTACTCGGCGTCGTTCACTTCGGCGGCGCGTTCCTGGCGGTTCCGTATCTCCTCTCGGTGCCGGGAATCAGCTACTACGTGTATCGCCGTCGGCAGTCCGTCGGCGGGGATGGCAACGGCGGTCACGGCGACGAACACGGATCGGTCGACTCGTCGGGTGGCGAGTACTCGACGTGAGAGTAATAGGCGGTTGCCCGAATGGTAATTCACTTCAACGCGGCTCACCGAGTACGCGTATGAGCACCGTTTCGTCTCCACAGGAGGAAGCTCTCGCCTCCGTCGTCGTCGTCGACTACGGACTCGGGAACCTCCGCAGCGTCACCCGTGGCCTCGAGCGTGCGGGTGCCGACGTCGAGATCACCGACGATCCTGACGCGTTCGCCGCGGCCGACGGCGTGGTCCTGCCGGGCGTCGGCGCGTTCCGCGAGGGCGTCGAGAACGCCGACCCGCTCCGCGAGGACCTCCTCGCGGTCGCCGACAGCGGCACGCCCCTCTTTGGCATCTGTCTCGGCATGCAGATGCTGCTGACGACCAGCGAGGAAGGGGAAACCGACGGCGAGTCGGCCGTTCAGGGACTGGATCTGATCCCCGGAACCAACGTCCGGTTCGCCGAGGGGCAGAAGGTGCCACACATGGGCTGGAACGAACTCGAGGTCCAGCGCGAGCACCCGCTTGTAGAGGGTGTCGACGGAAACTACGCCTACTTCGTCCACTCCTACTACGCGGCCCCGGACGACGAGGCCGCGACGGTCGCGACGACCGACTACGAGCGCGAGTTCCCGTCGATCGTGGCCAACGACGAGGGGACCGTCTTCGGAACGCAGTTCCACCCCGAGAAGAGCGGCGAGACCGGATTGCAAATCCTGCGGAACTTCGTCGGGATCTGCGCCGAGGAGTAGTCGGGGCTCGAGAACACGGGTTTCGACCGTCTAGGTTTTGACTGGAGTGCCCTGCTGTTGATTCCTCTCAACGATTGGACACGACCTCCTGAAGACACGGGTTCGGGAGACGAATCCGTGGAGACACACCCCTCGATGCCGCTGTATGCAGCCGGTAGATGGCTTGTCCATCGGTGAATCGGCGGAATCGTCGATAGCGACTGCTGAGACGGTGCCGGTCACGATGGTGATGCCAAACGGAAACACCACTCCTATATACTCGTTCTGTGTTATCGTCCATTGATAGTATTGGACGACTCGTTCAAGCGGTATTGGACGACGTTTCCCGCTCGAGAAGAACGACACGGTTAGCTCTTGAATGTGCTCGCGTTTGGCTCTCGAATGTGCTCTGGTCGGTTGTAGTGTTGATTCGGTCCGTTCCGGTGTTGCTCCCATCCGAGACGATCGCTCGAGTCGCGCCAGCAGAACCCATCATCGGGCCGCGCCAGCAGATCCCATCATCGGGCCGCGAGTCCTCCCTCTCGAGCACCGTTTCGAGTCGACACACGGCCAAGTCGTTACAGCGGCACTGTGGGGTGTGTGTCCCCACATACAGCGGCACCGAGGGGTGGAAACCGGCCGATTCACGGTCGATAGAAACGCTTTTTATTCGATACAGCGGAACTACGGCATCGTCCCGCTACCCGAACTCGGCTCCCTCCGGCCGGGACGGCAGCTACCCCACGGATCCCGCCGGCCGGGTGGCGTCCGTCCTTCGTGTGACCCCCCACCATACAGCGGCACTCCGGGGTCCGTCGACGAGTGAAACGGGGAATCGAGGCGACTATACAGCGGCACTGCGGAGTGCAGTTCCGCCTATACAGCGGCACTCCGGGGTTTCCGGGGAACACCGGGAATCCCCGGCGCGCTTGCACCACCCCGATGAGTGATTGCGGGCAACCGGGACGCCTATACAGCGGAATCGAGGGGTGAATATTCACCTATACAGCGGCACCCCGGGGTGTTTTTCGCCCATCTCAGGAACGCAACCCGACGAGTTCCGAGTATACAGCGGCACTCCGGTTCGGAACGGTTAAGTAGTCGTCGCGACTTGTCCCCGCTATCCGAATGTCGGATTCGATGGATTACTTCGGCAGCGAGAACGAGATCTTTCGGAACAAGGAGCTGCTGCAGGTTTCACACCTTCCGGACGGCGATCGGATTATCGGCCGCGAGGCCGAACTGACGAATCTCGCGAACGCGATCAAACCCGCGACGCGGGGGAACACGCCGAACAACGTCCTCGTCTACGGGAAGACGGGAACTGGAAAATCGCTGTGTTCGAAGTTCATCACGAATCAGGCCATCGAACGGGCGAAGGGCAACGACGTCTCGATCGGCGTCGCCTACATCGACTGCCTGCAGGAATCGACCGAAACGCAGGCCGTCCAGTCGGCCGGGCACCAGCTCAACGAGCAGTCCGAGACGGACGTCTCGATCCCCCACTCGGGGCTGAGCACGGCCGAATACTACCGCCGCCTGTGGCACATCGTCGACACCCGTCACGACGTCGCGTTGATCATCCTCGACGAAGTCGACAAGATCGAGGACGACGACATCCTGATGCAGCTCTCTCGGGCCGTCGAATCCGGCAAACTCACCGAGAGCACGGTCGGCGTAATCGGCATCTCGAATAAGGTCCGCTACAAGGACTCGCTGGACGAGCGAATCAAATCCAGCCTCTGTGAGCGGGAGTACGTCTTCTCGCCGTACGACGCGACCCAGATCCGGGAGATCCTGCGCTCGCGGTCGGACGCGTTCCACGAGGGCGTCCTCGAGGACGGCGTCGTCCCACGCGTGGCCGCACTCGCGGCCCGCGAGCACGGCGACGCGCGGAAGGCGATCGACATCCTCCGATTCGCCGGCGAGATCGCCGAGGAGAACGACCTCGAGACGGTCACCGAGTCCTGTGTCGACCAGGCCCACGAGCGCGAGGAGACCAGCCGATTGGCCGAACTGATCTCCAAGAGTCCCAGTCACGCGAAACTCGTCCTCGAGGCGATGGCGCTGTCGACCCAACAGAAGAAAGGCGACGACGCGCCGGTAACGACCAACGAGGCTTACGACCTCTACAAGCGGCTCTGTGACCGTGATGGCTCCGAACACCTGAAACTGCGCCGGGTTCGGGACATCCTCTCGGAACTCGAGTTCCTCTCGATCATCGAACAGGAGCGCAAGTGGGCCGGCAAGGGGAAGGGCAACTACATGGAAAACCGGCTGATCGACGAGCCGGAGGTCATCATCGCTGCCTGTAACGAGTCCGAATAGCGGTCGCTCGATCCGAATAGCGTAACGCCAGTCATCGAGTCCGCGGGCGACGAGCGGAATCGGATCACAGCAGTTCGCGGACTTCGGAGTACCACATGTCGTGGTAGTCGACGTGACCAACCCGACGAGCGATCGCGACGGCAAGCGAGTGCCAGCAGCGCTCGGTCGGATCGTCGGCATCGAGGTTGTACTCGCTGTCCTTGCAGGTACAGCCGCCGTCCTCGACGATGTACTCGTCGTCGTAGCCGACGACGATCGTGAAATCCCGGTAGGATTTCACGCGGTTTTCGCCAACCGCTTCGATGGCCCGAACGCCGCGATCGCCGTGAATCTCGGAAATGTCGCCGACGATCTCGGGCGTGAGTTCGCCGGCTTCCTCGAGGGCTGCTTGCCATCGCTCGACGGGGTTGGCCTCCGACACGTCCGTGACTGTGCGCCGAACTGTAAAATCGGTTTGGTTGTCCGCCGCGTCCGATCCCGGCGATCGAGTTCGGACGCGACGGTCGGCCACACGAGACCACACGGTTTTTCGCCCGCTACCGACGAGAGGGCGTATGCGCGTCACCGAGGGCGGGGTCGAACTCGAGGTCCCCGGCGAACAGACGGAGGGGATCGAGGAGTCGGTCTTCTACAACCCGCGACAGGAGCTGAATCGGGATCTGACGATCGCGACGCTGCGGGCCTATCGCGAGCGCGAGGAGCGGGCCACATCGTATCTGGACGCGATGACTGCAAGCGGCGTCCGCGGCGTTCGGGCCGCCGCCGACGGCTGGGACGTCACCTGCTGTGACGTCGACGAGGAGGCGGTCGAACTCGCACGGTCGAACCTCGCGCGAAACGACTGCGAGGCGACGGTCGAGCACCGCAATGTCAGCGCCCTCATGCACGACGAGCCCTTCGACGTGATCGATCTCGACCCCTACGGGACGCCGATGCCGTTCGCCGACGCCGCATTCGCGAACTGTCGCGACCTCGTCTGTGTGACCGCGACGGACACCGCACCCATGTGTGGGGCACACTTCAACAGCGGCGTCCGCTCGTATTCCGCGATCCCCCAGAATACCGACTACCACGCCGAGATGGGCGTTCGGATCCTCGTCTCTGCGCTCGCCCGAAGCGCCGCTCGCTTCGACGTCGGCGTCGAACCGATCCTGACCCACGCGACCAGCCACTACGTTCGGACCTACCTCGAACTGACCCACAAGCCCACGTCGGCCGACGCCGCGATCGACGAGCTAGGCTATCTCTACCACTGCGAAGACTGTCTCTACCGCGAGGCCGATTCCGGGCTGATCGCCGCTCCCCTCGAGACGTGTCCCCACTGCGACGGCAATCGGATGCTCACCGCCGGTCCCGTCTGGCTCGGCCCCGTGCAGGACCCGACGTTCGTCGGCGCTGTCCGGGACGAAATCCCCTATACGTTCGACACTGCACCGGAGGCGAGGGAACTCTGTGACACGCTCGCGGCGGAACTCGACGAACCGACCCACTACGACCAGCACAAGCTCTGTCGCAACTGGGGGCTGCCCGCGAACGCGATGGACGAGTTCCTGGCCGATCTCCGCGAGGCGGGGCACGCGGCCTCGCGAGCCCACTACGGCGGGACGACGTTCAAGACGGACGCGAGCGTCGGCGAGATCCGCGCGGCGACTGCGTCGAATCTCGGCTAATCGAGTTACTCGATATCGGCGTAGAGGCGGACGAGCCCGCACTCGGGACAGCAGACGCCCTGCAGTTTCGTCGTGTTCTTCAGGCCGATCTTCCCCAGCAGTCCGTCGCGTTTCCCGGTCGGGATGGACAGGCTCATCCCCTCAGTGTCGCGAACGGGGACCGATTCCATCGTCACGCCACAGTCCGGACAACGTCGCTGGTCCATACGAGACCATCGACGGAACGTTGGAAAAGAATACTGTCCGGGAGAGGAACGGCCACGAGCGGACCGAACTGCGGCCGTCGACCGGGCCGAGCCGGATCAACGGCTCGCCGATCGAAACCGGTGGATACGGCGCTGGGACGGGTTCCGAATCGATGCGAGCGGTGGTCGTTACAGCGTAAGCGTCGATTGTAGGACCGTCCGACGAGATTAGATATACCGACCGGCGTGGAAGGGCCGTCCGTGATCGATCACAGACGGGGACTCGAGCTGACCCGCGCAGCGATCGGCCTCGCACGGACCGAACAGCTGACGCTGCTGGCGGCCGGCGTCGCGTTCTACGGGTTCATCTCGCTCGTACCGCTCATGCTGCTCGCGCTGGGAATCGCCGCGTCGATCGGTGGGGAGGCGCTCGCGGCGCGGCTCACGGCAGCAGCCAGCGACATCCTGACGCCGACGGCCCAGGAGCTACTCGCCGAGACGCTCGTCGACGATACCGGTCGGCAGGGAGCGACCATCGCCGGCATCCTCGGGCTGTTGTGGGGGTCGAGTCGCGTCCTTCGGGGCCTCGATCGAGCCTTCTCGCAAGTGTACGGCACTGCGGGGGAGAAGTCGCTGCTCGATACCGTCTGGGACGCGACGATCGTCTCCATCGGCATCACGCTGGGACTCGTCGTCGTCGGCGTCCTCGAGCTCGTACTCCGGTTCGTTCCCGGGTTCGGCCTGTCGGTCGTCGGCCAGCTGTTCGTCGTCCTCGGCCTGGTTGCGACGTTCCTGCCGCTGTACGTCGTCTTTCCCGACGCGAACGTCGGGCTTCGCGAGGCAGCTCCCGGAACGATCGTCGCCGCCGTCGGCTGGTACGCGCTGAGCCAGGGGTTCTCGCTGTATACCAGCCTGGCGACCAGCTACGCGATCTACGGTGCGCTCGGTGCCGTGTTCCTCGTCCTGGTCTGGCTGTACGTCGGTTCGATAATCCTGGTCTTCGGCGCAGTCCTCAACGCCGTCCTCGTCGACCGTGAAGTGGATCGGCAGCTACAAAGTCCCGGACACCGACAGATTTCCACAGAAGCGATGACCGACGACGCTACGGGTGCCGACGAGGGAGCCACGGAGGACCGCACGAGCGACGCTGGAGGGAGGCGGCGGGCCAGCGCCCGGACCCGGGATCGCGCCGGCGACGCGGCAGTCCTCCGCGAGGAGATCGAGCGGCTGCGCGACCGCGTGGACGCCTTCGAAGACGACGTCGAGGACAGGACCGTTCGAAAAGAATCCCTCGAGGGCGAACTCAAACGCTACGTCCGGCGACGGGTTCGGCGCGGCCACGCACAGGACTGGGGCCCATACCTCGTCTTGCTGTATGGAACGGCGATGTCGATCGCCGCGTTCTACTTCCTCGAGGGTCCCTGGGCGGTCCTCTCGATGCTGGTCGTCTGGACCTCGACGCTCGGCGTCTACGTGCTGATGGTCCTGTTCGGATTCGGCATCTCCCTGCTCGGGATCCCCGGCCGCCTCCGGAACCTGATCGGCGACCGACGCTCCTGAAGAAGCGTCCGACCCCCATCCGCACCCGACCGTTCTCCACCTCTCGTTCCCGTTCTCGGCTCCCGCTCGGAATCACTCCCCGGTGACCCCTACTCGTTGCTCCCGGACCGACGATCCTCGCCGTACTCGAGTCGTCCTCCCGTCGTCTCGCGTGTGCGTCGCCCTGCTGTCGTCTTACGTGTTCGTCGCCTTACTGTCGTGTGGGAACGGTTTGGTGGACGAACCGTCGTACTCGGTCCGTGTACGTCGCCGGTCGATGGAGATTACAAATGTGACCGACGCCGGCGAGGACCTCGACGCGACCGTCCTGTGCGACAGCGGCGTGAGCCGCTTCCCCGCGGCGCATGAATTTGTCGTTCTCGCCGTTGAGGAGCAGCGTCGAGCCGGGATAGGTCGAGAGCTTCGCCCGAAAATCCTCGCCGGCGATGTCGGGTCCCGCGTCGCCGAACTGTTTCGGGTAGAAGCCGGCCTCGATGATCTCCCGTTCGACGTCCGGCGGCAGCTCGCGCTTCCGAACCCAGCGCGTTGCCAGTTTCTCGACCGCGCGTTTCCCGAGATCGGGTTTCGTCAGCAACCGCGCGACGCCACCGGTGAGCCGCGTCCCGAGTTCCATCTTCCCCGTCGGATTCACACTACTCCCCGACAACACCAGCGCGTCGACCTGATCGGGGTGGCGGTAGGCGTACTCCGTCGCCACGTAGCCACCCAGCGAGAGCCCGACGAACACCGCCGATCCGTCGGTCCGTCTCGAGACCGTCTCCTCGAGGACGTCGATCGCGGGCTCCATCCGAAACGGCTTGCCGGCGCGGGTGCCGTGTCCCGGTAAATCGGGGGCGACGGTGTGATACTCGTCGGAGAACTCGCGCTGTTGGGGGAGCCACATCTTCCGCGTGAATATCGCGCCGTGGACGAACACGATCGACTGTGCGTCGGACGGACCGGCGACGTCGACGCCGCTCTCACCTGTGGCAGTCATAGTCACTGGCAGTACCACGAGGGCGGCCTTATACCACCCGCCGACACACGACGACGCACAGCACACGGAGGTCCCGATGGGGCTCAGCGGATAGCAGTATTGACGATGATCGCCTCACGAGCGGACCTCGAACGGCTTCGGACGGAAGCCGAGACGATCTGCACGAATCGAACCGCCTGCCAGGGGTTCAGCCGTCGCGCTCGAGTTGGTCGCCACCGAACTCGTCGTCGCTGCCGATGCGGGAGGCCTGCGGGCCGTCTTGGTCCTGGTACTTCGAGCCCCGATCGCTACCGTAGGGCCGCTCAGACGGCGTCTTGAGCTCGGTAAAGGTGAGCTGGGAGATGCGCATACCGGGCGTGAGCGCGACCGGGGCGGAGCCGAGGTTCGATAGCTCGAGGGTGATCTGTCCCCGGTAGCCGGGATCGCACAGCCCCGCGGTCGCATGCACGACCACGGCGAGCCGGCCCAGCGACGAACGGCCCTCGACGTGGGCGATCAGGTCCGCCGGGATTTCGACGCGCTCGTAGGTCGTTCCGAGCACGAAGTCGCCGGGATGGAGGATGAAGTCGTCCCCCTCGTCGACGACGGTTTCGGTGATGTACTCGTCGATCTCCTGCTCCGAGTCGGGATGAATACAGGAGATATTCGTCCGCTGAAACTCGAGGAACTCCCGACCCAGTCGGAGGTCGACGCTCGCGGGCTGGATCTGTAGTTCCGGGTCGTCGAGGGGGTCGACGACGAGGTCGCCGGCCTCGAGACGCTCGAGGATGTCCGCATCGGAGAGGATCATACCGAGTAGGAGCGAGCCACGGGACCCTAAATTCCTCGGTCCGCCGCCGATCGCCCCGAATCGGACGGACCGGCCCACGACGCCGAGATTACCATAACAAATCCGAACATTCAGCCCGAGCGGCCTAATCGATTATACCACTGTTTCACGAAACCCATCCCATGGACGGGACGCAGACCCGATTCAACGGCGACACGAGGGTTCTGCACCAGCGAGCGGTCCGAATTCCGCTTCCCGATATGGACGCCGAGCGGGTGTTCCACGAGAACATGATGACCGTGGCGGCCGCTCGAGAGCGGAAGGCGGAGCTCCTCGCCGACCCCACAGTGTCGGTTCTGGACGCTTACGAAGCCGAACTCGATCGGATCGCCGAGACCTTCGAGCGGCGTCTTCGACGGATCGCGGGTGACGACTACGAGGAGGTCGCGATGGCGTACAACCGGGGAGAGCGTGACGATCGGATCGGTGCGCTCGCCGCGTACTACTTCGAGGGGGCCTGGCGGGCCCAACAGCGGGCCACTATTACGGACATGCTGTTCGCCCCGCTCATCCTGCGGTATCCCGACAGTTTCACCATGAACATCCGATTTGCCAGCGGCTACACGACGAGGAAGTCCGTCCAATACGAGTCGCCGGCACACTGCTCGGACGACCTGGACGAGGAGTACGTCGAGACCTACTACGAGGAGAGTCTGTACTCACAGCAACAGGCGGCAGACTACATCCGAGAGACGGCGGAGATCATCCGCGAGGAGTTCCCCGATCCCGAGGAAACAGCGTTCGAAGACCGCAAATACGGCGGCATCGTCTCGGCCAGCGGCCGGCGCGGGTCGGTGTTCTCTGCGATGCTCGAGCGCGTCGAACCCGACCCCGATCGGTTTTCGGAATCGGTCGACGAGCCGACCCTCGTCGATGCGGGCCCGGAAGCGGACCGAACGGAACGAGCGCTCCTCCGCGATAGCGAAATCGTCCACTGAACAGCGAACGGTATAACAGCCTGGCCCCGCTGGATCGACTCGAGAACCGATGACTCCCCGCGCGTTCAGGATCGCCTACGACGGGACGGAGTACCACGGCTACCAGCGCCAGCCCGACGTCGCCACCGTCGAGGATGCGATCTTCGACGCGCTCCGCGCACTCGACGTGCTCGAACCCCCCGCCGACAAACCCACCGGCTACGCCGCCGCCGGCCGCACCGACGCCGGCGTCTCCGCGCTCGCACAGACGATCGCACTCGAGGCACCCGACTGGCTCGCGCCGCGGGCGTTGAACGCCGACCTCCCGGCCGACATCCGGGCGTGGGCGGCCGCCGACGTGCCGGCGGACTTCCACGCGACCCACCACGCGAGCCACAGAGAGTACACGTACCACCTGTACGCGCCGCCCGCTGGAGCGGGCGTGTCCGATGCGGACCGCGAGCCGGTCGCGCCCGCCGTCGACGACGACCGCTTCCACGCGGCCTGTGAGGCGCTTTCCGGGAGCCACGACGTTCACAACCTGACGCCCGACGACCACAACACCGAGCGGTCGCTGACCCTCGCGGCGAACCGGGACGGCGACTACCTCGTCGTCACCGTCAGCGCGGGCGGCTTCGCTCGAGAACTCGTCCGGCGGCTCGTCTCGCTGGCTCGCGAGATCGGAACCGGCGAGTCGACGCTGGCGAAGGTCGACCGCGTTCTCGAGCCCGATCCCCTGCCCGGCCACGAGGGGATCGCACCCGCCCCGCCGGAGCCGCTCGTCCTGACCGACGTGGGCTACCCCGAACTCGCGTTCGAGATCGACGACGCCGCGGCCGCGAGCGCTCGAGCGGTGTTCGATCGCTGTCGGATCGATCGCCGGACGGGAGCGCGGGTCGCCCGAGAGGTGGCCGACGGGATGCGCTGACGACGGGACGACTCGGCTCAAGGCCGCCACCGTGGCCACAGTCCGCGTCCGTGTAGGAGCGTTTTTTACGGCCACGGACACACGTCGGCGCATGGAACTGTCCCCCGAGGAGTACGGTGCCTACTGGCGCGCGTCGATCCGTGTCGCTGCGGGCGTGCTCGTGATCTTCTTCGGGACGCGCCTCACAGCGCCGCTACGGACCCATCCCGAAGTCGGCGCGTCCGCACTCGGCGTCGTCCTGTTCGTGTTGTTGGTCCTCGTCGGGACGTTCCTCGCCACGCTCGGCCTCGCCCGCGTCGTTCGGACGGCGGTCGACGCCGAGAGCTAAGTAGTCACTGAAACGAGTTACACACTGATCGCAACGCCGTCGTGCGATCAGGTCTGCAATGACGTTCAGTAACTACTATCGGCCTCGAGTACCCCGCGCCGTGAAATCGGCCGCACCGTTTCGGAGCCGATCCATCGAGAGCAGTTCGCAGGCCGAACTGTCTCGAGATCGAACCGGTCCGGACGTCGGTCGGCTTCGTCGCCCGCCCGCGTTCGATCCGTCACCGATCTCCGCAAGCACGCGGTCGGGCCACCGATGAGTCAGTCGTCGACGGTGCCGACGGGTTCGGCGTCCGCGGACTCCGCGGCCGCTCCCGAGTCGGGCGACCGGGCGTCGAACAGCGGGCTCTCCGCGCCGGGGACGAACGTGTTGAGGACCAGTGCCGACAGCGCGGTCACGATGACCGACTGTCCGAAGAACAGTTCCGCTCCGCTCGGGAGTCCCGCGAGGGCTTCGGGCGTCGTCGCGACGCCGAGCCCGAGGCCGAGCGAGACGGCGACGATGACCGTGTTCCGACGATCGAGGTCCACGTGCGTGACGATCAGTCGGAACCCGCTGGCGGCGACCATCCCGGCCATCAGCAGGACCGCGCCGCCGAAGACCGCGCTGGGGATCGTCGTGACGACGGCACCGACTTTGGGACTCAGTCCGAGGACGGCGAGGAAGACGCCGCCGATACCGACGACGTGACGGCTCATCACGCCGGTGAAGTTGACGATGCCGACGTTCTGGGAGAACGAGGTGATCGGGAACGCACCGAAGACGGCACCGATCGAACTCAACAGTCCGTCGTTGAACAGCCCGCCGCGGAACTCCTCGTTCGTCGGATTGCGTCCCTCGGCGGCCGTGACGCCGGACATGTCGCCGACGGTTTCCATCGAAGAGACGAGAAAGAGGACGGCGAAGGTGGCGATCGCGATCGGCTCGAACTCGAATCCAAAGCGGGTGGGCGACGGCAGCGCGATCCAGGCGGCGTCGCCGACGGTCGAGAAATCGACGAGTTCGAGGCCGGTGGTGAACGTGAGGGCGATGGCGGCCGCGTACCCGACGCCGATCGCGACGAGCACGGACAGCAGTCGCGTGACGCCGCGCGTGAACATGTTGAGGCCGACGGCGATCGCCAGCACGACCGCGGCGAGTCCGATGTGGTGCAAGGCACCGAAGTCCGACGCGCCGACCCCGCCGGCGGCGTAGTCCATCGCGACGGGCACGAGGTAGAGGCCGATGATGACGACGACGAGTCCGGTCACCAGCGGCGGGAAGAAGGGTTTGATGCGTTTGAACTGCCAGCCGATCAGTCCCTCGACGACGAACCCCGTCACGAGGATCGCGCCGAAGACGGCGGCCATCCCGTAGTCCGCGCCGATCGAGATCGACGCGCCCACGAACGTGAAACTCGAGCCCATGACGATCGGCAGGCGCGCGCCGACGGGCCCGACGGTGTACGCCTGTACCATCGTCGCCAGTCCCGAGAACAGCAGGACCATTTGGACGAGGTAGGCCGCGTCGCCGTCGAGACCGACGCTGGTCCCGACGGCGTAGGCCACCGCCGTCGCCGGGACGATCATCACCGCGACGTGTTGCAGGCCGAGCAGAATCGATTTCGGCAACGGCGGTTTGTCGTCCAGACCGTACTCGAGTTCGATGCCGCCGTCCGGTTCCGTCGACATTGTATGGCCGCCAGGTTGCAGATGGGTGTACAAAAAGATTCGCAAACACGCTCAAATGGGCGAATTAGGTGTCCGATATATGCACATAGATGCACACCCTGTGCCGAATACACGGGAGCGTCTCGCCCCCGTCGAGCTATCGGCTCGAGACGAGCCGTTGGCTGCCGTCGGTCCTCGGCACGTCTATCGATTCGCCGAGTGGACGGTCACCTCGCCGTCCTCGACCGTGATATCGACGAGGCTCGTCGCCTCGTATTCCGTGTCGTCGAGCGCCGACTCGCCGACCTTGCGCAACACGACGACGATGTCGACGATTTCGGCTCCGATGCCGTCGAGCGCGTCACAGATCGCGGCCAACGTGCCGCCGGTCGAGAGCATGTCGTCGACGATCACGACCCGGTCCCCCGCTTCGACGTCGTTGATGTACATCTCCGACTCCGAGTACCCCGTCTCCTGGTGGAGCGATACCTCGCCCTCGAGCCCGTAGGCCCGTTTTCGAATGACGACCAGCGGAACGTCGGCCTGCAGGGAAAGCGCGGTCGCGAGGTGGATGCCCATCGCCTCCGGCGCGACGATCTTGTCCACGTCGAGGTCCGCGGTCCGCATCACCTCGACGACGACCTCCCGCAACAGGGCGGGATCGAGCTGCGGAACCCCGTTGCTGATCGGGTGGACGAGGTACTCGTACCCGTCCTTGTCGATGATCGGTGCGTCGCCTAACGACTCGAGGAGCCGGTTCATACTGGCGATTCGGGAAATCGGAGTGAAAAGCCGTTCGTTCTTGTCGCCGGTCCCCGTCGGAACCCTCGTACGACCGGCTCGGTACGTCTCGTCGTTCCGAACTCTGAAGGGGTCCGACACGCTTTACCGCCACCGCTTCGAACGCGTGTCTATGAGTTCCGTACCCGAACGCTCCGAGGTCGACGAGCAGTACACGTGGGACCTCGAGAGCATCTATGCGACCGACGACGACTGGGAAGCCGCCTACGAGGCCGTCGCCGAGCGCATCGACGAACTCGAGGCCTACGAAGGGACCGTCACCGACGACGCCGAGGCCCTCCTCGAGACCCTCGAGTTGCGCGACGAGATCATGCGGGAGGTGTCGACGGTCGCCGCCTACGCCCGGATGCGTCGCGACGAGGATACGACCAACCAGGAGTACCAGGCGCTGACCGCCCGCGCCCAGTCGCTGGCGGCCGACGCCCAATCCGCGGCCTCCTTTATCGAGCCCGAACTCCAGGAGCTGACCCGCGAGGAGTTCGACGCGATGATCGCCGAGGAGTCGAGCCTCGAGACCTACGACCACTACGTCGACGACGTGCTCCGGATGAAACCCCACACGCGCTCGGCCGAGGTCGAAGCGCTGCTGGCGGACCTGAGCGAGGTGACCGGTGCGACGGGTGAAGTGTACAACATGCTCTCGAACGCGGACATGGCGTTTCCCACCGTCGAGGATCCCGAGGGCGAGGCCGTCGAGATCACCCAGAGCAACTTCACCAACCTGCTCAAGCGTCCCGATCGGGACTTCCGACGGCGCGTCTACGAGGGCTACTTCGACGAGTGGGAGTCGGTGCGCAACACCGTCGCGGCCAGCTACAAGAACAGCGTCAAAGCCGACGTCAAGACCGCTCGAGCGCGCAATTACGACACCGCACGCGAGGCCGCCCTCGACGGCCCCAACGTCCCCGTCGACGTCTACGATACGCTCGTCGAAACCGTCCACGACAACCTCGACAAGCTCCACCACCACGCCGACCTCAAACGGCGGGCCCTGGAGGTCGAGGAGCTACGGATGTGGGACCTCTACATGCCCCTGACCGGCGACGAGGGACCCGACCTGGAGTACGATCAGGCGACCGAGTACGTCGTCGACGCGCTGGCACCGCTGGGCGAGGACTACCAGTCCCGCGTCGCCGAGGGACTGGACTCCCAGTGGGTCGACGTCTACGAGAACGAGGGCAAACAGTCGGGTGCGTACTCCGGCGGCACCTACGATACCCAGCCGTTCATCCTCCTGAACTACCAGCAGGACATCTCCTCGATGTACACGCTGGCCCACGAACTCGGCCACTCGATGCACTCCGAACTCACGAAGGACGAACAGCCGTTCGTCTACTCGAGCTACGAGATCTTCGTCGCCGAGGTCGCCAGCACGGTCAACGAGGCGCTGTTGACCACCCACCTGCTGGAGACCGTCGACGACCCCGAGTTCCGCAAGCACGTCCTGAACGAGTTCCTCGAGCGCGTTCGCTCGACGCTCTACCGCCAGACCCTCTTCGCGGAGTTCGAACACGAAGCCCACCGGCTCGAGGAAGACGGCGAGCCCCTCACTGCAGACCGCCTCGACGAGCTCTACCGCGGGCTCAAGGCGGACTACTACGAACCCGCCGTGATCGACGACCGCATCGCCCGCGAGTGGATGCGGATCCCGCATTTCTACCGGGCATTCTACGTCTACCAGTACGCGACCGGCATTTCGGCGGCGCTCGCGATCGTCGACACCATCCTCGAGGACGGCCAGTCCGCCGCCGACGACTACCTCGAGTTCCTCCGCCGGGGCTCCCGTGAGTATCCCCTCGAACTGCTCCGGATCGCCGGCGTCGACATGAGCAGTTCGGGACCGATCGATCGCGCACTCGAGACCTACGGCGATCGACTCGAGGAATTCGAGTCGCTGTTGGCCTGACCGTCCGTTCGAGCGATCGGCTCGAGCGTCCCGGCCCGGCCGAAATCCCTCCGGGACCCAAAGGCACATTTACTGTCGGAATCCTATCGGGGTATATCAGGATGTCTCGAAGCCCGTCTATTCCAGACCGACCTCACCGCGATATCGACTCAGATCTCCCCGACGACGAGCGGCTCGAGGCGCTCCGCGGGCACTACGAGGATCTCGTCGACGTCAACGACCAGCTGTCCGAACAGCTCGACGACGCCGAGGACCGCCGCGAGCGCCTCCGGGAGAAGGTCGACCGCGTCGAACGCGAAAACGAGACGCTGAAGAGTTCGTCGCTGTACATCGCGACGGTCGAGGACGTCCTCGACGACCAGGTCATCGTCAAACAACACGGGAACAATCAGGAGGTGCTCACCGACGTCTCCTCGCGTATCGGCGACCGCATCGAACCCGGCGATCGGGTCGCGGTCAACGACTCCTTTGCGATCCAGACGATCCTCAACACCGAGACCGACGCACGCGCCCAGTCGATGGAGATCACCGCGAAGCCGGCGGTCACCTACGCCGACATCGGCGGCATCGACGAACAGGTCCGGGAAGTCCGCGAAGCCGTCGAGCAGCCCCTCGCCGAGCCCGAACTGTTCGACGAAGTCGGTATCGACCCACCCAGCGGCGTCCTCCTCTATGGGCCGCCGGGGACGGGCAAGACGATGCTCGCCAAAGCCGTCGCCAACGAGACCGACGCCACCTTCATCAAGATGGCTGGCTCGGAACTCGTCCGCAAGTTCATCGGCGAGGGCTCGCGGCTCGTCCGCGACCTCTTCGAGATGGCCCGCGAGCGCCAGCCCGCCATCATCTTCATCGACGAGATCGACGCGATCGCTTCGCGGCGCACCGAATCCAAGACCTCCGGCGACGCCGAGGTCCAGCGAACCATGATGCAACTCCTGAGCGAAATGGACGGCTTCGAGGCCCGCGGCGAGGTCCGCATCATCGCCGCAACCAACCGCTTCGACATGCTCGACCGCGCGATCCTCCGCCCCGGCCGGTTCGACCGCCTCATCGAAGTCCCCGAACCCGACCGCGACGGCCGCGAACAGATCCTGCAGATCCACACCCGCGGGATGAACGTCACCGACGACGTCGACTTCGCCGACCTCGCCGACGACACCGACGGCTACTCCGGGGCCGAAATCGAGAGCCTCGCCACCGAAGCCGGCATGTTCGCCATCCGCAACGACCGCAACGAAGTCACCCACCAGGACTTCACCGAGGCCTTAGAAAAGATCGAGAAAGACGACTCGAGCGACGTGATCTCCTCGGCCGGCTACTTCTATCAGTAACCACCGAAATTTCACTCTGCGAGCACGGCATAGTCGCGCTCTCGGTAAAGTTTCGATCAAACGCACTCCTCCTTCCTCTCCGTTCGCTGACTCGCAGTTTCACCGCTCGTCTATTCGCGGCGCTACGCGCCGCGCAACCGCTCTCCGAGTCAGTCGTCGACCCGCTCGCTCGGCCTTCGGCCTCGCTCGCGGTCAGCATCGGGTACCCGCCTGCCCTCCCCCGACTCGCGGAGCCCTCAGTTCTTCGGACTCCGCTCGCGGCCGCTGAACGATACGCGTCTCATCGATTCCGGATCGCAACGCCTTACGCCGTTCATCCCCGAGGACGCATATGAGCACGATTCGAGTCGTCTGGGGGTCGGCATCGGCTCCCACGGCGATGGCCTCCTACGATGCCGCGCTCGCGGAGGCCGGCATCGAGAACTACAACCTCGTCTCGGTTTCCTCGATGATCCCCGCTGAGACCCCCGTCGAAGCCGTCGGCACCGCGCCCGATCTCGGCCCCGCCGGCGAGCGCCTGACCGTCGTCGAGGCTCGAGCCACCACTGCCGGTCCCGGCCGCGTGAGCGCCGCGCTGGCGTGGACCCAGTCGGTCGACGACGGTCCGGGACTGTTCTACGAGACCGCGGGCGAGATGGATCACGAGACCGTCGAACGCCGGGTCCGCGAGGGACTGGCTGCGGGGCAGGACCTGCGCGAGTGGGAGTTTGGCGATTCGGCGGTCGCCGTCGAGAGCCAACAGGCCGAGTCGGGAGCACACACGACGGCGGTCGTGCTCGCGGTCTACGGCGAGAGCGAGCCGATCCTCTCGGATTGACTGAAGGCGAACCCTTTTGAACCGGCGGCGCATTGCTACGGGTACACACTTCTCATGAACGGAAATACGCCGTACGCAGGGCTACCGGGCGAGACTGGTGCTGGGCAGCGTGCAGCGGCGGACGTTCCGGACCTCTCGAGTACGCAAAAACGACTGCTCCATCGCGACGTCTCACGGATCGCCGCCCGTACCCGTGAGTTCCTTCCCAGCGAGTACGTCGTCGACGCAGACGTCTCGAGCGGGATGACCGGGCCACAGGTCACCGTCGCGGTCCGCCCGCCGGTCGGCCACGCCGTCAGTGCCGGCTTTACGCCCGACCTGGAGGAAGCGGCGGCCGCCGAGGAGGTCATCACCCCCGACGAACGCGACGAAGTCGCCCGCGGGCTGGCCGCGAGCGCCGCCTTGCAGGTGAAACAGGCCGTCAGCAACAACGTGCGGCCGACCGGGAAGTAATCAATACAGTAGCTGTTCGAGCTGGTGGCTCCGCCGTTCGAGATCGATCGCCGGCTCGACCGACGGATCGGCACTGAGCCGATCGAGGACGAGCAACGGATCCGTCCCGGCTCGTTCGACCGCCTCGAGCAGGGTTTCGATCGCGGCGCGGTTCGTCGCAAGCGACGAACACAGGCCGACCGCGAGCGCGAGCGGAATCGCACGCTCGGGAGTGGTGGGGAAGGCATCGCTGACGCGTGAAAAGTCGGGCTCGCCACCCGCCGGTCCGTTCCCGTCCGCGTCGAGCGGCGCGTCCGGCGTCGGCTCGAGGCGCAGACAGCGCGGACAGAACGAAACGACAGCGGCCCCCGACGGCGCGTCAGTGCGGTACGCTTCCGGAACGGAAAACGAAACGACAGCGGTGGTGCATTCGGGACAGGTCATCGGGCTCGAGAACGCGGGTGAATATCGGATCGAAGGCGGGAGGCGGTCGGCGCGTCTTACTGGTTCGCCGTGGGCGACTGCGCGGCCGTATCCGGCTGCACGTCTTCGAGTTCTTCCTGGTTCGCTTCCGCTTCTTCGGCGGCGGCCGCCTCGGCCTCTCGTTCCGCCTTCTCTTCGGCTTCTTTCTTCTCCTTGATCTTCTTCAGGCGGAACGTCTCCTCGCGTTCCTGTTCCTCGAGTTTTTGCTCGATGTACTCCTGGTTGTCGTAGAGTTCCGGCAGGAGTTTGAACTCGAGGGCGTTGACGCGTCGCTTGGTGGTCTCGATCTCGCGGAGCATCTTCTTCATCGCCGTCTCGACCTCGGCGGCGAGGATGATGCTCTCTAAGAGGTCCTCGTAGGCTTCGGCGGCCTCGTCGATGCGGGCGGAGGTGCCCATGATCCCGTAGCCGCGTTGATCGAGGCTCTTGGAGACCCGCGAGGACTCGATCTGTGGGACGACGACGCCCATGATGTTCTTCGATTCGGTGGTGATCTCGGGGTGTTCCTGCAGCGCCGCCGCGGCACCGCGGACCGCGACATCGCCTTCCATCGCCCGGGCCATGTTGATCTTCTTCTGGGCGTCCTCGTAGTCCTGTGCGAGGTCGCCGCGGACGTCCTGTGCCTTGTCCAGGATGTCCATGAACTCCATGATCAGCCCGTCGCGTTTCTTCTCGAGCGTGCCGTGGCCCCGCTCGGAGAGCTCGATGCGATCCTCGATCGCCATCAAGTTCTTGCGGGTGGGCTTGACGTCGTTGGCCATCTTGTGGGGGGATAGCGGCCCCAGTCGGATAACTGTTTACAGTTTCCGCGCACTGCTCGCGCTCAACGCGGGGAAATCGGCGTCGCAGGTCGCGCTCGAGGACGGGTACCTACCCGAGAAACAGGTCGATCATGTCCCCCGACGACTGTCCCTTGTAGAGCTCCGAGTAGCCGCAGTTCGTACAGCTCACGACGTGGAAACGGCGGTTCTGGATGTCGAACATCTTCGAGAGCCCGCCCCCGGTCGTCGCGATCTCGTCGATCTCCGTCTCCGTGTGGTCGCACTTCGGACAGCCGCGATCGTCGTCTCTCATAGTCGACGGTTTCGTGTCAGTTCACAAAATATTTGTGCCCGGCTCCACGAGTGAACGCCACGCCATGTCCGCCGCTCTCGGTCTCCTCGTCGTCCTCGCGTCCCTGGCGGTTCCGTTCGTCCTCTGGCTGGCGATCAGTCGGGAGACGTCGGACCCGACGGTGGTCGACCGCGCGGAGGCGGAACGGATCGCGAAAGAGCGCGGCGGTCGCGAGACGGCACACTCGAGTGACGGTGTGGACCATCCTGACGACGATGACCGCGACGAGTGGGGCGATCGACGGACGTAGCCCGGGAGTTCTCGCCGCGACCGTCGCTACGCGTCGACGCCGCTATTCCGACTCGAGGACGTGCACCCGGTCTTCGTCGATCGAGAGCGACACGGTGTCGCCGATTCGGTAGCCGTCGAGACCGTCGGCGTGTAGCGTTACCGTCGTTTCGTCCGGGAGCGTCGCCGAGAGGTGGGTCCGCTCGCCGAGGTAGGTCACGTCCGCCACGTCGGCCCGAATCGCTCCCGAACCGATCTCGAACGCCTCGGGGCGGACCGCGACTCTGACCTCGCCGTCTGCTTGGACTGCAACGGGCAGTTCGGCGAATCCGAGATCGACGTGGCCGTTTTCGGCGACCCCCTCGAGCAGGTTCGATCGCCCGACGAAGTTCGCGACGAAAGTGTTCGCGGGACGGCGGTAGATCTCCGCGGGCGTCCCGACCTGCTCGACGGTCCCCTCCGCGAGGACGGCGATCCGGTCGCACATCGCCATCGCCTCCTCCTGATCGTGCGTGACGTAGAGGGCGGTCACCTCGAGGTCGGCAAGCAGGTCGCCGATCTCCTCGCGCAGTCGGGTCTTGAGTTCGGCGTCCAACCCAGTCATCGGTTCGTCGAGCAGGAGGACGTGGGGTTCGATCGCGAGCGCCCGCGCGAGGCCGACCCGCTGTTGCTGGCCGCCCGACAGCGTCGTCGGCCGCCGGTCGGCCAGTTCGGCGATGTCGAGCATGGCGAGCAGGTCGTCGGCCCGGTCGCGACGCTCGGCTTTCGGAACGCCTTGCATCTTCGGCCCGAAGGCGACGTTCTCGCGGACGGTCATGGTGTCGAACAGGGCGTAGGACTGGAAGACCAAGCCGACGTTGCGTTCCTCCGGCGGGACGTGGGTGACGTCGACCCCGTCGAACAGCACTCGCCCGTCGCTCGGCGTCTCGAAACCGGCGATGGTTCGCAACGTCGTCGTCTTCCCGCAGCCCGACGGACCGACGACCCCGAGGATCTCGCCGTCCCGGATCGTCAGATCGATCCCGTCGACGGCAACCTCGTCGCCGTAGGCCTTGGTCAGCGACTCGAGGGAGATCCGGCTCACGAACGATCACCTCGGTCCGTAGAGCCAGTTCGAACGCGGTGCCGTCCGCGACCGATCGACGCCGGTTCCGAGCCGTCTGTGAGTGTCTGTCTCAGTTTCATCGTTGTCGTGCGGTCGTGAATCCACTACTGCCAAGCCACTGCAGGACGAGAATCGCGGTGACGACGATCAGGAAATACACCGAAACGGCCGCCGCGGACTGCAGATGGGTCGCGTTCGAGATGTTCCGGTAGAGGAAGATCGCGAACGGGTCCGGGCTCCCGCTCGCGACCATGTACGTGAAGTTGAACTCCGCGGCCGCGAGCGTCCAGGTAATGATCGAGCCCGCCACGATCCCCCGCTTGGCGTGTGGAACGACGATCGTCAGGACGGTTCGGGGCCACGATGCGCCCAACGACCGGGCGCTCTCCTCGAGGCGGACGAGATCCATCGACTGGAACGAGCTCTGTACTGTCAGGACCATGTACGGCGATTTGAGCAGGCAATACCCCGCGATCAACCCGAACGCCGAACGGCCGAACTCGGGGTAGGTCTGGACGAAGGCGATGCCGAGGATTAGCCCCGGAACGAGCGGCAGGATCGCGACCGTGTTCACCCAGTCACGCGCGAAAAACTCGTATCGCGCGAGCGCGTACGCGATGGGGACTCCGATCACCACGTTCAAGAGCATCCCCCCGGTCGCGATGGCGAGACTGAACGCGAGGCCCGGCATCGCGTTCGTCCGGACGCCGTAGTCACCGAAGCCAAGCACCTGTCGCCAGTGCTCGAGGGTGACGAATCCCCGCGGGACGACGCCCGTCGCCGACTGTGCGAACGAGGAGACGAACGTGACGACGACGGGAACGGTCAGGAACGCGACGACGATCGAGACGACGCCGACGAGGATCGGTCGACCGAGCACGGTCGACAGCGCGGGTCCGGACCGCGACCACTCCGCGGACGCGTCGGCGGTGACAGCACCGCCATCGGAGCGTGCCTCCGTGCGGTCAGCCCCGGACCGCACGCTCGAGTCGTCGGCCGCGGTCGTCGATTCGAACGGACCGGTCATCTCAGATCCCCACCGTATCGTTCTCGACGAACCGCAGTCCGACGAACGTGAACGCGACGATGAAGACGACGTAGACGAGTCCGATCGCGGCCGCGACGTCGGGGTGGTACGAGCCGACGCTCGTCTCCTCGTGTATCTGGAGCGTGACCACGCGGTGACTCTGCAGGATCAGGACGGTCCCGAATATCGCGAGTCCGGAACGGAACGTGAGGATCGCCGCCGCGACGATGCCCGGTCGAATTTCGGGGAGCGTCACGTGATAGAACGTCTCCCAGCGGCTCGCACCGAGTGCGCGGGCCGCTTCCTCGGCCTGCGTGTTGACCTCGGCGTAGGTCCCACGAAGCACCATCGTCGCTCGCGGCAGCAGCGAGTAGACGTAGCCGAGGAGCAGGCCGCTGATCGCGGTCGCACTCGCCAGATCGAGCGCGCTCTGCCCCGTCGCGACCGCCACCGCGTTCGTCACCAGCCCCTGTCGACCCAGGAGGACGACGATCAGATACGCGACGATGATCCCCGGCAGCGCGATGGGGAACGAGACCGCCGCGACGACGACCCGCTCGGCGGGGAGGTCGTACTTCTCGAGGACGTGAGTGACGGCCACGCCGAGCGCGACGCTGACCAGCGTCGCCAGCCCGACGAACCACAGCGTGTTCCAGGCGACCCACCGGTACTCGGCGGTCGTCGCGAGGGTCCGCCAGGCCTCGAGCGACCAGCCCGTCATCCAGACCGTGTCCTCGGCGAGGCTGATCCGTGCCAGCATCGCGAGCGGGACGAATCCTGCGACCGTCGCGAGGACGAAGAAGGGCAGACACGTGATCGCGATCCGCCGGCGTTCCCGCTCGCGTTCGGTCGTCGGACGGGCGGTCGTCGACGCGAGCGTCGCGACTCGACGAACCGACGCCGTCGCCGATTTCCGGACCGACATCCGCGATCACTGGGCTCCCTGCAGCGGGGTTCGGTCGACGAGTTCCTCCTGAATGTCGGCTTGCTTCTCGACGAGGGTCTGCTGGTCGACGGTGAACCCGGCCGCCTCGTAGGACGACTGCTCGGGGAACTCGTCGGGCTGGTCGACCTCGTTCGCCCGGATCGGACGGACGTAGGCGTCGAAGAACAGCTTCTGGCAGTCCTCGGTCAGGACGTAGTCCATGAACAGCTTCGCCGCCTCGGGATTTGGCGCGTTTCGCAACAGGGCGTAGCCGTAGGGGACGTTCATCGCGCCCGGTTCGCCCTCGGGCCCCTCGAGGATCGCGACCTCGATCTGGCCCTCGTCGAACTCCTCGTTGTTGTACTTGAGGTTCAGCCCGGTGTAGTCGTACTCGACGACCGTCGAGATCTCGCCGGCGGTCATCGGTCCCTCGACGTTGCGGCGGAAGTCCGCGCCGTGCTCGGCGATCGTCTCGTGGTATTCGATGACCGGATCGAGGTTATCCAGATCGCCGCCGTAGGCCCGGTTGACCGACAGTGCGGAGGCCTGCCCGTTGGCGGTGTGTGGCGGCGTAAAGGCCAGGTCCTTCGCGATGTCGGGATGTTTCAGGTCCTCCCACGTTTCGGGGGCGTCCAGCCCCCGCTCCTCGTAGACGTCGGCCCGGTAGGTCACCGCGGTCGTCATCTGCCGCGTCGCGGTCACGTGGCCGTTGTCGGTCTTCAGATCGTCGGGGACCACGTCCCAGTTCGCCGGCTTGTACTCGGTCGTCAACTCGTCGTTCATCGCCTCGAGGCCAAAGGAGTAGCCGCCGTTGTACGCCGAGTGGGTCGGGTTCTGCGCGTTGGCCCGCATGTCCTCGAGGGCCTCACCCGACGATCCCTGCGCGTCGTAGAGTGGGATGCCATACTCCTCTTCGAAGGCTTCCATGACGGCCCCCCAGTTCGACCACCCGGTCTGGACGCAGTAGATCTGTAGCTCCTCGGGAAACGCCGCGGAGTCGACGTCGGTTTCGTACTCGCCGTGGCCGACCGTGTAGGTCTGGCCGCCGCCCCCACCGACGAAATCGCCCAGACATCCCGCAACCGAGAGCGTACTCGCAGTCACGCCACTCGCAAGCACCGATCGCCGTGTCGTCCCTGTCGACTCGGACATAGATACGCAAGCCGACAAGAGACACTAAGCCGTTGCTATGTTAGAAATGTGACGCTATATAGTGTCCCAGAGCGAAACACATCGCTCGGGAACGCGTTCGTACGGTTCGATCGAACCGCGGCCGGCAAACGGTATGAGAACGGTTCGCTTCGCGGATGGGGCTCACCCCTGTCCGACCATTCGTTCTTCGTCCTCCCACTCCTCCTGACGGAGTTCGTATTTCTGCACTTTGCCCGTCGCGGTCGTCGGCAGTTCCTCGACGAACTCGACCCGGTGGACGGTCTTGTACCCCGCGAGGTTCTCCCGCGTGAAGGCCTCGAGGTCGCGTTCCGTCACATCCGGATCGGCCGGATCATCGCTGTCCGGGACGACGAACGCCTTCGGCGTCTCGCCCCACTCATCGCTGGGCGCTGGAATCACCGCCACGTCCGATACCTCGGGGTGGTCGAACAGGGTATCCTCGAGTTCGATACTCGAGATGTTCTCCCCGCCCGAAATGATGATGTCCTTCTTCCGATCCTGAATCGCGATCATGCCGTTCTCGTCGATCGTCGCGAGGTCGCCGGTGTGGTAGTAGCCCTCGAGTCGGTCGGTAAAGGCTTCCTCGGTCGCCTCGGGTTTCTCCCAGTACTTCTCCATGATCTGGTTGCCACGGACGACGACCTCGCCGAGGGTTTCGTCGTCGTGGGGAACGTCCTCCCCGTCCTCGTCGACGACGCGGATTTCGGTTCCGAGATAGGCCAGTCCCTGCCGTTTCTTGATCCGGAATCGGTCGCCGCTGTCGTCCGCGAAGTGTCGGCGCGCGTCGGAGGTCGTGATCAGCGGCCCGGTCTCGGTCGCGCCGTAGACGTGTTTCAGATACCAGCCGAACTCGTCCTCGACGGTCCGGATGGTCGCCTCCGGCGGCGCACTGCCCGCTGTCGCGAGTCGAACGTCCCGCTCGCCGGTCGTCTCCGGCTCGTGCTCTTCGTAGTGGTCGATCAGCATGTTCAACACCGTCGGCGCACCGCACATGTACGAGACGTCCTCGGATCGCACGGTCTCGAAGATTTCCCCCGCGTCGATGCCGCGCGTACAGACGTGTTTCGCGCCGATTCCCGTTACCGCGAAGATGTGGCCCCAGCCGTTCGCGTGGAACATCGGCAGCGTCCACAGGTAGACGTCGTCGTCCGTGATCTCCTGATGGCCGACCAGCAAGTAGGCGTGGATCGTCTCACAGCGATGCGTTCGGCAGACTCCCTTCGGATCGCCCGTCGTTCCCGAGGTGTAGTTGATCGTGATGATCTCGTCCTCGACCATCTCGGGGCGGTCGTAGTCGGGACCGGCGTCCTCGAGGACGGTGTCGAACGACTCCCACTCTCCCGTCACTTCGGTGGTGTCGTTCGTGATGAACGTCTCCGTCGGCACCTCGTCGCGGATCGCCTCGATCCTGTCGGCGAACTCGTAATCGGCGTAGATCGCGTCGACGTCCGCGTCCGACAGGATGTACTCGAAGTCGTCGGGCGTGAGCCGGTAGTTCAGCGGGGTGTGAACCGCCCCGAGTTGCATGATCCCGTAGGCCGCCTCGAGGTGGTAGTGGGTGTTCGGATCCAAGACGGCCACGCGGTCGCCCTTCTCGATCCCCCGTTCCTGCAACGCCGCCGCGAACCGATCGGCGCGCTCGCCGAGGTCGTCGTAGGTGAACCGTTCGCCCGTCGTCGCCACGACGGCCTCCTCGTCGCCGTAATGGGTCCGCGCCCGGTCGAGGAACTCCGGCACGAGCAGTGGTTTGTGCATACATAGCGCGCTTCATCGACGATCCATACGATCCTTTCCCCCTGTTTCACGCAGTGATAGTCAGGATAGCTGATGTATCGAAACGGTCTCGACCGCTTGAGGCCGACCTTCGAGTCGGTCCCGCCGTCGGGGTCGACCAGCGCTATTTCCGCCCCCTGTGACAGCCACGGCTGCGGGGGAGCGTTCATCGACACGTCTACGATGGCGCTGCCGGTTCGACGCCGAGCGTATTGCTCGCGTGCGCGAAAACAAGACTCGAGTACCGGCGACTCCCAGTGGCTCGAGTCGAAGAAACGGAGCGGCGGTGAAAAGCGAGTGAGCGTCAGTCGGCCTGTACGGCTTCGGCCGATTCGTCTTCGCGGTAGTGTTCCGCGATGAGGTCCTCGTCGATGCGGTTGAGCGCCTCTTTGGGCAGGTCCGAGAGCAGGTCCCAGCCGACCTCAAGCGTGTCGTCGATCGAGCGGTTGGTGTCGTACCCCTGCTGGACGAACTCCGCCTCGAAGCGGTCGGCGAAGTCGAGGAACTTGTTGTCCCGCTCGGACAGCGCTTCGCGACCGACGATGTTCACGAGGTCACGCAGGTCCTCACCCTCCGCGTAGGCGGCGTACATCTGGTCGGAGACGTCGCCGTGGTCCTCGCGGGTCAGGCCCTCGCCGATCCCGTCGTCCATCAGCCGCGAGAGGCTGGGCAGGACGTTGACCGGCGGCTCGATCCCCTGACTGTTGAGGTCCCGATCCATCATGATCTGGCCCTCGGTAATGTACCCGGTCAGGTCCGGAATCGGGTGCGTGTCGTCGTCGCCGGGCATCGTCAGGATCGGAATCTGCGTGACCGAGCCTTCCTTGCCCTCGATTCGACCGGCGCGCTCGTAGAGCTGTGCCAGGTCGGTGTACATGTAACCGGGGTAGCCACGGCGGCCCGGGACCTCCTCGCGTGCGGCACCGATCTCGCGCAGTGCCTCACAGTAGTTGGTCATGTCCGTCAGGATGACCAGCACGTGGTAGTCCTTCTCGAAGGCCAGATACTCGGCCGTGGTGAGCGCGAGTCGCGGCGTGACCTGTCGCTCGACTGCGGGGTCGTCCGCGAGGTTCATGAAGACGACCGAGCGCTCGAGCGCGCCCGTCCGTTCGAAGTCGTCCATGAACTCGTTTGCCTCCTCGGCGGTGATTCCCATCGCACCGAAGATGACTGCGAACTCCGAGCCCTCGCCGGACTCGTCCTCTTCGGGGACGGTCGCCTGACGGGCGATCTGGAGTGCGAGTTCGTTGTGTGGAAGCCCCGAGCCGGAGAAGATCGGGAGCTTCTGCCCCCGAACCAGCGTGTTCATGCCGTCGATGGCGGAGACGCCGGTCTGGATGAACTCCTCTGGGTACTCACGCGAATAGGGGTTGATCGCCTTGCCGACGATATCCTGTCGTTTGTCGGGGACGATCTCCGGACCGCCGTCGATCGGGTTGCCGGAGCCGTCGAGCACCCGTCCGAGCAGATCCTCGGTGACGGGCATCTTCATCGTCTCGCCCAGGAAGCGAACGGAGGCGTTGCGGTCGATCCCGCCCGTGCCTTCGAACACCTGGATCGAGACGATTCCTTCGCTCGATTCCAGCACCTGGCCGCGCAGCGTTCGCCCGTCCTCGGTCTCGATCTCGACGATTTCGTCGTAACCGACCGGCTCGTCGACCTCGGCGAACACCAGCGGACCGCTGATTTCCGTGATAGTCTGGTACTCTTTCATCGTTAGTACAGTGCTCGTAGTTGTTCTTTGAGGTCGTTCTCGATCTCGTCGATGAACTCCTCCCACTCCTCGGCCGTGCCCATCCGGTTGAGCTGTGGCGCAGCGTCGACGTCCGTGATCTCCTCGGGTGGCACACCGGCGTCGAGTGCCTCGAAGGCCTCGTCGTTGAACGTCTGGATCGCGCCGAGCATCCGGTAGGTCTTCTCGGGTTCGCAGTAGGTGTCGACGTCGTGGAGCGCGTTTTGCTGGAGCCACGCCTCACGCAGGTAGCGTGCGACCTCGAGGGTCAGCTGCTGGTCCTCCGGCAGCGCGTCCTTGCCGACGAGTTGGACGATCTCTTGGAGCTCGTCCTCCTCGTCGAGTACGTCGACCGCCCACTGGCGGGTCTCCGCCCAGTCGCCGGCGACGTTGCTCTCCCACCACGGGTCGAGCTGGTCCTTGTACAGCGAGTAGGACTCGTTCCAGTTGATCGAGGGGAAGTGCCGACGTTCCGCGAGGTCGGCGTCCAGCGCCCAGAACGTCTTGACGATACGCAGCGTGTTCTGGGTAACCGGCTCGGAGAAGTCACCGCCCGGCGGCGAGACCGCTCCGACGACCGAAATCGACCCTTCGCCGCCGTTGATCAGCTGGAACTTGCCGGCGCGCTCGTAGAACTCGGAGAGCGCGGCAGCCAGATACGCGGGGTAGCCCTCTTCGCCGGGCATCTCCTCGAGTCGACTCGAGATCTCCCGCATGGCCTCGGCCCACCGCGAGGTGGAGTCGGCCATCAGCGCGACGTCGTAGCCCATGTCACGGTAGTACTCCGCGATCGTGATGCCCGTGTAGATACAGGATTCGCGGGCCGCGACGGGCATGTTCGACGTGTTGGCGATGAGGCAGGTCCGGGCCATCAGCGGGTTCCCGGTCTGTGGGTCCGGCAGTTCCGGGAAGTCCTCGATGACTTCCGTCATCTCGTTGCCGCGCTCGCCACAGCCGATGTAGACGACGATGTCCGCGTCGGACCACTTGGCGAGTTGCTGCTGGGTGACGGTCTTCCCGGATCCGAACGGACCGGGAATCGCCGCCGTTCCGCCTTTCGCGAGCGGGAAGAGGCCGTCCTGGACGCGCTGGCCCGTTACCAGCGGCTCGGTCGGCGTCTCCTTGTCACCGGCGGGGCGGGCCTCTCGGACCGGCCACTCCTGGTGCATCTGGATCTCTTCGCCGCTCGAGAGTTCGGCCACCGTCTCCTCGACGGTGAACTCGCCGCTCTCGATCGCGGTGACTTCACCGCCCTCGTAGTCCGGGGGCACCATGACCTTGTGGTCGATGGTGACGGTCTCTTCGACGACACCGACGGCGTCGCCGGGTTCGACCGCGTCGCCTTCCTCGACGGTGGGTTCGAACTCCCACTTCTTCTCGAGGTCGATTCCGGGGGCGTCGACCCCGCGGTC
Organism: Natrinema longum; assembly: GCF_017352095.1. Taxonomy (NCBI): domain Archaea; kingdom Methanobacteriati; phylum Methanobacteriota; class Halobacteria; order Halobacteriales; family Natrialbaceae; genus Natrinema; species Natrinema longum. Next base: position 1,292,564 of record NZ_CP071463.1, read on the forward strand.
GAGGAACGCCGTCCCCATCTTGTCCTCGAGGACGTCCAGTGGCCGCTGGACGCCGTCGTAGATGGAGTCCATCATGCCCGGTCCGAGGTCGACGCTCAAGGGTTCGCCCGTGTTCTGGACGGGTTCGCCCGGGCCGACGCCGGAGGTTTCCTCGTAGACCTGAATCGTGGTCAGGTTCCCTTCGATCTCGATGACCTCGCCCATCAGTCCTTCGTCGCCGACGTAGACGACGTCGTTCATCCGGGCGTCGAGGTCCGTGGCGGTCACGACGGGACCGCTCACGCTTTCGATTACACCGTCTTCGTCGACGGATTCGATGTCTTCTGCCTGGCTCATAGTTTAGCTGTCTTCGTCCTCGTCCATCAGGTCGATCCCGATCGCGCGTTTGATCTGGTCGCGCAGCCCGCCGCCTCCCGTACCGCTGCCGATCGTGACGACGACCGGCTCGACGCTCGTTTCGACTTCCTGGCGAACGTTTCGCGACAGGTGCTCGAGGTCGTCGTCGTGCATGACGACGATCCCGACGCCCTCGTCTTCGAGGGCTGCCGTTGCAGCGTCGTCCAGCCGTTCGTCCTTCTCGTCGTCCGGGACGTTCTCGAACCGGCGGACGCCAGCGAGGCGGAAGCCGGTCGTAAACTCCGGACTGCCAACGACCGCGATTTCCTGGCTCATAGGATCACCAGCTCCTCTTCGATCTCGGTTTCGTCGAGTCCGACCTCGCGACCCCGCGCGATGGCGCGGATGTTCTCGACCTCGCGTTCCTTCCCGAGAACGAACGACAGAACGGGTGAGATCGAGGTCGGATACACGCTCGAAAGCAGATCCGCGTACTCGAGCAACGCAGCGTCAAGTGCGTGCTCGAACTGTATAAGGCTGTCAGCATCCCGCAGTCGGTCGAGCGCCCCCGAGAGGCGGTCGCCGTAGCGTTTGTTCTCGGCGATGTGATCGACGAGGGCGTCGTAGTCACCGACCAACCGGTTCAGATCCGACTCGTCGAACAACACGCCGCCCTCGATGTAGTAGGCCGCGGGATCGAGATCCGAACCGCTTCGCGCGAGACGCAACGCGTTCCGGGCGTTCCGGAAGTCGATCTCGGCCTCGAGGAACTCGACGTACTTCGCTTCCGGCCCCTCCTGGGGCCGGCCGAGATCCGCGAGCAAGTTCTCGTAGAACGCCCGATCGAGCGCGTTCTCGAGGGGGACGAGCGCGCCACTCTCTTCGTACTCTTCGAAGGCGACCTCGAGGTGCTCGGCGAAGATCGTCCCATCGAGCAGTTCGATGACGTCCTCGATCGAGTCGACCTCGACCAACCGATCGATCGTCCCGTCGTCGAGTTCGCCGGCGCGAATGAGATCCGTCCGGATCTCTTCGGGGTCGGTATCCGTGTAGATACCACGGATGATCGTCTTCAGGTTCCAGACGTCGAACTTCCGGAGGTACCGAACGATGCGGTCGTAGAGTTTCCCCTCCGACCACTCGAGCAAGTCGTCGAAGTGCTTCGCGAGGTTGCGGTTGAGCGCGTACTCGATCAGGTCGACGCCCGAGAACCGCGTCCCGAGTTCGTTGATCTCGCGCTCGTACTCCGTCTCCTCCATGAACCGCGCGATCTCGCTCGGCCCCATCCGGATCAGCTTTCGGTAATCCTCGTCGGACAACATCGCCGCTCGACGCGAGCGAACGCGAGCGTTCACGTACTCCGGATTCGAGGCACCCGTACTCATTGCTCGAAGAGTCTGTTGCTGATTTCCTGGAGGTTGTCTTCCCATACGTCCTCGAGCACCGAGTCGAACGTGTTGTTGACGCGGACACGGGACTGGTCGCTCTCGACGACGACGCCGCCGAGACAATCGTACTCGCCGGCGTACTCGTAGCCGTCGTACTCCTCGAGGATCGATTCGAGCAACTCCGCGTCGTCGCTGCGGCCGTAGACGGTGACGTCGTCGCCCTCGTCGAACTCGACCGTCGCCGCCTCGAGCAGGTCACGAGTGAGGGATTCGCGGGTGTCTCCCTCGAGGGCAGCGAGTTCGTCCTCGACCGCGTCACGGACCTCCGCGAGGGCGTCGCGGCGTGCCTCCAGTCGTTTCTGTTTCGCCTCCAGCTTCGCGCTGGAGAGTCGCTGTTCGCGCAACTGCTCGATCTCGCTCTCGACCTCGGCTTCGGCGTCGGCGATGATCTCGTCGGCGTCCTCTCGGGCGGCTGACTCGATCTCTTCGGCGCGCGTTTCGCCCTCACTGCGGATATCCTCCGCACGCGCGTGAGCCTCTTCTCGAATGTCCTCAACGACTGTGTCCAGACTCATTGTAAGAAAGTTCGATGGGGACGCTTTAGACGAAGAGCGCGACCAGTGCGAAGATCACGAGCGTCTCGGGCAGGACCGTCAGGAGAATCCCGATACCCGGCGAGATGGAGTCCTCGGCGAGTGCCCCGACGACCGACGCACCGATCGCTCGCTCCGCATAGCCCGCGCCGATAGCTGCGAGACCGATACCGATCGCCGCAGCCCCTCCCTGCTCGAGCATCGGGCCACCGCCACCCTGCTGCAGTACGACGTTCTCTGCGAAACTGTTCAGTGCAAATGCGACCTCGGGTAGAGTTTCGATTGTCATGATTGAGTTTCCTCGTGGTTTTGCAACCGGACAGGTGGTACTACTCCCCAGCGTGTTCTTAAAACTTCCCAAACTAAACCGCCGATTTCACCGGCGTAGCCGTTAATACTCGCTATCCAGAGGTATTACCCTTTCGATGAAGGTCCCGGAATGCGTGCCTGATTACCACGCGCAACGAGTCCGGGGCATGGTGGCCGACGACGTCAGTCGTCGTCGGATCGAATCCCACCGAAGGGTTCGAACGTCCGGCCACCGCCCTCGTAGAACCGATTGAAGAACTCGACGTACTCGAGACGGATCCCCTGCAGGCCGGCACTCGTAATGCCGAGCAGGAGGACGACGATGTGACCCACGACGAGGATGACCACGCCGAGGATGGCCATCACGAGACCGCCGTGGAGCAGGCCGCCGAACATGACCTCGGACACTTCGTGACCGTGGTAGGTCCCCTGTTCGAGCATGTACTGGGGCGCGTGGCTGGTACCGAAGTGCCACTCCGCGCCGTGATCGGTCTCGACGACGTACACCCCGAAGAAGAGCATGTTGACGACGAACGCCATGCCCGCCTTCGCCAGGATGACCGCCGCAATCCGCAGGTACGAGAGCACGTCTCCGAGGACGTTGAAGCTCTCGAGCCCGCCGATGATGATGCCAAGGACGCCGTAGTGTTTGACTTCGCCGTAGACCATCGTCACGAATCCGATCGCGGCGATCGGGAGGCCGGCGTAGAGTCCGACCTCCGTCGCGAAGCCGGTGAAGCCGAGTTCGAACGCCGCCTCGGAGCCGGTCCCGAACGAGGTGTACAGGAAGTCCGGCTTGACGCCCTCACCGTGGCGACTGAAGATCCAGACCCAGACGCCGACCATGAGCAGCGCCCACGAGCCGTTCTCGAGGAACGCGTCGGTGACGCCGTGATCGAGATCGTTGAAGAAGCCGAAGGCGTACCCGAGGGTAAGGTGGGCCAGTCCGATCAGGACGCTCACCATCAGCCACGTCTGTCCGTAGTTCGCGTACACGGGCTGGAGACCCTTGTGCAACGGCGGGCTGCCACCGAAGACGACTTCTCCCAGGAAGTGCATCCCGAAGAACTCGCCGTAGAGGACGCCGAACAGCATCGTGAACCCACCGGCCCACATGCCGATCGCACCCAGACTTCGGATGATGTCCTCGTCAAATCGGCTGTACATGAGGAAGCCGACGGCCGTGTAGATCATCCCGTAGCCGAGGTCGCCCAACATGAAGCCGTAGAACGCCGGGAACGTCAACAGCAGGACGATCGTCGGGTCGAGTTCGCTGTACTTGGGTCGATCGATCAACCGGAGCAGGAACTCGAACGGCTTCGCAGGGCCGGTGTTGTCCTGGATGACCGGCGGTTCGTCGACCATCGTCACGACGTCGCCGCTGGCAGCGGTCGTACCGCCGTCGGCGATCGCCTCTTGCGTCGCGGCCTCCCGTTCTTCCGCCTCGGTCGTTTCCTCGGCACCGCCGGAGCCGCCGTGGTCGACGTCTTCCGTCCGCGTCGGATACCCTTCGTCGTTGTAGTCGGCGCGGACGAGTTCTTCGACCTCGACGCTGTCGCCGACTGCATCGTTCAGCGTCGCGACGAGCCGGTCGTACTCCTCGGTCGGGAGCCAGCCCTCCGCGACGAACGCGTGGTCGGTCGTCGCGAACTGCAGCGGCGCTTCCGCCTGCTGGACCTCGATCGTCAGCTCCTCCTCGACTCGCAGGAGGAAGGCCGCTTCCTCCTGTTTGATCTCCGCGAGCTCCGCGTCGATCTCCTCGAGTTGGGACTCGAGGTCCCGCTTTCGGCTCTCGAGGTCCGCGACGTAGTCCTCGGGACTCTGTTCGGTGTCGGGCACTTCATAGCGGGTGAACTCGACGCCGACCAGGGCGTCGTCGATCGGCTCCTCGTCGGCTCCCTGGGCGGGCGCGGCCACGATAGCCACGACGTCGCCACCGGTGAACGTCTCGAACGCCCGAACGTCGTCGGACGCGTCGACGGCCGCCTCGACTTCCTCGAGGGGGCCCTCACCGACGAGCACATCGACCGTCTCGTACCCCGACAGCAGGTCGAGGTCGATACCGAGTTCCGCAAAGGGTGCCACGCGGTCGATCTTCTCGTCGACCTGCCGCAGTTCGTCGTTGATCTCCACGCGGCGGTCGTCGAGGTCGTTGATCCGCGTTCGGATCTCCTCGAGCCGGTCTTCCCAGCCCTCCTCGAGCGTCCCCGGATCGGCCTCGTCGGCCGATAGCTCGAGGGTACTCTCGAGGGCGCGGACGGTCACCAGCTTCTCGGATGCGTCGTCGGCACCCGTCATCGGGTTGCCGTTGTCGAATCCGTCCCAAGAGCCGTCGTAGTCCGAGAGGTGGACGAGACTCAGCTCGTGGACCGCCTCGATGACCGTAGGCATGACGCGCCTGGAACCGGTCACCGAGACCTTGCTCATACGCTCAGGTCTGAGCATGGACGTCCTCCTGGAACAGGTCGACGACGTGGTCGGTCACGTCGCCGACCCGTTTCCGGGCGCGCTCGGCGAGTTGCTCACGCTCCTGTTCGCCTGCTTCGAGGACCTGCTCGCACTCCGCATCGATCTCCTCGCGAGCCTCCTCCAGGCGGCGCTCTTTGAGCTCCCTGGCCTCCTGTTCCGCTTCCGTGCGAATCTCCTCGGCACGTTCCCGGGCCTCGGCTATCCGCTCGTCGCGGTCGTTGTCTGCCAATGCGACGATCTCGTCGGCCTCTTCCTCCGCCGACTTAATTCGTTCGAGAACCTCTGGCCTCGGCATATTCTAAGCAGTCGGACGTTTGCTAGAGCGCGTATATGGTAGTTGCGAAAGTGACTCAGCGCGATCCGAGCCCGAACGGACGATAATTGCGTTTTACTTCCCCCTCACAGCGCCGGGAACGGCAGACATATGCCGATCCGATCGAAACGCTTCACTAATGGGACTTCTCGAGAACAAGGCCCGTGCTCGACTGTTCTATAAGTACCTTTCACGGGTCTACGATCAGGTGAACCCGTTCATCTGGACCGAGGACATGCGCACCGCGGCGCTTTCGTTGCTCGACATCGAGGACGACATGACGGTCCTCGACGTCGGCTGTGGCACCGGCTTCGCCACCGAGGGACTGCTCGAGCACGTCGACGAGGTCTACGCGCTCGACCAGAGCGAACATCAACTCGAACAGGCCTACGAGAAGTTCGGCAAACGGGCACCGCCGGTTCACTTCCACCGCGGCGACGCCGAACGGCTGCCGTTCGCGACGGACACGTTCGACGTCGTCTGGTCGTCGGGTTCGATCGAGTACTGGCCGACCCCGATCCTCGCGCTGCGGGAATTCCGTCGCGTGCTCAAACCCGGCGGCCAGGTGCTCGTCGTCGGCCCGAACTATCCCGACAACGTCGTCAGCCAACTCCTGGCCGACTCGATCATGCTCTTTTACGACGAGTACGAGGCCGACGAGATGTTCAAAACCGCCGGCTTCGAGGACGTGAAACACGCGTTCATGGGTCCGTCCTACGACCCCGACGTCGCGATCACGACGATCGGGCGCGCACCCGAGTGACGGCCCGGAGCCGAGCGGACCTCATCGGACCGTCGTCTCGAGTTCGGCGATCCGGCGGCCATCGACGTCGAGCGAGACGGTGATCGAATCGTCCGTCTCGGGCGTCGGGGAGTTCGTCTCGGCGACGGACACGCTGGCCCGTTCTCCCGCCGTCCACTCCGGATCGGCTTCCCGATTGAACGGGCCCCCAGGTGAGCCATCGAACCCGCTCGCGCCGACGAACGGGACGGGGGGCTGTTCGGTGAGCTCCGTCCCGTTTATCGCGATCGTCACCGAGAGTGCCTCGACGTCGACGGACTCACCGGCGACGTGCTCGATCGTGATCGAGGAGCGGTCGCCGTCGGCCGAGAGTTCGAACGCCGCCGTCGGACCGGGAGCCTCGAGTGACCATGCACCGACGCCGACCGCGACCACCGTCGCCAGGCAGACGGTAATTGCGAGCAACGCGAGGACGCCGACGAGCGGGCTCACCGCACGTGGCGCGCTCGAAGTGGGGCGTCGTCGGGGACGGAACCGCTTTGGGATCACGTATCGCTCTGGCCGCTCCTTCGCGTATAAATGACAGTCCACTCTGACGTGGAACAACACGTTCCCGGGTCGAAGCCGAATCGTGACTCCGTCCGGACACCGAATTAGGACGTGATCGTCGCGTTGACGGTCCCGTTTGCAGTCCGTGCCGTCAGCTCTGATTGGCCGATGGTTGGAACGATCCACAGCGACCCGTCCTCGTCGGTTTTCCCGATTTCGATCCCGTCAATGATGATGGTTGCCTGCTCGGGTTCGCCGGTCGCCTGGTCGGTCACCGTCACTTCGATCGGACTGTTAACGTTCTCCGCCGGCGGCGTCTCGTTGATCGACAGCTCGAGCCCGTCACTGGACCCCGTCGTCTCTTCCGTTACGGGGAGCGATTGTGCGGTCAGTTCCTGTGTCTCGCGATAGACGTTTCCGGTCTGGCTGTTGAAGTAGAAATCGAGCCGGCCCTGATCGTGTCCCGTCTCGGCCCAGTAGTGGTCCGGACTGTTGTCCTGGAAGTGGGGACCGTCTTCGGTCGCCCACGGATAGAGCTCACCGGTGTAATCGTAGGCGTCGCTGTGTTGCAGCCGTTCCGAGTCCGTTCCGTCCCGGTTATCGAACCGAGCCGTTTCGACGAGGTACTGATCCCCGTCCATCATCCCGAGGCTGTACCCCGTCTGTGAAGCCGAGACGGTCACGCCGAGTCCGCTCCCACGCGTCGGGCGATCGGTGAGTGCTTCGAGGTTCTCTCGGAGCGGCGTTCGGTGGTACTCCAGGGCCTTGTAGTCGGAGTAGTCAGCCGGCAGCGAATATCCGGAAACCCGGCTTGCGTGCCCCTCGAGGTCCCGGAGGGTATCGGCCAGCATCGCCGCCTCCTTGTGGTTTCGCAGCAACGTCTGGAGGAGTTCGTTCGTCGATTGCTCGCCGGCTGCGTATGCTCGGACTGCCTCGCGCTCGCGTTGCTCGAGTTCGTCGGCCCGTTCGTTGATACGCTCGTAGGCCTGCTGGACCATCGCTGCTTGCTGCTCAGTGGTTGCATCGTCGAACTCGTCGTCGACGAGCGTGTACTGCTCGTGGTCGAGCCTGAGTTCGTCGTCGGCACTCGCGAAAACCAGCCCGAGGCCGCTCCCGTAGTCGGTGTGCTCGCTTCTGACGTCACCGGTCAAGGGGAGACGGTTGGTCGTGTTCTCGGCCTCGACCGGGGCCGTTTCATACGGGAGTTCCTGCTGGAGGGCCGCCGCCGATCCGTCGACGCGCTCGCCGTCAGGGGCCGCTGCGACGACGGTCATCGCAGGCAGCGAGAGGACGAGGAGGAACGCGAGGAGGGCAGGCATCGCGTTGTTCATCGCCACACCGTATGGCCTCCTGATACAAAAACTGGTCGTCTATCGGTCAGGCCCGGAGACGCCCACTACAGACCCGATTGCGACATGTTACGCCGTTCAGGCGCGCTAGAAGGGGTTTATTTTCGATGGAAAGTGTTTTTTCCCCGTGGAAACCACCCAATTGGTACACATGCGGATGTCCACCGCCGCCGCACTCGCCCTCACAGTCCTCCTCGCTACGTCCAGTCTGGGGGCAGTGACCGCCGCCACACCGTCGACGCCTGCGTCGACGACTGGTGAGCGGTCCCCGCCGACGTCTCCCTCCCCAGCCTTAGCCCTCGAGCAGCCAGAGTCGGTATCGGCCCTCCAATCGTCCTCACCGCCCCTCGAGAGTCCCGAGACGCGGCAGGTGATCCGGGTTCGCATCACCGACGATGGCGATGCGGAATGGTATATCGAAAGCCGGTTCCTCGTGACCGACGACTCCGAGGCCGAAACCTTCCACGAGTACGCCGACGCGGTCATGGCGGGCCAGCGGGACCCACAGTACGATCCGCGAGTGTTCGACCGGTACGCGAGCCGCGTTGCCGACTCGAACAGCCGCGAGATGAGCGTCGAGAACGCCGGCTGGGACGAGGCACGGATCGACCCCCTCGAGACCGACGAAGAACCGGCCACGAACGGCGACGATGTCCGAATTGGTGTCCTTTCGTATTCGTTCACCTGGACGAACTTCGGAACCGTCGACGGGGATCGGATTCGCGTCGGCGACAGCTTCCAGACGACCGAGGGACTCCTGTTCGAGTCGTTAGCCAGTTGGCAACGGCTCGTCATCGAACCCCCGGAGAACTACGGCTTCGTCGACGCGCCGACAGGAACCGAAAATAGCGCGCTCGTCTGGAATGGCCCCCATCACTTCGAGGAGGACGGCCTCGAGATCACGCTCCTTCAGGGGGCTGGCCCGAACTCGCCGAGTTCGAATACGACCGTGCTGATCGCTGCGCTTCTCGGAGTCGTCGCCCTCATCGGGGCTGGCGGCTACGTCCTCGCGAGGCGACAGACCGACGGCGACCGGGAGGGGGCGACCGATCCGCTGGCGTCGCTCGCAACCACCGGGCCACTCGGGCTGTTGAAGCGACTCGATCCCCGCGAACGTGACGGGAACGGTTCCGATGGGACCACGACCCACGGCGATGGGAGCGCCGAACCGGTCGCCAACGCGGCGGTCGACTCGCCCGCAGCCGCCGATACCGACGGCGGATCGGGCACCCACCTCGAGTTCGAGGAATCGGTCGACGACGAAATCGACCCCGAACTGTTAAGCGACGAGGAACGCGTCCTTCGATTGCTCAAACGAAACGGCGGTCGGATGAAACAGGCCTCAATCGTCACGGAGACCGGCTGGTCGAACGCCAAGGTCTCACAGCTCCTCTCGAAGATGGACGACGACGACGAGATCGAGAAGCTCCGGATCGGCCGGGAAAACCTCATCACGCTGCCGGGCGTCGATCCGACCGAGGTGGAGTGATCGTCTCGGTCCGGGACGGTCGATCCGCCGGCAGGCTCAGTTCTCGCTGGTCTCCGACCCGTCCTCGATGCTGGACGAGTCGTCCGCGTCCGGGTTGTACTGGATGTCCCTGCCGACGGAGTCGTAGATGTCGTCCCAGTCTTTGTCCTCGTCCATCAGGAAGACCTCGACGGCCAACGAGCCCGCACCGAACTCTTCGATACCGGCCGGTCGAACGTCGATGTGGAACGTCCCGTTCTCTTCCATGCGAACCTCATCCGTTCGCTCGATTAGCTTCTGTTCGTCCTCGTTGATCTTGACGAAGAAGTACGGCTCACCCTCCACGTCACCGTGTTCTGGCGGATCGACGTCCTCCATGCTGGTGTTGGCAACGACCTCGAGGTTGAAGTTCGAGTAGCCGTCGCCACTCGCTGCGGGTTCTTTGTCGACGAACTCGACGGATTCGATTCGATCCTCGCGTTCGTCTTCTATCGGACGGTTCGGTTCCTCGGGCGGGGACCACTCCGCATCCGCGGTGTCATCTCCGTCGTCCGTGCCGTTCTCGGTTCCGTCATCCGTGTCGTTCTCGGTCCCGTTCGATTCGATGTCGTCGCTGGTGTCGTCGGAGCCGTTCGCTTCCGACTCGGTTTCGTTCACTGGCTCCGAATCGGACTCGGTCGCTGGGTCAGCCGTCTGAGAGCCACCGAGAGCACTACACCCGGAGAGGGCGACGAGCAGTGCAACCGCGACGACTGCTAGGTTCGGGATTTCATCGTAGCCGCTCATTTCGGGACACCCGCCATTATTACAACCCGGATAAGCGGCACCGACTCGCTCGGCGATGAACGGGACACGAGAGTTTTGAGACGGCCATATTCGGGGGGTTGCACGCTGTGGGACGATCGTTATAGCGTGTACAACCGATTCGAATCCGGTCCGCTCGCGGTCCTACCTAGCGGTGTCCGCTCGACGACCTGCCACGTGGACCTTTTTCTCGTCAGGTTCACTGCGTTCACCCTCCTCGAAAAATCTCCACCAAAAAACCCCTCACTCGCTTCGCTCGCTCGCGGTACTCACGCTAACGGCGTCCGCTCGACGACCTGCCACGTGGACCTTTTTCTCGTCAGGTTCACTGCGTTCACCCTCCTCGAAAAATCTCCACCAAAAAACCCCTCACTCGCTTCGCTCGCTCGCGGTACTCACGCTAACGGCGTCCGCTCGACGACCTGTCCGTCGTAGGTCGGATACTGCTCGACGATCTCGCCGTCCTCGAGGTCGCCGTCCTCGATCATCTCCTCTAAGAGCCACCAGGCGACCTCGACGTGGTCTGGTTTGACGGTATAGAACTCCTCGGGGACGCCCAGCGCCTCGAACTCCGCGGGGTCGGCGCGGGTCTTGCCGTAGACGAGGGTCCCGTCGTCGGTGACGTCGTCGAACTCGCGGCGGATGTTGCGGGCCATGCGTTTGAGGCGGCGACGATGCTGGGCCGCGTCCTTGAACACGGACGTACAGAAGTAGACCTTCTCGTGGTCGCCCATCACGTCGAGGATCTCCTCGCGGGAGCCGTCGACGGCGCTCATGTGGTCTTCCTTGAGTTCGTACCCCTGTTCCTGCATCCGGCGGTAGTTCCCGTCGCTCATCTCGAACTCGTTGACGTTACAGAACTCGGCCGCGCCCTCGTCGATGAGTTCGAGGAACTCCTCTTCGGGGCGGATACCGGGGATTTCGAACGCGGGGGTGAGCCCTTCTTCGCGGGCGATATAGAGGATCTCCTCCCATTCTGTGCCGTGGAGATCGCCCCACTGTTCGTAGGGTGGGTGGAACCTGATCTCGTCGAGCCCGGCCTCGGCGAGCCGTCGCATGTTCTCCCGGCCGCCGGTGATACCGGTGTAGAGGTGGGTGTGATGGTCCTCGCCGAACTCGTCTTTGAGTAACTCGAGGTAGTGACAGGTCCGACCGAGCGCCTCCTGGGGCTCGCCGCCGGTGATCGACGTACCCAGCGCGTCCATCCGGTGGGCCTCGGTGAGCACGTCCTCGTCGGTTTCGACGAGTCGCTCGTTGGCGTAGACGTCGGTGACGTTCTTGCGGTTCTCCCCGAGCGGGCAGTAAAAGCAGTCGCGCTGGTCGCAGTAGCCATAGACGAACAGCACCATCTTGCCACCTTTCGCACACTGCTCACAGCCCTTCGAGATCATTCGACGGAACGTAGCCACCCGAGCCTCAAAAGCCGTACGAAACTGCAGTGGACTGGATCGTGTCGACACCTCGTTTCTGGCCACACGTTATTATACGATGGGGACGGAAGGGAGAATAGCCGATGTCAGCGAGGATCCACGTCCTGTGTGTCGACGACGATCCGAGCGTTCGCGACTTCCTCGCGACCGCCCTCGAGCGAACGAACGACGAGTTCGACGTAACGACCGCTGACAGCGGGCGTGCGGGGCTCGCGATCCTCGACGACGTCGATATCGACTGTCTCATCAGCGACTACGAGATGCCCGGAATGAACGGACTCGAGTTCTTCGAGGCCGTCCGCGACCGCGATCCGGACGTCCCGTTTCTCCTGGTTACGGGCGCTGATCCGGGGGAAATCGCACGCAAGGCGATCGACGCCGGCGTGACCGACTACCTGCGAAAGGGAACTGCCACCGCCCAGTATACGGTCCTCGCACATCGAATCGAGAACGCCGTCGAGAAACGCCGTGTGGAAGCCCGTCGAGCGGCGGTCGATCGGCAACTCGAGCGGTACCGGTCGATCGTCGAGAACGCTGCCGACCCGATCTGTCTCTTCGATCGGAACGGGACGATCACGATGGTAAACGACGCGGCGGTCGACTGGCTGGGGGACGACCGAGAGCGACTGCTCGGGTCGACTATCGAGACGTTTCTCGCCGACGAAACGGCCGCGGGTGCGAGCGATGCGCCGGACCCAGTGACCACAGCAGCGCCCCCGGAGAGATCACGCTTCGAGTGTACGTTCGAAACCGAGGATGGACGACGGGCCGGCGAGATGAGTGTCGCACCGCTGGAGATCGACGACGAGCCCGCCGGCTCCATCGGCATCGTTCGGGAACTCACACGCCACGGGGAACGACGCCGCGAACGCTACCGGGACGAGACGATCCTCGAGACCGCACCGTTCGGGCTGTTCGTGCTCGATGCGGACGGGACCATCGTCTGGCTGAACGACGAATATCTGTCCGAATTCGAGGAGTCCGAAGACGAACTCCTGGGGATGGCGTTTCCGACGCTCATCGAACGCGGATACTATCGCGAGTCGACGATCGATCAGTACATCGAGGCCGTCCGTCAGCTCCTCTCCGCGGACACCGACGGGAAAGCCACGTACAAGGTTCGCTTTCGTCGACCCGACGGCGACGAACGGATCTACGACGTCCATACGAAATTGCTTCCGCTCGAGGACGGCGAGTTCGCCGGAACCGTCCACGCGTTCCGCGATATCACCCGACAGGAGCGCTATCGACGCGAACTCGAGCGCCAGAACGACCGGCTCGAACAGTTCGCCAGCCTCGTCAGCCACGACCTCCGAAACCCGCTGAACGTCGCACAGGGTCATCTCGATCCCCTTGAGGAACAACTCGACAGTCGACACGTCGACGAATTGCAGTGGTCGCTGTCGCGGATGGCGGAACTCGTCGACGGGCTGTTGCAGTTGGCCCGGCAGGGCAAAACGATCGGCGAGCGGGAATGGCTCCCGCTTGCCGGAGTGGCCCGCGACGCGTGGTCGACCGTCGACACCGGCGATGCTCGTCTCGAGATCGACGGCGAGATGCGAGTGTACGGCGACGACGCTCGACTTCGGACGCTGTTCGAGAACTTGTTTCGGAATTCGGTCAAGCATGGAACCGACGAGACGGAGCCGCTGGTCGTCACCGTCGGTCCGCTCGCGGCTGATGGGGAGTCGACCGGCGACGAGACGAGCCGACACGGGTTCTCCGTCGAGGACACGGGCGTGGGGCTGCCGGCCGATACGGACTCGCTGTTCGAGTTCGGCTATACGACGAAGCCGGACGGGACCGGCTTCGGGTTGGCGATCGTCGCGGAAATCGCCGAGGCTCACGGCTGGTCGGTCACGGCTCGGAACGGATCGGCCGGCGGTGCTCGGTTCGAGATCACGAACGTGACGACGTCCGACGCCGACGTCGGATCGATACCCGACGAGTCCGACGCCGGGACGGACGGCTCCGGCTGATTCCGACTGCTATCGACGCCGTTTCGGCGTCCCAGAAGAGAAAAATACCGCGGCGTACAACTACGACCCGATGCTGTTGGTCCTCTGTGTCGATCTCGACGACGATCTCGGCCGGAAGACCGGTTTCTCGACGCCGGTTATCGGCCGCGCTCCAGTCGAGGAGGCAGCGGTCGCACTCGCCACCGCGGATCCGGAGGACTCCGACGTCAACGTCATCTTTCAGGGATTGCACGTCTACGACGATCTCGCCGACCGCGACGAGAACGTCGAAGTCGCCGTCGTCACCGGCAACGATCAGGGCGACGTCAGCGCCAACCGGGAAGTCGGCGACGAAGTCGACACCGTCCTCGCGAGCCTCTCGACCGCGGAAGACGTCACGACCCTCGTCGTCACGGACGGCGCACAGGACGAGTCCGTCATCCCGATCATCCGTTCGCGTGTCCCCATCGACGGCGTTCGGCGGGTCGTCGTCCGGCAGGCACAGGACCTCGAGTCGATGTACTACACGATCAAGCAGGTGTTAGACGATCCCGAGACGCGCGGGACGGTCCTCATCCCGCTCGGCATTCTCCTGTTGATCTATCCGCTCGCGCTGATCGGGACCGTCCTGGACATGCCGGGGTTCGTACTGGGCATGACGTCCGCGCTGCTTGGCTTCTATCTCATCTCGCGCGGACTCGGCCTCGGCGACCGGCTGGACACCGCCGTCGAACGCGCCCGCCGCTCGCTGTATGCCGGCCGAACGACGCTGCTGGCGTACGTCGTCGCCGCGGCGCTGTTCGTCCTCGGCGGCGTCAGCGGGGTCGACACGCTCGAGGGAGTCCAACGATCGACCGCCGGCGATCTCGAGGTCCCGGTCATGCTCGCCGCACTGGTCAACGGCTCGATTCTCTGGCTGGCCGCGGCGGGGCTGACGACCAGCCTTGGACAGATCACCGACGAATACATCGCCGGCTCGCTGGAGTGGCGATACCTCAACGCCCCCTTCTACGTGCTCTCGATCGCGATCGTCCTCTATGCGGTGAGTGCGTTCTTCCTCGAGGAGGTGGGCATCACCTATCTCGCGACGGCACTGACGGCAGGGACGCTGCTCGGAATTATGAGTACGCTGACCTTCGCCGTCGCAGAATCGTGGTTCGGCGATCCGGAGCGCGAAGAGGGGACGCGGGCCGAACGCGTCTGACGGGGACCCGATCCCCGCGCACCCGACGGCGGTGCGCGCCGATTTCGGGGGCGAGTCGCCGCTTATCGCTCGCGTTCGACGACGAATTCCGCGAGATCGAGCAAATACTGTCGGGCCTCGGGATCGGCGACTTCGACTCGATCCAGGGCGTCGATCGCTCGGTCGGCTTCCCGCCGGGCGTGAGCGTTGGCCTCCTCGGGCGTGAGATCCGTCACCTGAACGACCGACGGGCGCTCGAGTGCTGCGTCGTTGCCGGTCGGTTTGCCCAGTTCCTCGGGATCGGCGACGGCATCGAGCACGTCGTCCCTGATCTGGAAGGCGATCCCGACTCGTTCGGCGTACTCGCCCAGCGCCTCGACGGTGACGGGATCGGAGTCGGCCGCGATCGCCCCGAGTTCCGCCGCCGCCCGGAACAGCGCCCCGGTCTTGCGGCGCGCCAGGGTCATGTACTCTTCCTCGTTGGTCGGCTCGGCGGACAGTTCGGTCGCCTCGCCGATGCCGAGTTCGACCATCGCTTCGGCGACGACGCGGGTCGCGTTCGGATCGGCCGAAAACAGGGCGAACGCCTCTCCGAGCAGCCCATCGCTGGTGATGATCGCCGGGCCATGACCGAACTCGGCCCAGGCGCTGGTCGTCCCGCGTCGCAGCTCCGAGCGGTCGATGATGTCGTCGACGACCAGCGAGGCCGCGTGAACGAGTTCGATCCCGACGCCGAACTCGACTGCGTCCTCGGCCCGTCCGCCGACGGTCTCACAGGCCAATAACGTCACCATCGGTCGGACGCGCTTCCCGCCCGAGAGCGCGACGTGGCGAACCTCTTGGCTGAGTGTCTCGGGTTCGACCCCCTCGACGACCTCGACGAGACGCTCCTCGATCAGCGCCCGTCGGCGCTCCAGCAGTTCCATCACCCGCGCTTAGGACGGCGGTGAAAAGTACGTGACGGTTCGACCGTCGACTCGGTCTTACTCGTCGTCGAACCGAGTGAAGGAAAACTCGTCGTCCGACGACCCGTCAGCGTCCGTGTCGTCGGCCTCCGACCCGGACTCGATTCCCGTCTCGGCCGCCCCGTCGTCGGCATCGCTTCCGTCTTCCGCGTCGGTCACGCCCCTCGTGGCCTCCGTCGATGCTCGGTCGTCCGGTTCGGACTCGGTTATAGTCTTGGCCACCGAATCGGGATTCCCATCACGGTGCTCAACCATGTCGTCGCCGTCGATATCCGTTTCCTCGAACTCGAAGGACATCTCGTGGTCGGATTCGTACTCGTCGACGGAGACGTCTTCCGCTCGGTCGGTTTCGAAGTGATCGAGCGTCTCGCTCAGGTGTGCGGCCTGATCGGCGAGTGAACTCGCACTCTCCGACACCTCCGAAAGGGCGGAGGTCTGCTCTTCGGCAGCCGCCGCGACGCGCTGGGATTCGGCCGCGGTCGCTTCGGAGATGTTCGTCGCCGACGAGACCATGGCGACGACCTCCTGCGTCGAGGCCGCTTGTTCCTCTGTCGCCGCGGAAATCTCCTGGACGCCGTCGTTGGTCCGATCGGCGTAGTGGGAAATCTCGTCGAGCGCCTCCGCGGCGTTTTCGACGGAGCCGACGTGCTCCGAGATCCGCTCTGCGGTGCGCTGGACCTCGGTCACCGTTTCAGTCGTCTGTTCGTCGATCCGCTCTAACCGCTGTTCGATGTCCTCAGCGGTCGATTTCGTGTCCGCGGCCAACTCTTTGACCTGCGTAGCGACGGCACCGAACCCGGAGCCGTCCTCGCCGCTGTCGCCCCGCGAGGCTTCGATGTTCGCGTTCAGGGCGAGCATGTTCGTCTCGCGGGCGACGTCGGAGATGAACTCGACGAGTTCGTCGACCTGTGCCATCTCCTCTTCGAGGTCCTGGATCGCATCGACGGCATCGGTCGACTCCGATTCGATCACGTGCATCCCGTCGATCGCTTCCTGTGCCGCTTGGCGACCCAGCCGTCCAGTTTCGGCCGTCTGCTCCGCGAGGTCGGCGACGTTGTTCGAGGAGGCCGCGATCTCCTCAGTCGTCGTCGACAGGTCGCTCATCTCCTGGTTGACCGACTGCAGGTTCTGGTTCTGGCGGTCCGCACCGTCCGAAATCGACTGAATCGACTCGGAAACCTGCTGTGACGCCGAACGAACCTCCTCGGAACTGGCAGTCACCTGTTCGCTGGCCGCCGCCACCTCGTCGGCGAAGGCCTTGACGTTGGCCGTCGTCTCCTCGAGTTCCACGAGCATCTCGTTGAACGCGACCGCGATATCGGTCATCGCATCGCTCTCGCTCTCGGGGTCGAGCCGCTGGGTTAGATCTCCGTCGGCACACTCGTCCATCACGTTGCTGAACTCCTCGGCTTTCATCTCGAGGTGGTGGTTCATCGATTCGGTCTCCTCGCGGGCCGCTTCCGCCTCCTCACGGGCGACCTCGGCCGCCTCGATCTGGTTTCGCAACGAGGCGCGCATACTGTCGAAGCCATCGTACAGCCGGCCGATCTCGTCGACGCGGTTCGTCTCGAGATCGACGTCGAGGTTGCCTTCTTCCATCTCGGCCGTCCGGTCGCGGAGCCGAGTCAGCGGGACGACGGTCTGCCGTCCGAGGACGCCGCCGACGACTCCGAGGGCGATCAGACTCGCAAGCACCATCGTGATGACGTTGGTCTCGACATCGTTCGCGACGCCGTAGGCTTGCTCCGTCGGGACGCTCGTGACGGCGACCCACTGAGTGTTGCCCACGGGGACGTACGCTCGGACGACATCACCGTCCTGGGTGCGAGTCATCCGGCCGCCGAGGGCAGCCTCGACCGCATCGTTGTCGGCCGCGTCAGCGTCGAGCGACGCCGACTCGGCCTTGAAGACTGTCGCGCCGTCGCCGCCGATGATGGCCGTCGAGGCGGACGTGTTCTCCTCGTGGAGTTGGTCGACCTGATACTCGAGGGTGCCGATGATGACGACGGCCCGATCTTCGCGGTCGGTGACCGGACTGGCGAAGGCCATCACCTGATCCTCGAGGGTCGGTGACTGGTAGGACGACTGGGAGTGCCAGACGGACTCGTCGAGTCCGAGGTTGTCCTCGAAGCCGTCTGCGGCCCACGGTTCCGACAGCTCGGCGAACGATTCGCCGCGGTAGGCCGCGTTCGTGCTCGTGACGATCTCGTTGTTCTCGGTGTCGACGTAGTGGATCGCACGGACGTCGACATCCATCCGGGCCTGCTCTTCGACGAGTTTGCCCTGAACTGCTTGCGGATCGCCCTCGCGAAGGACCGACGAATCGGACGCCGTCCGGGTCTGGACGCGCATCGACTCGACCCAGTTACTGATCGTATCCGCATGCGTTTCGGCGGTCGATTCGAGCTGTTCGTTCGAGTCCGTCCGGACCGTCTGATCGATCTGGACGTAGCTGACCGCCCCGACGCTCCCGATCACGAGCACGACCGCAAGGATCGAGACCACGAACTTCAGGAGGTACCGCCGCCTGATGAACGACGGAACCAGCGATGCGAGCGACACCATTATGGACTCACCCGGTCTATTTCGGCGATTCCGCCGGAAGAACTTTCGTCGAACTCCCAGTACTGGATGACGCCGTCGGTCACGTCGCCGTTCTCGTCGAAGGTAACCGAGCCGGACGCCCCCTGATACGTGACGGCATCGCCCTCGGCCGCGAGTTCGATTCCCTCCGCGAGGTTGTTCGGGGTGATCTCCTTCCCGTCTCCGGTCGTGACAACCGGCATGGCGCTGCCGATCGCTTGGCCGTCGTTTTGCCCAGCGTAGGCGTTCGCGAGCAGCAAGACGGCGCTCGCGTCGTACGCCTGGGGCGTGAAGATGCCCGGTTCGGTGTCGTACTCGCCCTCGAATAGCTCCGTGAACGTCTGGTTACCCGGCCCGTCGACCAGCGGTGCGGTGCCGCGGATGCCGTCGAGCGAGTAATCGATCTCGTCGTGGAGGGCCCCATCTTGCATCCCGTCGGTAACGAGGATGTCCTCCGGGGCGTCGCCACCGAGGTCAGTGAGTACCTGGCCGCCGGTCTCCGGATAGCCGATCACGAGCAACAGGTCGGGATCGTCCGTCCTGGCCCGCTCGATGGCCGCGTCGTAGGAGTTCGAGTCGCCTTTCAGCGGGACCTGTGACGTGACCGTGCCCCCGTGTGTGCGCTGGAACGACCGCGTGAACGCCTGGCTCAACTGCCAGCCGTAGTCGTTGTTCTCGTAGAGGATCGCGGCGTTGTCGTGGCCGAGATCGTTTGTCGCCTGCTGGGCCAGAACGATCGCCTGCAGCCGGTCCGACAGTGCGGTCCGGAAGACGAGACCGGCGTCGTTGAGCGACGTGATCGTCGGCGACGTCGCGCTGGGCGAACAGCAGACGGTCCGGTACGGAATGAGTACCTGCTGTGTCGCCTGCAGCGTCACGTCGGCCGCCGCCGGACCGTTGACCATCGGATACTCCTCGACGAGCGTGAAAGCGCTTTGAACACCCGCGGACGGGGACGTTTCCGTGTCGACGACATTGTAATCCATGTCGAGCGATACGTCGTCTCGTACTTGTTTGATCGGGAGTTCTGCGGCGTCTCGCATCGGTTTCCCGAGCGACTCGAGATTGCCGCTCAGCGGTTGCATGATACCGAGTTTGAGCGTCCGGTCGGTACCACCAACGTCGGTCTCCGACTCGGAATCGTTCGAATCGAGTCCGGGTACCGAACTGAGACAGCCGGCAAGACTGCCGAGACCAGCGGTACAGAGACCAGACAGCAGCGTTCGTCGATTCGATCGTCTGGGCATACTTCTGAATCTAACTCATGGTATATAACGATACTGTCTGCAAAACCGAACAGTTAGCTGGCTATCAATGAACGGCGATATCACCGGTCGAGAAACCGGGGTCACCGCCAGTAGTCGGACGGTGACACTCCCGACCGGGAACTGATCGTATGGCGTGGACCGCCCGACACCGAGGACGCGTCGCAGAAAGCCGGCGTGCACCACCGCAACTGCAATCCCACCGAAATGGCCGCTCGAGTCGCTCACTCGGTTCGCGACCGCTCGCGCAAAAATCCGAACCGGAAAACCGCTTATTCGTCGAACTCCTCGATGAGTTCCGGCACGACGTCGAAGAGGTCGTCGACGATCGCGTAGTCGGCGATGTCCATGATCGGCGCGTTGGGGTCCGTGTTGATCGCGACGATCGTATCGGAGCCTTTCATCCCGGCGACGTGCTGGACTGCGCCGGAGATCCCGATCGCGATGTAGACGTCGGGCGTGACGACCTTCCCGGACTGGCCGACCTGCCGGTTCTTGGGCAGCCAGCCGTTGTCGACGATCGGACGGGACGAGGACAGCGTCGCGCCGAGCGCGTCCGCAAGGTCGCGGATCAGATCGAGGTTCTCCTCTTCTTCGATCCCACGGCCGACCGAGACCAGCAGGTCGGCCTCGCTGATATCGACGTCGCCGCCGCCGACTTCTTCGAAGCCGTTGACGGTCGACCCGATCGCGTCTTCGTCGATGTCCGCGTCGAAGGCCTCGATCGCGGCGTCGCCGGTTCCCTCCGCAGCGGGCCACTCGGCACCGCGGATGGTGACGACGGCGTCGCCCTCGAGCTGGTTGGTCGTCTCGACCTTGCCACCGTACATCTCGCGGGTCGCGACGAGCGTCTCGCCGTCGTTGTCGAGATCGATCGTGTCGGTGACGACTGGCAGGTCGAGCTGGTTGGCGATCGCGGGCGCGTAGTCGAGCCCGTTGACGCTGTTGGGCGTCAGCACGTACTGCGGGGCGAGCTCGTCGTAGAGCTGCGTGACCGCCTGCGTGTAGACGTCGTGGTTGAACTCCTCGCCGTGGGAGACGGTGTGGATCGCGTCGACGCCCTCGCGGTTGAGTTTGTCGGCGAAGTCGTCGACGGTGCCGCTGATGACCGCGAGGTGGAGGTCGCCGCCGGTTTCGTCGGCGAGCTGGCGACCGGCAGTGATGATCTCGTAGCTGACGTCGCGCAGTTCGCCGCGTCGGTGGTCCGCGACTGCGAGGACGTCCGTCATTGTGCCACCCCCTTGTCGCGGAGCAGTTCACCCAGCTCCGAGGCCGTCTCCTCGGCGCTGCCCTCCCAGAACGTCGCGTCGCTTTCACTTTCGGGCTCGTACATGTCCGTCAGCTCGAGTTCGGTCTCGATCGTGCTCTCGTCGACGCCGATGTCGGCGAGTGCCTTGACGTCCATCGGTTTCTGCTGTGCCTGTCGGATGCCACGGAGGCTGGCGTAGCGGGGCTCGTTGATCCCCGTCTGGATCGTCAACACGGCGGGAAGATCGATGTTCGTCAGCTCCTCGACGCCGCCCTCGAGTTCGCGCCGCACGGACGCGACGCCGTCGTCGAGGTCGTGCTCGAGGTGGTTAACGACGGCTCCCCACTGGAAGCCGATGTTCTCTGCCACGGAGACGCCGGTCGCGGCGAAGCTATCGTCGCCGGCCTGCACGCCCGAGAGGACGAGGTCGGGGTCTTCCTCCTCGATGACGGCACTGAGGATCTCCGTCTTGGCGTTGACGTCGAGGAGGTCGACGTCTTCCAGCGCGTCGTCCCAGACGCGGACGGCGCGGTCGGCACCCTTCGCGAGGGCCTGACGAATGGTCTGTTCACAGTCTTCCGGGCCGATAGTGACCGCGACGACCTCGTCTGCGATGCCGTCTTCCTGGAGCTGGACGGCCTCTTCGATCGCGTAATCGTCCCACTCGTTCAAATCGGCACCGAGATACTGATCCGCGATCTCGGTTCCGTCGATCTCGAACTCGTCTTCGACGGTCGCCACCTCTTTGACCGTAACGAGAATTTTCATCGTCTGTCACTGCTACGCCCATACCGTAAATCTTTTCGAAACCGCCCGTCGCGTGGAAGGCGTTCAGTTTCCAGAGTTCACAAATCGTCGCTCGGAGATTAGACTTGCTGTCGGTTCGTTCACCGTGGACTACCAGCATTTCACTCGAACGCGGTTCCGAACGCAAAGACGGAAACGGTTTAACGCCACCGCTGGTAGTGTCGACCATGGCAGACTGTCCACTCGCAGATGACTGCCCGATCTTCTCGGAACGGATCTCGGGAATGGGATGTCAACACTACGGTGACCGGGGTGGCAAGGAGTGGTGTAACCACTACAACCAGCCGATCGAAGACCTCAAGACACAGCCGGTCAAGCCGGGTGAAGAGGTCGTCATCGACGTCGTCGACATGCACGAAAGCGGTGCCGGTGTCGGCCGAACCGACGACGGGTTTATCGTCATGGTCGACGGCGTCCTGCCGGAGGCTCGTGCACGAGTCGAGATTACACGGGTCCACAGCAATCACGCCCGTGCCGAGGAACTGGAACTCCTGCCGATGACTCCCGACGGCGAGACCGCGGACACCGACGAAACGGACGAGACGGACGGCGATGTCGCCGCCGACGAAACCGATGCGGACGACGGCGACGACGGCCCCGAACGTGAGCGACTCGGGAGCCGTGATAACTTCTGGGGCTCGTAAGGGCGCTCGAGTGGACAGCTCGCGCAGTCGGTTTCTTCGTCGGGTTCGCGCTGCCGCCCGTGCAGTGAAATCGCCCCGTCGACCACGTTACAGTTACACGAGCGGCGTCGTATGGTGGGCACGATTGGGCCGCGATCATCCGTTCGCGACGTTCCGCTTCACATAACGTTTTCTCGATTCCTGTTGGATCACCCCTCATGGAACGCATTTCGCTGTCGAATTCGGCGTTCGAGGGGGACAACAACGCCTACCTCTTTTCGGACGGTTCGGAGACGGTACTGATCGATACCGGCGACTGGATGGCGACGACGCGAGAGCAACTCGAGGCCGCCCTCGCCGACCGCCGACTCGGCTTCGACGACGTCGACCGGATCTTCCTCACCCACTGGCACCACGATCACTGTGGACTGGCCGGCGAGATTCAGGCCGAGAGCGGTGCCGAGGTGTACGTCCACGCCGACGACGCGGCGCTCGTAGAAGGCGACGAAGACGCCTGGGACGAGATGTACGATCGTCAGAAGCGGTACTTCGCGGAGTGGGGGATGCCCGAACCGAAGCAGAAGGTCCTACTCGAGCACATGGCCGACGGCGAGACGACGGTCGAGACGCCGACCGTGACGGCGTTCGAGGACGGCGACACGTTCTCGTTCGACGAGACCGAACTCGAGGTCGTCCACACGTCCGGTCACGCCGCCGGCCTCAGCATGTTCGAGGCGGACCTCGACGGCGGGCGGGCGGTCTTCTCCGGGGACGCGTTGCTGCCCGTCTACACGCCCAACGTCGGCGGAGCCGACGTTCGCGTCGACCAGCCGCTCGCGAAGTACCTCCGCGCGCTCCAGGGAATCGTCGACGCCGACTACGACCGCGCGTGGCCGGGCCATCGCGATCCGATCGACGACCCCGCCGACCGCGCCCGGCACATCATCGACCACCACGAGGAGCGCTCCTGGCGAGTCCTCGATGCGCTCGATCGGAAGGGGCCCTGCGACACCTGGACGGTCAGCGACGACCTGTTCGGCGACCTCGAGGGCATCCACATCCTCCACGGTCCCGGCGAGTCCTACGCGCACCTGGAACACCTCGAGCGGGCGGGCACCGTCATCCGCGAGGACACCGAGTATCGCCTCGCCGACGGCGTGTCGGACGAACTGGCCGCGACCGACGGGGAGCGCTGGGACCTCGAGTACTGATACTACTGGATCGCAGTCAATACGAAGCCGGTCGCGAATGTGGGGCTGTCACCTGCGGGGACGGTCGCAGACAGGCGATCGGCTTCACGTCGTTCTGTCCAGCAGTGTGAGCGCCGCCACTCGAGCAATCGCCGTCGACCGCGCGACGAAAGTCGCCGCTGAAACGACTCACACACTGATCGCGACCTGTCGTGCGATCAGGTGTGAACCGACTGTCAGGGGGCCCCGATAGCGACGGTGCCGGGACCGTGGAAGCTTTGATCCCACCGACGGCTAGATGGTGGTATGCAGACGCGAGCCTGTAACCGCAAGCGAGGCGAGTCGCCGTGATCGACGACATCGAGGAACTCCTCGCGGAGATCGGGTTCGATTCCGAGACGAGCGTGTTGACCTACCGGCAGGCACAGGTGCTCGCACTGCGCGAACGCGATATCTCACAGGCGGATATCGCCGCGGCGCTGGGAACTTCGCGGGCGAACGTCTCCTCGATCGAATCGAGTGCCCGCGAGAACGTCGCGAAAGCCCGCGAGACGGTCGCGTTCGCCGAAGCGCTGCGTGCGCCAGTTCGGGTTCGCGTCCCGGCCGAGACCGATCTCTACGACGTGCCACAGATGGTATACGAGGCCTGCGACGAGGCCGGCGTCAAGGTCGACCACACCGCGCCGGACCTGATGAAGATCGTCAGCGACGCCGCGGGGGCGGCCGTCACCGGCCGGCAGGTGTCGACTCCGCTGATCGTCGGGGTCACGTCGGAGGGGATGGTTCGCGTTCGACACCAGGAGTGAGTCCGATACCGGTTCCCAGAGAGATTTGTACGCCGCCGCCATCGGTGGCGGTATGGACTTCGAACTCGACGGCAACAGCGCACTGGTGACCGCCGCCTCGAGCGGCCTCGGATTCGCGAGCGCACGGGCACTCGCCGAGGAGGGCGCGAACGTCGCGATCTGTGGTCGGGACGAGACGCGCCTCGAGGCGGCCCGCGCGGAGCTCGCGGAGACGGCGACGGGCGACGTTCTGGCCGTCCAGGCCGATCTCACCGACCCCGACGACGTGTCGGGGCTCGTTCGTGAGACGGTTGAGGCGTTCGGCGGCCTCGATCACGTCGTCACCTCCTCGGGAGGACCGCCGAGTACGACGTTCCTCGAGACCGACGAGCAGGACTGGTACCAGGCCTACGACCTGCTGGTGATGAGCGTCGTCTGGACGATCGAGGAAGCACACGAACACCTCCTCGAGTCCGACTACGGAACGATCACCTGCATCACCTCCCGGACCGTCCGGGAGGTCGCGGACGGCCTCTTGCTCTCGAACTCGGTCCGCCGGGGCGTGATCGGGCTCGTCAAGACGGTTTCGCGGGAGTTCGCGCCCGAGATCCGGGCCAACGCCGTCCTACCGGGAACGATCGAGACGCCCCGGATCGAGGAACTCATCGAGGCTGGCGTCGAGCGTGGCACCTACGAGGACTACGAGGACGGGCTGACGGCGATGGCGAGCGAAATCCCGATGGATCGCATCGGTGACCCCCGAGAACTCGGCGACGTCGTCGCTTTCCTCTCGAGCCCGCGGGCGAGTTTCGTCAACGGGACAGAGGTGCCAATCGACGGCGGACTGTTGCGGAGCTAGGGCCTCGCGTGCCGTTCCGTCGACCTATCACGCCCGCGATCTGACAGCCGGCGATAGGTTCTCCGAACCGTAACCCTCTCGGACTCCCTCGGAAGAGTTCGGATGTGTACGGTCCGATTCGAGTCATCGGCTACCTCGCGTTGCTGGTGACGCCGGCCACGTTGTTCCTCGGTGCCGTCCGTGCGCCGCCCGAACTCCACGTCGGTGCGGTGGGCATCCCGCTCGGTGTCGGGCTCACCGGGACCGTCGTCGCCGCGACGGAGCGACGGCAGCTCTCGAGGCTCGACAGGGGTGGACTCGCACGAGCCGACGCCGTCGACGCGGTCGCGGTCGCAGTCGCGGCGGTCGTCACCTACGCCCTGAGCGTTCACGCCGGCCTCGGCCCGGTCCTGGCCGCCGCCGCCGTCGGCTTGCTCGTCGGCATCTGGCTCCCCCGAATCGACGGCCCGGCCTACTGCGGGACGTTCGTCGGGATGGCCTCGCCGGCCGTGTTCCCGTCGCTCGAGGGAGTCGCGATCGCCGGGGTGATCGCCGGCCTCGCGTTCGTCGCGACGGCCGGTTCGTTCGACGGCTTCGGTGGTAAGTACGGGACGATCGCGCTCTGTGGCTGCATCGTGACGGTCGCCTTGCTCGACGTCGACTACGCCGCCGCCAGCGCGCTCGAGCCGCGACTCGCCCCGCCGGTGGTCGCCGTCGCCGGCGTCGCGGCGGTCGCGACCGTCGCGCTTCGGACCCACGGCGGGGCCAGTTCCGTCGTCGCCTCCGCCGTGATCGGACTCGTCGCCGGCGTCGCGCTCCCTCCGCTCTTCCCGGCGGTCGGGTCGACGCTGGCCGCGGTCGCGTTCTGTGCTTCCTTCGTCGGGATGTCGGGCGACGAGCGGCTGGCGACCACGGACCAGATCGCCGCCGCCGGCTGCCTCTGTGGCCTCGTCTATCTCGCGGTCGCGCCGTCCCTCTCCGGGGCGGGTGGCAAACTGGGGACCACCGCGTTCGCTTCCTGTCTCGCCGTCGCCGGCGCGGTGCAACTGCCCGCCGTCGTCCGCTCGAGGCTCGGACGCACCGTCTCGAGCGGGTGACGGCGAAGCCGGGCCCCGCCCCTGGGCCCGAATCGCGCGTCGACTCGAGGAGTACTTTGAATAGTCGCTGTATCTGACAGTCAGCTAACCACAATGCCCCCGCTTCGCAACACCCTCGCGGATCTGGCCGACGAGCGGTTCCGAACGGCGGTCCTCCTCGGACTCGCGTCGATTCCGTTCACCGTCGCCCTCTCGTGGGAGTCCGCGCCGATGTCGTTTTCGGGCGAAGCCGTCGTCGTCGCCGGCTTGCTCGCTGGCCTCCACTACGCCGACCGCTCGGCCGAGGACGGGAACGTCGGTCTGCTCGAGGCCGTTCGATACGGCAAACGACCGTCCGTGAGCCGCCGGGCTGGCGTGGTCGCCGGCGTCGTCGGCTCCGCGCCGGCGGTCGGCTGGGAAGTCGCTTACACGGCCGAACTCGTGTGGACGCTTTCGGGCTGGCAGGGAGCGATCGCCGTCGTCGCGCTCCCGATCGTCGTCCCGTTTCTCGTGGCGCTCTTCGGGCTCGGCGGCGGCGTCGGCGCGGCCGTCGGCGACTGGCTGGTCAGTCAGGCCGATCGGACTCGAGACGGGGCCAGTTCGCGGGCGGCTCCGGACGCGGCGGCCGACGACTCCCGCTGGTGGTGGCTGATCGCCGCGTACGTCGTCGTCGCGCCGGCGGTGTTACTGTACGTGTTCGGCGTGAGTCCGGACAGTGATGCCGGGCTCTTGGTCGCGGTGCTGTCGCTGTTCGTGCTGGTTCCGTTCGCCGTCTTCGTCGCCGTCGCACTGTTCAAGGACGCGATCACTCTCCTCGAGGCGGGTCGAGGCTGGATGCCAAACTACTGGGTATACGTCGGCGCGCCGCTCGGGACCTACGCGGTCGCGTACCTGGCGGCGCGGTTCGTCCAGTCGACGAACCCGTCGGGGGTCGGCGTCTACGCCTTCCTGATCGCGCTCTGGCTCTCGTCGATCGTCTATCTCGACCACCGCCGTCGGTACGTCAGCGTCTCGTAGTCGGTGTCTCCTCGGGATGCCAATCGTCTCGCCGCCAGTCAGTCGGCCGAAATCTCGCAGGTTCCCTCGTAGGCCACGTCCGAGACGGACTCGATCTCGGGGTCGTCGCCACAGACCGGACACGCCGGGTTCGGCTGGACCGGCACTTCCTCGAAACTCATGCCCATCGCGTCGTACAGCAGGAGGCGACCCTCGAGGAGGTCGCCCTTCCCGAGCAAGTACTTGACGACCTCCGTGGCCTGGATACAGCCGACGGTGCCGGGGAGGACGCCGAGGACGCCCGTCGTGGCACAGTCGGGGACGGTGCCGGGTTCGGGGGCCTCGGGGAAGAGACACCGATAACACGGGGGCGAGTCGTCGCGACTGCCGCGGTCGTTCGTAAACGACGTGATCTGTCCTTCGAAGCGGTAGATCGCGCCGTGGAACAGCGGCGTCTCGGTGAGGACGCAGTGGTCGTTGAGCAGGTAGCGGGTCGCGAAGTTGTCGCTGGCGTCCAGGACGACGTCGTACTCCGCGACGAGGTCGGCGACCGTGTCGGCCGTAACGCGGACCTCGTGGGTCTCGACGTCGATGTCGGGATTCAGTGCCGTCACGTAGTCGGCGGCGCTCTCGACTTTCGGTCGCCCGACGTCGGCGTCGCCGTGGACGATCTGTCGTTGCAGGTTCGAGCGCTCGACGACGTCGTCGTCGACGATCCCCAGCCGGCCGACCCCGGCGGCGGCGAGATACTGGATCGCCGGCGAGCCGAGGCCGCCCGCGCCGACGACCAGAACGGAACTCTCGAGCAGCCGCTGTTGGCCCTCGGGACCGATCTCGTCCATGATGACGTGTCTCGAGTAGCGATCGAGTTGCGTTGCGTCGAGGCGCAGGTCGCTCATACGGAGGCGTTGGGTCGAGAGCGAGAAAAGTTCGCGGGTCGGGGTCGTCTCCGCGAGCGAGCGCTGGCTCGAACTCGTGGGGTGTGCTGTGGCGCTCGCTGTCGATCGATGGCACCGTGGGTATTCCCTGCCGTAGGCGGGGCAACGACGTGTGGTCTCGCGGAGGTGGCAGCATCTTCAGCGACCCAACGATTTAATAATGTGGTGTGCCTTCACACACCTATGGCAACCTCACCCACTGATGCCGGTGACGACGTCATCGATCAATTCCTGTCCGATCGCGGTCACTCGGTCGAACGAGTAGGGTGGGAGCAGGAGTATAACAAGAAGCAGTGCCCCGAATGTGGCGGCCTCCACGATACGTCCGCCAGTTCCTGTACCGTCTGTGGGTGGCAGCCAGCGCCGTAACCCTCCAGTAGCGACGAGCGACAGCGGTCGCTTCGTAATCCATCCCGTATTTTTATCACTGATAATTCGACAGGATTATAACGTGTTGTCGATCACTTCGCAGTGGGAATAACAATGCCGGAATGCCAGAACTGCGGCGCGTTCGTCACCGAGACGTACGCCCGCGTCTTCACCCCCCGCGGTGTCGACGACCCCCGCGTGTGTCCGGACTGTCAGGACAAGATCCGCGACGGTGCCGACGTCCGAGAGGCCCGCTCTCCCCGCGATCCCTGAGCGTCAGTTCCTGTCGAAGAAAACCCACGTCACTTATAGGTATCGCGCTCCTGTACAGCTACAATGACTACGACGGACACGACGGTCACCCGCCTGTTCGGTGGTCCGGGAAGCGGCAAGACGACTGCCCTTCTCGACCACGTCGAGGACATTCTCGAGCAGGAGGGCGTTACGTTCCGGGATATTCTCGTCGTCTCGTATACGCGAGCGGCAGCACAGGAGGTTCGGGAGCGTCTCGCAGACCGGCTCGACGAGAGCCCGCGTGCGCTGCAGGGAAACGTCTGTACGATGCACGCCAAGGCCTACGAGCTGCTCGATCTCTCTCGGAGCGACGTTATCGGCGAGTCGGACAAAGAGGAGTTCTGCGAGGAGTACGGTATCGAGTACGAGGACGAGTATTCGGGTGCCGGCCGCCGAACCGCTCGATCGACGACGATCGGCAACAAGGTCATCGCGACGAGCCAGTGGCTCCAGCGGACCAGCCGTGAGGTAACCGACTGGTACGACGTCCCCTTCCAGTGGGACGAAGAGGAAGTTCGTCTCCCACCCGAGATCGACCCCAACGCCCAGGAGGGCAACAAGTACACCCCGACCTGGCCCAGCGACGACGACCGAATCGACGTTCCCGAGACGATCCGGGCCTGGCGGTCCTACAAGGGCGAACACGGCAAGATCGGCTTCGCCGACATGCTCGAGCGGGTCAAACAGCGGTCCTTGCTGCCGAGCGTCGACTACCTGGTGATCGACGAGTTTCAGGATATCACCACGCTGCAGTACGACGTCTACGAGGAGTGGAAACCCCACATGGAGCAGGTCCTGATCGCCGGCGACGACGACCAGGTCGTCTACTCCTGGCAGGGTGCCGACCCCGCATTGCTCCTCGAGGAGGAGGTCGACGAGGACGTCATCCTTCCCAACTCCTATCGGCTGCCCTCGAACGTGCTCAACGCGGTCAACAAGGAGATCCGTCACATCGATCACCGCCAGGACAAGGACCTCAAGCCCCGTACCGAAGGCGGTGCCGTCGAGGCGCGCACGAACGGCTCGATGCTCGACGTCGTCCGGATGGTTCGGCGCACGCTCGTCGAGGGCGATGGCACGATCATGGTACTGTTCCGGGCCCGCTACCAGATGTTCCAGTTCATCGACGAGTTCATCACCGAGGGCGTCCCCTTCACCTCGCTGACCGACCAGCGGATGTGGACCGACCGACTCACCCAGTACGTCCGCGCCGTCGAGGCGATCGACGCGGGTGAGGACGTCACCGGCCTGCAGGCCCGTCGACTCGCCGACATGCTCCAGGAGTCGGCGTTTGGCACCAACGATCGCGACGCCCTCTTCGACGAGATCGACGAGCGCCAGGAGGAGGCCGGTATCGACGACTTGGAGCAACTCATGATCCCCAGCGAGGTCATCGTCGACCACGCGCCGTTCATGCCCGATCCCGCCTCGGCAGCCGACATGCTCCGGAAGGTCACAAACTTCCAGAAGAAGAGCGTCCGCTCGTACTTCGGGATCGGCGAGTACACGGGAATGGACACCGATCGCGTCCGCGTCGGCACGATCCACTCCGCGAAGGGCCGCGAGGCGGACCACGTGTTCGTCGGCACCGATCTCACCGAAAAGGTCGTCGAACAGATGGTCGCCACCGTCGACGATCCCGAGGCGATCCCCGGTTGCGAGGAGTTCACCAAGACCACCTCGCCCGTGCCCGTGCTGACGGACAACGAACGCCGCGTCTTCTACGTCGGCATGTCCCGCGCCCGCGAACGGCTCGTCTTGCTCGAGAACCTCGTCGACGGCGCACCGACGCTCCCAATCGACGTCCTATTGCAGAATCGGCTCACCGACTCGACGCTCGAGGAACTGATCGAGCAGGCCCAGGAACCCATCGAGACGGACGCGGACGAGCTCGAGGCGGAAGCCGAAGCGCCGTGACCGGTCGGACCGACCGCGACGCCACGGCTGGCGGCCGGGTCGGTGATCGCCCCGGCGTCGCCCGCCAGCGCCGCGACCACGCAGCCGACGTCTTCTCGAGGGTACTGGCGGACCGCGACGCCACGGCCGTCGTCCACGTCGGCACTGCTCGCGATCCGGGACTTCGATACGCCTGCCCGACGCCTCCGACCGACCGCACCGCGATCGCGTACGTCGGTGCCGACGACGAGTGGCTCGTCCGGTCGGCGGGCGACGACGCGAGCGGTCACCCCGCCCGGCGACTCGCGACGGCGCTCGCGGATCGCGGACTCGAGGGGACGGTACTGACGCCACCGCGAGTGCCCCACGACGCCGCACTCTATCTCGAGGGGGCGGGCGTCGAACTGGCGTCGACGGACGCCCTCGAGCGGGCGCGAGCGACGAAGACGGACGGCGAGCGGGCGGCGATCGCGGCCGCCCAGCGAGCGGCCGCCGCCGGGATCCGGCGAGCGGCGTCGCTACTGGCGGATACGACGGTCGTCGACGGGCTGCTCGCAGTTGGCGGTGGTCCGAGTACCGACGCCGAACCGGTGACGCCCACCCGGTTACGGACCGCCATCGACGAGGCGATCGTGCGCGCGGGTGCGTTTCCGGTCGGAAACACGGCCGTCAATCCCGACTCGAGGGGACGGTCCGATCCCGAGGAGGAACCGCTCCGACCGGGCGAGCCGATCGTTCTCGAGGCTGCGCCGCGCGGACCGACCGGCTACTACGGCGGGTTGGTTCGGACGCTCGTCGTCGACGGCGACGGCGGCCGCGAGCGGCGGGTCCACGTCGGCGTCACGCAGTCGTTTCGCTCCGCGCGATCGATGCTGACCGCCGGACCGGAATCGGTGACCGCCGTCGCAGCCGACCTCGAGGCGGAGGTGCGCTCGTTCGGGTTCGGCGAGGACGACGCGATCGAAACGCGGGTCTCCGGTGTCGGGCTCGAGCCCCGCGAACGACCGATCGACGGCGGTGACGACGTCGGGCCAGGGAGCGTGGTTCGACTCGACGTAGCCGGACAGGTCGGTGCGGAGAGTCGGGTCCGGATCGCCGACGTGCTCGCGGTCCACGGCGAGGGCGAGCGCCCCGACTGGCTCGCCGCGCCATCGCAATCGCTCGAGCCGACGGCGCTCCTCGAGTGACCGTCGCCGCGGGTTGAGGGGCGTGGAGTTTCGATCGTTGGACGATACTGTCAGCAAGACTGCCGGATACAGCGTCTCCAACTGCGTCGTTCGGGTAGTGAGTGCCACTTGAGAAGGCGATAGCGCTCGGCGAGCGATCGACCCGTCGCTACCGTTCGTCGTCGGGTTCGGTGTCGGGCTCTTTGGTGACCGTTCCGACGACTCGTTTGACCAGCAGTTCGGGAATATCGGTGGGCATCGTCAGCCAGTGTTGGACGGCCACGAGGCCGATCGCGAGTCCCAGAAGTGCCACGCCGACGGCCGTTTGGTCCCGGACGAGCAGGAGTTCGAGCCCGGCGATCGCGGCGGGAAGCGCGAGGACGAGCGTTCCCGCGAGTTTGATCGTGTCGATAATGCCGGTCATTGGCTCCAGATAGCGGGCCACCGGCTAAAAACACGGCGACGTGTGCGATCGCCGGGCCGTCCGATCGATACCCGACAGTCGGAGTCCACGGTTCCTCGAGCGCCCGTTCGGTCACAGCGACCCACGATCCGAGGCGCTTCGACCGGGACTCGCGACGCTAGCGGCTCGGATCGTGCACACGGCTTCGTCGCCGTCCCGTGCTCGGTCACCGAGACACGTCGGCGGAGAGTCGCCACTGCGTGTCGGAAATCGTGGAGAAGCGACGGAGCCACCGGACGGTTAGTCGTCGGCGGGAACCGCTCGCGTGTCCGCCCGCTCGGAAGCCATAGCGAGCACGTCGTCGAAGAAGTCGAGGGTGTCTTCGGGGCCGGGGTTCGCTTCGGGGTGGTACTGTCGGGTGAGCACGTCGTACTCGATGCCGTCGATCCCTTCGGGCGTGTCGTCGTTGACGTTGATCTGGGTGATCTCGAGGTGCTCGCCGGGGTCGGCGACGGTGTAGCCGTGGTTCTGGGTGGTCATGACGACCTGCCCCGACTCGAGGTCGAGGACCGGCTGGTTGACGCCGCGGTGACCGAAGGTCATCTTCTCGGTCGAGCCACCGAGCGCCTCGGCGACGATCTGCTGGCCGAGACAGATGCCGGCGACGGGCGTGTCTTCGACGAATTCCTCGACGAGCGTGATGGCACCTTCGAAGTTGACCGGGTCGCCGGGACCGTTCGAGATGAACAGGAGATCGGGGTCGACGGCCTCGACGTCGGCGACGTCGGCGTCGTAGGGGAACACGTGGACGGTCGCGTTACGCTCGAGCAGGGAGCTGATGATCGAGCCCTTCGCGCCGCAGTCGATCAGGGCGACCGTCTCGCCGTCGTTGTCCGGGCCGTGGACGACTGGCTCGTCGACGCTGACCTGGGCACCGATGTCGGTGTGATCGCTCATGGCCTTGCACTGCTCGAGTTCAGCCAGGGCGTCCTCCTCGGTGACGTCCTCGCCGACGGCGATGCCACACTTCATCGCACCGCCGTCGCGGATGTCGGTGACGATCTCGCGCGTGTCGAGGTGGTCGACGGCCGGGACCCCCTCGCTTGCGAGCCAGTCAACGACGTCTTCGGTGAGTTCCTTCGCGACGACGCCACGCGGGTGGACGCGGCCGTCCTCGAACCGCTCCTCGCGGACGCCGTAGTTACCGATCAGGGGATACGAGAAGGTCAGGATCTGTTCCTCGTAAGAGGGATCAGTCAGGCTCTCTTCGTAGCCCGTATACGCTGTTGTAAACACGATTTCGCCGCGAGCCGTTCCTGCCGCGCGACCACGCCCCTCGAGTACGTGACCGCCTTCCAGTGCGACGTAGGCTTCCGTCATTACGATCTACGTATCGGATGGACCATCATAAGTGTTGTCTTCGAAGCTCAGTTACGATTTTCGTAATCGGTAAATGCGAGTTCGACGTAGGTACGCATCTCCATGGACGACCTGGACCGACAGATCCTCGATATTCTCCGGCGAGACGCCCGCACGCCGTACACCGAGATCGCCGACGAGGTCGGCACGAGCGAGGGGACCGTCCGCAACCGCGTCGAGCGCATGATGGACGACGACGTGATCGAGCGCTTTACGATCTCGACCCGGACGGGCAACGTCCAGGCGATGATCGAACTCAGCGTCGCGGTCGACGTCGATACCAAGGCCGTCTCAGAGCGGATCGCCGAGTGGGACGAGGTCGACTTCGTCTGGATGGTCTCGGGCGAACAGGACGTCGTCCTCGTGGTCGACGCCGCGGACACGCGCGGGGTCAACGATCTGATCACCAAGGCCCGCGATCAGGAGGAGGTCGTGAGTACGAAAACGCGGTTGATTCTGGACGAGGAACTCGGCTGAATCCGCCGCTCGCTCCGACCCGAACCGAAACGACGGCGACTCGAGTCGCGACGGCGTTCCCAGTCGGTGAAAGTACCGTTCGCTTTTTTCACCGGTGGGTGACATTCCGTTCTAATGACCGCCGAGAAACGGTCCGGAAATCGAAACGAGTCGGTCGCCGGCGATCGGACGGCGGATTCGAATCGGGACCGATCGGTGGCTCCCGACGAGGCCGAAACGCTGTTTCGCGCCGTCGAGGAGGCAGTCTTTCTGATCGACGTCGAACGGACGGAGCGGGACCTCGCGTTCAGGTTCCGGCGCGTCAACCCGGCCTACGAAGCGGCCACCGGCCTGAGCGACGCGTCGGTCACCGGGAGAACCCTCCGGGAGGTGTTCGAGTTGGGCCCCGACGGCGACGGGCTCCGTCGCTACCGAGAGTGCGTCGAGAGCGGGGCCTCGGTCGACTTCAGCGCGACGCGTTCGTTTCCAGTCGGCCAACGAACCGTCGAGACGACGTTGCACCCGGCCGACTCGAGCGGTCCGGTTCGCCGGATCGTCGGCATCGTTCGTGAAATATCCGAACGGGCGACGGCGGAGCGTGAACTCGAGCGGAATCGGGACCTCTTGACGAAAGCGGAGGACCTCGCGGCCGTCGGCGGGTGGGAACTCGATCTCCGAACGAACGAACTCCGGTGGACCGACGGGACGAGAGCGATTTTCGAGGTCGACGACGGCTACGAGCCGACGCTTTCGGACGCGATCGAGTTCTATCGGCCCGACGATCGGCCCCGGATTCGGTCGTTCGTCGAGGCGTGTCGACGCCGCGAGGAGTCGTACGACGGCGTCCTCGAGATCGTCACGGCCGAGGGGAACGACCGCTGGGTCCGGACGGTCGGAGAGCCCGTCACGGAGGACGGAACCGTCGTCGCGTTACGCGGCGCGGTGCAAAACGTCACGGCTCGGAGGGAACGCGAGCGGGAGTTACAACTCTTCCGAAAAGCGGTCGAACAGGCCGGGCACGGGATCATCATCACGGACCGCAACGGGACTATCGAGTACGTCAACCCGGCCTACGAACGGGACACCGGATACAGCCGAACGGAGGTCGTCGGTCTGAACCCACGGATCGTCAAGTCGGGAAAGCACGACGAGGCGTTCTACGAGGACCTCTGGGACACGATCCGCTCGGGTGAGATCTGGGAAAGCGAACTCGTCAACCGGCGCAAGTCCGGCGAGTTGTACCACGTCGACCAGACGATCGCGCCGATCACCGACGACGACGGCGAGATCACGCACTTCGTCGCCATCGAGTCCGATATCACCGAGCAACGACTGCGCGGACAGCGACTCAGCGTGCTCAACCGGATCCTGCGACACAACATCCGGAACGGCATGAACGTCATCGAAGGGAACGCAACGCGTCTCCGGGAGGCCGACGACGACGAGCGAACCGTGGCCCTGACCGCGATCGAAACGCAGGCGGCGGACCTCCTCGAAATCAGCGAAAACGCCGCAGCCGTCCGCGACCTGTTCCAACGCGAACGCGACCCCGACGTCACGAGCGACGTCGGGACGATGCTCTCGGGGCTGGCGAGTGACTTCGAGGAGGAGTACCCCGATGCCGAGATCACGGTCTCCGAGCCCGAGACCGTGACCGTCCAGGCCGACGACCGACTCGAGACCGCGATCCGAGAGGCGGTACACAACGCCGTCATCCACAACGACCGTGGTACTCCGGAGGTGACGATCACCGTTCCCCACTCCGAGAGGGTCGGGACGGAAACGCTGGTCGACATCGTGATCGCCGATACCGGCCCCGGAATTCCGGCGGCGGAACAACCGATGGTCGACCACGAGGACGAGACCCAACTCGTCCACGGAACGGGTCTGGATCTGTGGTACATCTATTGGGTCGCGAAGAGCTTCGGCGGCGAGATGCAGATCGCCGACAACGAGCCACGGGGCAGCGTCGTCACGCTCCGGGTCCCGGCCGCCGAGAGCCACTGACGGCGGCCGGACGGCCAGCGACAGCAACCCGTCTCATACGGTTTGCTGTCCCGATGTCCCGGTGGGACCGCAGGGCGGTCCCGGTCCCGCCGGCACTGACGGACAGTAAACCGTCTCAGTCCTCGTCGGGTTCGCCCGGCGGCTGCCCGACACCGGGAGTCGGTTCCTCGAACGCGTCGATCACGTGTTTGCGGCTGTGGACCGCCCGGTAGCCCCGCCTGAGGAGCCGGTTACCTTTCGACCGGGAGACGCGTGCGCTCACTCGTCCGTCGCGGATCGCATCGACGACCGACTCGGGCGTGAGCCGGTCCGCTTCGACGACCGTGTACGCCCGCCCCACCTCGAAGGGATAGTGTGCGTCGCTCCCGCCGACCAGCGGGAGGTCCCGCTCGGCCGCCAGCGCCTCGACGAGGGGCTGCGAGCGGGGGTGTTTGCCGTTGACTTCGATCGCGTCGAAGGGAACGTCCTCGAGTTCCCGCACCGTGCTGTTCCGGAACGGGTGGGCGACGATGGCAGCACAGTCGCGGTCGTGGGCCAGCGCGACGGCCTCCGCGGGCGAGAGCGCGCCGGGTTTCGTCGCCCGGGGCGGATCGGGGCCGACGACGAGGACGTGGCCCCGATCCGTGGTGATCTCGATGCCCGGCAGCGTCGCCACGTCGGGCGCGGGATCGAACGGCGTGTAGTAGTCGTGGTTGGTGGTCGCGACCCCGTCGAGGCCGCGCCGGGCGGCCAGCTCGGTGAGGAGCCTGACGCCCAGCGGGTCGTACCGGTCGCCAAGCGAGCGCCGGCCGTGGAAGAATCGCGTGTGTGCGTGGAGATCGACCGTATACATACTGGGGCAAACGCCGGCCAGATCCTTTTGGATGCGGCCGGCATGGGCTCCAGTATGCCATCCCACGAGGCGAGCGATCGCGTTCTCGTCCTCAACCCCGTCAGCGGGAGCGGGGAGCACGTCGACGACGTCGTCGGCCTCGCGACCGACCACGGGTTCGAGATCATGACGACCGAGGAGAGCGGCGACGCCAAGCGCTTCGCCCGCGAGGCCGCTCCGAGCGCAGATCTCGTCGCCGCGGCCGGCGGCGACGGCACGCTCAACGCCGTCGTCAACGGAATCGCCGACGCGGCGGCCCTCGAGACGACCGCCGTCGCCGTCGTCCCCGCGGGGACGGGGAACAACTTCGCCGCGAACGTCGGAATCGAGGGACTCGAGCACGCCTTTACGGTCATCGAAGACGGCCGTCGGCGGGAGATCGACATCGGCACGGCGAACGGTCGGGTGTTCGTCAACTCCTGTGTCGGCGGGATCACCGCCGAGGCAAGCAGCGAGACGACCACCGAGAGCAAGGCGGAGCTGGGCGTGCTCGCGTACGTGAAAAACACCGTCGAGACGCTCGGGGAGTTCGACTCGCTCCCGCTGCGAGTGGAGACCGCGACGGGATCGAACGGCGAGCGGGCGCGGGCCTGGGAGGGCGAGGCGCTGTTCGTCCTCGTCGGGAACTGCCGGCGCTTTACCGGCGCGCGAACCGCACAGGCAAACGTCGAAGACGGCCGCCTCGAGGTGACGATCGTCGAGGACGCGGCGACGACCGATCTGCTCGGCGGCGCGGCCCTCGAGGGCCTGTTCGGCCAGGAAAGCACGCACATCGTCCGCCGCCGGACGCCGTCGCTGGTGATCGAGAGCCACGCCGACGCCATCGAGTACAGCCTCGACGGCGAGATCCTCGAGACCGAACGGCTCCATCTCGAGACGGAGCCGGCGACGCTCACCATCGCCGTCGGCGACGGCTATCGGCCGGATCCGGACGACGGGAATCGATGGCCCCTCGAGACGCGCGGATAGACGGGCTGTATCGATTCGAAACCCTCGGGACGAGCCGATACTGGTTTCAAGAGTCGTCGTGAGTGTACGACTATGAGCACGCCGGAGGAGGACCTCCAACACGAGAACGCCGGACAGGACGTGATCGCCGTCGACGCCGACGACGCCGCGCTCGAACCCGTCAACCGACTCGACGCCCATACCGGCGAGGGGATCCGCCATCGGGCCTTCACGTCGCTGGTCTTCGACGGCGAGGGGAACGTCCTCCTCGCCCAGCGAGCGCCGGACAAACGCCTCTGGGGAACGTACTGGGACGGCACCGTCGCCTCCCACCCCGTCGAGGGACAGAGCCAGGAGGAAGCGACCCGCCAGCGCCTCGAGGAGGAACTGGGGATCACCCCCGATCAGTACGACGATCTGGAGCTAACGGATCGCTTCGAGTACAAACGCTACTTCGAGAACGCGGGCGTCGAACACGAGGTCTGTGCCGTCTTGCAACTGACGCTGACGGACCGCAGCCTCGACCCCAACGAGGAGGAGGTCGCCGGGCTGATGTGGGTCCCCTACGAGCGACTGCACTCCAATCCGGAGTGGTACCGCCAGCTTCGACTCTGTCCGTGGTTCGAGATCGCGATGCGACGGGACGTCCGGTGAGAGTCGACGGCCCAACTGACCGACACCGCCCGGAGCCGGGAGCACACGCATCGAGGGGTCCGCCGCGAAACCACGACGGACCCGACCGCGACTGAGCACTCGAGCTACGAGAGCGACGCCGGTGCCCGAGCCCGATCGGCGCGTGGCCTCCGCTCGAGACCGAACGCCGTCGGAAAACAGTACACGAACGGGAGGTTTATAGGGGAGTGCTCACACATGCAGGATAGACTGCGATGGTCACTGGCACGCTCAGACGGCTTCTCCGGGGGAGTACGATCGCGTCGTCCGCGTCGGCGGACGGATCGACCGCCGCGGGGGCGACGGCGGAATCGGAGCCCACGCCTGGGACGGGGCGGGTCGCCGACGAGTCGCTCGATATCTGTCTCCTCAGTTACCGATCGAACCCGTATTCCGGAGGACAGGGCGTCTACGTGAAATATCTGAGTCGGGCGCTGACCGCCCGCGGCCACTCCGTCGACGTGATTTCGGGGAAACCCTACCCCGAACTCGACGACGACGTCGGGCTGGTGAAACTCCCCGGCGAGAACATCGTCGACGAACTCGACAGGCTCGGCCAGTTCGAGCCCGCCTATCTCGGCGACCCCCTCGCGCTCTACGAGTGGCTCAGCGCGCTCACCGGTGGCTTTCCGGATCCCTACGCATTCGGCCGCCGGGTCGTCGACTACTTCGAGGAGCAGGAGCCGTCGTACGACGTCGTCCACGACAACCAGTCGCTGTGTCACGGCCTCAACACGCTCCGCGAGCGGGGCCACCCGGTCGTGGCGACGGTCCACCATCCGATCACCGTCGACCGCGAGGCCGACCTCGCCGCGGCCGATAGCTGGGGGGAACGCCTGCTGATCCGTCGCTGGTATCGCTTCCTCCGGATGCAACGCGAGGTCGTCCAGGAACTCCCACACATCCTGACCGTCTCCGAATCGGCCAGACACCGCACCGTCGCCGACTTCGGGGCCGACCCCGAGTCGGTTCGTGTCGTCTATAACGGGATCGACACCGAACTGTTCGAACCCCGCGAGCGAACGCACGATCGCCCGCGCGTGATGACGACCGTCAGCGCCGACGTCCCGCTGAAAGGAACCCGACACCTGCTCGAGGCCTTCGCGACCGTTCGGGGAGACGTCGACGCCGAACTCGTCGTCGTCGGGGAGTTCGACGAGGGCGGCGACTGTGCCCGACTCGTCTCGAAACTCGGGATCGAGGAGGCGATCGAGACCCACAGCGAGATCAGCTACGAGCGGATGATCGAGCTCTACGGCACCGCCGACGTGGCGGTCGTCCCGTCGCTGTACGAGGGTTTCGGCCTCCCCGCCGGCGAGGCACTGGCCTGTGGCGTTCCGGTCGTCGCCACCACCGGCGGCGCGCTCCCCGAAGTGGTCGGCGACGCGGGGGTACTCGTCGAACCGGGCGAACCCGACGCGTTAGCCGAGGGGATTCGGGAACTGCTCACGGACGAGCAGCGCCGTCAGCGCCTCGGCGAGCAGGGTCGCGAACGCATCGTCGAGGAGTTCGACTGGGATCGGGCCGCCCGCGAGACGGTCCGAACGTACCGCAACGCGATCGAAACGCAGTCACAGGAGGGCTAACATGGAGACGATCGATTTCGACCGGATGACCCTGACGCCGAGTATGCGCGTCCTCGACGTCGGCTGTGGCGAGGGCCGTCACGTCCACGCCGCCGCCCTCGAGAACGTCGCCGAAGTCGTCGGGCTCGACCTCGAGCGAGCGAGCCTGCGCGCGGCTCAGGAAGACTACGAGGAGTACATCGCCGGCGAGACGGACGTGCCAGTGACCTTCCTGTCGGGGGACGCACTCAGGCTCCCCTTCGAGGACGGCGCGTTCGACGTCGTCTGCTGTACCGAGGTCCTAGAGCACATCCCCGACTACGAGGCCGCCATCGACGAACTCCGGCGGGTCTGTGCGCCCGGCGGCACGCTCGCGGTGAGCGTGCCTCGAGCCGGCCCCGAGCGGGTCTGTTGGGCGCTCTCCGACGAGTACCACCAGGTCGAGGGCGGGCACGTCCGGATTTTCGACCGCGAGGAGTTACAGGCGGCCATCGAACACCGCGGGTTCCGGCGGGTCGACGGCCACTTCGCCCACGCCCTGCACGCGCCCTACTGGTGGCTGAAGTGTCTCTGGTGGGACCGCGACGAGCGGGGCGACCCGCCGCTGCCCTTGCGGGCCTACGACCGCTTTTTGGAGTGGGACGTGCTGGAATCCCCCCGCCCGGTCCGGCTGCTCGAGCGGGCGCTCGATCCCGTCGTCGGGAAGAGCGTCGTCTACTACTTCCAGCTGGAGGGGGCGGCGTGAGCAACGTCGCCTCGGGACGGTCGCTCGCGGACTGGGAGCTCGCACCCGCAGTCGACTACATCGAACGCGTCCAGCGATCGGACGGGCTCATCCCCTGGTATCCCGACGGCCCCGCCGATCCCTGGGATCACGTCGAGAGCGCGATGGGGCTGTCGGTCGCTGATCGCCACGAGGCCGCCCGTCGGGCCTACCGGTGGATCGCCGACGCACAACACGAGGACGGATCGCTGTGGGCGACCTACGGCGAAACGGACGGCGACGACGGCGCACACGCCGGCGACGAACCCCGAAAGGAGACCCACCGCAGCGCCTACGTCGCGGTCGGCGTCTGGCACCACTACCTGTGTACCGGCGATCGGGCGTTCCTCGAGACGCTCTGGCCGACCGTCCGCGACGCCCTCGAATTCGCCTGCGCCCAGCAGGCCGCGACCGGCGAGATCTACTGGACCGTCGGCGCGGACGGCGAGGTCTACGAGGACGCCCTCGTCGCCGGCTGTGCCTCGATCTACAAGAGCCTGGCCTGCGGGGCGGCGATCGCCGCGGAACTGGGCCACACCGACGCCCGCGAGCGCTGGCTCGCGGCCCGCGCCGACCTCGGTGCGGCGATCCGGGAGCGTCCCGACCGCTTCGATCGCACGTGGGAGAGCAAATCCCGCTACGCGATGGACTGGTTCTATCCCGTCCTCTGTGGCGTGCTGGGCGGCGAGCCGGCGCGACAGCGCCTCGAGGCGGGGATGGATCGCTACCTCGAGGAGGGACTGGGCTGTCGCTGCGTGGCGGACGAGCCCTGGGTGACCGTCGCGGAATCCTGCGAGTTGGTCGTGTCGCTGGCCGCGGTCGGCGAGGCGGAACGCGCGCGTGAGATCTACGAGTGGCTCTTCCAGTGGACCGACGACGAGGGGGTCTTCTGGACGGGGTATCAGTTCGAGGACGAGGAGTTCTGGCCGGGCGAGCGGCCGACGTGGACGGGCGGGGCGGCGGTGCTGGCCGCGGACGCGCTGTCGGGGTTGTCGGGGGCTGCGGATCTGTTTACTGATCCCCTGCCGGAAAGGGAGTGAACTGTAGTACTCGAGAGTGATGGGACCGTCGGAACCGGAACAAGCGGAAGCTCTGAGGAGGGTCGCATTTTCTCAATGAGAATGCGCTGAGACTACTTTACGGAGTCTGCCTCCCATATGCTTGGTAAGGGGATAGTCAATGGACGAAGCGACTCAAGAGGAAGTCGAAGAGGCGATTCTACAACTCGAAGACGAAACGGAGTCTGACGGCAGTGTCTAGTCAGGCCAGTTCGAGGTTAGAAATTTTCAGTTCCATCATCAGCACATTCAGAGAATGTAAGAATTCTTATAAGACCATCTCGTTCATTTTCTGCACTATCAACCATAATTGTAATATCTAGACAAGACGAATCAGACTCGGTTAAGTCAACCTGTTCCCATTCTGAACGAGATTGATCGTCCAGCCACGCATACAGCGCGTATTTTCCTGGTTCTGTTGGATAGTTTTGAACGCTTTTACTTTCTACAACACCTTCTCTCCCTGAGTTGGGTTCTACTTCGATTGAGTCCCAATATATCGGATTGCTGTCCTCAATTAATAGTAGGTGAACAGTGTCTGATTGAGCAACTTGATTAATAACGGTGATCTCACCAATTCGTGTTTCTGTAGTATTCGTCTGGAAGGTCGAACAGCCTGCTCCGACTACTCCAAGTGCCACTCCACAAACTTGGAGGACCTTTCGGCGGGCAAATTGAGACATAAGTGAACCACTCCATGTATCAATAAAACATTTTATTTTCCCAGGACCTATCCGGAAGGAATTTCAGACTTATACAAACAGTAGAGGCCACGGAATCCACCGGGTACCACGATGGGGTCGTTTACTGGGATGTTGAGCTCACCGAAGATGATGTTGTCCTGGAATCCACATCCACAAGCGGAGATAAGTCTATCAAAACTGGAACAAATCAATCCGAAACTCCCCAAGAAGGAGATGTTGTGGATATCTCTGAAGGTAAAACGATAGAAGTCGAAAGTATAGACCAAGAAACTACTAGATTCCCAGGTCGAGAGTCAGTTACAATTTCGTCAGATCATCAACTACCAGTGGGTATAAGAAATGATCTCCCCGATACGGAATCAGAATCCGATCTCACGTACCTAGAACTTCCTGCAAGTGTTACACGAACAGAGGTAGTCGGAAAGACTAATGATAAAAATAGTTGATTTCGGGGCAATAGGCTTGTCTCACGGCATGACGAAATTTCTACGTGACTTATAAATAGTATTATATATAAACTAGATATGACGGAGGCCCATAGATTTCTAGGCTGTTCGACGGGAATCTATAGGTTATTGATCCAGCAGCGGACAGCAACTCCTAGGCTTTACCAACGCCGCGGGCATCTCTTCGGGGTTGGTTAAGCTCGAAAGCATTGGCAAGTTCTTCGAACCAACGATTATTACGCCGGCGGGACATCGGGCGAGTGCTGGCCGACTGGAATGTCAACGTCGATCTTATCGTACTAGATAAAGCCGCTTTGCACAGCCGTTCTCCTCGAGGTCGGCAAGGCCGTAATCGATGAGTTCGGTGACGTTGTCAATCACCTCCGGCGGGTGACGGTCACCGCTCCGGGTGAGTTCACGGATGCTCTCGAATTCGTGGTCCGCGATCGCCTCGAGCAGTTCGAGGTTCGTCGACCGAAAGATCCGGCCAAACGTCTCGAGGACCTTACGGAGAGCGTTGACGGCTTCGGGTCGACACTCTCGCCGGCATCGAGAACTGCAAGCACGTCCTCAAGGTCGCTACGATCGGACGTGGAATGTTCGGGTCATGGGGTTGGGGGTAGGTCGGTCATCAGTTGGTTCGAATACGCGGAAAGAAACTGATGGTTCAAGGCCGTCACTCTCTAATCCTCCCTTGAAATAAGTATGGGCCTAACCCGTAATTTAATAATAGCCCCGTTGCTCGTCTACTCGTTCCAATAAATCGTGGTCAACTAAGACTGGAAGGCGTTGAATGATCGTAGATTTTGAAACCCCTTCCAAATTGAATTCTGCAACCGCTGGCGAGATCGCGATCCCTGCTTCCTCGAAGACCTCGAGAATCGCAGGATCAGACTTCGTCATCCACGAAATCAGCGAACGCATTCAGCGATCAACTCTCGTTTGGCTCAAGGGAACTCGCGTCTAACTCTCCAGACAGATACTCCTTGCCGGTATCAGTGATTTCGTAGTATCCCCGTTTGACTCGAGCGACGACTCCGTA
Organism: Natrinema longum; assembly: GCF_017352095.1. NCBI lineage: Archaea > Methanobacteriati > Methanobacteriota > Halobacteria > Halobacteriales > Natrialbaceae > Natrinema > Natrinema longum. The sequence continues at coordinate 1,336,849 of NZ_CP071463.1, forward strand.
CTCGACCAGTGCCGATAGCCGGCGATTCACCTCATCCCTCGATTTGTCGATATTTATCGCGATAACCGCGGGAGACAGAATCATGCCCGACGACTCGAGCGTCTCGAGAATCCGGTCATCGATCGACAACTGCATCCAATTCCCTGGACGACGCGCTGTCATTCCTCGTTCAGTTCCAACTCCTCGGCATCAAGTTTACCCTCGAGATACGCACGACCTCGGTCCGAAATGCGGTATCGTCCATCCGCTAGTTTTTCCACAAGACCATGCTCTGTGAACTTAGAAAGACGATTTGAGACGTGCGGGCGAGTCATATCCAGATTGTAAGCGATTATCGCAGGAGATTGTACTGTGAGAATCTCGGGATCATCTATCGCTTCGAGGATACGGAAATCTTCACGCGACATCCAACTTGGTCGTTCTCGAATCGACACGATTAGGCGCGAATACTCGTGCTGGGATCATTATTGTCATTAACCAAATACTATATCGTAATCTTGGATTACGCTTCCGTAACCAAATTTAAGTGCTATCCGTACCGAAGAGCACATAACGGAGGCCAGACGGACCCACGGCTACCCACATCGGTCCTCGAGAATGCGGACCCGGTGTCACTACCACCGGCCCGCGTGGCTTCCGTACTCCACCGAAAGCCATGTCAGACGACGATTCGCGGGACCTTGAACGTCCCGCTCGAGCAGACGCATCGCCCGCAGACACCACGGACGACCGGCGCGCGTGGGCCAAACTCACCGGCTTCCAGCGCGACTGTCTCGAGGCCGTCGCCCGCCGCGAACACGAGGGCTACCCCTGCTATCCCTGGGGGATCGCGGAGACCATCGAGCGCTGGTATCCGAGGGTCAGCCCCGGCCGGCTCGAGTCGAGCCTGCGCGCGCTCGTCGATCGCGACCTCGTCACGACGCGCGATGGCCTCCCGGGCTCCGTCCACGCCTACCGACTCACGGGTGCCGGGCGCGCGCTGCTCGTCCAGCGCGCCGACCGGCTCGCCGTCCTCCGCGAGCGACGACCCGACCACGACGCGATAGCGGAGGGGACCACTCGAGGGGAGGGGGCCGATCGGCCGACCGGGGCTCGAGACGAGGACTCGAGTGGCGACTGAACGTCACTGCACAGACCCCGCCCGTTGCAAGGGGAAGGACTCGAGTTTACTCACCGGCCAACCACGAGCTACGTATGCGGCTACTCGATCGGCGAACGACGATCAAAGCGATCGGCTCGAGCCTCGCACTCGGCGGGCTCGGTGCCACCGTGAGCGCACAGGACGACGAGGAACCGGACTACGGCGACTGGTTCGACGACGTCGACGCGTACGAGGAAACCGAGGACCTCACCGGTGAGGACGAGGTCACGGTCGACGTCGGGGCCGGGGACGACGGCCTCCAGTTCGATCCGCCCGCGATCCGCATCGACCAGGACGCGACGGTCGTCTGGGAGTGGACCGGCGAGGGCGGCGGTCACAACGTCGTCCACGTGCCCGAAGACGAGGAAGAACTCGAGATCGAGGGCGCGACCGGCGCGGACGAACCCGTCTTCGAGACCGAAATCACGGACGAGGAGGGCATCACCTTCGAACACCAGTTCGAGGAGGCGGGGACGTACCTCTACGTCTGTGAACCCCACCGAGAACAGGGAATGAAAGGCGCAGTCGTCGTCGAGTGAGGACGCCGTCCGGTACCGGGGCCGATAGCCCCGTCACGACCGGTTCGAGTCCGGCCGAGCGCTCGAGGCCGAGAGCCGCCCGATGCCCGTATCGCAGACGACGCACGATCGAAGGCCGTTGGCCTCGGTAAATCGATCGAACAGCCTCGAGAGCCGCACGTCGTGGCTCGCGAGCACGCCACCCGGCGTGAGGTGAGCGAGCGCCGTCTCGTACTCGAAGCGCATGTGGGGGTGCCGGTGGTCCGAGTCGTGCAAAAAGAGGTCGACGGGGCCGACGGTCTCGAGTAGCTTCGGGAGCACCTCGCGTGCGTCGCCCTCGCGAAGCTCCCAGTGGTCCCGACACCGATCCGGGATCAGGTGGCCGTACTCGAAGGGGCCGGGCGGTCCGCCGGGGAGATCCACCGCGTGGAGCGTCCCGCCGCCGTTCTCGGACAGTGCGGCGAGGATGTGCGCGTCGAACGACCCGAAGAGTACGCCGGTTTCGACGACCGTCTCGACCTCGAGTGCGCGACAGACGACGTAGAGCGTGACGCCGTCGCGCCAGTGGGTCGTGTCGGTGGCGACGCCGGCCTCGTGGATCTCGGCGACCCGGTCGGCGTAGCTCTCGTGGAACCACTCGAGGTCGTCGTATTCCTGCTCGTACGCCCGCAGTTCGGCGGCCGACGCCGGGAGCACGTCGGCCAGCCGCTCGGCCCGCTCGCGCGTCTCCCGGCCGTAATCGAGTCGGCGGCGCTCGAGTCCCAACCGAGCTTTCCGAACGGCGTAAATCGCGTCGCGAAGGGCCGTCGTCATCGGTATCCCAGCGCCTCGAGGCGCGATTCGACCGCGGGCTCGTCCGCGCTGTCCGGGTCGTCGTCGCGGAGTCCATCCGGAAGGGCGGGATCGAACGTCCCGCGATCCTGCCCCTCGCGGACCGCCCAGGGCACCCGGCGCAGGGCGGGAACCGGCGTTCCGGGCGGGTGCGACCAGACGCCGAACTCGCCGATGGCGTTGCCGTGATCGCTGGTCATCGCGACCCGGCCGTCGCAGTTCGCGAGGAGTCGCGCGACGTCGTCGAGCACCCACTCGAGGTTGTCCCGGTAGGCCGCCCAGACCGCGTCGTAGGAGAGTTCGCCGTTTCGAAGTTTGATCCAGGGGTCGTTCATCGAGTCCGTGTCGTCGTCTTCCTCGGCTTCGGCCTCGGCCAGCGCCTCCAGTGCCTCGCGTTCCTCCGGCTCGAGGTCCGCGAGGTCGATCTCCTCCTCGTCGTCCCCGTCGGTGAACTGCCCCCAGTGTTCGATGTCGGCCGAGCCGAAGAACCAGCCCGGTTGCGACCGGAAGGGGGCGTGGGGTTGCATGTAGTGAACCAGCACGCGGTCGACGCCAAGCTCCGCCCGGTTTCGCCAGATCGCGATCGCAGCGTCGGTCAGCGGGTCGGGCGGGATCGTCGAGATGTCGTCGTCGACCCACTCCTCCCGCCAGGCCTCGTGGAAGACGCCGAAATCGTCGGCCTCGAGCGGGAGGACCTCGTCGGAGGTGACGAGAATGTGCTCGCAGGGCTGGGAGGAGAAGGGGTTGCCGGTGACGTAGGCGGTCCGGGCCATCTCCTCGCGGTACTGCGGGGCGAACGTTCGGTCCATCCACTCGGCGGACTGGGACCCGACCGACCACAGCGAATCGACCCCGTCGGCGTCGGGCAGCGCCGGATGGCCGGCACTCGCGACCTCACGCATGAGATCGAGGCGACAGCCGTCGAGGACGCAACAGACGTCCCACTCACGCTCCCAGATCGGCGTGGCGGGAACGAGTTGCGAGAGCGTATAGCCGATGCGTCCGGTCGCGATCTTGCCGGATACCGTCGCGAAATCAATCACCGTCGGCTCCTACCTGCGTGGTGGATCCGATTCTGTTAGTAGCTTTTGATCGCCAGCGTGACCGTCAGGAGCGCCGGACCGAGGCTCCCCTCGAGACGCCGGGTGACCGACCCCCGCCGCTGGCCCGCCGGGTTCCCAGCAACTATGCCACACTGTGACAAGGCTTATTAGGACGGTGTTCGTAGCTTCGGTCGAGGACCACCCCGGTCCCGTCCGACGAAATGAGCTCCTCACCACCGACAACCGAGACGTACGAAGTCCCGCTCTCCAGAGACGAGCAATGGGTCGTCCACCACGTCCTGTCGACCCGCCTCGACGAGGCCCTCGACGAGGACGAACGACCACCCGAGTGGGTACTCGAGGTCATCGAGATACTCGAGACCGACGGCGATACGGAACGGTTCACCGGCCTGCAGGCCGATCGCATCTATGCGGCACTCGCCACGTACGTCGACCACGAGGAGACACCCGACCGGGACGTCGGTCACGGATCGGCCGTCCTCGAACGGCTCGAGGAGATCCGAGAGATGCCGGCATAACGGCCGCCAGCGCTCGAGCGCTGGAGACACTCACTGGTTTTTTCACAGAACGAGACGAGCGCCCTCGATCAGCCGCGCGCTCGCCCGGCTCAGGGCCGCGTCGTCGCCCAGACGGCCGTGATCGCGAGCAAAATCGCGGGTGCGAGCGGGAGAATCAGCAACGCGAAGCGATACCCCTCCGCACCCGGCGGGACGAGATAGATCGCCGTCGGGGCGACGAGAAACGCGAAGACCAGGACGCCGACGAGGATCCAGCCGCGCCAGTCGAACTCCCGGTCGACCGTCGCGGGGTGGGGCGGATCGGAGCCGTCTCCGTCGTCGGCCGACGGATCGGTTCCCTGTTCGTCGTCCGCGCCGGCATCGAACGCCGCTGGATCGTGGACGTAGCCGCCGTCGTCGCTCGAGGTCACTATCGGAGCGTTCGACCGCAGAGTGAAAGCCCTCACGGTTGGCCACCGTGACGGTCCACCGGTCGGGAAGCGTCGTCGAGTTGGTCTAGAGTTCGCTGTCCGGTCGGACGACGACTTTGCCGAACCCTTCCCGGTTCTCGATGATCTCGTGGGCGCGTGCGGTCTCGCTCATCGGCAGTTCCTCGCGGATCGCGGGCTCGAACGTTCCGTCCCAGACGAGCTCCAACACGTCGTCGACCTGATCGGGCGTGGCCATCGTCGAGCCGATGATCTGGAGCTGGTTCCAGAAGATACGCGGAATGTCCGTCTCGGGATTGCCGCCGCCGGTACCGCCACAGGTGACGAGCCGCCCGCCCTTGGTCAGGCTCTTCAGCGAGTTCTGCCAGGTTGGCGCGCCGACGTGTTCGACGACGACGTCGACGCCGCGGCCGTCCGTCTCCGAGAGAACCCAGTCCGCGAAGTCCTCTTCTTCGTAGTTACAGACGTGGTCCGCGCCGTGTTCCTCGGCGTAGTCGAGCTTCTCCGCCGTACTGCCGGTCGCGTAGACCTCCGCGCCCGCGTAGTCGGCGATCTGGAGGGCGGCGTGGCCGACTCCGCCGCTGGCTCCCAACACGAGCACCGACTCGCCGGCCTCGAGGTCGGCCCGTTCGATGAGCATGCGCCAGGCGGTCTGGAAGACCAGCGAACTCGAGCCGGCGACCGCCCAGTCGACGTGGTCGGGAACGGGGATCAGGTTGTCCTCGGGGATCGCGGCGTATTCGGAGTGGACGCCGGTGACGTGTTCGCCGATGATGTGAAATCGCGGGTCGAGCGTCGGGTCGTCCATCCGCAGGTCGCCGACGCCGGCCGAGAGCGCGACGTGGTCGCCCTCCTCGAAGCGGGTGACGTCCTCGCCGACGTCCTCGACGACGCCGGCCCCGTCGCTGCCCGGAATGTGGGGCATCTCGAGGTCGATTCCCGGCATTCCCCGCCGGGTCCAAATGTCCAGGTGGTTGAGCGCGGCCGCCTTGATGTCGACCAGTACCTCGTCCCGATCGATTTCGGGATCGGGGTACTCGCCGTACTCGATGACGTCCGTGTCGCCGTGTTCCGCGAATTGGACTGCCTTCATACACGCAGGCAACGGAAAGCCGATGCATAACAGTTTGGCAACCCGACGCGGCGTGCCCCCTCTTCGCCCAGTACTTTACCCACTGCCCCTCGAAGACGAGGTATGACGGAAACGGCTGCGGACGAAACGTCCGACGATAGCGACGGGACGCTCTGTACCGGTGTCGTCACGATCGCTTCGGATCGAAGCCTCGAGACCGACGAACCCGGCGAGGCACTCACCGAGATTCTCGAGGCCGACGGCAACGAGGTCACGGTGCGAGAACACGTCGGCCCGGATCACGATACCGTCCAGTCGATCGTCTCGCGATTGATCGACCGCAACGACGTCCACGTCGTGATCACAGCGGGCGCGACGGGCGTCGAATCGACCGACGTCACCCTCGAGGCCGTCGCCCCGTTACTCGAGAAGGAGCTGGCGACCTTCAGCGAACTCTTCACCGTGTTGGCCTACGAACAGGTGGGGACGAGCGCCGTGACCGCGCGGACGCTCGCGGGCATCGCCGACGAAACGCCGGTCTTCTGTCTGCCCGGCAACACCGATGCGGTCCGCCTCGCACTCGAGGAGATCGTCCTGTCGGAAGCGCCCGAGATCATCGACTGCCTCCGGGAGGACGAGTCGAACGCCGAGGACGACGAAGATGTCAAGGAGGACGACGACGCCGAGAGCGATCCGGACGCCGCAGCCGGCGACCCAACCGAAGTCGACGCGACCGACGGAGGTGCCTGACGTGGGCTCCGTCGACGACGGTCGAAACGGGGACCACGGCACCGACAAGGAATCGATCCGCGAGCGCGTCTGGGACGACCTTGAGGAGAGCGGCGAGGCCCGGTTTCCGTTTCCACCCCACGGCCGGATTCCGAACTTCGCCGGGGCGGACGACGCAGCCGATCGGCTGGCCGAGCAACCGGAGTGGACGGACGCGACGACGATCAAGGCCAATCCCGATGCGCCGCAACTCCCCGTCCGACGGCGCGCGCTCCGCGAGGGGAAGACGGTCTACATGGCGGTGCCGCGACTGCGAGACGAGAAGTGTTTCCTGAAACTCGATCCCGCGGAACTCGAGGACTACGACGCCGCGACGACCGTCTCCGGCTCCTCGGCCCACGGCGAACAGGTGGGGCCCGACGAGGTCGACCGCGTCGATCTGATCGTCTCCGGGAGCGTTGCCGTCAGCGCGGGCCGAGAGTCCGCACGGACGGCGAGCGACGATCGCTCCACGGCCGACGACGGCGGCCGGATCGGCAAGGGCGAAGGCTACAGCGACCTCGAGTACGCCGTGCTCCGAGAGCTCGGACTCGTCGACGCGTCTACGCCGGTGGCGACGACGATCCACGAACGGCAGTTGCTCGACGAGCGCGTCGCGATGGAGCCCCACGACGTCGCGATGGATCTCGTCGTCACGCCCGAGCGGGTGATCCGACCCGAGGGAAGCGACCAGCCGACGGGGATCGACTGGGACCTGCTCGCCGACGAGCGACTCGAGGAGATCCCGGTTCTCGACGGGTTTCGGGAGAACGTGTCGTAAGCACCGAACGTCACTGCATACCGACTCGCGCGACGGCGTTGCGATCAGCGTGTGAATCGTTGCAGTGGCATCGATCGCTCGCGGCGCTCCGGACTCGAGATCGGAACGCTCCTGGGGTCGATTCGCTGGACGCCAGTCTACCCAGTCCGTAGCAATGAAAGGGTGTCCATCCCCGGAACGCGGCGGAACCCGCCGCGTTCCGAACGCCAGATTCCCAAAAGCGACGCGAGCCGGGTGGGTGGGTGGGAGGCTCGCGTCAGCGAGAATCGATTGGCAGTGGTGGGGAAGGGTGCTGTGGTGGGATTGCTGGAAGTCGCGGGAAGGCGGTGGATGCCATCGGTGGGATCTGCCCGTCGACCTCCATCACGACGTGACGGGCGATACCACTTGAACGGGGGTGATGGTATACCGATTTTACGCCGAATTACGCCGAATTCAACGTGAGTTCAGCCGCCCGAATTCCGGCTCGAAAAAGTTTATACTGCCGTCATAGCCGAATCCAGTCGACTTCGCTCCCGTAACGACTGCGTCCGGAGACCGGATCGACGCTGTCGTCCGGATTCCTGGCAATCAGTGTCGGCCAAGCGCCACAGCGGGTCGCGGGTGCGCCGGGATCCGGCGACACCGGCCCGTCTCAGTCGACCAGTTCGTCGGCGACGACGCGTGCATCCATCAACTGTGGATCGATCGCGATATCGAGTTGCCCCTTGACGAACTCGGGGACCGTTCGTCGCGCGTAGACGACGGTCCGCACGTCGTCGTTCAGGTCACAGACGATCGGGATGGTGGTCGCCTGTCCCACGTCGGTCAGGACGTACAGGTCGACCCCGACGACGCCCGCCTCTTCGAGTTGGGGCCGAGAGATGACGCCGTCGAGTCGGGTCACGTCGACGCCCTCACCCTCGAGTGCAGCGCCGATGCCGTCGTCGTCGGGGCCGGCGACGACAGCGGTCGTCGTGGAACTCATTCGTACTCGATGGTCGCGGGTGGTTTGTGGGTTACGTCGTAGACGACGCGGGCGACGTTCTCGTGGGACCCCGTAATTCGGGATTGAATGCGCTGGAGGGTGTCCCAGTCGATCTCCTGAGCGCGGGCAGTCATGCCGTCGCGTGACTCGACCGAGCGGACGGAGACGACCCAGCCGTGGACCCGATTGTCACCCTTGACACCCGTGGCCTTCCCGATGACGGCAGCGAGCGCCTGCCAGGGCTCGTAGTCTTCGAGTTCCTCCTCGACGACGTGGTTAGCCTCGCGGGCCACCTCGAGTTTCTCCGCGGTGATCTCGCCGATGATCCGCACGGCGAGGCCGGGACCGGGGAACGGCATGCGCTCGGAGATGATCTCCTCGAGGCCGAGTTCGCGTGCGACCTCGCGGACCTCGTCCTTGTAGAGGTCGCGCATGGGTTCGACGATGCCCTCGAAGTCGACGACCTCGGGGAGGCCGCCGACGTTGTGGTGGGACTTGATCGTTCCCTCGCTCTCGATGCGGTCGGGGTAGATCGTTCCCTGCACGAGATAGTCGGCGTCGACGTCCGTGGCGACCGTCTCGAACTCCCGGATGAACTGTTCGCCGATGATGTGGCGCTTCTCCTCGGGATCGGTGACGCCTTCCAGTGCGTCGAGGAAGCGGTCCTGTGCCTCCACGATCCGGAGACTGTCCATGTAGCCGAAGGTCTCGCGGATCTCCTCGGTCTCGCCTTTCCGCATCAACCCGGTGTCGACGTAGACGGGCGTGAGCTGGTCGCCGATCGCCTCGTAGGCCAGCGCGGCGGCCGTCGAGGAGTCGACGCCGCCCGACAGCGCGATGACGGCGTTCGCATCGCCGATTTTCTCGTCGATCTCTGCGACTGCGTCGGGGACGAACGTCTCGGTATCTACCATCAGTGGGTTACCTCCGTTTCGGTGTCGGCATCGTCGGGTTCGCTCTCGCTCTCGGCATCGGGCTCCTCGAGGACGGCCTCGACCAGCCCGAGGAAGGGTGGACTCGGCTGCCCCGGTCGGGACGTGTACTCGGGGTGGAACTGCGTGCCGAGGAAGAACGGGTGGTCGTCGAGTTCGAGGATCTCCATCCGGTTGCCCGCGGTGCCGGAGAACGTCAGCGGCTCGTCCTCGAAGGCGTCGAAGTACTCGGGGTTGACCTCGTAGCGGTGGCGATGTCGTTCCGAGCAGGACGTGTCACCGTAGAGCTCGTAGGCCAGCGTCTGGGGTTCGATCACGGTCGTGTGCTCGCCCAGCCGCATCGTCCCGCCCATGTCCTCGACCTCGTACTGTTCGGGCAGGATGTCGATGACGGGATGGGGTGTGTCCGCCTCCATCTCGGCGGAGTGGGCACCCTCGAGACCGAGCACGTTCCGGGCGTACTCGACGACGGCCATCTGGAAGCCCAGACACAGGCCCAGGAACGGGACGTCGTTCTCGCGGGCGTACTGGACCGCCCGGATCTTGCCCTCGGAGCCACGCATTCCGAACCCGCCGGGAACGATGACACCGTCCATTCCCTCGAGTTGGCCGTCGTGGCCCTTGCTCAGTTCGTCGGCGGCCACCCAGTGGGTGTCGACGTCCACGCCGACTTCGAAACCGGCGTGTTTCAGCGACTCGTGGATCGACATGTACGCGTCCTCGAGGTCGTACTTCCCGACCAGCGCGATGTCGACCGTCCCTTCCTTCTCGGTCGTGACGATCTCGCGCCAGTCGTTCGCCCGCTCGCCCTCCGGGAGCGCCTCCTCGGCCAGCCCGAAGTGCTCGAGGACGTACTGATCGAGCCCCCCGTCTTCGACCATCAGGGGAACGTGATAGACGTCCTCGACGTCGGGGTTCGAGAACACCGCTTCCGTGGGAATGTCACAGAACAGCGCGATCTTCTCTTTGGTCTCGGGATCGAGTCGATCCTCACAGCGGCCGACGATCACGTCCGGCTGGAGGCCGATCGAGCGGACCTCCTTGACCGAGTGCTGGGTCGGCTTGGTCTTTTGCTCGCCGTTTTTCGAGTACGGAACGAGGGTGACGTGCGTAAAGAGGACGTTCTCTTCCGGTTCCTCGTGGGCGAACTGGCGCAGCGCCTCGAGGTAGGGCATCCCCTCGATGTCGCCCACGGTGCCGCCGACTTCGATGATACAGACGTCGGTGCCTTCCGCGGCCTCGCGAATGCGGCGCTTGATGTCGTCGGTGATGTGAGGAATGATCTGGACCGTCTTGCCCAGGTAGTCTCCCGCGCGCTCCTTCTCGATGACGTGCTGGTAGGTCTTCCCCGTCGTGATGTTGTGATCCGAGGTCATGTCGATGTCGAGGAACCGTTCGTAGTTCCCGAGATCGAGGTCGACCTCGCCGCCATCTTCGAGGACGTAAACCTCACCGTGCTGGTAGGGATTCATCGTCCCCGCGTCGACGTTCAGGTACGGGTCGATCTTCACCGCGGTGACGTCGAACCCGGCGTTTTTGAGGAGCCGGCCGGTGCTCGCGGCCGTGATCCCCTTTCCGAGCCCCGACATGACGCCGCCGGTGACGAAGATGAACTTGTTCCCCAGCGAGGGGTCATAATGAGTGTCCGATTCCGTCGGCATACCGAGTGTGCGCGCGACCGCTTGAAAACGATTTCGGGACCGCACCGCCTCCGACAGAGATTGTCACTCCTCGCCGGCGGAGCCACCGTTCACTCGGCCGTCGATTCCCGTGGGTTCTCGTCTTGTACGTCGACGATCTCGGCCTGCTCGAGGGATTCGATACCCCCCTCCATCCGCACCTGGACCGTCCGTCCGGGGAGGGCCGGGTCCCCCTCGTCGATGGGGTCCTGTGGCACCGAGACGGCTGTGACCCCATCGAGCGTGAGCGAACGGCGCTGAATCGGATCACCCTCGTACTCGACCGTATCCCACGTCTCGACGTCGAGGTCGGCCATGTCTTTGCCGAAGTAGTCCTCCGCGTCCGGGTTGACCGTGTCTTCCGTCTGGGACTCGCCGGTCGTCCTGTTGTCGTCGAACTGGACCTCCTCGTGTTTGTACTGGCGGAGCTGAACGAGCATACCGGGTCCACCACGAGCAGCGTGTTAATGCTTCCAGTGGAAGTCGCCGGGGGCCTCCGTCTCGAGTCGAGCGGGGTGGAATTGCGACCGCCACCGAGAAGTAGCCGCTGTTCGTGGACGCAGCTATGACCGATCTACGCGTTACCGTCGACGACCGCGAACTCGAGGCCACGTGGACCGACGACGCACCCGAAACGCGAGCCGCGCTCGAGGACGCACTACCGGTCGCCGGCGACGCGATCCGCTGGGGCGAGGAACTCTATTTCGACTTCGCGCTCGACGCGCCGCCGGAAAACGCCAGCGCGGTCGTCCCCGAGGGCGCGATCGCCTACTGGCCGGCCGGGGAGAAACTGTGTCTCTTCTGGGGCGAGACGCCGGCCAGCGTGGACGGCGAACCCCGCGCCGCCGCGCCCGTGACCGTCGTCGCACGCGTCGACGAGACGGTCTCGCTGGCCGATCTCGAGGGCGGGGCGCGGGTTCGCCTCGATCGGGCCGAGGGGTGAGCGAGCCCGAGGCCGAAAAAGGACGGCTACTTGCCCCAGAAGGGATCCCGGCTGCGCTGCTTGTCGAGGTACATGTTCAGCGCCTCGAGTTCGTCGCCGGGAATCTCGCTGGCGAGTTCCTGTTCGAGGATCTTCGCGTGTTTCTCGGGAATCTCGATCCAGAGCTCGTCGTCCTCCTCGATCCCTCGTCCGACGGTGGGTCCCTCGATGGCGACGGAGACGCGGTTGCCCGCGCGGGCCTCGTCGACGTCCTCGCCTTGCTCCTGAATGCCCTTGACCTGGCCGACCCGATCGGGCTCGTTGCCCTCGAACTTGACGACGTTCGCGTTGTTCTGGATCGTTCCCGAATTCACCTCGACGCCGACGACCGCGGGGTCGTTCTGGCGGAAGGTGTGATCCGGCAGGATGCGAAAGCGGGCGGGCCGGGTGATGTTCTCGAGGATGGTATCCTGCTGGGCCTGCTCGATCCCCTCGACGTACTCCTCGTACTCCTCGATGAGCTGATAAATGACCTCGTCGGTGAAGATCGTCACGTCCTCGATCTCCGCGCGCTGGTTGGCGTCCTCGAGGGTATCGACGTTGAATCCGAGGATGGCCTTCTGTTTCCCGTCCTCGGCCGTCGATGCCACCGAGACGTCACGCGGGGCGACGTCGCCGACCTCCGCGCGGACGATCGGCACCTCCGCGTCGTCCAAGGCGTCGGCCATCGCCTCGAGGCTGCCCAGGGTGTCGGCTTTGACGACGACGCCCTCTTCGGCGGTGTCGACGGCGATGTCCGCGAGTTCGGCCTGGACCTCCGCGACGACCTCGTCGATGTCACGGTCGCGGACGACCCGGACCGGCGCGCCGGCCATCGCGTCCGCGAGTTCGGGCGCGGCGACCTTGATCCCGGACGCGGCCGACACTTCGTCGACCTTCTCGAACCGGCTCTCGGTCCGGATTTCCGCGAGCGGCCGCGGCTGGAGCAACGCGCGCACGTCGGTGACGATCGGTTCGTTCTGTCCGCCGACGACGATCCGATCGTCCGAACGGATCGTTCCGTCGTACAGCACCGTATCGATCGTCGTCCCGAACCCTTTCTCCTCTTTGACCTCGAGGACGGTGCCGACGCCTGGGCCGGCGACGTCGATCTCCATCTCCTCTTTCATGTAGCGCTGGGAGAGCCCCATCATGACGGTCAGGAGGTCGGGGACGCCCTCGCCGGTCATCGCCGAGACGGGGACGACGCCGACGTTGCGCTGGAAGTTCTGGACCCGCCAGTAGAGGTCGGCGGAAAAGCCCTCGTCCGAGAGGTTCCCGATGATCTCGTAGAGGCTCTCGTCGAGGCGCTCGCGCACGCGATCGGTCTGGGCCTCGTAGGTGTCGTTGATCGGGGAGTCCTCGTTTTCCTTCCAGCCCGGAACGGTGTCGATCTTGTTCGCCGCGACGATGAAGGGGGTTTCCGAGCGCTTGAGGATGTCCAGGGCCTCGAGCGTCTGGGGCTGGAAGCCGTCGTTGACGTCGACGACGAGAATGGCGATGTCGGCCAGCGCGCCCCCACGCGATCGCAGCGTCGTAAAGGAGTGGTGACCCGGCGTGTCGATAAAGAGGAGGCCGGGGAGGTCGAAGTCGTCCGGGTCGACGAGATCGCCTGCGATCGTGGAGATGATGTCCAGCGGAACGGCGGTCGCGCCGATGTGCTGGGTGATCGCGCCTGCTTCGCCCTCGATGACCGCGGAGCCGCGGATCTTATCGAGGAGACTTGTCTTGCCGTGATCGACGTGTCCGAGGACGGCGACGATCGGCGTTCTGAGAGATGTGGGGTCGCGTGTATCCGTATCCGACATGGTGAACCACCCGAGAAGGTCTTACCTAAAACCTCCGTAGCGCCGTAGTTAAACCCATCGTCATCCGCGTTCCGGACGCCGCGACGCGAGCCGCGGTCACAGCCGCCACCGATCGCCGCTCCGGACATGGGACGGATCGCCGGCTTAGACTCTCACATCGTGCCATCGCCGTTGATCGACCGGATCGCGTGACGGTCCGCTCGTCGCCGACCGCCGCCGGATTCCGACGCCGTTGTGCGCGGTCCCAATCGTTTAATACCGATTAGTAAGTACGGGCATGCATGAGCGATATACTCGCTGAAAACCTCTCGGGGAAGTCCGTCATGGGGTCCGACGGCACCGAGCTTGGACTGCTCTACAACATCACGATGGATCTGAAATCCGGCAAGCTCCACGATCTCGTTATCGAGCCCGACGAGGAACTGCCTCGCCGCGGGGTCGACTTCGATCTCGACGACGCCGGTCGCTTTCTCGTTCCCGTCAACCGCGTTCAAGCGGTGAAAGACTACATCGTCGTCCAGCGCTAACGGTATGTACGTTCTCGACTCCTCCGCTTTTATCCACGACTTTCACACGACAGAACAGACTGCAACGATCCCACTCGTCCGCGAAGAACTCGAGGACGAGAGCGCCTATCGCTACGACGCGATGGAGGGATCGGGAATGCACATCCACATTCCCAACGACGATACCACCGAAAAGGTCGAGCGGGCCGCGCGTGAATCCGGCGACCTCGAGGTGCTCTCGGATACCGACGTTCGGCTCGTCGCGGCGAGTTTCGAACTCGACGGCGTGCTGGTGACCGACGACTACGCGATGCAAAACGTCTCGGAGAAACTCAACGTCGACGTCGAGGTGATCGCTCGGGAGGGGATCGACGAACAGCGCCACTGGCGGTTCCAGTGTCAGGGCTGTGGTCGGGAGTTCGACGAGGAGAAGGATCGGTGTCCGATCTGTGGGTCGGCGCTGGCCCGCAAGAATCCGTCGTAACCCCCGATCGCGTTCGGTCGCGGTCGGTCGTTCGATCCTGTCGCCGGCGGCGACTCGGTCACTCGATCAGCCGTAGGTGAAATACAGGCTCACGAACGTCACTGCGTTGTACACCCCGTGGATCAGTGCCGGTACGAGGAGGTTGTCCGTTCGTTCGTAGATCGTTCCGAGGACGATCGAGAGCCCGAATATCGTCCCCAAACTGGCAATCACCGCACCGATACCGGCAGTGGCGTACGCGAGGACGTGTACTGCGGCGAAGATCACGCTGGCCACGGCGACGGCCCCGGGGCGCGAGAACGTCTCGTACAGGGACTTCTGAATCACGTTCCGGTAGAGCAGTTCCTCGAACGGACCGATAATCAAAATCGCGAGAGGAGCCAGTATCAGCATCAGTTCAGGGTTGTCCTGGGCTCGCTGGGTCGTCGAGTGATCGGCGCTCTCGACGCCAGCCGACTGCATGAGCGTGGAGATTGCAAAGAGCGCCCCGAAGAGGACGAACAGCCCGCCGACGATCCAGCCCAGTTCCCGTAGCGTAGGTCGGCGGAGGTCGATAAAGGACAGGTCACGGTCGGTCATGGCGAGGTAGCCCGCGGTGACGAGCATCGCACCGATAGCCATCGATACCTGGGTGAAGACGGCTTCTTCGAACGTCGAGAGCGGCTCGAGAAGCGGGACGATCGGAATCGCGAGGATCGCGATCACGACCGGTGTCGCGAGGAGTCCTGCGAGCCCGACGGCAGACAGTGACACGACTTGCAGACTCCGGCGCTTGAGTCCCGTCGGGGTGATTCCGTAGTAGTCGGCGACCCCCATCGCAGCGGCCAGCCCCGCCGTGACGAACGCGACGAAGACGACCGGTATCGACACCGACCCCGTCGGCAAAGCGGCGGGCGCGGTAACCCCCTGATTCAGCGCGTAGCCGGCGAGCAACACGACCAGAACGCTCGACCCGGCGGCGATCGGTCCCCCGATCCGTCGCTCGAGCCCGGCGTGGCGTCGAACCAGAAACGTGAGGACCGCCGCGAGGGCGAAGCCGACACCGGCGAGGACGATCGGGTCGTCGACGCCGCGGCGAACGGGGACGAGCAGTGCGACCATCGTGATTCCGGCCAGGACGGTCCCGATCCCCGGAACGACGTCGGAGGCGATCGGGCCGGCCTCGTCGGCCCGTGCGGTCTCGGTCATACGTACGTATTCGTGTGCGGATTCATATGCGCACCGCAACTCGACGTTCGGCTCGGGGCGGATGGCCGGTCACCGACGAGCGATCGACACGTCGGCTATCGCTCTACCCGAAGCTCGGTTTTCTCGGCGACAGCGTCGGCCTCTTCGAACTCGCCACCGCCGAGCAGGCCGCGAGTCGCCTTCTTCGCCCACTCGACGGCCGGCTGCTCGAAGGTGTTCACGCCGTAGAGTTCGCCCGCGAGCACGCAGGCGGCTTCCAGCCCGTACAGTAGACCCCCGAGTTCGTACTCGTCGACGGCCTCGAGTTCGACGCGGACGTTCGGTCGGCCGGCGGCCGCGAGGCTCGCTTCCGTGGCTTCGAACTCCGCCTCGAGCAGTTCGCCCAGCGTCGCGTCGCCCAGATACGCCAGCTCGTCGACGTCAGTCGCCGGGATCGACCGGTCCGGACGCTCCCCTGTCGTGACGAAGGTGACGAGTTTGTCCCGTGGGCCCGCACGATAGAGCTGGAGCTGCGAGTGTTGGTCGGTGACGCCGAGTGCCCGCACGGGCGTCTGGCCGAGGTCGTCTTTTCCCAGGCTCTCGGCCCACAACTGGGCGAACCACTCCGCGGACGTCTCGAGGGACTCCGCGTAGGGCATCACGGCGTTGACCCCGGCACCCCGCTGATCCAGCGCGTAGGTCGTCGCACCGTAGGCGTAGGCCGGACAGTCGAACAGCGAGCCCGTCAGGGTCTCGCGCTCGGCGGCCGCGCCCGCGAGCAGGGCCTCGAGGTCGTGTCCGCAGACGGACGCGGCGACCATGCCGACCGCCGACAGCGCGGAGAAACGACCCGGAACACCGTCGGGAACCATCAGCGACGGCAGCCCGTGTCGCTCCGCGAGGTCGCGAAGCGGGCCCGAGTCGCCGGTCGTGACGATCGTTCGCTCGGTCCAGTCGACGCCGGCCGACTCGAACGCCTCGCGGACGACGAGGAAGTTCGCCAGCGTCTCCGCCGTCTTCCCCGACCGGGACACGACGTTGATTGCCGCGTTCTCGAGTGGGAGTCGCTCGAGGTGGCTCGAGACCCACTCGGGGTCGACGTTGTCGAGGAAGACGGTCTCGGTGTCCGAGTCGAGCGCGTTCGTGATCGTCGCCGCGCCGAGCGAACTGCCGCCGATGCCGACGGTGATGAGGATCTCGGCGTCGGCGACCGGCTCCACTGTGGCTCGGATCTCGTCGGGGTCCGTTCGCTGGGGAAGGTTCAGCGCCTCGTAGCCGTGTTCCTCGTTCGCCATCCCTTCCTCGATTCGCTCGTGGGCAACCGCTACCTGCTCGTCCAGTCGTTCGAGGGACTCCCTCGAGACGCCCGGCGACGCGACGGACGCGAGTGCGTTACCGATATCGACGTTCATGTCTCAGCACGCGACCGCCTGGGCTAAAGGCGTTCCGTGACGGTATCGCGACGCGATGGTGGTGGGAGAGTGCGTGCCTGCTCGAGTGTCACTCGTGCTCAGTACGGGCGGAAAAGCGATGGAGCAACTCAGGCGGTCGGGCTCGTTTCGAACCCTGGCAGGACGGCATACCACGACCACAGCGCTGTCGCGAGCGCTGTAACCACATAGACCGATCCCACCCAGAGGGCCGAGTACCCTCGTGTTACCAAGAAGATGGCAGCTACACCGCCGAGGAGTATCCCAACGATCACGGACAGAACGATACCGGCCTGAGACCCTACCTGAAGTTCGCCCTCCGTTCGGAGGCGGACCCCGATCATACCGCCGGTCAGGACGGCCCACGTGAGGATCGGCAACCCAAATACAGTGACCAACGTCCCGTCGACCCACGCGAACTCGGAAACGATGATCGCCCACCCAACCAGTCCGAGACCTGCCCAGACGACGCTTCGCCAGAGTTCCTCGGTGACGATGCGCCGAGTTTCGGGGTTCATGTTAGTAATCTATGGGTTATGTCAGTATAATATTTTGGGCGTCTGAGAGGCCAGCGATCAGTTCGCACACCGACTGAGCGGCTGTTCTCGTCGAAAGCCGACTCTCGACAGCTATCGAAAGCCGAAACTCGGAAAGCGATCCGCCCGCTACGCCCTCCCATGACCGAAAAGACCGGAACCTTCGTGGTCACGCACGCCGAGAGCGAGTCGGCGGTCGTCCGCGACGTCGAGACCGCACAGGTCCACACCCTCGGGTCGAACCCCGGCCTCGAGGTCCACGACGTCCTCGAGGCGACCGTCGCACCCGAGCCACCTATGGAGGTCACCTGGGAGGTGATCGACGTCGCCGACAGACGCACGATCGAACTGGTCGACAGCGACCTCGAGCCGACCACCCACGAGAAGGAGCTAGCCGCAGAGAGCGAGATCGGCGACCTCGTCCAGAAAGAACGGGCCGGCACCGGCGAGATCCACGTGTTCCGCGTCCCCGAATCCGACGTCGAACCCGCAGCGGAAGACATCCTCGCGGACGAGGAGACGATCGCTCGAGCGGCCCGACTCGAGGCCGTTCGGGTGGAAGTGCGTCGATCGGCCGACGACGGCGTCGTGAGCGTGCGATACCTGCCGGACTGATCGACGGACCACGCGGTCGGAATTGAGAAAGCTTACTTCGGGGGGAGACAAGTGGTCGGGTATATGGCGTATTTCGACGTACCGGAGATCGATTACACCCGGTACAGCAACCGCCAGCTCGCGGCGGTTCCGCTCGCGGTTCTCGCAGTTGCACTGCTCGTTCTCAGCGGCTCGTTTCTCGTATACGGCTCGCCGGTTCCGTTGGGAATGGACTTCACCGGTGGATCGGAACTGACCGTCCAGACGACGACGCCGGAAGGCGAGATTCCAGCGGCGTTCGAGGAGACGCCCGAATCCGTGACCGGAACGGCGGGTGCCAACCAGTATATCGTCCGCTTCTCCGAGACTGACGCACAGTCCCTGAGCGATCAGGCCGAGTCGAACCTCGAGCAGGACGGCGACGCCGATATCGTCCAGTCAGTGTTGTCGACCTCGGCGAGTTTCGGCGCGGGGAGCCAACAGACGGCCATGATCGGGCTCGTCGTAGCGTTCGTTGGGATGAGCGCGATCGCGTTCATCCTCTTTCGAACGTTCGTCCCGTCGATCGCGATCGTTCTCTCGGCGTTTTCCGACCTCGTGATCCCGCTTGCGTTCATGCGCCTCGCCGGGATCCCGCTCTCCCTGGGGACGGTCGCGGGCTTGCTGATGCTCATCGGGTACTCGGTCGACTCCGATATCCTGTTGAACAACCACGTTCTGCGTCGGAGCGGTGACTTCTACGAAAGCACCCACCGCGCGATGCGGACCGGTGTCACGATGACGGTCACGTCGATGGCCGCGATGCTCGTCATGTGGATCTCCGCGTCCATCTTCGGTATCGACCTGCTGGCATCGATCGGTATCATCCTGTTCGTCGGCCTCGCAGCCGACCTGATGAACACCTACATGTTGAATCTGAGCTTGCTTCGCTGGTACAAGTTCGAGGGGGTGCGATCATGAGCGCGATCAAGGACAACTGGCGCGTCCTCCTGCTCGCCCTGTTCATCGGCTTTGCCGTCGTCGCGCTCTTCATCCCCGGCGGCATCGTCGCAGACGACAGCCTCGGCGGAAACGAGAGCGTCCAGAGCAGTCCGACCAACCTCGAGTTCGGCCTCGGACTCGAGGGCGGGACCCGAATCAGGGTCCCAGTCACCGGTATGACCGCCGAGGACATCGCGTCCGATGCAGTCAGTGACAACGGGCAGGTCGACGAGGAGCGACTCGAGGAGCTCGAGTCGACGTTACAGAACGAACTCGACCTCGATCCCGCCGACACCAACGTCAACGTTCAGGACGACGGGACCGTCACGGCGGAGGTGTTCACCGACGACGTAACCGAAGCCGAGTTCGCCAGCGCCCTGCAGTCGGCGAACGTCGACGCGTCCGAGGACGACATTCGCGACGGCGTCACCCAACAGACCCGCGATCAGATAATCGAGACGATTCAGACGAAGATCAACGCAGCGGGGCTCTCCGGCGGGACGGCCTACCAGTCGGCAACGCTGGGCGAGGACTACTACATCGTCGTCGAGGTGCCCAACATGGGTGCCAGCGAACTCCGGAGTCTCCTCTCCGAGCGCGGTGTCGTCGAGGTGCAAGCCTACTACCCGACCGAAAACGGCACTCACACGAACGAGACGGTGCTGACGGGCGACAGAATCGCCGATATCGACCCGCCGGAACAGAACCAGCGGGGCGACGGCTATTTCGTCCCGGTACAGGTCCGCGAGGACGCCGCACCGGGATTCCAACAGCAGATGAACGACCTCGGGTTCACGAGTGAGGGCGTCGGACAGTGCAGCCTCCGCGGCGACGGCGAAGACATCAACTTCAACCACGAGGGGCAACAGTACTGTCTCCTCACCGTCGTCGACGGGGAGGTCATCGACGCCCACAGCATGGGCGACGATTCGAGATCGGGCACCGGGCTCGCGACCTCCATGCGAAACGGCGAGTGGGCGAACGATCCGACCTTCCAGATGGGCGCACCGGATCAGGAGCGAGCACAGTCGCTGTCGGTCAATCTCCGAGCCGGGAGCCTGCGTGCCCCACTGGACATGGAGAACAATCAGGTCTACTCGATCGAGGCCAGTCACGCCGAACAGTTCAAGGAGTACTCCTTACTGATCGGACTGCTCTCGGTGATTACCGTCAGTGGCGTCGTCTACTCCCGATACACGGACACGCGCGTCGCCTTGCCGATGATCGTCACGGCGATGGCGGAGGTGGTGATCCTGCTCGGGTTCGCGGCGCTGATACGCATGCCACTTGACCTCTCCCACGTCGCCGGATTCATCGCCGTCGTCGGGACCGGGGTCGACGACCTCGTGATCATCGCCGACGAGGTGATGGACGAAGGGGACGTCAGCTCCGTCCGGGTCTTCCAATCGCGGTTCCGCAAGGCGTTCTGGGTCATCGGTGCCGCCGCGGCGACGACCGTCGTTGCTCTCTCACCGCTGGCGGTCCTGAGCCTCGGTGACCTCAAGGGATTCGCGATCATCACCATCCTCGGCGTGTTTATCGGCGTTCTCATCACCCGGCCCGCCTACGGTGACATCCTGCGACGGCTGTTGACCGACAGGTAGCGCGGGTCACCGTTCGTCCGACACTCCCGATCGAGTACCGCGCTGCCAGTACAGCGTCGATCGACGACGGACGGCTACTGATTCTGCCGACAGCGTGGACACCAGTCGACAGTCCCGTTCTCACCGTGAGCGCGGGCGAAATCGTACGAAACGTTATATCCACAGGAAGTACAAACGGGCATTCGATTCACCACGCCAACGCAATAGCGACACGGCTATGGGCGGGGGGCCTGCGACTGCAACCTCCACTCGAGGATCGCCCTACACACCGTCGTCGCCGGCGAGTCATCACAAAGAGACCGCAGTCGCGGCCCTACTCGGGCCGTTGTCTGTCGCGCTGGAACTCGTCGAAGACCGCGAGATCGTCGGGGAGGTCGTACTCGAGGTGGCGCTGTTCCTGCCGATTGGTGCCGGCGTCGTCGATGGGCGTAGCGACGTCCTCCCAGCCTGGCTTGATCTTGACGCTTTTCGCGGGCATTCCGAGCGCGATGTGGTGGGCGGGGATGTCATGTTGAACGATGCCGCGTGCGCCGACGATGGCGTTTTCGCCGACCTTGCAGCCGGCACGAACCATCGCGTCGTAGGTGAGGCGAACGTCGTCCTCGACGATGGTGTGGTAGTTGCGGACCTCGGTCTGGTCGACGACGTCGTGATCGTGGCTGTAGATGTGGACGCCATCGGAGATCGAGACGCGATCGCCGATGGTGAGTTTCCCGCGGTCGTCGAGGTGGACGTCGTCGTGGACGACGGTGTTGTCGCCGATCGTGATGTTGTGGCCGTAGGTAAACGAGATCCCCTTGAAGAACCGGCAGTCGTCGCCACACTCCTCGAAGAGGTGGTCGGCGAGCATCCGTCTGAATCGCAGGGCGAACTCGACGTTGTCCGCGATCGGCAGGCTATCGAACTGTCGCCAGAGCCACTGGAGGTGTTTCGAGCGGCGGAACCGTTCCTCGTCTTTCTCGGCGTAGTATTCGCTCTCGAGGGTCGTATTGCAGGGATCGTAACTCTGCAGGCGGACGCGTTCGGCCGGCGAAACCGACTCGCCGCGCTGCCAGCGCTCGTATGCCTCGCGGTCTCCCGAGAGATCGATCAGGACGTCCTCGACGACCGAGCAGGTATCCTCGTCGCTCGAGAGCCGTCGATCGACCTCGTCGATGAACTCGCGCATCCCCGCTTCCGCCTCCTCGGGGAGCGACACGTACCGCTTTGTCATACCCGTGGTATTGCCCGCCGAGTTGATAGGGGTTCGGTTGTGCGTTCCGGGTTGCCGGACCTGCTGTCGTGTGGGGGATCGGGTGGACTGGGAGCCGTTTCCCGTATCCGGGATCACTTCTCGCTGGACTGCCACCCCGAGAGGAGCACGGCGGGCAACACGAGCGCGCCGATCACCAGCAAGGCACCCCCCACGACAGCGCCGATCGTGAGGCGATCGCTGGGAAACTCGAACAGCCGCACGGCGAGGAATCCAAGTAGGACGACGACGACGACGAGGACCGCCAACAGGTGTCGGCTCGAGCCGCGAGGGCGGGATTCGACCATGGGGGGTCTTGTCAGCCGTTGCCCAAGAGCGGTTCGGCTCGAGATCGACCGGCGAACCCGTTCGACTCGGTCGGATCGGGGGCTCGAGCGTTCCGTTCACCCTAAGTTCCCCCACTACGAAGGGACCGGTATGCAATACAGCGAACTCGGCGACTCCGGAGTCGAGGTCAGCGAGGTCGGTTTCGGCGCGTGGACCGTCGGCACCGACTGGTGGGGCGACCGCTCGGAAGAAGACGCCATCGAGATGCTCCAGTACGCCGTCGAGCAGGGGATCACGTACGTCGATACGGGCGACGTCTACGGCCACGGCCGCAGCGAGGAACTGGTCGGACGGGCGCTTTCCGACGTCCGCGAGGACGTCACCGTCGCGACCAAGGTCGGCTACGACTTCTACAACAACCCGCAGGCCGGCCACGGTGAACTCCCCAAGGAGATGGATCCGGAGTACCTCCGGGACGCCGTCGACAAAAGCCTCGATCGGCTCGGGCTCGAGTCGGTCGACCTGCTCCAACTCCACAACGCCGACGTCGAGGAGATCACCCCCGACGTGCTCGAACTGCTCGACGAACTCGAGGAGGAGGGCAAGATCGAGGCCGTCGGCCTCGCGTTGGGCCCCTCGATCGGGTGGCTCGCCGAGGGCGATCTGGCGATCGAGGAGGAGTTCGACTCCGTCCAGTTGGTCTGGAACGTACTCGAGCAGGAGGTGGGGAACCACTTCCTCGAGACGATCGAGCGAACGGGCTCCGCGACGAGTCTGATTCCTCGCGTGCCCCACTCGTCGGGCATCCTCAACGAACAGGTCACCCCCGACACCGAACTCGGCGAGGGCGACCATCGTGGCTTCCGCCCCGAGGAGTGGTACGAGACCGGCTGGGAGAAACTCGAGCAGTTGCGATTCCTCGAGCGAGACGGCGAGCGGACCATGGGCCAGGCGTCGATCGCGTGGCTCCTGAGCCACGATCCCGTCGCGACCGTGACGCCGACGTTCCGCACCACGGACGACATCGACGAGTGGGCCGCGGCCAGCGACGTGCCGAAGCTCACCGACGAGGAGCTGACGCGCGTCGCGGAGCTGTACGAAGCCGACTTCGACATCGACCGCGACGACGGAATGGACGCGCTTCGCTCGTCGGTCGGGGGCGAGGACATCGAATCCGCCGGACTGGACAAGCTCGCGGCCGACTGATCGGCGCGGGCTCGAGCGGGCCGCCGGGGGCCGGATTACCCCGACTCCGTTTCGCTCAGTCTGAACTCGAACTCCAGCATCCCGTCCGTTTTCACGGCCACGCCGCCCAGTTCGTCCGAGAGCTGTTCGCGGGCTCGAGAGCTCGGCTCGACGGTGACCGAGACGCTGTTGCTGTTGGCGTTGTACGTGATGTTTCCGACGGCGACGTCGAACTCGAAGAACGCCGGAACGTCCTCTCTGAGTTGGGTTCGCACGTCGTCGACGTCCGACCGGACGTCGGCCATCTCTTCGTTTAACGTGCTCATACAGTGTTGGTAACACTTCGCAAGGCATAACGATTGAGCATGCCGCTTCGAGCAGTCTCTCCGTGTTCGGGGGGCGACCGCCACACCGCCGCCAGTGGGAACGCGCTCACGTCGGCATTCGGCGTTCCGGTACTCGTGGCGGCGACGCGTCTCGGACTCGGCGCGCTCGAGGCCGGCCTCGAGCGCGCCGACGTGTTCGACGAGGCCTACGACCTGTGTGTCCTGGTGAGCCTGGTGATGTTCGTGCAGGTCGCGCCTGTCATCGCGAATCTCCGGTGAAGGGGTCCCGTCGAGGAGGACGAGCGGGGGTCAGTCACAGCGTGCCGTGACCCACTCGCGCCAGGTCACCGTCCCGACCGTTCGGTCCGGGCAGGTTCCGTCGCCGGATCGAAACCCGGAAGCGGTCTTTCCGGGGAGCGGGAGGCGGACGAGAGGACGGCCCAGCCCCTTTGCGTCGCGGTAGGTCCGCGCGAGTTCGCCGACGGTCCGGACCTCGGGACCGCCGACGTCGGGCACGCGACCGGCCGGTTCGGACGTCGCGTACTCGACGATCGCGGCCGCCGCCTCGCCGACGTCGATCGGCTGGAGGCGGAACGCCGTCGGGAGCGGCCAGACCGGCAGGCGTGCGACCGACTCGAGGAGATCGAAGACGAACGAGTGGAACTGCGTTGCCCGGACGATAGTCGACGGGACGGAACTCGCCTCGACGGCTCGTTCGGCCGCGGCCTTGTGCCGGTAGTACGAGTAGGGAATCTCGTCGACGCCGACGATAGAGACGTACACGACGTTCGAGACCCCGGCATCGGCGGCCGCCTCGAGCAATCGTTCGGTACCGCGGACGTCCACTGCCTCGCTATCGCCGGTCGCAGCGGTCGCCGCGTGGACGACGACGTCGACGTCTGCGATGGCCCCGCGGATACCCGTTCCGTCGGCCAGGTTCATCGCGACCCACGCGCCGTCGTCCGACGGCGGCGAGCGACTCGCCGCCAGTACGTCGTGGCCCGCATTGCCCAATCGAGAACGCAACGCCGTCCCGAGCGTTCCGGTCGCACCCGTGAGAAGCGTCCGACAAGTCATGGATAGCGTCGATTCGGCCTCGAGCGTCGAATCACCGCTGCCGGATCCGTCTGTGGGGTTTAAGCGTTGGAGGGAAACACTCACCGTATGAAACACGTCCGGATATCGCTCGACGCGAACGGTCGCGAGGCCGAGATCCATCCGGTATACGACGTCCTGGCCAACGCACCATACGTCGGCCGCTCGAGGGCGTTGCAGTGGAACTTCGACGGGGACGAACTCGGCATTATGCACTACGTCGAGGGCGATCGGGAGCGGTTCGACGCAGCGATCGAAGCGATTCCCCACGTGCTGGCGTCCGAAATCGCGCCGGCGGGCGACGACGCCTTCTACACCTACATCAGGGACGCGATGACCGAACCGCTCCGAGGGGTGTTCGAACTCGCCACCGAAAGCCCCGTCGTCGTGATTCCACCGATCGAGTACGCGGCCGACGGCACCGTCTCGTACTCGGTCGTCGGGCCGTCGGGGGCGATTCAGACGGCGATCGAACGGGTCCCGGATCCGATCGGGGTGATGGTCACCGAAATCGGCGGGATGGAGACGGCACCCCCGATCACCGAGTCCCGACTGAGCGACCGCCAGCGCGAGGCGATCGAGGCCGCGGTCGATCTCGGCTACTACGAGATCCCTCGGGACGCCGGTCACGAAGCCGTCGCGAACGCGATCGACTGTGCGCCGAGTACGGCCGCCGAACACCTCCGGAAGGCCGAAGCCACGCTCCTGAGATCGGTACTCGAGGAGTGAAACGGGGCCGTTGCCACCGTATTATAAATAGGGCCCTCCATATCTGGGTCGTCACCCTATCCCGAACGAGAGCGATGAATCAACTGGAGCATCCCCACCGAGACCCATGAGACCGTACGAATTCACCTGCCCGGACTGTCGCCGAGAGATCCAAGTGACCGACCCGATGCGCGAGGCAACGCTGGCGAACGGCTGTCCCGTTTGTGGGCGGTCCGTGGCCGAGGACAACTTCGCGACCTGATTCCGGGTCGACCGACGGACGCTCGAGGCGGTTCGGAGAGCGTTCCGAACCCACGAAAACGACTCGGGCCGTGGTCGACGTCTCCGGTCGATCGAGCGAAAACGGACTGCGGGCCGGGGAAGTCGTAGTGTTGAAATAGCAGACCTATAGACGCACGAGTATGATTCGCAAGGCGGTGAGCAGTCGATGAACTGGCAACGGTACCTGGAGAAAATAGGCTCGCTGACGAGTAAATACTTCGTCGTCTGGGTACTGATCGTCTCACCGCTGGCGCTCTATTCACCCGAGACGTTCACGCCGATCGCACAGTATATTACGCCGCTGCTGGGGATCATCATGCTCGGGATGGGCTGACGCTGACCCCGGCTGATTTCCGCCGGATCCTCGAGCGGCCGCGGGACGTCTTCATCGGGGCGATGGGGCAGTGGATTCTGATGCCGACGATCGCCTACGTCCTCGTCGTCGTGCTCGGACTGCCCGAAGAGATCGGCATCGGGCTGATTCTCGTCGGCGCAGCGCCGGGTGGCACCGCGTCGAACGTGATGACCTACCTCGGTCGCGGCGACGTCGCGCTGTCGGTGTCGATCACGTCGCTGACGACGATCGCCGCGCCGGTAGTGATGCCGGCGTGGATCGTCCTGCTCGCGGGCGAGTCGATCACGGTCACGTTCGCCGAGATGGCGACCTCGATCGTCCAGGTAGTCTTGCTCCCGGTCATCGGCGGCCTGGTGTTGCGCTACGTACTCGACGAGTACGCTCCGGCGGTCGCACAGGCGGGGCTCTCGATCTTCCCCGCGATCAGCGTGGTCGCGATCGTCGCCATCGTCGCGGCGGTCGTGGGACTCAACGTCGAGAGGATCCTCACCGCAAGCGCCGTCGTCTTCCTCGCGGTCGTGCTGCACAACGGACTCGGGCTGGGAGCCGGGTACGCTGTCGGGCACGCGGCGAACATGGCCGAAGATCGGGCACGGGCGTGTGCGTTCGAAGTCGGCCTGCAAAACAGCGGACTGGCCGTCGCCCTCGCGACGGCTCACTTCAGCCCGAGCGCCGCGTTGATCCCGGCGCTCTTTAGCGTCTGGCACAACATCTCCGGGCCGGCACTCGCGACGCTGTTCACCCAGCTCGACGGCGAGGAACCCGTCGGAGAGGCGGAACCGGCTATCGCCTCCGACTGAGTCCACCGATCGTCTGATTCACGTCGCGATTTTCGGACAGACAATGCCCTTAATCTCCTAGAAGACCACCGATGATAGACTTTTAGGGAAGAACAGTGTTGTCCTGTAGCATGACCGATGTCACGTACGTCCAGAAGGCGTGTGCGTACATCACCCGCGACACGGACGAGCTACTGGTCTTCGAGGGGCCGGGACACGACGGCCTACAGATCCCCAAGGGAACGCTCGAGGACGGCGAATCACCCAGAGAAGCGCTTTTCAGGGAGGTTCTCGAGGAGAGCGGACTCGGGACGCTGAACGGAACGCGACACCTGACGACCGATATCTGGACGCGACGCGAGGAGCCGCCAAAGCGCTACGTGCGCCACTTCTTCCACGCGACGGTCCACGAACCACGCGACCGGTGGACGCACACTGTCACCGACGGCGGGGACGAACACGGTGCCGAGTTCGAGTTTCGCTGGGTCCGGCCCCGGCGCACAGGGACGTTCGCGCTCGACCTCGACGATTACGTCGGGGTGCTTCCGAGCACCAGCGGCGTCGATGCAGTCGCGAGCGCCTCGGACTGAGTCTCCGAGCGGCGTGCTCGATCACGGTCGCGTCCGACGGGAAGGGCGAACACATCAACATAGATACGCTATCGTTGCGTGACAGGATCCGCGATCACCATCGGTGTCCCTGGCGGTCCGGAGCTGCTGATACTGCTGTTACTGGCCGTCTTCTACCTCGCCGCTCCGATCCTCGTCGTCGTTGCGATCGTCACGTCCCTCGAGAGAAGGCGCAACGACGACGAACGAGTTCGGTCACTCGAGCAACGAATCGAGGCGCTCGAAGGTGAACGTCCATAGCAGTACTCGCCGTTACTTCGAGAGCGCTCGCTGGACGGCCTCCGCGACGTCCATCGCCTTTTCGGAGAGCGCCTCGGTGACCAGTCCGTCGTCGACGGCCGCCTCGAGTTCGTCCGCATCCACGATCTCGACCGTCCCGTCGGCTCCCCGAATCACGTCGACGTAGAGGTCCACGTAGCGCGCACAGTCCGGAAAGAGTTCGACCGGCGTACAGACGTTGACGTACGTTCCCTTCGCCGCGCCGCTCGCGTCTTTGTACGTCGTCGGATACCACCATCGCCCTTCCCGGAACTTCGTCACGGCGACGTCGCCCGACTCCTTGGGAACGCCGAGCGCGTCGTAGCTGCCCCCGCCGCGCATCGAGCGCTCGAGCGTGAGCTTCCCCTCGGGCTCCCAGGCGGTGACCTCGCCGCGACCCAGCGAGATGCATCGCCCGTCGGGTTTGCCGTGGCCGATCTCGAGGCGATCGCCCCTCGTGGGGCCGAACTGGCGAGCGACCGCAGCGAAGGGGAACTCGCCGCCGTCGGCGCTCGGATCGTCCCCGAGGGAGCCACAGACCGCCTCCGCGAAGTCGACCGCCGCGCTCGCGGCTCGATCGGCCGCTTTCGTCCGATGATGGCCCGGCATCGTCGTCTCCACCCGACGCCGGACCCCATCCAGCGCGAGTCGCGACTCGCGGCCGAACCAGAGCCACTCGGTCCCACGCGGTGTGGCGAGGAGTCCCGTCTCGCCGGGTTCCGTGGGCGCATCGGCGAGTGCAGCCTCGAGCGCCCGTGCCCGGTTCGCGGCGTCCTCGAGGGCCGTTCCCATCGCCTCGAGGTTGGCGTCGGCCGCGGCGTGTTGCCAGCGCAGGCCCCAGCCCTCCGGAATCTCGACGGCGAGCAACTCGGTCATGCCGACCAACTCCTCCGCGCGCTCGCCGCGCAGCGCCGCCGAGACGCCGGTTCGGTCACGGGAGAGCGTACAGAGCCCGCCCTCGACCTCGAGCGTGGGCACTACGAGCGGCCGGTCGTCCTCCCACGGCGGTGCGGGTTCGTGGACCTGGACCCGGTATCGATTCCCGGCGTCGACGTAGCCGTCGGCGTCGTCGTAGTTCAGAAAGCCGCGCCGGCCGTCGCCGAGGTCGACGACCGCGCCGCTGCCGCCGCCGGCCTCGAGTACCTCGGCGTCGAAGACCGCGCCGCGGGACGCCTCGTCGGTCCAGCGGAACGCGTCGACGGCGAGCGCCGCGAGTTCGTCCGCGACGGTCTCGACCGCGTCGGGATCGCCCGAGAGCTCGACGCCCTGCCGGTCGCGCGTCGTCTCGACCGAGACGTCGGCCGGCGCGGCCTCGAACGACTGCTCGAAGCGCTCCCGGATCGGTTCGGAGGCCTGGACGACCTCGTAGCCGGCCTCGCTCAGCAGCTGGGTAACCGCGGTCGTGTAGATCCCGCGGACGCGAGCCCTCGTCATCGGAGGCGATCGCGGTCGGCGGCGAACCGCACCCGGTCGTCGATCGTCGGCCCGAGGCGCAACTCGACGGAGCCGTCGTCCAGGATCCGACCGTCCTCGACGGGGACGCCCCAGCTCTCGAACCGGAGCCAGCCGCGCATCTCGTCGGCGTGGGTCGGGATGTCGGCGTAGTCGACGTCGTGTGCCGGATAGTCGGCGCTCGAATGCGCCAGCTCCATGTCGGAGTAGACGGTGTCATGTTCGTCGAAGAAGGCCTCGAGGCGCGCCGCGTCCTCGGCGACGGCCTCGACGACCGCCTCCGAGGCCGCCCGGAGGTCGTCGGTCTCGAGGCCGACATCGCGAAGCGCCCGCTGGGTTCGCTGGTCGAAGTGCATACACGCCGGTTGGGACGGGAGGCCTTTGATAATTCCGAGTCGGTGCGTCGCGGTGACCGCCGAGTCGCCGGTTGCCGAACCTATACCGGGCCGGCGGGTGTACACGCCGCCATGCAGCGTAGGCGCGACCCGGTCGAACGAGCCACGGACCGAAACGGCGAGCCGACGGACCTCCAGGACGTCTCGACGTGGGAGCCGCGATCGATCCTCGATCTGTTCGCGTACACGCTTTACAACGCGGTCAGCTACGGGCTTCGGGGGATCGTCCTGCTGATCGCGATCGTGATCACACTCGTGCTGTTGATCTCGCCGGCCGCACTCGTCCTCGAGGAGCCGTTCGTCGGACTCTTCTTCGCGCTCTCGGTCGTTCCCGCCGGGTTGCTCGCGGCCTACGTCTGGTACGCCGACATCACGACGAGCGAACCCCTCTCCCTGGTCGTCGTGACCTTTCTGCTGGCGATCCTGTTCGCGACGTTCGCAGCGGTCGTCAACTCCGTTGCACAGCTGATCTTCGGTGCCGGCTTCCTCGCGACCTTGCTTTACTTTTATCTGATCGTCGGCCCCATCGAAGAGTTGGTCAAGCTACTCGCCGTGCAGGTGTTCGCCTATCGAAGCGATAGCTTCAACGCGGTCATCGACGGGGCGGTCTACGGTGCCGTCGCGGGGCTTGGCTTTGCGGCCATCGAGAACGCGATCTACATCGGCCGCGTCGTGGGAGAATCGGAACCGGAAGCGGGGCTGCTCGTGACCGTCAGCGGGATCACGGCGGTTCGAGCGCTGGCCGGCCCCGGTCACGTCATCTACTCGGCGATCGCGGGCTACTACCTCGGGCTGGCGAAGTTCAACCGCGAGTACGCCGGCCCGATCGTCCTCAAGGGCCTGCTCGTCGCCGCCTTCGTCCACGGCACGTACAACGTGACGGTCGGCATCGTTCCCGGCCTGCTCACGGAGATCCTGCCGATCGCGCCCGGACTCGCGTTCGTCGGCTACGTGATCGTCTACGACGCCACGATCGGCTACTACCTCTACCGCAAGCTCGCGCGCTACCGTCGAACGTATCAGACCATCGTCTCCGATGTGGATCGCGATAGCCGGGCGGAGCTAACCGAGTTCGAACCGCCACAGCGCTAACCGTCCGGACCAGCCCCCGGTTGCCACCGTCGTCCCCGTCACTCCTCGAAGCGCGCCTCGAGCAGCCGTTCGACGTATTTGGCGAGCACGTCGACCTCGAGGTGGATCGGATCGCCTGGCTCCTTCTCCGAGAGGGTCGTCAGTCGGTAGGTCGTCGGAATGATCGCGACGGTCACCCGACCGTTCGCGGCGTCGAACTCGGCGACGGTCAGACTGATGCCGTCGAGCGTGATCGATCCCTTCTCGACGACGTAGCGGCCGTACCCCTCGGGGAGGTCGAATTCGAAGAACCAGTCCTCGTCGACCGATTCGACGTTCCGGACGGTCGCGACCGCGTCGACGTGGCCCTGGACGACGTGGCCGTCGAACCGGCCGTCGGCCGGCATCGCCCGTTCGAGATTGACCGTCTCGCCCTCGTCGAGTCCGCCGAGATAGGTCCGTTCGACGGTCTCGGTCGCCAGAAAGACCTCGAACCACTCGCCGGGCTCGTACTCCTCGACGGTGAGACACGCGCCGCTGACGCTGATGCTCTGGCCGTACTCGAGTCCCGTCGCGACCTCGTCGGCGCCGACGCGAAGCCGGAGGCCGTCCTCGGTGCGCTCTCGGGCGACGATCTCGCCGGTTTCTTCGACGATCCCGGTAAACATACGTCTAGCTGACGGGCGAGGCGAAAAAGCCGTTCCGGGTCGGCCCGACCTCGCCGGGAGCCCTGACGGAATCGGGCACGGACCACCGGGGAAGCGGCGCTTACCCGTCGAACGGGCCGTCGGAGACGGTGGTTCGAACGCCGGTAAAATCGAAGCGCGCACCGCCGGTCGGACTCGCGGTGACGGAAACGTCCCACTCGTGGGCCCCTGCGATCTCGCGAACGATGTTCAGCCCGAGTCCCGTGCCGTCTTCGTCCGTCGTCCACCCCGGTTCCAGCACGCGGTCGCGCTCGGCCGGCGGAATGCCGGGCCCGTCGTCGGCGACGTAAAACCCTCCCTCGAAGACGCCGGCGGTAACCGTGACCCCCTCGCCGGCGTGGTCCACGGCGTTTCGAAACAGGTTCTCGAACAGGTTCCGGATCCGGCTCGAGTCGGCGTAGAGGAACCCGTTGGACTCGACCCGGACCGATGCAGTCCCGGTCGCGACGGCGTCCCAGCACACGTCGACGATGGATGCGAACTCGAGCGCCTCGACGTCGTCGACGTCGTAGCCGCTCCGGACCATTGTCAACACGTCGTCGACGATCCCGGCCATCCGATCGAGGACGGTCTCGATCTCGTCGAGTTCCTCGCTGGTGTCCGCTCCTCGAGCGGTATCGAGCAGTCCCTGGGCGACGTTGAGCGGGTTCCTGAGGTCGTGGGCGAGGACGCTCGCGAACTCGTCGAGACGTTCGTTCTGTCGCTCGAGGTCCCGCTGGTAGAGGATCCGTTTGAGTGCGATTTCGGCGTTGAGCGACAGAATGGACGCGAGTTCCTCGTCGGACTCGTCGAATGCGCCGACTGCGGGGTCGACGATACTGATCACGCCGTACTCGCCCAGCGGGAGATACATCGCGGATCGTGCCTCGCCGCGATCGTAGCCGTCATCAAGGGACCGAACGTCGTCGTAGCGGAGCGAGTCGCCGTTGTCGTACGCGCGACTGACCGGTGCGGGGCCGGTGATCGGGTAGTCCGGCCGGTCGCCCATCTCAGTTTCCGCCTTCTCGGTCACTGCAACCGGCTGTAATCGCGTTTCGTCGGCGAGGAGTCGGACGACGTTGTGCTCGTATCCGAGGATCGTCCGCGCCGCATCGGCGACGAGACGGGCGATCTCCTCGCAGTCGGTTGCATCCATCAACTCCCGCGTCGCCGCGTGAAGCGTCCGGAGTTGCCGCCCGTACTCCTTGCGGGTCGTTACGTCGCGGAAGACGCCGGCGATCAGTCGTCGCTCTCGGAGTTCGAAAACGTGGGCGTTGATCTCGACGGGAACGTGGCGGCCGGTCTTCGTTTCGACGTAGAGATCGGAGCCGTCCGGTAGCTGGCCCAGGATCCGGTTCTCGCTCGCGATGTGCTCGTCGAACAGTTCCCGGTAGCGGTCTTCCGCTCCCGTCGGGTGGAGGATCGTCTGTGGCCGTCCGAGGAGTTCCTCGGGGTCGTATCCCACCAGGTCCGTGACGTGGTCGTTGACCTCGATGATCTCGCCCGTCGCCGCGTCCGCGACGATGACTGCGTCCGGCACGGCTTCGAGGATCGTCCGATACTTCGTCTGGAGCGCTTCCTGCTCGCTGATATCCCGGATGGCGGCCATGAACTCACGTTGGCCGTCGGTCTCGATCGGACTCAACGTGATGTCGATCGGGACCGCCGATCCGTCCTTCCGCCGGCCCGAGAGATCCAGGTCCGCACCCATCGGGCGGATCTCGGGGGCGTCGATGTACGCATCCCGCTTGGCTATGTGCTGGTCTCGAGCGGCTTCGGGCACGAGGATTTCGACCGGTTCACCGACGAGTTCCGCCGGTTCGTAGCCGAACAGATCGGTAACCCGTGCGTTCGCGTAGGTGATTCGACCGTCGAAATCGACGAGGACGATCGCATCCGGTGACGCTTCACAGATCGCTTCGTACCGCTGTCGTGGGTGCCGAGACATGAGGTTCTTCTGTCGCTTGTGGTGTCGATACGACTACCAGATACGCCACCTATTTCAAGCATATGGCTTCCGTCGTCGACGACTCGAGTCGGGCTGATACGGCTCGTTTCCGCCGGGGCGTCCGTTTTGACGACGGTCGTATCGAAACGGCGGAACAGTGTGGACTCCGAAACGAGTGCCGGCAGTCACGTCGTCGTTCTCGCTGCCGGTATCGTTCCGTTCCACGCGTTACCGCCGCCGCCGTCCCGTTCCACACGTTACTGCCGTCGAACCGACACCGGGCCTGATTCGACCCGATACCGTCGATAGCGACGCTCACTCGACACCGTCGGTAACGATCGTCGCGACGCGTCGCCGGTCGAACAGTCGTTCGTCGGTCGGTATCGCCGGATACGGCTCGCCGGGTTCGGAGCCGGGCCACTCGCCGAACTGCTCGGGATAGAGCTGTTTGGCCGTCATCTCGAGCTGGAACAGGTTCATGAGCGGTCCCTGGTATCGCATCCCACTGGCGAAGACCCGGTCGTTCCGGACCGCAGTCAGCTCGCTCCCGGCCGCATCGGCTGCCAGCCGGGCTCGGATGTCCCCGATGGCATACCGCGAGGTGATGCCCCAGAGGTGGAGGATGACGTCCGGATCGGCCTCGAGCATGGTCTCGTAGCTGATCTCGCCCCAGTCGCCCGACCACGCTACGTCGGCGAGTGCGTCGCGAGCCCCAAGCGGTCGCGTCTCCGCCTGCCAGAAGCCGGGCGTGTTGAGGTGGTAGGCGTAGAAAACGCCGTTGTCGGCGTCCAGCGTGACCCGCGCAACCGTCGGTCGCTCGCGTTCGGGCGGGAGGGCCGACTCGATCTGCGATCGGGTTTCGTCGTAGACCTCGGCGAGCGCCTCGTACCGGTCCCGTTCCCGGAAGACGGCCGCCACGTTCTCGAACAGTTCCCAGAGCGTGTAGTACTCGTAACTGTCGGCGTAGGTCTCGGCCGGGTCGCTGTGAACGCCGCTGTGATAGCTGCCGACCCACGGGCCGACCGTGTCGGCGATCTCCTCGATGTCGGATTCGTCCCACTCGGGCTGGGTCGTCAACACGTACGACGGATCGAGGAAGTGGACGTCGCTCTCCGCGCTGTAGAGTTGCTCTTTCGTCACCCCGCCCTCGAGAGGGTTCTTCAGCCCCTCCCAATCGAAGGAGACGCCCTCGAGGCGCTCGTAGAACCCGTTCATCGTCGTCCCCGACATCTCCGGGGCGAACAGCGTCCGTACCGCATCGCCGTGGCCAAGCGCGACCGCCATGTCGGCGTACTGTGTGAAGCTGACGAAGGCGTTCTCGGGGACGGCGTCGAACGGTATCTCGCCCATCGGTGCCATCGACACCGTATACGAGTCTCGCCCGCTCTCCGAGCCGGAGTCGCCGCCGAGACAGCCGGCCAGCGCCCCGCTCCCCGCCGCGATCCCCGTCGCCACGAACGCACGCCGACTTCGATCGAACTGCCGCGTCGTTTCCATATGTTTTAGGCCAACCTAATAATTGAAAAGGCGTTCGGTTAGCGGCGGACCAAAAGAACTGCTCGCGGTCGGTTCGGTCGTCGGCAGTTACTCGGCGAACGCGTACGTGACCGTGACGCTCGCACTCACACTCACGGGATCGGCATCGATCTCCGTCGACGCCGCCGCGTCGTCAGCCGCGCCGGCGCTGGCGTAGGTCTCGACGCGAACGGGGTTTACCTGGACGTCGCCGGTCGTGACCGACGTCGTCCCCGCGAGGTCGACCCCGCGATTGTCGGCGATGTGGGCGGCTTCCTCGTCGGCGTTCTCGAGTGCAGCGTCGATCGCGTCCTCTCGAAGGGTCGATCGCGTGTCCTCCTGGAGCGTGAAGTTCACCCGGCCGACATTGTCGGCACCGGCGTCGATCGACGCGTCGATGACGTCGCCGACACGTTCGATGTCGGTGAGCGTCACCTCGAACGAGTGGGCTCCCTCGAACCCCTGGGCATCGCGTCCGGACGCCGGGTGGACCCGGTAGCGGCCTTCCTCGACGTTTTCCTCGGGGATATCGAGGTCGTCGAACGCCGCCCGGAGCTGTTCGGCTCCGGTCGCGAGTTCGTCGGTCACGTCGCTGGCGGTTTCGCCGGTCGCCTCCACGCCGACGGTAACGATCGCCCGGTCGGGCTCCGTTTCGACCTCACCGCTGGCACCGACCGTTATTTCGCCGTCGCTCTCGCTCGCATCCGATTCCGATCCGGGATCGTCCGCCGCGCCGGGATCGTCGGTATTGAGCTGGCTGCCGGTACAGCCCGCCATCGTCGCTGCGAGTCCGATGCTCGAGGCCGCGAGGAACTGTCGTCGATCCATAGGTGAGTGATGAGTAGGGAACGGAAAAAAGATCGCCCCTAGCTCAAAGGACGGTTTGAGCTTCGGGTAGTGGTGGCTCCGAAGACGTTCGGGGCAACTGCTACCGGTACTGTCTCGGTTACGGAGACTAATGGGACGGACTATCGAATCCGCGGGCGATATTGACGCCGCCGAGACTGTCGGCGAACTGATCGGCGAAACGCCGCTGTTACGACTGGACGCGTTCGCCGACAACTGCTTCGGAAAGATCGAGGCGGGGAACCCGTACTCGGTCAAGGATCGCATCGCGCGGGCGATCATCGACGCCGCCGAACGAGCCGGCGCGCTCGAGCCCGGCGGCACCGTCGTGGAATCGACCAGTGGCAATACGGGTATCGGCCTGGCGGCGGTTTCGGCCGCCCGCGGGTACGACTGCGTGCTGACGATGCCGTCTTCGATGTCCACCGAGCGACGGCAACTCCTGCGAGCACTGGGGGCCGACCTCGAACTCACTCCCGCCGAGGACGGGATGACGGGAGCGAACGAGTGCGCCGAGGAGATCGTCGCCGAGCACGAGGACGCGATCATGGCCCGGCAGTTCGAGAACGAAGCCAATCCCGCGGCTCACCGGGAGACGACGGGGCCGGAAATCTGGGCGGCCACCGACGGCGCGGTCGACGCGATCGTCGCGGGCGTCGGCACCGGTGGGACGATTACCGGCGTCTCGGAGCACCTGAAAGCGGACAGGGGGAAAACCGAGCTCACGTCGGTCGCGGTCGAACCCGCCGAGTCGCCGACCCTCTCGGAACTGAGCTCCGCAGGCCACGACATTCAAGGGATCGGCCCCGGCTTCGTCCCCGACACCCTCCGGACCGAACTCGTCGACGAGGTCCGCGCGATCGAGGCGTCCGAGGCCAAAGACGCAGCCCGAAAGCTCGGTCGGAGCGAAGGGCTGTTGGTCGGAATCTCCTCGGGTGCGGCGCTGGCTGCGGCCGCCGACTACGCGGCCGACAACCCAGACGAACTGACCGTCGTCGTCCTCCCGGACACCGGCGAACGCTATCTCTCGACCGATCTCTACGACATCGAGTAACCGAACACTCACCGAGCCTGAACTCCCATCCTCCCTGAAATCGGGGAATATCCAAGTGCCTCGAGAACGTACCACACGGCGATGGAGCTCTGGGGCTGGCTCATCGGTTACGTCGTGTTGTTCGCCCTGCTTCATCTGTTACTGTACTACCTGTACGTCCGACGCGACGACGAGGAGAGCGAACGCAGGCCGTCGCTCGCCGACCCGAATCGGACGCGGATGCAGTCTGCACCCGGGCCGGATCGGTACCCCCGTCGGGGCGACGATTTCGGCGATGTCGACCGGGTCGACGACGACCGCGAGCCCGAGTTCGACGGGGAGACGACCCGGTGTCCCCATTGTGGCGCACGAAACGAGGCCGATCAGACGTTTACGTACTGCTGGAACTGTATCTCGGGATTACGTCGGTGACGGACTCGAGCGGCTCGGCGGGAGGCCGAACTGCTGTGGGTTCCACGTCCGGAACGGCTCTACGAGTACCACGGTCTCCCCACCAGCGGTTCGTTCTTCATACGGTGACTTTCACCGACATGTGCCAGTATAGCGGACAAATAGGGCGATCTGTCCAGTAATAAACGATTACGCTTTTGGTCTCCAAGGAGAGAGTGAGGGACAACGAACAGTGATGAACGGATACACCGCCTCCACCTCGCAGGCTCCCTCTCGGCCCCTGTATCGCGCGACGCACGATCCGACCGGGCCGGCAACACTCAGTACGACCGTCATCCACGCGCTGGCCGACTGCATGGGCGTCGACGTGACCGACAGCCGCGTCTCGCTGTACGATACCGTCGATCCGGGCGCTCTGGACGAACTCTTCCGACCGCGTCACGACGGCACACCACGAGCCGGCGGGACGCTTTCGTTCGTCGTCAACGGACACCACGTAACCGTCAGCGGCGACGGCGAGATCCTCATCGAACCGCCGACGCGACGGTAGCAGTCTCCGGAAAACCGATCCTCACGCCGAGAGTTCCGTTTCGAGTCGCTCGAGGTGGTCGACACCCACGACGGCGACGACGTCGCCGGGAGCCGACCGAACGGTCTCGAGGCGCTCGATCATGCACTCCTCGCGCGTCTCGTCTCGGTAGGCGACCGCCGACCCGTCCGTGTGGACGCTCCCGAGAAGCGCCTGTACGCTGGCGACGTGAGACCGTTCGTGGGCAGCCTGCTGGGCCGGGGAGTCGTCGGGCTCACAGTCGTACTCGACTCGATCCCCGGGAACGACGGTCATCGACGTCGCGTGAGTCAGCGTCGCGGCGACTCGGCACGCGAGGGCCTCGCGGGTCGCGCCACCGACGCTCGAGAGGACGCGCCGAACTGTCGCCGGCGGGACGCGGTCGGCGACCAACCGCACCACGAGCCGCCGAAGGAACGACCAGTTCGGCGCGTCGATGCCGACCAGGTCGGCGTCGGGTGCGGCACGGATCGCCGCGCTCATCTCGCCACCGAACCGCGGCGATGGCGAGTCGTCGGCATCGCCGTTGTGTGCATAGACGCGGTACAGCGGCATCGCGACGGGTGGCAATTCGAGTGCGAGCGTTTCCGGCTCGACGTGCTCGAGGACGCGTTCGACGCGTGCGACGCTTGCGGGATGGTCGTGGACGACGCCGAGGAGAACGAGGTCGCCGGTCTCGCCGGAGAGTCGACGGCAGAACTGCGGTGTGATTCGGGGATCGTCGAACGATTCGGTGACGGACGGTGGCTCGTCCATTGCTCGAATGGTAATACGCGACTACCGGCATAACCCTTCTGTTGGGTTTACTCGAGTCCGAGTCAGTAACAATATACTACCGCGACGAAGCCAGTTTCAGCCGAACAAACCGACGATTATCGAACTGAAACCGACCGCCGCTGACGCGACACGGCTCGAACGCGTCGGACGACCGTTCGCTACATCCACTAATATAAAAGCACCGTATCGCCGATCGACTGAGAACGATTGACGATCGGATCGAGCGAACGGAAACCGTCGTGATTGCCGCGCACTGTGGCGGTTTCTTGTTTCTCACCGACCGACAGACACCCGCTGTGGTCTGTCGAGATTCAGCAAACTTTATGTAGAAGCACAATCAATCATCCGCTCGACTATGAGTCAGCGAATGCAGCAGGGCCAGCCGATGATCGTAATGAGCGAGGACTCCCAGCGCGTCAAGGACAAGGACGCGCAGGATTACAACATCAGCGCCGCCCGTGCGGTCGCTGAAGCAGTTCGCTCCACACTCGGACCGAAGGGCATGGACAAGATGCTCGTCGACTCCATGGGATCGGTGACGATCACCAACGACGGCGTCACCATCCTCAAGGAGATGGACATCGACAACCCGACGGCCGAGATGATCATCGAGGTCGCCGAGACCCAGGAGGACGAAGCGGGCGACGGCACCACGACGGCCGTCGCGATCGCCGGCGAACTCCTCAAGAACGCCGAGGACCTCCTCGAGCAGGACATCCACCCGACGGCGATCATCAAGGGCTTCCACCTCGCGAGCGAGCAGGCCCGCGAGGAGATCGACGACATCGCGACCGACATCGACACCGACGACGAAGAACTGCTGCGCAAAACGGCGGAAACCTCGATGACCGGCAAGGGCACCGAGGTCAACAAGGAGTATCTCGCCCAGCTGATCGTCGAAGCCATCCGTCAGGTCACCGTCGAAGACGAGAACGGCGACAACGTCGTCGACCTCGAGTTCCTCAACATCGAGACCCAGACCGGCCGCAGCGCCGGCGAATCCGACCTCCTCGAAGGGGGCATCATCGACAAGGACCCCACCCACGACAACATGCCCACCGAGGCGACGGACGCCGACATCCTGCTGCTCAACGAGGCCATCGAGGTCGAGGAGACCGACGTCGACACCGAAGTCTCCGTCACCGACCCCGATCAGCTCCAGAAGTTCCTCGACCGCGAGGAGAAACAGCTCCGCGAGAAGGTCGATACGATCGCCGACCTCGGCGCGGACGTCGTCTTCTGCCAGAAGGGCATCGACGACCTCGCCCAGCACTACCTCGCCAAGGAAGGCATCCTCGCAGTCCGCCGTGCCAAGAAGTCCGACCTCGAGTTCCTCCAAGAGGTCGTCGGCGCGTCGATCGTCTCCGACCTCGAGAGCGCGACCGCCGAGGACCTCGGCTTCGGTGACGTCACCCGCGACGAGGAGGACGAACTCTTCTACGTCGAGGGCGAGGACGCCCACGGCGTCACGCTCCTGCTTCGGGGCTCGACCGACCACGTCGTCGACGAACTCGAGCGCGGCGTCAACGACGCGCTCGACGTCGTCGCACAGACCGTCTCCGACGGCCGCGTGCTGGCCGGCGGCGGTGCGATCGAAGTCGAGCTCGCCGGTCGCCTGCGCGACTACGCCGACTCCGTCTCCGGCCGCGAGCAGCTGGCCGTCGAAGCCTTCGCCGACTCGCTCGAGCTCGTCCCGCGCGTCCTCGCCGGGAACGCGGGACTGGACTCGATCGACACGCTCGTCGACCTGCGTGCGGCCCACGACGACGGCCAGATCACGGCCGGTCTGAACGTCTTCTCGGGCGACGTCGAGGACACCTTCGAGGCCGGCGTCGTCGAACCGGCCCACGCCAAGGAACAGGCCGTCACCTCCGCCGCCGAAGCGGCCAACCTCGTGCTCAAAATCGACGACATCATCTCCGCCGGTGACCTGTCGACCGACAAGGGCGACGACGAGGAAGGCGGCCCCGGCGGCGCGCCCGGCGGCATGGGCGGCATGGGCGGCGGCATGGGCGGCATGATGTGAGACTAAATTTTGCTCTGCGAGCGCGGCGAAGCCGCGCTCTCGGCAAAATTTAGTATAAAAGCACTCCCCCTTCCGTTCCGACCCGCTACGCGGGTCTCCACATCAGTCGTCGGCCCGCTCGCTCACTGATTCGCGGCGCTTCGCGCCGCGCTCCCGTTCGCTCGCGGTGAACGGCGTCGTTCGGGTTCTTCGAACCACTCACTCGCCGATATTTGTTCGAGTAGCTGATAGCGTATTCAACAGACAACACGGAGTCGCCACTACTCGAGATGGTGTCCCGTCAGAAAGCGGCGTTCGATTACTCCTCGTTGTCGACCTCGAGTTCGAACTGCTCGTTCTCACTGACGGCGTTGAGGACGACGCTGGTGTTCGAGGCCTTGATGTCGGGGTCGGTCAACAATTGTTTGATCTGGTCGTTCATCCCGTCGGTGTCTTCGAACTTGCCGATGGCGATCACGTCGTAGTCGCCGGTGACCTCGTAGACGCTGATCATCTGGCGGTGGTCGCGCAGCGTGTCGGTGACGTCGGGCAGGGCGTTGCCTTCGACCTGGAGTTGAATGACCGCGGTCACGTCGTAGCCGACCGCATCGTAATCGACCTTCGGCGTGTAGCCGTCGATCACGCCCTGTTCCTCGAGATCCGAGAGGTGATTCGAGACGGTCGTGACGGAAACGTCGAGGTCCTCGGCGAGGCTTCGCAGACTCGCTCGCCCGTCGCCGAGAAGTGCATTCACTAGCTTTGCATCGAGATTTTCGTACGTCATACATCAATTCACTCACTCGCCCCTTTAGAACTTTACGAATATACAGTTTGGTGGGAGAGACCGAAGATTTGCTCGGAACAGTAGTGTTTTAGTAGGCTGGTTCCGAGAATACGACGACGAGAAAGATGACAAGCGGCAACCTTACTGAGACCGAACAGGCGGTACTGGACGAGATCGAGGAGGAGGACGTCGACTTCCTCCGACTGCAGTTTACCGACATTCTGGGGACGGTCAAGAACGTCTCCGTGCCGGCGCGACAGGCCGAGAAGGCCTTTACCGAGGGGATCTACTTCGACGGTTCTTCTATCGAGGGCTTCGTTCGCATTCAGGAATCGGACATGCGGCTCAAACCCGATCCGGACACCTTCGCGATTCTCCCATGGCGCCAGAAGGAGGAAAGCGCCGCCGCCCGGATGATCTGTGACGTCTACGACACCTCCACGGGCGAGCCCTTCGAGGGTGACCCGCGCCGCGTCCTCAAGAACGCGCTGGATCGGGCCAACGAGATGGGCTATACGGTCAACGCCGCCCCCGAACCGGAGTTCTTCCTCTTCGAAGAGGACGAGGAGGGGCGAGCGACGACCAAGACCAACGACGCCGGCGGCTACTTCGACCTCGCACCGAAAGACCTCGCCAGCGACGTTCGCCGCGACATCATCTACGGCCTCGAGAGCATGGGCTTCGAGGTCGAGGCGAGCCACCACGAGGTCGCCGAGGGCCAACACGAGATCAACTTCACCTACGACGACGCCCTGACGACGGCCGACAACGTCGGTACCTTCCGCACCGTCGTCCGCGCGATCGCCGCCCAGCACGACCTGCACGCGACGTTCATGCCCAAACCGATCCCGCGCATCAACGGCTCGGGCATGCACACGCACCTCTCCCTGTTCACCGAGGACGGCGAGAACGCGTTCCACGACGAGGACGACGAGTTCAACCTGAGCGAGGAGGCCCACGCCTTCACCGCCGGTATCCTCGAGCACGCGCCGGCGATCACGGCGATCGCGAACCCGACGGTCAACAGCTACAAACGGCTCGTGCCCGGCTACGAAGCGCCGGTCTACGTCGCCTGGTCGGACCGCAACCGCTCGGCGCTGATCCGCAAGCCGGCGGCACGCACGCCCGCGGCCTCGCGCGTCGAACTGCGCTCGCCGGACCCGTCCTGTAACCCCTACCTCGCACTCGCCGTCATGATCCACGCCGGTCTCGACGGGATCGAACAGGACCTCGAGTGTCCGGATCCGGTTCGGGAGAACATCTACGAGTTCGACGAGGCAAAGCGCGACGAGTACGGCATCGACACCCTGCCGTCGAACCTCGGCGCAGCCGTCGACGCGCTCGAGGAGGACGACGCGATCTACAACGCACTCGGCGACCACGTCAGCTCCAAGTTCGTCGAGGCCAAACGCCAGGAGTTCGAGGACTACCTCGTCGACGTCTCCGACTGGGAACTCGACCGCTACCTCGAGACGTTCTGAGACGGTCTCCTGTCCGTCAGCGCCGGTGGGACCGCCGACCGCCCTGCGGTCCCACC
Organism: Natrinema longum; assembly: GCF_017352095.1. Classification (NCBI taxonomy): domain Archaea; kingdom Methanobacteriati; phylum Methanobacteriota; class Halobacteria; order Halobacteriales; family Natrialbaceae; genus Natrinema; species Natrinema longum. The sequence continues at coordinate 1,379,783 of NZ_CP071463.1, forward strand.
GGGACATCGGGACAGCAAACCGTATCAGGCCTCGGCCTGTTCGATCCACTCCTCGGCCTGACTCTCAGAGATGTCGGCGGCTTCTGCGACGGCTTCGGGGCCGGCGCGCGTGAGGTCGTCGATCGTCGCGATGCCGGCCTCCGAGAGCCGTTCGCGGGTGTCCGCGTCGATTCCCTCGACGGACTCGAGCGTGTGCTCCGGATCGGTTTCGATCTTCGTGTGTGGCTCGTCGATTCCCTGCACCGGAATCTCCTGGATCGCCGACTCGGTCTGTGCTTCGAGTTGCTGCTGGAACTGCTCGATCCGTTCGGCCTGTCGTTCGAGCAGTTCCTCGATGTCAGTGGTCTGGTCCTCGAGTTGGTCTTCGAGCCGGTCCTGAAGCTCCTGGGTCCGCTCGAGTTGCTCGCGGAGCTGCCCCGAGAGCTCGTCGACGTTCTGGACCGTCTGGTCCTCGACGGACTGCGTCATCTCGAGGAGCTGGTCGGTCTGCTCGTCGAGCGCGTCGACGAACTCCTCGGAGAGCTCGGTGGCGGAGTCGACGTCTCGCTCCAGTTCGCGCTCGAAAGCGTCGTAGAACTCCGTGTGGGTCGTTTTCAACTGGCCGAACGTCTCGTCGATCGTCCGGTGGGCCTCGGGAGCGTCGTCGGTGGGCAGCATCGCTGCCGTCGCGCTGAGATAGCCGTGGGTCGCCGCCTGTGCGAGCTCGAGTTGCTGGCGCTGGAGGGACTTCTGGCCTTTCAGGCCAGTGAGTGCCATCGTGTCGGCGTTTCGCTGGGTGGCCATGCTCTGCTTGAACAGCTGCTGGCTCTGTTTGACGGCGGTTCGCTGTGCGTCGAACATCGCTCGAATCGGGGATTCTGACTGGCTCATGTTCGACTAGTCGTTCGACTCGACACGGGATAAGTGGCGGGCTTGCGGACCATTGAATGGTTCTCAATGGTAGATATCTCCCTCGAACCGACGGTACTAGCGTCGACTTCGTGTCGGATCACGTCTGACCGACGGTGACTGTCAGGATAGTCGTGATGCAGTATTATGCGCGCGATCGTGGATCGGCTACGTATGGTCGACAGCAGAAGCTACGCATTCGAGGGAGACCGACCGACGATCGACGACGCGGCACGGGTAAGCCGGGACGCAACGCTCGTCGGTGACGTCGAGATCGACGCGGACGCGAGCGTCTGGCCGGGGGTCGTCCTCCGTGGCGATATCGGTCCCGTCCGAATCGGACGGGAGACCCACGTCGGCGACAACGCGACGATTCACGCCTCGCGACTCGGCGACGAGGTCATGGTCGGACACGGAGCCGTGCTCAACGAGACGACCGTCGAAGAACGGGCGCTCGTCGGGTTCAACGCGACGATCAACTCCGACGTCACCGTCGGCAGCGGGAGCATCGTCGCCGCGGGAACCGTCGTTCCGGACGAGTACGCGATCCCACCGGAGTCGTTCGTCCGCGGCGTTCCGGCGGAGATCACGCCACTCGAGGAGACGGGGATCGATGCGACGGCAATCCTCGACGAGTTCTCCTCGGGAGCGTACACGGATCTGGCGGACCGTCACGAGGAACTGTTCGAGTGATCGATTACGACGTGAACTCGAATATCTCTCGGTAGAGGCTCTCGGCGACGCGGTCGATGTTGGCCGCCGCTTCGTCGGCAGCCATCGTATCGCCGACACCCTGCCACTCGACGGAGAGCCGAGCGATCGGCACCAGTGCGACCCCGCCGATGATGATCTCTCCGTCGGGCGTGTGTACGCGCCACTCCGTCCGCATGCCGGTGGACGAACGCGTGACGGCTTCGATCTCCCCGCCGGCCGCGTCCCAGCGCTCGACGAGGTCGTCGGTGAGCCGGCGGAGCTTCCGTTCACCGAACAGGTGGCAGGCGACGCCACCCCCTGCCAGCAGCGTAAACGCCCCGGCAGCCATCGGCAATCCGCCGTAGGGAACGTTTATCGAGGCCGCGAGGGCCGCCGTCACGACGACGAGCCCCACCACTCGCGCGTCGACCGCACTCGGCACCGTGCCGCTCCAGGTCGCCCTCCCGGACGACTGCTCGAGTTGCATCTCGACTGCAGGTCACCGCGGGGGCCACATCGCCCTTCGCCTGTCCCACTGCCGGTTTTATATACTCGTGGGAGAGCTTACTCGTCTTCGAGTAATTCGCTGTCGCCGTGGCGTTCCCGCAGGTCCGCGAGGGCGTCGCGTTGTGCCTCGAGTCGGGGGGTTGGCTCCGCGTAGGCGTACTCGAACATCTCGCTGGGGTCGACAGCGACGTCTTCGGCGCGATCGACGAGCGTCGCGAGCGTCTCCTCGATTTCGGTTTCGATCGCGTCGATCCGGTCGTCGTCGAGGACACCCTCGGTTCGCAGGTAGGACTCGAACCGGTCGATCGGGTCCCGCTCGCGCCACTGTTCGACCTCCTCGTCCTCCCGGTAGACGCTCGGGTCGTCCGCCGTCGTGTGTGCGCCGTAGCGATACTGAACCGCTTCGATCAGCGTCGGTCGCGGCCGGTCGCCGTCGGCCTCGAGGGCCTTCTCTCGAGCGGCCGCCGTGACGACGTAGGTCGCCAGCGGGTCCATTCCGTCGACCTGGACGCCCTCGAAGCCGTAGGCGTGGGCCTTCTGTGCGATCGTGGCACTCGCGGTTTGCTGTTCGCGGGGGATCGAGATGGCCCACTGGTTGTTGTTACAGAAGAAGACGTTCGGGGTGTCGAACACGCCCGCGAAGTTCATCGCCTCGTGGAAGTCCCCTTCCGACGTCGAGCCGTCGCCGAAGTGGACGACGCTCACGCGGTCGTCGCCGTTCAGTTTCGCCGCCCACGACCAGCCCACCGCGTGTGGGAGGTGGCTGGCGATCGAGATGTTCAGCGGGAAGACGTCGATATCCGCCAGCGCGGCGTTGCCGTCCTCGTGGCCCATCCAGTACAGCAGGTACTCCCAGGGGAGTCCGCGCGCGACCAGGGCACCGTGTTCGCGGTACTGAAAGGAAAGCAGGTCGTCGTCGACCAGCGCGTACGTCGACCCGATCTGGGACCCTTCCTGTCCCGCCAGCGACGAATACGTTCCCATGCGACCCTGACGCTGGAGGCTGATCATTCGTTCGTCGAACCGGCGGGAAAACCGAATATCGCGGTACATCGATCGCAGCGTCTCCGCCGCGAGAGTGGGCTCTAGCTCCGGCGCGACGACGGTCCCGTCGGCGTCGAGCACCTGGATCCGATCGTCGGGCTCCCGATCGAAGAGGTCGCGCTCGAGGACGTCTCCTGACATGGATTGACCGTTGTGTTCGGTCCATATAACAGTAGCTCTGCCCGTGGGGTCGCGATCGATCGCCGGGACCTCGCGGGCGCGACCCGGTCGGCGACGGGTCGTTCACTCGATTAATCAAAACTCGCCCGAGCGTGAAAATGGACCGTCTTCAAGGAGTGTCCGATCCTATACCGGTGTGGAAATGAATCAGATATACGATGAGTTATTCGAAGCGCTAGCGAACGAACGTCGTCGACGAATACTGTTCGAACTCGTCGACCAGAACTCGCAAAGCGAAGCACCGGTTCACATCGACGCACCGCCGGACAGGACAGATACCCGACAGGCCGTCGATATCGAGTTGTACCACGTTCATCTCCCCAAATTGGACGACTACGGCTTCGTCGACTGGAACCGGAACACGAGCGCCGTCGAACCGGGTGAGCGGTTTGCCGATATCAGACCGGTTCTGGAGCGATTACGCGGGCAGCGACCCGAAGCGACCGTCAAGTTCGTCTGACCGCCGCTCGCGGGAGGCAGGTAGCGGTTCGCCTGCCGTCAGTCCGTGAGCGCGTGTTCGCCGTCGCCGTGGCTGCGACCGAGCCAGAACCCGGGCTTGGAACGCCGTGGGTTCCGTTCCGACGAAACTGAACCACCGGACGAGACGCGTCTCTGTTTGTCGATCTGTTAGTGAAAACGTCTTGGCGAGTCCCGCGTGGTTGGGCCTAACAGGACTCGCCACTCACCTCTATCAACCGTGCCCCCAAGTAGCTTGTGTGATGATCCGAGTGAACGGGCCGTCATAACGGATATCCCGTAAAAGCACGGGCGCTAACGGTCGGGGAAGACACGAATCCTTATCCATCCGCGTGCTCTATTTCGCGTGTTCGGATATCCGAATTCGTGGTTGGGCCATGACAAAGGACGACACTACAACGGAAGCAATTAGCCTGTTACAGGACCTCGGGCTACAGGAGTACGAAGCGCGCTGTTTTATAGCGTTGAACAGACTGCCCAGTGGAACGGCAAAGGAGATACACGAGATATCCGAGGTCCCACGAACGAGGGTATACGACGCGATCCGTGTCCTCGAGTCACAGGGGTTGGTCGAAGTACAGCACACGAGCCCGCAGGTGTATCGCGCCGTCAGTATCGACGAGGCGACACAGACCCTGCGTCAGAAGTACAACGACCGGATCGAGACGCTCCAGACGTACCTCGAGAACACGGAGGTACAAAACGTCGAGAAAGACGACCAGCTCCAGGAAGTCTGGTCGCTGACCGGTCACGAGGCGATCGAGTCGCGAACGATCGACCTCATCGACGAAGCCGAATCCGAAATCGCACTGCTCGTCGTCGACGAAGACATCCTCTCCGAGGCGCTGTTCGACGGCTTGCGCTCGGCCGTGACTCGAGACCTCTCGCTCGTCCTGGGCGGACAGACCGACGCGATTATGGAGCAACTCGAGACGGAAGTCGCGACGACGCACGTGTTCGAGACCGGCCTCGAGTGGCTCACCGGGTTCGAAAGCGAGGGCGAGGTCGCGATCAGTCGAATCCTGCTCGTCGACCGCGAAACGCTCCTGATCGGCTCGTACTATCCGAACGTCCCCGACGGGAGAGCGAAAGAGCAGGCGGTCTTCGCCCGGGGCCTCGAGAACGGGGTCGTGGTGCTCCTTCGCCGACTGGTGACTGCGGGGTTGCCACAGATCGAAGATCCGGGGATCTGATCGGGAATCGCCTCCGACTCGGCGTGTCGGAGAGCGGTTCTCGGGGCCGGAGTACGCGAACCGCAGAAAGAGAGGACCCACAGAGCTGTGGGCTGCATTCTACGACAGTCGTCCACACCGCTCGACACGAAGCGAGACGACCCGGAGCGGGCGGCCGTGTCCGGCTACTGGTAGACGGGGAGGCGCGCCGATCGATCCGATCCCTCGACGAACGGCAGTTCAGTGCGGGTCGCGGCCACCTCGTCGCCGTCGACTCGGACGGTCAACTCGTCGCTTTCCAGATCGTAGTCGACGATCGCGAGCGCGATAACGGCCCCGAGCATCGGGCTCTTTCCCGCGCGGGTCACCTCGCCGACTGACGCGTCGCCGTCGAAGACCGCAGCGCCCGATTCGGGGACCGCCTCGCCCTCGAGGGTCAGCCCGACGAGCCGTCGACTGGGCTGACCGCGGTTCTCGACGCGGGAGACGACCTCCTGGCCGACGTAACAGCCCTTCTCGAAGTCCAGCGCCGTTCGCAGGCCGAGTACGTTGGGCAGCGTCCCCTCGAGTTCGGTGTGAAAGAGCGGCGAGCCGGCCTCGAGTGCGAGGCTCTCGACGGTTCGATAACCGAAGGGAGCGGCGTTGAGTCCCTGGTTGAGCAGCGTGTCGTGGACGGCCGCGGCGTCGTCGGCGGCACAGATCACTTCGTAGCTCTCCTCGCCGGTGAGCGCGTCGGTTCGGATGACGGAGACGCCCTCGTCGCCCATCGTCCCGCGGACGAAGGAGTAGCGCTCGTCGGGTGAGCCGGCCCCGTTGAGCACGCTCGCGACCTTCTCGGTCGCCTGGGGACCGTGGATCCCGAAGACGGCAAAGTCGTCGGTCGCGACGCGGATGTCGACGTCCTGAATGAACACCTTCTCGGCCCACTCCTCGGCGAGGGGCTCGGCGGACTCGGGCTGGGTAAAGAGCAGGAGGCGCTCGCCCGCGTTGTAGACGTAGAGTTCCACCTCGATCCCACCCTGGGGGTCGAGCACGAGCGCGTAACAGCCCTGCCCGTCTGCCGCCGGGACGCGGTTCGAGACCACGTTATCCACGTACTCGACGCGGTCGTCGCCCTCCACGACGATCACGCCGTAGGCCAGTTCGAGCAGGCCGACGCCGTTGCGGACCGCCCGATGGGTCCGCTCCGGCCGGCCGTAGTGGTCGACGATCCGGCGGTCGGCGCGCTCGCCGAACGTGGCCCCGTGATCCTCGTGGATCGACTCGATGACGCTCATGCATACTCCCAGGGGCCTGAGCGTATCAGGCGTTTCGATTCAGAAAGGAATCCGCTCGCGGAGCCAGTCCCCGATCGACTGGTCCTCGTCCTCGTCGGTCGGCGCGTCGGGAACCACGCGGTCGGCGGGCTTGATCACCGTCTCCGATCCCGATTCGACGACGATCAGGTCGTCGTCTTTGAGCGTCGACAGGGCCTCCTCGAGTTCGTCGATATCCACCTCGACGGCCGCGCGGAGTTCGAAGACGGTCATCCCGTCGTCGACGCGATCGACCAGCGCGTCGAGTACCGCCACCTCCGTCCCCTCCCGGTTCCGGTACTCCCGCTTTGCTCTCATCTACGTCCCTATTCGACCACCTGGGATTTGACGTTTGTCGTTCCGTCCACGGGCTCGAGACGAGAACGAACGCGTCACAGGAACGAACGGCCCCCGTTCGGCTCGAGTGGCTGTCACGAAACTCCGAGTGCCAGGCAGTACGTTTTTTATGGGCTGGGTCGGTACGGTGGGACAATGGCCCTTCGATGTTCGCTGCTCGGACACGACTTCGGCGATCCCGACGTCGAACGCGAGCGCGAAGAACGGGGCAGCGAGGTCGTCGTGACCGTCCAGGAGTACGAGGAGTGTACCCGGTGTGGCGAGCGAAACGTCATCAGCGAGAACACCGAAGTGACCAGCCTCACCACAGGGACGGACGACTCGCTCCCCGACGAACCCGATACCGAACCGCCCGAACCACCACTCGAGTCCGACGCGGAGACGACGGACGCCGAGTTCGTCGACGCCGGTGCGGCCGAGTCGGCCGCTCCGGAGACCGAGCCACAAGACACGGCAGCGGACGCGGCGGCGACCGACGACGACGAGTTCGAGCTTCCGACCGACGAGAACGGCGATCCGGTCACCGACGACGGTGAGATCCTCGAGGACGACGAGCCGTCGGTCGCTCGGGATCGCGACCACGGCGAGTGGCCCGATTCGGACGACGTCGGCCCGCCGGTCGACGCGGATTCCGAGCCAGCCACCTGGCCGGTCGACCCGGCCGACGATGAGCCGGCTCCCGACGACGATCCCGATCCGGCTTCGATCGACGACGATGCCGTCGTCCTCGAAAGCGACGAGGCAGCACGTCTCGGAGCCGACAGCGCAGACGGCGACGGAGCGGCCACGGGGGAAGCCGACGCCCGATCGGTGACGGCCGACCACCCGACCGACGATCGCGCCGCTGCCGACGCCGATACCGACCCCACGGCCGATCACGGCACCGGCATCGAACGCGCCGACTCCGTGCCAGCACCGGCCGAGAGCGACGCGACGCCCGACGAGGACGTCCCGACGGAGTTCTACTGTCCGCGGTGTGAGTTCGTCGCCGCCGGCGACCGCGGGTCCCTGCGTACCGGCGACATCTGTCCCGACTGTCGGAAAGGCTATCTCAGCGAGCGCGAGCGACGGTAGGACGGACGGCCGGCGACGATCCCCACTCACACGGGTTCTTTTCTCGAGACGGCGATCCGAACGGGCGATCCGATGGGCACCGTTCGGTCCGATCCACTCCCGCCACGGATAGCGGATCGACTGTCTCCGCGCTCGAGTACCCATCAGGCGCTCGAAACGTCGGCTATGAAAAGAGGTAAACACTCCGCCGTGTTTCTCCAATCCATGAAGGAGTACAAGATGCGTCGCGGTGAATATCTCGAGGAACGAATCCCCGATATGGAGGCGACCGTCGAGGACTACTTCGGTCCCATCACCGGCACCCAAGAGTTCAAGGGCAGTGACCTCTTCGTCGTCGCCGAGCCCGACAACGCCGTCTTCGAGAAGATCATCGTCGGAGCCGTCGAGTACTCCGGGAAGAAGGACAAACTCGCGGTCGAGTTCCACGAACGCGACCCCACCGAACTCGGTCCCGACGAGCTCGAGGACGCGGGCGACGCCGTCGACGCGAAAAACGACTTCCTGCTCGAGGCGACCGGCCGGGACGCCAAGTCCCGCCGCGAATCGATGAAACGGAAGGTCGAAGACGACCCCGACCACGACTTCTAACGGCCGTTTCACGTCAGTTTCCGGCTCAGCACGCTCCCTTCGGGAGGCGAGCGTAATCGGTTTACTTGCCCCGCCGCTACGAGGAGGCAGTGACCGACGACCTGTCCTCGAGTGCCCGCGACGACGACATCGAGTCGCGGGATGACGACCCCGAGTCCCCGACCGACGAGTTTACCATCGCCGACTTTCACGACGCCAGCCAGCAGGCGGGACGGCCCGTACTGACCGCCGCAGCCGTCTCCCGCGCGCTCGAGGTCCCCCACGAGGCCGCCAGCGAACACCTCGAGGACCTCGCCGACCGGGGCGACCTCGAGCGCCTCTCGGTCTCGACCGATCCGGTCGTCTGGTACCCGAGCGAGCTCGAGGATCTGACCGACCGCGAACGGGTGATCGTCTTCCCGAAGCGCCGGGAAATCGTCGTGGATCGGCCCGATCAGTTTACCCGCGCACAGCTCTCCCAGTTCGCCCATCTCGCCGACGCGAACGGCGAGCAGGGGTATCGCTACGTCGTTCGACCGGCCGACGTCTGGGGGACGCCCCACGATTCCTTCGAGGAACTCGCACGAACGATGCGACAGGCGCTCGGGCAACGCTCCGACGCGCTCGAGGAGTGGGTCCACAGCCAGTGGGAGCGAGCCCACCAGTTCCGGCTCGTGACCCACGAGGAGGGATACACCGTCCTCGAGGCCCAGAGCCCGGAGATCATGGGCAACGTCGCCCGGCAGAAACTCGACGAGGAACACGTCCACGCGCCGATCTCCGAGACCGAAGACTGGGTCCGGGAGGGGTCGGAGGCCGCGATCAAGCGCATCCTCTACGAGGCCGGTTATCCCGTCCAGGACCACCGCGAACTCGAGTCCGGCGAGGAGTTGCCGATCGATCTCGAGGTACGGCTCCGTGACTACCAGCGGACCTGGGTCGATCGCTTCGCCGACGCCGGGGAGGGGGTCTTCGTCGGCCCGCCGGGCAGCGGCAAGACCGTCGCCGCGATGGGCGCGATGGCCCACGTCGACGGCGAGACCCTCGTCCTGGTGCCGAGCCGCGACCTCGCCCAGCAGTGGGCCGACACGATCGTCGAGTACACCTCGCTCGAGCCCCATCAGATCGGCCAGTACCACGGCGGGCAGAAGAACGTCCGGCCGGTGACGATCGCGACCTACCAGATCGCGGGGATGGACCGACACCGCTCGCTGTTCGACGACCGCGAGTGGGGGCTGGTGATCTTCGACGAGTGTCAACACGTTCCCTCGGACGTCTACCGACGGAGTACACATCTCCAGTCCAAACACCGCCTCGGCCTCTCGGCGAGTCCGATCCGGGAGGACGACCGCCAGACCGAGATCTTTACCCTGGTCGGCCCGCCGATCGGGACCGACTGGGACGCCCTGTTCGAGGCCGGCTTCGTCGCCGAGCCCGAACTCGAGATCCGCTACGTGCCGTGGGGTGACGACGAACAGGCAAACGCCTACGGCTCGGCCGACGGCCGAGAGAAGTACCGGATCGCCGCCCGAAACCGGGGGAAGATCGACGAGGTTCGATACCTGCTGTCGGCCCACCCCGACTCGAAGGCGATCGTCTTCGTCGACTACTTAGAGCAGGGCCGCGAACTCGCCGCGGCCCTCGAGGTTCCCTTCCTCAGCGGCGAGACGCCCCACCACGAGCGCCGGCGGCTGCTCGAGGAGTTCCGCCGCGACGAGCGGACGCTGTTGCTCGTCTCGCGAGTCGGCGACGAGGGGATCGACCTGCCGACGGCGGATCTGGCGATCGTCGCCTCGGGGCTGGGTGGCTCCCGACGGCAGGGAACCCAGCGAGCCGGCCGGACGATGCGGCCCGCCGGCGGCGCGCTCGTGTACGTCCTCGCGACGCGAGGCACGCGCGAGGAGGACTTCGCCCGCAAACAGCTCCAGCACCTGGGCCGCAAGGGGATGACGATCCGCGAGCGGACGGTCGAGCGCGAGGACGAGTGACGAACGCGGGGCCAATATTCAAGGTCGCGTGTTCGGACTGTACAGATAGCATGAACGACTCGCGCGCGAGCAGGGTGATCGGTCGGTGAGCGACGACTCGAGGCAGCGACAGATCCGCGTCGGGCAGACGGCCGACGGTGCCGATCTCAAGCTCCCCGTCATCGAGATCCTGACCGGACGCGGGTTCGCGACCGGCAAGTCCGGCTCGGGAAAGTCAAACACCGCGTCGGTCGTCGCCGAGGAGTTGCTCGAGGCCGGCTATCCGCTCCTCATCGTCGATACGGACGGCGAGTACTACGGGCTCAAAGAGGAGTACGAGATGCTGCACGCGGGGGCCGACGAGGAGTGTGACATTCAGATCGGGCCCGAACACGCCGAACAGATGGCCACGCTCGCACTCGAGGAGAACGTCCCCGTCATTCTCGACGTCTCGGGCTATCTCGACGAGGAGGTGGCCGACGAACTCCTCCGGAAGATCGCCCGCCAGCTGTTCGTCAAGGAGAAGAAGCTCAAGAAGCCGTTCCTGCTGGTCGTCGAGGAAGTCCACGAGTACATTCCGGAGGGTGGCGGCGTCGGCGAGACCGGCAAGTTGCTGATCAAGATCAGCAAACGTGGTCGCAAGCACGGGCTGGGGATCCTGGGGATCAGCCAGCGGCCGGCCGACGTCAAGAAGGACTTCATCACGCAAGCGAACTGGCTCGTCTGGCATCGACTGACCTGGGACAACGACACGAAGGTCGTCGGGCGGATCATCGACACCGAGTACAAGGAACTCGTCTCCGACCTCGACGACGGCCAGGCGTTCGTCCAGACCGACTGGACCGAGGTCGACGTTCGGAAGGTCCAGTTCCGCCGGAAACGGACCTTCGACGCCGGCGCGACGCCCGGTCTCGACGACTTCGAGCGCCCCGAACTCAAGTCCGTCTCGGACGCACTGGTCGGCGACTTACAGGACATCTCCGAGCGCAAGGAGCGCGAACAGGACCGGATCAACGAGCTCGAGGCCGAACTCGAGAAAAAGGAGACCCGGATCGAGACCTTAGAGGACGAGCTCTCCTCCGCCCGGGACGTCTCGAGTGCGGCCAGACAGATGGCCGACGCCTTGCAGAACACGGACACGATCCAGTCACAGCTCCCGGAATCCGACGAGGACCTGCGCCGGCTCCACGAGGAGATCGCCGATCTCGAGGCCGAGCGAGACGACCTCGAGGCGGAGCTCGCGGCTCGCGACGACCGCATCGAGCGCCTCGAGGACCAGCTCGCGGGTCGGACGGCGGAAGTCGATCGGCTCCGAACCGAGGCCAAGCAGTTGCGAGAGGTCGTCCGCGACCTCGAGAGCGACGAGGAGGACGGCGGGGCGACGGGGCGAAACGACGGCAGCGACGGTGAGACGTCGATCGTCCAGGCCGGCGGTGACGCCGTCGAGTTCGGCTACACGTCCGTCGGCGAGGAACAGGGTTCGGAGACGGAGGCGACCGAGGAGTCGGGATTCGTCGTCGCGGACGAAAAGCGCGACCTCTCGGAGTTACTCGAGCGCTCGTGGATCGACGAGCGGATCACCCGCGCGTGCGAGGGATCGCAGTGTTCGGCCGAAACGGCCGAGGAGATCCTGGCCGTCTTCGTCCGGGATGGCCCCCTCGAGGCGGCGACGATCGCCGGTCAGGTGGATCGATCGCGGGTCGCGGTCCAGAGTCTCCTTTCGGAACTCCGGACGGCGGGGCTACTCGAGCGGTCGGGCGAACGGACGTACGCGCTGAGCGAGGCCCTTCGCGAGGAACTGGCGGCCACGACGCCGACCGAGTGAGACCGGCTCTACCGCCGCAGTCGAGTCCCGACCCGCTCGATCGCCGACGGTTCGATACCCTGGTGGACGGGGAGCACGACGAGTTCCTCCGCGAGCGCCCTCGCGGTCTCGTAGGTCTCGTCCTCGCGTACGCACCGGCGGAGCGTCGGCCAGGTGTGGGCACCCACGACGCCACAGTCCTCGAGTTCCGCGAGGAACGCCGCCGGCTCGCTCGCCCGGATGGGGACCCCGTACGGACTGATCCCCGCTGGCAGCCGTTCGTAGTACATCGTCACGTCGTCACGGGCGCTCAGTACTCGTCTCCACGCGTGGTAGTTCTCCCGGCGAGCGGATCGAATCACCGCCGGATCGGCAGTATCGATGACGAGCGTCGACAGTTTCGACATCGGAACTTTTGCGGCCTCGTATCGGTCGCCGGGCTCGGCGGCCGACGAGCCGTCGCCGTCGGAGACGGCCCGTTCGACGGATCGGTAGAGCGCCGGGCTCCGCTCGAGGACGGCTCCGGCGGCCGACGTAGCGACGAATCGCCAGTCTCTGGCGGTGAACCGGTCCGACCGGCCGGCCAGCGACGACGGGGAACACTCGGCCGTGACCGTCCCGTCGGTGCAGTAGAGCAACGCACCGTCAGGAACCGGGAGCAGTTTCCGCAACGACGTAATGCCGAGATCGCCGCTGGTCCCGAGGAGCCGCCCCTCGTGGACGCTGAGCAGTGAATGTGCGTTGTCGTCGATGTGGTACAGGTCGTAGGTGTCGGCCAGCGACGCGATCACCTCGAGGTCGGGCTGTGGAAACCCGAAGTAGTTGACCGACATGACGGCGACGGTGTCGTCGTCGATCCGGGCCTCGAGATCGGCAACGTCCGGTGCGAGCGTATCCTGCACGGCGTAGAATCGGGACTCGAGCCCGAGTTCGTGGAACGGCTCGACGACGGCGAGCGAGAGATAGGCCGGAACGAGAACGTTCTCGCCGGGTTCGACCACTCCGGCGAGGCCGTCCCGGAGCGCGACCTTTCCCGATCCGTACTCGATCGCCGCGGCCTCGTCGGTATGTCGGTCGACGAACGCGTCGATTCCCGACCCCGAACGCGAGAGCGACCGATCGAACAGGGAGGGGACTGTACTGATCATATCGAAGCACGGAACGGTCGGGCACGCTCCACGACTGGGCTGTGGACTCGAGGGTGAGAGGACCGATCGGGGTGGCCCCGGAGCCGGCGTCTGGAACCAAACGAATCGGTCGCAGTAGAACCGATCATGGACGTACGACGGCCACGAGCGGGGATTTAGTGCTAGGGAGAGTACAGACGGGAGCCGTCGAGCAATCGCGGCATACACACATCGACGGGGACAGACAGTCACGATATCCGAACCGCTATTCCGAGCGTACAGCCGCCAGCACGAGCATACACTCCGCCAGCGGTCGCATAACAAAGCACGAACGGACGAACAACGCGGCCATGGCAGGTTCGACCGACGGAGACGACCTCCGTCTGCTCGTTATCGGGGTGGACGCCGGCTGTCGGCCGGTGCTCGAGCCGTTGTTCGAGTCGGGCGACGTTCCGACCCTCGAGGGGCTGTTCGATCGCGGGACTGCCGGGGGGCTCGAATCCCAGATCCCGCCGTGGACGGCCAGCGCCTGGCCGTCGCTGTACACCGGAAAGAATCCGGGCAAACACGGCGTCTACGATTTCCTCTCGTTCGACGGCTACGACTGGGACGTCGTCAACGCGACGCACGTCCGTGCACGACCGATCTGGGAACTGTTGAACGAGCATGGCTTCTCGAGCGTCGTCGTCAACGTCCCGGTCACCCACCCCCCGCGGGCGTTCGACGGCGCGTTGATTCCCGGACTGACCGCCCCCGAGGAGCCGGACTGTCACCCGGCTGGGATCCTCGAGGACGTGAAACTCGCCTGTGGCGGCGACTACTGGCTCTATCCACAGAGCGCTCCGACACCGGACCGGTCGATCGAGGGGTACGAACGGACGGTCGAACTCCGGGGCCGGGCGTTTCGCTATCTCAGCCGACGGTTCGATCCCGACTTCGGCTTCCTCCAGTTCCAGCAGACCGACTCGGTGTTCCACGAACGACCGGGGGACAAGCGGGCGATCGAAGCGGTCTACCGCGAGGTCGATCGACAGCTCGAGGCGACCCTCGAGCGGACCGACCCCGACAACGTCCTGGTCGTCAGCGACCACGGCATGGGGAAGGTGACCGGCGACGAGTTCCGCGTCAACGAGTTCCTCCGGGAGCGCGGCGACGTCCGCGCGAAAAGTGGCGGCGAGGGGATGCCAAACTGGTCGACGTCCTGGGAGAACGACCTCCTCGAGGGTGCCGAGGCCGGCGATCACGAGCCTGGGCCGATCGAGCGGGCGATGAACGTCGCCGCGAAAGTCGGAATTACGACACAACGCGTCGCGAGCGCGCTCGACCGCGTCGGACTGAAGGAACCGATCGGGAAACGGGTCCCCAACGAGATGATCCGGGCGGCGAGCGAGCAGGTCGACTTCCCCGAATCGCGAGCGTACGTCCGTTCGAAGAGCGAACTCGGCGTTCGCATCAATCTCGAGGGTCGGGAACCCGACGGACAGGTCCCGGCCGGGGCCTACGAGAGCGTCCGCGAGGACCTCATCGAGGCGCTCTCGAGCGTTCGAACGCCCGACGGCGAGCCGATGTTCGAGGCCGTCGAGCCACGGGAGACGTACTTCGAGGGGCCACACGTGGAGGCGGCACCGGACGTGCTGACGGTCCCGCGGGGATTCGACAACGCGATCGCGGCCGACCTCGGGAAACCACAGTTCGGCGAGCCGATGGAGTCGTGGAATCACAAGCGAACCGGCGTCGTCGCCGCCGCCGGGAGCGCGTTCGATCACGACGTTTCCCTCGACGGAGCGACGATATTCGATATCGCGCCGACGATCTGTTCGCTGTTCGACGTGCCGGTCGACGCCGCGATGGACGGGACACCGCTCCCGGCCGTCGAGGGGAGCGGAGAGCGATCGTATCCGGCGTACGATCCGGCCCCGATCACGGCAACTGACGACGGGACCGTCGAAGATCGGCTGTCCGATCTGGGCTATCTATGAGTGTCGAGATACGCACCCTCGATCCCGAAACCGACGCCGACGAGTGGAACCGCTACGTCGACCGAGCGGACGGATCGAACCCGTTTTTCCGGGCCGACGCCCTCCGGTTGCAGGCCGCGGATACCGGCTCCGCGCTGTTCCTGCTCGCCGGCTTCAAGGGCCAGGAGCCGGTCGGGATCTTCCCGGTCTTCGAGTACGCCAAGGGTCCGGTCACCGGGGCGTTCTCCCCGGCTCCCCACTCGTGGGTGGGGTACCTCGGTCCCGCCCTGCTGAACGTCGCGAAACTCAAACAGCGAAAGGCCGATCGCCGGACGAAGCGCTTCCTCGAGGGCTGTCTCGAGTGGATCGACGAGGAAATCGCCCCGCTGTATTGCAAGTTCGTCACCGGCGAGTTCGACGACATCCGGCCGTTCGTCTGGAACGAATACGACGTCGAACCGAGATACACCTACGTGGTAGATCTCGATGGGACCGAATCGGAGCTGTTGGACCGATTCAGCGGCGACGCGCGAAGCAACATCAGGAACGCCGACGACACGAGGGCCGTCATCGAGGAGGGCGACGCCGACGACGTCGAACGCATCGTCGAGCAGGTCCGACAGCGCTACGCGAACCAGAACCGACCGTTCCGACTGGGTGCCGAGTTCGCGCGATCGCTGTACGAAACGCTCCCCGACGGCGCGATCCGGCCGTACGTCTGTCGGCTCGACGGCGAGTTCCTCGGCGGCATCCTGGTCGTCGAAGCGGATCGAACGCGGTATCGATGGCAGGGCGGCGTCAAACCGGACGTCGACGTCGACGTCGCGATCAACGACGTCCTCGACTGGCAGGTCATGCGCGACGGCCTCGAGACCGGGATCGCGGCCTACGACCTCGTCGGGGCCGGCGTTCCGAGCATCAACCGCTACAAGGCGAAGTTCAATCCCCGACTCGAGACCCACTACGAGGTCACCGCCGGCTCGTTCGGGATCGACCTGCTGGTCGATCGGTACCAGAAACACCGGTAGCGTCTGCGAGAGTCCGACTGCCGAACGGCAGCCACGGGGTCAAACCAGCGGCGGCCGCCAGCTTCTATGTCGCACCTCGAGCGTGTGCGTCCACCGACCGAGTCGCGGTCGCCGCGAGCGAGTCCCCCGGGATCAGTTAGGGGGTGACGATCAATTTCCCGAGAGAGCCGCCCTCGAGAACGTCGCGATGGGCCCGACCGGCGTCCTCGAGGTCGTAGCTGTCCGCGACGACGGCGGTGAGCTCACCCCGTTCCATGAGGCGACACAGCCGTTGCAAGATGTCCCGGCGTTCGGCCCTGTTTCCGAGACTCATTCCCCGCAGGGTGACCTCCTTGTTGCGCAGGGGTGCGCCGTCCGTCGCGGGAACCCCACCCATGGTCGTGACGATGTGACCGCCGGGGGCGACGACCTCGAAGTCGAGTTCGAGGTACTCCTCGAGCATGTGGTCGAGGACGATCTCGACGCCGGAGCCGTCCGTCGCATCGAGGACGTCCGCGGCGAGCGTGTCGCTGTCGTAGTTCAGGACTGTGGTCGCACCCAGCTCCCGGACCCGGTCGCCGAGATCGTCCGAGCCGACGGTGGCGATGACTGCTGCGCCGGCGCTTGCGGCGAGTTGGACGGCAACGTGGCCGACGCCGCCAGCGCCGCCGTGGATCAGGACCCGGTCGCCGGCGTCGATTCCGGCGATCCGTTCCAGCGCAGTCCAGGCGGTCGCCCCCACGTTTCCGATCGCACCGCCGACCTCGAAGGGGACACCCTCGGGGAGGCGGGCTAGTTTCATCGCGGGGAACGCCACGTATTCGGCGGTGGTCCCGCCCTCGGCGTGGCCCATCCCGGAGGCGAAGACCCGATCGCCCACGTCGAACGCGTCGACGTCCGCACCGACCTCGACGACCGTCCCGGCACCGTCGCCGCCGGGGATCGCCGGAACGTTCACGTCCCCGTACTCGCCCGACCGAAACATCGTGTCGACCGGGTTGA
The DNA here is from genome assembly GCF_017352095.1 of Natrinema longum. NCBI lineage: Archaea > Methanobacteriati > Methanobacteriota > Halobacteria > Halobacteriales > Natrialbaceae > Natrinema > Natrinema longum. The sequence goes on from NZ_CP071463.1 coordinate 1,396,902, forward strand.
CGCTCGCGGCGCGTATCTCGACGACGACTTCGTCCCCATCGGGGGACGGGCGCTCGACCTCGTCTACCTGAAGCACGTCCGGGCCGCCATGCTCGTGGTAACGGACGACTCGCATACCCGTGTGAACCGTCCCTCGCCCCTAAAAGTCCAGGGGTGCACCACCTCCAGAGCGGACGCGGACGGCGAGCGATCACCGGGACAGGGTGGTGACGGACAGGAGGACCGCGGCTACCCCGAAGATGGCCGGAAGGGCCCAAAAGAACTCCGTGAACGTCCGCTGTGAATCGAGGATGGCGTTGGTCGTCAGGAGCAGCCATCCCAGCGACATGCAGACGAGTAGTCCCGCGAGGGACACCTGGGCGAGTATGACCGGATAGGAGACGTCGACCTCGACATCGTCCGCCCGATCGACGTCTTCGTCCGCCCGATCCGTCGCCATACGTGATTCAAGCGGAAGACTCACATAAAGTCCTATCGCGCCCCCTATTCGGAACGCTCCTCGGATGCCTCGAGGATGGTGGCGGAGACCTGACAGGTACCCGTCAGCTATCGATCCGGTAGTTCGACTGGCGGGCGTCCTCGAGGCAGACGCGACTGGTCACCAGCCCCTCGTCCTCGAGTTTCCCCAGCGCGTAGCGGACGGTCCGTGAGCAAAGGCGGGATTCGGCCGCGATCCCCTCCTGGGTCAGCGGTGCCTCGTACTCGAGGACCTTGTAGACGAGTTTCGCACTCGGTGGGAGTTCGGAAAGCGGCCCATCGACGGCGGTTCCGTCGCCGGTCCCGGCGTCCGATTCGGTTGCACTCATGCGTCTCGGGTCGGCCACTGGGCAGGCGGCGTCTCGAAATCCGATGCTCGAGCACGAACTGCGGACGGTCCCTCCACAGGAAGTTGAGGCGGTCGCATTCTCACTCGAGCGTACGCCAGTCCGTCGTATATACGGTACTGACAGTTCAATACGACAGGGAGGACCTACCGACTATCGGCTGGGGGGGAGTCGGCGGATGGAGCGCGAGTCGTGTTCGCGACCGCGCCTCGAATCGACGCCGCCGCGGCGACGCCGGGTGGGGACTCCGAAAACGCGCGGGCAGTAACCCGTGCATAGTAAGGCAATGGCTCCCGGAGAAGCGGATATGTTCGGAACCAGCGGCATTCGCGGGCGGGTCGGAGACGAGGTGACGGCAACGCTGGCACTGTCGGTCGGCCGAGCGGTCGCCTCGGAAGGGTACGACAGGGTCGTCGTCGGGCGCGACGTGCGCGAGAGCGGCTCGATGCTCGTCGACGCGATCGGCGCGGGACTGTGCGAGTGTGGGGCGGAGGTCGTCACGGTCGGGGTCGAGGCGACGCCGACGGTCGCTCGAGCGATCGCCCATCTTGAGGCCGACGCGGGAGTGGTAGTGACGGCCTCGCACAACCCCGCGGAAGACAACGGGATCAAGCTCTGGAACCCGTCGGGGAAGGCGTTCGGTCCCGACCAGCGGGCGGCGATCGAACGACGGCTCCGCGAGGACGACTACGACCTGGTCGCGTGGGACGGCGTCGGCGAGCGCTCCCACCGCGAGGGCGTCCGCGACCACCACGCCGGCACGCTCCGGAACTCCGTCGCCCTCGAGCGATCGCCGAGCGTCATCGTCGATCTCGGCAACGGTGCCGGCGGCGTGACGGCGTCGGTACTCGACGAGTTGGACTGTCGCGTCCGCACCCTGAACGGCCAGGAAGACGGTTCGTTCCCCGGGCGGGCCAGCGAGCCGACCGAGGAGAGCCTCGAGACGCTGTCGACCCTGGTCGCGGAGACGGACGCCGAGGTGGGGATCGCACACGACGGCGACGCCGATCGGATGCTGGCGGTCGACGAAACCGGGGCCTTCGTGCCGAAAGACGCGTTGCTCGCGCTGTTCGCTCGAGAGGCAGCCGGCGCGGGAGACCGCGTCGCCGTCCCCGTCGATACCAGTCTCGCCGTCGAGGACGCGCTGGCGGGAGTCGGTGCCTCGCTGACCCGCACGCGAGTCGGGGACGTATACGTCGCGGAACGGACGACGGAATCCGACGTCGTCTTCGGTGGCGAACCGAGCGGGGCCTGGATCTGGCCCGACGAGACGCGCTGTCCGGACGGTCCGCTGGCGGCCTGCAAGCTGGTCGAACTGGTCGACCAGCGGGGGCCGCTGTCCGAACTCGTCGCAGCCATCGAGTCGTATCCGATCCGGCGAACGTCGATCGAAGTTGCGGACAAAACGGCGGTGATGGCGGCCGTGACCGACCGGGTCAGCGAACGATACGAGGACGTCGACACGCTCGACGGCGTCAGGGTCTCGACCGAGGACGGCTGGTTCCTGCTCCGTGCGAGCGGAACGCAACCGCTGGTCCGGGTCACTGCGGAGGCGCGGTCGACGTCCGACGCGGCGGCGCTGTTCGAGACTGCACGGCAACTCGTGACCGAGACGATGACAGCGGACTGAGGAGGGAAGGCAGCCCCGTCCTGATCCGGAACGACGCGGGGGAGACGGTAGGCCGACACTCGCTCGAGGGAGTCGATCGGGACGCTATCTCGCGTCTTTGGGGATGAAATCGGACGTCTTCATCTCACGGTACGTCGCGCAGTCGGGGCAGGCGTGGACGACGTCGCGATTGTCGCCGAAGACACGAGCGAACTGGCGGGTGACCTGGTTACCACAGTTGACACATCGAGGGGCGCTCGTTTGCTCTCTGGACGACATTGGCGTCCACTTCGCGGATTGGTCCGTCGACATCAACAACCCGTATCCACAGAACGGTATTTACTATAGACCGCATAATCTCCCTCGATACTGGTAGTCACGCGTTTCGACGGTAATTCACAGGTGAGAAAGACGGTTCGGATATGGAGAGTATTGGCGGCTCGTTCGGTAGAAATACGATATTTCGACCGGGTAATACGATATTTCACGGCCGGTGACCGGGACGTCGGGAGCGACCAGCTATCTGCGGGAATGACGAGGGGTAGTTCGCGACCCCCACGGGCACGGAGTCGACCGTGCAGTCGGTTCCGGGAACACCACGCTCGGCTACCGGGCCGGCCACCGTCAATCGAGTATCGGCAGGTGTCTCGTTCCGATGGCGACTGCGACGCACGGGGAGAGACCAGACGCGTGGACCCCCATCCGTTCGTGGAATAACTACCAGCAGTCGTATTGAACCGTAGAACGCACGAACGCAGATACCGACGACGATAGCCAGCCGCCAGCCCTCGAGGGGGTTCCCGTGGCCGGGCCTCGAGCGAAATGACCGTCTCTAACGGGTCACGACGGTCGCTCTGCCCCGACGACGAAACACCTAACACGGTTCCCGAGGCAAGCAGTAGATATGAGCGATTCCGTCGCTCCCACGGCGTTCTCGGGTCCACGCGCCACCGTTTTCGTAGGGGCTCCGTAGCCCCCCATTTCCCCACCCCGTTTCGACGGATGTATTGTCGCCGACCAGCATTCACCGAGCAACGACCGCTCTATGGACGAGACCCAATCAGACAGTTCGACGACGTACCGACGGCGCCCACGACGGGCGGTGAGAGCATGAGCATGGACACGCCCGAGCGAGAAGACGAACCCAGCCTCGAGGGCGGCTACGACCCGGAATCGGTCGAAACCCGCTGGCAACGGCGCTGGATCGACGAGGACGTCTACGCGTACGAGGCCGAGGAAGAGCGGGACCCGAACACGGTCTACGCGATCGACACGCCGCCACCGACGGTCTCGGGAAGCCTGCATATGGGCCACCTCTATGGCTCGACCTTGCAGGATTTCGCCGCGCGATTCCAGCGAATGCACGACGGCAACGTACTCTTTCCGTTTGGCTACGACGACAACGGGATCGCGAGCGAACGGTTGACCGAATCGGAACTGGACATCCGCCACCAGGACTACGAGCGCCGGGAGTTTCAGGAACTCTGCCGCGAGATCTGTGCGGAGTACGAGGCCGAGTTCACGGAGAAGATGCAGAACCTCGGGACCTCGATCGACTGGTCGAACACCTACAAGACGATCGAGCCCCGCGTCCAGCGGATCTCCCAACTGTCCTTCCTCGATCTCTACGAGAAGGGGCGTGAGTACCGCAAGAAGGCACCCGCGATCTGGTGTCCCGAGTGCGAGACGGCCATCTCACAGGTCGAGATGGAAGACGACGAGCGCGGCTCGCACTTCAACGACATCGCGTTCGAACTCGTCGGTGACGATGCGCCCCGCGAGGAGTTCGTCATCTCCACGACGCGACCGGAACTCATCCCGGCCTGCGTCTCCGTCTTCGTCCACCCCGACGACGAGGAGAACCAGGACCTCGTCGGCGAGACCGCTCGCATCCCGATCTTCGGCCACGAGGTGCCGATCATCGAGGACGAGCGCGTGGACATGGAGAAGGGCAGCGGCGTCGTGATGTGCTGTACCTTCGGCGACCAGAACGACATCGAGTGGTACCAGGCCCACGACCTGCCCCTGCGCGTCGCGATCGACGAATCCGCGACGATGACCGATCTCGCGGGCGAGTACGAGGGCATGTCCACCGAGGAGGCCCGCGACGCCATCGTCGAGGATCTCGACGACGAGGGCTCCCTGCGCGACCGCTGGGAGATCACCCACGCCGTGCAGGTCCACGAACGCTGCGACACCGCCGTCGAGTACCGCGTCTCCAAGCAGTGGTACGTCGAAATCTTAGATCACAAAGACGAGTACCTCAAGGCCGGCCGCGAGATGGACTGGTACCCCGAGAAGATGTTTACCAGGTACGAACATTGGATCGAGGGCCTCGAGTGGGACTGGCTGATCTCGCGCCAGCGCGACTCGGGGATCCCGTTCCCGGTCTGGTATTGTGCGGACTGCGACCATCCGGTGATGGCCGAGCGGGAGGAGCTGCCGGTCGATCCGCTGAGCGACGATCCCCCAGTCGATGCCTGTCCCGAATGTGGCCACGACGAGTTCGAGGCCGAAGAGGACGTCTTCGACACGTGGGCGACCTCCTCGCTGACGCCGCTGATCAACGCGGGCTGGGACTGGGACGCCGACGCCGAGCAGTTCACGATGGACAACCCCGAGCTCTACCCGTTCGATCTCCGCCCGCAGGGCCACGACATCATCTCCTTCTGGCTGTTCCACACCGTCGTCAAGTGCTACGAGCACACCGGCGAGGTGCCATTCGACGCGACGATGATCAACGGCCACGTGCTCGACGAGAACCGCGAGAAGATGTCCAAATCGCGGGGGAACGTCGTCGAACCCGACGAAGTGCTTTCGGAGTACCCCGTCGACGCCGTCCGGTTCTGGGCGGCCAGCGCCGCCGTCGGCGACGACTTCCCGTATCAGGAGAAGGACCTCACCGCAGGCGAGAAGCTCCTGCGAAAGCTCTGGAACGCCTCGAAACTCGTCGACACGCTCGCGCCCGCCGATCCCGACGAGCCCGCCGACCTCGAGGCGATCGATCGCTGGCTCCTCGCGGAGCTGGACGACGCCGTCGACGACCTCACGGCCCACCTCGAGGACTACGAGTTCGCGAAGGCCCGCGATCGGCTGCGGACCTTCTTCTGGAACACCTTCTGTGACGACTACCTCGAGATCGCCAAGACGCGCGAGGACAACCCGTCGACACAGTACGCGCTACGGACGGCTCACCGAACGTTCCTCGAGCTGTGGGCTCCGTTCCTGCCCCACGCGACGGAGGAGGTCTGGCAGGCCGTCTACGCAGACAGCGAGGCGCGTAGCGCCTCGGATACGTCGAACGGCGAGGGAAGCGAGCCGCGAGACAGTGACGGCGACCTCGAGAGCATCCACACCCGCGACTGGCCCGCCCCACAGGGCCACGAGGCCGACCTCGAGGCCGGCGAAACGGCTATGGAGGTCATCTCCGCGCTGCGTCGCTACAAGAGCGAACGCCAGTTGCCGCTGAACGCCGACCTCGAGTCCGTGGCCGTCTACGGCTCCATCGACGGCTTCGAGGACGCGATCCAGAACGTGATGCACGTCGACGAACTCACGGTCCTCGCGGAACCACCGGAGATCACGACCGAGGTCGCCGAAATCGACCTCGACTACTCGACGCTCGGCCCGAAATTCGGGTCGAAGGTCGGCGAGATCGACGCCGGCATCGAGAGCGGCGAGTACGAGATCGACGACGACGAGGACGTTCTGAGAGTCGCCGGCGAGGAACTCGAGGACGACCTCTTCGACGTCGAACTCGAGCGGACCTACTCGGGCGAAGGCGAGATGATCGAAACCGAGTCGGCGGTTCTCATCCTCGAGTAGCGTCCGCCGTCCCGTCTCCGAGTGTGGACCGCCGACGCACAGTGTCGGCGTGATCGGCCCCGAACCACCGGGCGACGATGCCGTGCGTCGATATCCCGTGTCCGTTCGGCGTTTCGGCGATCGGATCCACTCGATTCTGCCGGACTGTCTCGAAATCCGTCCGAAAAGACCGGTTCTAACGGAACAGTTATGCCACTATCGGCCAATCGTGAGCCGTACTCTGCTACAGCCGCTACGAGCCGACGGGTCGATCGCCGCCGTGTCAGCCGAGTACAGTGCACTATGACGACAGATATCTCGGACGCGAAACCCGTGGACATCGATCCGTCCCTGGCCCAGAACACGATCTTCGAGCTCCTACTCGAGGAACGACGCCGATACGCGTTGTACTACCTCTCCCGGACCGTGGGAGCGGTCAGCCTCGAGGACCTCATCGACCGAATCGCCGATCGAACGGATGCCGATCACGACGGAAGCGACCGGATCGCCGTCGAGTTCCACCACAACCACTTGCGAAAGTTGATCGACGCGGGGGTCCTGCGCTACGACGAAGACGCCGGGACGGTCGAGCGACGGACCGCGGCCCGTTCGCTGGACCCGTACCTCGAACTCACGTACGTCGACGACCTGTAGAACACACTCGACACTGCCCGAATCGACAGCTACGGGTGGCTCCTGGCAGATTCACACTTTTTGACCCGGGTCGCGAGCGCGAGAAACAGCGCCAGGAGGACGAAGGTAACTTCGCCCGCGGCGATCACGCCGAGTGCGTCGGCCTCGAGGAACACGCTCGTCTCCCGCGCGACGGGGATGATCGTGTGATGGGGCTCCCCGACGATCGGGACGAAGTAGTCGACGACGAGGTTGCTCCAGTACCAAACCACGGCGACGGCGACGGCCCACACCGGGAAGTCGCTGATCCGGTAGAGGACGAACGCCTGGACGACCATCGCGAGGTGGCTCCAGAAGAGGAACTGATACATCAGCGGGTGGAGATACGCGTACGAATCGGCGAACACGAGCAGCGTGTACGGGGTCCAAAGCCCCAGGACGACGTTTCCGAAGAAGGCCAGCGCGGTGAGCCACGGCTGTTCGCGACCGAGTTTCCAGGCGGCGATCGCCAGCGCGATAAACAGCGTCGCGAGCGGACTATCCGGGACCCAGGGCCACAGCACGGTCGCCGTCCCGGCGAACTGTCCCGAGTAGTACCAGAAGCCGAAGGCCGTCCCCGCGAGGTTGATCGCCACGACCAGCCACGCAAAGCGCAGGCCGAGGTCCTCGAGTATCGTCGGCACTGGCGCGAGATAGGCCGGGAGCGACTCGTCGTCGGGTCGCTGACGATCGGACAGCCGAGTCGACGCGGTCATTGTCCGGCGCGACGGACGGAGCCCGCAAAACAGTAGCGGTTGGCTTGCGGCCGCGACCCGTCCCCGCCACGGAGGCGGTTGGGAGCGAGACGCGACGGGGCTCGAGGTGGCGTCGGAGCCGGCACGTGAATGTTGCCGAACGATTTCGGCTCCTCCGGCCGAACCGTCCCCAAAGAACACGCGTAAGTGCGGTGACTCCTAACGCGGCATATGGCCGATACCACCGATCTCGAGGAACTACGGCGCGGAACCGATCTCGTCAAACGCGGATTCGCACGGATGCAGAAAGGCGGCGTCATCATGGACGTCGTCAACGAGGAACAGGCCCGAATCGCCGAGGACGCCGGTGCCGTCGCGGTCATGGCACTGGAAGCGGTCCCGGCGGACATCCGCAAGCGCGGCGGCGTCGCCCGGATGGCCGACCCCGCCGACGTCGAGGACATCGTCGACTCCGTTTCGATCCCGGTCATGGGGAAATCCCGGATCGGCCACACGAAGGAAGCCCAGATCCTCGAGGCCGTCGGGGTCGACATGATCGACGAATCGGAGGTGCTGACCCCCGCCGACGACGCCTACCACATCGACAAGCGCGACTTTACCGCGCCGTTCGTCTGTGGCGCACGCGACCTCGGCGAGGCGCTGCGTCGGATCGACGAGGGCGCGGCGATGATCCGGACGAAAGGCGAGGCCGGCACCGGCGACGTCAACCAGGCCGTCCACCACCAGCGGACGATCAAGGGTGCGATCCGAACGCTCGAGGGCATGAGCCACGAGGAACGCGAGGCGTTCGCCCGCGAGATCGAGGCACCCGCAGAACTCGTCCACGAGACCGCCGAGATGGGCCGCCTTCCCGTCGTGAACTTCGCCGCCGGCGGGATCGCGACGCCCGCCGACGCGGCGCTCATGATGCACCACGAGTGTGACGGCATCTTCGTGGGCAGCGGCATCTTCGGCGCGGAGAACCCGCCCGAAATGGCCGACGCGATCGTCCAGGCGACGAACAACTGGGACGACCCCGAGACGCTCGCGGAGATCTCGAAGAACCTCGGTAAGAGCATGAAAGGCGACGCGAACGTCGACCTCCCCGAGGAAGAGAAGATGCAGGGTCGCGGCGTCTAACTGACGGAGGACCCAGTTCCGTTTTCTGACGCCCCTGAACTGCGGCTGATCGGCAAGCACGTCCGTTTTGTGCGTCTACTGCGCCCGACTATATGAGTCAGACATCGTCCTCGACCAGCGTCGAGCAACTCCTGGACCGAATTACGGCGGGAACCGAACGGTTGCTTCAGGAAGCCGCACCCGACGGATCGGACGAGACGCGGGCGACGATAGCAGAACTCCTGGATGTCGTCGAGGAAGTCGACGATCTCCTCGAGACGATCGATTTCGAGCGGCTGCCGGACGCAGTCGACGTGTCGGCGCTTCCGGATCTCGTCGGGCGAGACGGATTCGCAAACGCGGTCCGCGAAAGGGAGCCGGACCTGGCGCTGGATCTCAGTACGATCCGGGACGTCATCGAACTGCGAGGGTTGTGGAACACCGTCGATATCGCCGATTTCTTGCGGGAATTGCGACAGCTCGAGACGGAACTCGAGGACGTCGTCGGCCCCGGCTACGCTGGTCGGAAACCGGTCTCGAACAACCCGACTGCGGTCTCGTCGGTGCCGTACGGTCCGTTACCGGCCAGCGTCTCGACGAGAGTGTCGACCGTTCCGACGAACGTTCGGCATGCGAAGGTCGATGCGCTCCCTCGGATCTACAGTCGCCGCTGGACGACTGCCGGCCGATCGAAATGAGCCGCCGCTCCCACCGCGGCCGACACGGCGAACCGCTACCACCACCGCTGGAGCGGCGGAACGATGCCCGCTCGGACGAGCGCGAGAACGGCGAGATACGTCATGGTCGCGCCACAACACAGTGACAGTATCACCACAGGCGCGATTCGAGTCCCGACGACGGCACCGCCGATCGCCGCCACGAGTGACCCGATCTGGACGCTCCGTCGGTCCCAGTATCGCCGGACGGTGTCGTACTCTCGAGTGGCAAGCAGTTCGAACGCGATCGTTGCGATACCGCCGCCGAGCAGGAAAAACGGGGACAGCGATACGTCGGCGAGGACGGCGAGGCCCACGAACGCAGCGAGCGCGAGCACCGCGAGCGCGGCGTCGGTTCGCGTTCCCATTCCTACGAGCCGTCGCGATACAGCGTCGCACCCTCGCCGATCGCGGTCTGATACGCGCGACTCTCCACGCCGGCCGCGTCGAAAGCGTCGACCATCGCCGAGGCGATCGCCCGCTGCTCCCGGCGGCGACAGACCGCGAGGATCCCCGGGCCGGCACCGCTGACCGTCACGCCGGTCGCGCCCGCCTCGAGGGCGGCCTCGCGAACCGACTCGTAGCCGTCGATCAGTTTGGTCCGTTCGGGCGTGACGATGTCGTCGCGCATGCCGCTCCCGACGAGGTCGGGATCGTCTCGCGTCATGCCGACGGTCAGCGTGGCGGCGCTGCCGACGGTGTCGACGACGTCGTCCATGGAAGCCGAATCAGGGACGACGCCGCGTGCATCGCGCGTGGACACGGAAATTTCGGGAAGACAGGCGACGACGGGGACGGCGGCATCGACCTGCGTGACGCCGTCGTCGGTGACGATCGTGAACCCGCCTAACAGCGCGGGGGCGACGTTGTCGGCGTGGGCTTCACCGGAGACGAGCGCCTCGCCTTCGGCGGCGACGGGGACGAGTTCCCGTCGGGAACGCCCGCGGTCGTAGAGCGCGTTCAGTGCCACGGCAGCACCGGCGGCGCTCGCTGCCGACGATCCCAGCCCCGAGGACGGCCGGACGCCCTTATCGATCCGGATACGGGCGGGGGCGTCCAACGCCTTCGCAACCGCACCGACGGTATTCTTTGCAGGGTCCTCCGGGATGTACTCGCTGCCAGCGCCGGTAACCGTAATCGTCGTTTCCGGGGCGCGTTCGACCCTGATCACGTCGGCGGGCGTCCCGAGAGCAACGCCGAAGACGTCGAAGCCACTCCCGAGGTTCGCACTCGTCGCAGGTGCCCGCACGGTGAGCATGCCGATTCCTTCCGAGACGGCGGTCAAAAAGGTAGCGAACGAGACCGACCACCGACGGAGCGGTCAGAACGTCGAATCGATCCGATCGTGGCACCGCTCGGACGGTCGAAGTAGACGCAGTGGCCTACGTCTCGTCGTCGGTCGCCCCGAAGGTGAACACGTCGTCGCTCTCGGCCTCACTGTCGTCGTCCTCGTCATCCGTCTCGAGGTCGCCGTCCGCCGAGTCGTCGACGGATTCGGATTCGTCCGTCGTCTCGTCGGCCGCAAGCGGCTCCGCCGATTCCTCCGACTCCGGCGGTTCGACTGCAAACGGATCGTCCGCGTCTTCTGAATCCGATTCCGACGGTTCGACTGCAAGCGGATCGTCCGCGTCTTCCGAATCCGATTCCGACGGTTCGACTGCAAGCGGATCGTCCGCGTCTTCCGAATCCGATTCCGACGGTTCGACTGCAAGCGGATCGTCCGCGTCTTCCGAATCCGATTCCGACGGTTCGACTGCAAGCGGATCGTCCGCGTCTTCCGAATCCGACGCCGGCGGTTCGGCCGCAAGCGGATCCGGCGATTCGGTCGCTGCACCGAATCCGCCGTCGTCGCTGTCGTCACCGTCTTCATCCGGGTCCTCGATCCCGAGGATCTCTTCGGCACCGATCTCGTCGGTGTCCCCGTCGACCGCTGGCTCGTCACCGGGTTCGCGATCTTCGGGAGTCTCAGCCGGCGTCTCGTCCTCGAGTCCGTCGAGTGACGAGCCCTCCTCGGGCGTCGCGGCCGTCGATCGATCGGTGGTGTCCGCGTCCGAATCCACGTCGAGATCGAGTGTCTCCTCGGCTGCACCGTCGTCGAACGTCAGCGTCCCCTCGGCGTCGTCCTGCCCGCTTTCCGCGTCGGCGTCGAAGGTGATGCCACGATCCCCGTCACTCGGTTCGTCGTCGGTCGTGTCATCGACGCCGCCCAACTCGGGGCCGTCCAACTCCGCGTCCACGTCGAAACTCGACTCGAAGTCGACTGCCGTGCTGTCGACGTCAGTGTCGAACCGGTCGAGCGCTTCCGAGAGCTGGGAGGCCTGCTCGGAGAGGCCCGAGGCCGATTTCGTGACTTCGGTTAGCGCGGTGGTCTGCTCTTCGGCCGCGGCCGCGACGTTCTCGGCTTCCGACGTCGTCTCCTCGGAGATCGTCGCCGCGTCGTCGACCATCGCGACGACCTCCTGCGTCGAGGCTGCCTGCTCTTCGGTCGCCGCGGAGATCTCCTGGACGCCCACGTTGGTCTCCTGGGCGAGTTCGGCGATCTCTTCGAGCGCGTTGACCGCTTCCTCGACCTTCTCGCTGGCGTTTTCGATGTTAGTACTCGTTCCCTCGACCTCGGTGGCGGAGGTCTCGGTCCGCTCCCGAATCGCCTCGAGTCGGTCTTCGGCTTCGTTGGCCGCCTCGGCGACGTCCTCGGAGAGTGCCTTGACCTCCTTGGCGACGACGGAGAACCCTTCGTCGTCGCTGCCGCCGGCGGAGCGGGAGGCCTCGATGTTGGCGTTGAGCGCCAGCATGTTGGTCTGGCGAGCGATCTCGGAAATCGTGTTGATGAGTTCGTCGATCTGCTGGACTTCCTCTTCGAGCCGGCGGATCTCGGAGACGGCGTCGCCGGCTTCGTTCTCGATCTCGTCCATGGCCGTGATCGCCGCCTGGGCGGCCTCCTGCCCTTCCTGTCCGGTATCGACGGTCCGTTCGGCGATATCGGCCACCTCGTTCGAGGAGGCGGCGATCTCTTCGGTCGTCGTCGAGAGACCGCTCATCTCCTGGTTGACCGACTGGAGCGACTCGTTCTGTCGGTCCGCACCGTCGGAAATCTCCTGAATGGACTCCGTGACCTGCTGGGAGGCCGACCGGACTTCTTCGCTCGAGGCAGTCACCTGCTCGGAGGCGGTCGCGACGTCGGTCGCGAACCGGTTGAGCTCGGCGATGGTCTGCTCGATCTCGTCGAGCATCTCGTTGAAGTCCTCCCCGATCTGTTGCATCTGCTCGTTGTCGCTTTCGGCGTTCGCGCGGGCGGTGAGGTCGCCGTCGGCGGCATCGCCCATGACCGCACAGTACTCGGCGGCCTTCTCCTGGAGATGGTCGTTGATCTCCTGGACGCGTTCGCGTTCGCGTTCGGCCTCCTCGCGAGCGGCTTCCGCTTCCTCGATCTGCTCGCGCAAGGCGACGCGCATCGAGTCGAAGCCGTCGTACAGTCGACCGATGTTGTCGATCCGTTTGGTCTCGAGGTCGACCTCGAGGTTCCCTTTCTCCATCTCGCTTGCTTTGTCCGTGAGGCGGTCGATCGACACGGCGGTGTTCCGACCGAGGATGGCACCGACCGCGCCGATCATGACGATGCCGAGGATCGTCGCGTAGATCCCATACTGGGTGACGTTGTTGACGTACCCGAGCGCCTGGTCGGCGGGCTCGTGTCTGACGATGACCCAGTCGGTACCGAACACCGGAGCGGCACTCGTGACGTAGTTGCTATCGCTTTGGAAACCGTAGTAGTCGTTGTCGAACGCAAACGAGGAGCCCGATACTTCCCGGGTATTCGCACCCGAGGTCCGGGCCGTCGTGAGGGAATCGCTATCGCCACCGTATGCGAGTCCGACCGAATCGTGACCCTCGGCGTAGTCCTCGGTGTTGTCGAGCATGACCTCGTCGTCACCGCCGAGGACCATCGTCTCCACACCCTCCTCGTTCTGTAGCTGATTGGCGTAGGCCTCGAGGTTGGCGGTGTAGACGATCGCTCGGTCCTCGTTTTCCGACGAGAGCTGGACGTAGGTGACGACGGTGGTATTCTGCCCGAACTGATCCTCAGCGAGGTAGGCGTCCGAAACCCAGATGACGCCCTGTTCAGCCGTCGAGTAGGCGTCCTCGGGAACGTTGTCAATGCTGCTGGTCGGCTGGTTGCGGAACGCGTCGTTGGTACTTGCGGTTACCGTCTGGGTATCCCGGTTAACGTAAGAGATATCGAACGTATCGGCATCTAGATGTTCCTCCCAGTCGAGGAAGCGGGCCTGGATCGCCTCGGGATCGTCACTCGCGACGACGTCCGACCGGGCGAGCATCCCAACGGTGTGTTCGTTCTGTTCGTTCCACATCTGCAGACTCTGTGCCTCCTGTTGGGCCGCAGCCGTCTGATCGCTTTGTACTCGATCTTCCGCCTGATTCGAGATTGCCGCCGTTGCACCGTATCCGATCAGCCCGACCGAGAGCCCGAGAACGAGCAACGCGATCGCGAACTTGACCGCGTATCTACGTCGGATAGCTTTTGGCACCAATCGTCGCGCGAAATCCATGGATAGGAAACGGGTACTCTCGTCACTACATAAATTGTCAGCCACGGTTATCGAAGCTGATAATCGGATCGTGGCACCATATATTCCACATATAACAGCGTTAGTCAACCACCACGGCACATATCAAGTTGTACGATATAAAATTAATAATTTCTCTCCATATCACGCAGCGATCATCCGACGGACGTTCGTCCGACGGCCCAGTATCAATGTCGAGATATCATCCGGTGTGAGGACAGATTAACAGAGTGGTAGCGATTTATATTGAGACACGTTGATAGAATTAAACCGGCGCGACCGATTGCGATAAAACGATTATAAATTGAATTGGAGTTTAAATCGTGCAGAGGGTTAACAGCCCGTCCGGAATCTGGCCTCTTTCCTTCCATCCAGTATCATCTGGCCGAAACGATTAAGAATGCCAGAAACAGAGACAGTAAGGAATGACTGAACGTAACCGGCGCAGTGGTGAACCGAAACTCCCCTCGAGCGTCGACGGGCGACCGAGCGGGCTCGACCGACGGACGCTCCTCAAAACGGGGGCCGGTGGCGTCGCGGGGGTTTCATTTGCGGGCTGTCTGGAGATGGCCGGCATGAGCGGCGGGAATAGCGACGGTCCGGAGCCGGTCAAGATCGGCGTTTTGGCACCGAATCCGAAGAGGGACACGATCGGTCAATCGATCGTACGCGGGGCGGAAGTCGCAGTCACGGAACTCCAGGACAACGGTGGGATCGACGGGAGGGATGTCGAACTGGTCGTCGGCGACACGAACGAGAGTCCGCTCGAGGGGCGTCGCGAGTACCAGCGACTCACCCTCGAGGAGGACGTGGACGTGACGGTCGGCGTCTTCGCCAGCGAAGTGCTGATGAACATCATAGACGACATCGCCAAACAAGAGACCCTCCACCTGACGTCCGGTGCCGCGACCACGGCGGCGAGTGAACTGGTGAAAAACCAGTACGAGGACTACAAGTACCACTTCCGCGTGGGACCGAACAACGACTACGACCTCGGCCGGATGCAGATGGACTTCCTGAACGACATGGCCAGCGATATCGGCTGGAACTCCATTGCCGTCCTGGCGGAGGACTACGACTGGACCGAAAAGCCGTGGGAGGTCTATCAGGAACGACTCCCGGAGATGGATATCGATGTCGCCATGGAACGGCGATATCCGGCAGCGACCGACGACTTCTCGGAGATCTACAGCGAGGTCGCGGATGCGGAGGCCGACGCGGCCTTCATCACGACGGCACACACCGGGAACAGCGCGCTCTCGGACTGGTCCAATCCGCGGGACCGATCCGAACCACAGCCGTTCGCGTTCGGCGGTATCCACGTTCCGATGCAGCTCCCGTCGTACTACGAGTTAGTCGACGGTGCCTGCGAGTATGGCGTCATGCAAAACAGTGCCTCAAAACAGAGTACACGGTCCGAGACACAGGCGTTCATCGAACTGTACGAAAACCAGTACGATGGGGAGAGCCCGGTCTATACGGGGTATCACGCGTACGACGCAGTCACCCTGTTCGCCAACGCCGTCGAGGAGAGCGGCACGGTCGATTCGACGGAACTCGTCCCGGTTCTCGAGGAGTTCAGTTTCACCGGCGCTGCCGGTACCATCGAGTTCTACGGCTCCGATCACGACTTCCCGCACGATCTCAGATACAACGCTTCGGACCCCGACCCGGTCTACCTCCAGTGGCAGGAAGACGACGACGGCAACGGTGTACAAGAGATCATCTGGCCCGAAGCGCAGGCGACCGCGGACTACATCGCACCGCCCTGGCTCTGAGACGGTCGACTGTCCGTCAGTGCCGCTGGGACCGGGACCGCCCTGCGGTCCCACCGGGACATCGGGACAGCAACCCGTATGAGGCGTTTTGCTTCGGACTCCGAATCGGTTCGCCCGCGATTCCGTTCGACGGGGATCCGTCCGGGGATCAGTCGTCGGCCTCGAGAGCCCCATCCGCCGGTGCGAACCGTCCGCTCCCGGCCAGCAGGACGCCCGCGAGGAGCCCCCCACCGACCGCGAAGCCGGCGATCAGGACGAAAAACGCCGTTCGGGAGAGTTCGCCGAGCATGAAGCCGCCGAGAGCGATGCTCGCCGAGCCGAAGCCGAACTCGGCGAGATAGGTGTAGCCATAGGAGAGGCCGCGGGCGTCCGGCGGCGTGTAAACCGCGACCGCGTTCTGGTAGAACGGCTGGATGGCAAAGAGGAAGAAGCCGAGCACGCCACAGAGCACGACGATCGGGCCGAGCCCGCCCCCCGTTGCAGTCACCGGAATAAACAGGAGCGCGAGCGCTGCGAGGACGACGAAGAGTCCTGCGAGCCCGCGCGCCGGCCGGACGCGGCCCGTCAGTTTTCCCCCGGCGTACTGACCTGCCATCCCGACGACCAGCAGGCCGACGTAGATGTAGTCCGCCGGCTCGATCCCCTCGAGCCCCGCCGGCAACGCCAGCCCCGAGATCGCCGGGAGCGCGTGGAGGATCTCCGGCAGATAGGTCAGCATTCCCCGGTAGTAGAGTCCTTCGAAGGTGACGAGGACGAAGACGACGGCGAACGCGCTCGCGAACAGCGTTCGCGTGTTTCCGAGGAGGTCCGACAGCGACAGCGCCTCGTCGGGTCCCGCCTCGGCGTCGTCCGCGACCGCTGCCGTCGGATCGAACGTCGCGCTCAGTCCATAGAGGACTGCGACGACGCCCGGAACCGCGAGTACCGCTGCGACGAGTGACCACTCGAGGAAGATCAGGAGGGTCGCGGCGACGAACGGGCCGAGCGCGATGCCGGCGTTGCCGGCGATACCGTGCCAGGCGAAGACGGTTCCGCGATCCTCGACGCCGGTGCTGATGAGTGCGAGACCGGCGGGGTGGTAGACGCTGGCCGCGACCCCCCACAGGATCAGCCCGACGGCGATGGTGTAGATCGACGTCGCAAGCGAGAGGACCAGAAAGGACAGCGACATCCCGGCGAGACAGACCAGGACGAGCCGCTTGGTGCCATACCGGTCCGCGAGGATCCCGCCGGGGAGTGCACCCAGCCCGAAGGGTGCGTAGCCGAGTGCGACGACGATGCCAAACAGTGCAACGCCGACGTCGAACTCGGCGAGCCAGACGACCAGAAAGATCGGAATCGACGTCTCGAACCAGTGGACGAGCGCGTGTCCGGCCATGGTAAACCCGGCGATCGAACGGTCGTTGGCGTTCAGCGCCATGTGTGAATCGGTGCCTGTACTCGAACGCTCTGCACACTTAGCCGCTTGGAAACCGGAGTCCGACGGTTCATCGCCTCCTCAGACGTGATACAGATACTCGCGCTCGAGCACCGGCGGCAGGATCACCTCGAGTTCGCCGGCGGTCTCGTGTGTGTCGATCGCCTCCAGAGCCGCCTCGAAGGCGGCGAGGGAATCGCCCTCGAGACGGTGGAAGAACAGCGAGGTGATGGCCCGCATCGATGCCGTGCGCTCGACGGCAGTTCGCGCTCGCTCGACTGAGGGTTCGCCGATCCGAGACGTTTGACGGGGGTTTACCGCATAGCCCTGGACCGGTCGGCCGCCCGCGAACCCGATGTCGTGGTACTCCTCGACGAGGGCGAGCGTTCGCTCGTCGTAGTCCCCGTGTGGGTAGGCGAAATATCGAGCACCTTCGGTGAACCCTTCCGCCTCGAGCCAGGCTTTGCCTCGACTGATCTCCGCGTCCTGTCGCTCCGTGTCGAGTTCCGAAAGGTGGGGATGGGAGTAACAGTGGTTGCCGATGACCCACCCGGCGTCGTGGAGTTCGTGGACCTGATCGACCGTCAGACGGGGGAACCCGCCAGGATCGTCGGCACCGCGAGTCTCCGCTTCGATCCGGCCGGGGTTGACGAACGAGACTGCGGGATAGCCGTACTCCTCGAGGATCGGAAGCGCCGTCGTGTAGTCGGTGACGTGGGCGTCGTCGAACTGGATCATCACGCACCCGGTGTCGGGCCGTGCCACGAGATGGAAATCGTCGATCCAGACCGTCCGGCGCTCCCCCTCGTTCGTTCTGACGAGGACGAACACCTCGCGAACGGCCGTTGGATCGAACCCGTCCGCGACCGTCTCGACGCCGAAGTTGTAGCGGACGAGCGGGAGGGTCCCCTTGATCCCGCGGCGATAATCGAGTTCGTTGCCGTCGTCGTCGATCAGTCGGAGCCAGGGCACGACGAGGCCGTCCGCCGCGACGGCGAGACCGGGGACGGTATCGGAAAGGTCCCGCGGCTCCGCGAACGACGTCGATATTCCGCCGCTCCGTTCGGCCGCTGGAATCTCGAGTCTGGCGCTCTGGGTGCCGACAACCGATCGGCTCGCGTCCGCCGAGAGCGTCGCGTTGAGAGGGTCCCACGGATCGAGCGACTCGAAGTCGTCGATCCTGCCGGCCAGCGCAGGGTCGTCCGTCGATGGTCCGTCATCGGGGTCGGTACTCTGTGGCGGGGTCGGATCCCCGGTCGAATTCGAAGCCGACCCTGGCGACGACGAATCGGACGCGTTCAACGTGGCACAGCCGGCCAGACAGAATGACGAGGTCAGCGCGAGGTAGCGTCGCCGTTGCATTCACCGCGAGAACACGTCGGCGAGAGATATTGTTACAGTCACGTTACCGTCCCGGTTTCCGACGGACGCCGACGCTGAACGAACGCAGCCGACTCGGACGGCGTTCGTCTGCGGTTCTCGTGACTTCTCTCGACGACTTCAGCGACGCCGAGGCGGCGGTAACGGTCGAGAAGCAGTTAGCTGTCGTCGCCGTCCGCGCTGACGACCGTCGAGACGTCGATATCGTCGGGTTCGTCCCTGCCGCCGACGACGAGTTCGCCGTCCTCGGTTTCGACGTAGACATCGTCGGCAAATCCGCCCTCAGCGTGGGGGTGTTCGGGATCCTCGAGGCGCTCGGGCGTCGACGGTGCTTCGGGGAGGCCCGCCGGCGGCGCAAACTGACCGAGGGGGTCGTCGATCGTAACGTCCCACCGGTCGAAGAAGTCCCCGTAGCGGTCGTAGTGGGCCTCGAGTTCGTCGGCAGGGAACTCCATCATCTCGGTCCAGCCGTGGTTGTAGAAATCGAAGTTGGCCTGGATGTGGGTTATCTCGCGGGCCTCGGCCTCGGAGTAGCCCTCCTGGAGCGCCCGCAGGTAGGCGTCCATCGTCGCGTCGAAGAGCCCGTCGAGGTGGGCCGTGCGCTCCTCGGCGTGGGCGGGATCGGCCTTGTCGGCGAAAATCTTGGTGTGGAGTCTGACCAGTCCTGCGTTGGCGAGCGATCGAACGCCCGGCGTCTCGAGGGCCGTCCGATAGGCGAAGTGTTTCGCGTTTTGGCGGAGCTTCATGACCGGGACTTGGGCGCAAGGAGGGAAGAACGATTCGGACAACAATGTTGTGCCGTAAGCCCCGTCGTCGTCTCGGGGCGGTCCACGAGGGGGTGGGCAGTCGTCCGAGATAGCGGCAAACCTCCCTCTCTCGAGAAACGATGTCGAAAGACCGGCGATCGATACACTCGAGTGAACATATTCGGCGTTCAGTGTACGTTCGTTGTGTGCTATCAGTCAGTCCAGCAAAATAGACGAGATAGCAACCCACTTTAACCCGCATTACGAACGTTCGGGATATGACTCAGTACGTCATCATCGGTGACGGGATCTCGGGTAGCTCGGCTGCCGAGACCCTCCGGGAGGAAGACCCGGACGCGAAGATTACCGTCATCACCGATGAGGGGGAGCCACTGTACAATCGGATCCTCATCAAGGAACACGCCAAAGGAAAGCTCCCCGAAGCCCCTATCTCGATCCACGAGGAGGAGTGGTACGAGGACCGCAACATCGAGCTTTCGTTGAACACCTACGTTACGAGCGTCGATACCGACGCGAAGGTGGTCAATACCCACGAAAGCGGCGAGATTCCGTACGACAAACTGCTCGTCGCAACCGGTGGAACGCCGACACAACTGCCCGTCGAGAACAGCGACGCCGACGGCATCCACCACTTCTGGACGTTTCAGGACGCTCGTGGGATTCGCGAGCACGCGGAGCGATCCGACACCGGCGTCATCGTCGGTGCCGGCCTGCTGGGCATCGACTTCGCGGCGGTCTGTGGCGCACAGGGGATCGACGCCAACTACCTGATGCGTGGCGACCGATGGTGGCGATACGCGCTCTCGAGCGACGGCGCGGAGATCATGCACGAGGGGATGCGAGAGGTCGGCGTCGAACCCGTCTTCGATAGCGGGGTCGATCACTTCGAGGTCGACGACGAGGGACACGTCACGGCCGCGGTCGACCCCAACGGCGATCGCTTCGAGTGTGACTTCGCGGGGGTCGCTATCGGACTGAACTTCAACACCGAGTTCCTCCGTGGAGCCGGCATCGAACAGGACAACGGGATCGTCGTCGACGAGTACATGCAGACCAACGTCGACGACGTCTACGCCGCGGGCGATCTCACCCGCTTCTACGACGTCCTGCTGGGCGAACAGGGCCAGAACGGTTCGTGGGGCTCGGCCAAGGAACAGGGTCGCGTCGCCGCGGTCAACATGGCCGCCGACGAGGAAGCCGAAGCGTTCCAGTGGGTCTCTTCGTACTCGATTACGCACTTCGACTTCCCGTTCCTCTCCTTTGGCCACCCGACGCTCGGCGACGAACACGCCGAGCGCAAGTACAGCGACACCGAGTGGCGACGCATCGCGTTCAAAGACGGCCGGATCGTCGGCGGCGTCCTCATCGGCGACCTCTCGCCACAGAGCAAGTTCAAGCAGCTGATGCGCGAACAGCGCATCGTCGCCGATCAAGCCGACGTCCTCCTCGAGCAGACCGTCGACCTCGACGACCTCGCTGCGCCACAGGAACAGTAGCCGGCGTCCGGTACCGCGGTTCGAAATCAGTTTTTCCGTCGAGAGATCTCGATCGGTGCGTTGGGTCGCCGAAAGCGACCGGCAAGCCACACGGACAGCCGTTTCCGTTCTCCAGGATACCGCTGTCTCACCGGCGATGAGTCCGCCGGCACCCGAACTCCCGAGGTCCCAGCGGTTCGGGCCACCGCATCGAACGAACAACCGACAGGAATGTGACCCGAACGCGACCGTTGGCGGTGCACCGGGCGGAACTATTAAGTCCTATCAAGATATTTGGTAACGATGTACATGGCAGCCAGTGAACACCGCAGTCGATCAGTACAACTCGAGACCGTCGAGGTCCGACTCGAGCCCGTCGAATCGGTCGGGGCGGATGCGACGGTTCGCCACATCGATCAACTCGGTTCGGGGACACTGGCCGCCGTCTATCGTGCCGCTGCGACGGACCGGACCGTATCGGTCGCCGAAACCGAACTCGAGCCGGGAGAAGTGATCGTCGCGACGGACTACTACCGCGTCGAACCGGTCTGAGTTTCCACGCCACCGGCCCTGTCGGCCTCGCTGAGCGCTCGTATCGAAGTCGTTTTCCCGCGTGCGCGCCTTCGATAGCGCATGAACGGCGACAGCGACATGACACTGGCGTTCGAACTCGAGGCGCTCAAAGAGCTCGCCTCGCCCGAACGCGTGTTCGAAGACGCCAGAGGCTGGACCGAGTACATCGGCGTCGTCTCCGAGAAACCGACCTACGTGGTGACGAACTTCACCCGGAAGAACCGCATCCGACAGGACTTCTTCTCCGGCCCACGCGGGAAAGCCGAGAGCCTCGAGGGCGTCAAAGACCAGTTCGACACCGATCGCTACGTCTACATCGGTGCCAGCGACGAGGACGAAGAGCTCGCAGACTCGGTCGACTGGGAGTATCTCGCCGTCGAGGACGCGGCCGACGCGGCCGACTGGATCCTGGCGACGACGGCCGACGACGAGGACGACGACGCAGAGCAGGTCCGCGACGACTGGCCCTGAGACCGTCCTGACGAGCGCCCGCGATAGTTCGCCTCCGGTTGCCGCGTCGCGTCTTCTCGAGGTGTCCGTCGCGGCGTCGTTCGAACTCACGTTCGATGACGAGACGATATCCATTCGAATGGATAATTCGTTTGCAGTCACCGTCGGTCGAAGCGACCGCGGGTCGGACCTGCTTATTAGCCGTCTCAAACGTATTCGAGTCGGGCCGTTGTCAGTATGTAATAAAGACGACAAGAATTATACTGCCTGCGGAGTACGAGCGAGTATGCAGACCGTCTCATCGACAGTGGCCGACGCGACGCCGGCTCAGAGGGGCGACCATGGCGGCGATTGAACTCGAGGGGCTGACGAAACGGTTCGGCGACGTCGTCGCCGTCGATGGGCTGGATCTGACCGTCGAAGAAGGGGAGATCTTCGGCTTTCTGGGCCCCAACGGCGCGGGGAAGTCGACCACGATCGACATTCTCCTGGATTTCATCCGCCCGACCGGCGGGACCGCGACCGTGCTTGGACACGACGCCCAGTCGGAGGGGTTAGCCGTCCGCGCTCGGACCGGCGTCCTCCCGGACGCCTACCACGTCTACGATCGGCTCACCGGCCGCCAGCACGTCGAGTTCGCCATCGAAATGAAAGGCGTCGACGACGATCCCGACGCGCTGCTCGAGCGGGTCCGTATCGCCGATGCCGCCGACCGGAAGGCCGGCGGGTATTCGAAGGGGATGCGCCAGCGGCTGGTGTTGGCCATGGCGCTGGTCGGCGACCCCGACCTGCTCGTCCTCGACGAACCCTCGACCGGGCTCGACCCCAACGGTGCCCGCGAGATGCGCGAGATCATCCGCGAGGAGAACGACCGCGGGACGACCGTCTTCTTCTCGAGTCACATCATGGAGCAGGTCGAGGCGGTCTGTGATCGCGTGGCGATCATCGATCGCGGCCGACTCGTCGCCGTCGATACGATCGACGGGCTCCGGGATTCGTCGGAGACGGGCGAGACGCTGTACGTCTACGTCACGGAACTCGACGCGGACGTCGTCGAGCGCGTCGAACCACTCGCAGGCGTCGGGAGCGTGGCGATCGACGACGGCCGCCTGCGGGTGACGGTCGACGGCGTCTCGAAGTTCGCCGTCCTGCACGCCATCGACGAGGTGGCCCCCGTCCAGGACTTCTCGGTCGTCGAATCGTCCCTCGAGGATCTGTTCGTTCGCTACACCAACGAGGGACAGGAGGGAGCGGGATGACCTGGCTCGCCGTCGCGAAGAAGGACTTCCGCGACGCCATCCAGTCGCGTGCCCTGTGGGCGCTCGTCGCCGTCTTCGTCGTGCTCTCGCTCGTCTCCACCTACGCGTACGTCGAAGCGCCCGCGCTGTTAGGGTCGGCGACGGAAGCGACGTTCGGCGGCCTGGTTTTCTTCACGATCGGGTTCACCGGGCTCTTCGTACCGCTGGCGGCGATCGTCGTCTGTTACAAGTCCCTCGCCGGCGAGCGCGAACTCGGGAGCATCAAGCTGTTGCTCTCCTTGCCGACTACCCGAGGGCAGGTCTTCGCCGGGAAGGTCGTCGGGCGAGCGGCCGTCCTCGCGTTCGGGCTCGGCGTCGGGCTCGTCGTCGGACTCGGCTTTGGCTCCGCGTTGCTCGGTTCCCTCGACGCCGCCGCGCTCCTGGTGTTCGTGCTCGTCACGCTGGCGTTTACAGCCATCTACGCGGCGATCGTCGTCGGCATCTCGGCGACGACGGGGTCGACCTCGCGTGCGACGACGCTGGCGCTCGGGTTCTTCGTCGTCTTCGAACTGCTGTGGGACGTAATCCCGATGGGGATCCTTTACGTCGTCGAGGGGTTCTCGCTCCCGTCGACGATTCCCGACTGGGTATTTCCCGTCATGCAGCTGTCGCCGTCCTCGGCGTACCTCTCGACGATCGTCGCGCTGTTGCCCGATCTCGCCGACGTGGCCGGTGCCGACCCGACCCAGGCGGGGGCCGGCGTCGAGGTACCGGCCGACGCGGCCGAACCGTTCTACGCGAGCCCCGAGGTCGGCGTCGTCGTCTTGCTCCTGTGGCTCGTCGTTCCGTTCGCCGTCGGCTACTATCGGTTCAGCGCGGCCGATCTCTGACGCGCTCACGATCGCCGTCGTCCCCCTCCCTCGCTGCCGACCGATACGCCGAGTCGTCGCGCTTATGCCCGCCGCTTACGAAGGAAGGCCAATGGCAGACCCCCGCGGTCCGGGTTCGGCTGTCGACGGCCTCGAGTTACCCTGCGGGGAGACCGTCGACCCCCACGAGATCGATCTCGGGATGCGCGAGTACAGTTGTCCCTGCGGTGACGTCCACGCCGTCGTGACGGACGTCCACCCGCCCTCGCGCTTTTTCCCCGAATCGCTCGTCGCCGTCCTCCAGGAGACGATCGAGACGGACGACGAGTTCGAGGAGTTCGGCACGCCCCACCTGCTGGGTGTCGTTCTCGAGGAGTTCCCCGACGACGTTGTCGTCCACGACGCGAGCGACGACGGTGCCGTCGGCTACACCCTGCTGTGGATGACCGCGTTCGACGCCCGCCGACTCCACGAGGTCGTCGTCGAACTCGTCGTCGAACTGATGGAACACGCGATCAGTCACGCCGACGACGACGCTGCCGTCTCGGAGTTCGAGTCCCAGATGCTCGAGTTCGACGTCGCGGAGTTCGTCGAGCAATACCGGCGAGAGCGGGACTTCGAGAGCGAGCATGATCAACCCGTATAGCTGCGATTACCCATCGTCTGCAAATGAGACGAGTAGTTCCCCGTCGAAGCAGGCGAAGCCGCGGAAACGGTGCTTTCAGCCTCAGTTTTATAGTATCCAGAGAAGAAAGTTATTTGACCGGTGATTCGTTTGACTAAATATGGGAGGTAATTTACGTCGACGGGATTTCCTCGCTTCTACGCCCATTTTTTTGAGCACTTTAGCTGGCTGTTCAGTGTTACAGAACGAATCTCGGATTTTGCAGACGATGGTCGTGAATCACACTGATGAAGACATCGAAGTACAATTGGTGGTCATTCGCGATGGAGAGAATATTATCGAGCAAAGATTCGGTCTTCCTCCACAAAGCCGGGATACATCTAACTTCTCTTCAAAATCACGGATGAAGATAGAAAACCTCTCTGAAGGGTCAAAATTGAAAGCCTCAATAATTGTTGATGGCAATCGAAAAGAGACAACGAATATTGTAATAGATTGTGATTCAGATGCTGCAGGTGACAATATTGGTTTTAGAGTGTATGATGAGTATATTGATGCTAAAGGGGGCTGTGCAGCTGCCAGAAATATCTTAAATGCTAAATAAAATATATATATATATATATATATATATATATATATATATTATGTATCTACTGAATCATACCAGGCTTCTGGGGATTGTGCCCAGTCTGGTGTGACTGTTTTATACATGCCAACAGGAGTGGCATCAAAGCACGTACAAGGAGTGCTATCCGCATAGTGGAACGTATATTCTGGTTGGAATTCGATCGAGCACATCATGTCATCGGCAGGCCATTCATTATGAACTCTTAATGAGAATTGAGTAGTTTTACCCTTATCAGATAATTCTCTCGGCAAGTCATTATACGATCCACTAAGGTCAACGTCAAAGTCATATATAGTCCCACCATCGTGATATTCTACTGTAGTTGAACTTCCGGATCCGTCCATAACATAGTCAGCAATGGATGCTCCAATTGAGGCAAGTTTTCCAGTACTACGAACAATGTCTAAAGCCAATCCAAGTTCGTCGTTATCGTTTTCTCCATCACCGTCGGCTGGTTCGGGATGAGAGAAATTGATGTAACCTTCCTGCTCATCATAGAACGGTTCAACATGTAACGAGTAGTTGCTTGGCTGAATGTGATTTACAGAATCACAGTCGAATATGTCATTAGGACGATTACCAAAGTATACATAAAATCTCCATACATTAGATTGGTTCTCTCCAATTTCATTATATTTATGGTCCTTTCTGGTATCAGCTAAAATACCAAAATTCACCTGATAATTTGTATTCTCACATCTCCCTTCGAGTGTACTTTCATGAGAATATTCAGTGATAACACCACTATCTCCAGAGGTAGATGTAGGATCCGTTTTCTCATGTTCAATCTTCTTCTCTCTCTGATCTAATTTTCTCTGGTTCTTTCTATATTCTGATATACGAGATGGGGAAGAGTCTGTTGGGAGGCCTTCACTCGGTAGTTCAAAGTTTAGTGGATGGTCCTTCCATTCGGGAGCAGTAGTTGGATTAATTAAATCTTTACTATCATTTATCTTATCTGGATTGATAAGATAAAACCCTAGTCTTCCATACTCTCCCGAGGGACGGCTTAGCATTCCAGAGACGTAGTTTGTCTTTTGATCTATGCGTACTTTTAGTGGGGTCTTTTGGCCCGAGCGGGAATCCCTCGAAATGAACTCTTCATCAGATAGAATACCGGTATAACGAGATCCTTCTTGGTCTGTATTTGTGGCTGTGTTGAATCGCCATACAGCGGTGGATTTCACTGTTTGACGGCCCGCTTGATGTTATAGACGACACACATCAGGGTAATTTCACGGAACTCTCGATACCAAGTACGCGCTCGCACGGCGTAGCCGAGCGAGCGCTTGATTGCGGAGTTCACTGTTTCAGTCATTGACCGCTGAGCGTACCGATCGTCGTCAATACGGGCGTTGTGAGCGTGATCGTAGGGAGCGAAGATCCGGTGTTTGATCAGCGGGCGAATGTCGAGTTTGCGGAGCTGGTCGCGGAGCGCTTGCTTATCGTAGCCCTTGTCAGCGGCAAGGGATCGCAGATCGCCCGCGTTCCGGCGGGCGATCTGCTCGGCGAGGTCTGCGTCGCTTCCTTCTAACGTCGTCGAGCAGTGAAGATCGAGAACAGCTTGCGTTGCTGTATCGACGAGTTTTGTGACTTTGAGCGTTTGAACGCGGTAATTTGTTCGGTGGCAGTAGTGGCGGCTCGCACGATCACGTTCGTAGAATGTTGCGTCGATAGCAGCGTGTTCAGAGGTGTCGTGCAACTGCGCCGACTGGCGCAGTAGCACTCGACAGACACCCATTTCGATCCGATCAAACGCCTTACACAGCGTAGATGGAGCGGGGAGATCGGCCACGTCAAGGCCGATCTCCCCTGTTATTTGCGGCATTTCCTTCAACAGATCGATCGTCATCCGGTAGGACGTATCGAGGTAAATCCGGAGGCAATGCAGCGAAATGAGGGCATAGTCGGCGAATCCGCCGCCACCAGTTGGGGCAGCGGATTCGCCTCGTTCACCCGTAACTCTTTGTGCAATCGAGACGCAACGCTCGGTGAAGCGGGAGATTTGTGTCATGGACAACCAAATTTTCCCGCTTCAACTCCTTCGATTTACTGACCTTCCCCGACGCCGTCTAGTGATTCAACGCAGCCGTATTTGTAGACTCTTGTTCTAATTTCCTAAGTGGGATATTAAATCCAGCAACTTCAACCGAACCGCCAGAATTCTTTCGAGCGGGAATCTGTCCGGTTACTACTTCACCAGTCTCATGGGTTAGGGTATCATATGACAACCCTACCAAATCTCGTCCTTGATCATTTGTGGCAGCCCCTACAACCGGGATACTAGATAGGGTAGTCACCGATCCAATCCCAAGGTTCTGTAGTACTTTTCTTCTTTTCTGGCTATTATTTCCTGCCATATGGATATCTCCAATAGCAACTATAACAAATCCTTTCATTAAGGAAATCTAACTAGTTTCCACGCTCCTAAATGAGTGAAACTGATTTGATGGTTACTAGGTTGTTGCGTGTTTCAAGTGGCTGCTCGCACCGCAACTGCAGTCGCTGTCTCCCGCGGTCTTCCCGCAGTCGATGGCCCGGACGACGGGCAAGGAACTCCCGAAGACTCGGCTCGGATGGGCCCAGCTCGGCACCCTGCTGGCCCTCTGTGGCCCGTTCATCTACTACCGTCTCTCCCATACCGAACTCGGTCGAACGCTCACCGCTCTCTTCGAACCCGAGACGGAAGCGCGTCAGTAAGCGTCGTCGTACCGGCGTCCTGCGTTACTGTCGGTCTTGTACTGGAGTCGCCGTGACGACCGAACCGTCCTCGTCCGCCGTCGAGATTTCGAATCGGAGTCCACCCGCGTCGCTCTCGCTGACGGTGATCCGCCAGCCGTGGGCTTCGACGACTTCGAAGACGATCGCGAACCCGCCGTCGGTCGCCTCGATCGTGATCGTGACATCGCTTCCGACGCCCCCGACGGTGTCGGAACACGTGCCCGAAGAGGACGAGCAGGCGATCCTCGTCGGCCCTACTCGATTTCTAGGGGACCACTCCCGCCGTCTTCGGTCTCGGCGTTTTCGTCCCACTCGAGTTCGAACTCGACGCTCAGTTCGCCGGGACCGTCCGTCGGCCCCTCGCGTTCGGCTTTGACCTCGAACGTCGGGCTCGCCGGTGGGTTCAGCGTTACCGAGTCGGTACCCGTTTTCAGCGTGATCGCGTCTCCACTCTCGAGTCTGTCGGCGACCGTGCGGAGATACGACGCGATGTCGGCTCTGGGCTGGCTGCTTTCGGATTCGAACAGGACTTCTTCTGGCATACGATAGTCGATACGTCGTCCGAACCGATAAGTGCGTCTCTGCCTCGAGCGTCGTGTGACGGCCCCCGTCTCGTGACGGCGCGGCTCTCGATGACCTGCTGGGGGACTCGAGAGAGTGAGTGAGCTTCACACCCAGCCGGGAGAGATCGGTCGTTGCTGTGTGATATCGGGACGTATCGGGCGACCGCCCCGCCTCGAGTTCGAATTTCGAAAAGCCGTTTCGAGATTCGTACTGTATCGTGGGGCTTATTACGATGTGCGAACTCCGATTGGACAAGACAAATGAGTACGGATACCGCCACAGACGGCGAGACGGGGGACGGACGTACGATCCTGTTGATCGGGAGCGGTCCGATCCAGATCGGACAGGCCGCCGAATTCGACTACTCGGGTGCACAGGCCTGCCGAGCCCTCCAGGAGGAAGGCGCTCGCGTCGTGCTCGTCAACTCGAACCCCGCGACGATCATGACGGATCCGGAGATGGCCGACGAGGTCTACATCGAGCCGATCACGACCGACGCCATCGCCGAGATCATCCGCAAGGAGAATCCCGACGGCGTCATCGCCGGGCTGGGCGGCCAGACCGGGCTGAACGTCACCGCCGAACTCGCCGAGGAAGGCGTCCTCGAGGAGTACGACGTCGATATCATGGGAACGCCCCTGGATACGATCTACGCGACCGAGGACCGCGACCTCTTCCGCCAGCGCATG
The DNA here is from genome assembly GCF_017352095.1 of Natrinema longum. Taxonomy (NCBI): domain Archaea; kingdom Methanobacteriati; phylum Methanobacteriota; class Halobacteria; order Halobacteriales; family Natrialbaceae; genus Natrinema; species Natrinema longum. Next base: position 1,426,098 of record NZ_CP071463.1, read on the forward strand.
GAGAAGATCGGCCAGCCGGTCCCCGCGTCGACCACCATCTCGCTCGAGGACGGCGAGTCGGTCGCCGACATGACCGAGGAGGACCTGAAGGAACGCGTGCAGGCCGCCGTCGACGAGGTCGGCGGACTGCCGGTCATCGCCCGTACGACCTACACCCTCGGCGGGAGCGGCTCCGGCGTCGTCCACGAGATGGACGAACTCCTCCGCCGCGTCCGCAAGGGACTGCGCCTCTCTCGCAACAGCGAGGTCCTCATCACCGAGTCCATCGCCGGCTGGGTCGAGTACGAGTACGAAGTGATGCGCGACGCCGACGACTCGTGTATCATCATCTGCAACATGGAGAACATCGACCCGATGGGGATCCACACTGGCGAGTCGACGGTCGTCACACCCTCCCAGATCGTCCCCGACGAGGGCCACCAGGAGATGCGCACCGCCGCGCTCGACGTCATCCGCGAACTCGGCATTCAGGGGGGCTGTAACATCCAGTTCGCGTGGCGCGACGACGGAACCCCCGGCGGCGAGTACCGCGTCGTCGAGGTCAACCCGCGCGTCTCCCGCTCCTCCGCGCTGGCCTCCAAGGCGACCGGGTATCCGATCGCCCGCGTGACCGCGAAGGTCGCGCTGGGCAAGCGCCTCCACGAGATCGACAACGAGATCACCGGCGAAACGACGGCGGCGTTCGAGCCCGCGATCGACTACGTCGTCACCAAGGTGCCCCGGTGGCCCAAGGACAAGTTCGACGACGTCGACTTCGAGCTGACGACGGCGATGAAGTCGACCGGCGAGGCGATGGCCATCGGCCGCACCTTCGAGGAGTCGCTGCTCAAAGCCCTTCGCTCGAGCGAGTACGAACCCGACATCGACTGGGCCGAGGTTAGCGACGAGGAACTCGAGGAACACTACCTCGCACGTCCGTCGCCGGATCGCCCCTACGCGATGTTCGAGGCCTTCGAACGCGGCTACACCGTCGACGAAGTCCAGGAGCTGACGGGCATCTTCGAGTGGTACACCGAGCGCTTCAAGCGCATCGCCGACTCGACGCTCGCCGCCCAGGAGGGTGACTTCACCGAGGCCGCGATCGCCGGCCACACCAACGCGACGATCGCCGCGAGCGCCGGCGCTGACGTCGACACCGTCGAAACCGAGGTCCCCGGTCGCACCTACAAGCAGGTCGACACCTGCGCGGGCGAGTTCAAGGCCGAGACGCCGTACTACTACTCCGCGCGAAAGTCGGAGTTCGAGTCCGGTCCGCTGCTCGGCGACGCCGCCGCGGGCGAACTCGAGGTCGACCGCGACATCGAGAGCGTGATCGTCGTCGGCGGCGGCCCGATCCGCATCGGACAGGGCGTCGAGTTCGACTACTGTTCGGTCCACGCGGTCCGCGCGCTGCGCGACCTCGGCATCGACGCCTACGTCGTCAACAACAACCCCGAGACGGTGTCGACCGACTACGACACCTCCGACGGGCTCTTCTTCGAGCCGATCACGGCGGAGGAAGTCGCCGACGTCGCCGAGGCGACCGGTGCCGACGGCGTGATGGTCCAGTTCGGCGGTCAGACCTCCGTCAACATCGGCGAACCCCTCGAGGACGAACTCGAGCGCCGCGGCCTGGACTGTGAAGTCATGGGCACCTCCGTCGAGGCGATGGACTTAGCGGAGGACCGCGATCGCTTTAACGCCCTGATGGACGAACTCGAGATCTCCCAGCCCGACGGCGGGACGGCCTTCTCCGAGGAGGAGGCCCTCGAACTCGCCCACGACATCGGCTACCCCGTCCTCGTCCGCCCCTCCTACGTGCTGGGCGGTCGCGCGATGCAGGTCGTCTACGACGACGCGGAACTCGAGACCTACATCGAGGAGGCCGTCCGCGTCGCCCCCGACAAGCCGATCCTCGTCGACGACTTCCTCGAGGACGCGATCGAACTCGACGTGGATGCGGTCTCCGACGGCCGCAACGTCATCATCGGCGGCATCATGGAACACGTCGAGAGCGCGGGCGTCCACTCGGGCGATTCCGCGTGTATGATCCCGCCACGCTCGCTGGACGAAGATACCTTAGAGCGCGTCCGCGAGGTCACCGAGGACATCGCCGAGGCGCTGAAGACCAAAGGACTACTGAACGTTCAGCTCGCAGTCAGGGACGGCGAGGTCTACGTGCTCGAGGCCAACCCGCGCTCCTCGCGTACCGTCCCGTTCGTCTCCAAGGCGACGGGCGTCCCGATCGCCAAGCTTGCAGCGCAGGTCATGGCCGGCGAGACGCTCGCGAGTCTCGAGGCCGACGAGCAGATCCCCGACCACACCTCGATCAAGGAGGTCGTCCTCCCCTTCGACCGCCTGCCGGGCTCGGACCCGCGTCTCGGTCCGGAGATGAAGTCCACGGGCGAGGTCATGGGCACGGCAAGCGACTTCGGCACGGCCTACTGGAAGGCCCAGCAGGCCGCCGGCAACGCCGTCAGCGAGGGGACTGCCGTCGTCGACCTCGACGTCGACGGCTTCGAGAACCACTTCGACGTGGCCGAGTTCGACGACGTGCCACAGGCGATCCGCGAGAACGAGGTCGACTTCGTCGTCAGCCGCGACCGCGACACCCTCGAGATGGCCGTCGAGGAGGAGATCCCCTACCTGTCGACGGTCGCCAGCGCCGAGGCCTACGTCGAAGCGCTCGATAGCTTCGATGGTGACCTCGAGGTCGAATCGGTATCCAGCCGCCCGAAACACGCCGCCAAGTGGGGCACGTCCGAGTAATCCGCCGGCCGTTACTCCGGTTGAGTGCGTAGCTGGTGTTTCGCGCAGGGCCACCTCGGCTCTCGCCGTTCTCGTGTCGCCGAGACGACGCCAATGCAGCCCGAACGTCGTCCCCGGGTCCGATTTCCTTATACTTCGGTAGTCCCGATAGCCGTCTATGACCACGGACGTCGACCTCACCGAGCGCGAGCGGGCGGTCATCAACGCCTTTCAGGGTGGCTTCCCCGTCGTACCGCGACCGTTCGAAGACGCCGCCGCCGCAATGCGCGAACGCGGGGTCGACATCGACGCGACGGAACTACTCGAGACGATTCGAGACCTCGACGAACGGGGCACGCTATCACGGTTCGGGCCGCTCGTCAACGCCCAGGAGATCGGCGGCGCGGCGACGCTCGTCGCCATGCACGCCCCCGAGGAGCGCTTCGACGAGATCGTCGAGCTGGTCAACGACCACCACGAGGTCGCGCACAACTACGAGCGAGCCCATCCCCACCTGAACGTCTGGTTCGTCGTGAGCGTCGCCGACGAGGATCGCGTCGGGGACGTCCTCGCCGAGATCGAGGCCGAAACGGGCCAGGAAACGTACAACCTCCCGAAACGACGGGAGTTCCGCGTCGAGGCCAAGTTCTACGTCGACGGTCCCCTCGACGGCGACGGTGACGTCGCGGCCGCCGGGATCGACTGCACCGATCTCGGCCCCGACGTGACACCGACCGACGAACCCACGCTGTCGCCGGCCGAACGCGATCTCGTCCTCGAGGTACAGGACGGAGTTCCACTCACCGAGACGCCCTACGCGGACGTGGCCGATGCGATCGGAGCGGACGTGGAGTGGGTCCTCGAGACCGTCAAACGGTTCGAACGCGAGGGGAAGATCCGACGGATCGGTGTCGTCCCGAACCACTACGCGCTGGGCTACACGGAAAACGGGATGACGGTCTGGAACGTGCCCGACGACGTCGTTCCCGAGGTCGGTCCCGAAGTCGCCTCGCTGCCGTTCGTGACTCACTGTTACCGGCGGCCCCGCCACGAGGGCGTCTGGCCGTACAACTTCTTCGCGATGACCCACGGCCGCAGCGAGGCGGAAAGTCGACGGCGCATCGAGCAGGTCCGTGAAACCATGGACGAGTACTGGGACGTGACCGACGACGACTGGGACACCCTGTTTTCGACGCAAATATTGAAGAAAACCGGGATTCGGATGGAAGAGCGTGCCGACGCGAACACCAGAGAGCGATAAGGCCGGCCGAACGACGCAGACTCCCCACATGATTCCACTCTTGCACGATTTCACGAACGCGACCGTGCTCGTCGTCGGCGGCGGACCGGTCGGTGCCCGGAAAGCGCGACGGTTCGCCCGCGAAGCGCGGGTGCTCGTCGTCAGTCCGGCGTTCGCCGATCGCGACTTCGGCGATGCCGAACTGATCCGGGCGGCCCCCGACGCCGACGACGTCCCGGCGTGGCTCGAGCGAACCGCACCTGCGTTGGTCGTCGCCGCGACCGACGACGCGGCGATCAACGAGGCCGTCGTCGACGCGGCCCACGATCGAGGGATCCTCGTCAACCGGGCGGATCGCTCCGGAGAACGCGAACCCGGCAGCGTCGTCGTTCCCGCGACCGTCCGGGAGGAGCCGGTGACCGTCGCGATCGCGACCGGCGGCCGGGCCCCCGCACTGAGCAAGTACCTCCGCCAGGAACTCGAGGAGACGCTCGAGGGGGCCGGCGAGATGGCGCGGGTCTGTAGCGGGGTTCGCGAGCAACTCAAGACACGGGACGTGTCAGCGGACCGGCGACGAGAGATCGTGACGAATGTCGTCAATTCTCCGGATGTTTGGACAGCTTTACGTACGGGTACTTCCAACTGTCCGCAAGTGATCGAGGACGTGCTCGGCGAAGAACTGGCAACTGGTGGTGATCGGCCGTGATGTCGACAGGGGTCGTGACCGCCGGACGGGTGACCCACGAGAGCGGCGGCGTCGACGACCTGGCCGCCGCGAGCCCGGAGAGTCAGGGAGCCGCCGTCCGGGAACTCCTGACCGTTCCCGATATCGACGAAGCGTACGTCCTCTCGACGTGCAACCGGGTAGAGGCATACGTCGTCGGTGCCGACCACGCCGTCGGCCGGGCCGCGCTCGCGGAGTTTTTCGCCGCGGTCGACGACGACGCCGTCGTGACGACCGCCCACGACGAGAGTCTCCGGCACCTGCTCCGAGTCGCTGCCGGCCTCGAGTCGGTGATCCTCGGCGAAGACCAGATCATCGGCCAGGTGCGAACCGCCTACGAGGACGCTCGCGACGCCGGAGGCATCGGCTCGATGCTCGAGGCCGCCGTCACGAAGGCGATCCACGTCGGCGAGCGTGCCCGCACCGAAACCGGGATCAACGAGGGTGTCGTCTCGCTCGGTTCGGCCGCGACGCGACGCGCCGCCGAGGAACTCGACCTCGAGGGGGCGACCGCGCTGGTCGTCGGGGCCGGCGAGATGGGGCAACTCGCGGCCCGGAGCCTCGGGGACGCCGGCGTCGACGAACTCGTCGTCGCCAATCGAACCGTCGCCCACGCCGAACACCTCGTCGACGACGTCGAGGACGAGACCGACGCCGCGGCCGTCCCGCTCGAGGCGCTCGAGACCGTCACGAGCCGTGCCGATATCATCGTCGCGGCGACCGGCAGCGAGGAGCCAGTGCTCGAGACACACCACCTCGACGGCGATACCGGGACCGACGAAACCGACTCCGAACAGGTCATCGTCGATCTCGGCCAGCCACGAGACGTCGAACCGGCGGCCGACGCCCTCCCCGCGGTACGGGTGTTCGATCTGGACGATCTCGAGTCGATCACCGCGGAGACCCGCGAACAGCGGGCCGACGCCGCCCGTGAGGTCGAGTCGATGATCGACGCCGAGTTCGACCTGCTCTGTGACCAGTACAAACGCGCTCGCGCCGACGAAGCGATCGCGGCGATGTACGAATCCGCCGAGCGGATCAAGGACCGCGAGGTCGAGACGGCGCTCTCACACCTCGAGGGCGAAGTGACCGACGACCAGCGCGAGGTCGTCGAGGCGATGGCCGACGCGCTGGTCAACCAGTTGCTCGCCCCGCCGACCAAGAGCCTCCGCGAGGCGGCGGCCGAAGACGACTGGAGTACGATCCATACCGCACTGCAACTGTTCAATCCGGAGTTCGATTCGGACGACGGCCCGCTCGCACCGCCGTCGGTCGTCACCGCGAGTGCCGACACGGGAATCGGCGCGACGGACGACGACTAACGAGGGGCCACGCCCCCGGATCGAGTTTCGGTTCGGTTCCACTCGGGCGTCCAGCGGCGCTGTCGGTGTGCTGTGTTCCGAACTCGATCCGACGGCCACCCCCAGACTCCCCTCTCACTCGGCCGTCTCGAGGCCGCCTTATCGGGTCGGTGCGCCGTACTCCACGTGGACCGTCGGGACGCTCGCGGAGTCGGCCGCTTCGGTGCCGTTCCAGTCGACGAGGCGGACGTTCGCCATCTCCCCGGAAAACCGGAATCGTCGGACGCCGACGTCGATCGCACCCTCGGCGACGCTCCCGGCGACGACCGGGCCCTCGGCCGTGGGGTCGTCCGCGAGGGACTCGAGGTCGCCGTCGACGGCGACCTCGTAGTTCGAGGGGACCCCTCGTCCGACGATCGTCACGAGGTTCGGGAGTTGACGTTCGTTCGCAGCCGCGTCAGTTCGGTTCTGTACCGATGTATCGCGTGTCATGCTTCGATAAGCCCAGCATCCGGGCATAAGCTTTCCTGTCGGGGAAATGGTAAGAAGGCGTGAATACGGTGAATCGGTTACCAATCGCCGACAGCAGTGGGTACCGGCCCAACGTTTATTCTGGACCGTCTGGTCGAGGGTATCGAATGCTCGAACTCTATCAGGCCGAGAGCTGCCCCCACAGTGCTGATGTCCGACAGAAACTGACGGATCTGGGCGTCTCGTACGTGATTCACAACCCTCGCCGACCCGGCCACGAAGGTGGTGACGTGTGTAACGACTGGGTCCACGAAGCGATGATCGATCTGGGGGGCGACGATGCGATCCCGTTCCTCGTCGATACCGACCGCGAAACGTCGCTTTACGAGAGCGGCGACATCATCGACTACCTCGAGGAACACTACGAGTAGCGACGGTCCGTCCTCGAGTGACGCGGGCGCGACGCCGTCGATCAGTCCCTCGAGGGGAGCAACTCGCGAACGAAAACGGGACCCGCGACGCCCGGCGTCGTCGGTCGGACGGTCGACTCGCTCGAGTCGATCGTGTGCCCCGTTTCGACGTGGTGTTCGATCGCCGCCCGCGAGCGGTCGCCACGCGAGGGTTCGTCGACCGCGTTCAGAGACCAGTCGCAGTCGAGACAGTATTTCATCGAGCGTCGGTCGTCGCCGTCTCCTTGAGGGCCTTTCGGTCTCGAGGCAGTCCGTCGGTGCCGTCGTCGCAGACCGAAGTTCGAGAGAGTCCACTGCAGGGACCCGCGCCCATTCACAGCGACGCCGGAGAGCAGGAGAGTTCGTCGAACGAGCGGACGCGATAGTCGCCGAGTACGCACTGCCCCCGTCGATCGTGGCCGACCCGTTCGACGTGAATCGCGTCGAGGCCGGCGTTCCAGGCCGCACCGACGTCGTTTGCACCGTCGCCCGCGAGCACACCCTGGTGGCCGTTGTGGGCGACGCCCAACTCGGACATGACCGACTGGACTGGCGTCGGATCGGGTTTCCACCCGGTCTCTTCGGTACAGCAGAGTTGCGCGTCGAACCAGTCGCGGATTCCCACGTTGTCGAGGACTGGCTCGGCGAGGAACTCCTGACAGTGGGTGACCAGTCCGACCGGTACCTCGAGGTCGGCGACGAACGCGGCGTCCTCGTGGAGGTACGTCTGCTCGGCTCGCACCAGTGGATCCTCCTCCTCGTGGAACGCCTCCCAGAAGGCGGTCGGATCGACGCCCCATTCTCGAAGCTGGTGATCGCGAGAGCCGGTCAGGCCGTTCCAGATGACGTCGGCCTCCCGATCGGTGAACTCCCGGCCGAGTCGGTCGCCGACCCGATCGAACACCTCGCGAGTGTAGGACCACTCGACGTCGACGAGGGTGCCGTCGAGATCGAGGAGCCAGAAGTCGTAGTCGCGCTCGAGAGCCATCGGACGCCGATATATGTGTTTCTCGAGTAAATGCTTATCGACCGGTTCGGCCGGGACGGCGGGAGGCCACGGTCGTCAGGTTCAGTCCACCCGCAACTGCGCCCGGTTGGCGTACTCCGCGACGCTCGGGTCGTCGTCCGGCCGGGACGCGTCCGTCCACACGGCACAGCGACAGTCCAACCGGGTGCCGTTCGCCGAACCGGTGCCACTCGACTGCCGTGACTCGTACGGTTTGCTGTCCCGGTGGGACCGCAGGGCGGGCCCGGTCCCACCGGCACTGACGGACAGGGGACCGTCTCACTGCCCTTCCAGCGGCGTGGTCTGCCCGGTTCCGGGCTCGTTCGGTGCCGTGTCGAGGAGCGTTCGTTCGACCGCGGTGAGCCACTGGTCGACGGTATACGTCCGTCCGGTGTCGGGACGGGAGTCGTCCGTACACGGCACGACCCCTCGGAGCCTCTCCGCGTCGGTATCGGCCTCGTAGAACGCCAGTGCCACCAGCGGAACCCGCGTCCGCTCGCGCGGTTCGCCCTCGAGACCAAGCGGTGAGGGCGGCGTTATCCGACGACGGAACGCCGGCTCGAGCGAGTAGCCGTGCTGGGCGGCCCACTGTTCGAAGGCGTCGACGAGTTCGTCCCGCGTGCGCCGGGATTCGTCCGCAATCGAGCCGTTCAGTGGCCACTGATCGACCCGTACGTCGGCGACGACCCCCCGTTCGCTGAGCGTCCGAAGCCGTTCGACGAGGGTCGTGACTCGGGAGGCAACGGCCGTCGAGAGGGACGACCGGACGTAGCAGTCGACCCGAATTTCCCGCTGCAGGGCCGTCTCGACGACCGAGAGCGCTTTCGGATCACCGGACGACATAGCCAGCCTCCGTTCGCCGGACGAGGTCGTTCGCAGTGAGCGATTCGAGAACGGCAAAGAGCGTGAGCTTCGAGAGTCCCAACAGTCCCTGAAGATCAGTCGCAGTCGGCTCGTCGGTAACGAAGAGGGACGCGTAAACGAGTTTCGCCTGTGGTGATGCGAGCTCGTCCGGAATCGCAAATTCGTTCGAAGACATCATAGAAGGCGGCCACAAGCGAATATATAAAGGTAGGGTCGTTACATGATAACAACTGCCATTATTATATACCTGGGGAATATAATCCCCTTATACTACTGTAACGGGACGGTCCGTTCGAGACGGAAGTCCCTGGTCGGGTCCCAAACAGGGGAACGGCCCCGATCCGTGACTCGGCGAGGAGACGTGATCCGGCGGAGCGACCTCGAGCGGAGGACGGCGAGCCACGACCGGACGGGTCGGCCATCAGGGTGAGCGGACGTGGACGCTCGAGCCCAGATACTTCGAGAGTACTGCCGAGACGGTGTCGGCATTGAACGGCTCGAGGTCGGCGGCGATTTCCCGTTTCAGCGCGTCGACGTACTCCTCGTCGGCCTGGAGTTCTCGGAAGTCGACATCCTCGATACGCCGCGCTGGAACGCCGAGCCACTCCGCGGCGAGTCGGCGGGCGTGCGGTTGGTCGGCCACCTCGCCACGCCAGAGCGTATTTCCGAAGAAGAGCCACCCCTCCGTGCCCGGCTCCGGTGCCTCGCGAAAGAGCGTGACCGTCGTCTCGGCACTGCCCGGCTCGAGGGAGACCTCCTCCCGGGCGGGCTCGAGGCGGAGCCGAACGCGGAAGACGTAACGGGCGTCCATCGAATGCTCGTCTGGCCGGGCGGGCTCAGTCGTCGCGCTCGGACTCGATCAGCTCTGCCATCTCGATATCGCTCTCGGTAATCCCGCCTTCCTCGTGGGATGTCAGCCGGATCTCGACGCCGGCATACCGGATGATGATCTCGGGATGGTGGAACTGGGCTTCGGCGATCTCGCCGACCATCTGGGCGAAGTTGACGCCACGAAGGTAGTCGTCGAACTCGTAGACCCGGACGATCTCGTCGTCCTCCCGTTCCCACTCGTCGGGGAGCCGGTCCTCGATTTCCTCGTCGGAAAGTAGCGCAGCCATGTTCGGTCGAACGCAACCCAATCAAATAACGATTGTGCCACGTTGCCACCCGTTGTGTGGGTAATTACTGGTCGATGCGTCCGTCAGTCCGCTCCGTGTCCGCTCCCGTGGGCTGTAGCTCGGCGTCGACCAGCGTCTCGTAGGCCCTTCGGAACCGCTCGGAGAGCGCCTGGTGGGAGATCCCCAGCTCCTCGGCCAGTTCCTCCATCGAAATCCCGCGTGGGATCTCGAAGTAGCCGTACTCCAGGGCCGCCTCGAGGGCCTCCTGCTGTTCGGGCGTCAGTCGCGTCTCGTGGCCCTCGACGTCGGTCACGTCCGTCACGCGCCGGAGGTCGGCGTTGATCCCGCGATCGACCAGCCGATCGTAGGCGTCACAGAGCCGGTCGCGGTCACGGTACCGAACCGTCACCTGCCACCAGCCGTCGCTCGCCCGTGCCTCGAGCAACGAGCCGCCGTCCGCGAGCAGGTCGTCCCAGAGTCGGTTCGTCCCGGCACCCGCCGAGAAGGTCACGTCGTAGAGCAGCCGCGATCCCGTTTCGACGAGGAGCTCGGCTTCCTCGACCGAGGGATCGGCCTCGAACGCCGTCCCGGCCGTCTCGGGATCGACACCGGAAACCCACAGCGAGGGGCGCGTCTTCGACACCGAGGACTCGAGTTCGAACGTGGCCGCGGGTGCGCGTTCGAACGCCGTCGCCAGGGCGGTCTCAGCCGCCGGTAGCCGGAGGTCCGCTATCGTCGACATCGGGCTTCGTACACCAGCAGTGCGTAAAAACCGCTGTTACATCGGGACGGACTGTCGGATTCGCTGATACAGCCTGCGGGCTGCTCGAGGATCCGTACTCGGGGCCACGTGAACGCCGGAACTGGCCGGCCACAGCGTCAAGACGAACGGCGGCCGAAACGGCGTATGCCACCGCGTCTCGACCCCGAAACCGACTTCGCGGAGCTGACCGCTCGCGTCCGCACGCAGTCACAGCAAGCGCCGGGTTCGGACACCGAACGGGTGACGATCCGCTCGCTCGAGCGCGTCTCCTCGACTGCCCTCGCGACCCTGCTCGAGACCGCCGAAAGCGAACACCTCGAGCCGGGCGCGCTCGTCTTCGTCCTCTCGCGGGCCAACGCCGAACGGCTCTGCGAACGGGAGTACGACATCGACGACGTCGACGAACTCGAGGACGTCCTCGGCCGGCGGGTCCGGGTCGAAGCCGAGATGCCCGACGACGCGATCCTCCTGTTACATCCCGACGCGGTCGACGGGGCGGAACCGGTCGAGCCCGAGGCGATCGCCTGCGGAATACTCGGCACCGACGGCTGACGGACGCTCGTCCACTGCTGCCCCGCCACCCGTCCACTGCTGCCCCGACTACTAACCTCGACTCGAATGTGGCCACAGTATGCGCTACCTGGAGATCGCGGTACAGGAGGGGAAGCGACGAGCCGTTCTCGACATCCTCGAGTCGGAAGGGATCGAGTACGTCGTCAGCGACGAAACCAGCGGGAGGGGGTACGCCGCGGTCGTCCGGTTTCCGGTCCCGACACAGGCGGTCGAACCGCTCCTCGATCGGCTAAAGCGGGCCGGAATCGGGGACGAGGCCAGCGTCGTCGTCATCAACGCCGAGACGGTCATTTCCGAGGGGTTCGCGACGCTCCGGGAACGATACAGTCGTGGCGGGCAGACGGGATCGCGCACCTCGAGGCAGGTGTTGCGTACGAAGGCCGACGAACTCACGCCCCCATTCGCGATCTATACCGTCATGTTGCTGATCAGCGCCGTCGTCGCCACCGCCGGGCTGCTGGCCGATTCCCCCGCGGTCGTGATCGGGGCGATGGTCATCGCGCCGCTTTTGGGACCCGCACTCGCCGCCAACATCGGCATCGTGACCGGCGACAGCCGACTCAAACGGACCGGCTTCACCTACCAGATCGCCGGTGTAGCGATGGTCGTCGTCTCCTCGATCGCCCTCGCGATGCTCGCGCGGCTGGCCGGCCTCGAGCCCGCCGGGGTCGACATCGTCGTCGCCACCGAACTCGAGGAACGGGTCGCGCCGAACCTGTTCTCGCTCGCGGTCGCGCTGGGGGCGGGGATCGCCGGGATCCTGAGTCTCACGCGGGGCTTTTCGGAGGCCATCGTCGGCGTGATGATCGCCGCGGCGCTGATTCCGCCCTCAGCCGCGGTCGGCATCACGGTCGCCTGGGGGATGTCCGGCGCGGCGATCGGTGCCGCCGGCCTCGTGGTCGTCAACCTCCTGTCGATCAACCTCGCCGCGCTGACGACGCTGTGGATCGCCGGCTACCGCCCGCAGGGGCTGTTCGAGGTGTCGCCGACCCGGACGCCGACGTACACGTACGCGGCGATATTCGGGATCGGGCTCCTGGTACTCGCCGCGCCGCTCGCCGGCGTTACCCTGCTCGATTTCCACACGACCGAACTCCAGTCGGCCGCCGAAAGCGAGGTCAATGCGGTGCTCGCGGAGCCACAGTACGACGAACTCGAGAGCGACGAGGTCGCGGTCGAACTCGACGGCGACTACCCGACCCAGTCGGTCGACCGGGTGGTCGTGACGGTCTCCGGACGCGAACCCGGCCCGGAACCGGGGCTCGCCGATCGGATCTACAAGGCGATCAGGCCCCACAGCGACGGCTCGCTGGTCGTCGAAGTCCAGTACGTAATCGCCGAGGAACGGGGCAAAAACGCCACGGCGGAAGCGGCGGTCGAACGCGGCCGGCGAACGGCGGCCGCCGAGAGCCGTCCGTGAGTCCGCGGCCGGGGAGGTGTCGGGGCGGTCGATCGGCGAGTCGTCGCCGACCGTTCAGCCGGGGTCCGACGACGGTCGATACCGCCGGCTCACGGCCTTCCAGCGGCCGCTGCGGAACAGCCAGTAGTTGATCCCGCCGGGGACGCTCGTCTCGAGGAAGAGCGCGAGGTAGAGCCCGCCGACGGCGAGCGGCGTGACGAGGCCGAGCGCGGCCGCGGGGAGCGCGAAGGCGTACCGGCCCAGCAGTGAGGCGACGAACGGCCAGCGGGTGTCGCCGGCACCCAAGAGGGCTCCAGCGGCGGCCCCGTCGATCCCGTAGCCGACCGAACTGACCGCGCCGACGGCGACGAAGACCGCGGCCTGCGTGACCGCCGCGGGGTCGCTCACGAACAGCCCCGCGATCGGTCGGGCGAAGACCACGACCAGCGCCCCCGCGACGGCGTAGATCACCGTCGAGAGTCGGATGATCGCCGCGCCGTAGGCCCCCGCCTCCGCCTCCTCGCCCGCGCCGAGGTGTTGACCGACCAGCGAACTCACGGCCAGGGACAGCCCCCAGTTGACGCTGTTGATCAGGGCCCGCACCCGACGACCGACCTCGAGCGCCGTCACGACGACCGGGCCGAAGGAGGCGGCGATCCACAGCAGCGGGAAGACGACCGCCCCCTGCGCGAGTCGGCGGCCGATCTCCGGCAGGGAAATTTCGATCAGCTGGCGCAACAGCGTCGGCTCGAGCCACGGTCCCGACCGGGTGATCGGGACGGGGCTGGGTTCCATACCGAGCCGGCCGTAGGAGCGCCCGAGCATCCCCCACGCGAGGACGACCGTCACGAACCCGCTGGCGAGGGTGGTTCCGACGGCCGCGCCCGCGGCTCCGAGGCCAAAGCCGAAGATCAGGAGGCCACTGAGAACGACGTTGAAGACCGCGCCGCCGGCGCGGGCGACCATCTCGGTGAACGTGTCGCCGACGCCGGTGTAGGTGCGGCTGGCGATCAGGTTGAGCAGTTCGAAGACCACCGCGGGCGCGACGTAGACGAGATAGATCCGCCCGTGGACGAGCGCGTCCGGTCCGGCGCCGAGCAGGGCGATTAGGGGCCCGGGGATGGCGACGAACAGGAGCGCGATCGGCACCGCCAGCGCGGTCGCGAGGACGACGCTCTGGTTGACCGCCACCGACGCGCGATCGGTCGCCTCGCCGCCGTAGTTCTGCGAGACGAGCGTGACCGTCCCGCCAGCCACCCCGAGGCCGAGCAGCGTCACGATCTGCCAGTAGCCCAGCGCGAATGCCAGCCCCGCCGTGCCGGCCGTCCCGACGGCGGCCCCGACCATCGCGAGGTCGGCCGTCTGCTTGGACATGATCGCGAAGCCGGTGACGATCCGGGGCCAGGCCAATTCCATCGTCGGGCGAAACCGCTCCCCGTCGATGATGCCAGCCCGCTCGAGCGCCCCGGCGACGAACGCGAGCGCGGTCGCCCGCCACTGCTGGCCCGTCATCGCTCCCCCGTTGCGTGACCGACGCCTTCGGTCTGTCGGCTCCGGCACTCGAGGCGGGGGTCGCGAAACGTGACGGATCGGAAGGATTATCGGATCTCTTTGACAGGTCCACGCATGTGCCTTCCCTCCCGCCGTTCGTTTCGGAGCGGTGCCTTCGCGACCGTGCTGGGCCTGACGGGCGTTCCCGCCGCGGCGCTCGCCCGGCGAGCGCCGAACGGGGTCGAAACCGGTACCGAGACCGCGGCCGCCACGCCGTGGTACGTCCAGGCGATCGGCGCCGGACTCGTCACGCTCGTCGTCGGCGGCCTGCTGGTCGCGGTCGCGCCCGACAGCACGCGGCGGCAAACCGATCGCGCGCTCGAGTCGCCCGGGATCGCGTTCGCCTACGGCATCGCCAGCCTGGTGGCCGTGATCGGCGCTTCGGTTCTGTTGGCGATCACGGTGATCGGACTCGTCCTCGCGATTCCGCTGCTCCTGGTGTTTGCCCTCGTGGCGCTGGTGGCCGGCGAGTACGGTTATCTCGCCGTCGGTCGACTCGTCAGCGACAACCGGCTCCTCGCGCTGGGGTGCGCGATCGTCGTTTCCGTGGCGGTCGGTGCGGTTCCGGTCCTCGGTTCCGTCGTCGGGTTCGTCATCAGTAGCGTCGGACTGGGGACGGTCGTCATGGCGTTTCTGGAGGGGCGGGGTTGACCCGCGCAACACGTCGAAGCGTTGCTCGACATGTGGGTTTACCCACAACGACAATCGCCACCAAGAGTCGTTCAAGTGCAGTCAGTGTGGGTATGAGAACCACGCCGACTACAACGCTTCCAAGAATATCGGTTTGCAGTATCTCCATCGTCGGCAAAACGCAGACGATGGAGGCGCACCCGTAGATGTGCGCTTGAATCGCGGGACGCTGAACGTGAGTGGGGAGTACGTACCCCCTGCCTCGGTTACGGCATAGAACGGGAGTCCACGCGAAAGCCTCGGGGTCGTACGGAAATCTTCGATTTCCGTGATGACGAGAGACGAAGTCTCTCGAACCACTTGACCCCGAGGCGATTTACGACCGTGAGAACACCGCTTTGAGGTGGTCGGTCGAGATCAGCGAGGTGGGCCGGTCCATGTGGACGCCGATCTCGCCCGACAGCGCACCCAGCCCGATCCGCTGGATCGGTTCGGGCAGCGAGTAGGCGCGTCGAATCCAGTGACCGAGTTCCTGCTCGCGCGTCAGGTCGTCCCGCCAGGCGCGTTCGTAGGCCGCGAGCGTGGTCGGGCGGTCCGGATCGATCTCGCGGGCGGCGTGGTCGGCGCTGGTCATCCCATAGAGGATGCCCCCACCGGTGAAGGGCTTGGTCTGGGCGGCCGCGTCCCCGACGAGGAAGGCCCGACGGGTCGTCACCCGGTCCGGAGGGCCGATCGGGATCGCCCCCGAGCAGCGGTGGGAGACGTCGATCTCGTAGCCGTCGATCAGGTCCTCGAAGTGTTTGGTCACCTGTACGCCGGGGGGAGCCGCGAGCCCGTACTCGACGCCGGCCTCGCCGCGGGGGATCCGCCACGCGAAGAACGTCGGCGGCGTGAGGTGAACGTCGACGAAATCCTCGTGGTCGTCCTCCTCGGAAAAGGCGAGTACGCCGTGGAGCAGCTCCTCGGGCTGGGGCAGTTCGAGTTCGTCCCGAACTCTCGAGCGCGGCCCGTCACAGCCGGCGAGCATCTTCGCCTCGAACTCGACGGTGCCGTCGGGACCGCTGGCGACGACGTCGACGCGGTCGCGGTGTTCGGTCACTGCAGTAACCGTGTGGCCCTCGCGGACATCCGCGCCGGCCTCGCGAGCCAGCGCCGCGAGGTGGCGATCCAGTCCCACGCGATCGATGACGTTCGAGGCGACCTCGCGCTTGTAGAAGGGATAGGCGTCGCTGTACGGGCCGCCGACGTGGAATCGCGCGCCGTAGATCTCGTTCTGAAAGAGTTCCTCCCGGGCACCCTCGCCGGTGAAGTTCCAGACGTCCGTACTCACGTGGCCCGAACAGGCCAGCGGGTCCCCGATCCGCCCTTTTTCGAGGGCGAGCACGTCGTAGCCCTGCTGGGCGGCCCGGCGGGCGAAGCGCGCCCCCGGCGGGCCGACGCCGACGACGACGAAATCGTACATGCACGGGACGTTCACGCCGGACGGTAAATAGGTTCTCGAGTCTCCGGCGAACCCGCTACCGTTCGCTGAACCGATTCGATCCTGACAGGTATCCTTACGGTGATTCCCCGAGTCGTGGCCACTATGCGAGATTTGGTGACAGCCGACGAGACCACGCTCGTCGACCTGAGCATCGGACTCGAGGACGGCGTCGCGAGCGAACCCACCCCGCCGAAGATAGACGCCTTCGACCACGAGGCGGGCGCTGACCGGCTCGCGGAGAACCTACAGGCGCAGGGCTACGACGTGGCTCCCGAGGACTTCCCCGACGGCATGGGACTGGCCTGGGAGGATCTCGAAGTGATCCCCCACGCGGGCACCCACATGGACGCGCCCTGGCACTACGGACCCGAGGTCGACGGCGAGCCGGCGAAGACGATCGACGAGATCCCTCTCGAGTGGTGTCGCGGGAACGCGGTCGTGCTCGATTTCCGGTGGATGGATCCCGGCGAGGAGATCTCGGCTGCCGACCTCGAGGACGCCCTCGACGAACTGGCTCACGAGCTCTCGCCGGGTGAGATCGTCCTGATTCAAACTGGGGCCGACGAGTTGTGGGGCCAGCCCGACTATCTCACGCAGTTCCCCGGCATGAGCGCCGAAGGGACGAAGTTCCTCGTCGAGCAGGGCGTGAAGGTGATCGGCACGGACGCCTACGGCTTCGACAAGCCCTTCGCCACGATGGGCGAGCGCTACCTCGAGTCGGGCGAGGAAGACGAGTTGTGGCCGGCCCACGTCGCGGGCCGGGAGGTCGAGTACTGCCAGATCGAGAAGATGGCCAACCTCGACGCGTTGCCCCGCGAGACCGATATCCCGCTGGTCGCGTTCCCGATCTCGATCGAAGACGGGAGCGCGGGATGGGTGCGGCCGGTTGCCTTTATTGCTGGCGACGAAACAGGTGGGAGTAGCACATGAAACTCGCCACCTTCGAAGTCGACACCCCGGTCGGTCCCGTCGAACGCATCGGTGCCGTCGACGAGTCGACCGAGTCGAACGGCGCGCCGGCCGGCGAAGCGACCCTCGTGGACCTCACCGCCGCCTCCGGCGCGGCTCTCGAGGCCGAGGGCGAACCCGCGCCGGCCGACCTCGCCCGGACCCACGTCCCGCCGGAGATGATCGCCTTCCTCGAGCGGGGCGACCGGGCGATCGCGGATGCACGCGAGGCCCTCGAGTACGCGGCCGAGACGGACGCCGAACGCGGGCCCGGCGGCGCGAAGCTTCGGTACGAACCCGGCGAGTACCGGCTGTGCGCGCCGTTGCCACGGCCAAACTCCATGCGGGACTGCATGGCCATCGAGGAACACGTTCAGAACAGTATGGACGGCGAGATCGCGGACGTCTGGTACGACCTGCCGGTCTACTACAAGGGCAACGCCGACAGCGTGGTCGCGCCCGGCGAGACGATTCAGTGGCCCGACTACTCGGAGATCATGGACTACGAACTCGAGATCGCGGCCGTCATCGGGATGCGCGGCCGGGACATTCCCGCCGAGGAGGCCGAAGACCACATCGCCGGCTACACCGTCTTCAACGACTTCAGCGCCCGCGACATCCAGGGCGAGGAGATGGAGGGGCGGCTCGGTCCCGCGAAGGGCAAGGACTTCGCGAACGGGCTGGGCCCCTACGTCGTCCCCCGCGAGGATATCGACGTCCTCTCCGCGCCGATGACCGCCCGGATCGACGGCGAGGTCTGGTCGGAGGGTACCGTCGACGAGATGTACCACTCCTTCGCCGAGATCATCGAGCATATTTCACAGTCCGAGACCCTCCACCCCGGCGACGTCATCGGCAGCGGCACCGTCGGCGAGGGCTGTGGATTGGAACTGGAGCAGTGGCTCGAGGACGGCGACACCGTCGCACTCGAAATCGAGGGAATCGGGACGCTCGAGCACACGGTCGTCAACTGATACGGTTTGCTGTCCCGATTTACCGTGGGACCGTAGGGCGGGTCCCGGTCCCACCGACACTGACGGACAGGAGACCGTCTGAGGACGCGGCGTCTCGCGTGGGACCATCCGCCGCGGCGACGGCCGACGGTGTCAGGGAGCGATTCCCGATCCCGCATCGGACGGCTACTCCGTTAGTGGCTACTGCACCGAGCCGGTTTCGAACTCGTGTCCGGAGACGACTGCCGTCTCGGTATCGTTGCTCCGCCGCTTTTGAGGCGGCATCGACCGGGGGATCATCCTGGGTTCCGACTCGAGTCCGGTGTTGAACGCCCGTCTGGGATAAAATCCCGGACATACCCTCGGCAATAAATATCGGCGCGGCTGACATTCTGTTAGCAAACACCATACTCGAACATGATCAGTCGATCCGCTCTCCTGACCCTCTGTCTCGGTATCGTCGTCGCTGCGAGCCTTCCCGCGGGGGTGTACGCCAGTCCCTCGCAGTCGGGATCGACGGCGAACGAGTCCGTCACACAGGAGCAGGGGCCCCCTGAACCGTTCTGCCTCGATTTCTCGACGGAGCTCGAGAACATCTCGATGAACGCCTACGAACAGGACGCGACGAACCTCACCACGGAGTCGGCGGTCGTGTCGTCGACCGGCAACGGCACCACCGCCGAGGCGGACATGATAGAGATCGGGTCCGGGAAGATCCACTCGGCGAGAACGTGTTTCGACAGAGTGTCGATGGAGAACGAAACGATGACCATCACCCTCGACGACGTCGAGTTCGAAGAGACGACGCTTCGGGGGCCGTGGACCGATATCGAGTTCGGACACGGGACGGCCGACCGGATGATCATCACCCTGCCGTGGGACCAGCTCGTGTACCTGTTACGGCAGTCGCCCGTCGGAGAGAGTATCATCCCCGAACTCGAGGAACACTTCGGTCTCTCCGCACCCGACGACACCGAAACCGCTGGGGCGGAGAACGGAACCGACGGCTCGGCGAACGAATCGACCGGTTCGACTGCGAACGCGACCGATTCGAACGGGACGACCACGGCAACCGATGAGGCCACCACGAACGGTACCGAACCCGACGACGAAAATACGACGGATGCGATCGACGAGCCACGAGCGAATTCGACCACCGAGACCACCGATGGCGTCCGGCATTCGGACGGGACGGGGGAAACCGAGACGAACACGTCGGCTGCCGAACCGTCCGAGACGGAGCCTCGCGTCGGACCCCCGGTAACGGCCGCCGTCGCCACTGGGATGGCGATCACCGGGCGACGACTCGAGCCCTGACGGAGACCGTCGAGACGGGACCCCGCCGAGCCGATTCAACGAGACGCGTTCGACCCCACAGCGGTGACACTGGCGGTACCGATCGGCGGGAACGTCACCGCCTGGTCGGATCGACGTGTTGCCACCCCTCATCCGGCCGGCAGGACCCGTTTATATGGCCGTCTATACACGAGCAAATTTATACTTATACATATGGGGAATGTCACCGCAACCGTGCCAATCGATCGCAAACGATTCGTCGTCGTATTCCTCGTCGCAAACGTGGTCCTGATCGGTTTCCTCGCTGGGGTCGCCTCCGTCGGTGCCGGCGTCGCCGTTCCGGCGACGGGTGTCGGCGGATTCACCGTCGCGTTCGACGAACTCCGGGGCGACGGGTTCGAACAGTACTCGACGATGGAGAGCCACGAGGGCTGTGAGCGCTATCCCGTCAGCGAGACGCGCATCCAGAGCGGAACGATCGAGGGGCTCCACCTGTTCAAAGACCTCGAGATGCCCGTCACGGACGATACGTTCAGAGTGTCGATAGAGGCCGAACACGTGGAGTTCGAGGGGCTCAATCAGCGGTTTACGCATCTCGAGGGCGATATCAGGTTCGAGGAAGACCAGGTCGTCGAATACGAGGAGGGAGAAGAGCGGATGCGGATCTCGTCGCCGGATATCACGATCGAAGACGGGACGATCCAGACGGAAAACCAGTATATTACGCAACTCTCGCTGGAGGAACTCGACGTCGCGATGGTGGCCAATCCCGAGGAGACGGACACCACCCCACCAGTGATCGACTGTCAGGCGGAACACAACGCAACGGAGTAACGACGGATGATCGACGACCGACGCAGTCGGTTTGCCGACTGGCGGCGCGAGCGACCGTTCTGGGGCGGGATCGTACTCACGCTGGCCGGCCTCGTCATCGCCGCCGTGCCGCTCGATCTCGTGCTCCGATTCGCGATGGTTCGGAACGACTTCGTCTTCGTCGGGCTGGTTCTTGCTGCGCCCGTTCTGGTCTCCGGTCTCCTCTCGCTTGCCTACCCGCAGTACGCGACGTATTTCGGCGCGGTCGGGATCGCGTTTGCGATCGTCTCGATCTTCGGCGCGCTCGGTGGGCTCGGAATCGGGACGTTCCTCGGGATGGTCGGCGGCTCGCTCTGTATCGCGTGGGTTCCCGCCGACGCCACGACCGACGGTCCGTCGGGGTTCCCCGACGCCGTTCCGACCAGGATCCGCTCGTGGTGTCGTGGCGTCGTCGATGCCCTATCCTAACAACGACGAAAAGACCCCGGATTCCGCTTTCCGGAGGTGTTCATCGACGGTGCTCGTCGCACAGCCGAGTTCGTTCGCGATGTCTTGATGTGTCGCCTGTTTTGGAACGTCGTAGTACCCGATGTCGACTGCCGTTCGAAGCACTTCCTGCTGGCGTGTCGTCAAATCGAGGATCGACCACTTGCACGTCGGGTCGTACTCGCCGGTCTTGATGATGACGCAATCGAACCGCTCGGGGATCGACTGATATGCGTGCTGGATCATCTCCTCTTTTCCTGCGACGGTGAGGCGAAGCGAATCGGAGCCGGTGAACTCGATCGGCGTCTCGACGATCAGCCCATCCTGCCCGACGAGGGACATGAGCGTCGAGGCCGGTTCGCCGGAATCGACGGACAGGTAACAGTAGACGTCCGCCCCCGTTCCCTCGAAGAGATCCCACTCGAGGACGAGCGGGTGCTCCCCGATGTGTGATCGGAGCTTCTCGGCGTCAGCGCGGAGTCGGTACAGAAGAATCCCTGTCCCATCCGGAAACGAATCGAGGTAAACCAGTTCGGCCCGCTCGAGATCCGAGTCGGTCGCCAACCCCCGACCAACCGGGTGGACGGCACCGGCCGGTGTCGATAGTTCGAGTCGAACGTATCTCATGGTTCGAATCGGGGACGGTCTCGGTCGCCCGTCCTCGGCGGGAGAGCGACGGTTGCCGTTCGATCCAGTATCGTCAGAACGTTGTTCGTCCTCGCTCGACCGTCTCGAGCCGTGTTTGAGTTCCGTTGCTGACTGTCAGGAGCAGGTGTGTTTGTGATGACCATAGTCCTCTGTTCCGTCTGCCGAGAGGGTGTTTCGCGCTTCGAGTTCGACACTCCGTTGTGAACCTCGTGACCGATCGATCCGAGCCGGGCCATACGACTGGACAGAAGTCGATGCGAACCCGGTCGCAGACGTGCGGTCGTCGCCTGTGGGGACGACCGCGAATTCGCGACCGGCTTCACGTCGTTCTGTCCGGCAGTATCACTCCGACGCGATTCGATCGTCCCGGCGCGTTCTCACCCGTCGTGTTTCATTTGTCACAGGTACTGTCTATCCAACGTACTATATAAATATTATTCTAACCATGCAACGGTGTTTAAATAATGCCGGCGTGCCACTCGAGTGGCTCCCTCGTCGGTATCGGGCCGTGATCACCCGAGGACGATCCCGACGACCGCATCGAAACGACAGTGACTCGTAAATCGGGTTAGCCGTCCAGTAACGCCCAGAATCGGTCGGTGTCGCCCTCGAACCGCTCGAGGAGTTCGCGCATCGCCGTTCGGTCGTCGTCGGTGACGACGACGTGAACCATCCCCTCGTCGGGCTGGCCGTAGACGACGCTTGCACCCTCGGGTGCGGCGGCGATCGCCGGCAGGGCGACGAGGTCTTCCTCCCCGTCGACCAGAACGGTGGTCGGTTCCGCAGTCGAGAGCGCCCGACGGAGTGCCCGAACGACGGGCGCGGAGAGTTCCGCAGGCGGATTCCGAACTTCGATGCTCGCGCCGGACGTGACCGCCTCGCGGATCTCCTCGTCGACGGCGCTGCGTTTGGTCCGGCCGT
Organism: Natrinema longum; assembly: GCF_017352095.1. Lineage (NCBI taxonomy): Archaea > Methanobacteriati > Methanobacteriota > Halobacteria > Halobacteriales > Natrialbaceae > Natrinema > Natrinema longum. The sequence goes on from NZ_CP071463.1 coordinate 1,448,462, forward strand.
CGACGAGTGCGACATCGGGTCGACGGCCCGCCTGCAGGAGATGATACGTAACGATGTCGCCGACGGCGATCAGGGGTCCATCGACGGCCTCGAGGAGGCGATCCGCGTCCGTCTCGATCGGCCCCATCGGCTCTTTGAGTTCGTCGCGGAGTTCGTCGGGCAAAACCAGTAGCTGATCGTCGCCGTCGGCGGACGCCGGACGCTGGTCGTCGTCGCGGGTCACGTGAATCAGCGAACTTTCAGGGCGTACGCGCCCGGTTCGGTGATCTGCATCTCCGTCGCGATCTCGCTTTCCTCGGGATGGGCGATGATGACGTAGCCCGCCCAGTCTTCGGTCAGCGAGGAGGAGTTGCAGGCGTCACAGGTCTCGTTATCGGGTTCGTTGACCCGGTGACACTCACGACAGACGAGACGGTCGGATGCCATGGTTATTCACCTGCGGTCGCTTCGCGTTTCTCTCGCTCTTCCTCGAGCCAGCCGTGTTTCCCGAGGCCGGGCTGTTTGGCGGTGAGCCCGATCTTCGAGTCACGGGGGTTGCGTTCGTCGATGCTCTTGGTGACGATGCGAGCCCGGACGGCGTCGTCGACGCCGAGTGAACGTGCGGACTCGTTCGAGGCGAGGCGCTGGTTCTCGCCGTCGAAGGCGAGGTATTCGTCGCTGATCTGCGAGACGTGCAAGAGGCCGTCGACGGGGCCGATCCCGACGAAGGCACCGAACTCGACGACCTCGACGACGGTGCCGTCGACGACTTCCTGCATCTGGGGATCGAACGTGACGGCGTCGAATTCGGCCTCGTAGTAGACGCCAGGCCGGTTCGGTAACACCGTCCCCTGGCCGATATCGTGCACCTCGGTGACGGAGACGACGCTGCCGACCTCTTCGTCCATCCGTCCCTCGAGTTTGTCCTGGAGCAGTCGCTTGACTCGATCCGGCGATACGTCGCCGAGCTCTTCCGGCGGTACTTCTACCGTGTCCTTCAGTCTAACCCGTTTGTACATCTATGGTTGAGTGATCGCTAACTTGTTTCTCCCGCGTAATGCAATTACCGGTCTGTTCGCTTCGAGCACCCGGTCGCGCAGCGGACGATCGTTCGTGACGACGTACTCGACGTTCCCCTCGCGGGCGAGTTCGACCAGCGCGTCGTCGGCGTACGACGCCTCCGTGTCGACGACGAGACAGCGTTCGGTCGCCAGATCGTGGCCGACGGTCGCGGCCGTCCCTTCCTGGCCGCCCTTCTCCGAGAGCCGCCGGAGTTCCTCGAGGACCGCCTGTGGGATCGTCGGCTCGAACGAATCGAGGAGCCGCTCGAGTTCCTCGAACAGCCGAACGTCGAGTTCGACCGGCATCATGAGCGCGCTCGTGTCGAGTGCGACCTGCGTCCGCGTGCTCATCGCCTTAGTCCGTGAGCGTTCCCAGCCCGATCAGCCGCCAGCGCGCACCGATACGGCGGTTGATCGCGATTTTCGTCCCCGGATCGGCGGCGACGGGTCGTTTGAGTCGGACCTCGCACTCGCCGCTTCGGGCGCTGGTAACCGAGCCGACGGTCGTCGCCGTCCCGACGGTCATCATCAGCGGTTCGCCGGTGCTGATCTCGTCGACCGTCTCGCCGCTTTCCGCGCCGACGACCCGCTCGAGTAAGTCGACGTCCATGGTGAACTCGTTCCACGTCGGCGGGAGCGTCCCCGGCGGGCCGGCCATCCGGCCTGCCAGCGCGTCGCCCTTCGTGAGCGAGGGGTCGAGTCCGGTCCCGACGCCGAGGAGGCCGCCCGGCGTGACGGTGTCGACCGTTTCGCCGCCGGCCTGCAGCGAGCGAATGCTCGTCTCGATCGGGACGTACTCGCTCTTCCCGCCTTCCTCGACTTCCCGGCCGGGCCGGATCTCGATCTCGTCGCCGACCTCGAGCTCGCCCTGCACGAGACTGCCGCCGAGGACGCCGCCGGCGAGGTCCTTCGCGGTCGTCCCGGGTTTGTTGATGTCGAAGCTGCGGGCGACGTGCATCCGGGGATCGGCGTCGGGATCCCGGTCCGGCGTGGGGATTTCCTCTTCGATGGCCTGGATAAGCAAGTCGAGATTGACTTCCTGACCGGCGGAGACGGGGACGATCGGCGCGTCCTCCGCGACCGTTCCCTCGACGAACTCCTTGATCTGCTCGTAGTTGTTCCGAGCCGTCTCGGGATCGACGAGGTCGACCTTGTTCTGTGCGATGACGATGTTCTCGATGCCGATGATATCCAGCGCCATCAGATGCTCCTCGGTCTGGGGCTGTGGAACGGGTTCGTTGGCGCTGACCACCAACACGGCACCGTCCATCAGGGACGCGCCCGAAAGCATCGTCGCCATCAGGGTCTCGTGCCCCGGGGCGTCGACGAACGAGACGGTCCGCAACGGCTCGCTTTCCGACCCGTCCGGACACTCCTCCTCGACGGTGTAACACTCGGGTTCCTCGAGTCCCTCGCAGTGGCGGAACGTGGCGTCGGCGTAGCCGAGCCTGATCGAGATACCGCGTTTCATCTCCTCGCTGTGCTGGTCCGTCCACGAGCCGCTGAGGGCTTGCACCAGCGTCGTCTTGCCGTGGTCGACGTGACCGACGAGCCCGATGTTCACCTCCGGTTGTCGATTTCCTACCATAAGACGATGAGTAATCTTGGGTAGTGATTCCCCTGTGCGACTGATAAAGGTTGCGAGCTATCCCTTCGCTCGGCGAAACCGTATGGGAACAGTCGGCACGTGACAGTACAATCGTCAGGACCGGCGATCGCGGACCGATTCGCGGCACACGCGCTCGGTCCGCGTGACCGACAGGTCCGACGCGAGCTCGAGTCGGAGCTCGTCCCCCTCGAGACGGTAGACGACCTCGTATTCGTCGGGCTCCGTCGCGGTACGCGTGCCCGACCACTGGCCCTCGGAGACGTAGCCAAGCAGTTCCCAGGGCGCGCTCGAGAGCACGTCGACGCCTCGCTCCCAGCAGAACGCGACCGATTCGGGGTGGTAGGACGTCCGGAGCGTCAACGGGGCGGAGTACGATCGGAGACACTCCTCACACCGATCGATCGCGTGGAACGGATCGGCGTCGGGTTCGCCGACCTCGACCACCTCGAGGGACACGCGCCCGGCACACGACGGACAGACGCCGCCCCGAACCTGCCGGTAGTGGGCCCCCATTCGATGGGTCAACGCGTCGACGGCGGCCGAGGCGGACCGCTCGCGGACCTGTGCCGGCGTGACCTCGTAGCCCGCGATGTCCCGCCCACAGTCGCGACAGCCGATCTTCAGGAACTGGTTGTCGAGGGACGCCTCGAGGGACGCCGACCCACAGAGCAGACACGATCCCCGGACAGCCGTCCCGCCGAATCCCCTCGGCTCGCCGTAGTTTGCCGACAGGAGCAGCCGGACGATCCGTTCGCCGGCGTGTGTCAGCGAGTAGCCGTCGTCGCCCTTTCGCAGAAACAGTCCCTCGAGTTCGCCGAGGTGGTAGGAGAGTTTCGACGTGTTGTCGATGTCGACCCGCTCGTAGATCGTCGAGAAGGAGAGCTCCGCCGGGCCGGCGCTGTGTGCGCGCTCGGCCTGGGCGATGGCGATCTCCCGAAGCACGTCGATCCGCGTCTCGTCGGAGAGGAGCCCGAAGACCGCGGCCGCCGACCGTTCTCCGCTCATGGTCTCTCCCACTCCTGCCAGCGAATAGTGCTTTTCCCTCGCCCCGAGTCCGAGCGGTCGCTCACGATCGGCGTTCACCCGCGATATCGCGCGTCCGCCGGTCGTCTCGAGGACGGGTGGATCCGACGACTTATTTCGCCGCCGGCCCTCACCACGACCGTGTCGGAGTTCGCGTTCGAACTCGAACTGTGTGCCCGCCTGGAGGAGCGCGAGGAGGGGATCGTCGCGCGCCAACTCGGCGGGAGCGTCGCCGACCCAGGGGGGCGGATCCTCGACGTCATCCGCGTCGAACCCGGCCCCGAATTCGCCGACCGGGTCGCGATCACGAGCGAGTCGATCCCCGGCGCGGCCATCGAGTCGGCCGTCGGCCCCGGGCGGGCCCGCTACTGGAAGGACGCCTTCGACTGCCACCCCGAGCGAGCACGCAGCGCCATGGAGCGGGCCGTCGAGATCGGCTTCTTCGAACGCGATCACGGCGCGACCACGACAAGGAGCCGCGAGTACGTCCGGCAGGTCGCCCGCTACCCCGACTGGTACGACCGACTCCTCGGGATCGAGAACAAACCCGACCTCGGCCGCCCGGGGGACCTCGAGGCCCAGTTGCGAACGGACGTCAGTCTCGGACTGGTCGACGAGGTCGTCCTCGCGACCGAGAGCTACGTGACACGCGCCCACCTGAACCGGATCCCCGACGCCGTCGGCGTCTGGCGAGTTCACCGCGACGGGGCGAACGCGGGCCGCTCGCTCGAGATCGAGGTGCTCCGCGAGCCGACGCCGTTGGCCGTCGACGAGCCCGGCATCGAGCCACTCGAGTCCCACCCCGGCCGCACCGAGATCGAGGTCGTCTCCCCCGAGGCGAAGGCTCGCACCCGCCGACGGATCGCCGAACGGGCCTACGGCAAGGGGTGGCGAACGTACGACCTCCCCGCCTGCGTGGCCTGCCGCCCGGACGACGCCAGCGGCGCGACGCTTCCCTACTGCGAGTGGAAGGCCCGAGTGGTCGACGCCGGCTCGGAGTGTGGCTCCTCGTGTCCGGGATACGAACCGGCGTCGGCGTCCGAGTCTCGGGTCGACCTCGAGGCCGAGCGCGATCGCCGAACCGCGTGGGAGGCCGAACCGACCGGAAAACGGCGACGACAGTCGGGACTCGATCGGTTCGGCTGAGACGGTTTGCTGTCCCGATGTCCCGGTGAGACCGCAAGGCGGTCCCGGTCCCACCGGCGCTGACGGACAGGAGACCGTCTGAGAGCCGCCCAGTCTCGACCGCTCGAACGGAACCCGTGAATCTAGAGCACGTACTGCTCGCCGTCGATCGCCAGTGGCTCCTCGAACGCCTCGTCGGCAGGGTAAAAGTGTGCGAGGTGTACCAGCCGCGTCTGCTCGGCGTTCAGTTCCGCTGCCAGCCCGAGCGCGCCCTCTCGAGTCATGTGTTTCGTGCCGAACGTCCGAGGGACGCCGTCGGCGTCCTCGTGGCGGCCGCCGAGGGGGTGATACTCACAGAGACTCGCCGGGACGATTCCGTCCGCGAGCAGGAGATCCGCGTCGGCCAACACCGCGCGGGACTCCTCGGGAACGTCGTAGCTCGTATCGCCCGTGAGCGACAGTTTCGCGCCCGTCACCGGATCCTCGACGGCGAGTCCGTAACAGACCAGCGGCGGGTGGTCGACCGGCACCAGCGTCACGTCGAGCCCGCAGATCCGGACCGTCTCCAGTGGCGTCGTCGGAACGACGGTGAGGGGGTCGAGATAGTGATAATCGTCACGGACCGTCCCCGCGACGCTCTTTCCCGTCTGGGGATCGGTCTCGTCGGCCGCGTAGACCTCGAGGGAATCGAGCACGCGAAAGACGTTGCCCAGACCGTCGAGGTGATCGAAGTGGATGTGGCTGACGACGGCGGCGTCGGGCAGCGGGACCTCGTCGCGGAGGAACTGGTATCGGAAATCGGGACTGAAGTCGATCAGCAGCGACTCCTCGAGCCGCTCGTTCTCGACGTGGACCGAGAACCGCGTGCGCTCGACGCCGCGCTCGCGTGCGGCGGCGCAGGTGTCACAGTCGCAGCCGACGGTCGGCGTCCCCGTCGTGTCACCGGTTCCGAGTAGGCTCACCCGCATCCTTACGTCGCCCCTCCGAAAGCGGCCGGGGAGCGAAGAGTGAGCGATCGCCGGAACCCCGAACCGACGGCTCGTCGCCGCCTACACATACGAGTGCCCTTCCTCGAGTGCCGTTCGGATGAACGGGTGGTCCGACTGCGATTCGAACCGATCGGCCGGGAGGACGTGGACCGAGAAGACGACGCCGTGCTCGAGCCCGACGGTCTCGGCGAGTGCCTCGAGCCGTCGCTCGATCTCCTCGTCGTCCTCCTCGAGGACGAGCAATACCTCCATCGACGCGTGCACGCCGCGGTCGTCACCCCGAACGGCATCGCCGAAGACGACGAGTTCGCGGATCGACTCGCCGTGTTCGGTCCGCGCCCGGCTGGCGAACGCATCCGCGGCGTTCCCCCCTGGTGTGCTTTCGCTCATACGGGGTGATTGACAGCCGTCGCATAAAGGGTATTCCCCGCGGGCTCAGTCGGCCCCTACTCCGTCTCGGACTCCTCGGCGACGCGCCCGTCGTACTCGTGCTCCCGAAGGAGGTCCGGATCGACGTCGCGTAAGACCGCCTCGTGAGTCGCCTCGAGGACGACCGGCGGCGCGCAGTCCGCCTCCTGCGCTTCCACCCACCGCGGGAGACAGAGACACCACCGGTCGCCGGGCTCGAGACCCGGGAACTCGAACTCCGGTCTTGGCGTAGTGAGATCGTTGCCCTGCGCTCGGCTGAACCGCAAAAACTCCTCGGTCATCACGGCACAGAGTTCGTGTCGGCCCCGATCGGACTCGACCCGGCGACAGCAGCCGTCCCGGAGGTAGCCCGTGGGTGGGTCGGTGCTGCAGGGCTCGAGTTCGGTGCCGTACACGTTCCGGTCGTCTGGCATACGTTCCGCAACGGGCGGCGGGTGGAAAAGGATGCTGTCGGACGGACGAGACGTGGTCCCCCGTCGAACGGTTCAGACGGTTTGCTGTCCCGATGTCCCGGTGGGACCGCAGGTCGGTCCCGGTCCCACCGGCACTGACGGACAGGAGACCGTATCAGTGATCGTGATCGTGGTCGTGATCGTGGGAGTGACCGCCGTCACTCGCCTTGTCGAGGTCCCCGCCGGCGACGAGCGCGTCGTGGTCGCCCCCCATCATGTCCATGTTCTTCAGCGTATCCCGCTCCTCGAACTCCTCGACGGCGTCGAGGAGGTCCTCCTGGGTGAGCGTCGTCCGATCCTCGGTCAAGGCCTCGAGCACTGCTTCCCGAAGCACCATCCGGAGGTCGCTGCCGGTCAGCCCCTCGGTGACCTCGGCGATGAGTTGTGGGTCGAACTCGTCGATGTCCATCGTCCGCGTGATGAGCCCGAGGATGTCCGCCCGCATGCCGTGGTCGGGTTTGGGGAAGTTGATGATCTCGTCGAAGCGCCGCCAGGCAGCGTCGTCTAACTGGTCGGGGTGGTTGGTCGCCCCGATGAGCAAGACGTCGTCCTCGATGAGCGAGATGTTGTCGATGCTCTTGAGGAGGGTGTTGACCGCACGCTTGAGCGCGGCGTGTTCGTCGCTGCGACGGGTCTTGGCGACGAAGTCGAACTCGTCGATAAAGAGGATACAGGGCGACAGTCGCTTCGCGACCTCGAAGGTCTTGTCGACGTTTTTCGCCGTTTCGCCCAGGTACTGGCTCGTGATCATCGAGAGTTTGACCTCGACGAAGGGGAGGTCCATGTCCTGTGCCAGCGCCTGTGCCGTGGACGTCTTCCCGGTTCCCGGCGGGCCGACGAACAGCAGTTTCCCGATCTCCCGCAGGCCGATATCGGCGAGATAATCCCGGTGTTCGATCGCCTTCGAGATCTTGTCGAGTTCGTTTTGCTGGTCCTCCGTGAGCACGAGGTCGTCGAGAGACATATCGACCTCCTCGGGCGCGCGGACCTCCACGAGGTCGAGCATCTCCTCGTCGTCTTCCTCGTCGAAGTACTCGTTGAGCAGGCCGTCGATCCAGACGCGGTCGGCCTGAATCGGCCGGTTGCGCTCGCGGGCCTCCTCGTGGGAGACGTCGAACTCGTAGGCCTCGTGGGTCGCGAAGTGTTTCGCCAACGTCGGGTTCTCGAGCAGTCGATTCTCGTCGACGCGCTCGGCGAACCACTCCTCGGCCATGTCTTGCTGGGCGAGGGTGATCGTGCCCGAGAACTCGTCACGCTCGGTGAACATCAGGTCGGCGACGGCCTCCCACGGCCGGTCGACGCCGGTTGCCTCCCGTGCGGTCGTGGTCGTGACCGACAGCGGGCGACTGATCCCGGCGGGTTTGCGGGAACTCCCGTCGCTCTCGTCACCACCTCCGCTTTCGTCGTCGACGCCACCGGTCCAGTAGACCCGGCGGAACGCCGGCGGGAGATCGTTCTCGTCTAGCGTCCGGTCGTCCGAATACACGCTCGTCGTGAGCAGAAACTCCACGACATCGAGCGCCGCATCACTCATTCCGTGGACCTATTCACTACACGTTCTTAACAGCGTCGTCACGCGCAACGTATGCAATTGCGTTCCACCCGCGGGGACGGAAACGGGGGTTCGAACCCGGAAATCGGCACAACCGTTTTCGTGTATCGGCTCACAGTCAGGGGTATGAACGTGTTGCTGGGTCTGGGCGGCAGCGACGAGTCGGTGAAGACGCTCCGACGGACCATCGAGCGGACGCGCGAGGTCGGTGACGAGCTCACCATCGTCGTCGTCGACAAGCCCGAGTCGAAACGCTCACAGGACGAAATGTATCAACAGGCCCTCGATTCGCTCGAGGAGGCAGACATTACCGACGTCGAGGTCGAGAAACTCGAGGGAGATCCCGGAAGCGCACTGGTCAATTACGCCGAGCAAGGCGATTTCGACCAGCTGGTGATCGGCGGCGGTACCCTGAGCCCGATGGGGAAGATTCAGCTCGGCCCGATCACCGAGTTCGTCCTGTTGAACGCACCGACGACGGTCAAACTGGTGCGATAACGATGGCTGGATCGCGTCAGTATCCCGACGAACCGTCCGGTCCGTTCCCCGCACCGCCAACGACGATCGAGGATCGGGAGGGGCGATCGATCGAGATTCGAGCGCCGTCGGCGTTCACCGACGAGACGCTCGGAGACGTCGTCGAGATGTACACCGAGTTCGATCCGACCGACCGCGCACAGGGGATTCCGCCGACCGGCGAGGAGCGTATCCGCAACTGGCTCGAGACGATCGGCGACGACAGCATCAACGTCGTGGCCCGCCACGACGGCGACGTGGTCGCCCACGCGATGCTCGTTCCCGACACCGACGATCCGTCCGCGATCGGCCACGACGCGGACATCGAGTGGGAGCTCGCGATCTTCGTCCTCCAGGCCTACCAGCAGGCCGGTATCGGGACGACGCTGCTCGAGAACCTGCTGGGCCACGCTGCCGAGATCGGAATCCGGCGCGTGTGGCTGACCGTCGAACGCTGGAACAATCCCGCGATCGCCCTCTACGAACGGGTCGGCTTCGAATCGACCGGGACCGAAAGCTTCGAACAGGAGATGGCGATTCGACTCGGGACGGGCTGAGACGGCGAGACTCGCCCAGCGATCAGACCGACAGCACGGGCTGACTCGCGTACGAGAGGACGTACTCGGCGGCCTTCTCGAGGACCTCCGCTTCGGCTCGAGTGACGGGTTCCCTGGGGAGGACGATGAAGTCGGCGTCGATCTCGTCGGCAGTGTCGAGGACGACGTTGCCGGGGTGGCGCGTCTTCCGCGTCTGCGAGAAGCCGTCGTCGACGGAAGTAGTGAGCGAGACGCCCGCATCGGCGGCGATCTTGCCGATGTCGTCGAAAAAGTCCTGTGTGTTCTCTGCGATGTCGGTTTCGTCGACCATGCCGGCGTCTAACCCTCGTACGACGCCGCGCCCGAGAACGAAAAGCGCGTGCACGGAGGCGTCGTAGCGGTCGGCGACGGCGACGGCGTACTCGACGGCGGTGGCGGACTCGTCGCTTCCGTCGACCGGTGCGAGGACGGTGTCGACGGTAAACGGCTCGCTGGCGTCCATACGCGGCAGTGGGTGGCCCGTGACAAAAAAGCCCCCTTCCCGGCGCGAGTGGAGCCCCACTCATCGCGCTTCCGAACAGCGAACAGTATAAGCGACCGCACGCGCAATCCACGGCCATGTTCGATACGGTCGTCGTTGCCACCGACGGGTCCGACAGCGTGAAACGGGCCGTCGACGTCGCACTCGATCTCGCCGACCGGTTCGACGCCGAGGTCCACGCGCTCTCGGTGATCGATGCCAGCGAGGTCGACGCCTCACCCCAGCAGCTCCGGGACGAACTCCGCACCGCCCTCGAGACGACCGCCGACGCCGCGCTGGCTACCGTCGCGGAACGGGCGGACGGGGACGTGACGACTGCGACCCGCGAAGGCCGACCCGCCGTCGAAATCTGTGAGTACGCCCGCGAGGTCGACGCCGACGTCGTCGCGACCGGAACCCGAGGTCGCCACGGGGAGAACCGGCTCCTGCTCGGCAGCGTCGCCGAACGGATCGTCCGCACGTCGCCCGTCCCCGTCCTGACGGTCCGGCAACTCGAGACTGCTGGCGATGGCGAGGACGCGGTCGCTACCGACGCCTGAGACGGTCTGGCGAAACGATTCGTCGGCGAAACCGCGAACCGCCGTGCGGTCGCGCCGACGATGACGGACAGGAGTCCGTCCGACCGCCGGGCGCGGTCGGAGCCGATGGGCTCTCGAGACCGGCGATTACTTCCCCGCCGGTCACTCAGCACGTACCATGTACGACGAACTCATCCGGAGCGACGAACTGTCGCTCGCTCGGAAGTCGGTGCTGCCGGGGACCGGCTTCTTCCTGCCCGATACGCTCGAGGAGGACCTCGAGGACCAGCAGACTGAAGCCGCACTCGAGGGTGCCGAGGCCGCGGTCATCGCGGATCCCGACGCCGACGGCCTGGCCTGCGTCGCGCTGATTCGAGCGGCCTACGACGACGTCCAGAACGTCCCGGAGCCAGACGACGAGGAGCCCGCCGGCCCGGACGAGGGCGACGAACCCCTCGAAGAGCCCGAGCCGACGCCACACGACGTCGCGCTCGTTCCCGCGAGTCCCCACGACGTCGAGGACGCGCTGGCCCGCGTCGCCGAGTACGGCGAGGAGGGAATCGACGTCTTCGTCTGCGACCTCGCGCCGGACCGCTACGAGTACGTCGAGGACGAACTCGACGCGGCGCTCGCGACTGCCGACCGGGTCTCGTGGTACGATCACCACCAGTGGGGCGACGACGTCGCGGCGGCGGTTCGCGACGCGGGCGTCGACCTCGTCGTCGGCGACTCCGAGGAGGAGTGCAGTGCCGACGTCGTCTCCCGCTCGCTCGAGTACGAGTTCGGGCCCATGTACGAGGAACTCGCGGCGGTGACGCGGGATCACGACCTCTGGCTGCGGGAGGATCCCCGCAGCGACGATCTGGCGGACTACGCCTACTGGACCGACCCCGCGGAGTACGTCGAGGTCGTCCGCGAGTACGGCGTCGACCTCCCCGAGTGGGTCACCGACTACATCGCCGAGCGCCGCGTCGAGAAGGAAGCGCTCATCGAGCAGGCGGTCGGCCGGGCGGAACTGCGCGAGATCGGCGGCTACACGGTCGGCATTACCTACGGTCGCTGTTCGCAAAACGAGGTCGCCGAAGCGATGCGCGAGCAGGGGGCCGACGCGTCGGTGATCGTCAAACCTGCCGGCTCGGCCTCGATTCGGGGCACCGACGCGTTCGAACGGTGCCACGAGGTCGCGGGGAAGGTAAACGGCGGCGGCCACCCGAAAGCCGCGGGCTGTAAGCCCGACATCTACGACGACATGCTCGACTACGCGAACCACTGGACGACCCGCGGCGCGGTGACGAAGCAGGTCATCCTCGACGGGTTCCGCGAGGTCGTCGCGGACGAGGACGTCGAGGGCGACGAAAGCGAAAACTGATCGGCTCGCGGAGTACCCCTATTGAATCTCTCTAGCTACGAGAGGGAGAACCCTCGATGCATCACTCCTGCTGGTCGACCGATATGCGGTGGCGCGCGCTGTCGGCGAGGCGCGACCGACGGGAGCGCCTCGAGCGCGAACGGTGAGCGAAGCGAGCCGTAAGCGGACCGGCCGAACGACAGTGAGGACGGTCGAAAATACTGCGCGAGGGATGAGCGAACGGCAGTGAGCGAATCGGCTGGGGAGGGCGTGGCTCCTCCGTGCTGCCACGCTCGCAGAACACTCGTGACAAACCTCCGTGGGAACACAACGTAAAGAGGGCGACCACCGCGATTCCGCTACTGTGGGCCCGAAACGTCGCTTACCCTCGAGACGCGAAGTACCGCATCACGAGCTGTAACACGTGGACGAAGACGCCGGCGACGGCGATGTAGACGCCGATGGTCTGGAGCGCGATCGACGCGGTCCGCTCGTCCCGGACCTTCCAGATCTCCCAGCCCAGTCGCAGCAGAAAGCCCAGGAAGATCAGGACGAAGCCGGCGATCAGGACTGGCGCGTAGAACGTCCCGACGGCGACGGCGACGACCCCGCCGATGAAGGCGTAGTTGGCGTACGACCCCCAGTGTTCGAACGTCGTCGAGCGGGCGTAGACGTAGGCGGCGATGAGCGCCGTCAGCACCGCGACGACGACCGCCGTCACGGCGAGGACAGTCAGTTGGGACTCCCGCGGCACGAACCGAAGCGCGCCGGCTCCGAAGACCCCGAAGGCCAGTTGGAGGATCACCATTCCGACGAACGCAACCCCGGTATCGCCGCCGGAGACGCCCCGCTCGGCGACCAGTTGGCCGGCCATGATCGCCGCGCCGTAGGCCAGCGCGCCGACGATAGGGAACGCGAAGAGGTAGTCGTTGACCGCCGCCAGCGGCGTCGTCGCGAGGGCGTACATCACCGCGACGTTGATCGCCATTAGGAGGCTCGCGCCGCCGATCACACGCGCTTCGCGACTCGAGAGACCGAACCCGCGACCGGTCTCGGACGGGGTTTCGGTCGAACTCATTCCGTGTGGGTACGCGAGTCTCGTCCAAAAGCGGACGGCCGACAGGTGACGGTATCAGCCGGGGTGAGAGTCATCGATCGCGAAACGACGGCGTTCTCGGAGCAGTGTTCGAACGGCTGCTTACTGTGTCGCCGCTTCGGAGACGTTCCACCGGTCCGAGAACGCCGTCCCGCAGGTGCACTGTGCATACGCGTGAACGACGGCACCGTCGGCGTAGATCCCGCCGACCTCCTCGTTCTGTCCCTCGGCGAAGGCGAAGACGAACTGGGTCGTGTGGGGTTCCCCGTCGCCGGCATCCGGACACTGCCCGCCCGTGAGATCCTCGGCGATCGCCCCCTCGTTGCTCATCGCGGACTTGGCGAACTCCATCGCACCGGTTCCGGTCGCCGCCTGGAAGGCGTTGCGCCCGCGCTCGCCGTCGACCACGATCAGCGTGCCGTCGTCGACGCGGTCGCCGAACTGCTCGAGTCGCTCGTCCGAGACGTAGGAATCGGCCAGAAACAACGCGACATCGTCGAGCCGCTCGCCCGCCAGAAACGCCGCACGTGGGTCACTCATGGAGTCGGATTCGCGCTCGAGGTGGAAAAAGGACAGTATTCGCGTCCCCTTCCGCGAGACGAACGCGATCGTGTCGCCGATCCCGTACACGAGCGCGCCCGGCTATCACCACCGTCGCTGTCGGAACCAGGGGGCGACGAACCTACTGGTCCTCGAGGTTCTTCGCGATCTCGCTCAGGCTCCCGCTTGGGGGTTCGTGGGCGTCGTAGTAGGTCGTCTCGCCGGGCGCGCGAACGCCGTAGAGGAACTCCGGTTCGACGACGTCGATCAGCACCGACCCGCCCGCCGGGACCTCCTGTGTCGCGGTCCACTCGGCGAGTCGATCGGTGCCGCCGCTGGGATCGCGGGCCAGATCCGGGGTGTCGTAGATCCCCGGAATCGCCAGATCCTCGCCCGTCAGCGCTCGTTCGACCCGCGCGAACCGTTCCGTCCCCTCGAGGACGATCCGGACGACCTCGTCGGTCGGAAACGCCGAGCGGTCGTCGGCCGGGACCTCGAGTTTGACGCCCGTGGCCGTCTCCGTACACGTCGATCGGACCGTTTCCACCGAGGGATGGTCACTCGCAATTCTGTCAGTCATTGAAAACGAATCGGAGGGATGTCGACGCGACTTACTCGTCGCCGTCGTCGCTGAGCAGTTCGTCGACGTCGGTGCTGCCGCGGTCGACGATCGAGGCGTTGATCTGTGCGACGGCAGCCGACACTTCGCGGCCGCGGACGGTGATCCGACGGCGTTCACCGTCTCGGGACGGCTTGTAGCCCGTTTGCTCTTCTTTCATCAGCACTTCCTTCAGGTTCGGCCCCGCGACCTCGTCGGTAAGCGGGCGACCCGCCTCGTCGGAGCCGCCGGTGATCTCGAGCGTGTAGCCGTCGAGTCCGACGGCACCGCCGTCGACCTCCTCGCCGATCGACTTGCCGATAAAGCGGTTCGCGTCCTGTTCTTCCGCCTCGAGCTGATGGGCCAACCCCGAATCGGGGTCGCCGACAACGACAGTGAAACTTGCCATGCCCGACGGAAGACGGCCGTCGCTCAAAAGATCATCGATCCCAGCGAACGGGCGTCGACGAGCGGATCGACCGCCAAACCCGTGCAGAGAGCCGGTTGCTCGAGGAACCCGTTCGCAACGAATCACGTCTCGAACCCGCGAGTTTTACTCGGTCCCGGCAGTCCACTCGAGTATGATCGAGGACCGGGATCGCCTCGCATCGAGCGAAGCCCGCGAACTCGCACTCGACTGTCTCGAAACCGGAATCGAGGCGGGCCATCCGCGAACGGTCGTTCGCGAGGCCGTGGCGCTCGAGGGCGACGCCCTCCGCGTCGGCGACGCGGCGTACGACCGCCGCGAGTACGAGGAGATCGTCGTCCTCGGCGGCGGCAACGCGGGGGCACACGTCGCCGTCGCGCTCGAGGAAATCCTGGGCGACCGGATCGACCGAGGCGTCGTCGTCACGGACGATCCCGTCGAGACCGATCGCGTGACCGTTCGCGAGGGCGACCACCCGGTGCCGAGCGAACGGGGTGTCGACGCCACGCGCGAACTGCTCGAGACGGCCGATGCGGTCGACGAGGACACGCTCGTCCTCGCGGCGATCACCGGCGGCGGCAGCGCGCTCATGCCCGCGCCCGCGGGTGGAGTGTCGCTCGCGGACCTCCAGTCGACCACGGACGGCTTGCTCGCCAGCGGGGCCGACATCCACGAGATCAACGCGGTCCGCAAGCACCTCTCCGCGCTGAAGGGGGGCCAACTGGCGCGTCGTCTCGCCCCCGGGACGGTCGCCTCGTTGGTCCTGAGCGACGTCGTCGGAAACGATCCGAGCGTGATCGCCAGCGGCCCCGTCGCGCCCGACGAATCGACGTTCGAGGACGCCCTCGCGGTTCTCGAGCGGTACCGGATCGACGCGCCCGACGCCGTCGTCGACCGCCTCGAGCGCGGCACGGCCGGCGAGATCGCCGAGACACCAAGTCCCGACGATCCCGCGTTCGACACCGTCTCGAACCACGTCGTCGCCGATGGCATGACCGTCCTCGAGGCGGCACGCGAGACGGCAGCCGACCGGGGCTACGAGACGCTCGTGCTCTCCTCGCGCGTTCGGGGAGAGGCCCGCGAGGCGGCCACGACACACGTCGCCGTCGCCGAGGAGGCGCTGGCGACGGGCACGCCGATCTCGCCGCCGGCCGTGATCCTCTCGGGGGGCGAGACGACGGTGACGGTCCGGGGCGACGGGGCGGGCGGTCCCAACCAGGAGTTCGCGACGAGCGCGGCGCTCGCACTCGAGAACGGGGGCAGGATCACTGTCGCCGCGGTCGACACCGACGGGATCGACGGGGCGACCGACGCGGCCGGCGCGCTCGTCGACGGGGCGACCGTCGCGGACCCCGACGACGCTCGCGTGGCCCTCGCCGAAAACGACGTCTATCCGTATCTCGCGTCCCGCGACGCCCTCCTACTCACGGGGCCGACCGGGACGAACCTGAACGATCTCCGGGTGCTGGTCGTCCGGTAGTGTCCGAATCGAACGCCTCGAGATCCCATCCGGGTGACGCGGCCCTACGGCCCCGAATCAGGGGTGAGCACGTCGATCACGCGACAGGCGTTCTTGGAGAAGGCGCGGCGGAGCAGATCCTCCGAGACGTCGAGCGTGAGGATCTCCATGACTGCGACGTTCGGGTGGCAGGCGGGCGCGCCGCTCCCGAAAAAGACGCGATCGGGGTGTTCGAAGAGCGCCCGCTCGAGTTGTTCGCGGTAGCGGACGAAACTCGTCTCGAGGTAGCAGTCGTCGTACACCCCGAGGAGGTCGATCATCTCGTTCATCAGCGGCTGGTTCAGCGGATGGCCGCCAAAGCGACCGACGACGACGGGGAACGAGCGACCGAGCAACAGCGACGCGAGCGTTTCGGGTGGCGCGTCGACGCCGCCGCGGACGATCACCGGCAGGTCGACGTCCTCGAGGGCGGCGAGGACGTCGTCGTCGGGATAGCCGTCGACGGTGGGGTCGAGAACGAATCCGTGAAACCGATCGTCGTAGGCGTACTTTTCGATGTCGCTAGGAGAGGTGTGGTGGTCCGTTCGCTGGCGAACGGCGTTCCGGAGGCGTCCGGTCGCGTTCCGGCCCGGGGTCTGGGTGCCGTTGATCCGTGCGAAGGCGACGAACGGACGGTCGACGCTGCGTCTGGCGACGCCGTTGTTCGGCGCGACGTAACTCGTCCCCGCTCGTGAGGGCGGAAAGACGATGGATCTGGTAATGCCCGCCTGATGCATCTCCCGCTCGAGGCGATCCGGCGTGATCGTCAGTCCGCGGGAGGTGTCGCTGTCGTCGATCGGCGACAACCGCACCGAGACGTCGACGACGCGAAATCGGTGTTCCAGTTCCAGCATCCACTGGGCTGTTTCGCGTCGACCCATATTTCCCTACTGGCCCCGCCGACCACCGGCCTGGTGATAGTTCACACGGACAATCGCAAGACGGAGCGGCGGTAGGAGGGAAAGAATTATATAGAAGTGCTGACGACATGGTTAGTGAGGATCAACGATGGCACAACAGCGACGCATGGGTGGGCAGCCCATGTTCATTATGAGCGAGGACAGTCAACGAACGCAGGGTCGGGACGCGCAGTCGTCCAACATCATGGCCGGCAAGGCAGTCGCCGAGTCGGTACGGACGACACTCGGCCCCCGCGGCATGGACAAGATGCTCGTCGACTCCGGCGGGGACGTCGTCATCACGAACGACGGGGCGACCATCCTCAACGAGATGGACATCGAGCATCCCGCCGCCCAGATGATCGTCGAGGTCGCCGACACCCAAGAGGAGGAGGTCGGCGACGGAACGACGACCGCAGCGGTGCTCGCCGGCAACCTGCTCGGCGAGGCCGAGGACCTCATCGAGCAGGACGTCCACGCGACGACGATCGTCGAGGGCTACCACGAAGCCAGCGAGATCGCCCTCGAGGCGATCGCCGAGCAGGTCGACGAGGCCGACGTCGACGACGAGATTCTCCGCCAGGTCGCCGAGTCGAGCATGACCGGCAAGGGAACCGGCGGACTCACGGCCGAGACGCTGGCCGAGACGGTGGTCGACGCGATCCAGCACGTCGACACTGACGAGGGCGTCGCACGCGACAACGTCACCGTCCACACGGAGGTCGGTGCCTCCTCGAACGCGACCGAACTCGTCCCCGGCATCATCGTCGACGAAGAGCCCGCCCACGACGGCATGCCAAGCGAGGTCGAAGACGCGTCGATCGCCATTCTGGACGTCGAACTCGACATCCAGACGGGCGACGTCGACGCCGAGTACGCCATCGACTCGATCGACCAGCTCAACGCCGCGATCGACGCCGAGGAAGGCGAACTGCAGGGCTACGCCGAGACCGTCGCCGACAGCGGGGCCGACGTCGTCTTCACCACCGAAGACGTCGCCGACCGCGTCGCCAACGCCCTCGCCAACGAGGGCATCCTCGTCTTCGAGGGACTGGGCGACAGCGACGCCCGACAGGTCGCCGCCGCGACCGGCGCACGCCGCGTCGGTGACCTCGACGATCTCGAGGAATCCGACTTCGGCTCGGCCGACCGGATCCACACCGAATCCTTCGGCGGCGACGATCTCGCGTTCGTCGAAGGCGGTGCGGCCGCCGAGACGGTCACCGTCTTCGTCCGCGGGGGCACCGAGCACGTCGTCGACGAACTCGAGCGCGCTATCGGTGACGCACTCGACGTCGTCGCGACCGCACTCGAGTCCGGCGAGGTCGTTCCCGGTGCCGGCGCGACCGAGATCGCGATCGCCGACAAGATCCGCGAGGAGGCCGCCGGTATCGAGGGTCGCAAACAGCTCGCCGTGACGGCCTTCGCCGACGCGGTCGACATCGTCCCACGGACGCTCGCGGCCAACACCGGCCGCGATCCCATCGACGTACTCGTGGACCTTCGTGCCGCCCACGACTCCGAGGGTCGAGCCGGTCTGATCACCAAGGGCGACGAGGTCACGATCGACGATCCCTTCGAGTACGGCGTCGTCGATCCTGCCGACGTCAAACGCGAAGCCATCGAGAGCGCGACCGAAGCCGCCACGATGATCGCCCGCATCGACGACGTCATCGCCGCCGAATAACGTCGCTGTTCGCGGCATCGACCCCGAATACCGCCTTTTTTGTCGACGGGAACCCGAATCCCCCAGCAGCGGCTATATCGACTAGCCATCACTGTTAAGTGTTAACACACGGTAGTCAGATCCATTATGTCCGGAACCGCTCCGCGAGAGACACTGACGCCGATCGCCGACACCAACGGTCGCACGGTCTACTACGACGACGACCGTGGCACCTACCACACGTGGTGCGACGACGGTGCCTACGAACCGGTGAGTACGGCACTCCTCATGACCGTCTCGTCGGTACTGGGGGTCGAACCCGACGACCTCGAGGCGCTCTCGGAGTGCGTCGAACCGGACGCGCTGAACGCCCTCTTCGGTCACTGGCGCGGTGACGAACCCCGCGTCGGTGACGGGTCGATCTCCTTTCGGTTCTCACAGTGTGCCGTGACGGTGCGTGCGGACGGCGAAATCGAGATCGATCCGCCACAGCGATCCATCGTCCCGGCCGATAGGTGACGGCCCCGACCGGCCCGAGTCAGTCGAGGGTCGGGCTGGCGGGCTCGAGGACGACCCGATCGCCGGGCACGAGGCCGAAGGCCTCGTCGCCACGCCCCCGATTGACGTCGAGTTCGACGGAGCCGTGGCTCCCGACGGTCGCGAGTCGGTCTCCGACGGGGACGGCTGCGAACGTCTCGCCCACCGGAACGGTGGCCCCGTTCGCGACGACCCGTTCCCGTCCGTCGAGATACGAGCCCGGAACGTTCGTGATGACGTTACCGAAGCCGTCGACCACCACCACCTCGCCCGTCGCTCGCTCGTTCTCGATGGTGGCCCGGGGAAACTCGAGATCGACGCCCACTGATCCCGACTCGAGCCACTCGAGGGAATCGAGTGCGTCGATATCGGCCTCGTGAACGCCGGCGGCGGCGGGTGCGAAGACGTCCCGTCCGTGGAACGTGTTGCTCGCCAGTGGCCGATCCGTCGCCGACTCGCGGACGGATTCTACGGCCATCGTCGGTTCGACGGGGCCGAGCGTCCGCTCGTCGATCACGAACGTGTCGAGTCGATCCGCCCCGCCTGCGAGCCGCCGCGCTGCAGGGAGCAAAACGCCGTTGTCCGGGCCCACGAGCAGGTGCCCACCGGCACGGAGAACGATTCCCTTCCGGTCGGTTCCGACGCCGGGATCGACGACGACGAGATGGGTCGCAGGCGGGAAGTACGGCAAGACCTCTCGAAGCCAGAACGCGGCCGTCCGGACGTCTTGCCGGGGGAAATCGTGTGCGACATCGACCAATCTGGCGTCCGTTCGCTGCAACAAGACGCCCTTCATCGCCGCCGGATACGGCGTGCCGAAATCGGACGCGAGGGTGATCATGGTCGCCGTACGGGACGATCGGTGAAAATCGATACGCCTCGGCATCGCCGAGGATGGACCGCTACTCCCCGTTCGAGTCCGAGTCGCTGACCATCTGGATGCGCTCGAGGCCGTCGATCTCGTCGACGACTTCGACGACGGCATCGGGGACGAGCGACTCCCAGTCGCCATCGTTGATCATCCGCTCGCGGACCTCCGACCCCTCGAGGACCTCTCGGTTGAACATCGGCGACTGGCGGATGTCGATATCGGCCTCACGAAAGAGTTGGATCACCAGTGGATTGTTCGAGTAGGCGACATCGAAGTCGGGACTCATGCTCTGGACGTGGCTCACCCACACCGAGTTTCGCTCGAGGTCCTCGATCGGGACCGCGTACGTGACGAGATCGTAATCGACGAGCGATTTCGTGATCATCATGATCCGTTCGCCCGCAGTAAACGGGTTCCGAACGGTATGCGAGTCGTCGGCGCTGCCGATCCCGAGGACGAGTTCGTCGACGTCCGCGGCGATCTGTTCGACCATGCTCCGGTGGCCATTGTGAAAGGGCTGAAACCGACCGATGTAGAACCCCCGAGTCATGCCGGACACTGTACGGGCACAGCGCTTAAGCGTGGCGAGTTTCCGAGGAACCGCGATGTCGACGCATCGTTCGTGTCCGGACATGATCAGTTACCACCCACCACCGATAGTATTCGATCGGGACAGATCAACCAACAATATATTCCAAATATAGTAACAGCGTATTAAAGAAGTCGGTGTTGTGCGCTGATTCCCATCCACGGGCGCTGTTCCCCCCGGTATCCGCAACTGACACCATCCTCCGCATGGAGAAAGTATATCAGTCCCAATCCCTTCGAATCAGGTACTGAACAGAGTTCTATGAGTAACGATACGAACGTTGACGACCCTCCCGAAGACGCTTCGGACGCTCGCCCCGACGAGGACGAGCCCGAGCGTCAGGGAGATCGGTCGCCGCTCGAGGAGGACGGTGACCGCCACAACGACGTCGACGACCCGATCGAGGACTTCGATCCGGCCTCCAACGAGGACGATCCGATCGACGAATTCGAGACGCCGTCCGACGACGAGGACGACGACATCGAGACCGTCGAGGACCTCGGGAGCACGGTCGAGGTCGATCCCGGCGTCGAGGTCGACGAGGAGATCGCCGAGGACGACCTCCTGGGCGGTCTGAAGATCGATTCGACCGAGGACATCGAGGTCCCCGATCGACTCGTCGATCAGGTCATCGGCCAGGACGAAGCGCGAGATATCATTATCAAGGCGGCGAAGCAGCGCCGGCACGTCATGATGATCGGTTCGCCGGGGACCGGCAAGTCGATGCTGGCGAAGGCGATGAGCCAACTGCTTCCGAAGGAGGATCTTCAGGACGTTTTAGTCTACCACAATCCCGACGACGGCAACGAGCCGAAGGTCCGAACCGTTCCCGCCGGGAAAGGCGAACAGATCATCGACGCCCACAAGGAGGAGGCCCGCAAGCGCAACCAGATGCGCTCGATCCTGATGTGGATCATCATCGCGGTCGTCATCGGCTACGCGATCCTCAGCCCCGCCAGCATTCTGCTCGGCGTCCTCGCGGCAGGGATCATCTGGCTGATCTTCCGCTACACCAGTCGTGGCTCGGACGCGATGGTGCCCAACATGATCGTCAACAACGGCGATCAGCGCGTCGCACCCTTCGAGGACGCGACCGGTGCCCACGCCGGTGCACTGCTGGGCGACGTCCGTCACGACCCCTTCCAGTCCGGCGGCATGGAGACCCCGAGCCACGACCGCGTCGAGCCGGGGTCGATCCACAAGTCCAACAAGGGCGTGCTGTTCGTCGACGAGATCAACACGCTCGACATCCGCACCCAGCAGAAGCTGATGACGGCCATCCAGGAAGGCGAGTTCGCCATCACGGGCCAGTCCGAGCGCTCCTCGGGCGCGATGGTCCAGACCGAACCCGTCCCCTGTGACTTCATCATGGTCGCTGCCGGGAACCTCGACGCCATGGAGAACATGCACCCCGCGCTCCGCAACCGGATCAAAGGGTACGGCTACGAGGTCTACATGGACGACACCATCGAGGACACCCCCGAGATGCGGCGCAAGTACGCCCGCTTCATCGCCCAGGAGGTCGAACGCGACGGCCGCCTGCCACACTTCACCGACGACGCCGTCGAGGAAGTCATCCTCGAGGCCAAGCGCCGGTCGGGCCGGAAGAACCACCTCACGCTGTTGTTCCGCAGCCTCGGTGGCCTGGTCCGCGTCGCCGGCGACATCGCCCGCGCCGAGGACAAGGAGTACACCACCCGGGACGACGTCTTGCAGGCCAAGCGACGCTCGCGCTCGATCGAACAGCAACTCGCCGACGACTACATCGAGCGTCGCAAGGACTACGAACTGCAGGTCAACGAAGGCGGCGTCGAGGGCCGCGTCAACGGCCTCGCGGTCATGGGCGAGGACTCGGGTATCATGCTCCCGGTCATGGCCGAAATCGCCCCCGCACAGGGTGGCGGTCAGGTGATCGCGACCGGCAAACTCCAGGAGATGGCCGAGGAATCGGTCCAGAACGTCTCCGCGATCATCAAGAAGTTCTCCGACGTCGATCTCTCGGAGAAGGATATCCACATCCAGTTCGTCCAGGCCGGGCAACAGGGCGTCGACGGTGACTCCGCCTCCATCACGGTGGCGACCGCCGTCATCAGTGCCCTCGAGAACATCCCGGTCGACCAGTCGGTCGCCATGACCGGCTCGCTGTCGGTTCGGGGCGACGTGTTGCCGGTCGGCGGGGTTACCCACAAGATCGAAGCCGCCGCCAAGGCCGGCTGTACCAAGGTCATCATCCCTGAAGCGAACAAGCAGGACGTGATGATCGAGGAGGAGTACGAGGAGATGATCGAGATCATCCCCTGTGCGAACATCAGCGAAGTCCTCGACGTCGCCCTGATGGGCGAACCCAAGAAGGACTCGCTGGTCGATCGGCTCAAGTCGATCACCGGGACGGCGTTCGACCAGGGCACCGTCGGCTCCGCCGGCGGCTCGAACCCCAGCCCACAGTAAATGCCCCAGTGGGCGACGTTCGTCGGGATTACGGGCGTCGTCCTCGTATTGCTGCTCGTTTTATCGCATCTGACCCAATCGGCGTTTAGCGACGGTCCCGCGGACCCAAGCGACGAGCCCGAAGCCCTGGCCGACGCGTCGGTCGAGGCCGATTCCGACGGCACAGCCACCGACTCGAGCCCCCGACCCCACGAGTCGCCGGCCGATACCGACGGGGACGGAGCCGTCCCTGCGAATCGGGCTGCCGACGGAGCCGTCCGACCGGAGGAACAGCCGTCGAACCTCGACCCAGCACAACGCACGAACAGCACCGGCACGACCGGTGACGAGAGCACCCCCGCGACTGCCTCCGACGGCTCGAGCGAGCACTCGGCCGCCGCTCTCGGTGACGATCGACGGGGACGGCTCGATCAGGACGTCGATCCGGACTCGCTGTCGACCGGGATGGTCCTGGCGAACGTGGCCTTCTCGCAGGGCCTGTTCGCGCTCGTGTTACTCGGCGCGGCGGTCTACACGGCGATTCCGCCGTCGGCGCTGGGGATCGACGCCTCCGTCTCGGCCCTCGAGACGGGGCTGCGCTGGGGGATCGCGGTCGGCGTCGTCGTCTACGTCGGGAACGAACTCGCCGCGGCGGCAGCGACCCACCTCGGCTTCGATCACGACGAGGACCTGCGGGAGCTCTTAGCGCCCGATTCGACCGGCGACTGGCTGCTCCTGTTGGGCGGCGTCCTCCCGATCATCGCCGTCTTCGAGGAGTTCCTCTTTCGGGCGGCGCTGATCGGCGTCCCCGCCGCCGGCTTCGGCATCTCGCCGTGGCTGCTCGCGGTCGGCTCGTCGATCGCGTTCGCGCTCGGTCACGGCATGCAGGGCTCGATCGGGATCGTCGTCACCGGCCTCCTCGGGTTCGTTCTCGCGGCCGTCTTCATCGCCACCGAGAGTCTCCTGGTCGTCGTCGTCGCTCACTACCTCGTCAACGCCCTCGAGTTCGTCGTCCACGAGGGACTGGACCTCGAGTGGGCCGAAACCCTCGAAGGCTAAGGCGTGGGAGCCGATTGATCGAGTCATGGACGTGACTGCCGGATCGACGGCACGCTCTCGAGCGATCACTGCCCTGATCGTCGGCTACTTCGTCGTGATAGCCTACGCGACGATCACGAACGATCCGCTGGCGGCGACCGTTGCGGAACTGGGCTTCGGCGTCATCGCGATCGCCGTGGGAGCGATGCTGTACGGCCAGCGTCGCGGACCGCGATCGGTGCTGGCCGTGGCTGCGGGCTGTCTCGTCGCTGGCGGCGTGTTCACCTTCGGTGCCGTCGTCACGCGGTCGGCGGCCCTCAACGCGCTCTCGTCGCTGCTGGTCTTTCTCGGGGTCGGCTGCTACGTCTACGCACTCTGGCGTGCGAACTGAAACGGGACCCGTTCTCGGTCGTCGATCACGCGCTCGTCCGAAGCACCTGTGCCGTCGGAAGCCGCCAGCCGTAGGTGACGGCGGCGATGCGCGTTCCGACCGTCACCGCTGCACAGATCGCCGCGGCGACGCTCCCGGAGGCCCCAAGGAGGACGACCACCCAGTAGGTCCCACCGCCGAGTACTGCACAACTCGCATAGAAGTCCTCGAGCAGAATGAACGGCGATCGGTCCAGCAGGATATCCGCGAACGCACCGCCGCCGACGGCGTTGATCGTCGCGATCGTGACGACGCCAAACCCCGAGACGCCGACGTCGGTCGCGACGATAGCGCCGGCCGTGGCGAACGCGGCGAGTCCGACGGCGTCGGAGAGCAGCGTAATCGGATGATCGTCCGCCGAATCGACGGCGACGCTCACGCCGATCGCCAGCGCCACGCCGACCAACCCGAGGGCGATCTCGACCGGCGACTGCAGCGCTAGCGGAACCCGATCGACGAGGATGTCTCGCGTCGCACCGCCGGCGAACGCCGTGACGAGTCCGACGACGGTGACGCCGAACAGGTCGAACTCCTCGCGGATCGCCTTGGTCGCCCCGACCAGCGCGAACGCGACGAGTCCGATCGCGTTCATCGCGGCGAACGGATCGACGAACACCGTTGCAGCCACCTCTCGTACCACTGGTTGCCTAAAGGTCAACGAGCGTCTTGAGCGCTACGCATCGTCGGTGCGTTCCATCGGTGGGCTCGTCGACGGGAACGACAGACGCTAAAACTGCTCGAGGCCGGTCTGTTCGGCCGCGGCGAGCGCGTCTTCGCAGGTCGACCACGATTCGCGTGCGAACGGCGGGAGTTCGCGGTGTTCGTCGACGTACGCCGCGAGGAACTCGCGGGTGGTCGCATCGCCCGGATAGCCGCTGCCGATCTCCCCGTACTCGTCGGCGAGGGCGGCGACGTGTGCGTCGCGTTCGACCTTGGCGACGATGCTCGCCGCGCCGACCAGCGGCGACTCGTCGTCGGCTCCGTGACGTGCGTCGACGGCGATCGACTCGAGAGAGCAGGCCGCCGCGACCCGGCGTGCGAACCGGTCGGCGTCGGTGTCGCAAGCGTCACAGAGCCCGGAAATCGGGTCGCTCGCGGCACCGGCGTCGCGGTCGCGGTTCGCAACGGCGTCCTCGATCGCCTCGGCGTGGGCCGCAACCGCGAGCGAGTTCATGTCCGTCTCGGGGTCGTCGATCCGTGCCGGCGTGACTTCGGTGACGCCGACCGCGATCCCATCGTCGTCCCGCAGGGTCGCCGCCAGTTCCTCGCGTCGAGCGGGCGTGAGCCGCTTCGAATCCCTGATTCCGTCGGGGAGGTCGGCCGGGTCCTCGAGGGAGACGGCCGCGGCGAACATCGATCCCAGGGCGGGGCCCTTGCCGGCCTCGTCGACGCCGAATGGCATACTCCGTGGATCCGTCGCCGGGTGCTAAACCGTTGCGTTGTCGGTCCCGGACGTGTCACACGATATTTATCCGTGGGCGCGAAACGGCGTGTCGTGAATTCGGAGACGGAAACAATCGAACTCGATGTCCCGACTCGACTCCTCGAGTCGGCGGGCGTTCTCTCGACTGCGCTCGGAACGAGCCGGTCCGGGCTCCTCGTCGCTGCGCTCGAAGACTACCTCGAACACGTCCGCGACGGCGCGCTCGAGCAGGAGATCGCTGCCGCATACTACGACGACGAAATCACGTTCGAGGAACTGGCTGCGGTGGTCGGTCGGAAGCGAGCGGCGGATTTCCGCGTTCTCAAACGCCACCTCGAGGACTCGGTCGTCGACGAACTCGCCGAACCGTAGCCCTGGTGCGAGAGGGCACAGGCCGCGTGGCCGAACCGGGGGGGGTTCAGGCGGACACCCCTCGGCCAGTGCCGGCCCAGCCGCGACCTGTGGTGGCCGGGTGTCAGTGACAGCCAAACCGTCGCATACGGTTTCCTGTCCCGATCGACCGGTGGGACCGCAGGGCGGTCCCGGTCCCACCGGTACTGACGGACGGGAGACCGTTTCAGGCGTCTCCCGATGCCGGTTCGGCGTCGTCGCGTGGTTCGTCCAGGAAGTACTCCTCGAGTTCGAACGGCTCGTCTTCGCCTTCGACGGCGGTCACGTCCAGTGCCGTCACCTCGGCGTCGGTCTCGAGGACGCCCGCCAGGCTCGGCTCGGTCCGGCCGCCGTCGCTGCTGACGAGTTCCTTCACGTAGAGGCCGCCTTCGCCGTGGATCCGGACTTCGGCCTCGGTCGGCGAGCGGAGATCGGCACCGATCCCGTACACCGTCCGCTCGCGGGTCAGTCCGGCTCGCCGGTGGTCGACCCGTTCGGGGGTGTACTGATCGACGGTCGTCCCCTCGAGTTCGGCGAGCGCCGTCTCGAGGGCGTCTTCGTCGACCGGCTCCGCGAACTCGACGTCTGCCCGGTACTGTTTGCTCGCGTCGTGTTCCTTGACCCGCTCGACCATCTCGTAGGTCGCCAGCCGGAGTCCCGCGACCTCGACTGCCCCGTCGGCGGCCTCGTTGATCTCGCGCTCGAGCGTTTCGGGATCGGGATCGCGCGTCTGCGGTCGTTTCACCTCGAGGACGAACGGCCGACCGCCCTCGAGCATGCGGGCGTCGACGTCCTCCCGTCCCGCGCCGTGGAAGGTGCCCTCGTCGCCGTCCATGGCCGCGACGACGTGGGGGCGAACGACCTGTTCGACGCTCGTGTCGTACATATACCCGGAGCCGCCGCAGTACTCGCAGGGTTCCTCGCCGCCGTCGCCCAGCTGACTCCCGCTGCCGCCACACTCCCGACAGGGCCACTCCGTCTGTGGGATGTCCCGCTCGAGTTTGCGATACCGGCCGTAGACGAACGCGGGGTTGATCTGGACGTCGACCGCGTGGCTCGTGACGGTTCCCGACTCGAGGGTTTCGCGCGGATCGAACCCCTCGAGATCGACGACGGCGAGGACATCGGGCCGATCGAAGTCGACCTCGGTGTCCGTCTTCGCACCGACGCGTCGTCCCACTTCGCGGTTCATCTCGCGTTTCATCGACTCCCCGACCTCGGGCTCGAGGTCGGCGTCCTCACGGAGGAGTCGCTCGTTCTCCTCGACCAGCGGCGGCACCCGTGTGCCGACCTGATAGGTGGCGAAGTCGACGCCCTCGAGGACCTCGACGATCGTCTCGGCGATGGCGTCGAACGTGCCACAGTACCCCTCACAGACCCAGCAGTCCGCGGGATCGGTGGGATCGAAGTCCTCGTCGTCGGCCAGCGCGACCGTCGTCCGTAGCGCCCGACCGCGTTCGGCGTTGGTCAGCCCGAAACTCCGCTCGGCGAAGGGCCGCCCGAGACAGGAGTCACAGACGGCTCCGGTCGCCAGCAACGCGCGGGCGTCTTCCGTGATCATGTCTCGAGAGTGGGGGAGCCGCGGGTAACACGTTTTCCCTTCGCTGGGACGACCGTCGCTGCCCGGACCCATCGACCGGGATACCTCAGACGCCGGCGAGCGTAGCCACCGCGGCCGCTGTGGGTTCGAGGGGAGAGCGTCCTCCCGCCGAGCAGTCGTCTGCACGGCCCCGGACTCGTCTCCGAAGAGAGTCCGGAGGTTCAAATGGATTCGATCCTATCCCCCGACCATGCACGATTCCCGACTGGGTCGGCGCTCGTTTCTCGCGGCTGCGAGCGCCGGGCTCGCCGGTGCCGTCGCCGGCTGTGCCGAGCCCCGAGTCGACAGTTCGATCGAGGGAGACTCGTCCTATACGATCGACCGGGGGAACCTCGCGGCGGGATCCGCCTTTACCGACCTCTACAACGCGATCATCGAAGCGGTCACCCAGGTCCGCGTGTTCGGTATCGAGGACCCCGCAACCGGCGCGGAGGGGCGTGGGCAGGGGTCGGGGTTTCTCTACGACGAGCGTCACGTCGTCACCAACGATCACGTCATCGCCGACGGCGAGGTGGCCGACCTCCAGTACATCACTGGCGACTGGACGAGCACCACGCTCGCCGGTCGCGACTACCACAGCGATCTGGCCGTCCTCGAGGTCGACCACGTTCCCGACGGGGTGACGCCGCTCTCCCTGACCGACCGACGACCCGTCGTCGGGCAACAGGTCGCCGCCGTCGGCAACCCCTACGGGCTCGAGGGGACGATGTCGACCGGAATCGTCAGCGGCGTCGACCGGACGCTCGACTTCCCCGATCGGCAGTTCGCCTACCCGAACGTCGTTCAGACCGACGCCGCCGTCAATCCCGGTAACAGCGGCGGTCCGCTCGTCGACCTCGAGGGCGACGTCGTCGGGGTGATCAACTCCGGCGGCGGCGACAACATCGGGTTCGCGATCTCGGCGGCGCTCGCCGAACGCGTGATCCCGGCGCTCGTCGAGACCGGCTCGTACGATCACTCCGAGATGGGGATCGAACGCAGACCCGTCGACCGCCTCGTCGCCGAAGCGAACGACCTCGAGGCGGCGACAGGGGTCATCGTCACGGATGTCGTCGACGGCTCCGGTGCGGACGGTGTCTTGCAGCCGTCCACGGGGACCGTCCAGCGACGGGGCGAATCGCTCCCCGTCGGCGGCGACGTCGTCCTCGCGATGGACGGGCACCCGATCCCCGACCATCACGCACTCGCGACGTATCTCGCACTCGAGACCAGTCCCGGAGACACGGTCACGATTCGCCTTCGGCGGGACGGGGAGACGATCACACGCGAGCTGACGCTTGATTCCAGGCCGACAATATCGAGATAATCGGTCGAAACGTGTCGTTACGCCGTCTCGTTCGGAGCGGTTTCCGCCCGGTTCGGTTACGTAGCACGCCCGTACACGTCAGTTTTCGTCACGGTCTCGCTCGTGCGATTGACCGACTGCAATCGGCACGGAACCGGGACCTATCGCCCCGGATCGTTGGATTAGCATCTCGATAACAATGGTATCGGCTCCGGTAGCAGTGCCCGGCGCGAGTATCCGTCGCCTGATACCCCATGACCGATGCCGACGTTCACCTGCCAGATAGCGAGGAACCGACTGTCCAGTTCGATCACGTGACGATCGAAAACGACAACGCTCCCGACGAGTGTGCGATCTTTCCGCATGGGGCCAGCGAGGACGAACTGATGACCAACTGGATCACGGCCCACGACGACTCGTTCGTCGACCTCCAGTCGATGCGATAGGTTCGACGATGCGTCTGCACCACTCCGTCACCGCCGCCGGATTCTGGATCGGAACCCTGTTGCCGGTCGTCTATCTCCCCGTGATTCTCGCCGGAATCGACTCGATCAGTCGCCTGTCGCTGTTCGTCGGTCTGCTGGCGCTTCACGCGCTCGCTCTCGTCGTCGGCCACGACTACTCGGGATCACGAGCGCGGTGAGTCGGTTCCGGTCCACTCCGGAACTGGTCAGTTGTGCGCAGAAAAGCACTACGTACAGGCCTGTGGTACCATCTCACATGAAAACCCGCTGTCCGCTCTGTCACCGATCCGTTCCCGGCGACGCACAGCACTGGTGTCGCTGTGGCAAATCAATGGATTCGCGCTGTTACGACGCCCACAGCGACTGGTGTGCCGTTCGCAGTCGTGAGGGCTGGATCGATGTGTTCGAGCGCTAATCGAGCGGGACCGACCAGAGCTGTACCCGTGGCGTCCCACAGCTGTCACAGATGACCGCCCTGTTGTCCTTGTAGCTTGCCCGCTCGAGTTCGCCCTCCGAACAGTGGTGACAGGACCGTCCCTCGAGCATCGCGAGCAACTGTCGGTCGCCGCCCGACTGCGAGGGCTCTGATTTTGCCATGTAGTCACTGCATACGGGAGACGGGGGAAACGGTTGGCCATGCCTATGCAGTGGCCACCGCCGTTCGAGTCGAAGCGCCTATGTCCGTCTCCGCTGTACGCCCGCAGGATGTGGCCCTGGGGACACCTCGCCGTCGCCTATCTCCTGTACACGGCCGTGACCCGTCGCCGATTCGATAGCCCCCCGCGTGCCATCCCCACGATCGCGCTCGCGATCGGGTCACAGATGCCCGACCTGATCGACAAACCCCTCGCGTGGAATTTCGGGCTCCTGCCCGGCGGTCGAACCCTCTCACACTCGCTTCTCGTCGTCGCCGTCCTCGTTCCGTTCGTCCGCGCCATCGCGGATCGACTCGAGCGCCGTGCGGTCGGCATGGCGTTTCTCGTCGGTTACTGCTCGCATCTCTGCTCGGACGTGCCACCCGGCGTGCTCTCGGGGGAGTTCGCGAGCGCGTCGTATCTCCTGTGGCCGATCCTCGAACAGCCACCCGAAGACCCCGTGGCCGGCATTCTCGATGCGATCCTCCACTACTACGCGATGGGGTCCTACGAGTGGGTCCAGATCGGGCTCTTTGCCGTTGCCGTCGTGATCTGGTACCGCGACGGTGCGCCCGGACTCGGGCTGGCCCGGACCGTCCTCGAGCGCCGACCCAGCGTTTGACGTCGCTCATCGCGTCCGTCTCGCCGTTCGGGAGGATCATAGAATGTACCTAATTATCTCTTAAGCACACAGATCACTGTGTTTCTATCCGAGATAGCGTACGACGTTCACATCGATCCCCCCTCGGGACGAATCGTGGGAGCTATTCCGACCGTCGCCGTTGCGTCCCTATGCGCCAGTTCGTGCTCATCGGTCACGACGTGCCCACCGACGGCAACTTCTCGCTCGACGACCTCGCAGGCGGTGCCGGCCGTCTCGACGCACTCTGCCGGTCGATCACCGCCTCGTTCGTCACCTCCCATGGGATCCGCGAGGCCGTTCGCGTTCACCTGATCGTCCAGGACGAGTTCACGATCACCTTCGACGGGAGCGACCTCCGGCGACTCAATCCCGACGAGCGAAGCACCGCCGCGCTCGTCCGTACGGCCCTCGAGCACCGCGACGACGCGATCGGCGCACTGCCCGCCGAACCCAGTCCCGGTATCGAACTCTACCGTCGCGGGTTCGAGGCCACCCTCGAGGCAATCGCCGACGACGGGCCGATCGTCCAGCTCCACGAGGACGGCGAGGCGGTCGTCGACGTGGGGACGGACGCGCTCGCGGATCCGATCTTCGTGTTGTCGGATCATCGTGACTTCAGCGCCGACGAAACGGCGGTCCTCGAGGCGTTCGCCGATCGGCGGCTTCGACTCGGACCCGAATTACTGCACGCGGATCAAGCGATCACGGTCGCACACCACTATCTGGATACGGACGGCTACGAGCGGTTTTGATGGTGCTTTCCGGCGGGTTCGGCTCGAGGAACCGGCGTCCCCTCGGGCGGTCCGACGGTGGGTTTCGGAAGCGTTAAACGACCGGACGCGTACACTCGACATGCGGGCCGGTGGGGTAGCTTGGTATCCTTCGGCCTTCGGGTGGCCGTAACCGCAGTTCGAATCTGCGCCGGCCCACTTCTCCCGCAATCAATCTGGGTTCACAGACGTGAGTACGTCTCTTGTAAATCCTGTCGCGTTACTGACTGTTGATTCGATGTCCTGGTCGATTTGACCGAAGACGTACGCGGTGTACGCGAGCGGTCGTGGTGCCAATAGCGGCCTCGCTCGAGAAGCGGCTCTCGGCCCGACAGAGCGCCAGCGTGCGTCTCGGAAAGCCGACCTCGCGGATACGGTGCTGTCCGCCGGTGTCTCCCGTGTGTAATAGACCCAAATCAACGTCTATACGACCCAATAGGCCAGAATTTGGTCAGCCTAAATACGTCGGCCACCAACTCCGAAGCAGAGGGATGAAAACGACGATTTCGGTACGACCCGAGCTGGAGAGACCGACGAACCGACCCCTACGGGTCACGTTCGGGACACTGTGGCTGGTGGACCTCGTGGCCACGGTCTTTCTGTTCCTCGTGCCCTACGCCACCGAACTGAATCCGCTTACCACGCTGTTCTACGATACCATCGGACTACCCGGCGTTTTGCTTGCTGGCACCATCTACGCAGTGCTCGTCGTCCTGATCGGCTACGTACTGTCAAAACCAGTCGATGGGGTGTTCCTCATCGGCGTGGCTGCGGTGTATGGCGTCTGTGCGACTAACAACGTCGTGCTGTTGTTGTTCCGGGAACCGATCGTCGAACAGCTCGTCCTGTGAACTCGCCGGGCGAGCGACCCGATAACGGTCGCTGAAACGAGTTTTACGCCGCCCGAAAGCCGCCATGCGGTCGAGCGTGCATCGACTTTCAGGGGGTATGGGAGAGTTTCTCGGCGTTTCGGGCCTGTTCGGAACGGCGCGTCGCCTGCTCGAGTCGTTTCTCCGATGCGTTCGAGAGCGACTCGGGCACCTCGTCACGAGCCTCGGCGAGTCGCTCCGATACGCGCTCGAGTCGCTCGAGTACGGTCTCGAGTTGTCTGTCGGCGTTGCCTCGGTCCCCATCGCGTGCGCGTTCGGCGGCTCGCCGTGCAGCGTCGACCACGGCCGCGAGAGCGCGCTCGAGTCCGGTGACGGCGGTCGAAGAGCCGCGGCTTTCGTCGGTGGCATCGTCCGCTGTGTCGTCATCGTCGGACCACTCGGCTCTGTCGTCGTCGGTCGCATCAGTATCACCCGCTTCGTCGTCGAGGGACGCGATCTCCACCCTGGTCTCCTCGGCGACGTCCACCACGAACTCGGCGAGCGAGGCTTTCCCGGTCTCCGGCCGCTCGATGCGAACCGCCGCTTTGGCCCCGGGCTCCGGGTTAACTCGATAGGCCCCGACGGCGTCGTCGCCGTCACGAACCTCGGTCGTGTAAGCCCCGCCGTCGTGAACGTAAACGGCGTCGCTCCCGTCGACCGACGATTCGTACAGTCGCCCGGCGAAGTCGTCTTCGACGGCCACCGCCGCGAGATCGGTCGCCACCGTTTCGTCGCCGACCTCGAGTTTCGTCGCCCGGTCGCGAGCGACCAGCGGGATCTCGCCGTCGACGCCGGCAACCGTCGTGGTTCCGTCTCCGTCCGCCGAAACGGAGACGCGCTCGCTGTGTGGCGCGCGACCGGCACTGTTGACCGTCAGTCGATGGTCACCGGCCGGAACGCCCTGTGCGACGGCGACGCCGCCGAACGTCGGGACCGCCTCGGGGTCGCTTTCGAGCAGGGCGACCGCCTCGAGGCTCGTATCGGTCGTGGTCAGCCCTTCGTCGACTGGTGCGTCCTCGGCCGTGATCGTTTCCGTAACGCGGCTGACGACGGTGTTGATCGGTGCGGCCTCGCCGATAGCATCGTACCGATCGGCCAGGGCCGTCCGATGGGTCGGGACGGAGATGTCCGCTGCCGGGTTCTCGTAGCGAGGCTGGCTCCACGGCGTCCCCGTCGTCGTGAGATGGCCAGCGAGGGCGTCTTCGACCTGATCCGGAACCGAGAACTCGAAGCTCAACTGTGGCCCGGTAAACGCCGTGATGTGCTCGAGATCGGTGCTCGGAACCAGCTCGTACTCGATGTCTGCCTCGCCCGGCCGGTCACGGTGCTGGAAGACGAGCCCCGTTTCCCGCGCCGGGAGATCCGTCGGCGGTGACGTCAGCGCGTCGAACGAACGGACGGTTAGCTCGTCGGTGATCAGCGACTCGCGGGTGACGGACGGTAGCTTCTCGTGGTCGTATATCGGTTGTCCCTCGTACTCCGGGACGAGATAGGGGAGCGTCGAGCCCTCGTCGCGTGGCAGCCCGTAGGCCAGCGGGATATCGGCGAGGTCCTCGATCCCCTCGAGGGCCGTGTTCGTGATGTCGGCAAGCAGGTCCTCGACGGCGACCCGCTGGAAGCGGTCGGCCACGTCGTTGACCGAAAGCGCACTCGAGTGCGAGCCCAGTTCCGAGAGGATTCGGGGCGTCATGTCGGGCTCGGGGTCCAGAAATTCGTTGTTGGGAACGGTCCGGGAGTGAGAGCTGGCGACGTACAGTTGGGGCTCCTCGGTCTCCGTGTCGACGAAGACGTGGAGCACTTCCCAGTCGTGCCAGTGGAAGTTGGTCGTGAACTGATCGAACGCCGAGTAACACCAGAACTGGACGACTGCCAGCGGCGAGTCCTCGTACTCGACGGCGTGATAGAACACCGTCGGGTTCGGCGGCTCGCTATCACTGTACCGTTCGTGGTAGCCGTCGAAGGCGTCGAATCCGGTGACCACCGTCTCGCCGTCGCGCTCGCTACTGTACGGTCGCGGGTCCGTCGGAAACCACGGCTCGTGGGTATCGAAATAGAACGACGGGGCGAACCGCGTCGCTAACGCTCGAGCCCTGTCCTCGTCGACCTGGGTCGTCTGCCCGTCGGTCTCCCGCTCGAACGCCGAACAGCCAGCAACGGCGACCCCACTGAGGCCGGCGACCCCACTGAGAACCGTTCGTCGATCCAGCTCCGCCACCGCATCGTCGGTCACGGGGTATCACGATCCGTTCGCGAACTCGCCGGTGCTGTGGCCACGACCGCTCCTGTGCCGGGCATACCCCTGTATAAGCGTACCCGGTGAAGAATCCTTCCGTCCGTGCCGGTCGACGAACGTGACCCAGCCCGTTCCGGAGTCAACGATCCCCGAATTCGCGACGAATCCGTTCCCGGCTCTCGAGGGCGATCCCGTAGAGATCGAACACCCGATCGGCGATCCGGCGATCGAGTTCCGCGATCCGTTCGTCCGATCATCCGGCGTGGAACTCCCTGCCCTCGAGCGCCGATGGGGCCGGCCTCGCCTTCGGGATCCGGAACGGTCGAGCGGTCGCTCACTTGAGTCGGATATGGATCACCGCCAACTCGTCGGAGGGCACGGCCTCGGCGAACGCCGCCTGGATCTCGGCCCACGTGTCGGGGCGATAGGCCTCGATGCCGAAGCTCTCGGCGAACGTCACCAGATCGGGCGTCGTCAACGCCGTGCCGACGTGCTCGCCGCGATGCTCGCGTTGCTTCTCGGAGATCAGTCCGTAATCCTCGTCGTCGAAGACGACGGTCGTGAATCCACACGCCAGCCGCGTCGCGGTCTCGAGTTCCGCCGCGTTCATCATGAAGCCGCCGTCGCCGGTCCCCGCGACCACGTTCGAATCGACCGCCAGATCGGCCGCGAGCGCGCCTGGGACGGCGATCCCCATGCTCGCCAGGCCGTTCGAGATCACGCACGTATTCGGCTCGTAGGTCGGAAACGACTGGGCGATCGCCATCTTGTGGCTGCCCACGTCCGAGACGAGGACGTCCGAGTCAGCCATCGCCTCGCGCAACAGCGGCAACGCGTTTCTCACCGTCACCGGATCGTCCGCGGCCGGGGCCTCGGTCACCGCCTCGAGCAGTCGGTCGTGGAGGTCGTCACACCACAGCGAACACGCCTCGTCGGGCAGGCGATCGTCGATGGCGGAAAGCGCCGCGCCCACGTCGGCGACGATCTCCACGTCGGGGTTGTAGTGTCGATACACCTCTGCGGGTTCGTAATCGACGTGGACGATCGTCTTCTCGAGGTCGGGGTTCCAACCGGCAGGATCGTGCTCGGCGATATCGTAGCCGACGGCGACGACGCAGTCGGCTCGTTCGATTGCCAGTCCGGCCTCGCCCTCGGGCCCCGAATCGAGCGTCATCAACGAGGCCGGCTCGCGGTCGGAGATCGAGCCCTTGCCCATGTACGTCTCGACGACCGGAATCCCGACGCGATCGACGATGGCACGGATGTGCTCCGACGTGCGGGTCCGTACTGCGCCGTTGCCCGCGAGGACGATCGGACGCTCGGCGGCCTCGATCAACCGCGCCGCTCGGTGGGCCGACGCCGCGTCCGGATCCGGTCGCCGAACCGGATCACGAGTCGGGATCGGGTCGGCGTCGACGGCCTCGCTCGCGACGTCTTCGGGGAACTCGAGGTGGGTCGCACCCGGTTTCTCGTATTCAGCGATCTTGAACGCTTTTCGCACCGATTCGGGCGTGATCTCGGGCTCGGCGATCTGGGTGTTCCACGCGACGAGCGGCTCGAAGACGTCGACGATATCCAGGGCCTGGTGGCTCTCCTTGTGCAGTCGCTCCCGACTCCCCTGGCCGGTGACCGCGACGACCGGGCTCTTGTCGAGTTGGGCGTCGGCGACCCCAGTGATGAGGTTCGTCGCGCCGGGACCGAGCGTCGAGCAGCAGACGCCCGCCTCGCCAGTCAGGCGGCCGTGAACGTCGGCCATGAACGCGGCTCCCTGTTCGTGGCGCGTCGGAACGAACCGAATCGAGGAGTCGCGCAACGAGAACAGCAGGTCCTCGATCTCCTCGCCCGGAACCCCGAAGACGCGGTCGACGCCTTCGGCCTCGAGACAGCTAACGAGCAGGTCGGATGCCGTCTGCATGGGCGTCCCGACCACACCGCTGTCCATTAATCGTCCCCCTCAAAGAAATCCGACAGGAACGGTGCTCGAGCCGTTTCGCTGGACGAACGATCCGCGTCACAAGACGCGGTCCGGCCGAATTCGCAGCAGGACGCGTTCCGTCTCGATCGGGTTCGGATACTCCTCGGTGTCCATATATCGCAGGGCGAGTTCGTCGATATGTGCTCGAGCACCCTCGGTCGTGATCTCGTCGACTTCCCCGATCACCGAGAGATGCCGATAGGGGTCGTCCGGGTCGGTCATACTGACGCCGACGCCGGGGTTGTGCTGAGCGTTTCGCTCCTTCTGGCGGCCGCGTTCGGTGTTGACCAGGAGCCGGTTCTCGTCGGCGTCGTAGTCGACCCATACCGGCGTAACGTGGGGGAGCCCCTCCTCGGTCAACGTCGCGACGTGGGCGAACGTCTTCTTTTCGAACAGCTCGTGGAACTTCCCGGGTATCGATACCATGGGCTTCGTTCACTGGCACCAGTCATGTATCTGCTGCCAAATACTGCTGACTACGATCGGACGGAAATGGAGACGCCGCGGTCTCGGCCGATCGAGTGACAGCGACCACGGATAGTGCCGAAAGCCTCGCAGACCACGCGTATGTCGGCTGACAGCTTATGGACATCGGCAGCGATTCCACCAGTATGACTACACAGAAGCCGTCGACTCGCAGGCGAATACTGACGCTAACAGGGACAGCTGTCTCGACCACCCTCGTTGCCGGCTGTGGCGGCCCGGGCGGGGATGGCGACGGAAACGAGACCGAGGAAGACAACGAAACCGAAGCCGAAGAGGGGACCGGAAACGGTCAGGATATGGAAAACGAGACCAACGAAACCGGAATGAACGAGACCAACGAGACCAACGAAACCGGAATGAACGAGACCAACGAAAGCGAGTAACTGGTATCGGACAGCAGGGGAGTCAGCGGTCACGGATCGATAGCGATCACCTGTGGAAACGGCCGCTCTCGATCGGTGCGGGTTCGGCGTTGGCCGAACCGCTGGCGGCGTTTCACGAGCGAGCAACCGATTCGCGCTTGCGCTCTCGGCACGACCGCTGTGTTGCACCACGACGAGAGACGCTCGCGCCTTCCGCACCGCGAAGCGAGAACCGCGAGAGGCGAACGGTGTTCCCGTGAACGATCGCTCATCGAACCGTTCTGTCCGACAGTAGAACCGCGTTCCGTTCGAGAGTTCGCACCTGCGAGTTGCAAACGGTGTGGCGCTGTGGGATCGACCGCCGTCGGTTGGTAGAGGAGTCGCGCTAACTGCGGTAGCCAAGCGCCTGGAGTCGGGTTTCGACCTCTTCTTGATCGACTACAGTAACCGCCTCAGTGTCGGTGGCATCCTCGACGCGGCCGAGGATTCCCTCGAGGACGAACGTCACGTATTCGTCGGTCGTGTCGAATTCGCTGTGTGCGAGTCGCTTCTCGATGCGGGCGTGAACCGCCGCGGGGAGTTCGACCGTGGCTCGTGGCTGTCTCTCACCGGTTTGGTTCTCGTCGTGCTGTGCCATCGGTTCGTCCGATCTATACTGCGAAACGAATATTGTTATTCTGCGACTATCGTCGTGACCAATCGGAACTCGCTCTGTTTCGGGACGAGTCCGGGATCGACACCCGGCTCGCTCCGCCGGGAGGGTACCTGCCCATAGCCGTGACATTACTAAGTAGATACCAATCGCGAGCCGCGACAATGACCGATCCCGATACTCGAACCGACCGACGGTGCCTCGAGCCGGAGCAGGATCTCGATGACGTTATCCTGATCACCGTCGACAGCTGGCGGGCCGACTACTGCGGGTTCATGGGTGGTCCCGACGATCTCACACCGACGCTGGACTCGCTCGCCGAGGACGGACTCGTGTTCGAGAACGCGATCGCACCCGCCCCGGAGACGAACAGTTCCGTCGCGACGATGTTAACGGGGCAGTACCAGAACCCGTCGCTCGAGTCTGATGGAACTGATTACACGGAATGTACGCGAAACCACATGCGAACCCGTCGGTCGCTGCCCCAGCGGTTCGGTGAACTCGGGTACGAGACGGCCGCTTTCACGGCCAACCCCTGGACGTCGCGCTACTTCGACTTCGATCACGACTTCGACCACTTCGAGGATTTCATGGAACAGAGTCTTTCGGCGGGGTTCGTCGACGGCGGCGCCGACCAGCGCGGATTGATCGGTGACGTCGCCGCCCAACTCGCCAACTGGTACCAGGGTCAGGACATGTTCATGAATTGGGAGGCGTTCTACGGAGACGTTCGAGCGTGGCTCGATGGAGCGGAATCACCGTACTTCCTGTGGCTCTTCCTCGTCGACGTGCATATGCCGTATTTCCCCCCGAGTGGCTACCGCTCGCGGTCACGGCTGCTGACTTACCCCGCGAACGCCTCGCTGTTCGCCGGTCAGCACGAGCTCCCGTTCGAGTCGGTCTTTCGCGACGTGCTCGTCGACAGCTACGAGGATTCGATTCGATACACCGACGAGTTCTTCGGGCAGCTCACCGCGGACGTCGGCGGCGACCCGCTGATCGCGATCACCGGCGACCACGGCGAGGCCTTCGGCGAGAACGGCGTTTACGGTCACGGTCCGGAGGTTTCCGAGGAGATGTTGCACGTCCCGTTCGTCGTCGCGAACGGACCCGACGAGACGGTCGAGCGGCCGTTCTCTCTGCGCGACCTGCCCCGACTGCTTCCCAGGCTCGCGACCGGAGCGACGTTCGAGGACCTCCTCGATACCACCGTGTGGGCTCGCAACTACGATCCGGCGGTCGCGATCCGTGGTCGGGACTGGCGATTCGAGTGGCGACCGGACGAGCAACACGTCGAGGTCCTCGAGAACGGCGAGTGGGAACGCCGACGGGTACCGGAACTCGAGTTACTCGGACGAGAACTGCTCGAGAGCCACATCGAGGCCGAGCGTGAGCGTGGACGCGTCCTCGACGCGGTCGACTCGCTCGCGGCGGAGGCGGCCCTGTAGTCGTCTCGGCCGAAGCGATCGGCTGCTCGAGACGCAACGATTACCCTCCACGAGCCCCGTCCCTCGAGTAATGACCGACGGACTCGAGACGGAAAT
Organism: Natrinema longum; assembly: GCF_017352095.1. Classification (NCBI taxonomy): domain Archaea; kingdom Methanobacteriati; phylum Methanobacteriota; class Halobacteria; order Halobacteriales; family Natrialbaceae; genus Natrinema; species Natrinema longum. Next base: position 1,488,087 of record NZ_CP071463.1, read on the forward strand.
CGAGGGGATGGACGACATCGCCGAGCGACGGGACGAACTGGCCACTCGCGTCCGGACACACGCCGGCGAGATCGCGCGGGAGCTCGCCGTCTTACAGGGTGGGGATTACGGACAGGAGACGTTCAACACCGACGGCGGGAGCTGGACGCTCAAGTACGAGGCCGGCGACGTGCAGTATCTCAAGTTCGACCCGAAATCCGGGTCGGAGACGTACGTCGTCTCGAGCAAACAGCCACCCGAACCCGCCGCGCTCGAACGGGCACTGGACGACTACGGGGCGTTCGTCGCGGCCTACAACGAGTACGTCCGGTCGTTCGACGGGATCCTCGAGGACGTCCCCGACGAGTTCCCCGCGGTCGAGTCGACGGCCGAACTGGTCGCCGAACGGGATCGAATCGTCGACCGCATCCGCGACGTGGGCAACGCGATCGCGAGCCAGCTTCACCGGTACGACGGCGAGTACGGCACCTACGCGACGACGGTTTCGGGGACCCGCTGGGAGCTGAAGTGGGACGGTGACGTCGTCTCCTACCTGCGAGTCGGCGGCTCCGACGGGATCTACCTCCTTTCGCAGTACGGCCCGCCACCGGCCCCCGAGGTGCGACGGCTCGCCGAGGATGTCCCCGCGTTCGTCGCTGCGTTCAACGAGTACGTCGAGGACCTCGAGGCCGACCTCGAGACGATCGAGTTCGACGACTAGTCCATAGCCGCGGGCTGCCAGCGGTGTGTAACTCGGTCCACCGGTTCCCAGAGGCAGTGGCTCCGGATCGCTGGCACGAATCGAGAGGAACGTGTATGGTGTCGTTTCGACCGTTCGATACCTCGTACGATTCCGTTACGGCCCCGAGTCGATGGCTCGAGGGAGATCCGGACCGGTACCCACCGGAGGGGAGCGTTCTATATCGGAACTAGTAGCCGTTTTGTACCGTCTGTGCCTACGGGAGGGTGGCGACGGCGCTCGCCTGGACCACCTATGAACGGCCCTCCGACCCGAACTGACGATGGAACCGTCCACGACCGTATCGCTGGCACCGACGGGAACGACCCGGCGGGCCCGGCGGCGTTCGATGCCATCGTCGTTCGCTACGAGTCCGGCAACGATCGCTGTACGTTCGTCCCCCACAACGGAACGACCGAGGAGAAACTGAACGCCTGGCTGACCGTGGATCTCGAGGCCGTCGTCGATCTCGACGATGTCCGCTGATGACAGCTGCGGGACGTTCTCGGTACGATCCCGGCCGGCGACGATGGAAGTCCGGTGAACGACACGCGAGAGAACAGAGCCAGAAGTCAGACGTCGACGTACTGGTCGACCCACTTCTGGCGGCGCTGGAGCGCGCGTCGGCCTTTCGGCGTCAGCGCGTAATAGTTCGTCCGCCGATCGAGCGCTCCTTTCTCGACGAATTCCTTCTCGACGAGCGTGTCGAGGTTCGGATACAGCCGACCGTGGGTGACCGGCTGGTCGATATAGCTATTGATGTCGTCGAGAATCTCCTGCCCTGACGGCCGGTCTTTCCCTGCGATCACGTACAACAAGTCACGCTGGAATCCAGTTAGCTGATCCATGGATCACCCTCTGAATGACGACCTTCACCACGCCGTGGCTTTGTTATAGGGCTGGTACGGGCACCTCACAACCGGAACGCACCGCATAGGAGACGGCCGGTGGCGTCCCACGGCACTCGACGTGTGCGAACGGACGAGCGGCCGTGCCGCCGAGAGGGCCGGTAGCGTCCACGCTCGAGTCCGTATATGACGCGGCGTTTTTGACGCTCACCGCCGTACCGTCCGCTATGCCAACCGACCCACTCGCCTGGGAGACGGGCGAGCGCCGAGTAGCCTACTCCTGTCCGGGATTCGATGTCGTTAACGAGTCCGTTCGACTTCCCGATGGAACCGAATCGGAGTTCGACTATCTCTCGGAACCCGCGAGCGTCTGTATCCTGCCGTTTACGCCCGACGGAACCGTCGTCTGTATCGAAGAATGGCGACAAGCCGTCGCGCGGATCAGCCGCGGGCTCCCCGTCGGCGGGGTCGAACCGGACGACGAGGATCTCGAGGCCTCGGCACGCCGGGAGCTCGCCGAGGAGACCGGCTACGAAGCCAACGAACTCGAGCCACTGGTGACCGTCGAGCCGGCAAACGGGATCGCCGACGCCGTCTTGCATTGCTTCGTCGCTCGTGGCTGCCGGCCGACCGCCGAACAGCAACTCGATCACAACGAGAGCATTCGCGTGACCGAGCGATCGCTCGCGGACCTGACCGACGCGGTGGCCGACGGCGAGATCCGCGACGGCCGGACGGTTCTTGCCCTCTCGTACTATCGGTTGTTCGACGAGGAGAGCGGCCCGGACGGCGAGAGGAATCGTTGAACCGAGTTACGTGCCAGCGGGCGTTCACTGACTCAACGAGACGATAGCGCTCCGCGGAAACAGACCGATACCGCCGCGCCGACTCGCCGTGAGTGGAAACGGCTCACTCGTGTCGGTCAGCCGAGTCCGCCGAGCGACGCCGTTTCGTTCATTGTTTCGTTTTCACTCTCATTTATCGTCTCGTTATCACCCTCGCCCATCGTTTCGTTCATTGTCTCGTTATCACCCTCGTCCATCGTCTCGTTTCCTTGTGCGGGCCCGGGAAGTTCCTGGATTTGCTCGGTTTCACCGACGGTAACCGTGTCGGCCGAAACGTTGTCGATCGTCATCGACCCAGCCGAGAGCAACGGAATCGTCTCGCCCGTGGTCGTCTCGTTTTCGGTCGCCAGGGTTTCGTTCTCGGTCTCGTTCTCGGCCGTCTGGGCCCCGTCCCCCTGACTCTCGAGGCTGCCGATCGTCATCGACTCGACCGTGATCTCGTCGACGTCGAACTGTTCGACGGTTAGCTCCTCGACCGCCTGCGTGCTGGCGTTCTGACCGGCGGTTTCGTTCGTTTCGCCGTCGTCACCGTCGCCGCCGAACAACCCGCCGACGAAGTCGGAGATACCCGAGAGGATTCCCCCGCCGTCGTCTTCGACGGTCAGCTCGTCGATCGTCAGCCGATCGGTCGTCATCGACTCGATCGTCACGTTCTGGACGGAGAGGTTGTCGGACTCGGCATCGACCAGCTGATCGACAGCGGTCGACGACTCGTTTTCGCCGTCGTCCTCGCCTTCGGCGGCCGTTTCGTTGTCACCGGCCGTGCCGTTACCGCCCCCGAGTTCCTCGATGGAAACGTTCTCCAGTGCTAGCGTCTCGAGGGAAACATCCGACAGCAGTATTCCGGAGGCTTGGTCGTCCGCGGAGTCGTTCCCTGCGGACTGATTGTCCCCGTTGGATTCGCTCTCGTTGAGTTGCTGTCGGAGCTCCTCACCGCCCTGTCCCTCCAGTTGCTGAACGCTGAGTTCGTCGATCGTCGCGTTCTCGATCGTCACGTTCTCGAGTTCGAGCGTGCCGACCTGTACGTTCTCGAGCGTTGCGCTCGTGTCGCTCATGTCTCCGGCATCGTCGTCCGCAGCCGTGGTCGCGCCACCGACGAGGGCGGGACCCCCCGCGAGCAGGACCACCAGCGCGACGAACGCGACACCGAGTGTTCGCGGTTGTGAAACCATACGGGCCGACGTACAGCCGTTGTCGGGCTAAAACGGGACGACTGTTACGAGATTGTGCGTTCCCAAGAACGTGTTTTCTCGGGAAAAAAGAGTTTACGAGCGTTGAATCGAGCGTTGACGGGGAAGTCGACGTCGCGTCCGCTCCTCGAACGCCTGGCCCATGGCGGGCGGAGAAATCGGTTACCTCGGACGATCACTCGAGGCGAAGTTCCCTCGTCTCGACGGCGTCGCAGGTCGGGCAGACGAACTGGTATCGGACCCGACTGCCCGATGCAGTGACGCGCCAGCCGCCGTCAGTGTCGACGTACCCACACGCCGGGCAGCGAAGCTCCGAATCGTCGAACTTCTCTCGAAGTTGCTCGAACGGCGATCTATGTACTGACATGTGATATTGTACACCATGGCACTATATAACACTCTAGCCTGCGCGCCGACGGGTGGCCTGTTGTCCAATCATAACCGTTCTTAGGCAGCCGACCGTAGGAACAGCCATGGACGATGTCGACACGAAACGTGGTGGCACCATCGGGGACGCTTCGGGGGCGGTCCGGGCCCTCGAGCACGTCGTCGATCCGGTCGTGGCGGTTGCCGGGGGAACGATCACGTACGCGAACGAAGCCGCCCGGGACGCGTTCGACCTCGGCGACGCTGATCGGGATGCGGCAACCGCACTCGGCACGCACTGGGACCGGCTCCACACGATGATCGACGAAACGACGGTCGGTACCGCCCGGAAGGTCGACTTCGACGACGCCGGACGCGTCCGTATTCATCGAGGGGCAAACGGCGCAACGATCACGTTCGATGGCGGCGTGGCCGAAGCCGAGAGCGATACCGACGAGTCGCCCCCGACGACGGGCGTAAGCGATCGGCTGGTCAAGGATCGCGCGCTCGAGGAGGCACCCGTCGGGATCACTATTTCGGACCCGGACCTCGAGGACAACCCGCTCGTGTACGTCAACGCCGCCTACGAGGAGATGACCGGCTACGAGTTCGACGAGGTCGTGGGCCGGAACTGTCGGTTCCTGCAGGGACCGGACTCCGACGAGGGGGCCATCGCCGAGATGGCGGCAGCGATCGACGAGGATCGGCCGGTTACCGTCGAACTCAAGAACTACCGCAAGGACGGCACCGAATTCTGGAACGAAGTGACGATCGCCCCCGTTCGAGACGAAGACGGTCGCGTGACCAACTACGTCGGGTTCCAGAACGATGTGAGCGCGCGCAAGGAGGCCGAAATCGCCCTCGAGAAACGGACCGAAGAGCTCGAGTACATCCTCGATCGCGTCGAAGGGCTGATCCAGGACGTCACCTCCGTCGTCGCCGGCTCCACCGACCGCTCGGAACTCGAGGCCGAAGTCTGTGCCCGGATCGCCGCCGAAGAGGCCTACGAGGGGGCCTGGATCGGCGAACACAATCCTGCGACCGGCACGATAGACGTCCGCTCGAGTGCGGGCGTCTCACCCGAGGGGCTGCCGGCCGACGGGGACCACCCGGTCGCACGAACGCTGTCGACGAACGACCGCACCGTCGAGACGGTCGGTGGGACGACTCACGCCGCGTTTCCGCTGTCGTACAACGGAATCGAGTACGGCGTGTTGACGGTCTGTATGGATCGCAGCCGTCCAGTCGACGACCGGGAGACCGTCATCCTCTCCGCGCTCGCCCGCGCGGTCGCCAGCGGAGTCAACGCCCGTGAAACGAGCCGAATGCTCGCAACGGACGCGGTCGTCGCCGTCGAACTCGACCTGACGGATCGCACCCTACCACCGGTCGCGCTTTCGGCCGACGCCGACTGTCGGCTGGAGTACCGCCGTTCGGTCCACCGAACCGGCGACGAGACGGCGTCGCTGTTTACCGCCACCGGCGCGAGCGCCGACGAGATCGTCGCTGCCGTCGACGGACTGTCCGACGTCGACTGCAGCATCATCGTCGAGCGTGACGAGGAGTGTCTGATCGAACTGACCGGTGCCGACGACTTCGTCGGCTGGCTCTCCGAGCGCGGCGTCCGCACGGAAGCCATCGAGAGCGAGAGCGGCCGAGCGCGCGTCACCCTGGAGATCCCCCGCTCGGCGAACGTTCGCTCGGTCGTCGAGGCGATCGAAGACCGGTATGCGGGAACCGACGTCCTCTCGTTCCGACAGCGCGAGCGCGACCCCGAAACCCGCCAGGAGTTCGCCGCTCGCCTCGAGGAGGCGCTGACCGACCGCCAGTTCGGCGCGTTACAGCGAGCCTATCTCGGCGGCTACTTCGAGTGGCCCCGACCGACGACCGGTGAGGAGCTCGCCCAGTCGATGGGCGTCTCGCGGCCAACCTTCCACGAGCACCTGCGGACGGCCGAGGCGAAACTGTGTCAGGCATTCCTGGGGGACACCTGATGCATCGCTCGACGACGGTCACGGCTCGAGACCTGTAGTCACGGCTTAGCCACGGGAACGGTTTCGGACGGTCGCCGGTGTTTATCTATCTCGTCGTGGGAGAGACTCGTATGCTTACGCTTGCAACTCCGCTTCAGGCCGGCGGCGGGTTTCTGTACTGGGCGATCATCTTTTTCGTCCTCGCAATCGTTGCCGCTGCCGTGGGTGCCCGCGGCGTCGCCGGGATCTCGATGGAGATCGCGCGGATCTTCGTGTTGATCTTTATCATCCTCGCGGTGGTCGCACTCCTCCTGTAGCCGCACCGTCCGGAGTCCGTTCGTGGAAGAGCATGCTGGGACGACAGTGACCGGTGACGACGAGACGTGACCGACGAGTCGGCGTGAGTGATGACGGTTACGCTTTTGCAGTTCTTTCCGGACTCAGCGGAAGGTACCACAGAATTAACGGCCGTCTCATCCCGCGATATTTCGAGTGACCGGAGCGCCGATCGTACAACTGGTTTCGGTTACGTAGGGTTGGGAACGACTAACAGCCTGGAGGTCGTAGATAAGAACGAGCGTTTACCATGACTGAACTCGGCGGATTTCAAGACAGGGTCGCCCGCATCGATCTCTCGGACGGGGAGGTCGCCTACGAGTCGATCGACGACGAGGACGCGAAGAAGTATATCGGTGCGCGGGGGCTGGGGGTAAAGTACGTTTTCGATCAAGGACCGGACGTCGATCCGCTCGGACCCGACAACCTGCTCGCGTTCATGAACGGGCCGCTGTCGGGCACACAGGTCACCATGAGCGGCCGGATCGCCGTCTGTACGAAGTCGCCGTTGACCGGCACCGTCACCGACAGCCACCACGGCGGCTGGTCGGGAGCCCGACTCAAGTGGGCCGGCTTCGACGGCCTCTGCTTCGAAGGGCAGGCCGACGACCCGGTCTACGCCGTCGTCGAGGACGGCGAGGTCGAACTTCGGGACGCATCCCACCTCTGGGGGAACGGCTTTCACGAGACGCGGGACGCGATCGAAGACGAAGTCGAGGGCTCCTACGGGAAGAATCTCAGTATCATGGGGATCGGCCCCGGCGGCGAGAACGGGGTCAAATACGCCTGCATCATGAACGAGGACGATCGCGCCTCCGGCCGGGGCGGGACCGGCTGTGTGATGGGGTCGAAGAACCTCAAAGCGGTCGTCGTCAAATCCACGACCAAGATGCCGAAACCGGCCGATTCGGAGACCTTCAAGGAAGGTCACCAGCAGGCGATGCAGGCTATCACGGAGTCGGAGGTCACCGCACCCAACGAGGGCGGGCTCTCGATGTACGGCACGAACGTCCTGATGAACATCGGCGAGGAGATGGACGGCCTCCCGACGAAGAACGGGAAATACACGTCGACGAAGAGCATGCGCGAGGCCGAAGGCGTCGACATCGACGCCGAGCGGGTCTCCGGTGAGAACGTCCGCGAGAACATCCTCGTCGACGAGCCGACCTGTCACTCCTGTCCGGTCGCCTGCAAGAAGGAAGTCGAAGTGACGGCGATGCACAAAGGCGAGGAGATGAACGTCCGGACCGAATCCTACGAGTACGAATCGGCCTACGCCCTCGGCCCCAACTCCGGCCACACCGACCGCGACAAGATCGCCCTCATGCTCGAGCGCTGTAACGACATGGGCCTCGACACCATCGACGCCGGCAACATGATGGCGATGGCCATGGAGATGACCGAGGAGGGCAAACTCGAGGGCGTCGGCGAACTCGAGTGGGGCGACACCGAGACGATGATCGACATGATCGAGCGGATCGCCCGCCGCGAGGACGAGTTCGCGGATCTGCTGGCCGAGGGGCCACGCCGGGTCGCCGACCGGAAAGACGCCCACGAAAACTCGCTTGCGGTCAAAGGCCAGACGATCGCCGCCTACGACCCGCGCTGTATGAAAGGCATGGGCATCGGCTACGCCACTTCGAACCGCGGTGCCTGTCACCTGCGTGGGTACACGCCCGCCGCGGAGATCCTCGGCGTTCCCGAGAAGGTCGACCCCTACGAGTACGAGGGCAAAGGCGAACTCACCGCCCAATTCCAGGACCTCCACGCCATCAGCGACTCGTTCGACATCTGCAAGTTCAACGCCTTCGCCGAAGGCATCGAGGAGTACGTCCTGCAGTACAACGGCATGACCGGCCGCGACGTCACCGAGGAAGAACTCCTCGAGGCCGGCGAACGCGTCTACAACCTCGAGCGATACTACAACAACCTCAACGGCTTCGACGGGGCTGACGACTCGCTGCCAGCGCGCTTCCTCGAGGACGGCATCCGCGGCCAGGGTGCCAGCGAGGGTGAGTACTGCGAACTCGACGAGATGAAGGCGGAGTACTACGAGCACCGCGGCTGGGTCGACGGCGTCGTCCCGGACGAGAAACTCGACGACCTCGGAATCGACATCGGGCCGGGCACGGGCGTCAGTGCCGACGATGGTGCTGCAGCAGCACCCAGCGACGACTGATCGACGGCACTGAACGCCGATCGCGGAATACCGGGTTCCGCCGGGCGATCGGTACCACTGTCGACCGATTCGCTCGCTGTGTGGCCATCGCTCTCCGTGAAACCCAGAACTACTTACGTCACGAGAGTCGTTATTCTACTAACCGAAATAGGCGCCGTCCGTGGCGCAGTTGGGACTCCCCGTTCGCTTCGAACGAGTGGAGCCCCACGCCTGCTGCAGAATCGACTCCGGCACAGTTTCCGGCACATTCCTGCAGTCAACGCGTGGAAGGGCACCCCCACAACGTGATCGATACGTACTCACGTTTCGAGATGCCCCCCAGTAGCCGTTCTGGCTACGTACTGTCCACAGGACTGCTATGATCGGCCCCAGCTATGGAAATTGAAATTGCAACGATTGGCGGTTACGAGGAAGTCGGCCGACAGATGACGGCTGTCCGCGCCGGTGACGACATCGTGATCTTCGACATGGGACTGAACCTGTCGAAGGTCCTGATCCACGACAACATCCGAACCGAAGGCATGCACAGCCTCGACCTGATCGATATGGGAGCCATTCCCGACGACCGGGTCATGAGCGACCTCGAAGGTGACGTCAAAGCGATCGTCCCCACTCACGGCCACCTCGACCACATCGGTGCGATCAGCAAACTCGCACACCGATACGACGCACCCATCGTCGCGACGCCGTTCACCCTCGAACTGGTCAAGGGAGAACTCGAGGAGGAAGGGAAATTCAATACCGAAAACGACCTCGTCAAGATGGACGCCGGCGAAACAATGTCGATCGGCGACTCCGGCGCAGTCGAACTCGAGTTCGTCAACGTCACCCACTCGATCATTCAGGCAATCAACCCGGTCCTCCACACGCCCGAAGGCGCGGTCGTCTACGGGCTCGACAAACGGATGGACCACACGCCAGTCATCGGCGATCCGATCGATATGGAGCGGTTCCGCGAGATCGGCCGCGAGGGCAACGGCGTCCTCTGTTACATCGAGGACTGTACCAACGCGAACAAGAAGGGCCGAACGCCCTCGGAAAACGTCGCCCGCGAACACCTCCGGGACGTCCTCTACAGCATGGAGGACTACGACGGCGGCATCGTCGCCACCACCTTCTCGAGTCACATCGCCCGCGTGAAATCGCTGATCGAATTCGCTCGCGACATCGATCGCACGCCGATCCTGCTCGGCCGCTCGATGGAGACCTACTCCGGTACCGCAAAACAGATCGGGGTCGACTTCCCCTCCGACGTCGAGATGGTCGGCTACCGTCAATCCATCGAACAGACCTTCGAGCGAATCATGAACGAAGGCAAGGAGAACTTCCTCCCCGTCGTCACCGGCCATCAAGGTGAGCCTCGAGCAACGCTCACACGGATGGGTCGTGGCGAAACCCCCTACGAACTCGAGGACGGTGACAAGGTCGTCTTCTCCGCTCGCGTCATTCCGGAGCCGACGAACGAGGGGCAGCGCTACCAGGCCGAAAAGCTACTCCGCATGCAGGGCGCGCGGATCTACGACGACGTCCACGTCTCTGGTCACCTCTGTCAGGAGGGCCACTACGAGATGCTCGATGCACTGCAACCCGAGCACGTCATCCCGGCTCACCAGAACATGAGCGGCTTTTCGGGATACGTCGATCTGGCCTCCAATCAAGGGTACAAACTCGGACGCGATCTCCACGTGACCTCGAACGGAAACGTCATCCAGTTAGTATAGACCGCGAAGCGGGTGCAGTTATTTTACGTCCCGGATAACTTGTAGTAGCGGCCGGTGCTGTCGCTGTCTCGAAACAAATACGAAAACCCACACAGCAGTTGCTGTGTGGGTTGAAATGAATGGGAGCGGCGAATCGGATTTCCCAGAGGGTCGCCCACTCCAGTACTCACCGAAACGTAGGCGAGCTTATCTTCCGTGTTCGAGATGGGTACGGGAGGTCCCTCGCCACTGTGGCCGCTGTAATGCCGATCGGCGGAATCGAACCGCCGTCAGACCACGATCGGTCGGTCGACCGTATTGGTCGATATGAGTGGTGGCGGCGAAACGGATTTCCCAGAGGGTCGCCCACTCCAGTACTCACCGTAACGCAGGCGAGCTTATCTTCCGTGTTCGGGATGGGTACGGGAGGTTCCTCGCCGCTGTGGCCGCCGTAATGCCGATCAACGGAATCGAACCGTCGTCATTCCAATATCGGTCGGTGTGTCCAAGACCGTAGTATACGTGTAGTCCAGTTTGCGTCCGGACCCGTTCTCGCGTCACGGATCCAATGCGATGTAGTATGAATGTGTGGCTCGATCGATTAGTGCTCGCGGGCTCAACACCTCGTTGCCTTGGTGCGTACACCCCGAGTCTATCGAACTCGTCTTCTACGAGTGATCTCTGTGGTATCTCTTTTTCAGGTGGGTTTCGAGCTTAGATGCGTTCAGCTCTTACCCCGTGGTGCGTCGCTGCCCAGCACGTGCCCTTCCGGACAGCTGGTACACGAGTGGCACCCAATCGTAGTTCCTCTCGTACTATACGATCGTTCCCGTCAGATACCGTAACACCCCCAATAGATAGCAGCCGACCTGTCTCACGACGGTCTAAACCCAGCTCACGACCTCCTTTAATAGGCGAACAACCTCACCCTTGCCCGCTTCTGCACGGGCAGGATGGAGGGAACCGACATCGAGGTAGCAAGCCACCCGGTCGATATGTGCTCTTGCGGGTGACGACTCTGTTATCCCTAAGGTAGCTTTTCTGTCAGCAATTGGCCGCATCAAGCAGCCTAATTGGTTCGCTAGACCACGCTTTCGCGTCAGCGTCCGTCGTTGTGCCGGACACTGTCAGACTTCCATATGCTCTTGCGCTCTTTTCCGCGTCTCCGACGCGGATGAGGAAATCTTGGGGCGCGCCCGATATCTTTTCAGGCGCGTACCGCCCCAGTCAAACTGCCCGGCTACCAGTGTCCTCCGCCAGGAGTGAGAGTCGCAGTCACCATCGGGTAGTATTTCAATGCTGGCTCGGTGGCCCGCTAGCGCGGGTACCTGTGTACCGCCTCCTACCTATGCTGCACAATGGCGACCACGTCTCAGTGACAGCCTGCAGTAAAGCTCTATAGGGTCTTCGCTTCCCCTTGGGGGTCTCCAGACTCCGCACTGGAACGTACAGTTCACCGGGCCCAACGTTGGGACAGTGGCGCTCTCGTTGATCCATTCATGCAAGCCGCTACTGAAGCGGCAAGGTACTACGCTACCTTAAGAGGGTCATAGTTACCCCCGCCGTTAACAGGTCCTTCGTCCCCTTGTACGGGGTGTTCAGATACCTGCACTGGGCAGGATTCAGTGACCGTACGAGTCCTTGCGGATTTGCGGTCACCTATGTTGTTACTAGACAGTCGGAGCGCCCGAGTCACTGCGACCTGCCTCTTCGCGAGGCAGGCATCCCTTATTGCGAACGTACGGGACTAACTTGCCGAATTCCCTAACGTCGGTTGATCCCGACAGACCTTGGCTTTCGCCGCCATGAGTACCTGTGTCGGATCTCGGTACGGACAGTGTGCTCGCCTTTTCACGGGCTCTGGGTAGACCTGACTTACGCGATCCTGCCATTCGAACGCTTCGTGCCATTACGGCTTCCACGCTCTTCGACAGTTCGACCGGGCGAAAGCCCGGCTCAGGCGGCCCCAAAGCGTCAGCTTTGAGTGCACACTGGCATAGGAATATTAACCTATTTCCCTGTTGTCTGCTTCGACTTACGGGCAGACTTAGGACCGGCTAACCCTCAGCTGATCAGCATTGCTGAGGAACCCTTACTCGTTCGGCCGTCGGGGTTCTAACCCGACTAACGCTGCTACTATGACCAGGATTTTCGTTACTGAACGGTCCACACGAAATCTCTTCCGTGCTTCCACCCGAACAGAACGCCAACCTACAAGATTGCGGTGTGAGCCGCACTGCTAGGTCTCGGTGGTAGACTTGAGCCCCGATCATTTTGGGCGCCTCAAACCTCGGCCGGTAAGCTGTTACGCTTTTCTTAGAGGGTAGCTGCTTCTAAGCTCACCTCCCGGCTGTCTAGGGCTTGAGACCACCTTCGATCGCACTTAGTCTACACTTGGGGACCTTAACCCAGCTCTGGGTTGTCTCCCTCACGGTACACAGGCTTACCCCGTGCACCGGACTCCCTGCGTCAAACGGCGTTCGTAGGTTCGGAGTTGGACAGGGGGGCGCACTCCTCTCGGAGTGCGGTCCCCCAATCCGTCGCTCTACCCCACGAACTACCTCGGCAGAGGTCATGCTTCGACATGTTTCGGTTGGAACCAGCTGTTTCCGGACTCGATGGGCCTTTCACCCCTACACAAAGGTCACGAGAGGGTATTGTAGGACACCAACTCTAACAGACTTCCACGTGCCTTTCGGCACGCTTCATCTTGCCCTTGCGTAGATCGTCCGGTTTCGGGTCGTGCCCGTTTGACTCCCCGCGCTTGAACACGGTGGCCCTGGTGCAAAGCACTGCGGCCATATCGGTTTCCCTACGCCTTCCTCGATAATCGAGTTAGACTCGTCAAACAGGCACACTCCCTGGTTCGTTTTTCAAAACGTACGACAGAACACCGGCTTCCCAAACTGCTTACTACAGGTTCGCACCTGATTCATTATGTCCGGGACCTTGTGTGCCCTGTCGCTCCATCGCCAACTGATTTCACGCCCTATTGCACCTCCCTTCGTGGGGTGCTTTTCAGCGTTCGCTCACGCTACTTGTTCGCTATCGGTCTTGAGGAGTGTTTAGTCTTCGCGGTCGATGCCCGCGATATTCACGAGGGATATCCAACCCCCGATACTCTGGGACTGACGCACAGCATACTCGTCGACGGTACGGGACTGTCACCCTGTTTCGTGCTCTATTCCAAGAGACTTCGCGTCGCGTTTCCGCTGATGAGAGTCAGCCCGAACACCACATTGCCCGTGAAGGCTTCGGTTTGGACTCTGTCGCGTTTATTCGCCATTACTAACGACATCGCGTTTGCTTTCTTTTCCTGTCGATACTAAGATGTTTCAATTCTCGACGTTCCCCATTGCGCGAAGCAATTGCGGTGGGGATTCCCATTCGGAAATCCTGAGTTCTTCGCCTCCGTGCGGCTCCCTCAGGCTTATCGCAGCTTGGCACGTCCTTCATCAGCTCTCAAGCCGAGCGATCCACCAGCTGGCACAGTAGCCACGTTCATCGGATCGGCAGTCGTAACGGATGTTACAACCACGTAGTGACCCGGGAACGGGTCCAGTGGACGCCTGGACTACACGTACACACGGTCTCATCTGCACGCCGTAGACGCGGCATGCATTAACCCTTCCCACCCGCGTTTACACGGGGTGGTGCATCGGTTCGTTGTTCGGATTAGATCGAAATCGGCTAACCCACTTAAGGGGCACGATTCGATCGTCCTCCGAGACATGGACCCACAGGGATTCGAACCCTGGGCATCCTCCTTGCAAAGGAGGCACTCTACCACTGAGCTATGGGCCCACGTCCACCCTCTCGGGCGGACAGAGCGTATCATGTTAGCCTCGGTAGTTCAAAGGTGCCCGATCGGCCAGACGCTGGTCGATCGAACGTGAAACCGCTAAGGTGGGCTGGGGCGACGCCCCAGTCCCGGTCTGTGGAGGTGATCCAGCCGCAGATTCCCCTACGGCTACCTTGTTACGACTTAAGCCCCCTTGCGGAGCCCAGATTCGACCGACGTTCCGTCGGCCTCATCCGGACCCCACTCGGGTGCTTTGACGGGCGGTGTGTGCAAGGAGCAGGGACGTATTCACCGCGCCCTTCTGAGGCGCGATTACTACCGAATCCAGCTTCATGAGGGCGAGTTTCAGCCCTCAATCCGAACTACGACCACGTTTCGGAGATTAGCGTCCCCTCTCGGGGTTGCATCCCACTGTCGTGGCCATTGTAGCCCGCGTGTCGCCCAGCACATTCGGGGCATACTGACCTACCGTTGCCCATTCCTTCTCAGTTTGGCACTGGCAGTCTCCCTAATGTACCCAACCACCACGAGGGTGTTGCTGGCAATTAGGGACGTGGGTCTCGCTCGTTGCCTGACTTAACAGGACGCCTCACGGTACGAGCTGACGGCGGCCATGCACCTCCTCTCAATGGCTCCAGTAAGATCATCAATCTGACCTTCACTGCACATTGTCGATGCTGGTGAGATGTCCGGCGTTGAGTCCAATTAAACCGCAGGCTCCTCCGGTTGTAGTGCTCCCCCGCCAATTCCTTTAAGTTTCATCCTTGCGGACGTACTTCCCAGGCGGTCTGCTTCACGGCTTCCCTACGGCACAGCACAGGCTCGTAGCCTGTGCCACACCTAGCAGACATCGTTTACAGCTCGGACTACCCGGGTATCTAATCCGGTTCGTGACCCGAGCTTTCGTCCCTCACCGTCGGATCCGTCTTTCCAGAGCGCTTTCGCCACCGGTGGTCCGTCCAGGATTACGGGATTTCACTCCTACCCCGGACGTACCCTCTGGATCTTCCGGTCCCAAGCCACACAGTTTTCACCGGACGCCTGCGCGTTAAGCGCGCAGATTTCCCGACGAACTTGCGTGGCCAGCTACGGACGCTTTAGGCCCAATAATAGCGGTCATCACTCGTGCTGCCGGTATTACCGCGGCGGCTGGCACCGGTCTTGCCCAGCACTTATTCTGCGACCACCTTACGGTCGCAAAAAGCGAGGACTATATGCCCTCGCACTCGGAGTCCCCTTATCGCACTCGCGTGCAGTGTAAAGGTTTCGCGCCTGCTGCGCCCCGTAGGGCCCGGTATCTTGTCTCAGATACCGTCTCCGGGCTCTTGCTCTCACAACCCGTACCGATTATGGGCACGGTGGGCCGTTACCCCACCGTCTACCTAATCGGCCGCAGCCACATCCTATAGCGCCTGAACGTTTCCGGTTCACACCACTCCAGGTGTCGAACCGTATTGGCTATTAGCCTCAGTTTCCCGAGGTTATCGCCGTCTATAGGGTAGTTTGGCCACGTGTTACTGAGCTATCTGCTACGAGTCTGAACTCGTGCAACTAGCATGGCTAAATCGGACTCCAATAGCAATGACCTCCGGCAGGATCAACCGGAATGCTATATTACTCCCCGTGTGGGGAGGGTCTGTTGGCGGTGAATGTTAGTACACACTCACACATAATGGGTCCACGTTCGATGACACACTGATCGCCGACCGATCGAGCGTCACCGAACTACCAAGGCTAACATCAGATCCCATCTGTACGGCGGACCGCAGGGGTGGAATCCTCATCTCTTGCGGATGTAATCGTACACCGTCCGGGGTACATAACCCCTTTGGGTTCGATCCATCCGGGATGACGGAACGAGTTGAACGTTCCGTCGATCACACGTTCTTCGTGTTCACATCCGAATGCCCTCGTACATATAAGGGCGTCGGATCGATCCTGCACCGGAAACCGCATCCGGCAGCGGGATGTACGATCACAACTGAACGCCCAGACGCGTATAAGGGCCCCGGATCGTCGTGGACGGAGAAACCGACCACGAACACATCCATAGTGGAGCCCTCGAGTACGGATAAGGCCGTCGGATCGAACCGACGGGTCGTCCGAGAGCGGATGTGATGCCTACCTCCGTGCCGGGTTGCGGCCGGAGGGAACGTGGCGGGTGTGCCACGTCGTTCGCATTACAATCGAATGCCCGGTTCACATATAAGGCCGTCGAACGAGACTCGTATCGGAACCCGATACCATGGCATGATTTTCCACGAGATGATCGTCGCGATAACAGTAATAAACGCAGCCGTCGCTCGAGCGATTCGACTCGACGGCGAGTGAATGTTACGCGGGCGGAGGTCGGCCGGTCATCCCACCCTCGAAGGTGCGGTCGGGCCGGATGATACCCGCGTGGTGTCACACTCGAGCGCGCACGCGCAAGAAGGCTTCGTGTCAGAAGTTGCCGAGTGAGAGCGATGGGAGACGCATCGATGCCGATAAACCATGTGCGTCATAAGGGGAACACGAATGGTCCGGGACCCGTTCGCTTCGGAGTCGACGACGTCCGCGGAGGAAATCTGCGCTGCGTTGGACGATCCCGACTGCCGTGAGATTATTCGCAATCTCGAGGAACCCATGACTGCTGCCGAGCTATCGAAGCAGTGTGAGATCCCCCAGTCGACGCTGTACCGCAAGCTCGAGTTGTTGACCGAGGCGACGCTCCTCGAGGAGTCGACGGAGATTCGACAGGACGGGCATCACGCGAGCAAGTACTCGGTCGCGTTCGACGAGATTACGCTCGGGTTAGACGAGGATCGATCGCTGTCAGTCCAGATCGAGCGGCCGGCCCGGACCGCCGACGAACGGCTCGCAGAACTGTGGTCGGAGGTACGAAAGGAAACATGAACGCGCTTCCAGCCGGTCCGACGGAGATGACACTCGCGCTGACGGTCGTCAAGACGCTCGTGCTCGTGGTGGGTGGGTTCATCACGTATTTCGCGTTCAAGGCGTATCGTCGGACCCGACAGCGGGCATTGGGCTATCTCGCTGCCGGCTTCGGTCTGGTCACGCTCGGGTTAGTACTCGCCGGTATGTTGTACGAGCTGCTCGGCGTCCTCCTCATAACGGGAATTTTACTCGAAAGTCTGCTCGTTTTGGCTGGCTTTCTCGTGATCGCATATTCGCTGTACGTTCAGTAGGCGGTCGGTGTCACCGATTTTCGAACGGCTGACCTCGAGGAAGAACCGACACGAACGGCGCGGACGCGTGTACGCGGGAAGGAGTGGGGACTCCAGGCCCCATTAGGTTCGAAGGTGGACACGGCCTGTATGAGGACTCCGCCGCGTGTACCGGGAAAATTACCAGGCGGACCAGGCGCTGCTCTGTTCGTCGTAGGCGTAGACGCGCTTGACGTCCTTCGCGAAGGCAGTATCGCCCTCCATATCGAACCGATCCCGCCGGTAGCCGTCGGCGTCGCCGCGGACGACGAAGGCGTCGATCTCGAACTCGTCGTCGCCGAAGGATTCGACCGCACCGACCTCGAACTCGTAGTCGCCGGGAACGTGGACCGTGATGCTCCGACTGTCCTCCCGTGACCCGTCCTGTGGATGGACGGTCACGTTGACCCCGACGTTGTCGACCTCGCGGGTCCAGACGGTCTCGACCTCGTCGGCAGGCGCTTCCTCGACTCGTTTTTGCCCGCCGAGTTCGAGACTCGTCACGCGAACCGTCGAGAGGACTTCCTCGGTCTCGAGGATGAACTCGTCGCCGACCTCGATGGTCTCGTCCTCGGGCGTGGTGACGTTCGCCGTGAACGATTCTCCGCCCTGGGAGACGACGACGTCGAGCGTGACTTCGCTCTCGCGGTCGGGTTGGATCTTGTGGACGTGACTACACTCGCTGCACCGAACGGTGAGGGTACCGCCGCCGTCCGTGAGTACCTCGTGGACCGTCTCGAGGTCCGGCGAGCACGAAGGACAGGGCGTCGGAACCCGATCCGGTAGTTCGCTCATACCCCCTGTACACGCTACGCACCTAAAAGACGATTGAACCCGTCTTACTCCCGGACAGATGTCGACTTCTGGGTCGAACGCCATGGGAGTCGGTTCGTCCCTGCAGCCGACACGGAAGAGGACACTAGTCCCGTTCCAACCGTCGACTGCAGGCGTGGACCGCACTAGTTCCCCTGAATCGCGTCGATGACCATCGCCGCTGCAACGATGGGCTCTTTCGGGACGGTGCTGGCGTCGTCGATGGTGATCTCGTAGCGGTCCCGCAGCGAGAACTGTCCATCGATGGAGCCGACGTGAGCACCCTCTTGATCGGTGATCTCGTACTTGTGGGGGATCCAACCGCCGAACGGAACGATGTTCCGGGCCAGCGTCACCATCGCACCACGGGAGTTGATTTCGGCCAGTTTCGCCTCCGTGGTCGCATCGCGGATCTTCCAGGTGTCCTGAAGCAGCGAGTAGTCGTTATCCAGGATAACGAGATTCTCGCCGGTCTCGGCGTCTGAAAGCACGTAGTTCCCTGCGACGTCGATGATGCCGCCGGCTTTCACCGTGAACACCTCGTTGCCGTCGGCGTCGACGAACGGAAACTCCTCTTTCATCTTGAGCATCTTCTGTTTACCCCTGAGAACGACGTTCCCGTCGACGTCGAGCGCTTTGTACTTGTTCCGAACGAGTCCCTGCTCGACAGTGTATCGGTCGTCCGTGAGCTCTATCCCCCGAATGTCGTATCCCTTCGTTCCGCTCATCGGTCCGAAATCACACTATCATCACTTGAAACCACTAGGTTCCCACACGTACTGTGAAGATTTAATCGATCGACACGGACGGAATTTCCCCTCGAGACAGACACGAAACGGAGCCGAACGCTCGGACGCACCCAACCGATCAGGAATCGCCCGGCTGGGGAAGTTCGACGCGCTCGCCGTCGGCGAAGACGGTCGGCTCCCGAACGATCCCGTCGAGGTGGATCGGCGCTTCCGTCTCGCCGCCGATGCCCGCGTTGTCGCCGATCGCGATGTGGACGGTACCACCGGCCTTTTCGTCGAGGAGGACCGAGCCGACGAGTTCGGTGACTGCCACGTTCGTCCCGATACCGAGTTCCGCGAGGTTGTACGCGGCGTCCTCGACCGCCTCGGAAGCGGTCTCGACCGTCTCTCGGATCTCGTCGTCGGAGATGTGCGTGACGAGGCCGTCCTCGACCTCGAACGTGAGCCGGTGATCCTCCTCGAGCAGACCGTGGGGACGCATCGTCCCGTCGACGACGAACGTTCCGTCCGCGGTCGTGGGACTGATAAATACCTCGCCGGCCGGGAGGTTCGACATTTGACCGGGTTCGTGGACGATACCGGTGTCCGAGAACCAGTCCCGTCCGCCAACGTCGAAGGTGATATCAGTTCCAGCGTCGGTAGTGACGCGAATTTCGTCGGCGTCAGCGACCTGCTCGCGGACCGCTTCGCAGTGGGCCGCGATGGACTCGTAGTCGGCGTCGAGGCCGGTCGTGAAGACGTCCTCGGTGATGCCGGGCAGCGTCGCGACCCTCGCGCCGGCCTCGTTGGCTTCGGTCCGGGCCCGAGTGTGACTCAGGCTCTTGGTCGTCGGCGCGAGCACCACGTCGGCCCCGGCCATCGCAGCTGCAACCGGTGCCGGCGGCTCGCTACCGTGGGTTTCCCCCGGCGGATAGCGGACGAGCACGGCGTCGTCGGTGATCTCGGTCGCCACCTCGTAGATCGCCTCTCCGATGGGTTCGCGCTCGTCGTCGGTAACGACCGCACACGACTCTCCCGTCTCCAGACCCAGACACTGGCGGACCGCTGTCTCCGCCGCGTCTCGAAGTGCTACCATACGTGCGTGTGTGGTGAGCGAGCCGATATGTCTTGCCTTCGGTCTCGCGGATGGGTTCTCGACCGGCTTCGAAGAAGGGGATCCGATCGAGTGAGGGGACGAACGAAAACTCCGATCGTCCTCGAGATCGATCCTGAACTCCGATCCGAGTAACAATCGGCTGCGAGGGCTCGAAACGATTATCCCGCTCGGTGGTTCACTCCCGAGTATATGCTACAGGTCGCCATCAACGGCTACGGCACGATCGGCAAGCGCGTCGCGGACGCCGTCCGGCAACAGCCCGACATGGAGGTACTGGGAGTTGCGAAGACGCGGCCGAACTTCGAGGCCGAAACAGCGATCGAGAAGGGCTTTGCACTCTATGCGGCGGTCGAAGAACGCGAGGAACTGTTCGCCGAGGCCGGCCTCGAGATCGCGGGGCCGGTCGAGGACCTGGTGGCAGACGCCGACGTCGTCGTCGACGCCACGCCGTCGGGGATCGGCGCGCAGAACAAGGAACTCTACGAGGAGTACGACACGCCCGCGCTCTATCAGGGCGGCGAGGACGCCGACCTCACCGACGTGAGCTTCAACGCACGCTCGAACTTCGAGGACGCCGTCGACGCGGACCACGTGCGCGTCGTCTCCTGTAACACGACCGGGCTCTCTCGCGTCATCGCGCCGCTCCGGGAGGCGTACGGCGTCGAGAAGGTCCGCGCGACGCTCGTCCGTCGCGGTGGCGACCCCGGCCAGACATCGCGTGGGCCGATCAACGACATCCTCCCGAATCCGGTGACGATTCCCTCCCACCACGGTCCCGACGTCGAGACCATCTTCCCCGATCTCGATATCGATACGCTCGGCATGAAGGTGCCCGCGACGCTGATGCACATGCACAGCCTCAACGTCACGTTGGAGGAGGAAGTCGACGCGGCCGACGTCCGCGAACTGTTCGCCGACGAGTCGCGCCTGTTCCTGATTCCCGAGCGGATGGACATCGACGGCAGCGGCAAACTCAAGGAGTACGCGCTGGACGCGGGCCGACCGCGCGGCGACATCTGGGAGAACTGCATCTGGGAGGAATCCGTCTCGACCGTCGGCCGGGATTGCTACCTGTTCCAGGGCATTCACCAGGAGAGCGACGTCGTCCCGGAGAACGTCGATGCCATTCGTGCCGTGACCGGCGCTGCCGACGCCGAGGAAAGCATCGAAACGACCAACGAGACGCTCGGGATCGGGTTCTAGACACGCCTCCGTCTCCCTCGCTCGAGTCGACTCGAGCGAGCGACTGTCCCGGACGACCATCCCCACGCCGGCCGACGATCGGCTCCCGGTCGTATAGCAGCGACAGAAAGTTTTTCCCACCCGCCACCCTACACCCGTCCATGCGCCGAGACGACCGCGACGAACCCTTCGACGACCTGTTTCGCGAGATCGAACGAATGATGAACGAGATGATGAACGGAGCCGATGCCAACGTCGATTTCAACTCCTCGAGTGCGGTCGACAACGGGTTCGGCATGGACACCCACGTCGACATCCACGAGACCGACGACGAGGTCCGCGTGGTCGCCGACCTCCCTGGCGTCGAAAAGGACAACATCGAACTCGAGTGCGACGGCGATACCCTGACGATCTCCGCGGAGAGCGACCACCGCCAGTACGACGAGCGCGTCTCGCTGCCGACCCGCGTCAACGAACACAGCGCATCGGCGACTTACAACAACGGCGTCCTCGAAGTCGTCTTCGATCGTGCCGAACAGTCCTCCGATATCAGTCTCGAGTAATCGGGCAGTCGCGGTCGAACCGACTCGGTTTCGGTCTTCTCAGACGGACTCCTGTACGTCAGTACCGATAGGACCCCGAACTCCCCTGTGGTTACGCCGGTGGATGGGTACAACGGATCGTCTCAGTCGCCAACGGTGCGGATCGCGGTCGCGAGCCGGTCGTAAAAGTCCGGTTCGTACTTCGTTTCCTCGTCGATCGTCGGTCGCGCGTTCGTCTCGTTGATCACCAGCCGGTCGTCCGTCTCGAGTACGTCCACGCCCAGAAACGGGATCTCGAGTTCGGCAGCGACCGATTCGGCGAGCTCGCGCCACGCGTCGGGGAGGTCGACGCCGGTCGCGTCCGCGCCGCGGTGGACGTTGTGCTTCCACTGGCCCTCGCTCACCGCCTCGTCGGGCAATCTGCGCTCGACCGCGCCGACGTACTCGCCCTCGAGTATCATCACCCGGTAATCGGTCGCGTTCGGGAGGTACTCCTGGACGAGAAAGGACTGGTCGCCGGTCGCCCGGTAGTCGTGGACCAGCGAGAGGTAGTCACAGATCCCCAGAAAGGAATCCAGATCGTGAGCCTTCGCGACCCCCACCCCTCGCGTCGTCGAGTTGGGTTTGACCACGACGGGCGGCTCGAACCGCTCGAAGACGTCGACCAGTTCGGCCTCCCCGACGTCGTTCGAGACGTAGACCGACTTCGGGACCGGCAGATCGGCCCGCCCGAGGCGCGCCAGTACCTCGGCCTTGTTGCGCGAGGTCAACACCGCTTCGTGGTCGTTGAGCCACGGAATCTCGAGGAGGGCATCCGCGACCCCGCCTTCCATGAGCCGCCCCGGATAGACGAAGCCGACGTCGTACTCGTCGGGACCCCACGGTGGATCACCGAGCGGGACTGTGCGCTCGCGCACGGGCACGTGGTGAACTGCTATCCCCCGCTCGGCCAGCGGCTCCCCCATCCGCTCGAACGTCTCCTGATCGTTCGCGACCGCGAGATCGATCATACGCGGTACTCGGGAGGAGATGGGGAAAAAGGTGTCTCGTGGCTACGATAGGGAACGCGGGACCGAAACGAGGAGTGCTCGACCACCGGCGCTACTCGTCGGCCGCCTTCACTCGCACGTCGTACGCTTCCCGCACGAACGGCCCGTCGAACGAGACGGTCTCGGTCGCGTCAGCGTCCAGTTCGAGCGTCCGCCGTTCGTCCGTCGTTTCGCCGTCCGGTGAGGTGAGTGCGATCTCGACGAGCCCCTCCTCGCCGTCGTTTCGGACGTCCGCCTCGACGCTCCCGACCTGCGCCTCGAGGAAGTAGGCGTCGTACCCCTCGGCCGAAACGTCGTCGACGACGACATCGCGCCGTTCGCCCGCCGCGAAGTGGACGAGAGTCACGCGAGCGGGAGCGCCGGCCGTGAGGACGTCACCGTCGGTCTCGTCCGCCTCGAGGAGATACAGCGAAATCGCGGCCTCGCCGTCGTCGCCGGCGTTTTCGAACGTCGCGGCGAACTCGTGGTCCGAGTCCGCGTCGATCGACTCGACGGGCGGAACGACGTCGCCGTCGACGTGCTCGACCGCCGGAACTCGAACGTCTCCGACGACCGGTTCCGGCGGGTCCTCGGATTCGGACTCGAACGCAGCACATCCTGCGGCCGAGATCGTGAACAGACTTCCCCCGGCGGCGAGGACTCCTCGGCGATCCATACGTAATATGCCATAGCGAACCCACGTTATTCTTTTCGTCTGATTGGCCACCAAACAAACTGATGCCGGCGTGATCCGGCATGCAGCACGGAGACGTGCGGACCGCTTACGTATCCGAATGTTCCGTGGCCGGGAGTGCGTCTCGAGCAGATGCGAGAGACGCACGATCCGGGGAAAGGCAGGCGGTTGACCGAACCGACCGCGAGTGAGTGCCGAAGGCACGAACGAGCGGGCCGACGACTGAGGTGACCGAGTGACGATCAGGAACGAGGGAACGGAAGGAGGAGTGCTTTTGGTCCAGCTTTTACCGAGCGACAACGCGCCGTGGAGCGGCATCGCCGCTCCCGGCGCGAAACGAGCGCAAAGTAAAAGGTGGTTTCTAGGCGATCAGCTGTTCTTCGCCACGCTCGACGACGACGCGACACGGCGGCGAGATCTTGTTGTAGGAGCGCCGGAGCGCGTCCTTGGCGAACTCGGCGTCGTCGACGTCACACCAGATGGTGAAAATGCGCTCGCCGGCGTCGATGCGAGCGGCGGTGCCGACGATCTTCCCGAACGCCTGGCGCATCCCGTCGGAAACACGGTCTGCACCCGCGCCCGTCGCCTGCTTGTTCTCCCGGATGACGTGGTGGGGGAACTTGCGCAGGACCATCTTGTAGTTGTTCTCGCCGGCGTTTTTCAGCATGTGCCGATTGGCCGAGAGGCGGGAAGCCTCGAGCGAACCGTGACGGATCTGGACCTCTTCTTCCGTGATGAGGCTGATCTGGACGGGGTAGTCCTCGGCGTTGGCCTGGGCGTCGCCCATCTTGTGCTGTGCGATCTTCGAACCCGGGATGCCAGTAATGTACTCGCGGCGCGTGTAGGCCGGCTTACTGATCTCCCGGTACATGGAGGCAGGCTTGTCTGACATGGTTGTGATTACTTACGAGAACGGAGGCCCACCGCGCGGATAAAGGCTTCGAAGCACCGCGTCGGGCGGGGTTGAGCGGGCTCTCAGTTGGCGACGACGTACTCGGACTCGGTTCGTTCGATCAGCTCTTCGCTCTCGAGCGAGGACAGCACGCTCAGAACGGACAGTTTCCGCATGGCCAGCAGTTCACTGAGGTCCGTCGCGGTCGCTCCGCCGGTCGCCTCGAGCGTGAGGTAGACGAGCTTGCTCTGTGCGGAGCCGAGCTCCGCGGGGACGTGGCCGAGTCGATCGGTCGTTCGTGCATCGTGTTTCATCATATACAGATCCACCACGATCCCACATATAACTCTATGGTGTAGAGAATATAGATTGGCTAGTAGGTAATGATGTGGTTATATACCTATAAGGATGGAGGATCGGGCGCAGGACGGTGAGACGGGACTCCCGACGCTGTCGCAGTGATCGCCTCGCGTCTCGTTCGGGGTCGCTCCGGAACTCGTTCCCGCTATAGTAGCCACTGAAAGTCGATGCAGACTTGACCACATGACAGTGTCGCGGTCAGTGTGTCGATCGTTTCAGTGGCTACGGCAGTAGTACAGCAGTCGTCAACGAGTGGGTCCGATCGCATCCGGGGCCGAGCGAACTCGACAACTGTAATCACGCTCGAACGGACGATCCGTTTTTGCGCCGCTTCTCGGCTCCCCGTCCGGTCGTGTGGCGTCTCGATCGAAGCCACTTAGTGATATTACCGACTGGTGTCAGCCGTGAATCCCTCGAACTGGCGGGTCTACCTGGTCACGCAGGCGTCGCTGTCGGGCGACCGATCGACACTCGAGATCGTCGACGCGGCTATCGACGGCGGTATCGACGCCGTCCAACTCCGCGAGAAGGAGACGAGCGCCCGATCGCGGTACGAACTCGGCCTCGAGTTACGCGAACGCACGGCGGCGGCGGGCGTCGACCTGATCGTCAACGATCGGATCGATCTCGCCCGGGCGATCGATGCCGACGGAGTCCACGTCGGACAGTCGGATCTTCCGGTGTCGGTCGTTCGTGACCTGCTCGGGCCGGACGCGATCGTCGGTTGTTCGGCGTCGACGGTCGCGGACGCTCGGGAGGCGGAAGCCCACGGCGCGGACTACCTCGGGGTCGGGGCCGTTTACGGAACGTCCTCGAAGGACGTCGACGAACCCAAAGACGGGATCGGTCCGGCTCGGGTCGCCGAGATCGCCGACGCGGTCTCGGTTCCGGTCCATGGGATCGGCGGGATCACGGCCGACACCGCCGCACCCGTCGTTACAGCGGGCGCAGCCGGGGTGGCCGTAATCAGCGCGATCACGGCAGCGCCGGATCCACGAACCGCGACGGAATCGCTTGCTGCCGCCGTCGAAACGCCAAAGGAAGTCGGTCGCGGAGGACGAAGAGAATGAGCGTTACTGACATCGCCGCCGCGGACCTCGCGGACTCGGTTCGGACGGTCCGGGAGACGGAGCCGCTCGTCCAGCACCTGACGAACACGGTAACGATCAACGACGTGGCGAACCTGACCCTCCACTGGGGCGGGTTGCCGGTGATGGCCGACTCCTTCGGGGACGCCGGCGAGATGGCCACAGCCGCGCGTGCGGTCGTGATCAACATCGGGCAGGTGCCCGACGGCCGCGTCGAGGCCATGCACGAGGCCGGCCGGACGGCCAACGAGCGTGGGATACCGGTCGTCCTCGACCCCGTCGGCGTCGGCTCGACGCCCTCGCGCGACGCGGTCGCGGAAAGCCTCCTCTCGGAGGTCGAATTCGCCGCGATCAAGGGCAACTACGGCGAGATCAGTGCGCTCGCTGGCGTCGAGGCGGAGGTCAAAGGCGTCGAGTCGATCGGTGACTACGAGGGAATCGAGCGGACGGCCCGTTCGGTCGCCGAGTCGACCGGCGCGATCGTCGTCGCCTCGGGCGTCGAAGACGTCGTCGCGGACGCCGACGGCGCGGTCCGAGTGGCCGCGGGCCACGAGATGCTCGGCGAAGTCGTCGGGACCGGCTGCATGCTCGGCGCGACCGTCGGGACGTTCTGTGGTGCACTCGAGGAGGCCCACGAAGCTGCCGTCCACGGCGCGCTCGCCTTCGGCCTCGCCGGCGAACGGGCGGCCGAGCTCGAGTACGCGGGCCCGGGGAGCTACCGGACGAACTTCCGCGATGCCGTCTACGGAGTCACCGGCGACGCCGTCGCGGAGCGCTCGCTCGAGGATCGGATCGAACGGGCCCTCTGAGACGGTCTCCTGTCCGTCGGTGCCGGTGTGACCGAGACCGTCCTGCGGTCCCACCGGGAGATCGGGACAGCAAACCGTATGAGACGGGACGTGCCGGCGGCCCAGTCGACGTCCCGTCCTTCCAGTGACTCGGAACGGACTGAAACCGTTTTAATACCTCCGGGAGAAGCGTCGGCCATGGCTCGAGAGGAACTCGAGAACGCGGCCGAGTCGATCGAAGACGCGGCAGCGGCCGCGTCCGACGACGAGGCACAGGAACGACTCCAGAACCAGGCGGCGAAGTTCGAGGACTACGCCACGGCCGACCACGGGCCCGACCACGGACAACTCGCGCGCCACGAACACATTCTGAACGACATCGCGGACGACGAGGGCGGCGACGTCGCCGATCACCTCGAGGACGCCCTCGGGGCGATCACGGAGTTCCGGTCGACGCTCGAGGGCGTCTAGGGGTCTGGGAACCGACGTTTTTCGCGGTGTGAGAGGATGATGAGGGAGAACTCGAGAGTCCTCGAGCCGCGACGCCGAGCCTGAACGGAGACGGGCAGCTCCGGCGGTGAAGGCCGACGAGTCCTGCTCGCGTGCCGACAGGGAACCGCCACGTCCTCCCCAGCCGATTCGCTCGTGGTACTCGCTCATCCCTCGCGTGCGTTCGAGCAACGGGTCGCCATCGGCGACCCGTCGCTCAGCACGCGCCACCGCTGGCTCGTTAGCAGACCGGTTTGGGGTTCGCGCCCATCCCTTCGAGCGTCTCGACGTACTCATCGTAGGCGGCCTGGATCGCACCCGTCGCGGCCTCCTCGGCGCGGTCCCAGTCTTCCTCGCCCTCACAGACCGTCTCGAGGAGTGCTGTCGCGCGCTCGAGTTGGTCGTCTAAGTCCTCGCCGAAGCCGCGAAACAGGCTGGCGGTCTGGGGGTCGGCGTCGCCGACGAAGTAGCCGACGACCTGGTCTTTCGAGCGCTGGCTCGCGAGGATGCGACCCACGAGCGCGCCGACGCGGGAGACGGTGTCCTCGCGGTCGCGCAGGTACGCGTGGAGCTGGGGCGTCTCGGTCGGCTCGTACTCGTCGTCGAGTTTGCCGTCGACGGTCTCGTAATGGCCCCGTTCCTCCTCGGCGGTCGTCTCGAAAGCCGCGCGGGCCTCCTCGTTGGGTTCGTCGTCGGCCCACCCGAGGAAGGTCTGCCAGGCGGCGTACTCGGCGTCGGCGGTGGCCTCGAGGACGGGTTCGGTGTCGATCTCGCCGCCGGTGTCGGCGTACAGCGACTTCGAGGAGCCGAGTCGTGAAAGGGCGGTCTGGTTTTCCTCGCTGACGGTTTCGACGAACGTCTCCGGATCGGTCATGGGGACGCATTCGAGCGGGGCCGGGTTATGTTTATCGTGACGACGCTCGCCTCGATGTCGCCTCGGGGTCGCGACGTCGGCCGGTAGTCACCTGTTACTGTTCGAAAAGCGAACTCCAACGATAGCATAACAATTACCACGCCGGGACTGTCCACGAGCGAAATGAAACGACGAGCGTATCTGGTGACGGCTGCTGCGGCGACGCTCGGTGGCTGTTCCGCGCTGAGTGGTTCTGACACCTCGGACGATCCAAACGAAACGGACGGGAACGAGTCCGATGACTCGGATACGATCGACGAAGAACCCGGGTCGTTCGATCAGTTCGACGACCTTTCGATGTGGGAGGTGATGGACGGCTCGCTCGAACTGGACGAAGACCGAACGTACGTCGGCGAGCAGTCCGGTCGGATGGAAGCCGGGATGCGCGAGGATCGGGTCATGATCAAACGACGGTTCGACTCGGTTCGGGACCTCTCCGACGAGTTCCCCGCGGTGGCGTTCATGACCGAGGACGACGTCGATCCGGTCGTTCAGCTCACCGATACCGACGGCAACCGGCTGCTCCTCCAGAGTACCACCGTCCCGGGACTCCCGTTTGCACACCACGATTTCAGTGTTATCGACACCGACGGCGATCCCGATCTGAGCGCGATCGAGCACGTCAAGATCTCCGCGTGGGCGGGCGAGGGGCGGTCCGTGACGGTCTGGGTCGACGACCTCCACTTCGTCTCCCGGCCGGAGACGGGCAAGGTCCTCCTCCAGTTCGACGGCGGTGCCGAGTCCGTTTACACCCGAGCCCGCTCGACGCTGTCCGAACACGACCTCCCCGCGACGGTGTTCGTTCCCACCGACTACGTCGGCGGGAGCGGCTACCTCAGTCGCAGCCAACTCGAGACCCTCCAGGGCGACGGCTGGACGATCGGCAGCCAGGGCATGTCCGCGAGCGATCTCGCCGGCGAGAGCGAGTCGTCCCAGCGAGACCAGATCCAGGGTGCCATCGAATGGCTCGAGGACAACGGCTTCGAGGACGGTGCGAACTACTTCGCGTATCCGCTCAACCGGTACGACGGGACGACGATGGCGGCCGTCGAGGAGCACCACGACATCGGCTTCGTCGGCGGCTACGCCGGCCACGGAAACCTATCGAACCCCGCACTCGCGCCGCGGGCGGTCAGCCCGTCGGCCGACGAGGCGACGCAGTTGCTCGACCGGACGGCCCGGTTCCGGACCATCACGACGCTTACGTACGGGGACCTCACCGGCGAATCGCGATCGGCGTTCGAGGAGACGGTCGCCGCTCTCGCCGACCGCGAATCGGCCGGCGACCTCGAAGTCGTGACCCCGGACGACATCGCGTCGAACCACATCCACGAGGAGTAATCCGGTCGGGCGGGCGACCAGTCCCGCGACTGGTTCGACGGGAGTGTCGACGGCGGGAGAGGAGCGACGCCACTCGCTGGCTCGGTGGTCGACTCGAAAATCGTCGGCTTCGGAGACTGTGTAGTGTTCGTCACGAACGAGCGCGGCCCGTTCGCGCGACTACGCTTACTCGCCGCTACCGGTTTCGATCGGCGCGTTGACGAGATTGCCCCACTCGGTCCAGGAGCCGTCGTAGTTGACGGTGTCCTCGTAGCCGAGCAGTTCGTGAAGCGCGAACCAGGCGACGGAGGAGCGCTCGCCGATGCGGCAGTAGGCGACGGTCGTCTCGTCGCCGTCGATGTCTTCCTCGGCGTAGAGTTCCTCGAGTTCGTCGTAGTCCTTGAAGGTGCCGTCGTCGTTGGTCACGGCGGCCCACGAGATGTTCTTCGCGCCGGGGATGTGGCCCCCGCGCTGTGCGGTTTCCTGCAGGCCGGAGGGGGCGAGGATCTCGCCGGAGAACTCCTCGGGCGAGCGAACGTCGACCAGCGGGACGCCGCGGTCGATCGCGTTCTCGACGTCCTCTCGGTAGGCGCGGATGCTCTCGCGCGGACCGGCGGCGTCGTACTCTTTCTCCGAGAAGTCGGGCTCCTCGTCCGTGGTCGGGTAGTCGTTCTCGAGCCAGTATTCGCGGCCGCCGTCGAGCAGATAGACCTCGTCGTGACCGTAGTACTTGAACTGCCAGTAGGTGTAGGCAGCGAACCAGTTGGAGTTGTCACCGTAGAGGACGACCGTGTCGTCCTCGCTGATGCCGTGGCTCCCGAGGAGTTCCTCGAAGTCCTCCTTCTCGAGGATGTCTCGCTGGGTCTGGTCCTGAAGCTGGGTCTCCCAGTTGAACCCGATCGCGCCGGGCGCGTGGGCGTCTTCGTACGCTTCCGTGTCGACGTCGACCTCGACCAGTCGGTGGTCGGAGTCGTCGTCCTGGAAGTCGTCGAGTCGGTCAGCGACCCAGTCGGCCGTGACGAGTACGTCGTTGGCGTAGTCGGTTGCCATACCCGTTCCCACGATGGCGACACACAAAGGGACTTCTTAACCGGTCAATTCGGACACCAGTCGACTCTTTCGGGGATATTTGCCGACTCTCACAGCGCCGATTCTCGTTCCCGTCCGAGCAGGTGCTGCTTTCGCCGCTTTCGAGGGAGTATCGATATCTGCGAATCGGAACGGATCAGCACCCCCACTAAAAACAAGCAAGAGTTGCCACTGTCCCGGAAGCCGAAATCGACCCGAAACCGGTGCGTACTCGAGTCTCCGTTCCGAACGTCGGCGTAATGGACGACTCCGTCGTCGTTTCCCCCGACTGGCTCGCATCGCGTCTGGACGATCCCACCGTACGCATCGTCGACGTCAGGGATGCCTGGGAGTTCGACGGGATCGGTCACCTCCCCGGTGCAGTGAACGTTCCCTTCGACAGCTACCGCGACGAGAGCGACGTCGACCGGGGCACCCTGCCAGGTGCCGAGGCCGTCGCCGAACTGCTGGGTAACGCGGGGATCAGTCCCGAGGACACGATCGTCGCCTACGACGACACCCACGGTGTCTTCGCCGCCCGCTTCGTGCTCACCGCCCTCGAGTACGGTCACGACGATGTGCGCCTGTTAGACGGCGACTACAGCGCCTGGAACCGGGAGTACGAGACGACCAGCGAGTCACCAGAGGTCGAACCGACGGACTACGAACCCGACCCGCTCGCGCCCGAGGAAAGCCCGCTCGTGAACTACGACGCCGTCGTGGACGCCCTCGAGCGCGACGCCGTCTTCGTCGACACGCGCGAGCGTGACGAGTTCGAGGAGGCCCGCCTGCCGGGTGCCGTGTTGTTCGACTGGCGCGAGGTCGTCGACGACGAGACCCGTCGGTTGAAGCCGAAAGCGGAACTCGAGGCGCTGCTGGCCGACCACGGCATCACGCCGGATCGAGAGATCGTCCTCTACTGTAACACCGCGCGACGGATCAGCCACACCTACGTCGTGTTGAAAGCGCTCGGCTACGAGAACGTCCGCTTCTACGAGGGCAGTCTCACGGAGTGGCTCGCCAACGACGGCGAGATCGAAACGGGGCCGATCTCGGCGACCGAGGACGCCTGACCCCCCTGTAGCCGCAGTACGTCCGCTCGCGAAATACCTGAGAACGTATGGGTTTCGTCGATACCGAATCGATAGTTTTCAACTAATCACGACCGTGTCGGCGATGTCCTCTGTCGTGATATCAAGGGAGTCTGCCGGAAGCGTACGTTGGACGCGGAAACGATTGCGCGATATTTACCATCGGTTCCTGGTTGTTCGATCCGGGTACCCCCCACGCATGACCAACGACAATTCAGATCGATTCGATCTCGGTCGACGACCCGTCCTCGGCGGCCTCGCCGGAGCGTTGGCGACAGGCGCTGTCGGCACTGCAGCGGCGTCCGGAGACGGAGACCACGACGGAACGACCGACGAAGCGCCACAGGACCAGCCGGCGGAGACACCGCCCGACGCAGTCCCCGACGAATTCGGGAGCGACGTCGAGATCCTCAATTACGCGCTCACCCTCGAGTACCTCGAGGCGGAGTTCTACACCCGCGGGATCCGGAACATCGACGAGGCGGCCCTCGAACGGCAGTTCGAAGAGTGGGGGCCGATTCAGGACCGGGTCCTCAACCGGCTCCGCGTCGTTCGAGATCACGAGATCACGCACGTGGAAGTCCTCGGACGAACGGTCGAAGCGGTGGGCGGCGAACCGGTCCAGAGTCCGGAGTTCGACTTCGGGACGGCCGTCCAGGATCCGGCGGAGTTCATCGCCACCGCCGCCACGCTCGAGGATATCGGCGTCTCGGCGTACGCCGGTGCCGCGCCGTATATCGATACGTTCGAACTCGTCGCGCCGGCACTGAGTATCCACAGCGTCGAGGCACGACACGCCTCGTTCCTCCGGGAGCTCAACGGCGAGATCGGGTTCCCGGCGGCGTTCGACGATCCGCGCTCCAAATCGGAGGTCTTGGAGCTGGCGAGTGGGTTCATCGTAGACTAGGGAGCGACACGCGTTCACTCCCCTGTGCGGTATTTTTTCCGCGGGTCCGAAATCGCTCGATCCGCCGGCCGTGCTGAGCGCCAGCGAATACCCTCAGTTCCGCCCGCTCACGTCTCGCCAGTCGGGTGCCGTCGAGTACTTCGCGTCCGAAAGCTCGTCGAACGCCGCGTAGACGACCTCGTTCAGCGCAGGATGGACGTGGACCGGATCGGCGACGTCCGCGACGGTGCCGCCGCCGTCCATCGCGACGACGACCTCGTGAATCAGCGTCGACGCCTGCGGGCCGACGACGTGACAGCCCAGAATGTCGCCGTCTGGCGCGGCGAGCGCCTTCACGAATCCGTCGTCGGCTTCGAGGATCATCCCCATCGGCGCGGCGTCGTAGGGGACGGTGACGGCCTCGTACTCGCGACCGTCGGCCGCGAGCGCGGCCTCCGTTCGGCCGACGCTGGCAACCCGCGGTTCGGTGAAGATCGCGTGAGGCATCGCCCCGTAGTCGACCGTCCGGCCGGCGTCGTCGAGGACGTTTTCCGTCACGATACGGGCCTCGTAGTCGGCCGTGTGCTTGAACGGCTGGTCGCCGAGGACGTCGCCCAGCGCCCAGACGCCGTCGACGGTCGTCTCGAGGTGCCCGTCGGTCTCGATGTACCCCTTCTGGTCGGTCTCGACACCCGCGGTTTCGAGGTCGAGCGTGTCCGTATTCGGCCGTCGGCCAGTCGCCACCAGGAGTTCGTCGGCGGTGAGTTCGACCGCGTCACCGTCGTCGCTCGGTTCCGCAGTGACGACGACCGACCCGTCGTCCTGACGCACCGCCGTGGCCTCGTGGTCGGTGTAGACGTCGCAGTAGGCCCGCATCGAATCCGTGACGACCGCACTGACGTCGCCGTCCTCGCCGGGAACCAGCCGGTCGCTGCGACCGACGATCGACACCTCGGTCCCGAGTGCGCCGAAGAAATAGCCCAGCTCGACTCCGATATACCCACCGCCGACGATCACCAGTTCGTCGGGCCGCTCCGCGAGAAAGAGCACGTCGTCGCTCGTGTGGAAGTCGACGTCCTCGAGTCCCTCGATCGACGGGACCATCGGTCGACCGCCGACGGCGATGACGACGGTGTGGCCGCTGAGTTCCTGCGGTCCGTCTTCGGCAGCGTTCGGCTCGATTGCGATCGTTCGATCGTCGACGAACCGACCCTCGCCGCGATAGAGCGTCACGGTCTCGCTGTTCCGGAGGGTGGATTCCTGTGCGTCCGCCTTCTCGAAGACAGTCTCGTGAATCGAGGCCGTGATCTCGCCGTAGTCGACGCCGTTCAATCGTGCGTCGACGCCGAATTCGTCGGCGCTCCGAACGTCCGTGACCACGTCGGCCCGATGGATGAGCGCCTTCGAGGGCACACAGCCGCGGGTAATGCAGGCCCCGCCGAGCGGGCCGGGCTCGACGACGGCCGCCTCGAGACCCTGTTCGGCGACCGCGGTCGCGACCTGACTACCCGAGCCGCCCCCGAGCACGACGATATCGTAGCGTTCCATACCGATTCCGACGAGGGACGGATGCCTAAAACGAGCGCCTGCAGTTCGAATGGACGTGCCCGCCACCCGCCGTCATGCCGGCCGCCTAAAGCCAGTCGTCTCCGGTATCGTCGGCCGTCGCTTCCCGATACGACCGGACGGCCGCCGCGAGGTTTTCGAGGGCATCTTCGGGCGTCTGTCCCTGGCTCGAGACGCCGGTTTCCTCGTCGTCGGCGATGTGGAGGCCGTGATCGTTGACTCGCATGGTCACGTCCGCGTCCTCGAGTCCCTCGTAGTCGGAGGGATCGACGTCTGCGTCGGAACTCATACGTGAGTCTTCTCCCGGTCGAGTAAAATACGCGTCGACGCGGTCTCGGCCGCGCCCGATCAGAGTTCGGATCGTTTGACCAGCGCGTAGACGAGCAAGGCCGCGAGGATCGTACTGAGGTAGGCTTCAGAGCCGGCGAGAAACCGGGCGATCGGACCGATCGGCCCGATGTCGCCGTAGCCGATCGTCGTGTAGCTGATGTAGCTGAAGTAGATGGTTTCGTAGACGCCCTCCGCTCCCGTCTCGAACAGCGGCCCGTCGAACAGGTAGGGGATCGCGAACGCCATCGGCGCGATGGCGAACATGATGCCGATCCGCATCGGTCGCATGCCGTGCCCGCAGGTGATCCCGAGGAAGAAGTTCTCCGCAGCCCGCCCGAGGTTCTTGGTCCGGGTCCAGATCCCCTCCTCGGGATCGCGGACGGTCTCGAGGTTCTTCCGGCGGCTGTAGCGCTGCCGTTTGACGCGGAACTCGCCGGCGGTTTTCATGTCGCCGTTCGCGCTCGCGCTCTGTTTGGCTTTGAGATACGTCGTTTCGATCACTTCCGGCGTCATCTCGAGGGCGTACTCCCGGTCGACCACGTCCGCTGGCGGCTCGTCGAAGTCGTGGATGGACCAGCCGTTTCGATCGAGGTACTCGCGGTGGCCGCTGAAGTCGAACGTGTGTCCGTCGAACTCGTCGAACTCCGTCCGGCAGAACCGGAAGTAATCGAGGAGTTGGCGGCGGTCTCGCGTTCGCTCGGCCTCGAGATCGACGTCCCCGACGCTCGCGAGCGTCAGGTCGTATCGCACCCAGCCCTCGGCGGGCTGGACGATTCGGCCGCTGCGGATCTTGCCACGAGTGAAGTCGACGAACGCGTCGGCGTCGGTTCCGCGTGCCTCGAAGTCGATTCGCTCGGAGACGACACAGCGGCTGAAGTCGATCGTCCCGCCGAAGGCGGTCCCGACGAAGTTCGCGGACGTGATCTCGGCGTCGTGGAAGTCGACATCGTCGGCGAATCGGGCCCCCTCGAAGGAGACGTCGTCCTTGAGGTGGTTCGCGCCGCCGGTGAACTCGCAGCCGCGAAACACGCAGGGGCCGTCGAACCGGGCGTTCGAGAAGTCGGCGTCCTCGCGGAACCGGGCTTCGTCGAAGTCGACCTCGCCGTCGAACGACGCGTCGGGGAAGTCAGCGTCGCCGTCGAACGTCGCCGACTCGAAGTGCGCGATCCCCTCGAAGTCGGCCCCCGCGAACGTGACGAACCGAAACGACGCGTGGCGGAACGTGACGTCGTCGCCGAAGGTCGCGGTCTCGAAACTGGCGTCGTCGACCAGCGTGCGAGCGCCACCGGAAAACGTCGCCCCGCGGAAGTCCGCTCGGCCGTGGAACGCGACGTCGTCGAAGGCGGTGTCGCCCCCGAACCGGACCTCGTCGAAGTCCGCGAGCGCATCGAAGGCGGTCTCCCGAAACTCGGCGTCGCCGGTGAACGTCGCCTCCTGGAAGACCGCCTCCGCCCGGAAGTCGACGGCATCGAACCGCGTGAAGCCGAACTCGGTCTCCCGGAAGGTAGCGTTCGCGCGGAACGTCGTCCCCGAAAACGTCGTGTTGTCCTCGAGGTGATTCGAGTCGCCGTGACACTCGGCCGCGCGGAAGGTCACCTCCTCGTCGAACGTCGCGCCGTCGAAGCGGACGCCGTCGCGGAAGGTCGCCTCGTCGCAGTCGAGGGGGCCCTCGAAGGTCGTCCCGTCGAAGGCGACGTCGTCGTCGAATTTCGCCTCGAAGCAGCTCGCGGGACCGGTAATCGTCGCGTCGGAACACGACAGCGGTGCCTCGACGTGGGCCTCCTGCAGGCGGAGCGATCCGATCGTCGCACCATCGAGGACGATCGGCAGCGTCACCCGCGTGTGCTCGAGGGAGAGCCCCTCGATGGTCGCGCCGCTGAGATCGATCGGGTGCCGATCGACACTCGTCAGGGTCGTCCGGTCCAACGAGATCTCGGGCAGCGTGACGCCACCGAGGTCTTTCTGGGCGTCGGTCCCGTGGACGAGGACCGAGCGAAACGTCTCGCGAACCTCGTCGTCGGAGATCCCTCGAGCCTCCCGCTGAGCGGGCGAGAGGTGCAAGATCGAGGGGTCGACGTCCACGGACGTCTCCGCCGCGAGACGCGCATCCGACTCCGTTTGTGGGTCGCCGCCAGCGCTGGCGACGGTACGTTCGCCGTCGGTCCCCGTTCCGTCGTTCGAGTCTGAGTCGTTAGTCATCCGTCTGAATGTCTCTCATCGGTGGTTCGGTGTCGGTCAGGTCTCCCGTCGACGTCGGGCGGGGAGCGGCGGAATCGAGTGGCGACGAGTCGCGGTCCGTCGTCAAGACCGTTCGGGTGTACAACGCGAGTTCGTATTCCGGATAGGTGTGATAGGTCTCGTAGCCGTTCGCGTCGATCTCGATCGTCGTGACGGCCTCCGGGGGTCCGTCGAAGGCGTACGCGAGATCGAACGATCGGGGACGGGAGCGATACCGGGTGCGGGGAAACGCCGACAGCGGCCGATGTTCGATCTCCGTCACGCACTGTATCGCGTCGTTCTCGAAGGTGAGCCGGCGGGACGGCCGGTCGGGCTCGAGCGGAACCGTGGCCGCCCCGCGATCCGCCGTCGAGACCGGCTCACAGGTCGAGAGCTCGTAGAAGCCGAACTCCGGGGCGCTAACGTAGTGTGAACTCCCGATGATTCGGAAGGTGAACTCGGTTCCCATGAACCGTCGCGTCAGCGAGTCGAAGACGCGAACGCCGTCGGTCGCCGGCGGGCGGTCGGCGTGCACGAACTGGAGCGTTTCCTTGGGCATGATCAGTCGACGATGATGTCGTAGTTCGGGTGCAAGACGCTGTTCGGTTCGACGCCCCGGTACTCGGGAAGCGATCGCCACCGCCACTCCCCGAACGTCTCGGCGTTTGCGTGGACGTAGTCGCTCTCGGCGCGCTCGAGGTCGGGCGTCGGCGTCGGGCCGTCCGAGAGCACGTAGAAGCGCTCGCCGGGCTCGAGCCCCCCGTCGCCGTCGAGGTCGTCGTAGGCGTAGTAGGGGAGATACTGGTCGAAGCCCGCCGCGCGAACCGTGTTGGCGTAGACCTTGCTGTGGGTCGGGTGGTCGCCGCTCGTGTAGACCCAGGAGACGACGAGCCCGTCGTCGCTGAGGTGCTCGCGGAGCAGCGTGTAAAACTCCGTCGAGTACAGCGACATCGTCTCGTCGCTTCGGACACCCGGCACGTCGAGAAGGACGAGGTCGTACGTCTCGTCGCTCTCCTGGAGGTACGTGAAGGCGTCCTGGGTCGTCGTGTTCAAGCGGTCGTACTCGTAGGCGTCGTCGTTGTACTGCCGGAAGAACTCCCGCTCCCGAGCCATCTCGAGGAACTCGCCGTCGATGTCGACCTGATCGACCGACGCGTCGTACTGGCGGAGGTGATCGACGGCGATGTAGTCGCCGCCGCCGACGAGCAACACGTCGACCGAAGACTGGTCGTCGAACGTCGTCATCGGGATGTCGACGAGTCCGCTGTGGTAGGAGTCGACCCAGCGATCACAGAACTGGATCGCCCGATCGAGGTGGAGACACGTTTCCGTGTCGGTATGCCCCTGAACGTCGCGTTCGTAGGTGAGTACCGTCTGGTAGGACGTTGTGTCGTAGCTGCGCGTCTCGACATCGGCCACGCCCGGAGGGTACTCCCGTTCGATGGTCCGCTCGAGGTAGGTCGTCGTCACCGCCCGATCGACCGCGTTCGGATGCGCGACGAGCCCCCCATAGGTGCCGGTCAGGAGGACGCCGACGAGGACGACGGCGCGCCACTGTCCGACGGTCGGTCGCGAGAGCGTGCGGGCCGCATTCGAGAACGTCCAGGCGGCAAAGCCCAGTGCGGCGAGTGCGTTCAACAGCCCCAGAGCGAAGACGCTCACGACGAGCCCGTATCGCGGATACAAGACCAGTGCGTAGACGACCGTCCCGGCGAGGCTCCCGAGGTAGTCGACGCCGAGGACCTCGGAGAAGGACCGGTTGTCGGGGTCGTCGATCGTAAAGAACGCGCCGAGGATCGCGCGGACGATCCGTCGCGGGTAGAGCCGCCCGAGCGACGCGAAGACCGTCTCCTCGCGGTTCTCGACGAGATCGGTCAACAGCGGCACCTCGAACCCCGAAAGCACGCCCACGACGAGGATCGGAACGTGTGAGAGCGCGAGGATCGTCGGCCCCGCGCCGGGAACGTCGATCGGGGGCAGCGAGTTGATCGCGACGATCGCCATCGCTCCCGCCGGGCCCGCGATCGCGAGGTAGACCTCGGTCCGGAGGAAGTTCGATTCGGGCTCGCCGAGTTGTGCCGAGAGGACCGATCCGACCCCCAGCGAAAACATGTAGAGCCCGATCGTGATCGAGTACCGCAGGACGGTCCCGCCGAAAAACACCGTGAGCAACTCCGAGTAGACGAGTTCGTAGGCGATCGAACAGAAGGCGACGACGAACGTCACCGACAGCGCCACCCGCCGATCGGTAACGAGGTGCCGGGACGACACTTCCCCCTCGGACCGACCGCTCCCCGAACCGTCGGTTGGCTCGGACCCACTCGTCTCGGTCCCGTCAGTCGTTCCGTCCTCGGCCATACACTGAACACCCCTCGATCGAACGTCACAGCACTCTCATCGAACTCGAGTCGCGAGCGCGGATCACACTCGGGGACGAACGTGCCAGGCTTCGTCGACGGCCAGCCCATCGCTCGCCCGCTCGAGTCTGAAGTCCGCCGCTTGCCACTCGAAGTCGGTATCGCCGTCGGGGGACTCGAGGCGCGTGCCGACGCGGTACCACCCTTCCCTCGCGCTCGACGCCGGGTCCGACGCCGATTCGTTCGCCGTGGGCGACACGGATTCGTTCGCCACACTCGACGTCGATTCGGAGCGGGGCTCCGACGCGATGGCGGCCAGATCGGCTTCCACCGTCGTTCCCGGCTCCGGCTCGGACCACTCCCGCTCCCAGTCGGCCGGATCCGGACCCGGGGACATCGCCTGGTACTTCGTGTTCGAGCCCATGTAGGCGACACCGAGGGCGGCGATGCTTGCGCGATACATCCGGATGTCGTCCTCGTGGTCATCGCGCCAGTGGTGTCCGGAGGTTCCACCGTAGATAGCCCAGCCGTGGCGGCCTTTGGGAGCCGACGAGTGACCGCCGCTGCCACGACCGGTCGCGCCGCTCGGGCGCGAACTCGACGACCGCGAGCCTGCGCGAGCAGTGCCGACCGGAACGAGCGAGCCGACGGCCGCGGCGTCGACGTTCTCGTCTCGGGATTCGACTTTCGGCTCCGAGACGAGGTCGATTTCCATCGTTCCGTCCGTGATCGAAACGTCGTCGAACACCACGGATTCGCGTGGCGGCGGGGTTTCGTCGTCACTCCCCAGACAGCCGGCGAGTCCGCCGACCGCGATCGCCAGTCCGCGTCCGGACGTGCGGAGGAGACGCCGTCGGTTCATACGCTCCCGTGAGTGTTCTCCCACAAAACGTTTTATGATTTTACGTGTCTCGCCTTCATCCACCCTCCGAACCGTTGAAGTGAACTGACTGAGTAGCTCGAGCGTAGGATGACCGGAAACGAGAACGCGGTGCGGCGGGAGCTCTCGGGTGACGTACGCGTCGGTGGGGGCGAGACCGCACCCGTCGAACTCCGCGGTGCCGAAGACGTCTACGTGAGCGCCGAGAGCGTCTCGGGGCGGCTCACGATTCACGATCCGGAGTACGTCTTCACGGACGTCCCGGCCGGCGACGAACCCGCCGATTCCGAGGACGCGCGGACGGTGTTGACCGGCGCTCTCGACGACGGCTACGTCGACGGCGTCGACGGCGACGTTCACGTCACCGGGGCCGAAGACGTCTTCGTCGAACACGGGGCGGCCGAGACGCTCTCGACGATCGGTGCCGAGCAAGTCTTTTACGACGACGCGGCCGCGCCCACTCGGTCGCCGGAGGACTACGAGGTCTCGGTCTCGGGGTGGCGACAGACTCGAGACGTCCGCGATCCCCGGGACGGCGTCTCCATCAGGGGCGCGAAGAACGAACTGACCGTGACCGACGCACGACACGATCTCACCCTCTACGTCGCGGGCTGGGGGAACGAGGTCCGCATCGAGGGCCGGGCCGTCGACGTGACGGTCTACTTCGTCGGCCGCGACAACCGCGTCAGCGTCGGCCCGTACGTCACGGCAACCACGGGTGCCGAGAGCGGCTACGACAACGACCTCGAGTCGGATCCGCTCCCGCCGGAGGCGCTCGTCGAGCAGACCGAGGCGGAGGCATACGAGGGGAACCTGTTCGGCCGTCACAAGGTGACCTACCAGGAACCGGCGTCGGGGAAAGAGTGGTGCCCCAACTGCGGCGAGAGCGCCGACGCCGTCATCACGCGCAAGCAGCGCGACGCCTTCTTCCTGCTCGGGAAACCGATCCACACCTACGACAGCGGCGACGGGGCCTTCGAGTGCGAACACTGTACCGCCGTCGCCGTCGGCCCCGTCGAGCTCACGCCGGCGGAACGCAAACGAATTCTCGGGTGACGTTTATCGCCGCTGAAGGGGAGTTTTACCGTGCGACGGCCACAGTTCGGGGTGGCTCCGTCTCGACCGTCGCCCGGTCGCGCCCCGGTTCCGGCGCGACTCGAGTCGGAATTCGTTCTCGTTCGCACACCGTCAGGACCCTTGGGGCAGCTCGACGGACTGGCGACGAGAGGAGCCACTGACACGATTTGACACACTGATCGCGCCGCTGTCGTGCGATCGGGTGTGCAGTGACTGCCGGAGGTACCTATAGATAAAACCTTTAACGCCGTCGCCCCGTAGACCGAGCAAATGGTACTCGACGATCTCGGGAGTTCTCTGCGGGGCACCCTCGACAAGCTCCGCGGGAAGTCGCGACTCAGCGAAGAAGACATCGAGGAGATCGTCAAGGAGATCCAGCGATCGTTGCTCTCCGCCGACGTCGACGTCTCGCTCGTGATGGAGCTGTCGGACAGCATCAAAGAGCGGGCCCTCGAGGAGGAACCTCCCGCTGGCACCCCCGCGCGGGACTTCGTCCTCCGTATCGTCTACGAGGAACTGGTCGATCTCATCGGCGACTCGACCGAGTTGCCCCTCGAGGAACAGACGATCCTGCTGGCGGGGCTGCAGGGATCCGGGAAGACGACGTCCGCCGCGAAGATGGCCTGGTGGTTCTCGACGAAAGGCCTGCGCCCGGCGGTCGTCCAGACGGACACCTTCCGACCCGGCGCGTACGATCAGGCCAAGGAGATGGCCGAGCGCGCGGAGGTCGACTTCTACGGGAATCCCGACAGCGAGGACCCCGTCGAAATCGCCCGGAA
This sequence comes from Natrinema longum, assembly GCF_017352095.1. Lineage (NCBI taxonomy): Archaea > Methanobacteriati > Methanobacteriota > Halobacteria > Halobacteriales > Natrialbaceae > Natrinema > Natrinema longum. The sequence continues at coordinate 1,529,455 of NZ_CP071463.1, forward strand.
GGGACTCGAGGAGACGAGCGAGGCCGACGTTCACATCGTGGACACGGCCGGTCGCCACGCGCTGGAGGACGACCTGATCGACGAGATCGAGCAGATAGAGGGCGTCGTCGACCCCGACACGTCCCTGCTCGTCTTAGACGCCGCGATCGGCCAGGGGGCGAAAGACCAGGCCCAGCAGTTCGACGAGTCGATCGGGATCGACGGCGTCGTCATCACGAAACTCGACGGGACGGCGAAGGGTGGCGGTGCGCTGACCGCCGTCGACCAGACCGACTCCTCGATCGCCTTCCTCGGGACCGGCGAGGAGGTCCAGGACGTCGAACGGTTCGAGCCCGACGGCTTCATCTCGCGGCTGCTCGGCATGGGCGATCTCAGTCAGCTCGCCGAACGCGTCGAGCGCGCGATGGAGCAGACGGAGATCGAGGAAGACGACTGGGACCCCGAGGACATGCTCCAGGGGCAGTTCACCCTCAACGACATGCAAAAGCAGATGGAGGCGATGAACAACATGGGCCCCCTCGATCAGGTGATGGACATGATCCCCGGCCTCGGGGGCGGGATCAAGGATCAGCTCCCCGACGACGCGATGGACGTCACACAGGAGCGGATGCGTACGTTCTCGGTAATCATGGATTCGATGACCGAGGCCGAAAAGGAGTATCCGAAGGCCATCGGCGCGAGCCAGATCGAACGGATCGCCCGTGGCTCGGGAACCGAGGAAGAACAGGTCCGGCAGCTACTCCAGCAGTACAAGATGATGGAACGCACGATCAAGCAGTTCCAGGGAATGGGCTCCGAACAGGAGATGCAACGCATGATGCAACAGATGCAACAGGGCGGCGGTGGCGGTGGCGGCGGCATGGGCGGTATGGGGCCGTTCGGCTAACGCCGCACCCGTAGTCGCTTCCGATCGGTACGAACGGCGACCGACGCTCGTTTTCGCTCCGTCGTTCGCTATCGGGGACAGTCACGGCAACACTACGTTAATACACTTCTAGACGTACCCTCGAGTAGGAATGAACCGTCGACAGTATCTCGTTCGAGCCGGGTCGACCGCCGGCGGACTCGCGACTGCTGCCGGCTGTCTCGACGACGGCGAGTCCCCCGAGACCGACGAGGGCGACGCCGGCAGTCGAACCGGCGAACGCGCGCTTGACCGCGCCGCCGGCAGACTGAACGCGACCGCCCAGTCGCTGGACGAGGTGGAGGGGCTCGAAAACCCCGGCGAGGTCGAGTTCGATCCCGAGGAGCCCCAGACCGATCTCTCGGCGGCACGTGATCACCTCGAGACAGCCGAGTCCGAACTGAGCGAGGATCGGCAAGGTGACGTCGAGACGCTGCGGTCGTACGCGAACGCCCTCGAGGGACTGGTCGCGGTTACGGTCGCCGTCACCGACGAGGGGCTCACCGACGATATCGACACCGTGACGGCGGCACTCGAAACGGAAGACGACATCGAGGGAGCGAGCGAGACCGTCGGTGACCGCCACGCCGAACTCGCCGAGGCTCACGGGCGGTGGGACGATGCGGACACGACCATTCGGGGCCTCGATGGCGACCGACTCGACGAGTTGGCCAACGTCGATCTCGCCGACCTCGAGGAGGGGGCGGCGACGCTCGGCGACGTGGTGACGTCCTTCGAGGCTCTCGCCGGGGCGTACGACGCGACGCTCGGCGACGTGGTGACGTCCTTCGAGGCTCTCGCCGGGGCGTACGACGCGACGCTCGGCGAGGAGGGGTACGGCGCGCTCGATCGGGGGCGAGCGCACATGGAAGACCGGGCGTACGAGGAGGCACGGACGGCGTTCGAGACCGCCGAATCGACGTTTTCGAGCGCCCGCGAGGACCTCGAGAGCGGGAGGGAGACCGCACCCGAGGGAGTGACCGGCTACGTCGAGACGGCGGACTGCCAGACGCGTCACCTGCGGCAGGCTGCCGGGGAGTTCGGCGAGGGGGCCGCTGTGGCAGCCGACGATCCGCTCGCTGCCAAACGCCATCGGGACGACGGCGAAGCCGCCCTCGATGCGGTCGGGGATTGTACCGAGTAAACTGGCCCGACTACGGGGTCGTCGTCACTTCCTCCCGGGCGACCATCGGCGGCAGGGGGTCGACGAGGACGACCGCATCCCCCTCGAGGACCACGGTGCCGTCGCCGTCCGACACGGTCGTCTCGATTCGATATTTCTCCCCGCCGAGAGCCTCGACAACCTCACAGACGGCGGTAACCTGCTCGCCGATCGCGAGCGGTGCACGGAAGCTACTCTCCTGTGAGAGGTAGATCGTCAGTCCCGGGAGTCGCGCGAGCGCCGCGCTGATCAACCCGTTCGCGAGGACGCCGTGGACGATTCGTTCGCCAAAGCGGGTTTCGGCGGCGTAGGCCCCATCGAGGTGGACCCGGTTGGTGTCGCCGGTCGCCGCCGCGAAGGCCTCGACGTCGTCTTCGGAGACGAGTTTCGAGAACCGAGCGCTATCGCCGACCGAGACGGTCGACTCGTCCTCGCCACGGTACTCGAACTCCCAGTCGTCGCGCTCGTAGAGGGTATCGGACCGTACCTGCCTCCGGGGTGGTTGCTCGCGCGGCTCCGTGGGACGGTGGACGAGTTGTGGAACGTAGTAGGAAAGTTCGATCGTCGTGACGATGCCAAGCAGATCCGTCGCACCCTCGCGCTGGTCCGACGTAGTCGCGCTCTCGTCGGCCTCAGTCGTCCGGTCGTCACTCGAGACGACCGGCAGGTGTTCGATGTCCGCCGACCGGCACAGCTCCACGGCGTCGACGATCGACGCCGTCGGTTCGATCGTCGTCAGGGGCGTCGACATGACCGCCGACAGCTCGTGGTGGCCGAGGTCCCGTCGGTCACAGAGGTGTGTCGCGAAGTCGCCTTCAGTGACGATGCCGACCGGGTCGCCGTCTCGAACGACGAGGACGGAACTGACGCTCTCGTCGCGGAGCACCGTCGCCGCCTCGGTCACGGTCGTGTCCGGCGAAGCGGTGACGACGTCTTCGATCATGATTTCGGTGACGGGTATCGTGTCGTGCATTCGACAGCCCTACGTTGTCGATACCCATCAGTCGTTGGGGACCACTCAGACGGTCGATCGAGCTGGAAGCCGTCGATCGACTCCACGATCACGGAGCCCCGGGCCGCGAAACGAAGACACGGGGACGGACGAACCGAGGGAAGAGTCAGGCGTCGACCGGTCGCCCGTCCTCCGTCGGCGGTGCGATGTGATCGATATACTCCTCGAGGCTGGGCTCTTCGACGCGGACCCGAACGGCGATCTCGCCGAGTTCGTCCGGCTTGCCGACCGAGAAATTCACGTAGTCCTCGAAGGCCGCCTGCTTCTTCAGCGCGAAGGTGAAGATGTCGCCCTCGCGGTTGGCGAAGAACTCGCCGCGGGCGGTATCGAGGATCTCCTGTCGGTGCAACAGCTCCGAGAAGTGATCGAGCGCGTGGGCCTCGCCCCTGACTTCGCCGAACGATTCCTCGAGGTCGGCGGTCGGAAAGACGTTGGCCACGGCGTCGATCACGCGATCCGTGACCTCAGTGTCGTAGACCGGTGCCGTGATTTCGACGTCGACGCGGTAGATCTCGCTCATGATTTCGATTCCGCCTGGGCACGGTTCACGTCGTCGGTTTCCCCGATGATCGATCGGATCCGTTCGTGAAACGCCTCGAGCGAGTCCGTGTTCTCGACGACGACGTCCGATCGCGCCATGGCGTCGTCCATTCCGAACCCGCGTTCGCGCTCGTCGCGCTCTTTGAGCCCTTCGCCGCCCTCGGCCTCGCTCGCGTCCCGGCCGCGCTCGTCGATCCGCTCGGCACGGACCTCGAAGGGAGCCTCGATACTGACGAGCGTGAACGCGTCGTCGAACGCCGCCTCGAAGACGTCGACCTCGGTTCCCGACCGGATGCCGTCGACCAGCACCGTGTCGTGTTGCTCGAGGCGGTCCTCGATCATCGGCAACGATCGTTCGGCGATCGCCGTCGGACCGTTCTCCTCGCGTAGCGCCTGCGCGACCGTGCCGTGATCCGTCGCGGGGTCGAGCCCGCGGTCGGCCGTCTCCTGGCGGACGACGTCGCCCATCGTCACCACCGGGATCCCGTCCTCGCGTGCGACGGTCGCGGCCTCGCCCTTGCCGCTTCCGGGGAGCCCAACCGTTCCGATGACGTGCATTGACTCAACGTACCGGCGAGGCGTGTATAAACGCTGTGTTCGCCACACGGACTACACTGGCCCGCCGTTCGACGTGGGACCGCGGGACCGAAGAGCGATCGACTACGATCGGAAATCCCAACCGCTTATACCGTTCCGTCGTGGATTCGGACTCGAGGGCGCGTAGCTCAGTCCGGAAAGAGCGTCGGACTTCTAATCCGACGGTCGTGGGTTCAAATCCCATCGCGCCCGTGCAGCGAACGAAGTGAGCGAACCGGCACGTGGGATTTGAACGAGAGAACGGCGAGCGATAGCGAGCCGTTCGCGTGGTTCAAATCCCATCGCGCCCGTGTAACGAGTCACGCAGTGACGAGTGAACCGGCACGTAGAATTTGAATCAGGAAGCAGCTTGCTGCGACCGTGGTTCAAATCCCATCGCGCTCGTGATCCGTGAACAACCGGTGAGCGACAGCGTAGCACCACCGCTCCTCGAGACCGATAGGGTCCGGACCCGCTCGATAGATCAACTCCACAGAGACAGTAAAATATACTGTCGGCAGATCCAATCGAGACCACCACAGGGGAGACGGGAACACTGATCGTCGTCCCGCTGCCGACGCACGTGACTTTTCGAAGGAGCGCGATCTGAGAACTGCCGCCGAGGTGTGCCGGGAGGTGGCACCCGGAAATCGATTGCGCACCGCGACGACCCACATCCATTCGGGTGCTGCTATCTCGAGAGAATCGGCACGCGGCGTTGCCAACACAACACCCTGCCGATCGCCCGCCAACCCGTGGTCCGCCAGCGATGCTACCTGGCTTAACGGTGCCGACGGAACCACGAGTCGCGTCACGAAAGCCGTCGAGAACGACCGCCGGCAGCCGATCGCTGTGGTATCCGGACGGCTAACACTGATGTCACGTGGTGGCTCCGGGGTTGCTAGTGGGTTGATATTCCTGTGGTGACAGTATGTAATTACATGAGCGACGAACCGACTGCGGACGATGCGACAGTGATCGTTGTTGGCGGCGGCCCCGCCGGACTGAGTGCGGCCCTCTTCACCGCGAAGAACGGCCTCGAGACGACCGTCTTCGATACGGACGAAACGTGGATGCACAAGGCCCACCTGTTCAACTACCTCGGAATCGGCTCGGTTGGCGGCAGCGAGTTCATGGCGACGGCCCGCCAGCAGGTCGACGACTTCGGCGTCGATCGGCGACAGGGCGAGGAAGTGACCGCGGTCAGCGAGGCCGGCGATGGCTTCGCAGTCGAGACCGAGGACGGCGAGTACGAGGCGGACTTCGTCGTGCTCGCGACGGGTGCGAACCGCGAACTCGCCGAGGACCTCGGTGTCGCGTTCACCGAGGAGGGCGTCGTCGACGTCGGCGTCGACACGGAGACGAGCGTCGAGGGCGTCTACGCGACCGGCGCGATGGTCCGCCCCGAGGAGTGGCAGGCCGCGATTTCCGTCGGCGACGGAGCCGCCGCGGGACTCAACATCCTGACGACCGTCCGTGGTGAACACTACCACGACTTCGACGTGCCCGCCGACGCCGAGCGCGTCTTCGGTGACCTGGTCGCGGAGTAACCGACCCCACAGCGGCACCCGACCCCGCCGAATCGACCGATCCAACCGAACCCACCGAATCCAGTACGATGCCTAACGAATCACAGAACCCAGTTACAGCAGAGCGACCCGACAGCCCAGTCCAGACGACGGGGACCGACCACATCACCATCTGGGGGAGCAACGAAGCGGACACGATCGAGTTCTATCAGGACCTCCTCGGGATGCCGCTGGTCCTTCGCCAGCCGAACCTCGACGACCCCTCGCAGACGCACCTCTTCTTCGACACGGGCGACGGTCGCATCCTGACGTTCTTCGTCAGCGACGACCGCCCGTCGAACCAGCGGGGCCAGCGCGGCGGGACCGGTGCCGTCCACCACCTCTGTTTCAGCGTCGATCCCGACGACTACGAGAACACCATGCAGGCACTCGAGGACGCGGGCCACCAGTACAACGTCTTCGACCGGGGTATCTTCCACTCGATCTACACCACGGACAACAACGGCCTCGTGATCGAACTCTCGACGGACAAGTACGAGGTGCCCGACGACCGCCGGGGCGAGGTCCTCGCCAAGGCTCAAGAGCTCCGCGAGGAAGACGGCGCAGAGTACGCCAAAGACGAGCACCTCCGGGGTGCCATCGAAGCGCTGGGCCTCGAACTCGTCGAACACGAGCTCCCCGACGCCAGCGCCGGCGTCGGTGGTGTCGAATGAGCGCGGCCGACCGCGTCGAGGGCCCACATCAGGGCCAGCAACTCGTCACGGGCGGGACCGATCTCGCGGACGCCGAGGCGGCGCTCGTGTGCACCCACGGTCGCGGTGCGACCGCCCGCGGAATGGTCCAGATGGCCGAGGAGTTCCATCGGGACGGCGTCGCGGTCCTCGCCCCGCAGGCGGCCCGCCAGACCTGGTATCCCAACTCGTTTCTCGCACCCGTCGAGCGAAACGAGCCCGGCCGGTCGTCGGGGCTACGGGCCATCGCCGACGCGATCAGCCGGGCCAACCGGGCCGGGATCCCGACCGAGCGGATCATGCTGATCGGCTTCTCACAGGGTGCCTGTCTGGCCAGCGAATACCTCGTCCGCAACCCGCGACGCTACGGCGGGCTGGCCGCGTTGAGCGGCGGCCTCATCGGCGAGGAACTCGACGACGAGTATCCCGGCGATCTCGAGGGGACGCCGGTCTTCCTCGGGTGTAGCGACGTCGATCCCCACATTCCAGAAGAGCGGGTTCACGACACCGCCGACGTCCTCGAGTCGATGAACGCCGACGTAACGAAGCGCCTCTACGAGGGGATGGGCCACGGGATCAACGACGACGAGATGGCGGTCGTCTCCGAGATGGTCGCGGCGCTGCTCGAGTAACGTCTAGTCGTCCGACGGTGCCGCCGACTCCTCGGCCGCCGGAGTCGGTGCGGACTCGCCCTCCGCGAAGGGGTACCACGACTGTTTGGCGTCGGCCATGTACGGTGCCTCGAAGTCGGTCTCCTGGGGCTCGCAGAACTCGACGAGCTGTTCGGTACCGGTCGCATCGACCCACTGGCGGAACGTCTGCCCCCGGACGGCTCCGCCGTCCGCTCGAGACTCCGCCGGAGTCTCGCACGCCCGGTGGGCGGCGTAGGCCTGGAGGAGGTTCCGGATCGCACCGGGTGCCTCGTCGGCTGGCACGCGCTGTTGGACCCAGTCGATGAACGAGGGGTCCTCGCCGACGCCGCCGCCGACGCCGATGTCGAACGCTTCGACCATCTCGCCGTCCTTGCGGGCGCGCATTCCTTGCAGGCCGATGTCGGCGGTCATCGCCTGTCCGCAGTCCGCGGTGCACCCGGAGTAGTGCATCTTGATCTTGCCGACGTCGTCGGGCAGTTCGACGTTCTCGTTGAACCAGCGCAGCATGCGAGCCATCCGCCCTTTCGTTTCCGTCAGCGCGATCGAACAGAACTCGGTGCCGGTACAGGCCATCGCGCCGCGCTCGAACGGACTGGGTTCGGCGGGGTACTCGGAGAGCAGTGGTTCCGCGAGCAGGCCCTCGAGGTCGTCGGCGGCGACGTCGACGACGACGGGGTTCTGGCGGCGGGTAAGCCGGATCTCGCCGGAGCCGTACTCGTCGGCGAGGTCGGCCAGTTCGATCGCGTCCTCGGCGGGCAGCCGACCGACGGGAACGCTCAGGCCGACGTAGTGTTGCCCGTCTTTCTGATCGCCGACCCCGACGTGGTCGTGCTGGCCGGCCTCGACGGGTTGCCCAGCGTTGTAGGTGTACTCCTCCCGGAAGTCCTCGCCCGCCGTGTGCATTTCGAACTCGACGTACTCGTCCTGGAGCGTCTCCCGGATCTTCTCCATGCCCCAGTCCTCGGCGAAGAATCGCGCCCGATTCTTCGAGCGGTTCTGTCGGTCGCCGTAATCGTGGTAGAGTTCGACGAAGCCACGACCGACCTCGTAGGCGTGTTCCGGGCGGACGAAGACGTCAAGCGGCGTCGCGGCGCGGGGTTGGCGACCGCCGAGCCCACCGCCGATGCGGACGTTGAAGCCCCGCACGGACTCCCCATCGATCTCCTTCGTCGCCGGTTCGAACCCGATGTCGTTGATCGAATCCTGCGCGCAGCCGACCGTACAGCCCGACGCGCTGATGTTGAACTTCCGGGGCATGTTCGCGAGCGCGTCGTCCGTGCGGAGCTCCTCCTCGAAGCGCTCGAGCAGGGGGCCGGCTTCGACGAACTCCTCGGCCTTCCCGTGGAGCGGACAGCCCGAGATGTTGCGCATCGTGTCACCGCCCGCAGAGCGAGAATGGACGCCGACCGACTCGAGTTTCTCCCAGATTTCCGGGACGTCCTCGAGTTCGAGCCAGTGTAGTTGGACGGACTGGCGGGTCGTCAGGTCGATCCAGCCGTTGCCGAACTCGGGGTTTTCGACGGGACCCGTCGCGTAGTCGCGGGCGACCTCGCCGATCGTCCGCAACTGGTCGGGCTCCAAGATACCGCTGGCATTGGTCAGCCGCATCATGAAATACGATTCCTGTCCGTCGCGCTGGTGGAACAGTCCCCAGAACTTGAACCGGGTGAACCACGTTTCGCGTTCGTCCTCGGGAATCGCCTCGTAGCCACCGTTTTCCGCGAACTCGAGGATGTGGTCGCGGACCTCGTCGCCGTAACAGCCCTCCTTGAGTGCCTCTTTCTTATGCGCCATCGGAGACCACCCCTCGAACCGAACTATCGGGCTCGATTTCGCAAATTTCTATCCCAAACATGCCGTAATTCACGTTTAATCCCCATACTCCTAAATTATATAATGGTAATCGTTTACGGATGGTGTATTTTACATCGTATGCGGGAGCGAGCGTAGAATCTCCAATGGCATATTGTCTGTATTAGGACGTAAATCACGAGCGAACGCGGTGGAAAATCGGCGATTCCAAACGCGATCGACGCGGTTCCATGCCGCGTCGTGTGTACTCCAGAGCGATCTCCGATTCGGTGACGGACGATGCTGTGCGAGACGTTCGAAAAACGGACGTCCCATCGCGACGACGACCGCTGCCCAACCGGAACTCGACGAATGGATACAACAGCGGGCGGATTCGATCGTCAGTCGGAGCCGGCGCATTCGGCGTCGGAGCCACTCGAGTCCGGGACGACCCGCCGGCGAGACCGATCGCGAGCGGGATGCGTCGAGCCAGAATCGTCGTAGTGGTGCCGACGACGGAACTCGCGGCCACGACGCCTCGCTTCGGGCACTACGTCTCTCGAGTGTGCGGACGCTCGCCAGTTCGGAAGTCGATGTCGCGGTCGTGGATACTCAGGCACTCGCTTCCGCGACCGCCCTGACGTCCCGGTCGTGGGGTGGTTCGAGGCGCACCGCACACTGTTTGAAGTTGGGTTCGTTCGAGCGGGGATCGGCGTCGGGGAGCGTGAGATCGTTGACGTCGGGGTGGTGGATCGGCAGCCAGACGACCCCGTCGGGGATCGCCTCGTCGACCTCGATGCGGGCCGCGACCGATGCCCGACGGGAGACGACGCGAGCGTACTGTCCCTCGTCTCCGTCCGCCATCGTCTCGAGTTCGTCCGCGAAGGCAGCCGCCGTCGCCGGGCTGACCCGAGCCGTCGGCGGCTCGTCCTTACGGGTCCGAACGCCGGTGTTGTACGCGTCCGGGCGGCGCGCGGTCGTCAGCGTAAACGGGTACGATTCGTCCGTCGGCTCCGGAAGCGGCCGGGCCTCGCCGGACGAGAACCGCGCCCGGCCCGAGGGGGTGTGGAACGACCACGATTCGTCGATCGGCTCGGGGGCGGATTCGTCCCCGTCGTCCGCCGGGTCGTTACCGTCGGCCTCGTAGTACCGGTAGCCACCCGACACGTCGGGTTCCGGTGCCGGCCAGCGAACCGCGGTCTCGGCCTCGAGGCGGTCGTAGCTGATTCCCGAGAGATCGGCAGGGGTGCCGGCCGTCAGCGCGACGAACTCGTCGAAGACTGCCTCGGGCTCGAGTCGGTCGTCGAACAGCTCCGGACGGAGGCGATCGGCCAACTGGTCGATCAACTCGAGGTCCGTTCGAACGCCCGACGGCGTCTTCGTCGCCGCCCGGACCCGGGAGACGGTCCGTTCCATGTTGGTCGTCGTCCCCTCGGACTCGCCCCACGTCGTGGCGGGCAGGACGACGTCGGCGTACTCGACCGTCTCGCTTCGGAAGGCGTCCTGGACGACGAGAAACGAGTCCTCGAGTTTGTCGCGGACGTGCGTGGCGTCGGGCATCCCGGCGACGGGATTGGTTGCGACCGCGTAGACGGCATCGACATCGTCGCCGATCGCGTCGACGATACCGACCGGTCCCGGCCCGGGATCGTCGGGGAACCGCGAGACTGGAACGTCCCACGCCTCGGCGATCTCCCGCCGGTGGTCCGGATCCGCGAAGGGACGGTGACCGGGCCAGCTCCCTTTCGAGGAGCAAACCCGGGTCCCCATCGAATTGGCCTGGCCGGTCAGCGAGAACGGTCCCGAGCCCGGCCGGAGGTTGCCGGTCGCGAGACACAGATCGATCAGCGCGCCCGCGGCTGCAGTCCCGTTGACGCTCTGATTGATTCCCATTCCCCAGTAGAGCACGGACGGATCCTCGAGCGCCGCCGCGAGGCGGTCGACGTCGGCCATCGAAACGCCCGCCATCTCGGCGGCAGCCGCCGCGTCGGGGAGTTCCGCGCGGAGTTCCTCGAACCCGGTCGTCGCCTCGTCGACGAACGCCTCGTCGACGCGGTCGGTCTCGACGACGCGGGCGAGGACGGCTCGAGCGAGCGTGAGGTCGCCGCCGGGCTCGAGTGGCACGTGGTGGTCGGCGACCTCGGCGGTCTCGCTGTGGACGGGGTCGACCACGACGAGCTCGGAGTCGTCCTCGTCCGCGGACTGCCGAATCCAGCGGAACATGACCGGATGGGCGGCGGCCGGGTTCGCTCCCCAGACCACGTGTGTTTCGGCCTCGGGGATGTCGTCGTAGGTCGGCGGCGGCGCGTCGCTGCCGAACGCGTCGTAGTAGGCCGTGACGGCCGAGGCCATACACAGCGTCGTGTTGGCGTCGTAGTACCGGGTTCCGAAGCCGCCACGGGCGAGTTTTCCCAGCGCGTAGGCGGCCTCGTTGGTCTGTTGCCCGCTCCCCAGTACGGCGACGCTATCGCGACCCGCCTCGAGTGCGGTGCCGAGCCCTTCCGCTGCGCGCTGGAGCGCCGACTCCCAGGTCGTCGGCACGAGTTCGCCGTCCTCGCGCACGAGCGGCCGGGTCAGCCACTCGCCGGCCGGCTCGGCGGTCTCGCTGACGCCGCGCTGACACGCCAGCCCCTGGGTGACCGGATGGCTGGGATCGCCGCGGACGGTCTCGAGCCCGTATCCCCGCTCGGGGGTCCGCTGGACGTGCCCACACCCGACTGCACACCGCATACACGTCGTCGGGACGAACTCGGTCACGGCCCCCACCTCGCCGTCTCGGAACGGATGGCGCAATGGGATTTACAATCGCGCCCCTCGAAGAGGTATTTGCGAAATACCATTCAGAGTTTCACGTGTTAGCAGAACATACACAACTACTAAACGATTATCTTTTACGAACCATGGATTCTCTCTCGATATCGGGCGGAAGCACCGACTATCCAGACGGATGAATACAGTATAAGGCCATTAGATGATGGATTCCGAGGGCGGAAAGCAAACGAGCGTCCACGAATCCGAACGCGGCGTGAGTGTGGGACAGTCGGTCGTGACGGGAGCGAACTCGAGTGGTCTACTCTCGGCCGACCCACTTGAGGACCAGCAACGTCCCCTCGAACAACAGGATCATCGTGACGGCGACGAGGATGGGAGCCATCATCGTCGGGTCGATCGTGAACATAAACGAGAGCCCGGCGAAGGCCGCCCAGAAGTACAGCCGCTTCTGAGCGAGCCAGCGGCGGGTCGTCACGCCCATCATGATCGCCAGCATGATAAAGAGCGGAATCTGGAAGACGATCGCGAGAAAGCCGGTCAGCGTGATGATCAGGTTGAACGTTTCGCCCAGCGCGTACGCGATTTCCGCACTTCCCTCGGCGTAGTACGTGAAGTACTCGAAGAGGATCGGCAACACGAGCACGTAGGAGAACAACATCCCGCCCGCCGCCAGCACGACGCTCGTGGGCACGGCCGCGAGGTAGTACTTGCGCTCGTTGGGGTACAGCCCCGGCCGCATGAACAGGTAACACTCGTAGACGAACGCCGGCAACGCGACCATGATCCCCAGCAGCGACGAGATCTTGATCCGGGTGAGCCACAGCTCGAGCGGATTGTAGAGGTGAGGTGGCGGGGCATTACCGCCGGCCGGGAAGACGCTAAACCAGACGTATTCGATGGCCTGGGACGCGCCCAACAGACCGATCGCCGTCCCGCCGGCACCGAACAGGAGGACGACCGCCAGCCGGAGGACCATCTCCTCGATGTGGTCGGCCAGGGGCATCTCCTCGTCGTCGGGCGGCGTCGAAATGCCGCCGATATCGTCGTCGGAGTCGGGATAGGTCGGCTCGGGACTGTGCCGGTCGCCGACGACGCCCTCGCCGTCGGTCTCGAGGCTGGGAGTCTCTCCGTCAGCAGCGGCTGGCGGTCGCCCGTCGGGACCCTCGCGTGGCTCCGTGGGTCCCTCGACCTCGCGGTCGTCCACCGGCTCGTCCGACATCTATCGGATACTGATAGGCCGCCGGTTATAGGCCTTTTTCTTACGAACACCCCCTCGAGAGTGAGAAGGGGGTTCGATCGGCCCACGAACTGCATACCCTACTCGAAAGGTTGATAACTGGATGTCAGTTACCCCTACCCAATGAGTTCTGCCGTCGACGAGGATACAGCCCGGGCCCTCAACAGCGGCCGAGAGACGATCGGCGCACTCCTCTCTGGTGCTCAGCAACACCTCCAGAAAGTGTTCATCGTCTTCCTCCTGGGCTTCGTCGGCTCCTTCTACGCGCTTCGGATCGTCGTCTGGGACTTCCTCAAGGCGACGACGGAGTCCCAGATGGGGCAGGATATCGCGGAGGCGACCGACGTCATCACACGGACGCCCTTCGAGGTGATCCTGCTCCAGGCCAAGATCGGGATGATCGTGGGGATCATCGTCGCGCTCCCCGCCTTGCTCTTTTTCTCACGGAAGGCACTCCGTCGGCGGGGGTATACCAGCGTCGTCCCGATTTCGAAAGGCTACATCGCAGGCTTCGTGGTGATGGCGCTGGCCCTGTTCATGGCGGGTGTCGTCTACGCCTACAGCATCTTCTTCCCGTACGCGTTCGCGTTCCTCGCGGGGAACGCAGTCAGTGCCGGCGTCAAACCGAGCTTCGGCATCACCGAGTTCACCGAGTTCATGGCGCTGTTGACGCTCTCCTTTGGCCTCGCCGCCCAGCTCCCGCTGGTGATGGGGGCACTGTCCTATACCGAAGTCATTCCCTTCGAAACGTTCCGTGACAAGTGGCGATACGCCGTCGTCGGGATCGTCATCTTCGGGGCCCTGTTCTCGCCGCCGGACCCGTTCACACAGGTCATGTGGGCGACCCCGATGGTCATCCTCTACGTCTTCAGTCTCGGACTGGCCAAGGTGGTCACCAACGTCCGGCGACGCGGCGCAGCGAAATCCGCCGGGACGGGGACCGAACACGTCAAGCGCCGCCTCCTCCAGTTCGGTGGCGTCCTCGCTGCGGCCACCTTGACGATCGCGCTGGCCGTCAACCAGGGCGGCTTTGGCTACCTCCACGAATCGGTCTACCCGCTGTTCCCCTCGCGGCTTCGACCCGGGACGACCGGACTCGAGACGTTCGCGCTCGAACACGGCCACCTCGGCGAGCTCGCGGTCGGCCTGGTCGTCGCCGCCGTCGTGGGCTTTCTCGTCCTGCTTGGCTACACGATCTACGTGCTCCAGCAGCCGGTCTACCCCCGCGAGGACGACGTTCGACGGGCCGACAGCCACGACGACATCGATTTCGAGACGCTCGAGGCCGAGGACATCGAGGACGTTTCGACGCAGGTCTTCCGGACGATGAGCGAAGAGCAGGCCCTCGAGTACTCCCGGCAGGCCATGTACGACGACGACCGGGCGAAAGCCGAGGCGATCCTCGATCGCTTCGATACGATACAGGAGTCCATGGCCGGCGAGGACGGAGCGGGAGACGGCGACACGGCGGGCGGGGCGAGTACTGGCGGGGCCGCCGCGGACGACGAAGGGGGTCTCTTCGCGAGCACCGCCGCTGGGATGCTCGATCCGTTCACCGAAGACGAGACCACCGAAGACGACATCGGCGGCTACGCCTACGATATCGCCTTTATCCTCAACAGCCTCACCTCGAAGGTGTTCCGCATCGTCGGGCTGTTCATGGTCGTCATGGGCGGGACCTTCTTCTGGCTCTACTCGGGCGGTCTCGGGGACGTCCTCAGGCTCTTCCTCGATCGAGTTCCACGGGAGTTGCTCGTCGAGGTCGTCGAGGAAGACATCAATCTGAGCGAATTGAACGATACCGAGTATCTCACCGAGGTCATCAACGAACTGGACATCGTCGTCGCCTTGCACCCCGTCGAAGTGCTCATCTTCGAGGCGAAGGTGAGCGCGCTCGCCGGCCTCATCGCCGTGGTACCGGTGGCGCTGTTCTACGCCTGGCCGGCCGCCAAGGAGCGCGGACTGGTCTACGGCGACCGCCGGACGTTCCTCGTCTGGGGCGGCGGTCTACTCGCCGGTTTCGCCGTCGGGACCTACCTCGGGTTCTTCTGGGTCGCGCCGTCGATCATCTCGTATCTGATCTCGGATGGGCTCCGCAACGGGATGGTCATCTCCTACCGGATCAAGAGCTTCTTCTGGCTCGTGATCTTCACCACCGTCGGAATCGGCTTCCTGCTGAACATCATCGTCACGATGGCGCTGTTCCACGTCGGCGGCATCGTCAGCTACCGCACGATGCTCGAGCGCTGGCGGCCGGTCGTCGTCGGGATCTTCGTCCTCGCGGCCTTCTTCAGCCCGAAGGGGATCCTCATGATGCTGATCTTCTCGATCCCGATCGCGCTGACGTACCTGATCGGCCTCGCCGTCCTCTACGTCCTGACCGCCGGCGGACGGCTGTTCGGCGGTGGCGGTGATGGAACGGCAACGGACCTCGACGCGGACGACGACACCGGAGCCACTGTCGTCGACTAGGAGTCCGGTGCCGCGAGCCGACGGCTTAAGTCGGGGGCTTGCGAACGACTATCCAGACTGATGCCCAAGATCAGCGTCGAAATCCCACAGGAACTCCTCGACGACCTGGACGACCACGTCGGTGACGACGGCAAGTTCGTCAATCGCAGCGACGCCATCCGATCCTCGATCCGCAAAAACCTGGATATCTTAGACGAGATCGACAAACGCCACGACCGCCTCGGGGATCAGGAGTATAGTAGCAACTGAAAGTCAGTGCACACCTGATCGCACGACAGCGTTGCGATCAGTGTGTAAATCGTTTCAGTTGCTACGATAGTGTTACTCCTCGTCGATCCGCTGAGCGAACCCGAAGTTCGGCTTTACGTCTTCGACGCGAACCGCGACGGTCTCGCCTTCTTCCGTCCCCGGCACGAACAGCCGATAGCCGTCGATCGACGCGATGCCATCGCCCTCGTTCCCGACGCTTTCGATCTCGACCTCGAGTTCGTCGCCCGGCCGCACCGTCGCGGTGAGCCGGCCCTTTCCGATGAAGTAGACTTCCGAGGACTCGTCGCGGCTGGCCTTCGGCGACGTCGCGCGGACGTACTGGAACTCCTCCTCGACGTCGGCCCGGAAGTCGTCGACGTCCGGCCCCTCGAAGACCTTCACGACGAAGTCGCCGCCGCTGTCGAGGAGTTCGAGGGCGGTCTCGAAGGCCTGCCGCGCGAGGTGCAGCGAGCGGGCCTGATCCAGCGAGTACTCGCCGGACATGTTGGGTGCCATGTCCGACACGACCACGTCGACGGGGCCGCCGGCGGCGTCGACGACGCGGTCGCGGGTCTTGTCTTCGGTCATGTCCCCGCGGAGCGTCTCGACGTTGTCGTGGTCCTCGAAGTCCTTGATCCGCTGGAAGTCGACGCCGATGACGTTTCCGTTGGGGCCGACCTCCTCGGCGGCGACCTCGAGCCAGCCGCCGGGAGCCGCACCCAGGTCGACGACGGTGTCGCCGCTGTCGATGACGTTCTCGAGCTGGTCGAGCTGTTTGAGCTTGTAGGCCGCTCGAGAGCGGTACCCTTCCTGCTTCGCTTTGTTGTAGTAGTGGTCTCGACCTGTCATACGGCCCTCACCGAATTATTTGCCATGTTCCGCGTGGAAACTGCCGACGAGTCTGCGTTCATACGAGAGAGGACGCCGTCGATCCGGAAAGGTACATCGGATGGGATCGGTAACGCCGGGCCGCCCGCGAGCTGTCCCCACCCTGTCCGTGGGCGGTGTGCTGGCGTCCCCTGCAGCGAATCGGCCGGGAGGGACGGCTGGCTACCTGCGTTTCCACGACGAGCGCATCGATAGGTCAAAGACGTGATTAACCTTGGAGAAGGCGTTTATCCCTCCTTACGGTTCTTGAAATTACACTCATGGACATAACTCGTCGCAAGACCCTGCTGGCAACGAGTGGTGCCCTCGGTCTCGCTGGCTGCCTCGGCGACGCGCCCGATGACGACGATGCCGGTACTGGGAACGGCGGCAACGACGTGGAGTATACGGTCTTCCAGCTCGACCCGTCGCTCGACCACCCGCTGTGGGCGACGGTCGAGAACGCGACCGGATTCGTCGCTCTCCTCGAGGACGAGTACGACGACACCTGGATGGTCGAGAATCCAGGCGAAATCGACGGGCTCCAGTCGTGGCTCGACGAAACGGACTTCGAGACGTCCGCAATCGTCTACGTGGAGACCGCCGGGCCGAATACCTGCTACAACGCGCTCGACGTCAGCGACGTAGGCGTCGAGAACGGCGAAATCGTCGGCGCTGCGAAAGCGGTCGACACCAGCGATGGGAACGAGGGCTGTGGTTCCGCCGAGACGTACCCATCGGCGTTCGTCCGGGTGACTGCCGACGACCTGCCCAGCGACGCCACGTTCACCGTCGTCGACGGCAGGGGCGAGTCCAGCGAGGCCGTCGCCGACGGACGCTACGCCGACCCGGCGAACCTGCCCGGTCACGTCCGTCCGGACGGCGACCCCGCGAAGCTCAAGGAGTTGCGCTGCGACGACGAGAGCATCCGGCGGCTCCGTGGGCCCCGAGACGACGAGGTCGCGTTGGGCGAGGCGTACAACGACGAGGAGGTGACCTTCGCGATGCGCGTCCACGCTACGCAGGCGCTCGCCGGTGGCCAGGGTGATTCGCCGCGGGTCGGGCGTGGCGACGAGGTACGGATCACGATGTGGAACGTCTCGACGGACGTGCAGCTCACCGGGAGCCGCCACAAGTGGAACCTGCAGGTACTGACGATGGACGGCTGGAAAGATGTCCGCGGAACGACGGACGGCGACCGCATCGGATACGACGACATCGGGATCGAACATCGCCCGGGCGAGGGATTCGAGTGGGCGATCGAGATGACCGAGGAAGGTATCGTAGCGGGCCACGAACACGAGGACAGGCTCGAGGTCTGCCCCGACCTGCAACCCGGGCGATACCGCTTCGTCTACCACGGTATCGGCAGCGGCGAGGCGCTCGCCGTCGAGTTCGACTACAACGGGTAGGTAGTAGTCACGACGGACCGAGAGGAATAGGATAGTAGCGGTCTCGAGCCACGAGTCGTTCTCGGGATAGACGCCAAGGACAGCCCGAAAGCCGAAGAGCGGCCCGCGAGGGCGGCCACCACAGCGCTCGAAGGGGCCATTCGCGGATCGGTTTCGAAAGCCGGGCCAGCGGTTACTCCGTCGAAGCGCGGACCGGGGACCATGGGCGAAGAGATCACCGTAGAGGACGGCGGAAAGCGCGTGACCGACAGCGATGGCAACGAAATCGGGGTCGTCCTCGACGTGGAGGGCGGGGCGGCCTCCGTCGAGCCGAATCGGGAGCTCGGCGGCGAGCTCAAGCCCAGGCTCGGTTGGGGCCCGGACGAACGGAGCAGGGACCCGCTCCGGAACGACGCGATCGGCGAGAGTGCCGACGAGGAGATCTGCCCGCGCGTAAAGGGTGGCTTTTTATGTCGACCGTTCGTACGGCGACCTATATGTTCAAGGCCATCGTGAGCGCCGAAACGCTCACCAGCGCGCTCGATTCGGTGAGCGTGCTGGTCGACGAGTGCAAGATCCACCTCGAGGAAGACGGACTGGAGATCCGGGCCGTCGACCCCGCGAACGTCGGGATGGTCGACCTCTCGCTCGATGCGTCTGCGTTCGAATCCTACGAAGCCGACGGCGGGCTCATCGGCGTCGACCTCTCGCGACTGGAAGACATCGCCGGCATGGCCGAATCCGGCCAGCTCATCCAGCTCGAACTCGACGAGGAGACCCGAAAGCTCCACATTCAGATCGACGGGCTCGAGTACACGCTCGCGCTCATCGATCCCGATTCGATCCGCCAGGAGCCCGACATTCCGGACCTCGATCTGCCCGCGGAGGTCGTCCTCGAGGGGAACGACGTCAACCGCTCGGTGACCGCCGCCGACATGGTCTCCGATCACATCGCACTGGGCGTCGACGAAACGGAGGAGTACTTCTACGTCGACGCGGAGGGCGACACCGACGACGTCCACCTCGAGCTCACCCAGGAGGAGCTGATCGACCTGCAGGTCGGTCCCGCTCACTCGCTGTTCTCGCTGGACTATCTCAAGGACATGAACAAGGCGATCCCGAAAGACACCGAGGTCACGCTCGATCTCGGCGAGGAGTTCCCCGTCAAGATCTACTTCGGCTTCGGAGAGGGGCAGGGTCAGGTCACCTACATGCTCGCGCCGCGAATCCAAAGCGAGTAACGCTGGCTCGGCCGCCGGCCCACGTTCGAACGATCGATCTCCGTCCTCGAGTTCGGTGCCGTCTTACGTCTGACTGCAAGCGTCCGCCGGGTCCGAAGGCGGCTCGCAGCGTCCCGGCTCAGAGCGAGCCCTCGGCGATCGGCAGCGTCAGCGTCGATTCGTCGTTGTGGACGGTCGCTGCACCGTGTTCGTCGAGGGAGAAGGGATCGCTGGCCTCGATCCGTAGCTCGAGCGCGTCGCCGCGGGGAATCTCCCGCAGGAGCGGTTCGAGGTCGAGATCGAGCCGGTGTGTGCCCGGCTCCTCGAGGCGGAACCCGGTCACCTGATCGTCGATCTGTTCGGTCGAGAACGGATCCTCGGCGTGGTGGAGGCTGGCGAAACAGAGCAACGGCGCATCGTGAGCCTCGATCGACACGGAAAGCGCGGGCGTCCCCCGGAGTCGGAAGCCGTCGGACTCGATCTCGTAGCTCGCCGTCTCGTTCCAGAACGGTCGGTGGCGGATCGTCGAGGTCGTCCCACCGAGGACCTCGAGGCCGACCACCGTCCGCTCGACCGCTCCCGGAAAGTCGTCGGACGTCCGCCACCGACTCGCCTGATCGTCCCAGAGGGAGACCGGCGGAACGACATCGGTCTCCGCGCCACGGACGTGCCGGTCCATCCAGTCGAGTGCCGCCCGATTCATGTACTCGTGTTGCTCGTCCGTGACGGCGAGTTCGTCGATGTTGTGACCGCCGCCGTACATGACGAGTCGCGACTCGACGCCCACGTCGTCGATCTCGCGGTAGTTGGCGACCGCCTCGCTCGGTGGGAACAGGGTGTCTCTCCAGCCCGAGATGACGAGCGCCGGCGTCTCGAGGGGTTCGAGGAACCGCGTCGGCGATCGCTCCTCGAAGTACTCGAGTGCGGCCTCGGGGATCGCGTTCTCGGCCATCGCCTCGGTGTACCAGTCCTGTAGATTCGGGTCGATGCTCTCGCCGATATCGCCGGTGAACCGCGAGGAAGCGGAGCCAAACCCCACCAGCAGCGTGAGCCATCCGGATTTGATCGCACCGTTGGGCGTGACGGCGGTGACGAAATCGTTCCACGCGATTCGAGGGACGATAGCGTCGATGCGGTCGTCTCGTGTGGCAGCGAGGAGTTGGATGCCGCCGCCGTACGAGCCCCCGTCCATCCCAAGCGACGGATCGTCGCCGTCGGCGATCACATCGTCGTGGTCGGCGAGCCAGTCGATCAGCGCCGACACGTCGCCGACCTCGTTTGGCCCGTCGACCCCGACCTCGCCACCGGAGCCTCCGTACCCGCGCGAATCGTACGCGAGCACCACGTACCCGTTGTCGGCGTACATTCCGGCGGTACAGCGGAGGAACTCCCTGCTCATTCCCCAGCCGTGAGTCGTGAGCACGGCGGGGTGAGGCCCGTCGGCGTCCGGGACGTACAGTGTGGCGGCGAGCGCCGTTCCGTCGAACGACTCGACCGTCACGTCTCGCGTCGTGAATGCGCCATCGCCGTGGAAGAACTCCCTCGAGAGCGCGCAGTCGAGTTCGATCGCCGCTGCCGGGTTCGTCCCGATCCCCATTCCAGTGGCCGTGATCCCACCAGCCGCGGTCGCTCGGAGGAGGGTTCGTCGGTTCACGTTCATACGGCACTGATTGACGTAATTACCGATATGGATAGTCGTTATCCGATGGATGGCAGGGTCCTGATATATCGGCCCACCGCTCCCGCCGCCGCTCGTTGCGAACGCGGTTTCCAGGTCACCTCGAGGACCGACACGGCTTCGGCCGGCGGTCTCGTCATCGTCCCCTAATTAAAAGAAGTATATACGAAGGAGACGACCTACCAGCACTCCCATAGTAGTCAGCAGTATGCCCTCCCCGAACGGTCCCGACGACGGCCCAGAAGCGAACGCATCGAGGTACGTCACGACGTTCGATCCGGAAGCCGGTGAACGGGCGAGCGACGCTATCGTCACCGCGGTGGCGGCAATCGTGGGAACGGACTCGGTCGATCTCCCGCCGCTGTACGACGCCGTCGATCCGGAGGCGCTCGACTCGCTGGTCGAACACGCCCAGCGGATGGAAGATGCGGGCACCCATCAGGTGTGGTTCACCTACGAGTCGTTCGACGTCGGCGTCCGGACTGACGGCGAGATCCGAATCCGGGACGCCACGACGGCGAGTTGAGTAGCGACCCGAACGTCGCTCGAGCGGCGTTTCATGCGGACTCCTATCAGCCAGTGACGGCACAACCACACGGCGGGTCGCGGTTGCGCCGGGACAGCGGTACAGGAGCCCGTCTCAGTCCTGTTCGTCGAGAAAAGACACCAGTTCCTCGTTGACCGCGTCGTCGTTCTCGATGAAAAAGAGGTGGGAGCCACCCTCGACGAGTTCGACGCGGCTGTCCGTGATCTTCTCCGCGATGAACTCCGCGTTCTCGACGGGAACGACCCGATCGGCCGTCCCGTGGAGGATCAGCGTCGGCACGCGAATCCCGTCGAGGCGGTCGCTGACGTCGAAGTGCTGGACGGCCGCGGCCTGGGCCTCCCGAGCCGGGTCGTCGGCGTCCTGTTCGAGTCGCCACTCGAGGATTCGATCCATCAGATGCGGGTTCCGGTTGGTGAACCGGTCGTTGAACGCGGGTCGCATCCGGTGGCGGAGCGTCTCCCGCTGGCTGGCCCCGTCGGGCGTGTCGAACATGTGTTCCTGGGTCTCGTCGGGCACCGGGACCGCGTCGGGCCCGCCGTGAGTAGTACAACACAGCGTCAGCGACTTCGTTCGGGAGTACTCGAGTGCGTAGCGCTGGGCGATCATCCCGCCCATGCTCGCGCCGACGATGTGGGCGTCGTAGATCCCAGCGTCGTCGAGGACGGCCTCGAGATCGGCAGCCAGTCCGCCGATCGAGTAGCCGGCCAGTTTGAGGAGGACGAGGCCACGGAGCGGCCCCGGAAGCCGCGGAACGAGCGGCGGGAGACCGACGTCCGAGCGACCCGTGCCGCGGTTGTCCGGCGCGACGACATCGTACTCGTCGGCAACGGCCTCGCGTTGCCAGCGCCACATCCACCGCCCGAACCCGAGCCCCTGTACGAACACGACCGGCGCGCGTCCGTCTCCCTCGCTTCGCTCGTACTCGTAATAGATCGACACGCCGTCTCTCGTCGCCTGTGGCATAGCCGAGACGACGAGTCGGACGCCCTTGAAATCGATCCTCGAGCCCGAGCCGACCGGAGACCGGACGCGTGTACTCGGAAGACAGCCATCGAGGCGTGGTAAGACGGAATTATCGCCGCCGAGATCGCCGACGACGGCGGCGTCGGCGACGGCTGCTGTCGGCGACCGAGCCATCGGTCCGAGCGGATCGGTAACAAGTGATTGGGACAATCAGCGCGTTTATCCCGTCGGAGTAATATCGTTGTACCGATGCAGCGACTCCACGCCCGGTATCCGTTTCTCGAGGCGGCCCGCGAGTCCGTCGCGACGGAGGCGGTCGATTTAGCGACCGTGGTCGAACAGGACCGGGCGGTCGTCGATCGCGCGCGTCAACGCGTTATTACCGCACTCGAAGACGGAGAGACGGGGGAGCCACACCGCGATGCCCGCATCGAGTTACTCTCCTATCCGGTCGCGCGGGTGCTCGTCTCGATGGTCGACGAACGGATTCTCGTCCGCAAGTACGCCCGCGCCGAGTCCGCGACGGCCTACGAGCGGTTCACCGCGGACATGACCGACGAGACCGACCTGAAGAGCGTCGAGTCGACCGGGTTGAAGCTCGCGGACCTGCTCGCCGAGTTCGACCTCGAGGGCGACGTCCGCGAGACAGGCGACGGGGAGGGCTACCGGATCGACGTCGGGACCTACCTGCCCCTCGCCGAGGACCTCTGGGACGACGAGTGGCGACTCGTCAATCGACCGCTGGCGGCGGGCGAGATCCCCGTCGACGAGACCGAACTCCTCACGCTCCTGCGCGAGGCGATCCGCGGGCGGATCGAGGACGGCCTCCCCTTCGAGGTCCCCGCGGCGATCGCGACCGCGCTCGAGGACGACGCCGCCGAGATTCGGGCGATACTGGCGGACCTCGAGTTGACACAGGATATCGACACCGTCGTACCCGACCTCTTCCCGCCGTGTATGAAGGCGCTCCTCGATCAGATTCAGAAAGGCGAGCACCTCCCCCATCACTCCCGCTTCGCGATCACCGCGTTCCTGACGAGTATCGGGATGGACACCGACGAGATCGTCGACCTCTATCGCGTCAACTCGTCGTTCAGCGAGGAGATGACCCGCTATCAGACCGACCACATCAGCGGGGAAACCTCGCCGACGGAGTACTCGCCGCCCTCCTGTGCGACCATGCAGTCCTACGGCGATTGCGTGAACAAAGACGATCTGTGTGAGCGGATCCCGCATCCGATGGCCTACTACGAGCAACGGATCGACGACGCCGACGACGAGGAACTCGAGGACTGGCGCGGTGCGGACGGCGAGGACGGCCAGTCGGCGAGTAGCGATTGAGAAAGCGTGCCGTCAGCCGATCCGTTCGAACCGAGGCGACGCCTTCGTCACTCTCGGGACGGCTCGTTCGACAGCTCCTGGGCCTGTTGCTGGATGTCCTGTAGTGCCCGCTCCTGTTCGCCGCGAGCGATACCGCCGGCTTCGACGTGACGGCCCTCGTACTGCCAGGAGGGGATCGCGTTCCAGACGGTCGAGGGCTCGTCCTCGGTCTCGCTCTCGGTTCGACTCGTCGTCTCGGCCAGCGTGGAGCGTCGCCACGAGAGGAACGCCACCAGTCCGATCAGCGCCACGAGCGCACCGGCGGCAGTCACCGGGCCGACGACGACCGACAGTCCCACGATCAGTGGCGAGCAGAGCAGGCCGAACACGAGCGGGACGGCCAGCCGTCGGAGCCGTGATCGGGACGTGCGCTCGGCGGTATCGTCGGGACTCTCCATACGCTCCGTCGACTCCCGACCGTGAAAAAAGTGTCGTCGAGTTAAAACGTTCCCTGGGTGTCCGCATCGTCGTCGTCATCCGTGGTCTCGAGGCCGTCCTCCGGATCGTTCAGGGTGTAGGCCAGGCCGATCCCGATCACGGTCAACAGGAGAATGAAGCCGACGATAACTCCGATGAGCATCTGGCCACCCTGGGGTGAGAGCGTCCCGTTTCCGGCACTGTAAGAGGAGCCGACGGCGACCATGGCCGCTAGCATCAGGAAGACGCCACCGACGGAGACGACGATTTCGATGAGCTGTTCGCGCTCGATCATTGTCCCATCGCTTTCGCCGGCCCGGTGAAAAGCGCTTCGAAGGGGGGCTCGAGGGAGAGTCGGCCGAGGGCGACCACCAGTCGGAGCGCCGGGCTTGCGATCGCAGGGGTGGCAGTTATTGCCCTCGGTACCCTACCTACGTCGAATAGCCAGCCGACCAGCGATTTCCGTTTCGACGCATCCATGAAAACAACAGCGTCACCGAAAGCACCGCTTCCAGTACCGACAGCAGGACACCTCCCCGAGCGATCGCGCCGGGCACGCGCCGAACCGATGTCGGTGTTGCCGCTGGGCGATGGCCTCTACGAGGTCGAGTCCGCGAGCGACCACACCTACCTCGTCGATCTCGAGGCGGGCAGATGTACCTGTCCGGATTACGTCTTCCGCGAGGTCCGCTGCAAGCACGTTCGCCGGGTCGCGATCGAGATCACGGAGGGACACACACCGCCGCCGGGCCAGGTTGCGGTTTCGTGTCACGACTGCGAGGAGACGGTCTTCGTCGACGAGGACGCGACCGAACCGCTGTACTGCGACGAGCACACGATCCGGCCGGGCGACACCGTCGTCGACCGGGAGACCGGCGACCGCCTCACCGTCGTCGACGTCTCGACGCTTCGGGCCGACGCCGTCGAAATCGGGGCGGCGGACTGCACCGTCGCCGAGTACGCGACGAACGGGGACTACGACCCCGAGGTCCCCGTCGTCGGAGCAGTCTACCCACACGCGACCGTGGCCCGAAACGGCGTCGTCCCCTCGTCGCTGAAAGTCTACGTCTTTCCGCGAACCCGCCTCGAGGCAGCGTAGACCGCCGATTCGCCCACCGTCGTCTCCGGCGGGACGGGTAAACACCTCGCAACGTATTTCGGGTTGACAACTCCCGTTTTCTTGTAGACTGGTACCGACTAGCGAGTTATGGAAACGGGAATCGATTACGGCGAGTTCGAGTCGGGACGACACGTCAACTACTGGGAACTCGACCGGACGCTCCAGCGTGAACTGCGTCGCGTCACCGATACCGAGACCTTCGAGTGGGCGGAGCCTCGCCTCGCGGAGTTCGGCGAACTGATCGGCCACACCGTCGCGGACAACGCCGATTACGTCGACGATCACGGGCCGGAACTCGAGACGTACGACGAATACGGGGACGTACAGAACTTCGTTCGGTACCCTGCCGAACAGCTCGCGAACGAAGCGGCCGTCTACGAGGCCGGCATCGTGGCCGACGCGTTCGAGGCTCCGCCGGGACGCGACGAACCGGTGCCGTTCAGCCAGTACCTCGCAACCCTGCAGCTGCTGTGTTACGCCGACGCCGGCTTCGGCTGCCCGGTCGCGATGACCGCCGGTTCGGCGCTCGTCCTCGAGCGCTTCGACGACGGGGAGCTCGAGCCCTACTACCGAGGCCTCGTCAGTCGCGACTACGACGGGCTGATCGAGGGAGCGATGTTCCTCACCGAAGAGCAAGGCGGCAGCGACGTGGGGGCAAACGAAACGACGGCGAGGTACGACGAGGCGGCCGACTGCTGGCGACTCACCGGGGAGAAGTGGTTCTGCTCGAACGTCGACGCCGAGGGAACGCTCGCGCTCGCACGGACCGAGGACGCGCCGGCGGGAACCGACGGCCTCTCGATGTTCCTGGTTCCCCACGGCGACCCCGACGAGGGAGTCATGACGAAGGGCGACCGGCGGGCGTTCGAAGGAGCACCGCCGGGAGACGCGCTCAACGACCAGTTGTACCGGCGGCTGAAGGACAAGCTCGGCACCACCGCCGTGCCGACCGGCGAAGTCGAGTTCGAGGACACGAAGGCCTACCTCGTCGGCGAGCAGGAGGCCGGGTTCAAACAGATGACCGAAATGTTGAACCTAGAGCGGCTGTCGAACGCCGCCGCCTCCTGTGGGATCATGGGGCGGGCCCTGCTCGAGAGCCGGGTGAAGGCGGCCAATCGCGAGGCCTTCGGGAAGCCCATCGAGGAGTTCCCCCTGATGCGCGAGGACCTCGTCGACATGACCGTCGACTACGAGGCCGCGACGGCCTACGTCCACGAAGTCGGCCGGCTCTTCTCCGAGCGCGAGCGCGCGAGGCGCACCGACGAGTCGAGTGACGAACTCGAGGACACCTACCGGCTGCTCCGGCTGCTGATCCCGATCGCCAAGCTCCGCACGGGCCGGATGGCGGTCGACACTGCCTCCTACGCCATGGAGATCCAGGGCGGGAACGGCTACGTCGACGACTTCGTCACCAACCGCCTGCTCCGGGACGCCCAGGTGCTGCCGATCTGGGAAGGGACCGAGAACATCCTCTCGCTGGACGTCGTCCGCGCCCTCGAGCGCGAAGACGCCCACGAGCCGTTCATGCGCGCGGTCGAAGATCGGCTCGAGGCCGTCGACCATCCCGCGCTCGCCGATGCGGCCGAGACCGTCGAGACGGCCTACGAGGAACTGCTCGGAGCACTGGCCGAACTCGCCGAGGCCGACGGCGAGTACGCCCAGCTCTCGGCCAAGCGACTCTCCCACTACGTCTTCGAGGTGTTTACCGCCGCGTTGTTGCTCGCGGAGGCCCAGTCCGATCTCGAGGACGGGAACGGGCGGACGGCGATGGTCGCCCGGCGGTTCGTCACGACGGAACTCGCGGAACGAGACGGTCGAGGGATCACCGGCGGCGACCGGTTCGTCCTCGAGGCGTTCGAGCCGATCGTCCACCACGCGCCGGTCGACCCGGAAACGGTCTCGGAGACGGTGACGGCCGACGACTGAGATAGGCTGCGATCCGATGGTACGAGGGAGTCGCCTTCGGTGCCGGAGAAGGGGTTACTCGAGCAACTCCGCGGCTTCCTCGACGTCCATGATGCCCTGCTCGACTGCGTTCAGGACGCGAAGCACGTCCTCGTCGGGGCCGTCGTCACCGCCGTCGCCGATTTCCTCGAGGGTGACCTTCTCGGAGCGGCCGGTGAACTCGGGGAAGTCGGTGCCCTCGGCCAGCGCCGTCTCCTTCTTGACGCGGTAGTTTCCGCCGTCGGTGACGTGGAGGTCGCCGGGGTGGAAGAAGTACCAGTCCTCGCGGTCGAATCGAACGCCGATTCGGGGTTTCGCGCCGAAGTTCTGGGCGAAGAAGATCAGCGCCTCGACCTCCTCGCCGGTGAGATAGATCGGATCGCCGGCGCTCGATTTCGCTTCGATCGCGTAGAAGCGTTCGCCGTCGCCGGCGAGCACGTCCGGGAGTTCGCGCTCGGTGGCGGAGCCGCTTGCGGGCGCACGCATCACCGCGAACCCGGCCGCGTCGAGTTCGTTGACGAGTTCGCGCTCGCGGCGGTCGCCCTTCGCGTGGGACATACCACCGTCTCACCGCCGGCCAATAATAAAGGAACGGACGCGGCGACGGGAGCCACCGGGAACGGTCTACAGCGGTACGGCCGCCACGAGGTCGACCAGCAGCGACGTCGTCGGTTCGGCCGTCTCGATCTCGTACTCCAGAGCCAGATAGAGCAGGCCGAACTGGACCCCGTTGAAGACGGCGTGGGCTATGATGGGGACGAACAGGTTGTCGGTCTTCGCGTAGAGGAACCCGAAGATCACCGCACCGCCGACGACGACCGCGACCGGGACGGCGGTCGCGAGCAGCGACTCGGAGAGGAGGGCGTAGACGGGCCAGTGGATCAACCCGAAGATGAGACTGGCGATACCGACCGCCTGTAGCCGCGAAAAGGCGTCGTAGAGTCGTTTCTGGACGACGTTTCGGTAGAGGAACTCCTCGGCGGGCGCGTTGAAGAAGAAGACGATACCGATCATGACGAGGATCATCGTCTGGTCGGAGCCGATGTAACTCGCGACCTGATTCTCCGCGGCCGGGAGCGAGAGGAGTTGGATGGCCACGCTGATGAGCACGTAGAACGCGATACTCGCGACGATACCGACGAGGACGTACGCCCAGCCCTGCCGCGTCGGGAATCGGACGTCGACGTACGACCACCCGCGATCGGTGACGGCGATGTAGATCGCGCCGACGAGGACGAACGCCAGGAAGTTGAGGACGAAAAACACCGTCCGACTGGTGATCGACGCCTCCGTCGGTGCCGTGAGCAACTTCGGATCGAGCAGGAGCGCTGGCAGCGTCGTAAACTGCGTCGCGATCAGACCGAAAATCGCCAGCCCGGCGGCGACGAGCGTCGAGCGGAGTGGACCGTCCGTCCGGCGGCGTGAAGCTGTTGCCATAGCGATCGCTATGGCGACCGGGCCCTTGGGCGTTCCTCTCTCCGAACGGGTCGACCTCGAGTGCTAATTACTTAGGGACCCCTCGCCAATGCGTCGACAAGCGACCAGCAGGATTCAGCATGATGGACCCCATCACCGTACTCGTCGTCGACAACGAACCCGGCTTTGCGGACCTCGTCGGGACGATGCTCGAGCGCGAGCGCGAGGCGATCGGTTCCCTTTCGGCGACGGGTGGCACGGAGGCACTCGAGGTCCTCGAGCACCGGGAGGTCGACTGTATCGTCAGCGATTACGAGATGCCGGAGCTGACGGGACTCGAGTTGTTGGAACGCGTTCGTGCGGACGATCCGGATCTCCCCTTCGTGCTCTTTACCGGGCGGGGGTCGGAGGAGGTCGCCAGCGAGGCGATCGCGGCGGGCGTGACGCAGTATCTCCAGAAGGAGACCGGAAACGAGCAGTACGCGTTGCTGGCAAACCAGATCACGAACGCCGTCGAGCAGTACCGGACGGAAACGGAGCTTCGAGAGAGCGAGCGACGCTACGAGCGGACGCTGACGACGTTACACGAGACGACGCGCGACCTCATGCGGGCGGAGACGAAAGACGGAATCTACCGGTCAGCGGTCGAGACGGCGGGTGAGATCGTCGACGTCGCGGTCGCCGCGGCCTACGCGTTCGAGCCGACGGCCGGGACTCTCGAACGCGTCGCGTCGGTACGACGATCGCCCGAGTTAGGGGCCCCGGACGACGTCTTCGGGCGTGGAGAGGGGCTGGTCTGGGAGGTGTTCTCGGACGGCGAGAGCGCCTACTACGAGGACCTCGCGCGCGAGGACGGCCTCGACAGTTCGGGGACGGTGAGCCAAAGCGAGCTGATCGTTCCGCTCGGGACTCACGGGGTACTGGTCGCCGGCCGTGAGGATGTCGACGGCTTCGACGAGACGATGATCGAGCTGTTGCACATTCTGGCAGCCAACACCGAAGCCGCGCTGGATCGAGCCGAACGCGAGCAGTTGCTCCGTGACCACGACCGGACGCTCACCCAGCAAAATGAGGAACTGACGCGGCTCAATCACACGAACGAGATCGTTCGCGAGATTACCCACGGCATCGCGCAAGCCTCGACACGGGCGGCGATCGAAGAAACGGTATGTGACCGTCTCGCCGAGACGGATCGATATCGATTCGCCTGGATCGCCACGAACGACGACGAACCGCCCGCGCCGTCGGCCTGGTCCGGTATCGATACGGCCTACATCGACACGATTCGTGCGGACGGCGACCGTGCACCCGAACTCTCGCTGGTCCGTGAGATCCTCGAGACGGGGCAGCTACGGACGGTCCCCGACGTCCTCGAGGCCGACGGCTGGACGACCCGACGCAAGGAGGCGTTGACCTACGGCTATCAGACGGTACTCGGGGTGCCGCTGATCGCCGACGAACGACGATACGGCGTGTTGCTGGTTCACGTCGGCGGTGCCGATTCGGTCGGCGAGAGCGAGCGTGCGGTCCTCGACGAACTCGGGGACATGATCGGGCACGCGATCCAGTCGGTCGAGCGAACGCGGGCGATGCTGTCCGACAGCCGACTCGAACTCGAGCTCGCCGTGGCGGACTCGCGACTACTGTTCAACCGACTCTCCGAACAGGTCCCGGAAGCGGCCCCGATAACGCTCGAGGGCGTCATCGATCGCGGGACGGACGCCCTCCTGTTCGTCAGCGCGCCGGCGACGGCCCCGCTCGCCGGCCTCGAAACGGAGTGGGCCTCGATCGAGACCCTGTCGGTGGTTTCCGAGGGTGACGACGAAACCCTGTTCGAACTGACGGTCCCGTCGACGCCGTTTCTCGACGTGTTACGGACCTACGACGTACAGATACGGGACGCGACGGCCACCGACGGTGCATCGACGCTTACCCTCGAACTGCCACAGGGCGTCGAAACGCGGTCACTGATCGAGGCGCTCAGGGCGGCGTATCCCGAAACGGAACTCGTCGCCAAACGAGAGACGACGAAGACGCGGACGGGACGCAGACTCGATAGCGCGCTCGCGGAGGAGCTTACCGACAAACAGTTCGAAGCGTTGCAAGCGGCCCACTACAGCGGCTTCTTCGAGTGGCCACGAGAGAGCACCGGTGAGGAGTTGGCGGACGCACTCGGCGTCTCACCGCCGACGTACCACTACCACTTGCGCGCGGCCGAGCGGAAATTCGTCACGATGGTCTTCGAGTGAGACGGTCTCCTGTAAGTCGTTGCCGGTGGGACCGGGACCGCCCTGCGGTCCCACCGGAAGATCGGGACAGCAAGCCGTATGAACCGGTCGCTGAAATATCGGAGCGAGGTTCTTCGGCGGTTCCATGCCGACGGCGATCGACTGCTGTCCGTTCGAACGAGGAGTCGATACCGGGCGGAGGCTCCGGCCCGAGCGACGAGACTGCCGGGACGACGGAGTCGATCGCGACGGCTGTGGGCTCCGACCGCGGTCGGGACACGGATACCCCGCTTTCGATCGCCACTGCACACGGCACGAAGCGATGACTGTTTCCGCCGACTATTCGCTGGCGACATTATTCGACCGGGTGCTAATCAATTAGGGGTGAGATTCGGAAGACGGTAAACAGTTAGAAGTCATTTTTAACCCCTGCCGGTTCCTACACTGAGGTGGCGATCTCAAGCAGACTGTCGCCACCCCCTTTCCCCCACCCCTTTCCGTACGCCAACGGAGACGGCCGTTGCTCGACACACGCAGACGCATCCTCGATTCCCGGAAAGAGCAACGCAGAGACGCTACTAGCGTGATCGGCCTCGCCGGGACTGGCCCCCGATCGCCTCCTCCCACTCGATCCAGTCTTGTTCCCAGCCGCGGCGAGACTCCGCGCGCCGCTGGGCCCGCTCGTGATCCTCGCGTGCGGTTCGATTCCGCTCGACGGCCCCCGACTGTTCCCCCTCGACCAGCAGCGGGTCGAGGGACACGGCGTCGAACTGCTCGGTCTCGCCGTCGGCCGAAACCGCCTCGAGTCGCTGTTGGTGGGTGCCACGGGGAAAGACCAGTCGCCCGTCCTCGGCGAGTTGCTCGAGCAGCGCACGCGGCGGCTCGACGGCGGCCGCCTCGAGCAGAATTCGGTCGAAGGGCGCGTATTCCGGGAGTCCGTTCGCGCCGTCGCGGCAGTCGACGAGGACGCCGTCGTAGCCCGACTCGGAGAGATTTCCACGGGCTTCGGCGACCAGCGGGCGGGAGATGTCGACGGCGTGGACGTTCGTCTCGCCGACGATTTCGGCCGCGACGGCAGCCGTGTAGCCGACGCCAGCGCCGACGATCAACACCGTATCGTCGTCCTCGAGGGCCAGCGCCTGGAGGAGGCGGGCGACCGTCCGCGGTGCCAGCACGCGAGTCCCGAGAGCTTCGTGTGCACGGTCCGCGTAGGCGGTCCGCTCGTCATCGACGAACGCGTGGCGTGGCACGTCACGCATCGCGATCGCGACAGCCTCGTCCGCGAGGATGTCTCTGGGCGGGGACTCGAGGCCGTCGACCATATCCGCTCGCAGTACCGCGAGGTCCATACGCCAGCTATCGCGGCGGCCGTTATCAATGGCGCGCTTGCGCGGTCGGCTCCCGTGGCGTCCCACGCGGGGGACGATCACCCGCGCATTCGGACGAACCGAACGCCGCCGTGTTCGGTCCGCTCGAGCGAGCCGTCCGGCCGTTTCGTGGCGCTGACGAGCGTCTGGCGAGCCGTCCCGATCGGCGCGAGTAGCTGGCCGCCAGCGCGGAGTTGGTCGACGACGTGACCGGGCATCGAGGCCATCGCACAGGTGGCATAGGCGGCGTCGTAGGGCGCGTTCTCGGGCCACCCCTCGCGGCCGTCGCCGACGCGAATCGAGATGTCGTCGTACCCCAGCGCTGCGAGGGTCTCTCGTGCCTGTTCGGCCAGCTCCGCGCTGTATTCGACCGTGTAGACGTTCTCGCCGCCGACTACCTCGGCCGTGACGGCCGCGTGATAGCCACAGCCGGTACCGATCTCGAGGACGTCGTCGCCGGGATCGGCCGCGAGCAGATCGGCCATGATCGCCACCATGTGTGGTGCGCTGATCGTCTGTCCGTCGCCGATCGGCAGGGGCCGGTCGGCGTAGGCGCTCTCCCGGCGGGTCGGCGGGACGAACTCGTGGCGGGGAACCGCTTCCAGGGCCTCGAGCACGCGGTCGTCGTCGACGCGGGACGCGACGGTCTCGACCATGCG
Organism: Natrinema longum; assembly: GCF_017352095.1. Classification (NCBI taxonomy): domain Archaea; kingdom Methanobacteriati; phylum Methanobacteriota; class Halobacteria; order Halobacteriales; family Natrialbaceae; genus Natrinema; species Natrinema longum. Next base: position 1,562,280 of record NZ_CP071463.1, read on the forward strand.
CTGCCGTGGGATCTCGTAGCTGTCGGACATCGCTCGGGGTCGAATACGACCTCGAGGACGGTATACTGTCGGGCGGACCCCGCAGACCGGGCGGACAGACGGCGAGGGCGAGCCTCGCGAACCGGCGTGTTACCGGTTCAGCGTGTGGATCGCGTGTCCGAGCGCGTGTTCCGCGGCCTCCATGACGGCCTCCGAGAGCGTCGGATGCGTGTGGACCGTCGCGGCGACGTCCTCGAGGGTCGCGCCGAGTTCGATCGCGAGGCCGAGTTCGGCGACCAGTTCCGAGGCCTCGGGGCCGACGATCGAGGCACCGAGGACGTAGCCGTCCGCGTCGTCGGCGACGATCTTGACGAAGCCCTCGGAGTCGCCGGTCGTCAGCGCGCGACCGCTGGCACGGAACGGGAACTGGCCGGTGACGGTTTCGAAGCCGGCTTCCTCGGCCTCGGATTCGGTCATCCCGACGGTAGCGATTTCGGGATCGGTGAAGACGGCCGCAGGAATGGCCTGGTGATCGAGGGCCGCGGGTTCGCCGGCGATCACCTCGGCGGCGACGTTCCCCTCCGCGCTGCCCTTGTGGGCGAGCATCGGTTCGCCGGCGACGTCGCCCACGGCGAAGATGTGGTCGACGTTCGTCCGAGCGTGGGAATCCGTGTCGATGAACCCGCGCTCGTCGGTCTCGACGCCGGCCTCCTCGAGGTCGAGCGTGTCCGAGACCGGCTGGCGGCCGACGGCCACGAGCACGTTCTCGGCGTCGAGTTCGAGGCGTTCGTCCGCGAGTTGCTCCGTGCCGCCATCGGCTTCGGCCCGGTCGGCCGGCTCCGCGACGACTCGGATCCCGTCTTCGCCGTCGCGGTCGTTCCAGTCCGACGCGGTGTAGCCGAACTCGAAGTCGATCCCGAGATCTTCCGCCCGCTTTTTGACGGGACGTTTGAGGTCGTCGTCGTACCCCGGAAGGATCGAGTCGAGCATCTCGATGACGGTCACGTCGGTCCCGAGTTTGGCGAAGACGCCAGCGAGTTCCATCCCGATGTAGCCGGCCCCGACGACGACCAGCGAGTCGGGGACCGACTCGAGAGCGAGCGCCTGTTTCGAGTTCAGGACCGGGTCGTCCCCGTATTCGAAGTTCGGAATCTCGATGGGGCGCGAGCCGGTCGCGATAACGGCGTGTTCGAACTCGAGGGTCTCCGAACCCTGGCCCTCGCCGCTGTGGGAGACGCGGACGGTGGTCTCGTCCGCGAAGCGGGCGGTCCCCTCAAGTAGATTGACGCCGTTGGCTTTGCAGAGTTTCTCGACGCCGCTCGTGAGCTGCTCGACGACGCCGTCTTTCCAGTCCATCATCCCGGCGAGATCGATCGCGGGGTCGGCGTGGATCCCCATCGCTTCCGCGCTGGCGGCGTCGTGAGCCACGTCGGTTGCGGTTATCAGCGCCTTCGAGGGGATACAGCCGTGGTTCAGGCAGGTTCCCCCGTAGGCGTCTTTCTCGACGAGCGTGACGTCCAGATCGAGCTGTCCGGCGCGAATCGCGGCCACGTAGCCTGCAGGGCCCGCGCCGATGACCAGTACGTCCGTTCCAGTGGTGACATCTCCGACGACCATTACGTGTCCCAATGGGCTGGAGGCTCCTGTAAATACCCCTTGCCGAGCGCGGCGGGAACCGATCTCAGCCGGAGCCCCCCGGACACGACGGCAGTCGAACCCGCCTCGAAAACGCTCCCCCTGCGTCGCTCGGCTACTCGGACCCCTCTCGAGCGGTCAACACCGTGTCCTCGCCGAGGGTCGTCTCGCCGAGCGAGAACTCGCGGGCGGTCAGCCGGCTGTTGACCCCCAGAAACGTGTCGCTGTCGAGAGTCAACTCGTCGTCGATTTCGACGACGTCCGCGGTCACGTGTGCCGGTTTCCCCGACAGAACGATCCGCTCGACCGTCCGGCGTTCGTCGTCCGTTTCGAACGGACCACAGAACACGACGAACGACTGCGGGCTCGACGCGGGGAGTGGGTACTCGCTGTGAATCGGCTGCCGATCGATACACTCGAGATCGCCGTCGTCGAAGAAGAACAGTCGGTGGCCGGAGGGCGTATCGCCGACGGTCCCGTCGCCCCCATCGGAGGCCGCCGTCGGCGCTGCCGGACCGGCCCCGCCGGGCGAAACACCGTCGTCGCCGTCGTCGGCCGACGCCGACGAACGGGCAGTCGGCTCCGAACCCGCATAGCGGAGATAGAGCACGAGCATCGCCCGGAGCCCCGCCTTCGTGCCGCGTTGTCTGTACAGCTCCGGTGCCCGAGCGAGCAGTTCCCGCCGTGCGTCCTCCGGCCAGTCGCCGTCGGGCTCGACGGCCAGCCACTGCTCGAGCCACGACAGGGCGTCGCTGGGAACCGCCTCCGGGTCGAAATACCGCCCCATGTCCTCGATCGCCGTCTCGATATCGACGAAGGTGGACTCGAACACCGACAGGTACTGCTCCAGGAACGCGGCCGAACGGTCGTCCTCCTGGTAGAGTTCCGGGAGATATCGGAGGTACGTCTGACGGGGACAGAAGGCGGTGATCGAATCGACCCGTGGTGACGACCGCGGACTCCCGTCGAGTTCGAGCGCAACGAACAGGTACCGACCGACGGCCTCGGACAGCAAGACGTCGTCCGGGTTCAGCGAGTCGACGGTCGTCCAGTCGGCCTCGGCGTGGGCCGCGAGCGCGTCGATCGCCCCGGCCCGCCACGCCCGAACGTCCCCACGGGAACGGTCTGGACACCCCGAGACGAGGCGGTCGACGTCGGCACTGGCGAGCTCCCACGCCGACGTCACACCCAGCTCGCGGACGCTGTCGACGGCGTCGGCCGGCATCGCCTCGAGGTCCTCGATTCCGACCTCGCGAGGCATCGGTCGGTTCGTCGCGAGGTAGCGAACGCGGACCTGCGTACTCGCGGTCAGCTGGGAGAGCTGGATCGCCAGGCGGTGCCACTCGGTATCGTCCGTCCCGGAGTCGTATCGATGGAACGCCTCGCCGACGTGGCGCTCCCGTCTGGGATGTCGCGCGTGGCGTCGTCGTTCCCGAAGGAGCGTCCCCCGACCGTTCGAACCACAGGCCGCGTAGAACTCCCGTCGATCGTCGGGTGCGGTGGGTCGTGCGACGAGCGTCCGGCACGGCCGGTTGAACCGATACCGCTCGCGAAACGCGTCCGACGAGGGGTCTCGTTCGAACAGGGCCGGCCCCCCGTTCTCGAGTCGGCCGGCGACGAAGAGCGTTCCACCGACCACCGAGAGCGCGGTCGGGGAGAACGCGCCGGCCCCGGCGACGAACTCGCCGCTCGCGATCGGAAACCCGCCGTCGGTGTGATCGTCCCCGTCGCCGAACGACCGAATAACCGGGTCGCCATCGTTGCGATCGAGGACGTACCCGCGGCCGTCGGCGTCGACGGCGAGGTCGGTCGGCTCGACGAGCCACCAGTCGATCGCCAGGTCGATTTCGGCGTCCCGCCCGACGGTCCGTACCCGACCGACATCGTCGAGCAGATAGAGCAGTCCTCCCGCGTGGGCGACGCGGATCGGATCGGTCGCGTCGGTCTCGATGGTCCCGATCGTCCGCTGGAGCCGGGGTGAGACGACGGTGATGGAGCCGTCGTCACGGTCGACGACGAAGACGCGATCGTCGTCGACACAGAGCGCGCTGGGGTCGGCGACGTCGCCGTCGGAGCGAGTCCACAGGCGCTGGGTGAGATCCGCCGTCGGGTCGTGTCGATACAGTGCGCCCGACGAACGAAGCGTATACAGGTCGCCACTCGGGTCCATCGCCACGTCGACCACGCCGTCCTCGATCGTCGTCCGTTCGATCGCGGCCGTCGTCGCCAGTCCGAGACCCTCATCGCGAACGTCGACGTTCCGGCCGACCCACTCTTTCCAATCCGCGGTACTCGTCGTCGTCGCGTACGAAAAGTCCATTCGTTATCCACCTCCATCGCTCGAGCCGGTTCGGATCGAGAGGTTCGTCGTGACGTCTTCGACGGCGAACAACGAGGTGTCGTCGATACGGACGCTCCCGTCGTCGACCGTCGCACCGCCGTGTGCGGTGATCGTCACCTCGCTCACCCGATCGATCGCGTCGAGGTCCGCGATCCGATCGACCAGTTCCGAGCGGTGTAACGTGTGGCCGAACGGCCATCCGTCCCCCCCATCGCCCATCAGGGGATGGACGAACTCCTCGATCGCCGTCCGAACGGCGACGTCGTGGCCGCCACCGGCGTATCGGGCTCTCGCGCGCCCGGCGACCGAAATCTCGAGGCCGACGTACCGTGGCCCGATCACGTCCACCCGATCGCTCAGGAGCTTTCGCTCCCCGACGTGCCGACGGACGGCACGCAGGAATCCCTCGCTCGGTTCCGGCGTCCCCACGTCCGGCGGTGCGAAGGGAACGACGACGACGGTGATCTCGCCGTCCTCGACGAGCACGTTCGTCCGACCGATCCTGAGTCCCGGCGTGTGCGCGGCGACATAGCGGTAGTCGTCGGCGGTGATGGCCCGATAGGGGAGCCGCCGGTCGCGCCGGACGCGGTCGAGCGCGTCCGCGATCGTCTCCCCGTCGGCACCGCCGGTCGCTCCATCGACCGGGTCCACTTCGATATCGGCGGCGTCGACCGGCCCCTCGAGCGAGCGGTCGGGATCGGAGAGATGCCAGACCGTCGTGGCCGGAACGTTCCCGTCCGCACCGCCGCCGGCGACGTAGTCGGCACGGACAGTGCCAGCGGCGGGCGGAACGCGTCCCGCCGCGCCGTCGCCGAACGTCACGGTCCCCGCCTCCCGATCGAGGACGAAGTGGGGATCGTCGGGGCCGGACGCGTCGAAATCGGGCACCTCCTGCCACCGCTGCCCGTCGACGAACACCGTCGCCGAGAGCACCGGCGACCGCTCGAAGGCGTAGGTCTGCCCGTCGAGCGCCGGTGCCTCCTCGAGGTGGCCGACCTGCGTCAGTTCCTCGTCGGTCACCGACTCCCGGTGGCTAACCGAGACGACGTTCGATTCGATCGCGTCGAACTGCGGCGGAATCTCGTGTCCGGCCGTCTCGAGACGACAGCGAAGCCACGTTCGCCCTGACGAACCGACATCGGTCGGCGGTTCGGGACCCGCTGCGTTGCTCGCGGTCGCTGGCCCGGCGTCAGGACGGGCCAGCGTGATCGGCCCGCCCCGATAGAACGCGTTCGTGCCGTCGGCCGCGACGGCGAGTCGTCGCCACGAACCGTCGTCTTCGTCGCGGTACTCCCAGACCGGCTCGACGGAGGGTTCGAACGACGACTCGATCGAGCCGTGCGTCGCCGGCTCCGGGAGGTCGTCGTCGTGGTAGCTGACGGTCAGGGTGAGCGTGCGAGCGCGGGCGAACGGGTCGGCGTCGAAGCCGAGATAGAACGCGTCGCCGTCGGCAGCGTCGTCGCCAAACGCACGGTAGAACATCCCGCCGGTCCGGTTCGCGTGGGTGTTGTCGGTCCGGCCCGAGCCGGTGACCGTGAGGACGCGCTCGAGCGTCGCCGCCGTCAGGGTGAGCGCGTGGTCGGTCTCGAACCGATAGCTCGTGTCGGCATCGTCGGCGTCGGCGACCGAGACGCGCGTCCCGGCCGGAATGCGTGCCCAGCCCGCGTCGTCGGGCAGCCCCAATCGCAACCGCGTCGACGCCGGCGTCGGCGGTCGTCGGCGCTCACCCATCAACGCGAGATACTTTTCGCGGTGGTCGTCGGTCACCCGATCGAGCTGGTAGACGTACGTCTCCGTCAGCCAGGCCAGCATCTCGAGGATCGTCACACCGGGATCGTGCGGGTTGAGGTCGGTCCACTCCTCGGCGTAGGCCGGGATCAGTTTGGTGGCCTCGCTCAGGATCTCCTCGTAGGATCTGTCGTCGAGTTCCGGAACGTCAATACCCACGGCGATCGCCCCCCTCGAGTCGCCGATCGCGACCGCGGTTCGGTTTCCGGGCCGGTTCTCGTCGGGCGGCGTCGATCACGACGAGTCGTCACCCCCCATCGTAACGGTCACTTCGTGGACACCGCTGCAGACGAGCACGTCCGGCGGAAGCGTCGTCGGCGCGTCGCGGCCGGCCAGCGAGGTCTGTTCGCCGGCGACGTCGATCGTCGCACCGAGTTCGACCACGTCGGCGACGGCGTCGGTTCCGTCGACGATATCGTAGAGCGCGTCCGTCGACGGCGTCTGGCCGAACGACCACCCCTCGCCCCCGTTCCCGTCGAGCGGGTGGAGGTAATCGTCGATGCGTTCCTCGATGGCCCCCTTGAGCAGCGAGACGCTCGTACTGTCGGCCGTGTACACGGTGACGGAAACCGATACCGCCGCGTACTGCGGGCCGCGAACGACGATCCGGGACCCCTCGGATTCGACCAGCGAGACGGGCGCGCGTTCGCGCAACGCGTCGCGGACGCGGTGTTTGAGTTCCATCGACGGGACGGGTTTCTCCCGCCGGGCGTGGGGAACGATCAGGAGCGTGACGCCGCCAGCGTCCCCGTCACCACCCCCGTCGGGGGTACAGTTGACTTTCGACAGTTCTCGGAACTCCGCGGTGGCGACCCGCTCGTAGTCCGACGGAGTGACCGCACGGCCCCGGTGTTTGAGCTGCCCCGTGGTGCGTGCCACGAGGGCGTCCATGGACTCGGCGTCGGCACCGCCGTCGGCCGGTTTCGGATTCGAGACGTCCTCGACGAGTGAAATCGAACTCTTCAGGTCCGTGATCGTGTCGGCTGCAACGTTGCCGTCGCGGCCGCCCCCGGTCGTGTACGTCACCATGATATTTCCCTGCCCGGACGGCGGGATCCGCCCGCGGTTTCCGTCGCCGAAGCTGACGGTGCCGTCGAGCCTGTCGACGACGTAGTGGCGATCCGACGGCTCCGACTCCAGAAAGTCAGCGACCTGCTGCCAGCGGACCCAACACTCCGTCACGTCGCCACCCGCGTCGGTGACGCGCCGAACGTCGTCGGGGCGTTCGGTCAGAAGCTCGCGCCGTTGGCCGGTCGACAGCGTCGCGGACTCCTCGACCCACAGGTCGAGATCGATGACCGGCGCGTGCGCACAGTCGAAGGATTGGTCGTGCGAGCCGTCGCTCGAGCCCAGGACTTCGTCTTCGATCGTCCGGGTGTTGTAGGCCCACTGCGTGTTGGGATACAGCCCCTCGAGCGTCGGCGGGGCCGTCGTCCGTTCGCGTTGCCGGTCGACGTCCGCACTCGACCGTCCCGACCCCGAGCGGCGGTCGAACTCGTCTTGGGTGACGCGGGCCCGGATCCAGTGACACTGCCGCCCGAAGCGGTCGAACGCGGTCGTCGGCTCGGGGAGGGTGAGCCTGACGATCCCCCGTTCGGTCAATCCGCCGGTCCGATCCTGAACGGTGAGTTTCGACCACTCGTCGGCCGCCGGATCCTCGCAGTACTCCCAGCGCATGCCGGGATCGAACGAGCGGGGGTAGGTGACGTCCTCGATCGGAACGAAGAACGTGAGCGGACCATCGCGAAGCGGCTCGTCGAAGCCGAGATACAGCGTCTGGGTCTCGTCCGAAAGCTCCTCGAAGGGGGTCAACGCCCCCTCCCGTTTGGCGAGGTCGTCGCTGATGGAGCCGTTGTTCTTCGTCCGGATCCGCTCGAACGGTTGCCGCCCGCGGTCGTACTGGATCGAGACGTCGCCGAACCGCGGCGGGTCCGGCGAGTCGACGAGCGATCCCCGCGTTCCGGCGTCGGTGACGCCGAACGACGGCTGGCCGTAGTTCCCGCTGACCAGCCGGACGCGGATCCAGACGTTTTCGTGACCGGACACCGACGTCGGTTCGATGTCCTCGGGGACGGTAAAGCGAACGTGGCCGGCGCTTCGCAACGCGTTCGTCTCGTCCTCGAGGACGGTCAGCCGGCTCCAGCCGCTGCCGGTCCAGTACTCCCAGGAAAGCGTCGGCGGACCGTCGAGCACCCCGACGCCAGCGGCCGGTGACGCGTCCGTCTCGTCGTCCCCTGCGCCGATATCGACCCCGTCGATGGCGTCGGCGTCGGTCACGTCCTCGAGATCGTCACCGTCCGGATCCGCATCGGGCCCGGCAGGCGGATCGAACCGTACCTCGACGACGCCACCTCGCTTCGTAAAGGCCTCCTCGGAGGCGACGTAGAACGTCGACGGCGGCTGTGGCAGCCTTCCCAGCGGCCGGATATCTCCCTCGTCCGTCGAGAGCGGCACGTCGTTCGACAGCAGGGAATCGGGCGTGAGTCCGCCATCACGCGTGTCCCGACCGACGCTGGCCGAGATCGATCGCAGCCGCAGGGAGAACGCCGCGGGATCGGGATCGTCGTCGGCGATCCGACATCGCAGCCAGCGGCTTTCGACGCCGTCGACGGCGTGTTGGACGGTCTTTCCGGGGAGTCGAAACTCCCGCTCGATCCGGCCGTCGTCGGTCGAGCGCCCGGACGAACCCGACTGAAGCCGCTCCTGAAGCGCATCGAGCCCTGGGTCGTCGTCGGCCGACTCGTCGTCGGTCCGCTCCTCGAGTGGATACCATCCCTCCGTGTCGTCGTCCTCGCCGTAGTACTCCCAGACGAGGTCGGTCTCCGGGAGCGGGCTATCGGGCGTCGTCTCGGCCGTGATCGTGATCGGCGATCCGGCCTCGAGATTGAGGAGATCGTCGTGGGCCAGATAGAGGACGTGCTCCTGGACGTTCTCGCCGGTCAACAGTTCGACCGGTTCGGCCGCGGTTCGGACGGGACCGTGATCGACGATTCGATCGTCGGCGGGATCGACCGCGATCGCGTCCGTCAGCGACGCGCCGGTCGCCTCGAAGCCCTCGTCCTGTGGAATCTCGAAGATCCGTGTGGCTCCGTCGCCCGGTTCCGCCACCGCCTGCGTCCCGCCGGGGATCGCGACGTTGCGATCGATATCGGTCGACACCTCGAACGTCAGCGGGAGCCGTGCGGCCTGTGGCGGTCGCCTGTCGAACCCGAGGGCGTCGAGGAACGCGATCCGGTGTTTCGCGGGCACGTCGTTTAGCCGTCGGATGACGTCCGCACCGAGTTGTGAAAAGATCCGCAGGAGAACGGTGGCGTTGTCGTCAGTCCCCGGATCCCACGAGTCGGTATACTGATCCGCGAGTCGCTGTAACTCCGCGTAAAGCGCCTCCTGATCCCTGTCGTCGACGATCGGCTGCCCGCTCATCCATCACCCTCCGTAATGTAGAACGGGTACACCATGTTCGAGAGGCTGTTGGTCGTCCGAACCTGGTACTCGATTTCGATGAGGACCTTGTTCGGGTTCTCGTCGTCCGTTCTGGCGGTGACGTCCTCGACGTCGATTCTGGGCTCCCACTGGACGAGCGCCTCACGAACGCTACTCTCGAGTAAGTTCAGCGTCGCCGGCGTCGCCGCCGAAAACACGTGGTCGTGGATCTCGCAGCCGAACTCCGGGCGCATGACTCGTTCGCCCTTTGCAGTCCCGAGAATGAGCCGGATCGACTCCCGAATGTCGTCCTCGGCGTCGGCCGTTCGAACCGATCCTCGAGCATCCGTCTCGACGGGGAACGCCCATCCCGTTCCGAGGAACTCGTCGGACATGGGTTAGCCGATCATCACCGTCGGACACCCGCTGACGATCGTGTTCGGCGGGCCGCTCTCGACGATCGTATCGCCCAGCCTCGCAGCGGGCATCTTGTTGATCAACACGCTCGTACTCCCCTTGGTGACGACGCCGCCGACGTGAGGGACCGGGCCGGTGGTGAGCGGACACGTATGCACGTCCGCGAGCGCTCGCCACGCGGGTCGCTTCCCGATCAGGACGTTCGGACTCGAGGTCCCGGTCAGCGGCGTCCCGTGTGCCGTCTGGTCGCCGAGTCTCGCTGCAGGTTGCATCTCTCTGTACCTTAATTCAAGGTGATTAAACTGCCTTTAACTTTTACCATTCCCGTCCCGTCGACGGTGACCATCGATCCGGACAGCGAGAGTTTCGCCTTGCTGTCGACGGTGACCGGCCCCTTGCCCTCGAGCGTGACTCCCTTCTTGCCGGCGATCTTCACCGAGTTACCATCGAGGGAGATCGTCGACGCCGAGAGTTCGATCTCGGACTTCGCGTCGATCGCGACCGTCCCGCCGGCGGAATCGAGCGTGATGCTGTTGTCGTTCGCGTCGTCGCGGATCCTGATCGTCTCCGAACTCCCCGAGTCGTCGATCACGATCTCGTTGCCACCGGTCGTCCGAATCGTAATGCTGCCGTCGTCGGCGTCGTCGAACGCGATCACGTGATCGCTCCGGGATCGAACCTCTCGAACGTCGTTGTTCCCGTTGCCGTTCTGCCGCGGCGGTTTCTGTTTCCCGTTCCACAGCGAGCCGATGACGAACGGCTTGTGAATGTCGCCGTTCTCGAACGCGACCAGCACTTCGTCGTCGATCTCCGGCAGGAAGTACGTACCATACTCCGCCCCCGCCATCTCGGTCGCGATCCGAGCCCAGTGGCTCTCGTCGTCGGCATCCCGCCACGGGAACCGGAGTTTTACACGCCCGAGATCCTTCGGATCCTCGTTATCGGTGACGATACCGACGGCGACGCCATCGATACCGCCGTCGTCCGCACCGTCGTCGATGAAGCCGGCGGGGTTCACGTCGACACCTCCGTTACCTCGAAGGAGGTTCGGTAGCCGGCACTCCCCATCCGGTGGGTCGCTTCGGTCACGTAGTAGTCCCCCGAGAAACGACCGCCGAGTTCCTCGAGTGTAACGACGCTCCCGGCCCTGATGGCCGGCGTTCCGTCGGCTTCACCGTGACCGGTGACGACGCCGTCGGAGAATCGGTTCAGCTTCGTTTCGGCGACCCGTTCCGCTTCGTCCCGTGACATGGCTTGTACTCTGAAAACCTCCTTGTGTTTCGCGGTCGTGCTGCCGGCAGTGGCGACGATCTCGGATTTGTTCTGTTCGTCCCAGCTTCGGACTTCCATCTGGTCGACCTGCTCTCGGCGCGTGATCTCCGCGTAGAAGTCGTGAAGCGCCTCGCCGTACCATAGTTCGGCGACCGGCCCCTCACCGTCACCTTTCGCGGAGCGCGGTCGAAACCGGACGATGTCCCGTTCGGCGTAGAACTCGAACCCGTAGGTCTCGGCCACCCCCTGAACGAACCGGTAGTCGCTTTGGTTGTCCTGGATCAGTTTCTCGCGTTTGATCGACGCATCGGAGACGTCGACGGTCGAAAACGGGTACGACGACAGCACGTCTTCGACCGCGGTCCCGACCGTCGTCTCCGACCACGAGTCCGACCGGGTCCCCTGCATGAGCTCCCAGAGCAGTCCGTAGCCGGAGACGGTGACCGACGGCCCCCGATCGGTCGTGAACTCGGCGTTGATCGATCGGATCGACCCCGTCAAAAGCGGCGTCAGCGTCCCGTCGCCGCCGTACCCCATCGCGATCTCGACGTCCGTCCCGACCGCGAAATCGTCCCAGGTCAACCCGCTGAACTCGCCGAGTTCCTCGTCGAAGGGGAAGTTCAGCGTGAACGAGAACCGGTCCGCACCGTCGAGGGTGGTCTCGACGACGAGATCCGCGATCCGGCCGCCGGGCTCCTGGAACTTCGCGTCGCCGACGTCGACCTTGAACCGCGGCGAGTACCGCGGCTGGATGTTCGTTCCGGTGCTCATGACTGCAGTGGCGGCAACTCGAGTTTGTCGCCCGCGTCGATCGCGCGGGGGTCTTCGACGTCGTTGTGGTCCGCGATGGTCCGCCAGTGTGCGGAATCGCCGTACTCCTCGGCGGCGATCAGCCAGAGGGTATCGCCGTCGGTGACCGTCCAGACTTTCGTCTTGTCCGTCGACTCGGGGGAGACCTCCGACTTGTGGTAGTCGGCCGTCTTGTACTCCTTGAACACGACGTTCACCCGGGCACGGACGGGAATGCCACTCGGCAGGAACTTCGTGAACTGCTTGTTCGCCCGCTGGAGCAACGCGGTAAAGTCGATCCCGTCGCCCCAGACGAACCGACACACCGGCGGCGCGTGTAGCTCTCCGTCGACGGAGAGGAGCGTATCGATGTGTTTGGTGTATCGTTCGCGGACGTCGACTTTCGACGGATCGGGCGACCCCTTCGAGTCGAGTTGGTCGGAGGTGTCGAAAAACAGCTCCATCGACAGCGTCTCCGCGTTCCCGTCGACGAACTGCATGATCGACGCCCCCGAGCCGGTGGCTTTCAGTTCGCCGTAGTTGACGCTTTTCTCGAGCGTGTAGGCGTTCGGGTTGAACTTGCACTCGATGGTGTCGCCCTTCTGTTTCCCGTTCAAAATCATGATCTGGGCTTTCTCGAGTTTGCCGCCGCTCATCTACAGTCCCCTCCGTTCGCGTTCGATCCGGATCTTCCGCTCGAGTTTGCGATAGAGTTCCTGGACGGCCCGGTCGACGTCGGCGTCGAAGCGCGGGTCCGTCCGCGAGGAAACGTCGACGCCATCGAAGCGGTTCCCCCGGTGAGAGTCCGACTCTGGGGCGTGTCGGGTGGAGCGGCCCGACGGTCGACCGGACGGTCCGCCCGACGACGGCTGTGGATTTCTCGGCTGCGGACGCCCCGCATCGCGACCGGCCGACGGCCCGTGCTGTGGCGGTCTCGTCTCCGGCCCGATGCCCGACCCCGAGCCGGCCTGCAGACGGTCGTCGCTCTCGGCCACCCGGTCGGCTGGTGGGCGGCGTTGCTCTCGAGACGTGCCCGCCGAGTCGGTCGTCGGGCCCGGCGACGTTGCGTTCGATCGATTCGGTCCGCCCTGATCGACGGTCGGAGCGACCGTCGACGTCGTCCGGTACGTCAACGATGGACGCCCCGACGCGGTACTCGTTTGCATCCCGTTCACACCCGTGTTGGATTCTGTTGATTCAATAGTATTAGTTGTTGGTTTATGCTGCTGACTCACGGTCGATATCGGCGACTGCTGCCGGGACGACTCCCCCGGCGTCTCCGGTGTCGGTTCCGGCTGGTCCGCTCGCGTCGGGACCGCGAGCGAGGGCCCAGCCGTCCGATCCCGACCGCGCTCGGTTGGGGCCGCCGATCGAGTCACTGGGGGATCCGCCGGTGACTGCCCTCGCGAACGGAGACGGGACTGGAGCCGTTGCCCGCCGCTAACGGCCGCGTTTGCGCTCGAGGACCGGAGCGAAGGCGTTACGATCGAATCCGCCCCATCGGAGCCGACGGGGCCGTCACCGTCGTCGAGCGCATCCACGGTCGCCGCGATACGGCCTCGACGCGAGCCGACGGGATCGATCGACGGCTGCCCACCAGTCGCCGACCGCCCGTCGACCCGCTCCGTCGACGATCCCGACCGAACGGCGATCGTCGGCGGTTGGATTGGGCGCTGATCCGAACGAACGCCGGTCCGTTCGAAGGACGGGGCGGTATCGGCCCGCCGATCGATCCCCGCCGCCGATCGGGGCTCGGTCGCAGCAGGGCCCGCGGAGCGAGCCACGCTCGAGCGGTCCGTCCATCGCGGCCGATTCGTCGTCGCCCCCAGCGATCCGACCGTCCCGGTCGCGTCCGGGTTCCCCGTCGCGGTCGTGTCGGATCCGGCCATCGTCGCCTCCGATCCGACGGGTGTAGGTGGGGCCGGACCTCGAGCGGATTCGACCCTCGACGACCCGAACGGGGTACTAGTACCGTTCCAGCCGTCGACCGAAGGGTCGGATCCGGCGGCGTAATCCGAGTCGGCCCGATAGTGCAGGCGTGGACTGCCACTAGCGCTTCCCTGACTCGTCGAGAGACGGTGGATCGTGATCGACTCCGACGTGGGACGCGAATTGGCGGCCATCGATCGAGCGGCTCGATTCCGCCGGCGATCCCCGGCGGACCGGCCCGGTCGCTGCCGGTCCGTCGTACTCGCAGCCCCCACGGAGCCACTGAGACCGTTCCGCCGTGATCCTCGGCGAGCGGGGCCGATCGGCGGCGTCTCGTCTCGCGCCGGAATCGACTCCGACCCGATCGAGTCAGTCACCGCCGACGACCGATACTGGCGAGCCGTCCGGCGGGACCCGTCCGCTCCGGCTCCGGAGGCGGCCGATCCCGAGCGAGCCGTCCGGCGGCGAGCGGCCGTGGCTCGGGCCAGCGATTCGGCGGCAGTCGACGACACCACCGGCGGTGCCATCGCGTTCGGCGTCGCCCGGCCGGCCTCGTCGCGACCGGTCGGAAGGCCACCGCGGTCGGCTCGCGGTCTCGAGGGAGGCGACGCGACCGAACTCGACCCCGAAGGCCGATCAGCTATCGGTCGTGATACCATCGAGGCCGAATTCGAATCGCCCGTCGAGGGAGCCCCCGGTTCGGATCGCAGTGACCGGTCGTCGTGTGTCGGCGGGCGGGTCGTCCCCGGTCGCTCCCGTTCCATCCACGACGGACGGTCTCTCCGGGTCGTCGCGTCGGTCGGACGGGAGCGCGATCGGCGGGGCTCGGAACGTCGCTCCCGACGCCGCCGCTCCCCGCTCGCTTCGCGCCCGCGACTCGAGGCTGGAAATTCCGAGGACCGTCGGATCGGTTTCGATCCGGTCGCCGTGGTCGCCAGGGTCGACCGGTCGGGCGACGAACGTTCGGTCACCGTCCTGCGCACCGACAGTCGGGTGGCCGACTCGAGCGCGTTCGGTCCGGATCGATCGCGGCGTGGTGCCCCCTGGCCGACGCCGCGTCGCGTTGCGGGCTCGAGGTCCCCGAGTCGACGAGAACGTGACGGGGCGTCGGCCTCGATCGCCGACGGGGAGCCGCGACCGAGCGCCGAGACCGGGTGAGCGGTCGTGGATCCGCGACGACTCCCCACCGACGGGGGTGTGGTAACGGTGGGAGCCGGCGATCCGCCCGCCGCGGTCGTCCGGCGACGATCAAAAGCGCGGACGCCGGTCGGACCGTCGGCCGATCCTAGTCGAGACGCGACGTCGGGCGCGTCCGCACGTGCGTCGAGTCCATCCGGGGTCACGCTGTCGCGCCGCGACGATCGGGTCGATCTCACGTCCCCTCCGGAACGCGCTCCGGTCTCGAGACCTCGTCGCGAGCGCCGGCTCCGTCCCAAGCGTCGGTCCGTCGGTCGCGACGGCCACAGCGCCGGCTGCGGCCGGGTTTCCGGTCGGGCGGAGGAGACGTTCGTTCCGACGGGGTTCCTCTCCGCGCCGACAGTTCCCGATAGCCGTCGATTCGCGTCGGCGGCCGGCGGCTCGCCCGCCGACTGGGAGTCGACGGCGGCGGCCAGCGACCGAATTCGGGTCGAGCGAGCCGATTCGACCGTGTGTCGCTCCGGCGTGCTGTTCGGTTCCGGTCGGCCCACGGACCGTCCAGTGGGACCGCCGCTCTCGGGTCGAGAGCGCGGCCGGAACGGTGGGCCATCGGACCGCGTCGGCGATAGCCCACGCGAGCGAACCGACCGGCCGGACGGCGTCGGGTCTCCTCCGTTCGACGGCGCGACCGTCGCCGCAGACGACCGACGCCGAACGACGAACGCCGGCTCACGACCGTCCGAGCGCCCGTGGCTGCCGGACTGTCTCGACTGTCCGTCGCCGAACGGGACGGTGCTGGAACCGCCCTCACCGCCACGATGGCCGCGAGAGCGTCCGTGGTCAGTCGACCGGCTGCTCGAGAACGAACGGATAGCCGACCCCGCCGGCTCGACCGACCCGGACGGCGTCACGCCGGTCCCGACTGCAGCCGACTCGTCGCCGACCGCGCGGGGAGGTGACTCGAACGGCGACGGCGTTCCGGATGGGGGCCGTTCGACCGTCGCACCGCGCTGTGAACGAGGGCCTCGAGTGCCAGCGATGGGGCCCGAATCGGAGCCGTCCCGACGGCCGATCGTCGGCGGCCGATCGCCGGGCTCGTCTGCGTCACCAGCAGGCGTCGGCAGTCGCAGCGACGCTGTCGGCTGCGAGGGGGTCGTCTGGGGACCCCTCCGCTGTGAGAGGGGCGACGGTGACACCGTCACGGGGGGGATCGACAGCAACGAGTGGGACGGCGGCTGGTCGCCGGCCACCGCTCCGTCCCGGTCCGACGCGTGGGACACTCGAGGTGCGATCGACGAGGAGTCGCTCCGCGAGGCCGCTGGCGGCCCCTCGATTGCGGGCGAGGCGGTCGGTGCCAGCACCGATCGTCGCGGAACCCGATCGGTGACCGTGGTGAGCGGCAGTCGTCGGCGGCGGCCGATCGACTCGACCAGGGGCGATCGGATCGGGCTGGATCGACCGGACGCACGATCGAAGCCGGTGCTCCCGTCGGTGTGGTCGTCGATTTCGTCGCCGTCTCCGAGTTCGACTGAGCGGTGCCGCGGTGTCGGCACGTGCGGGCGGTCGTCGATGTGAGCGGCGGACGGGTCGGTCTCTCGACCGCCGTAGCCGGTTCGGCGCGACCGATCCGTCCGCTCGCGCCCGGCGCGAGCGGCGACCACGTCCCGCGTGGGAGCGGCCGTCTGCCCGTTCATCCCGTCGACTCGCCGAGCGTTTGCATACTGCATCGTCGTGCCGTCGTGTGAGTCGACGGCCGCGTGTCGCGTCCGTCCGCCCTCGTGGGTGTGGGCCATTCCCCGTGAAGTCGATGTCCGCGTGTGCCGATCGATCGGGTCCGGTTCTCGGCCCCTGACCCCGATCGGCCGGACGGCGGGATCGCTCGGAGTCGCTCGTCGGTCGACGTCGCCGCCCGAAGTCGCCACGCTCGAGTGTGCCCCCGCGTTCGTGGTTGTGTCCCCGGTTCGCCGGGACGACGAGATGGCGGAGGAGCCGTCGTCGTGACCGGTCCCGACACCGGTCTCCGTGGGACCCCCGTTGCGATTCGCCTGCACACCGCGAGTGGACGAGACGCGTGCCATCTGCCGGGTTCGAGGATCGCTCGGCGATGCGAACCGACCGTCCGAACCGGGGTGCTCGACCGGCTGCCCCGACGGTTGTGCCACGGTCTCCGATGATTCGGATTCCGGCCCCCAAGTCCCCGCGGTGGGTGACCCACTCCGGGTGACGAGCGTCGGCAGGGGTCGCCCTCGAGTGCGGGGCCGATTCGGTCGGGACGCCACCGAGCCGGCCGACGTGGTCCGATCGACCGACCGTTCCGAGACGAGCAGCGACGGCGTCTCGCGTTCGAGCGGATCGTCGACGCCGGAGGGCGACACACTCGAAGCCCCCGACTCGAGCGCCGACGCGCGATCCGTGACGGCACCGGTCGTCACCGCACCAATCGGGGCCGCGCTGGCGCGTCGCTGGAGACGGCCCAGCCGGCCCGTACTGCTCGATCCGGATCGCTCGGGTGATCGCCGTGCGGGCGTCCGCCAGGCCCGCCCCGTCCCGACGGCTGCTCGATCGACAGCCGTCGGATCGAGCTCCCTCCGTCGCCGAGTTTCATCGGAGCCGTGGGGCGTCTCGCCTCCTCGTGAAGACGCCGCTTGGCCGTGGGTGGTCGGTTCCTCGAGCGCCGACGACTGCGACCGGTCGGGACGACTCGGCACGACCGATCGAACCCCACGGGCCGTCATCGACCCCCGTTCCGTCGACGGCCGGGTGGCCGATCCGTTCGCCGTCGCGAACGATCGAGCGACCGGTCCGGTCCGATCCGAACGACCGGGTTTCGTGCGGTAGGTAAACGCATCGTCGTGATCCGTCGACCGATCGAACGTCGGCGGAGAAACCCCAGGCTCGTCGGTCGCCTCGTCGTCGAGAGGAGCGTCGAAGGACGAGAGAAACGAGAGCTGGACCGGGCTCCGTCTCCGCGCGATCCGGACGCCGAGTCCACCGACCAGTCGGTCGGGAGTCAGCGTCGCGATCGCCGTGACGCTGGGCTGGAGGCGAGCAACCGTCGACGGGCCACTCGAGTCGATCCCCATCGACGACTCGGCTGCCGCCCGGTGGGTCACGCCGATCTCCCGTACCGACGGCTCGCGATCGAGGTCGGTAGACTCCCCGATCACGGCCCGTTGAATCGCTGTCGATACTCGAGGGGCGATTCGACGGGCTTTCGAAGTTCGAAAGACGGATCGACGTATCGGTACACGATCTCGTTTTGATATTACAAAGACGGTACTTAATGTTTGTGCGCCAGGGGCGCTCTAAACGGGTGCTTTGTCACGAGACACCCGTTTCCGAGGGCCACGATCGACTACTCCTGTGGCGTCGGCTCGGCACCGATCCCGATCGTCGATCGGGTCCCGGCACGGACCGAGTCGCGATCGAGGGCGTCGCTGCTCCCCTGCAGGACGAACTGGTCGCCGGTCCGCGTGTAGACGATCGGGTGCTCACCACCCTGTTTGAGCGTGTACCCAAGCGGGAGCTCCATCGCCGCCTCGTTGGACTCGAGTAGGAACGTGGCTGGGAGTTCGAAGCTACAGCGCTCGCCGGGCTCGAGCGTGACGCCGACGTCGAACTGATAGAGGTCGTGTTTCGTATCACGGATCTTCGCCTGCGTCAGTTCAACGGGGGTAATGCCGGTGTTTTTGATCATCAGTTCGCGGCCGTCCCGTGACTCCAACCTCGAGACCGCCACGATTCGGAGGTCCGTCCGGTCGCTGATCGTGGACTCGTAGCGGTTGTAGACGAGCACCGTCGCGATCAGCCACAGGACTGCCGCGAGGACGACCGTCTGGAGTTGGGTGAGCGTTCCATCGAACCACGGCAGCCACGAAACGAGTGCACGGATCCCGACGCTCGCGAGGACCGCGCCGACGAAGCCGACGATTCCAGCAAGCGTGCGGGTCTGGAGATGTTTGACCTGCGCGTAACCGGTTCTGATGAGTACCGACCGCAACGCGGACGGAGAGTCGTCCGGATCCGGTTCCCGACGCTGGCGGAGCGTGAGGACGGTCGCGACCGGCCACGCGATCAGCGACCCGGCGAGAACGGACACCGGGGAAACGACCCCCACGAGGGTCGCGATACCGAGTCCGGTCGCGACGAGTAGGCCACAGACCGCGCCCGCGATCGTCGCCTGTGCCCAGATCGACAGCTGATCCCACTGATCGGCGATCGCATCCTTGTACTGGAGATACAGCAGACGGACGCCGATCACGACGACTGCGAGGACGAACACCGCGATCAACAGGACGACTCGTGGGGAAAGTACCCAGTCCGTGACGGGAACGGTCGACTCCGGGACGTAGTCGACGAGCCCCGTCACGACGGCTACGGCAGTCACGACTACCGCGAAAATCAGTGCCGCGGCCAGCGGCCGCAAGACCGGCGAGAGTTTCTTTTTGACGGTCTTCGTCGCCTTCGACGCGACGCGCCTCATCGCGGCCCCACCCCGTCGACCCGCTCGCCGAACGCCGGTCGACCAGCGACGATGGTACCCGCTCGGATCGGTTGTTTCGTTTCCGGTTCGGATCGATTGCTCATAGTTTTTCGTATGATGTTTGTCGAATACTCTTAAAGATAAGGTATCCGACTGTCCGAAAGAGGCTCGAGGTCGGACGGGTATTCGTGACCGTTACTCCGGCATCCCGGACATCTTGGAGAACCGCTCGTATGCCAACTCGATCGACTCGATCGCCATGCCTCGTTCGTTGCTGACCAGGTCCGGACCGGACCATTTCGTCGGATACGCGTTCACGAATTCCCACCCCCACTGACTCTCGCCTTTGAAACTGTCTTTTACTTTGACGACGATGTTCTTCCGAGAGATGGTGCCGCTCATGACCGTCTGGATCCACTCCCAGAAGGTCGTGTTTTTGGTCAGGCCCCGCTGGAGGACGAGATTCGCGTGAGCGAACTGGCCGGGTAACTGATGGACGTGATCGTTGACGCCCCCCTCGCGGTACTGGACGGTGTCGAGTTCCATCGTGATTCCGGCGACTTCGGCGAACCCGGCGACGGTCTCGCCGTCTACCTCGACCTCGAAATTGTACTGTGCGTACGGATCGTTTTCGTGCGTATATGTCGTCATCATCTCACTACTGCGTTCTCGACTGTCTCCGAACGCCGGATGCCGTGGTTACTCGGAATCCGGCGGTTGCCGGAGCACGATACCTCCACCCGCGCCGTCGCGGTCGCGTCCGCGTCGGCCACGGCGGCCACGGGACTGGTCGGACGGCGAGTCGGACATGCGATCGTTGATCGTGCTGATCTCCTCACACCAGCGCTGGCGTTCCCAGTGGGGCATGTTCAATACCGTATCGTGGCTCCACCCGAAGTGGTAGGCCACGAACGCGACCTCCTCGTAGAGGCGGTCCGGTTCGTACAGCCGGACTACTCCGCTGGATTTCCCGACTCCGATCCCTCACCGTCGTTCGGTTCGGTACCGGCTGCACGCATGTCGGCGGATTCGAATCCCGACGATTCCGTCCCACCGAGTTCGCCGATGTCGCCGCCGACACCGGCGTCCATGGCGGCGGCATTCATCGCACCGTTCGGTCCGTCGGTCGTCACGTGCGTGCCGCTCTCGGCGTCGATCTCGAAGACCTCGCCACAGTCCGGACAGGCCGTCTCGACGGCGTTCATCCCCTGGTTGTTGACCCGCTCGTATAGCGCCTGCAGGTACTCGAGGTCCGTGACGAACAGCTCCTCGATGACGGTCGCGTCGATCGTCTCGAGGTCGCCGAGTTCGGTCACGACCCGCGAGAGCAAGACGATCGTCAGGTACGAGGAGTTCGTCTGGACGCGAGGATTCTGCAGGGGCTCGATTTCGTCGGCCGCGGTCGCGAGGCGCATTCGACCCTCCTTGTGGAGGGTGCCGTCGTCGTCGACGTATCCCTGTGGAAGGGTGAACTCGAACTCGGTCTGGAGCGTCTCCCCGGTCATGGTCGAGTCCCCCCACCGTCACAGGCGACGACGACGCGGTTGGCGAAGGGTGCCGAGTCGCCGGTATGGAGGACACCCTCGTCGTCGACGCGCCACTCGGCATCGAACCGATGGCGCGGGACGGTGAACGCCTCCGGAGACGAGTTCGACGGTCGTGTCATACGTTCTTCCGTTCCATCTCGTCGAACGTGATGACGTACTCCTCGGTGGCGAGGTTACCCTGGCCGCCGCCGCCGTGGGAGTTGAGCGTGGGTGGTCGGTATTCCTTGATCCACGCCTTCGTGAACTCGAATCGGAGGACCGAGTCACCGACCTCGTTCATGACGATGACGGCGATGTTCTTCCGGCCACCGTCGTCCATCTTCCCTTCGTTGACGGATTTCCGCCAGTCGTAGAGTTCCTTGTTTTTCTCGTTGGCCCCACGAACGAGGATGAGATCGTCGTACTGGGTGTCGCCCCAGAGCTTTCGGTTGTGCGACGGATCGTTGCCTTCGCGGTATTCGACCTGTTCGGTTCGCATCGCTGGCAGTTCGATCTCGACGAAGCCGGGAATGCCGACGCCGTCGAGTTCGACCTTGAATTCGGTTTGTCGGAGTGGTCCGTGTGAGTCTGGCATTATCGTATCGGGTTAGGTGATAGTCGGAAACGGTGCGTGGGCGGTGTTACGCGTCGCCGGCGTCCTGGCTGATCCGGAAGACGACGAACTCGGCTGGCTTGACCGGCGCGATACCGATCTCGACGATGAGACGACCGTTGTCGATGTCGTCCTGTGTCATCGTTTCCTCGCCGCACTTGACGTAGAACGCTTCGTCGGCGGTGCTGCCCTGGAGGCCGCCGTCTCGCCAAACCGTCGTCAGGAAGTTCTCCGCCGACTGGCGCACGCGGGCCCACAGGTCCTCGTCGTTGGGTTCGAAGACCGCCCACTGGGTGCCTTCGTCGATCGACTGCTCGATGTAGAGGAACAGCCGTCGGACGTTCACGTACTTCCAGGACGGATCGCTGGATGCCGTTCGAGCGCCCCAGAGACGGATCCCGCGGCCCTGGAAGCTCCGAATGCAGTTGACGCCCCGCGGATTGAGGATGTCCTGTTCGCCTTTCGTGATGTTGTGTTGCACGCCGAGAATACCGCGTACGACTTCGTTCGCGGGTGCCTTGTGGACGCCGTGTTCGGCGTCGCTGCGGGCGAAGATCCCGGTAATGTGACCGCCCGGCGGAACGAGCTTCTTCCGGTTGGTGAACGGATCCTTCGTCTCGATCCACGGATAGTAGTAGGCAGCATAGGAGGAGTCGACCGGCGTCTCCATATCCGAGATCGCTCCCGCGTTCTGCGGTGCCTGCAGGACCGCGAACCGCTCGCCCATGTTCTCACAGTGGGCGACGAGCGCCTCGGTGAGCCCCTCGATATCGTTCTCGTCGGGAATACACATGAGCGAGACGCCATCGAGTTCCCGGAACGCCGAGAGACCAGTCCGCATACCGGGCTTGTTGACGCCCTCGTAGTCGCTGAGCGTTACCTCCTCGTTTTCGGGTTTCTGCGAGAGATCGGAGACGACATCGACGTCGACCTCCAGCTCGCCGTCGCGAACTGCCTCGAGATCCGCCTGGAGATCGTCCTGGGACTGAGAGGCGTCGATCTCGAACGGCTCGGCGATTCCCTGGAGCTCGTTGTACGCTCGATCCTCGAGATCCTCCGGGATGTAGGCTGCAGTCTCCGAGTCGCCGTCGAGCTGGAGCAGTCCGCCGTCGGAGTACTCCTCGGGGACGTCTCGCGACAGCCAGGAGAGCCCTTCGGCGGGTCGTCCGGCTCCGAGCTGTTCGAGGTCCACGAGCGCAGAGCCCGGGATCTGTTTCTCGTAGAACTTGCTGGACTCCGGATCGGCCGACATGTCCTCGTAGACTTCTTCCACGTCGGGAGCCGGGTCGGGCTGGTCGGAGGTGGGTTTGCTGACCTCCTCGATGTCACAGGACCAGTATCGCAGCGTCAGTTTGAAGTACTCGTTTTCGCCCTCCTCGTAGAGCGGTCCGTCCTCGACGATCGCGGCGACCGAACAGCCCCACTGGCCCGGACCGGTCGCTTCGACTTTGAGAACGTCGTTTCGATCCTCGTCGACGAGCGTCGTCGTCGCGACGTCGGTCGCATCGGCGGCTGCAACGCGCCCGACGTAACAGCGACTCCCCCCGTTCTTGAAGAAGCCGTCCACGGCCACGTCGAGGTCCGACGACTGTGGACTCGAGCCGAACGTTCGTTTGAACTCGGCGAAGCTCGTGATGAGTTTCGGCTCGACGGGACCCCGCTCCGTTTCACCGAGGAAGCCAGCGGTACTGGTGCTGACTCCTTCGACGGATTTGGTGCCGCTGTCGACCTCTTCGACGTACACGCCTGGTGATAGGTACTCTGGCATTGATGTCGTTCCTCCAATCGCTGGTATAGCAGTACTGTATTTATACACAAATGATATAAAACTTATTCCTCAGCCAGATCCGAAATCAACTAGAAATGGATATATTATTCGTCGTAGTAGGTTGGTTCTGTTTAGAACGGATCTAAATTGCGATCGAGTACGATCGAGACTGGATTAAAGCGATGATGTCGCACGCGAGCGACACCGATCGGAGACCGACCCGGTTACCGGAGGCGTTCGCTCGCGATCACGGGTGATACCCAGTCCTGGAAATAGACATAATTAAATGGAATAGCGGCGCAATAAACAACACCACTACGCCATGGCCCAGGACTCGGACCACAGTACGGGGGAGCGGGGCGATCTATCGCAGTTTCGGAAGAATCGGTTCTTCAGCGGGAAACTGATGACCCCCCGCGATATGGAAGCGGAACAGGAGTATCACGCCGAGCGATTGCACGCCCTTTCCCGGTTCGTGGTCGGGAGCGGAATCGTCCACGGCCTCGAGATTCGATCGATCGGCGAGACCGACGACGGGCTCGAGGTGACGATCGAACCGGGGTTGGCGCTGGACGGGCGTGGTCGCCCCATCGTCGTCGAGCAGGTGACGACGAAGTCGCTCCCACGTCCCTCGGCGAACGAACTATCGCTCTATATCGAGTACGAGGAGGTCTCGCTGGAAACCGTTCCCGTCCCAAACACGGACGATGCCATCGACGCGGAGTCGACGTCGAACCGGACCGTGGAGGTCTTCGAGCTGACGTATCGAGAGACGACCGAAGACGAGCGACCACAGCTGCCAGACGTCGAGATTCCGTCCGTCGGGAGCGACGGTCTCGACGCCGAAACCATATCCCGCCAGCTCCTCGAGCGGTATCACGACCAGCACCGGTCCGCGATGCCCTCCGAAACGGAGACGGCAGTCTTCCTGGGCTCGTTCGAACGGACGCCCGACGGTGCCTGGACGGAATCCACGGAGCCGGCTCCTCGGGAGTTCGCCTACGATCACGACCTGCTCTTCGCGACGATCATCGACCACGTCACCGACACCGACAATCCACATCGGACGCCGGTCGAACGGGAGCCCCCCGACATCCCGGACGGTATCGGGGAGATCACCGATCGACTCGACGCCCTGGAGACCGAGCTGGGACGGGTCAAACGGGACCAGACCGCGCTCACCCAGTACGTCATGCGGAAGACGCTCAAGGACAGAGCCCGGTTCTTCGACGAGTTGGCCGATCGGGTAGCACAGCAGACACGCGAGGGGAGCCGGCTCGCCCGTGAAATCGCCACCGTCTCCCGTACGAACGGCGAGGAAATCTGTGACAGCGAGGGCGCGTACCGCCGACACCTACGGGAGATCCTCGAGCACCTGATAGACCTCGGTGACCATCTCGAGGGAGCGACGACGGAAGCCAGCCTCGAGCGGTACCTCAAGTCCGTCTCCGACCTCCAGTCGGCACTCGAGAACGATGACCCCGTCCTCGAGTTGGCCGAGATCCAAGATCGGGTCTGTGAGGCTGCCGACTCGCTGGACGTGCTCGTCGACGTCGTTCCAAACGAGTAAGCCGGGCTGCTGTCGCCGGGGTCCGACCCACCCCACAGCAGGTCACGGGCGCGCCGGCACTGGTCTACAGGGGTTCGTCCGAGACGCCGGTCGGCTCGAACACGGCCCTCGAAGCGATCACTCGAGCAAGAGGAGGCTGGGGTTCTCGAGGTACTCCATGACCGTGTTGGTAAACGCTGCACCGACGGCCCCGTCGATCAGTCGGTGGTCGAACGACAGCGAGAGGGTCAGCACGGATCGCGGTTCGATCGACTCGGAGCCGTTTTCGTCGGGTATCACGCGCGGTTTGCGCTTGATTTCGCCGATCGCGAGGATCCCCGCCTCGGGGTAGTTGATGATCGGCGTCGCGTACTCGCCGCCGATGCCGCCGACGTTGGTGATCGTGAACGTCGACCCTCGGAGTTCGCCGGGGCTAATCGTCCGGTCGCGAGCCTTCTGGACGACCTCGTTCATTTCCGAGGAGAGTTGTAACAGCCCCTTCCGATCCGCGTCTTCGACGACCGGCACCATCAGCCCGACGTCGGTCGCGGTGGCGACCCCAATGTTGTAGTAATCGCGGTAGACGATCTCCTCGTTTTCCTCGTCGATGACCGCGTTCATCTCGGGATACTCTTTCAGCGCCGCGACGACGGCCTTCATGATGAACGGCATGTAGGTCAGCCCGATGCCCCGCTCCTCGGCGCGCGGTTTGAGGTCCTCGCGGGCCGCGACGAGTTCGGTCACGTCGACCTCGTCGTGGTGGGTGACGTGGGGGGCGCTGTACTTGGACTCGACCATCGCGTCGGCGATCGTCTTGCGCACACCCGTGAACGGCTCGCGGCGTTCGCGCTCGCCCTCGGCGAAGTCCGTTCCCTTCGTACCGACCGATTCGCCGGCTTCGAGTGCCTCCCTGTCGGCCTCCTGGGCCTGCCGCTGGGCCTCGGCGTACTCCTGGACCGCCGCCGGCGTGACGAACGCCTCGCCGTCGCGCTCCTCGGTCGCCGGGACGGCGTCGATGTCGACGCCTTCCTCCTGGGCGATTCGTCGGGTCGCCGGCGCGGCCAGCGTCCGCTCGCGGTCAGCGGACTCGACCTGCGTCGACGTTTCGGGTCGCCCGGTGCTCGAGGCCGCAGTCGCGTCCTCGGGGGTCGTCCCCTCGGCGGCACTGCCACCGGCGTGGCGACCGGTCGAATCGGCCGTCCCGGATGCGGCCTCGCCTGCCGCCGCACCGGCGCTCTGTGACTGCGATCCTGCCGGTTCGGCGCTGGAGTCGCCGCCAGTCGCTGCCTGCACGTCGGCCGCAGTGATCCGGCCGCCGGGGCCGCTCCCTTCGATCCTCGAGAGGTCGAGTCCCTCCTCGCGGGCCATGCGGCGTACGCGCGGCGGAGCGAAGACGCGATCGTCCGGCGGCGCGACCGCCTCGGTGTCGGCCCCCGTCGCGCCGGGGTCGCCGCCCCGTTGCTCGCTCGGTTCGTCGACGCCGGCGGGTTCGCTCGCCCGCTCTCCGGCCGATTCGGTCGGCGCTTCGGCCGCCTCGCTCACGGCCTCGCCGTTCGCGTTTTCCGAGGCTCGCGACCCCTCGCTCTCCTCGCCCTCCACGTCGAACGAGATGATCACGGTCCCGACCGGGACGACCTCGCCTTCCTCGACGTGTAACTCGCGGACGGTACCGTCGACCGGCGCGGGGACCTCCACGAGGGCCTTGTCCGTCTCGACCTCCGCGACCGGCTGGTCCTCCGTGACCGCCTCGCCCGTCTCGACCAGCCACGAGACCAGTTCGCCCTCCGCGACTCCCTCGCCGACGTCCGGTAGTTCGAACTCTCTGACCATGTTAGAACTCCACGGCGTCTCGAATCCCGTCCTCGATGCGTGCCGCCTCGGGCAAGTAGTAGTCCTCGAGCGCGTACAGCGGGAACGGCGTGTCGAACCCCGTGATACGCTTCACCGGCGCTTCCTGATAAAGGAGCGCTTCCTCCTGTAAGGTCGCGGTGATCTCCGCGCCCAGCCCGCCGGTCTTGGGTGCCTCGTGGACGACCGCAGCGCGACCGGTCTTCTCGAAGGACTCGACGATGGTTTCCTCGTCTAACGGCGAGAGAGTCCGCAGGTCGACGACCTCGGCGTCGATCCCTTCTGCTTCGAGGTTCTCCGCGGCCTCGAGCGTCGGTCGAGTCATCGCACCCCAGGTGTAGACCGAGATGTCGGACCCCTCGCGGCGGACGGCCGCCTCGCCGATCGGTACTTCGTAGGATTCCTCGGGGACCTCCTCGCGGAAGGCCCGATAGATGAGCTTTGGCTCGAGGAAGATCACCGGGTCGGGACTGCGAATCGCGCTGATCAGGAGTCCCTTGGTGTCGGAGGGCGTCGACGGGATGACGACCTTGAGTCCGGGCTGGTGGACGAACATCGCCTCCGTCGACTCGGAGTGGTGTTCCGGCGCGCGGATCCCCCCGCCGTAGGGAGCCCGGATGACCATCGGGCACGTGAATCGGCCGCGCGAGCGCGTCCGCAGGCGCGCCGCGTGGGAGACGATCTGATCGAACCCGGGATAGATGAACCCCAGGAACTGGATTTCGGGAACCGGCCGCATCCCATAGGCGGCCATCCCGATCGCCGTCCCGATGATCCCCGACTCCGCGAGCGGGGTGTCGACGACGCGGTTCTCGCCGAACTCGTCGTAGAGCCCTTCGGTCGCGCGGAAGACGCCGCCGTTCTTGCCGACGTCCTCGCCCATGACGACGACGTCGTCGTCGCGTTCCATCTCGGTGTGCAATCCGTCCCGTACCGCCTGTACCAGCGTGAGGTTTTCTGATTCTGCAGCCATGGTATCACTCCAGCAGCGCGTCGTCGCCGTGATCCTCGCGAATCGATTCGAAGTACTCGAGCTGTCGTCGTAATCGTTTGGGCATCCCCTCGTAAACGTGGGCGAAGATCTCCTCCGGCTCGGGCCGTTCGAACGACTCCGCGCCGTCGATGGCGTCGGCGACCGCCTCCTCGATTCGCTCCTCGATCGCGTCGACACGCTCGTCGTCGAGGATCCCGTTCGAGCGCAGATACGTCTCGAGACGCGGAATCGGGTCTTTCTGTTTCCAGCGTTCGACTTCCTCGTCGCTCCGATAGACGGAGGGGTCGTCGGCGGTGGTGTGGGCTCCAAACCGGTACTGAACCGCCTCGATGAGCGTCGGGCGCAGTTCGCCCTGACCGGGGTTTTTCGCCTTTTCGACGGCCTCCCTGGTGACTTTGTACACCGCAAGCGGGTCCATCCCGTCGACCTGGACCCCCTCGAAGCCGTAGGCGGTCGCCTTCTGGGCGAGGGTCTCGCTGGCCGTCTGGCGCTCGCGGGGCACGGAGATCGCCCACTGGTTGTTGTTACAGAAGAACACGTTCGGGGTGTCGAACACGCCCGCGAAGTTCAGCCCCTCGTGGAAGTCCCCTTCGGAGGTCGCGCCGTCGCCGAAGTAACAGACGAAGGCCTTCTCCTCGCCGCGCAGTTTCGAGGCCCAGGCCGCGCCGGTCGCGTGGGGGATCTGGGTGGCGATGGGGACGGCGACCGAGAACATGTTGACGTCCTCGGGGATGTAATTGCCCCGCTCGTGGCCCATCCAGTAGAGCAGGGTACGCTCGAGGGAGAGCCCCCGAACGAGCCCGACGCCGTGTTCGCGGTAGCTGGGGAACACCCAGTCGTCCTCGGCCAGCGCGTGAGCGCTGCCGACCTGTGCGCCCTCTTGACCCGACAACGGCGGATAGGTTCCCATCCGGCCCTGTCGCTGGAGGCTGACGGCTCGCTCGTCGAAGCGGCGCACGAGCCGCATCTGTTCGTACATCTCGACGAGTTGGTCTTCGGAGAGATCCGGCACGTCGGCACCCTCGCGGACCCGACCTGCCTCGTCGAGTACCTGTACTCGTTCGCGGGGATCGCGCTGTAGCGTACTCACGGGGAGACCCACCTGTACATACTCGGGGTAACTATCGCTCAGGGTAAAGGAGTTTCCCAAATAGTTTACTATCAGTGAGATTCTTGCTAATCAGCCGTAGAACTACTGTGCGACGGCAGACGCTTCTGGACAGGAGTGTTCGGAAGTGTCTATTTCTTTTTGTTTGTCTAATTCGGGTGCCAAATAGAAGCGTCGACTGGACAAAAGTCGAGTTCGACCGCGGCTGGTCCCGGTGGGAACGGGGAGCCGAGGGCGTCGGCCGACGTGTGCTTCCACGACGGCCATCCGTCGCTAGTCCGTGACGCTCGCCTCGTCCGGGTCAGTACGCGCCTCCCGTCTCGCCGCTGCGACGCTTTTGCCCTCCCGAAGAACGGCATCGACGAACAGCTCGCCGGCTTTGTACGACGAGCGCACCATCGGCCCGCTGGCACAGTACAGGAACCCCAACTCCTCTTCGGCGACGCGTCGCCACGTCTCGTACTTGTCCGGCGGGTCGTAGCGTTGCACCTCGAGATGGTCCCTCGAGGGCCGGAGATACTGTCCCAGGGTGACGATGTCGACGCCGCGTTCGCGGCAGTCCGCCAGCGTCTGATAGACCTCGTGGTCGTACTCGCCGTGGCCGAGCATGATCGACGTCTTCGTGTAGATGTCGGACTCGCGGGCGACCTGTTCGAGCACCGACAGGGACTGTTCGTAGCCCGCACGCCGGTCCCGCACGGGGTATTGCAGTCGCTCGACGGTCTCGACGTTGTGGGCGATCACGTCCGGGTCGGCGTCGATGATCTTCCGGATGAGTCGCTGTTCGCCCTGGAAGTCCGGAATCAGTACTTCGACGAGGATGCCGGGATGGCGGGCCTTGATCTCGCGGATCGTCTCCGCGAAGTGACCTGCACCCTGATCGGGGAGGTCGTCGCGGTCGACGCTCGTGAGGACGACGTAATCGAGGCCGATCTCGGCGATAGCACTCGCGACGTGTTCGGGCTCGTCGGGATCGAGCGGTTCCATCCCGCCGGTTTGGACGTCACAGAAGTTACAGGCTCGAGAGCACCGGTCGCCCATCAGCATGAACGTGGCCGTTCCACCACCGTCGGTGCCCGAGTCGGGGCCGGACCGACCCGACCAGCACTCGCCCAGATTCGGACAGTTGGCCTCCTCGCAGACGGTGTGCAGGTCGTATTCCCGCAGCGTCTCCCGGATGCCGGTGAACTCCCGACCCGAGGGTGGCCGACTCTTCAGCCAGTCGGGTTTACGCGCGCGGCTCATACGCCATTATCGGGCCGCACGGTGAAAAACCGTACTGCTCCGAGCGGCCCGGACCGGCTGGGTCGATCGACACCTCGTGTCGGTGGCAACCCCGCCATACCGCCAGTAATCAGCGCATTCGCCGATAGCTTTACGGACAGCTATGGAATAGGCGGAGCCGATGGCTTTCGGCTCGACGCCCGACTGGTTCCACATCGGCGACGACGAGAGCATCGTCTGGGAGAGCCGTCCCCATCCGATCACGATGGGCACCAGGCTCCCGGTCGGGATCGGAATCGCGCTCGCGGGCCTTCTCGTCGCCGGCTGGAGCGGGACCGGCGGCGTCGGGCTCCTGACGATCCTCGGCGTCCTCACGACGGTCGCCGGCACGAGTCTCGCCTTCGCCCGCTACCTCGCCTGGACGAACACCCGCTACGTCATCACCTCCACGGAACTGTACAAGAAACGCGGGATCGTCTCGCGGGACGTCACCCAGTTCCGACTCGAGCGCGTCCAGAACACCAGCCTGCGTCAGACCGGGATCGGACGGCTGCTGGGATATGGCGATCTGACGGTCTACACCGCCGGCTCCGGCGACCCGGAGCTGACCTTCGAGCGAGTCCCCAAACCGGAGCGGGCAAGCAGTCGGCTCAGCGACCAACTCGAGACCGTCGCGAACGACGGAGCGGCCGTCTGACCGGTCGATCGCCGGCCGGAGCGGACCACAAGACCCATTATTCGAGGGCGGGCCGTAATCGATACAATGTCCCCGCAGTCGGCAGCGACCGATCGGACCACGGTATCGCGCGGCTCGAGCATCGCGGCGAGTGCGGGACTCGGCGTCTTCGCCGCCGTGATCGGCTATCTCGTGACGTACCTGGTGGTCGGGAGCGAGGTTCGCGGAACCGTCAGCGGTGACGACATCGCCGGGTGGAAGGCTGTCGCCTGGTACTTCTACGAAGCACACATGGTCGATATCGAGGCCACCAGTCAGGTCGGTTCCTTCGGCGGGCGGCGTATCCTCTCGCTCATCGCCGACTCGAGCGCCGCAGGTGTAGACCTGTTGTACGTGCTGCCACCGCTCGTGTTGGTCGGGGCCGGCGCGTTTCTCGCCGTGCGCTGGTCCGTTACCGATCTCGGGGACGCCGTCGTCGCCGGCGCGCCGGTGGCGATCGGCTACGCCGTGGTCCTCGGCCTCGGCGCGGTCGTCGCCGAAGCGAACACCGAAGCGTCCGCGTTGGGGATCGAGGCGACCGGGTCGATCGGCCCGGCGCTCCTGCCCGCGATCGTGCTCGGCGGCGTCCTCTATCCGCTGGTGTTCGCCACTGCCGGTGCCGCGATCGTCGCTGCGGTCACCGATCGATAGACCGCGACTCGAAGGAAACGCCTTTGCCCTGCCGCTCCCCGTTTCCGTGTGATGGAGGTCGCCGAGGTTCTCCCCGAATTCGCCGACGCCTTCGCCTTCGAGGAGTTCAACCGCATGCAACGCGAGGCACTGCCGGCACTGCTCGAGTCCGAGGACAACGTGGTCGCGAGCGCGCCGACGGCCTCGGGGAAGACGGCGCTTGCAGAACTGGCGATCTGTAAGTCCCTCGCCGAGGGGGGTACTGCGCTCTTTATCGCCCCGATGCGTGCGCTCACGAACGAGAAGGAAGACGACTGGGACCGCTTCGAGGAACTGGAGTACTCGGTCTACGTCGTCACCGGCGAGCGCGACCTGAATCCTCGTCGCGCGCGCCGGGCGGACATCCTCGTGATGACCCCCGAAAAGCTCGACTCGGCGACCCGGAAACACGACTCGCGACGGTACGATTTCGTCACGGACATCGACGTCTGCGTCATCGACGAGGTCCACCTGCTGGATGCGGATCGACGAGGGTCGGTACTCGAGGTGACGATCTCCCGCCTGCGCCGACTTTGCGATCCCCGCATCGTCGCGCTCTCGGCGACGATGCCCAACATCGACGACGTGGCGGCGTGGCTGGACGCCCCCGAGGAGACGACCTTCGAGTTCGGCGAGGAGTACCGGCCCGTCGAACTCAACGCCGGCGTCAAGACCTACACCCACGGCGACAACTCCTTCGCGGACAAGTACCGCCGCCTCTACCGGGCGCTGGACCTCGCGGAGCCACACCTCCGGGAGGACGGCCAGTCGCTCGTCTTCGTCTCCTCCCGGCAGGACACCGTCCAGGCCGCCAAGAAGGCTCGCGACGAGATCGCCGAACGGGATATTCCGATGGGGGCTCGCGGCGACTACGATTTCCACACCGAATCGAAAGACGAGATCGACGACGCCACCCTCCGCAAGTCGGTGCTCGACGGCGTCGCCTTCCACCACGCGGGGCTCTCGAAGAACGACCGCGACCTCGTCGAGGAGTGGTTCAAAGAGGGCCACATCGAACTGCTCTTCTCGACCTCGACGCTGGCCTGGGGCGTCAACCTGCCCGCTCGCTGTGTGGTGATCCGGGACACGAAACACCACGACCCCCTCGAGGGCGAAGTCGACATGAGTCCCCTCGACGTGCTCCAGATGCTCGGCCGGGCCGGTCGACCGGGCTACGACGACGTCGGCTACGGCTGGGTCGTCTGCGACAACGCCGAGGCGGACAAGTATCGACGGCTGCTCCGCGATGGGAAAGAAATCGAGTCCCGCCTCGCGGAGAGCCTCGAGACGCACCTCAACGCCGAGATCGCGATGGGGACGATCACCGACCTCGAGGACGTGATGGACTGGCTCGAGACGACCTTCTACTACGTCCGCGGCCAGTCCAGACCCGACGACTACGACTTCCCGAACCTGCGACAGCGGGTCCGGGACTGTCTCGAGGGGTTAGTCGACCGCGGGTTCGTCGAGACGGGTGAGGACCTCTCGATCGAGGCGACGCCCCGGGGCGTGTTGACCTCGAAGTACTACCTCCGGCTCGACACCGCGGCCCGCTTTGCGGAGCTGTGCGATCGGGTCGGGAGCGGCGGAGACGCCGGCGGAACCGGGACCGAGGAGTTGACGACCGGTGCCGTCCTCCGGGCGGTCGCGACCGCCGCGGAGTTCGACTCCGTCTCGGCACGCCAGGACGAACGCGACGCGATCGACGCCGTGCTGGTCGGCGAGGAGACCGACGACCTCGAGGCGGGCCAACGGAAGGTGCTCGCGATTCTCCGGAGCGGGGCCAGCGGGACGACGCCCTCGGAACTCCGCAGCGACGCCTGGGTCATTCGGCAGAACGCGACGCGACTCCTCTCGGCGCTCGGTGCCTTCCTCGATCGCTTCGTCGGCCCACACGCCGCGAACCTCGCGCGCCGAATCGAGGCCCGCATCGAGAACGGCGTCGCCGAGGACGCGGTCGGGCTGACGGCCATCGACGGCGTCGGGGCCGGCCGAGCGAGCAAGCTCGCGACGGAGGGGCTGTCGACCCCCGGTGACGTCGTCGACGCGGGCGTCGAGGGGCTCGTCGACGCGGGGCTGACCGAAGGCGTCGCCGAGCGCGTCTCCAAGAGCGCCCGGTCGCTCCCCGCGATCGAACTCGAGTGGGGCCAGTTCCCCGAGACCGTCGCGACGGGCGAGAACGAGGTCCGTGAGGTCACGGTCCGAAACGTCGGCGAACCGGCTCGCGCCGGCATCCGAGTGACGGTCAACGGCGTGGAGATGACGAGCACGAACACCTACCTGCGCGACGCGGAGACCGTCCCGGTCGGCGTCTTCGGCGCGGACGCCGAGGAACTCGAGTTTACCGTCAGCGTGGCCTTCCCCGAGGAGCCACTGCTCCCGATCGACGCGAGTCGGACGGTTCGAGTTCGATAGCGAGTTCCCGTCGACCGTCGCCAGGTCGGTCGCTCCGTTCGTCGAATGGCCCTCACAGAAAACGTGGAAACGGAGCCGTCGGCTTCGATTTCGACGCCGCTGTGCGCGCTACTGCGCCGTCAACGCGAGGACGCGGTCTCGGAGTTCCGCGGGCGAAGCGACGACCTCGGCCGCAGACGAGCGGTCGATGTCGCCGTGGGCGGCGACTCGATAGGCGACGACGAACGCGCCCGCTCGGGCGGCCGCCTCGATCCCGTTTTCGGAGTCCTCGACGACGAGACACTCCTCGGCCGGGACTCCGACCTCGGCGGCCGCGTACTCGAAGACGTCCGGCGCGGGCTTGCTCGCCGCGTCGATATCGTCGGCGCTGATGACGTGATCGAACGCGCCCTCGAGGTCGAAGCGCTCGAGGACCATGTCGATCCACTCGTGGGGCGAGGACGAAACGAGCGCGGTGGAGACGCCACGGTCGTCGAGTTCCACGAGGAGGTCGTGGAGGCCATCGAGCGACTCGGCGCGGTCGGTGTAGATCTCCTCGGCAGCCGTATTGAAGCGCCGGAGGAACTCCTCGCGGGAGATGGCAGCCCCGTACTCCGCGTCGAGATAGTCGTAGATCTCGCGGAAGTTCATCCCGCTCGTCTCGGCGATCTCGACGTCCTGATCGGGGACGGCCGCCGGGAAGATCTCCTCGCGCTGGAACTCGACCCAGTAGTCCTCGCTGTCGACCAGCACGCCGTCCATATCGAACAACACAGCGGTCATGTCTCCCCGGTATTCGATCGCCGTATATAGCCGTTTGGCAGGCTGAACGGATGGGCGATCGATCAGCGGACGACCTCGCCGCGTCGCTCGTGTTCCATCTCCGTTTCGACCGCCGCGGCGATTTCCGCGCCGAATTCGCGCTCGAGCATCCACAGCGCCAGATCGATCCCCGCGGTGACGCCGCCTGCGGTGAGGACGTCGCCGTCGTCCACCACGCGCGCGTCGACCACGGACCCGGCCGCCACCTCGAGGTCGTCGATGCCGACCTGATGCGTGATCGCGGGTCGCCCCTCGAGAACGCCCGCCGCCGCCAGCACCATCGCCCCGGTACAGACGGACGCGATCGTCGTGCCGGTCTCCGACCGCTCGCCGACGGCCGCCGGCAGGCGGCCGTCGTCGACGGCGGCCCGGACTCCCTCGTCGTCGGTCGTCCACCCGCCGCCGGGGACGATCAACAGATCGGGCTCGCCGAGGATCCCGTCGGGTTCGACGCGGAGCCCGTGACTCGCGGTCACGCGATCGGTCTCCGCGAGCGTGACCAGCCGCGTCTCGAGGGGCGCGCCGGCCTGGGCCCCGTTCTGGAGGACTTCGTAGGGGCCGATCGCATCGAGTTCGTCGAAGCCATCGAACAGCACGATTTCCGCGGTCGTCTCGCTCATAGCCGATACTCGCAGGGGACCCTGAAAGCCGTTGTGTCGAGACGGGAGTTCCCTCGCGGACGGGTCACGAGTCCGACCCTCGGCGTGACGTTGTCGACGGAAAGCGGGCCCAAATTGCACGGCTGTGCCGTGAATGTGAACTCGTTGGAGCCAACCCTGAACGGATTCGAACCGCGACCGGTGACGCCATGTGGTGGAACGACGGGCAGACACCGCGACGGAGTCTCGTGACGAGCGCGCGGCGCGTCGATCCGCCCGCCCTCGAGCCGAGTTGGACGTGTCGGGCCGCGACGACGCAACCGCGTTCGATCCGCGTTAAACGGGGGACAAACCCGCGAAAACGTCCGTCAAATGGCTTCAAATACCCGAAACTCGAGGTCACGGCATCCCCCCTTCAAGGGGAGGCAGCCACCGAGAGTCGGATGCGAGCTATGAAACGAACAACGCTCATCGCAGTCGCACTGGCGGCACTGATCGCGGCGACCGGCTTCGCTGCCGCAGCGCCCGGAAACGCACCCGTCTCCGTCGACACGGGCGCGGATAGTACCGACGAACAGCAGGCGAACGGACACGCCGACGACAAGCGGGCAAACGGGAACGCCGACGAACGCGACGATCGAAGCGAGAACGGCGCAGCTGCCGACGAACGAAACGGACAGGGACCGAACGTCGATCTCCCTGACCAGGTCCCCGATCACGTCTCCGCTGTCCACGACCGGATTTCCTCGTTCGTGAGCGGGACCCTCGACGGCTCGCTCGGTGACGCAGTCAGCGACGTCACCCCGGGTGACGAGGACGAAGCCGAGAGCGACGACGAAGCCGACGACGAAACGGCTGAGGA
Source organism: Natrinema longum (assembly GCF_017352095.1). Lineage (NCBI taxonomy): Archaea > Methanobacteriati > Methanobacteriota > Halobacteria > Halobacteriales > Natrialbaceae > Natrinema > Natrinema longum. The sequence continues at coordinate 1,598,164 of NZ_CP071463.1, forward strand.
TAGTACCGACGACACCAACGAAAGCGACGAGCAGACCGATGACGAGCAGACTGACGACGAGCAGACTGACGACGAGCAGACCGATGACGAGCAGACCGATGACGAGCAGACCGACGACGGCAACGAATCGGACGACACCGACGAGTAACCCGACAACCCCACCAATCCATGCTCCCACTCGCTGGGCCGATCGGGCTCGAGGATCGGCTCCTGACGTTCGCCGTGAGCCTGCTGGTTGGGGGCGGTGCCCTCCACGCAGGGACCCACATCGTCTCGGACGCCCGAACCTACGGCCACGCGGTGTTGACCGCGCTACTTGGCGCGGTGGTCTGGGCGCTCCTCGAGCCGATCCCGCTGCTGGGCGGGCTGTTGGCGATCGTCGCGTGGATCGGGGTCGTCAAGTGGCGATATCGGCTGGGCTGGCTCCGCTCCGTCGGAGTCGGCGTCGCCGCCTGGGCGGCCGCCGTGGTCGTCCTCGCCGCCCTCGAGTTGCTCGGCATCGGCTCGGTCTCGGCACTCGGCGTGCCGGGTGCCTGAGTCGACTCCTCGCTGACGCATCCCTCCACCGACACCACTCCCGCTGACGCATCCCTCCACCGATAACAGCTCCGAGAGCGAGTCCGAAGACGACATGTAACTACCACCTTCGCTCGATCCGAGCAGTCGAAAACGGACCGGTCGAGTATGACACAATCTATATCTATCCGCGAAAGAGATACGTAGGAGATGGCTCCTTTCACCGGATCTCTCGTTGCCTTCCTCGTCGCACTACTTGTCGGCGGATTGGCTATTTTCATCAGCGCGAAGCTCGTCGTCGGTGTCGACGACTATTCGCACGCGGTTGTCACAGGTCTTCTCGGTGCAGTCGCATGGGCGCTGACCTCGTGGATACCGCTACTTGGCCCGATCATCGCACTGATCGCCTGGGTCTGGGTCATCAAGTGGCGCTACCCCGGCGACTGGGGGACAGCCGCAGTCATCGGAATCGTCGCCTGGCTCGCCGCGCTCGGCATCCTCTTCGTCCTCAACAGCGTCCTCGGGCTCGGCGTCGGCGCGTTCGGCGTCCCCGGCGCGTAGCGGTCTCCAGTCGATAGCATCCGACCGGTATTCGACGCAAATCGAGGCAAACCCAGTCGACCGACTATCCAGTTACCGAGGCGAGGCCGTCACCGATCGATCGTGATGTAGAGACAAACGATACTGACGTCGCGGTCGCGGTGACACTCCTCGTCGGCCCAACGGGTGCTGCGACGGCACAGCCAGCCCAGGGTCCCCCGGACGACCTCCCGGAGCCAGTTCCGGCGTTCGTCTCCGACGGACTCGGAGCGATAACCGACTTCATCGACGGCGCTGTCGACTTCCTCGGTGACATCGTTCGGGGACTCACCCCCGCCGGTAACGCAGTCGGATCGAGCGATTTCGTCCTATGATAACTGGTTGATCATTTCTGGAAAGAGTCGTCGAATATGACGCCATAGTGGCTTTATAGCCCCATCTACGACTTTCGCATGTTTTAAGCGAGGTGGCAAGTACGAATTCGTATGAACGGTCGCGCCGGCTTGACGGCCGTCGTCGTCGCGGTACTCCTCCTCGGAACGGGACCAGTGGGAACCGCCACTGGAGCGACGGCCACCGGACAGCCACAACCGAATCCGTTTGCACTCCAGCAGGACCAGCTCGACGCGGACGAAGTCCGGATGGACGTCGCAGTCCAGCCAAACGGAAGCGCCGAGTGGACCCTCGAGTTCTGGGTCCAACTCGACGACGACGAGAGCGAGACGTCGTTCGAATCGCTGCGAGCGGACATTCGGGACGACCCGGGGAACTACACCGGGACGTTCGCCGACCGCATGAACGAGACGGTCGCGACGGCGAGCGACGCGACGGGCCGAGAGATGTCCGCGACGGAGTACAGCGTGGATACCGAACGACAGTCGTTCGCCCGCGAGTACGGCGTCGTCAGATACACGTTTCGCTGGCACGGGTTCGCTGCCCTCGAGGGCGAGGAACTCAGAGCGGGCGATGCCATCGAGGGGATTTACCTCGACGACGGGACGCGATTGCTGATCGAGTGGCCGGAAGAATACGAGCGAGCGTCGGTCACGCCCGATCCGGACGACGAACGCGATCACGCAGTGATCTGGCGGGGCGGCGAGACCGACTTCGTCTCGTCGGAGCCGCGGGTCGTCGTCACCGCGGCGGGAAGCGGACCGAACACGGCGGCGATCGCGGTGGCGGCGATCGTCGCGGTCGGCCTCGGTGCCTTCGGCGTGTGGTGGTACCGCAACCGTCCGTCGACGGGGAGCCAAACGGCCAGCGGAGACGGGACGGCCGATCGCGGCTCCGGCCCCGAACCCACGTCCGGTTCCAGTTCCACGGCGTCGGGGACGGGGACGAGCGGCGGGGCGACGGGAGAGTCGGCGGCAGCCGGCGCAACCGGACCACCCGACATGGACCTGCTCAGCAACGAAGAGCAGGTCCTCCGCCTCGTCAGGGACAACGGCGGCCGACTGAAACAACAGGCAGTCGTCGAGGAACTGGGCTGGACCGACGCGAAGACCAGCAAAGTCGTCAGCGGACTGCGCGAGGACGGGGACCTCGAGTCGTTCCGGCTCGGTCGCGAAAACGTGCTCTCGCTGCCCGAGGCGGACGACGGGGCCGCGACGAACACCGGCGGTGACGAGACGGAATGAGGCCGGTTCGTCGAGACGGGAGTGGCGACGGGACGACGGACCTCAAAATCATCGAAATCGACGGACGGGACCGGATCGAAAATCGCGTTGAATGGCGTTAATCGTCGTTGAACCCGGACCATCGTCTCGAGCGTATATCAGGACGCAAATACAACACCCGACCAATGAACCGAACCACCTCGATCACACTGACGGCGCTTCTCGTCGCCGCGATGGTCGCAGTTCCCATCGCCGCGGCGAGCGTCGTCTCGAGTGGAGCCGTACAGGACGATCCCGAACCGGATGAGGGGGCCGAATCGATCGAACCCGGCGAGCAGCTCAGCGCCGCCGTCGGCGTTCAGAACGCCGAACTCGAGGGCGACGTCTCGGAGCGGGCCTTCGGCGTGAGGATCGCAAACGCCGAGAACAACGAGACGAAGGCGGCCGTCGTCGCCGAGCAGTTCGCGGAGAGCGAACGGCGTCTGGGGACGCTCGAGGCCAGACTCGCGGAGCTGAACGAGTCCCGGACGGCGGGCGAGCTCAGCGAGGGTCGCTATCGCGCGGAGGTCGCCAAAACCGTCGCCGAGATGCGGACGATCGAGCGGCAGGCGGCACTCGCAGAGCGGACTGCGGCGGAGTTGCCTGACGGCGCGCTCGCCGACCGTAGGGTCGACCGCGAGTCGATCCGAACGCTGCGAGAGCGAGCGGGCGAACTCGGCGGGCCGGAGACCGCGGCGGTCGCGCGGTCGATCGCCGGCGACGACGTCGGCCGTGCCGTCGGGGCCGATCGGCCGCCCGTCGGAGCCGACCAGACGCCGAACGGGGCTCCCGATACCGGATCGCGACCGGACGATGCGGGGAGACCGGATAACGCGAGCAGCTCCGGACCGCCCCGAAACGGAATCTGATTCGGGTGGCGTTTCTCGAGGCCGTGGTCGAGAAACGCCACCGTCGTCCGCCCACGTTCGAGCTGGGCTCGAGCTAACAGCGTTCTGACGCGATATCCACGAGGCAGTCGAACACCGCCTCGTTGGCAGCGCCGACGAACCAGGTCGGCCCCGTCTCCGTCCGGAGTCCGCTTTCCGCCGCGAAGCGTTCGCCGAGGAGTTGCTCCTCGCGGTCCGGCCGATAGCAGACGATCCCGTCCAGTCGGCCCCGAGCGAGCAGACCCCAGTGGACCGTCGGACTCCAGCTCTCGAGGCGGCGCTTGCAGCGGTCCTCGAGTGCCCGGTTGATCGACGCGGAGACCGAGCGGTGGTCGGCGTGTCGTTTCACGTCGTGGCCGATCACCGAGACGGCGGTCGCCGTCGACGGCTCGGCGTCGCTCGTCGCCCGGACGGGGCGGCCGTTGTATCGAACGCCGTCACCGTCCCGTGCCACGTACAGGTCGTCGAGCAACGGGACGTACACGACCCCGAGAACGGGGTCGTCCGCGGCGAGGACGGTGATCGCCGTCGCGAACGACGGAAGTCCCGACTCGAAGTTGTTCGTCCCGTCGAGCGGATCGACGAGCCACTCGTACGTGCCGGTTCCTTCGTGGACGCCCGACTCCTCGGCCTCGATCCGATGCTCCGGAAACCGGGAGCGGATCACGTCGAGTATCCGTCGCTCCGCGTCCGTATCGGCGCTCGATTTCACGTCGTGTTCGAAGCGCCGGGCCGTCGTGTTCTCCGAGCGGTATGCCTCGCGCAGGAACGCCCCGCCCGCCCGGCACGCGTCGATCGCAGTCCGTTCGATCTCGCCAAGAGAGCCGTCCATACCACCGTCAGCGGGTAGCGACCGTAATGTGCGTTGTGTTTTCGTGGCATCGCCATCGCGACGGTCGCGTGAAGCCATCGGTCGACGGCCGTCTCGAGCGTGGCCAGTTCTCGCCGGCTCTCCGTGTGATTTTTGTCCCGGCTGGGCCACGAGGGGGGTATGACCGACCAGCAGACCGTCGCCGAATTCGTCGACACGCACGACCTCGAGACGCCCCCCGCCTACCGGCTGCTCGATCTCGTCTCGGAGGTCGGCGAACTCGCGAAGGACGCGAACACCTCGACCGGCTACGGCGACGCGCCGGCCGACCTCGAGATCGCATCGGACGAACTCGGGGACGCGCTGTTCGCACTCCTAGCGCTGGCCGATTCCCTCGAGACCGACGCCACCGCGGCGCTCGCGGAGTCACTCGAGAAGTACGAAACGCGCATGAACGACGCCGAAACGCCCGGATCCGGGGAGTAACTGGAGGTACGGCTCGGCTCCCGGCCGACGCTTACGGTGCGATCTCCGGCGTCACGTCGAACACGGCCGCTGCCGCGTCGCGGACGGCCTCGAGCGCGTCCGGCGGGGCATAGACCCCGAGCCGCCAGATCTCTCGCGCGCAGGCGTCGAGCCCCGCGACCAACGACGAGCGGTCCTCGAGCCGTCGCAACTCGCCATCCACGACGATCCGCGCCCTGGACTCGGGCGAGGTCGGTTCGGCGGGGCTGTCGACGACGACGGCGGTCGGATCGACGCCGGCGGTCTCGGCGATCTCGCGCTCGAGGGCCCGCGTTCGGTCGTACTCGAGCCCGCGGAACCGGTCGGGAACGTCCTCACGGCGGGCCCAGATCGCCCGCTTGTAGAGGCGACGCTCGCGGAGCCGCGTCGCGACGTCGGCCGTCGGCTCGTGGTCGGCGAGCGTCGCGAGCAGTTCCTCGTCGGTCAGCCGGGCGAATCGCTCGGGAGCGACGACGCCGTCGGAGAGGACTCGCTCGCTCGCGCGATCGAGCATCGCGCCCGCGATTCGGGAGACGTGGTGGCGGTAGACGGTCGCGTTCATCAACGTGCGGGCGATCAGCGCGCTCTCGGCGCTGGCGACGTTCCCGGACTCGAGGGCGAGCGTTCCGTCGACGATCCGGAGCGCGTAGACCAGCCGGTCGTGGTCGATCGTCCCGTAGGGAACGCCGGTGTGGTGGGCGTCCCGGACGAGGTAGTCCATGCGATCGACGTCGAGGGCACCGGAGACGAGTTCGCCCAGCGGGCCGCGACCGTCGACGGTCGCCGCGACGGCGTCGGGATCGAGCCCCTGGTCCACGAGGACGGTCCCGAGTTCGGTCTCCGAGAGGAGCCACCCGATTTCGTCGTGGTGGCGGCCGAGATGGCGTTCGATCGCCGGCTCGGTCTGGTGACCGAAGGGGCCGTGACCCACGTCGTGGACGAGCGCCGCGGCGCGAAGGCGCTCGGAGAGGTCGGCCCCGAGTCCGAGTTGCTCGACCGCTCGCGAGGCGAGATGGTAGACGCCGAGGCTGTGTTCGAACCGGGTGTGGTTCGCCGAAGGGTAGACCAGCTGAACCGTCCCCAGCTGTCGAACGTAGCGGAGCCGCTGGATCGGGGCCGTGTCCATGATCGCCGCCGCGGTCGGATCGACCTCGATGTAGCCGTGGATACTGTCCTTGATCGTCGTCATGACCGAACACTCGTGTGAGCGGTCCCTTAGGAACGATGGTTCGCGGAGGCAACCGGCTCACTGAGAGCGATCGATGCGGACGGCATCCGATTCACGGAGACCGATTGATGCGGACGACACCCGGTTCGCGAAGCACGACTGGGTCGCGGCGGGATCGCAAAGAGCGGTCGATCGCCGGCTCACAACACGTCGCGCTCGAGTTGGCGGTAGGTCTCCTCGATCGATCCCGAGTTGTCGAGGACGACGTGCTCGCGCTCGAGCGGGTCGAACGCCTCCCGAAGGTGCAGGTACTGTTCGTAATCGGCGTCGCTGACGGTCCCCGATCGGCTCTCGAGTCGCTCCTCGACGACCGCCTCCTCGCACGTCACGTGGACGAACAGCGACTCGGCGGCCGTCGTCTCCGCGATGGCGGCCGCATCGTCGCGCCGGGGGCGCGAGCGAAACGTCGCGTCGAGAACGACGTTCGTCCCCGCCTCGAGATCGGCCCGCGCACGCTCGAGCAGCGTCTCGTAGGTCTCCGCCGTCTCCGCGTCGGTGTAGTTGGGCTCGGGAAACAGTTGCTTGCGGATCCGGTCGCTCCGATAGCGGTGGGCGGGGAGTTGCTCCGCGGTGTAGCCGGAGGCGAGCGACTTTCCGACCCCAGGGAGTCCACAGTAGACGATCAGCCTCGGACGGTCCATGGCTACGCGTCGGTCGTGGTGGTACTAAAATCCGGTCAGTACGGAACCGACGGGACGTGCTGTCCGTTGCTTCCGGCGAAACACGAGTTCGGAGCCGGCTCAGGTCACCGAGCGAGCGACTCGATCAGCCGCTGTGGGAGTCCGAGGAGCAGCTCGCGTACCCCCATGGGCTCGTCGTCGGAGCGAAGGCGGGAACGGACCCGCTGACTGAACAGTTCGACGGAGATGATCAACAGGAAGATACACAGCAGCGTCGCCATCGCGTTGGTGAACTGGAACAGCCCCTGCTGAACGTCGAGGATCTCCCCGAGCCCGCCGGCTCCGATGATCCCCAGGGAGACGGCGACCCGAACGTTGATCTCGAGGATGTACAGCGTCCAGGCGACGAACGACGTTCGGACCTGGCTCAACATCCCGAACACGATGACCTGTGGCCGGCTCGCACCCGTCGTCTGCATCGCCTCGATCGGGCCGTCCTCGATCTCCTCGAGTTCGTCGGTGAACAGTCGTCCGAGGTTGCCGATCGTGTCCGTCCCGACGGCGAGCAGCGCTGCCAGCGGCGTCAGCCCGACCAGCGGGATGTAGATCAGTGCCCACACGAGTGCCGGAATCGACCGGATGCCAGACATCGTGCTGCGGAACAGGAAATTAAACGGGAACGGGATCACGCGCTCGGAGCCGAGCACGCCAAACACCAGTGCCAGCGGAAAGCCAAGGACCGTTCCGGCGAAGCCGATCGCCAGCGTGACCCCTGCCTCGCCGAAGATCGAGAAGATCCCGAGACTGCTCCCGAAGAGGAACCCGATCGGATCGGTCAGGAGGGCCTGAAAGCTCGCCGGATCGAAGATGAGGTTCCGGTCGGAGATGAACGCCCAGTACTGCTGGACGTCGAGGAACGGGATCCAGCCAGCGTACAGCGTGATCGGGAAGAAATCCCGGAGCGATTTGGCGAAGAAGTCCCACTGGTAGCTCTCGGTGAAGAAATCGACCGCGCTGAGCGCCTGGACGAAGAGAAAGCCGACGACGAGAACGACCGCCGCGGCCCCGGCCGCTCGCGCACGGCGCGCCTGCCGGATTCGCTCGAGCCGGTCGACGACGCCCGACGGGGCGTCCGTTCGTTCGGGTGACGTTTCGCCGCTCATCAGAGGGCCTCCTCCTGTTCGAGAGTGGACGGACCGTCGTCGTGTGCGTCGTCGTCGTCCGCCAGTACGACCATTCCCTCGGTATCGATATCGCCGTAGATGTCGTCGATCGCGTCGATCGTCAGTTCGTCGCGGTAGCCGTCGAACACCTTCGTCCCGTCCCGGAGGCCGATGAATCGCTGGCCGAACTTCCGGGCGAGATTGACCTGGTGGAGACTCACCATGGCGGTCAGCCCGCGATCGGCGGCGGCAGTTCGGAGATAGTTCATCACTTGCTGTGCACTGCCCGGATCCAGGCTCGCGACCGGCTCGTCGGCGAGCAAGACGTTTGGCTGCTGGACGAGCGCACGAGCGATCCCGACGCGTTGTTGCTGGCCGCCGCTCATCTGGCGTGCCTTCTGCTGGGCCTCGTCGAGGAGACCGACGGTCTCGAGGGCCTCGAGCGCGCGGAGCTTCTCGTCGCGGTCTTGCAGCCGGAAGAGGCTATCGAAGAACCCGTTTCGGCTCATCGACCCCGTGAGCGCGTTCGAGTACGCGCTCATCTGTCCGATGATGTTGTGGCTCTGGAAGATCATCGCGATATCGTCTCGCGGGCTCGTGATCGGGACGCCGTCGACCGATACGGTGCCGCTGGTCGGGGCCGTGAGCCCGTTGAGACACCGCAGCAGCGTCGATTTCCCCGATCCGGAGACGCCGAGCACGACGACGAATTCACCGTCGGGAATCTCGAAGGAGACGTCGTCGAGGGCGACGGTGTCGCCGTACTCTTTTGTTAGGCTTTCGACTGATATCTCACTCATTGATAGTGGGAGCGTGATTCGGGCGCGTTACGAAATGTCTTCGAATTCGAGTCCGAGTTCGTCGAGGACCTTCTGGATGGGCTCGTAGTCCTCGTGACTGCCTTCGACGACGTTGGAGAACCAGAGCTCCTCGCCCTCGTAGTCGTCGTCGTGGCTGAGGTCCTCGGCGTTGAGGATCGCCTCCTCGACGTCCTCGCGGATCGGATCGTCCCAGTTCGAGCGGGCCATGATCGGAGCCCGCGGAAGCGGATCGGAGACCGCCAGCAACTGCAGTTCCTGGTCCGCAGTGCCCGCGTTCTCGTACTCCGCGGAGAGTTCGACGAAGTCCTCGGACATCTCGTCGAACTGTTCTTTCGGAACGTTGGCTGCCGTCGAGAACGCACCGGTCGTCGCCGCCGCGACGTCGGGGTTGTTGATCAGCTGTTCGGCTGCCGTGGTGTGATCCGAGTGCTGGGCCTCGAAGTCGACCGGATCGCCGTCCGGCGCGGACCCGGTGTCCAGTCCGGCGTTCTTGAGCATCGTCATCGGCACGAGCGTCCCCGAGACGGAGAGCTGTGCCCCCATCGAAACCGTCTCCCCTTCGAGGTCGGACAGTTCCTCGATGCCGCTGTCCGGCATGGTCGTGATCAGCGAGAAGTACTGTGCGGCCCCGTATGCGACGCGAACCCCCACGACGTCGGCGACGTTACTACCTGCGACGGCGGCCGACGGTGACGTATCGGCGAGATGGGCCCGGTCGCTCCGAATGGCCTGCAGCGTCGCCGCGTAACTGCTCGCCCGATCGAGACTGACCGTGACGTCGACCTCGGATTCGATGTGGTCGACCAACGGCTGGTACTGCGATCGAATGTCGACGTCCGACTCCGCGGGGTTGAGAATCATCGTGATCTCGGTACTGGAACTGGTACTCCCCGTATCCCCCAGACACCCCGCGGCCAACCCCGCGAGGCCGACGGCCCCACTCGAGCGCAGGAAAGTTCGACGCGTTTTGCTTCGGTCATCCGTCATGCGAGCCATATCTCCGGAGTTAAACTTCAGCCACAAATAACTTTGTAAACGAAGTACTGTTCGCTATATTCGTCACATGAATTCTCTGTACTCCCATCGATCAGCGTCTCGGACCGCCAGCGTGGTGAGTCGGGAGCGACGGCGTCGGTCGCCCAGCCCCTGTCCAGTACCGAGCCGTCACCGTCGATCCAACGACCGGAAACGGTCACGAGTTGTCGACAAACATCATATTTAGATATAGTTTCTAAATAGAATAGGTTACGAAGCGAGTATCCGGGATCGGCTGTGGCGATGCCTCGGGATCGACCAGTCGAAGCTCCTCTCATCGATCGGATCCGTCGACGAGCAATTTCACTGCAGCGACTGCGGAGCCGTCGCATCACCAGTCTACGGTTCGCAGTCGACTCGATGCTGTGCATCGGGACTCGATTCCGAGCCGTTTCGATGACGGAAAACCACCGAGATACCCGATAACGCCGTGAAACTCCGCCTGAGAAGAGTGGCTAGGGGACTATAGCAGATCCAGGTCGAATCCTGTAGTCGAATGATAACTGATCATATAGTAGTCAATAACAATAATGTGTATTATACTTTTAACGAGGCGGCTATCCCGGCGTCGTCCGCCGTTCACGCTGCCATCGGGATTACCTAACGCGATCACCGTTCGAAGCATCGAGTAGCACCCGATCGCTGCCGGTCTCGAGCGCGTCGTGACGACCGTGCCGAAGCAGCGTGGATTACACACGTATGATAGTAAAGGAGTGCTGGCCGACCCCTCGAAGGGTCGCGATAGCTGCGAGCCATTCCACGTCCGCCGGCGGGGAAGGCCACCGGGTGGTTGCTCACGGCTCGGGGAACTCGACTCCCTCGACGCGAATGATCTCGGCCTCGATGTCCTCGAACAGCGCGCCCCACGCGCCGATCGAAATCCCGGCGGCGATCGCCGGCACTCATCCCGGACTGCAAGCGCTTGAGGGGAACCTCGAGTATCTTCATCACCCGGCGGTTCGGGTTGAGCGCGCTGCCGGGATCCTGATGGATGATCTGGAGCGACCGTCGGATCTCGTCGTGGGGAATGTCGACGTCGTCGCGGCCATCCTTCGCGTCCCAGATGTCCTGTCCGCGGTACCGGACGCTCCCACCGGTCGGTCGCTGAAGGCCGATCCGCCACGACGGGTTCAGCGCGAACGGACGGGTCGGGTAGGGAAACGGGAGGGCTATTGTGACCGGCGCTTGCACTGCCACAGGACGATTGCGAGGCCGAGTCCAGTGAGTCCGAGGATCCCGAAGACGACCATCGATACCGCGAACGTCCCCTCGAATCGGTCCTCGAGTACCATCGCGACCGCGTTCAGGGCGGCCATCAGTGTGACGACCACGAGCACGAGATAGAAGTACGGGGCATACGCGGAGATGACGTCCCAGACCCCATCGTACGTGTTCATCGCTTCACCACCGATCGCTAAATCGTCCGTGAAGACACAGTTAGCCGTGTTCACCGTTAAAACATGCCGCACGCGTCCGCGACGGAACTGAACGGACCACGACCGACAGCCGTTTTCGGCCCGATTCGAGGACGATCCGGTTCGGTTCCGTCGCTGGGTTACGGGACGAACGGCGCGAGCAACGGCTCCCGAGCCACCAGGAGAACGACGTTGTTGCTCGCGAAGAGGACATACATGACGACGACGGACATCACGAAGCCGACGTCGAACGGGGTCGGCAGAAGCAAACCGATCACGATGACGAGTCCAGCGTAGATGAGCGCGGCGAGAACCACGCCGACGACTCCGAAGACATCGTGAAGGAAGACCGTCACGGGATTGATCTCGGTGGCATACGGGACGGAGAAAAACAGGATCGTCGCGACGAGATCGACGAACCAGACGCCGAAGAACGCGGTCCGCAGTCCGGGAGACCCCGGTCGATTCAATCCTCGGTCGGGCGCGATTGCAGTCACCATACGATACCGGACGGGATCCGAAGGGGTAGGAGTGCTACTTGCGGATTATGGCAGTGTGGATCGGTACCGATGTTCGAGGGACCGACTCGTCGCGTCGGCCCGCGGTTCGGAATCGGTGACGACGGGGCCACCCCGGACAGCGGTCGACCGCGCAGTCCTAACGGAGTGGACAGGGCGGACGTGGTCAGTCTCCGAACGCCGGCCCGTCGACGGATGCCGACCGGAGACGTCGATACGCGAGTAGTTCGTCGCCGCGGACGACGGCAAGCAGGGTATCCCCTTCCGCGATCTCGTCGAAGCGCGCGGTCGGAACGACGATCTGATCGACGACCGCATCGCCATCCTCGAGCAGGACGACGACGTGCCGGCCGTCGACGATCCGATCGACGACGCCGACGTACCGGGTCGCTCCGTCGGGCCGCTCGCCGATGGCTACTCGGCTCGAGGACGACCCGGACGAAACGTCGTCCCGGTCGACTCGCGCAGCCGACTCGCCGGGACGTGCACTACCGCTCGCGGCAGCACCGATCGTTCCCGAGATACCGATCACGACAGCTTGCAAGACCGTTCGCCGCGACAGTGGATCCGAGTCCGACATACCGCCGTTGGCCGCGGATTGTCGGATAAATCCTCGGACGGCGCGTCGGGTCGACTGGGTCTCGTTCGATTCCGTTCCGACGGCTGTTCCACACGTAGAACGACCCAAACACCGATAGATGGAGCTACACACAAGTTATTCGACAATAATTTCGAGGTCGAATCGAAGGCAAGAACCGGCGACGGTGAGCGGACGAGAGATCTCGAGACGCTGCCGGCCAGAGCGGCTTTTGGGCCCACAACCGACGATCTCGTTAGAGGGAGCAGCGAACTCTTACGCCGGTCCCGTGCACGATTTCGTCCACGAAGAATCCCATAATAGGATGGATTTCCTATACAGTAGGGATATGAATATGTAACCGGATGAGAACCAAGGCGGAGACCAGCATTACAGCCATACGACCGTCACGTTCATTGATCGATCACTCGCCGTGGTCTTCCGGCAGGGGCTACCGTCGGGTCACCGACTGGGAACACGCCAAAAAGGAGCGCCGTCGTTTCGTCGACGGTCCCCGGTCGAGTTAGTATCCGGACACGGCCGTCCACCCGTCGAACGAAGTGTCCCGGAACGGAGGTCGGATCCCCCTTGCCGGCGATCGACCGAACGCTCGATCGCGGACGAGTCGTTTTCCCTGTCGACTCTCGAAACGAGCGTTTCGTCTGGTGAAACGCTCACTGTTACCGTTCGTCAGCCGTACGCGAGCGTGACCCTGATTTCGCCAGCCTTGTCCCGAAGCCGGGTCGGAAGGTCGTCGTGAACGTACTCGTCGGTGAATCGGCTGGTCGGTCCGAACACGGCCAGCGACCCGAGGAACTCGTCGTCGGGCGTGTAGACGGGGACGGCGACCCCACGAAGCCCGTCCATGTGTTCCTGGTTGTTTACCGCATACCCCCGCTCGCGGATTCGCTCGAGTTCGTCGAACAGTTCGTCGGGGTCGGTGATCGTGTTCGACGTGATCGCCTCGAGACCCACGTCGTCGACGTAGCGAGTAACCGAAGCGTCGTCCCACTCTGCGAGAATGACTTTGCCCGAGGCCATCGAGTGGAGCGGCCGCCGGTGCCCGATCATCGTGTTCGTGAGGCTGCCATAGCGGTGGACGTAGACGGCCTCGTCGTCCTCTTCGACGATGAACACCGCGCGTTCGTCGGTCTCCTGACCGAGTTCGAACACCGCTCGCTTGGCAGCCGTGTATCCTACTCTCCGGGAACGGGCCTGCTCACCGAGTTCGACGAAGCGAAACCCGACGTAGTAGTTACCATCGCGCTCGATGACGTACCCCAGATCGGTCAGCGTCTGCAGATGGCGGTAGACGGTGCTCTTCGGGAGCCCCGTCCGCTGGGTGAGCTCCGCGATCGTGAGTCCCTCCTCGTCTTTGAGCGCCTCGAGGAGTGCGAACGTCTTCCGAGTCGTCGCAACACCCACCTCGTCCGTCTCGGTCTCGTCCCGATCCGTTCTCATGTCCGTTACTACTCATCGAACGCAATCAATGTTCCGGACACTGAAACGAGAGTGTTGGTGAGCGAAACGTCCAGCTCCGGTCGCGAACGCGAGTCGGCGAAAAAAGGCCGCGAAGAGTCGAGTCGCGGGTTACTGGTAGGCGGGAATCCCGGTGAACTCCTCGCCGAGGACGAGCGTGTGGATGTCGTGGGTCCCCTCGTAGGTGTAGACCGTCTCGAGGTTGGACATGTGGCGCATCGGCGAGTAGTCGGTGGTGATGCCGTTACCGCCGAGCATCTCGCGGGCGATGCGGGACTGGTCGCGGGCCATCCGGACGTTGTTCCGCTTCGACATCGAGACGTGCTGTGGTCGCATCTCACCGCGTTCTTTGAGTTCGGCGAGCCGGTAGGCCAGCAGCTGGGCCAGTGTGATCTGGGTTCCCATCTCCGCGAGTTTGCGCTGTTGGAGCTGGAACCGGCCGATCGGACCGCCGAACTGGTCGCGGTCTTTCGCGTACTGGCGAGCCTCCTCGAAGCAGTCACGAGCGGCACCGACGGCACCCCAGGCGATGCCGTAGCGTGCCTGCGTGAGACAGGAGAGCGGGCCCTTCATGCCCTCGACGCCGGGCAGGACGTTCTCCTGGGGAACGTAGACGTCGTTGAGCCCGATCTCGCCGGTGATCGAGGCGCGCAGCGAGAGTTTGTCGTCGATCTTGTTGGTCGTAATCCCGTCGCGGTCGGTCTCGACGAGGAACCCGCGGACCGGGTCGTCCTCGGCCGACGTATCGCGGGCCCAGACGATGGCGACGTCAGCGATCGGCGAGTTCGTGATCCACGTCTTCGCGCCGTTTATGACGTAGCCGTCGCCGTCCGCTTCGGCGCGGGTCTCCATCGCCGACGGGTTCGAGCCGTGTTCGGGTTCGGTGAGACCGAAGCAACCGATCGCCTCGCCTCGCCCCATGTCCGGCAGCCACTCTTCTTTCTGCTCCTCGCTCCCGTAGGCGTGGATCGGGTACATCACGAGCGCACCCTGGACCGACGCCATCGAGCGCAGCCCCGAATCGCCGGCCTCGAGTTCCTGCATCAGGAGTCCGTAGGCCGTCTCCGAGACGTTCGGCGAGCCATAGCCCTCGAGATTCGGGGCGTAAAAGCCCAGTTCGCCCATCTTCGGGATGAGCTCCTTGGGGAAGGTCCCCGCTTCGAAGTGGTCGCCGATGTCGGGTTTGACGTGTTCGTCGACGAACTCCCGGGCCGTGTCCCGGATCATCCGCTCTTCCTGGTCGAGGTCTTCCTCGAGCTGAACGAAATCCAGCATGCATCATAGTTTGCTAAGGGTGCAATAGGCGTTGCGATACGTGTTACCAGAGCTATGGAAAACACATAAAGTGAATTATAGAACTCTCGTTTAGTTGGTACAAATGGTCTAGTACCACCGGTGCCGGCCGACTCGATTCGGACGGAAATCGGGCGGCACTGCGGGTATTAGTTACGGTGGTCGTGGATGGAACGGTCGCGTCCTCGAGCGCGATATCGAAAGATAGCGGAAGCATTATAATACATAACTATGAAGGACATTGGCATGGCAGGAAAGCGTACCCGTACGGATAGCGGTACAACTCGACGAACACTCCTCGCAGCGACCGGCGTCGGAGCCGCGACGGCACTCGCCGGCTGTATCGGCGGTGAGACGAGCGGCAACGGCGGCAACGGTGGCGGCGACCAGACCCTCGAGACCCTCTCGGACATCAACGAGGAGACGTCGGTGTCACCGACGCCGAGTGGCTCCGGGACCGCGCCGGCGCTCGAGCGTGCGCTCGATCACGCGACCGACGGCTACGACCGCGTGAGTACGAGCTACGGCGAACAGGGCAACGCGATCAACGAGAACCAACTCGACGTCGGCGTCGGGACGCTGATGAACTTCTCGATCACGCCCAGCTGGCTCCAGCAGACCGCGAGTACCGTCGGCAACCTCCGCGTCCTCGACGTGACCGACGAGACCGAGCAGGCCTGGAACGACGACGATCGACTGCTGATCCAGCCGACCGAGACGGGCCAGATCGACAACGTCGACGCCCCCGACGAGGTCCCCGCGCCGACGTTCGCGTACAACTTCGTCTCGCGGGCCGACCTCGAGTACGACACGGTCTACACGTTCCTCGAGACGCTATACGAGCAGAAAGACGAACTGGCGGAGTACAACGGTCTCCTGGCGACCCACGAAGAAGACGAGTTCTGGGTGAAGAACATGTACGACGGCGTCCCCTTCCACGACGCCGCGGCGGACTTCTACGAGGAGATCGGCGTCTGGAGCGACGAGTTCGAACGCGCCGGCGGCAGTACAAGCGGCGGGTCCACCGGAGACACCAACGTCCGGATGCGGACGTCGACGTCGACGACGACGGCCTACACCGCCAATCAGGGGATGGCCAGCGCCGTCAACGACGGGACCGACGCCCTGTTCGCCGAGGCCCAGACCAGCCAGGGAACCGAGGCTAACCTCGGCGCGCTCAACAGCGAGGACGCCGAAATGGTCTACATCCAGAACTGGTCGGCACAGCAGGTCCGGGAAGGTGCCGGGAACTACAGCGAACTCAACTTCGACATGGCACAGATCGTCCACTTCTACGATCTGCCGTGGTTCTTCATCGCCGACGGCGGTAACTAACGGAACCGATGTCCGAAACATATTCCGAGCGCGGAGTTTCCGAGAGCGCTCTCGGGCTCATCGTCTACGTGTTTGGGTTCTCCCTGACGCTGTATACCGTCGGGTACGCCGTCTCCCTCGTCGGCGGATGGCCACTTAGCGGACTCGTCCCGGAACCCGGGTGGGTGAAGCGAGACGAACTGTACATGATCATCTTTTTCGGCGGCGGCATCGCGCTGTACTACCTCGACTACGCCCGCCAGGAGTTCGTCGGCGAGAGCGCCGACGTAAGTATCGATGCGGCGGCGTCCTCGACGGCCGACGAGAGCACCGAGGGTGCGCTCGAGCGAGCGCGGAGCGTCTGGGGACGGATCGACCCGTACGTCGCCCTCGCACTCGCGCTCGTGTCGCTACTCGCGATGGCCTACGTCTACACGAACTTCACCCGGCTCGAGGGTGACGCCTACATCCTCGGCTACACCACCACCGATCACCTCGTCGGCATCGTTCTGATTACGCTGGCGATCGACACCACTCGCCGGGCGTTCGGGACGGTGATCGCAGCCGTCGCCGTCGCGGCGATCGCCTACGCTCACTCTGCGGTCGGCCCGCGGCTGTTCGGCGTCTTCGAGCACTCGGGCCAGGGCTGGGAGCAGATCGCCGAGAACGGCGCGATCGGAATCAGCGGCGTCTACGACGGCACTCTGATGGGGATCGGCTCGACGTGGGTCGCGATCTTCATCATGTTCGCCGGGATCGCGAAGGCCTTCGGATTGATGGAGTTCGTCCGCGAGGTAGGGACGGAACTCGGGACGAGCCTCCGAACCGGCGTCGTCCAGATCGCCGTCATCTCGAGTATGATCATGGGCTCGATCACCGGGAGCGCGGCGGCCAACACCGCGACGACCGGCAGCTTCACCATTCCGATGATCAAGGATCAGGGCGTCCGCGACGACGTCGCCGCCTCGATCGAGGCGGTCGCCTCCGCGGGCGGCCAGATGCTGCCCCCCGTGATGGGCGTCGCGGCGTTCCTGATGGCCGACATCATCCAGGTCCCGTACCTGGACATCGTGCAAGCGGGAGTCATTCCGGCGGCGCTGTTCTACTTCAGCGTCTGTCTGGCCGTCCACTTCACGATCCTCAAGTTCGGCTGGATCTCGAACGACCTCTCGCCGTTCAGGTGGCGGCTCCTGCTCAAGGGACTCCACTTCGCGGTTCCGATGGGCGTCCTCCTGTACACCCTCGTCTACCTGCGGTACACCCCACTCTCGGCGGGGATGAACACGATCGTCGCGATCATCGGCGTGATGTTCGTCCGGAACCTCGTCGTCGGCGTCGTCGGCATCGGCTCCGACGAGGTGACGGCCGAGGTCCTCGGACGGGAAGTACGGGGCGACAATCTACTCGGGAACCTCGGCGCGACGGCCAAGCAGACCGCCGACGGGTTCAAACAAGGCGGGATCGACATGGCACCGCTGGTCGGCGTCCTCGCGGCCATGGGCGTGATCGTCGAACTGCTCGAGGGAACGGGGCTGACGGCCCGCGTCGCGACGTCGATCGTCAGTCTCGGCGACGTGAGCCTGCTCGGACTCGGTGGCGGACTGTTCGTCGTCCTGTTCCTCGCGATGATCGCAAGCATCCTGTTCGGACTGGGAATGCCCACGCCCGCGGCGTACATCCTCGTGGCCATCCTGGTCGCCAAACCGATCACCGAACTGGGGACCCCCGACATCGCGACACACATGTTCGTGTTCTACTTCGCGATGCTGTCGGCGATCACGCCGCCGGTCGCGATCTCCGTCGCGATCGGGGCGCGGATCGCGGGCGCGAGTTTCCTCCAGTCGGCCAAGCAGGCGCTCCGACTCGGCGCGCCCGGGTTCGTCATCCCCTACGCGTTCATCGCGAACGAGAGCCTCATCTACTGGTCGACCGAGACGCTCGTCGCGTTCCCGGTCGTGCTGGCCGGCACCGTCGCCCTGATCGTCGCGACGATCGGGTTCGACGGGGCGCGGGACCTCTCCGCGCCGGTCCGCGCGGCCTTCATCGTCGCCGCCCTCGGCGCGATGTTCGGCTCGATCGTCCACGTCGCCATCCAGCTCGTCGCCGCGGCGGCCATCGTCGCCGCGTTGCTGCACGCCCGGTTCGTCGTCGGGTACGAGTTGCCGAGCGGAAGTGCCGCCGGTTCCGACATCGACGCGCCGCTCGACTGACTGCGACCCCGATGGGTCGCTCGAGTCCTCCTTCTCCGGAACAACCGAAATAAATGGGATCGACGAGTAACAACCCTTTTGACCACCCAGGCAGCCATACACAAGGTATGACAAACCTCGTGACGGAGGTCGAAGAGACCGTCGATGCGAACCCAGAATCGCCCGCGATCGCGTACGAAGGGACCAAACTGAGCTACGCGGAGTTCTGGGAACAGGCCGGCCAGTTCGCACAGGCCCTCGAGAACCGCGGCATCGGCGAGGGCGACCGCGTCGGCATCTACCTGCCGAACCTGCCCCAGTTCGTCACGGCCTTCTACGGCACGCTGCGCGCCGGGGGCATCATCGTCCCGATGAACCCCCAGTACAAGGCCCGCGAGATCAGCCACATGCTGGCCGACAGCGGGGCCAAGGCCGTCGTCGCGCTGGCCGACCTCGTTCCCAACGTCCTCGAGGTACAGGACGACACGGACGTCGAACAGGTCGTCAGCGTCGGAGCGGACGTCGACGGCGCGACGGCGTTCGGCGACTTCCTCGCGGGGGAGACCAAGGACGTCGTCGACCGCGCGGACGACGACATCGCAGTCCAGCCCTACACGTCGGGGACGACCGGCACGCCCAAGGGCGTCCTGCTGACCCACCACAATCTGGCCTTTACGACGCGGGCCAACGCCGACGTTCCGCCGGGGGGCTTCCAGGCCTCCGACCGACTCATCGGGACACTCCCGCTGTTCCATATCTACGGTATGTCCGTCGTCATGAACGGCGCGATGTACAGCGGGGGCACCTACTACCCCGTCCCCGAGTGGGACGCGCCCGCGGTGATGCAGCAACTCGAGGACGACGGGATCACGATCATGTTCGCGGTTCCCGCGATGTTCAACGACATGATCAACCAGCCCGACGCCGAGAGCTACGAGTTCGAGTCCCTGCGCTTTGCCAACTCCGGGGGCTCGAGTCTGCCCCTGGAGGTCCTCGAGCGATTCGAGGAGCTCTGGGGCGTCCAGCTCAACGAGGGCTACGGCCTGACCGAGACCAGTCCGGTCACCCACGCCAACACGAACGAAAACCGGCGGAAGGGAAGTATCGGCCAGCCACTCGAGGGCGTCGAGGCGAAGATCGTCGACGACGATTTCGAGGCGATCCCGCGCGTCGAGGAAGGCCCGATCGACGAGGAGGAGGCCGACCTCCACGACATCACGGGCGAACTGGTCATCCACGGGCCGAACGTGATGAAGGAGTACTACGGGCTCCCCGAGGCCAACGAGGAGGCCTTCACCGACGAGGACGGTAAGCGCTGGTTCCACACCGGCGACATCGGCTACTGGGACGAGGACGACTTCTTCTACGTCGTCGACCGCGAGAAACACATGATCGTCACCGGCGGCTACAACGTCTACCCGCGCGAAGTCGAGGAGTTGCTCTTCGAGCACGAGGACGTCGCCGACGCCGCGGTGGTTGGGGTTCCGGACGAGCGCCGCGGCGAGACCGTGAGGGCGTTCGTCGTTCCCACGCCCGACGCCGAAGCGACGCCCGAAGACATCAAGCAGTACTGTCTGACCAACCTCGCGGAGTACAAACACCCCCGCGAAGTCGAGTTCGTCCAGGAACTGCCCCGGACGACGACCGGCAAGGTCCAGAAGTTCGAACTTCGCGACGAAGACGCGGAGTGATCGCCGTCGTCGATCCGGTCGGCCGGTAATCGGCGGCGATCGGCGCACCGTTTCCACGCTCGAGATTCGGCCGGTGATGCATTAACAAAAACAGATTTCGAGCATATCCGAAGCTACTTTGTAAGACGACTCCTAGCAAACAATCATGGCATTCCAGTTATCCGCCGAGCACGAGGCGATCCGTGACGCCGTCCGCGAATTCGGCGAAAACGAGATGGTTCCGGTCGCCGAGGAACACGACCGAGAGCACAAGTATCCGGAAGCGCTCCGCAAGAAGGCCGCCGAGTACGACTTCGTCGCGCCGAACATCCCGACCGAGTACGACGGTGCCGGGATGGACAAGATCTCCTCGACGATCGTCACCGAGGAACTCTGGCGTGCCGACCCCGGGATCGGCTCCGCCGTCGGCTCCGCCGGATTCGGCTCGGACATGATCATCGAATTCGGTGACGAGTGGATGAAAGAGGAGTGGCTGCCCAAGATCGCCAACGGCGAGACCGCGTCCTGTTCGATGATCTCCGAGCCCGCACACGGCTCGAACGTCGCCGGCATCGAGACGGTCGCCGAGAAGGACGGCGACGAGTACGTCCTCAACGGCAACAAGATGTGGATCACCAACGGGACCGTCGCCGACGTCGGCGTCTGCATGGCCAAGACCAGCCCCGGCGAGGGCCACAAGGGCATCACCGCCTTCCTCGTCGAGATGGACCGCGACGGCGTCTCGACGGACAAGATCACCAACAAACTGGGCATCCGCGCCTCCGACCTCGCGGAGGTCGTCATCGACGACGTTCGCGTCCCCGAGGACAACGTCATCGGCGAGGTCGACAAGGGCTTCTACCAGCTGATGGAGTTCTTCGCCTCCGGCCGCACCAGCGTCGCCGCCCAGGCCGTCGGTGCCGCCCAGGGTGCACTCGACGCCGCCATCGAGTACGCCACCCAGCGCGAGCAGTTCGACCAGCAGATCTCCGAGTTCCAGGCCATCCAACACAAGATCGCCGAGATGGCGACCAAGGTCGAGGCCGCCCGCTCGCTGACCTATCGTGCGGCGACCCAGGTCGAGCAGGAGAACCAGGACATCGCCGCGCAGTACTCGAGCATGGCGAAGTACTTCGCGTCCGAAATCTCGGTCGAAGTCGCCGACGAGGGTATCCAGGTCCACGGTGGCTCGGGCTACGTCACGGACTACCCCGCCGAGCGCTACTACCGCGACGCCCGCATCACGAAGATCTACGAGGGCACCAGCGAGATCCAGAAGAACATCATCGCCGACCAGATCCTCTAACCCGGCGTCGACCGCGAAACAACTCGGTATTTTTGCAGTTGCGCCCTCGATAGCTTGTCTGCCGTCTCGGACTGTTCGAGCGGTTTCTCACCGAACGAGGAGTTACTCGAGTTCGGATTCGTTTTTACCCCCACATTCGTGTGCGGGGATGGACGGACCGACGCGAGAACGCCGGAACGCGTCGACGAGCCGCGAGTCACTCGGGAGTCGCCCGAGCGCCTACCGCTTGGGCACCCGAAGCTCGAGTGCCGCGCCCTGCCCGTAGCCGACGCACATCGTCGAGAGGCCGAGGCCGCCGTCCCGGCGCTGTAGTTCGTGGATCAGGGTGACGGGGAGGCGAGCGCCCGACGCGCCAAGCGGGTGGCCGATGGCGATCGCGCCGCCGTTGACGTTGAACCGGTCGTCGTCGAAGCCGAGTTCGTCCCGGCAGTAGATCGTCTGGCTGGCGAAGGCCTCGTTGAGTTCCACGAGGTCGTAGTCGTCCGCCGACCGGCTGTTGCGCTCCCAGATCCCCCGCACCGCGGGGACCGGACCAATCCCCATGATCGTCGGATCGACGCCCGCAACGTTGTGGTCCTCGATCGCGGCCATGATCTCGAGTCCTTCCCGCTGGGCGAACGCTTTGCTCGTGATGAGGACGCCCGCAGCGCCGTCGGAGACCTGCGAGGCGTTGGCGGCGGTGACGGTTCCCTCCTCGCGGAACGCCGGCGGGAGGCCGGCGATCTTTTCTTTGGTGGTACCGGGACGGAGGCCCTCGTCCTCCTCGACGAGGCCGTCCTCGGTCTCGATGGGGACGATCTCCTCGTCGAACGTCCCGTCCTCGGTCGCTTCGACCGCGCGCTGCTGGC
Source organism: Natrinema longum (assembly GCF_017352095.1). Classification (NCBI taxonomy): domain Archaea; kingdom Methanobacteriati; phylum Methanobacteriota; class Halobacteria; order Halobacteriales; family Natrialbaceae; genus Natrinema; species Natrinema longum. Next base: position 1,620,553 of record NZ_CP071463.1, read on the forward strand.
TGCACGCGCCGTACTCGTCTTGCTGGTCCCGGCTGATGTCGAACTCCTCGGCGACCGTCTCTGCGGTCTGGCCCATCGCGAGGCCGGCCGCGTCGTACTGCTCGGCGATGCCGTCGTAGGAGTCGATCCCCTTCCGGCGCTCGTTGCGGGACATGTTCTCGACGCCGCCCGCGACGACGACCTCGCGCTGGCCCGCCCGGATCGCGTCGCTGGCGCTCATGATCGCCTCCGCCGAGGAGGCACAGAGCCGGTCGATGGTGGTGCCGGGGACGCCCTCGCCCAGCTCCGAGAGGAGGGCGATCACCCGCGCGATGTTGTTGCTCTGTTCGTTGACCTGTTTGGCACAGCCCCACCGGATGTCGTCGACGTCCTCGCCGGTAAGGCCCGTCCGCTCGAGCATCGCGTCCACGAGCGGGACCGACAGCTCCTCGCTGCCGGTCTCGGCGAAGACGCCGCCGTGTTTTCCCTGCGGAGTGCGGACTGCCTGGACGATAACTGGCTGGCGATCGCTCATTGATACTGATTGACTCGCGCTCCTGAAGTAAAGTAGCTCCGTTCTTCGCCATGGAACCGTGTTAGTGTGTCGGGATACGTTGAGGTGGCGCGCGCTGGGCCGCGGCGAACGGTGTGAGCCGCGGCACGACTATGCGCGAGGGATGAGCGAACGAATGGAACGAGTGAGCGAATCGGCTGGGGAGGGTGTGGAAATCCCCAGTTGCCGCCGTAAGAACGGAGCACAATATCGTTCGAGCACACTCAGAAAGCCCCTGCCTCTTTCAATCCCGCCCGACACAGCATCACGTCCTCCCCAACCAACTGCGGTCCTCGCTCCCCGGCTCGCGGCGTTGCCGCTCGCCTTTCCGCGGTGCTTCGCGCCGCGCTTTCGGTCGCTGCGGTCCTCGTCCCTCGCACGGGGTCTCGATCCGTCCTCACTGTGCTCACGGTTCCCTACGGTCACCGTCTGCTCACGGCGCTTTGCGCCGTTCGCATGGTCCGCGGGGCCATCGGTCCCGCGCTATTCGCTTTCCGAGGTGCTTCACTCCGTTCGCATCTCGTGCCGTTCGGACGGATCGACAGCGCGCGCCGTGTGATGGAATCGAGTTTCGAAGTATTGGCCCCCGAACCAACACTGGGCCGGATTGTTCGAAAGGGAACGCTTTTGATCGCGTCGTCTGTGGGTTCGCACATGCAAATCGCAGTCCTCGGAGCCGGCAGTATGGGACACGGGATCGCACAGGTATCCGCGATGGCGGGCCACGACGTCGTCCTCCGTGACATCGAGGAGGAGTTCGTCGAGGACGGCCTCGAGGGGATCCGCGCCAACCTTCGGGGCGGCGTCGATCGGGACAAGATCAGCGCGGACGAGATGGAAGCGACCCTCGAGCGAATCGAGGGGACGACGGACCTCACGGGCGCAGTCGCGGACGCGGATCTCGTCGTCGAGGCGGTGCCCGAGGACATGGACCTCAAACAGGAGGTGTTCGCGGACGTCGAGGAAGCCACGGGCGAGGACACGATCATCGCCTCGAACACGTCCTCGCTGTCGGTGACCGAGATGGCAAGCGCCCTCGAGCACCCCGAACGCGCCGTCGGCCTCCACTTCTTCAACCCGCCCCACATCATGGACCTGGTCGAAATCGTCGTCGCCGAACAGACCGACGATCGGACCGAGGAGTTCGCCGTCGACTACGTCCGGGGCATCGAGAAGGAAGACGTCGTCGTGCGGGATACGGCCGGCTTCGCCACCTCGCGGCTCGGGCTCGCGCTGGGACTGGAAGCGATCCGGATGGTCGAGCAGGGCGTCGCCAGCCCGGCCGACATCGACGAGGGGATGGAGATCGGCTACGGGCATCCGATGGGACCCCTGGAGTTGACCGACCACGTCGGACTCGACGTGCGCCTGCACATCGCCGAACACCTCCGCGAGGAACTGGGCGAGCGGTTCAAGCCACCCCAGTCCCTGCGCCGGAAGGTCCGCGCGGGCAACCTCGGCAAGAAGACCGGCGAGGGCTACTACGTCTGGGAAGACGGCGAACGCGTCGGCATGAGCGGCGAGTGGGGCGGAGACGAGTGACGCGGGACGCGAGGAGCGCCCCGTAGGGATACCTTACTAGGTAGGCATATCGCTTGTTTGGCCTCCCCTGCTACTGACTGCTACCGTCCGATACCACGGACGGCGGCCCCGGGGGCGCACGTGGGAAAACGACGGGGCCACTTTTCCGTTCAGCTGCCACTCCCGACAGCGAACCCCGCGTGCCGGCCGGGCGGTTCGAGATCCGCCGCGCGGTCGATTCCGCGCCCCGTTCCGGTCGAACGGTCGCTAATGCGGATGCTTTTAGCCGCTCCTGTACAATGGTGGAGTATGTCACTGGAACCGAGCGCCGACCCGGCCGCCGACGGGCGAGCGAACTACGACTATCGGAGCGACGAACTCGACCGTCCGGCGCTGGTCGCGGACATCGAGGCGCTCGTCGACTGCGAGGTCCGTGCCGACTCCTACTCCCGCGAACTGTACGCTACGGACGCGAGCGCCTACGAGATGACCCCGATCGCCGTCGCCTTCCCCGAATCGACGGCCGACGTCGCGGGGATCCTCGAGTACTGTGCCAAGCGGGAGATTCCGGTCCTCCCGCGGGGTGGCGGGACGAGCCTCGCCGGCCAGACGGTCAACCGGGCCGTCGTGTTGGATTTCACCCGGCACATGGGCGAGATCCGCGAGATCGATCCCGACGAACGGACCGCGACGGTCCAGCCCGGGACGATCCTCGGAACGCTGAACGAGGCACTCGAATCCCACGATCTCAAATTCGCCCCCGACCCCGCGTGGGGCGACAAGAGCGCCATCGGCGGCGCGATCGGGAACAACTCGACGGGCGCACACTCGCTGAAATACGGCAAGACCGACGCCTACATCGAGGCGGTCGAGGCCGTCCTCGCCGACGGCACCGTCACCCGATTCGGCGAGGTTACGCTCGAGGAGATCTCCGAACGGGCCGATCCCGACGGCGACCTCGAGGCCCGGATCTACGCGGAGGTCGAGCGGATCCTCGAGGCGGACGCGGACCGCATCGAGGAGACCTATCCCGACCTCAAACGCAACGTCTCGGGGTACAACCTCGATCGGCTGGTGGCCGAAGCTCGGGGCGAGGAGCTACCGGGCGGCGAGGAAACCGGCGAGGCGGGCACTGTCAACCTCGCGCGCCTGCTGGCCGGCAGCGAGGGGACGCTGGCGATCGTCACCGAGGCGACCGTCGCGCTCGAGTCGGTGCCCGAGACGAAGGCGGTCTCCCTGTTGTGCTACCCGGACCTCCACGAGGCGATGCGGGACGTCGAGGCGATCCTCGCACACGACCCCGCGGCGGTCGAAGTGTTAGACGACGTGTTGATCGACCTCGCTCGCGACACCGCGGAGTTCGGTCCCGTCACCGAGATGCTCCCCGAGGGGACCAACGCCGTGTTGCTCGTGGAGTTCTACGCCGCGGACGAAGACCACGGGAAAGAGCAGGTCGCCGGACTCCTGGCCGACCGCGTGCCGTCGGCGACGCCGGCGGGCGAGCCGGCCGACGACGCCCCGAGCAGCGAGTCCGAGACGCTCGCGATCGAGGCCCTCGAAGCGTACGACGACACTGAACGCGCGAAGCTGTGGAAGCTCCGCAAGTCCGGCCTCCCGATCTTGCTCTCGCGGACGACCGACGCGAAGCACATCTCGTTCATCGAGGACACCGCGATCCCGCCCGCGAAGCTCCCCGAATTCGTCGAGGAGTTCGAGGAGATCCTCGAGAGCCACGACACCTACGCCAGTTTCTACGCCCACGCCGGCCCCGGCGTGCTCCACGTCCGGCCGCTCGTAAATACGAAGACCGAGGTGGGCCTCGAGCAACTCCACGGGATCGCGGACGACGTGACGGACCTCGTGGTCGATCTCGGCGGATCCGTCTCGGGCGAACACGGCGACGGCCGGGCCCGCACGCAGTGGAATCGGAAGCGCTACGGCGACGAGCTCTGGGAAACGTTCCAGGACCTCAAGACCGCCTTCGACCCCGACTGGATCCTGAATCCGGGGCAGGTCGTCTTCCGCGACGAGAACCCGACGGATCTGCGGAAGCACCTGCGGTTCGACCCCGACTACGAGTTCGAGGCCGGCTTCGAACCCACCCTCGAGTGGGAGAACGACAACGGCATGCAGGGGATGGTCGAGCTCTGTCACGGCTGTGGCGGCTGTCGCGGCGAGCAGTCGACCACGGGCGGCGTGATGTGTCCGACCTATCGGGCGAGCCGGGAGGAGATCACGGCCACCCGGGGCCGGGCGAACGCGCTCCGCCAGGCCATGAGCGGCGATCTCGAGCCCGACGAAGCCGTCTCCGACGAGTTCGTCGAAGAAGTGATGGACCTCTGTGTCGGCTGCAAGGGCTGTGCGATCGACTGCCCGAGCGAGGTCGATATGGCGAAGCTCAAAGCCGAGGTCACCCACGAGTATCACCAGCGAAACGGCGCGAGCCTTCGGGATCGCCTCTTCGCCAACGTGGAGACGCTCTCGAAGTGGGGCTCTCGGCTCGCGCCGCTGTCCAACGCCCTGCCGAAGCTACCGGGTGCGCGAAAGGCGCTCGAGGTGGCCGTCGGGATCGACGCCGACCGAGCGCTGCCGACGTTCCACGCGGAGACCTTCCGAGACTGGTTCCGCGAGCGAGGCGGCGCTCACATCGGCGAGGGCGAGGCCACTCGCAAGGCCGTCCTCTATCCCGACACCTACACCAACTACAGCCATCCCGACGCCGGCAAGGCGGCCGTCCGCACCCTTGAGGCCGCCGGCGTCCACGTCTCCGTCCCCGACGGGCTCGGCGACACGGGCCGGCCGGCGTTCTCGAAGGGATTCCTCGGGAAAGCCAGGGACGCGGCCCGCGAGAACGTCACCGCGCTCGCGCCGCGGGTCGCGGAGGGCTGGGACGTCGTCGTCATCGAACCCTCCGACGCGGTCATGTTCCAGTCCGATTACCTCGATCTGCTCTCGACCGAAGCCGCCGAAACCCTCGCGAACGCCACCTTCGGCGTCTGCGAGTACATCGACACCTTCCGGCTGGACGAAGCGATCGCATTCGACGAGCGCGCGGCGACGGCGGAGCTGGTCTATCACGGCCACTGTCACCAGAAATCGGTCGCGAAGGACCACCACGCCGTCGGCGTGCTTCGACGGGCGGGCTATGCCGTCGCCCCCCTCGATTCGGGCTGCTGTGGCATGGCGGGCAGTTTCGGCTACGAGTCCGAACACGCCTCGATGAGCGATGCGATCGCTCAGATCCTCTACGGACAGGTCGACGACAGCGACGGCGAGCGCGTCGTCGCTCCCGGTGCCTCCTGTCGGACCCAACTCGAGAACAAACCCGGTGCATCCGAGGAGCCCCCGACGCCGATCGAAGTCGTCGCCGAGGCCCTGGAGTGAGACGTGGACGCCATCGGGCGGGTCACCGAGACGAGCGGCGGCGTCTCATCGGCCGGTACGGGGCGGGCGAACGACGTTCTCGAGGGCGTAATCGCCAAGCAGGAGGACGAGGACGGCACCGACGAGGTTGAAGAGGAGGTCGAGCGCCGTGTCAGTCTTGCCGTAGGTGACCAGTACCGGTTCGAGTCCGAGACGGTTCGCTATCGCGTGGATCGCGTACTCGAGGAGTTCCCAGCAGAGGCCGGCGACGGCGACGACGGCGACGACGCGCGGGCGGGGGTCGTCGCCGCGACGACGAGCAGCCACGAACGCTGCGCTGCCCACGAGCGTCGCCGAGTGAGCGTGTGTCAGGTGGTCCCACCACCAGACGTCGTCGTAGGGCCCGAGCATTCCGATCGCGTGGGTGAGCATCGCGACCGCGGCGTACGCGCGTTGCCACGGTCGGAACTCGAGTCCGTAGACGCGTTCGACGATTCGGGGCACGTACGTCGCGGCGAACGCCACGACGGCGTTGACGATCGCACCCGGATCGCGTCGGCGTACGCCGGCGACGAACACGGCGACGAGCGCGCATCGAACGCCGCGTTCGGCCGTCTGCTCTCGTATCATTGCGGAATCGTTTGATACCGATACTGTTCGTCGCGCATAAAGATGCCGTGTTCGCGCCGCGTTCGATCCGTGGAAATCGAGCCCGCCGCGAGCCGTGGCCCGCCGCGAGCCGTGACCGGTCGGGGCTACAGATACCGCGCCGGGACGTAGGGGCGGGCCGACGCCGGAAGGAGGGCGACCAGCCGCTCCGCGACGGTCGCCAGCGATTTTCGCAACAGGACGTAGACGGCAGACACCGCGACGAAGGCGATCGCGAGCGCGGCCACGCGGTCGCCGCCGAGCGCGACGAGTGGCACCGCCGCGAGCCCGGTCAAGAGGAGGTCTTCGGGGGACCCGTCGTACCGGATCCACCGCCGGGGGCGGATCCAGCGGCCGTGGTAGTGACTGAACACCGCCCGCTCGGAGGCACCGTTCCAGGGCCGGAGCTCGAGACCGCTCCCGAAGACGTCCGCGACGGCGTGAAGCGCCGCGGCCGCAAGCCCGACGGCGATCGCGACCGTTATGGGGGAGGGTACGAGCGCTGCGAGGGCCAGTGCCGGAGCCGTCGCGACCGACGCGTACACGGGGTAGTGAAGCGTCTTCCGGTGGCCGGTATAGAGGTCGAGGTCGGGGGCCAGTCCACCGACGAACCCCGCGACGAACGCGACCGGTGCGAGTTCCGGGGCGATCATCACTATGGGAAGCGCGAGCACCAGCCCCAACAGCGCGTGGGTTGTCGCCATCATCGTGACCTTTCGTAAGCGACGGAAGGTGAAATACGTTTCCCAGCCTGCGAGCGACGCTACGGCCCGACCAGATCGTCGTAGCGCGCGCCGGTCTGCTTCAGCGTTTCCGTCGAATAGAGCCGCTCGTGGTCGACGGGGAGGTAGTCGGTGGCGAGTTCGTCGATCTTTGCGTCGACGGCCTCGGGGTCGCGCCCGTGGATCATCGTGAACAGGTTGTACGGCCAGTCCTGATCGGGCCGGCGGGGCCGGTGGTAACACAGCGTGACGTAGGGCAGCCCACCGGCCCGCTCACCCCGCGCGTCGAGTTCGTCGTCGGGGACGTCCCAGACGACCATGCAGTTGGCGTCGAAGCCGGTCACGACGTGGTTGATCACGCAGCCGATCCGCTTGATACAACCCGTCTCGAGCAGGCGTTCGACGGCCGCGAGCACGTCCGCGACGGCGTAGCCGAGTTCGTCGGCGATATCCCGGTAGGGCGTGGTCGACAGCGGGAACCCGTCCTGGATCTCGAGGAGCAGTTCGGCCTCGAGCGCCGAGAGATCCCCCGTCGCCGCCTCGCTGATCCGGGTCGCCGAGGAGTCCGTTCGCTCCTCGAGGGATTCGCGTGCGAACCGATCGCCGTTGACGACGGGAAACTCGAGATCGATGTAGTAATCGGTCAGCATCGGCAGGTTCAGCACGTCACAGCCCGTGCGGTCTTCGATATCGGCGAGGATCTCGTCGCGAGCCGTCTGCGAGCCGGCGGTGACGACGAACCACATGTTCCACTCGTGGTCGCGGGCGTAGTTGTGGTTGACCTGCCGGTAGTCGTTGATGATCCCCGCGACCTCGTCGAATCGATCCGCCGGTGCCTGAACCGCGGCGAGCGTCGACGAGCCGATGACGGGCGGATTGAGAACGGCACCGAACCGGCGGACGATCCCCGCTTCCCGGAGCGCGCGGACCCGGTCGACCGCAGCCGATTCGTCGATCTCGAGGTCGGTCGCGAGACGCCGGAACGGACGCTCCGCGACCGGGAAGCCGCTCTGATAGCCGTCGATCAGCGCCGCGTCCACGTCGTCGATGGCCTCACGCCAGTTCCCCGACAGGGTACTCATTGGTTGTCCTAGGGAGAAGAGGCTCGTATCGTTTTCGGGTCTCCCCGGCGACTGGAAACGGTTAAAATCTTGGTACTCCGTCCCACCACCGGTCGAAGACCCGTCATTCGACGGGGCAAAAATACCGAAAACGGGGGGTTTTTGCGCCGTGCGTCCCAACGCGCACACATGGCGCAGGCAACACAGGAATTCGGCGAATGGCCGTTGAAACGCCTGATGACGGAGGTCGTCGGGTCGGGTCCCAAATCCGCCGACGACATGAGTCGCGAGCAGGCACGCGAGGCCTTCCAGCGGATTCTCGCCGGTGAGCCCGACGAGACGACCCTCGGCGCGTTCTGGTTGGCCAACCGCTGGAAGCGGAACAACCCCGAGGAGCTAGCGGCCTACACCGACGTCATGCGCGAGGAGTCGGTCGTCACCGCCGAGCCCGACGCCGATCCGGTCGACTGCGGCGCGAACTACGACGGCAAGGATACGTCCGCGATTCTCGGCGTCGGTGCCGGCGTCGTCGCCGCCGCCGCGGGCACGCCGGTCGTCGTCCACTCCGGCGACTACGTTCCCTCCCAGAACGCGACGGCGTACAAACACGTCCTCGAGGAACTCGGCGTTCGCACCGAACTCGAGCCGACCGAAAGCGCCGACATGGTCGACGAGACCGGTTTTGGCTTCTACTACCAGCCCGCGTTCAACCCCGGGATCGACGACCTCTTCGACCGCCGCGACGAGATGGGTGTCCGGACGTTCGTCAACACGATCGAGACGGTGGCCAACCCGGCGAACGCCGATGTCCACCTGGGCTCGTTCTACCACCTCGCGTTCGCGAAGAAGCTGACCGACTTGATCAAGGAAAGCGATCGCCTCGACTACACGCGAGCCATCTTCTTCCAGGGAATGGAAGGCTACGACGACATCCGCCCCGGCTACACCAAGGTCGCGGAGTGGGATCAGGTCGGCGACGACGGCGACGAATCCTTCGAGGACTACGAGATCGAGACCGCCGAATACGGGATGGACATGGAGCGAGACGACCTCGCCGTCGACGACATGGCGGCCGACTCCGCGTCGATCACCGAAGCGGTGCTCGGCGGCGAGCGCGAGGACCACTTCGCCGACGCGATCGCCCTCAACGGCGCGTTCCGGATGTACGCCCGACAGGACGTCGACAGCCTGGCGGAGGGCCTCGAGCAGGCCCGCGAGGTCATCGCCGACGGCAGCGCACAGGCCGTCCTCGAGGAGTTGCGGGCATTCTAATAGATATTCTCTCTTCCCCTTCTTCGTGGATAATATTGTGAGCGGTACTAGGAGATAGTGGCTGTCTCGTTTGTATCGTAAATTGGGCCCTTGTCTCTTATCTCGTCTGGAATACCCAATTCATCCATCTCTTCTTCAGAGAGCTTTTCTCCTGTTCTACTTCCCTCTTCTGCTGGGACAGGGTACAGATAACTCGTGTATATATCATATTCATTTTTTGTTTTCACAGTATAATTTTCATCACAGACAGGATCTGTGTCAATAGCTGAATCGCAATTTGCAGCACCATATTCAGTGAACATATCGGTTATCTCTACTTTTCCGTCCTGAGGTGCTAGTACAAAGAAGTCAACATAATGCGCAGCTGCATGACTCTGTTCAGGTGGATCATACTGCCAGAAATAATCTTTGGAGTTATTTATATCTTCAGCTGTGTCATCAAACGCTAATGCCTTTGCTATGTTCGCGGCAGCAACGGCAGCCGAAGTATATGGATTAATAGCGCCAACAATACTTGAGAAAACAGTCCAACTCAAATCTGGATCGATATCAGGAGCGTCCGCACTCTCTGTTTCGGGAGCTACTAACATTGCTCTCCGATCAGCGCTTGGATATAACGATCCAGTCTTGCAATTAACATTCACGCCGTGTCCGGAGATTGTACCGTCGATATAATCGCAACCTATCTCTCCATATCCCGCAACTCCTAAGTGGAAGAGATTATCTTCTCCTAGTTTCTTATGATGTAGGAGGAACAAACCACTCACCATACTTCTATCACCTTCTTCATCTGTGTCTTTTTCCGTATCAATTTTAAATTTATAATCAACGCTCATCCGTAGGAGATTGTTGATACTGCTGAGCGGTCGCTGTGAAGTCAAAGAGGACAAGGGCACCGCGTCAGCGGTGCCCGACACGAATGATTCCACTCGATGTGTTTGGGTCGGAATCGGTCGCAGCGGACCTGTTGCAGCAGGTTCGCTGGCGTGACGGTGTTACCTGTCCCCGCTGCCGTTCTGACCGAACGGTCAGAAACGGCAGCTACAGAGAGTTCCAACGGTATCTCTGTAAGGATTGCGACCGCACGTTCAACGACAAGACGGGCACGATTTTCGCTCACTCGAAGGTTGTACTCCGCCGGTGGCTGTTCTCGATCTACGCGTTTCTCCGGTTTAACACGAGTCTCCGACAACTCCAGTGCGAAATCGAGGTCACACACAAAACGATGCACCGGCGCATCGAGCGCTTCGCCAGAGCGCTCGATGCGCCTTCTCTCGATCTTGTCGGCCCGGTCGAAATCGATGAAGTGTACGTTTCTGCCGGGAAGAAAGGCCGCGAGCGCGACCAGGAGTCGCGCTCGCGTGGCCTGTCCACGCGTGGGCGAGGTTCATACGACGGCGACAAGCCACCCGTGTTCATTCTCGCTGATCGCGGCACAGGACAGCGGTACGTAATCCCAGCGAAAGCCGCCAACGAGTCGACGATTCGACTCCTCTTGGCAGACCGCCAAGAGGAGTCGTTGACTGTCTATACTGACGGCTTTCGAGCGTACGAGCCACTCGAAGCGGACGACGCATTCACCCGTGAATACGTCGTCCACGGTGACGGTGAATACGCCGACGAAGAGGTCCACGTCAATACCTGCGAGAGCCACGCGTCGCTGACGCGACGGTGGCTCTCGCCGCATCGAGGTATCTCGAAAGATAAGCTGACACAGTATCTCAGAGCGTTCCAGCTTCGCCGAGAACTATATCGAAAACCGGGACGAGACGCACTCAAACACGCTATTCGAGCAACACTCTGAAATCAACAATGAACTACGCAAGAGCGTATAATCAAAATCGTCCGGGTCTCCTCCGTTTGCCCATTCGGGTTTGCAGTTGTCAGCGGAAACTGAGCCAGTAATTCCTGCTAAAGCACCTGCTGAAACAGCGGTTGTTGCTAGTACTTTTCTCCGATAGATGTTCTTATCAGATTCCTCATTTCGGCATTCAAACCACTAGTTATTATATATTACCTCTGGAGAAAAATAATGGGGTGTCCTGAGAATTAAGACCATATATCAGAACGAGAGGATATCGATAAAACACAATCGGCTTCCATTAATAGTTTTTCACACCCCCATAGAGGCGGTGTTCAGATAAGGATGAAGGATGAGACGGTTCGTTTTCTGAGTGATCTATGCCCGAAAACGACCGCCTCAATGGTTGTTTAGACGAGATCAACTTAGAGTTTGTTGAACGAGAAGCGACACCGCGATTGCTGATGAAGCTCAGTATTCAGCTGCATCTCGCGGGATTTTCGCTTTCGAATACTGTTTCTATTCTTGAGATATTCGGTGTCGAACGTGCTCGATCCACCGTTCACAATTGGGTACACAAGGCCGATCTACAGCCCGAATCTGATCGGTGTCCGGATCACGTTGCGGTTGACGAGACTGTGATCCAACTGAATAATGAGCAGTATTGGCTGTACGCCGCAGTTGATCCCAAGACAAACGAATTGCTCCATACAAAGCTTGAGCCGACAACAACGAAGGTTCTCGCTCATTCTTTCTTACGGAACTCTCCGAGAAACACGATGTCTCCGACGCCGTGTTTCTCGTCGATGGATCACATTCGTTATAAGATGCATGTCAGCGTCACGGCTTCGATTTCAGATACGAGAAACATGGAAATCGGAACGCTGTTGAACGTGTCTTTCGAGAGATAAAACGACGAACTCTCTGTTTCTCAAACTGCTTTAGTAATGCCGAAGCAGAAACTGCCGACGACTGGCTCAGATCGTTCAGCTTCGCATGGAATCAGCTTATCTGAACACTACCCCCATAGACATAATGCTCACTATGAAATAATAATGTAAAGTGGTCAATGGACGGAATAGAGGATCAGCCAATACGAACGTCAATCGGTACTTTCACCCGGACAGTCAGTTGAAACTCTTATCTCAATTTTTCCTTCCCTTCTGTTACCAACTAGAATAAGTATCTTTACACACGAAGATTTATGCTTACTAAGATTATATTCTGACCACTTTGAGCGTGATTGGTTATTTTTCCAGACATATAAAGTATAACGTCCAGGATCAGTAGGATATCCGTTTACTTCACCGCCGCCAAGGCGATTTTCTGCCTCAGAAAATGCTTCTACTTCCATTGAATGCCAATACACTGGCTCCCCTCCCTCAAGAAGCAAGACGTGAATGCGGTGTGATGTTAAATCCGCATTGCCCACAGATATCTCATCAATTTCCACTTTTGAAGCACCGCTATTGAGCGTACAACCCGTTATAGGGAACAAGAGTGCTGATCCAAAGAGTTGTCCAAATTTGCGACGACTATTCATTTTCGTAGTTATGAATTCCAGCTTTGAAGACTTATATTTGACTTAATCCTATAGAGGAATCGTCACTAACTATTTCTACACCTCCGCAGCCGTCACTTTCCTACTAACATATTATTTTTGATATTTATAGTGGAGCATAAATTGTCCAATGCTACACTCGGACGCCCGCCCGACTGTCCCATTGAATTATGAAAGCGTCAATTCGCGTTTTGAGTGTACATGACCACTTTTCCATGAGGTTTCGGTACAGTAGACCCGACCATTCAGCCCTACCCAGAAGAGGGTAGTCTGATAGCTGAATTGATCGACGAGAGACTCCGCCTTGGAGAGATCGTCTTTCTTGCAGAGTTTCTGCAGAAATGCAGCCGCCAAATCAGTTCTATGTCGACTAAACAACGTAGCATCGAGATTAGCTTATCCTAAATAATGTATTATAGTCAATACACCTCGGTGCTGATCTTGACAGCAGTTTCGTTGATAGTGACCTGCGACGGCGTCGCCATCGGCGGGTCGTGTCTACTGTCAACTAGCCGATGAACCAGTCCTAAACTGCTCCAGGAGGCGTTCAACACCTGATTCGCCAAGAGTTGTTGTTTCCTAAAGGAAATAACCAGTGTGATGGAGGCAGACGGCGAACGTCCTAACGGGCATCTCCATCCGCTTGTTCTCCCAAGGTTTTCTGAATCCGCCTCACAGTTCTCGCTGAACAGGCTTGCGAGCATCAACCAACTCAACTTTCCGACTAGCCCCCTACTCAGACTGGCTCAACTAGACAATACTAATAACTATACACTACTTAATATTATGTTTTTATGTAGTAGTTAATAGTGAATTTTTTGATCGTTGCCCGTGACCACCGTCTATGGACGAATCACTGGACACCGTCCTGGTTGAGTTCGACGACGAACGCGGTGTCGGAACCCTCACGATGAACCGGCCGGACGCGCTGAACGCGCTGAACGGCCAGCTCAGGGACGACATTATCGCGGGACTCGAGGCCCTCGAGGCGCGAAACGAGGACGACGAGGGCGTCGCCTTGCGAGCAGTGGTGCTCGAGGGGGCCGGCGAGAAAGCCTTCTGTGCAGGGGCCGACATCGGCGGCTTCTCCGACGAGTCAGCGGGCGGCTCCTCGACCCGCTCCCACTACGACGTCATCCGGGACTTCCCCGCGCCCGTGATCGCGAAGATCGACGGCTACTGTCTGGGCGGTGGCCTCGAGACCGCGCTTGCCTGTGACTTCCGACTGGCGAGCGAGGGGTCCACCTTTGGCTTCCCCGAAGTCAACCTCGGGATCCTCCCCGGTGCCGGCGGCGTGCAGTACGTCAGCAAACTGGCCAGCCCCGCCGTCGCGAAGGAGCTCGCGATGACCGGCGAGCACATCTCCGCGGCGCGGGCGGACGAGGAGGGCATCGTCAACCACGTCTATCCCGACGACGAGTTCGAAGACGAGGTGGACGCGTTCGTCACCGACCTCGCCGGGCAGGCCCCGCTGGCGATTCAGGGGATCAAGAAGTCCGCCGATATGGCGGTTCACTCCGGCCTCGAGGAGGGACTGGAGTACGACTACCAGCTCTTCAAGCGACTCCTCGAGACCGAGGACCACGCGGAGGGCGCGGCGGCGTTCGCCGAGGACCGCGAGCCCGAATTCGAAGGGAAGTAGCGGGGAAGACGAACGGACGGCGTCCCACTTCGGATCGATTTCGCAACCTGCGGTGGCGTGCGCTGTCGGCTGCCCGAGTGACAGCGAGGGCAGTCGACGACGTTGCGCGAGGGATGAGCGAACGAACGCGAGTGAGTGAGCGAATCGGTTGGGGAGGGCGTGGTAAGTCCATGTTGTCACGGTAGTGGGACACCCGTCCCCTCTTTTTTCGTTCGGGACCGACGACAGAGAGCGCCTTGCTATCGTGGCAGCAGGGAGTGGCCACACCCTCCCCAGCCGATTCGCTCCCTCCGTTCAGTCGGTCGCTCATCCCTCGCGCAAGGTTGTGTCGCGGTTCGTTCCGACTCGCGGTTCCCGCTGGTCACCGCTCGTGTCTCCGAGGGCTTCGCTCCGCTCAGCCCTCGCAGTCCTCACCGCGACACAGCGCGCGCCACCGCAGCCGGTTGGTCAGTCCAGAACGAGACGACCATTCGCAGCGACTCGAGGAACCGAGCCGTCAGTCCCACTCTTCGCCGATGCCGCGCAGCGAGAACGGGCCGACGGGGAGGTTGTACCCCTCCTCGAGCGCTTTGTCGACCTGCTCTTCGGTCGCGATCCCTTCGTCGACGATCTTCTGGGCCTCCTCGCGCATCGCCGCGTGGCAGCGGTTGGCGAGGAAGCCGTAGGTGCCGGGCGCGTCGTCGATGGTGACGCTCGTCTTTCCGAGTTCGTCGACGAGGTCCTCGGCCCGCTCGACGACGGCCGCGTCGGTCTGGGGAGCCTGGACGATCTCGACCATCGACATGACCGGCACCGGGTTGAAGAAGTGTGTGACCGCGACCCGCGAGGGATCGGAGACGCCGTTCGCGATCGACGTCACGGAAAACCCGCTCGTATTCGAATACAGCGGCTGGTCGTCGGTCACCTCGTCCAGCTCGCGGAAGACCTGCCCCTTGATCGCGAGGTCCTCCGTGACCGCCTCGATGACGAAATCCGTGCCGTTCGTCGCCTCGTCGAGGTCCGTCGTGAACGACAGTCGCTCGAGAACGTCGGCTTTCTCGTCCTCGGAGAGGTAGCCGCCCTCGACGGCGTCGTCGAGGCCGTAGTTGCCCGAGACGACCCGTTCACGGGCCTCCCCGGCCAGTTCCTCGTTTATCTCGCGGATCGCAACCTCGTAGCCGTTCCGTGCGAGTACCTGTGCGATACCGGCGCCCATGATGCCGCCGCCGACGACGGCAGCACGCTTTCGTGCCATGCCAGCAACCTTCACAGGTACTGACTTAGTTCTTGTCGAGGGGGATATCCCGTGGCCGATCGGCTCCGCCGGCGACACCAGCAGGTGTGGAAACCGCAGTCGGGTCGCCGATCACAGCAGATGTCAGCCACCCGAACGTATTTCACCCTTCATATGGTAGGCCGTGACATGGCGATCGGACAGTATCGGGACGATCCCGCGGAGATGGACGACGTCGAGCGCGAAGTGGCCGCGGCACAGTACCCCGAGGGAGGACTGGTGGTCGGGCTCGGACTCGGAATCGTCCTCCCGTTGGTGACCCTCGAGGCGTTGCTCTTCGTCGCGCCCGTCCTCGGCGGCGTCGTCGGATTCGCCCTCGGCCGGCGGGTTCGCGACGCCGCGATCCGTCGGCGGCGGGCCGCCCGCGCGTCGACGGAATGAGCGGGGGCAGTGACGGTGCGTCCGAGCGGCTTCCCTCGAGTATCGGCATCGTCGGCGTCCTGGCGTTACTGGTCGGGAACGCGATTTCGGTCCCGATATTCGTCCTGCCGGGACCGCTGGCGGGGAGTGCGGGACCGGCGGTCGTCCTGGCGATCGCCCTCGCAGCGATCCCGGCGGGGTTCGTCGTGTTGTACAACGCCGTGTTGGGCTCGGCGATGCCGGTCGCCGGCGGCCTGTACGTCTACATCTCTCGGCTCACGGCACCCTACTGGGGATTCCTGGTGCCGTTCACGATCCCCCTCGTCGCGTGGGCGTCGCTGCTGATCACGGCGACCGGCTTCGCCGAATACACCCGCATCTTCTTCGACCTCCCGTCGATGGTGCTCGTCTACGTCTTGCTCGGGTTCGTCCTGTTCGTCAACCTGATCGGACTCAGGGTCGTCGCGCAGGTGCAGATCGTCTGCTTCGTCGGCCTCCTACTCGCCCTCCTGACGTTCATCCTCCCCGGCGCGAGTGCGGTCGAGACCGCCAATTACGCGCCGTTCTTTCCGGACTACGGGGCCTTCGCTCTTGCCGTCGTTGCGCTGTTCTACCCGTTCCTCGGGTTCGGGTTACTGGTCGAACTCGGCGAGGAAATCGAGAACCCCGGACGGACGATCCCGCTCGTTTTGGGGCTCGGTATCGGCATCGTCGCGCTGTTCTACGTCGCGCTCATCGCCGTCCTCGTCGGCGTCGTCCCGTACACGCAGTTGGGCAACGAAGCAGATCTCGCACTCGCCGCCTCGCGATTCCTCCCGTGGTGGGGCGAGTACGTCGTCGCCGCGGGCGCGATCTTCGCGGTCGTCACCACGGTGAACACGACGCTGCTCGTCTTCTCCCGAACGCTCATGCGCGCGAGTCGCGACGGCGTGCTCCCGGCGTCGCTGTCCCGGATTCACCCGCGCTTCGACACGCCACACTACGCCGTCGCCGTCCTCGGCGTGCCGCCGTTCCTGCTCGTTCCCCTCGCCGACGAGATCGTCGGTCTCTCCGCGTTCATCGGACTGGCCAGTCTCACCGCCTACTTCTTCTGTGCGATCGGCCTCTGGAACCTGCCCCGCGAGTTCCCCGACCACTACGCCACCGCGCCGTTTCGACTCCGGCGCTACCGCGGGCTCTTGGCTGCGGTGCTCGGCGGCGCGATCGTCACCGGCGCGTTCTGGCTCGTCACGCTCTCCCAGCGACCCGTCGTCGGCGTCGTCCTCATCGGCTGGTTCGCCGTCGCGTACGGCTACTATCGATACCGACTCCGGAAAATCGATCGGATCGAGCTCTATCGGACGATGACCACCCTCGCCGTCCACGAGCGAGTCGGCGACGACACCGGCGAGCGCGACGACTGATCGCCGAACTGAGCCACCCCTGTACCGAGGCGAACCGGACACAGACGACAACGACCGCACATTTAATAGTCGACTCGCCAATACTTGGTATATGGCAACGGAGTACACGCCAACGGAGATGATGGATCGGGACTCGAGGTCGAACCGATACTATCGCAACGCGGTCGAGCGCCACTGGGATCCCGGCGAGATCGACCTCGAGCAGGACGTCGAGAACCTGCTGACCTACATCGACGGGGCCGAAGCGTACGATCAGGAGTCCTGGTACGGAACGCTCAACGGCATCGCCAAGTTCGGCGCGGGCGAGGACGCGGTCACCGAGGACCTCGCACCGCTGGGAGCGGTGCTCGATACCATCGACGATCAGCTGTTCCTGACGACCCAGATGTACGAGGAGGCCAAACACGCGGACTTCTTCGACCGCTACTGGCGGGAGGTCGTCTGGACGGTCGAGGACAAACTGGGCTGGGAGCGGTCAGATCCGCGCCACGAGCGGTGGTTCAACGAGCCCTACATCGAACTGTTCGACCGCAACCGGAAAGCGCAGTTCCGACTGCTCGAGGACGATACCCCCGAAAACCGGGCGAAGGCGTACTGTCACTACCACCTCACGGTCGAGGGCATTCTGGCCCAGACGGGCTACTACGGGATGCAGACCTCCTACGGCGGCGAGTTCGAGGACCTGCCACATCTGCCGGGGCTCGTCCAGGGCTTCACGAAGATCCGCAGCGACGAGGGCCGCCACGTCGGCTTCGGGATGAACCAGCTCAAGAAGCTCATCGCCGAGGGCGTCGATCCGGAACTCATCCAGGACACCGTCGACGAACTCGTCCCGCTCGTCCAGGGGATCACCGAGGACGACCGGTTTCAACCCGACGACCCCGAGGAACGCCCCGGCCTCGAGGACGGGAAACTGGCCGCCTACGCGGTCGAGAAACACACCGATCGAATGCAACAGATCACCGACGCGGCGGCGGAGATTCCGGACGTCGACGAACTGGTCGCACTCGAGGGCGACGACTGAGACGGTTTGCTGTAACGATTTCCCGGTGAGATCGCAGGATAGTCGCGGTCCCACCGGCACTGACCGACGGGAGACCGTACGAGACGGACCGCCGACCCCACGGCCGTCCTGGCTGCTCGACGACGGTAGGTTTTTGAAACCCGATCGGGACGTGGGACCATGCAGCTCGATTCCGTTCGAATCCTCGATCTGTCCCGTCTACTTCCGGGACCGTACGCGACGCAACTGCTCGCCGACGCCGGCGCGGACGTCGTCAAAGTCGAGGACACCGACGCGGGCGACTACGCACGGCACATGCCGCCGACCACCGATCGCGGCGTCGGCGCGCTCTTCGACGGCGTCAATCGCGGCAAGCGAAGCATCGCCCTCGATCTCAAGTCCGAGGACGGGCGGACCGCGTTCTACCGACTGGTCGAGGACGCCGACGTCGTCTTCGAGGGGTTTCGCCCCGGCGTCGCGGCCCGGCTCGAGATCGACTACGAGACGCTCGTCGAGTACAACGAGGAGCTGGTCTATTGCTCGCTGTCCGGCTACGGACAGACCGGGCCTGACGCCGAACGGGCGGGCCACGACCTCAACTACGTCGGGGTCGCGGGCCTGCTGGACATGACCCGCGAAGACGAGTCCATGGCACCGCAGCTCCCGGGCTACCAGATCGGCGACCTCGGAGGCGGGCTGTTCGCGGCCTTTTCGATCGTCGGCGGGCTGCTGTCGCGGGAGCTGGGTAACGGCGGCGAATACATCGACGTGGCCATGACCGACGTGGTCGCCTCCTTTTCCCAGACCGTTGCCCACGAGGCGCTTACCGGCGACGATCCCCGCCCCGGCGAGACCCCACTCACCGGGGAACAGCCCTGGTACGACGTGTACGAGACCGCTGACGGGCGATACGTGACTCTCGCTGCACTCGAGCCGAAGTTCTGGACCGCCTTCTGCGAGGAGGTCGACCGCGAGGAACTCGTCGACGCCCACGGGAGCGAGGACCCCGCCGAACTGGCCGCCGTCCGCGAGGAACTCGAGGCGCTGTTCGCCAGCCGCTCGCGGGACGCGTGGCTCGCGGATCTGAGCGAGGAGACGATGGTCGGGCCGGTGTGTACGCCGGCCGAAGCCCTCGAGCATCCCCAGCTCGAGGCCCGCGGACTGATCGAACGGCCCGCGGACGCGCCGCCGCGGATCGGCTTTCCCGCGAGAGGGTCGAACGTGCCGGAAGTACACGACGAATCGATCCCGGACCAGGGGGAACACACCGACGAACTGCTCGCGTCGGTGGGGTACGACGACGCCGAGCGAGCCGCCCTTCGGGACGCGGACGTCATCCGCTGACGACCCGTTCCCGTCACGAGGACGTCCTCGCCCCAACTCATAAGGTACTGGACAGAATAGGTGGGACGACCATGATGGGTGTCGAGTTAACACTTGACAAGCTTCTCGAGCGGGCGGTCGACCTGTTCCCGGACCGGGAACTGGTGACGAAACTGCCCGACGGGAGCACGCACAGGTACACGTACGCCGACGCCGGCGAGCGGATCAACCAGCTCGCGGGCGCGCTCGACGACCTCGGTCTCGAGGCGGGCGATCGGGTCGGCGTCGTCGCGACGAACCACTACCGGCACTTCGAACTGTACTTCGGGCCGGCCTGCTCGGAGCGGTCGATCCACATGTGCAACATGCGGCTGCCCGATCACCACTTCGTCCACACGATCGACGACGCCGAGGACCGAGTGATCTTCGTCGATCCCGGTCTCATCGGGAAAGTGGAGGCCAACGCCGACGACCTCGAGACGGTCGAACAGTACGTCGTCCTCGACGACGAGGTCCCGGAGACGAGCCTCGAGCCGGTGACGGACTACGAGTCGCTGCTCGAGGGACAACCGACGGCGTACGACTGGCCCGACATCGACGAGGACGCGGAGTACGGCATGTGCCACACCTCGGGGACCACGGGGCTGCCCAAGGGCGTCCCCTACTCCCACCGAGCGATGTACCTGCACAGCGTCATGGGCGGCCACGTCGACGCGAACGCCATCGGCGAGCGCGACACCGTGCTCCCGGTGGTGCCGATGTTCCACGCCAACGGCTGGGGGATCCCCTACGGCGCGACGTTCGTCGGCGCGAAGCAGGTCTTCCCCTCGGTCCACACCGACCCCGAATCGATCGCCCGCCTGATCGACGAGGAGGGCGTGACGTTCTCGGCAGCGGTGCCGACGATCTGGCTCGAGATGGCCGAGTTCTTGGACGAGAACCCCGAGGTCGACATCTCGAACATCGATCGGCTGACGGTCGGGGGGAGCGCGCCGCCCGAATCGCTCATCCGGAAGTACGACGAGGAGTACGACGCGCCCATCCTCCAGGGCTGGGGGATGACCGAGACCTCGCCGCTTGGCACACTCAGTACGCTCCGGAAGGAGACCGCGGCGCTGCCCAGCGACGAACAGTACGAGTACCGTGCCAAGGCGGGGTTGCCCGTGCCGGGAATGCAGACTCGCGTCGTCGATGACGACGGAGACGAAGTCCCCGCCGACGGGGAGACGATGGGCGAGTTGCAGGTCCGCAGCCCCTGGGTGATCGATCACTATCACAATCGGCCGGACGAGAACGAGCAGGCCTTCACCGAGGACGGGTTCCTGCGGACCGGCGACATCGCCACGCGAGACGAACTGGGCTACATCGACGTCGTCGACCGCGACAAGGACGTGATCAAATCCGGCGGGGAGTGGATCTCGTCGGTCCAACTCGAGAACGAACTGATCGGCCACGAGGACGTCACCGAGGCCACCGTTATCGCGGTCGAGCACGAGCGCTGGCAGGAACGGCCGCTGGCCATCGTCGTTTCGAGATCGGGGGCGGAACTCACCGCGGACGACCTCGAGACCCACCTCTCGGAGACGTTCCCCTCGTGGTGGCTGCCCGATTCCTACGAGTTCATCGAGGAGATTCCGAAGACCTCGACCGGAAAGTTCGACAAGAAGACGCTGCGAGACCGGTTCGACGTGGTCCTCGAGGCCGAAGACGACGAGCCGGCACCACAACAGTAAGCGGTTCCACCGACGTATTTCACTATGGGAGCAAACACCACAGGCGGCGTGAGTTTCGACACCGAGGACGAGACCGAACTGATCCTCGACAGTCTGGACGACTTCATCGAGCGCGAAGTCGAGCCGATCGTCGAGGAACTCGGCGACACGTACACCAATCCCCGAAAAGGACGCCACGAGAACGGCCGCTGGACCGACGAGCTGCTCGAGGCCCGCGAGGAAATACGGCGTCGATCCGCGGAGGGCGGCTTCTACGCGATGAACCTGCCCGAAGACGCGGGCGGCGAGGGCGTCTCGCCGGTCACCTGGTACCGGGCGAAGAAACACCTCGCATCCCACGGCGGCGGCCTCGAGCGCTACGTCCTCGCCGGGCCGGAGGGGCCGAAGCCGCTCCTGTTGCAGGCCGAGGGCGAGCAGCGAGAGCGGTACCTCGAGCCGACCGTCCGCGCGGAGAAGTCGACGGCGTTCGCCCAGACCGAGCCCGGCTACGGGTCGGACTCGCCGAATATGGAGACCACCGCGGAGAAAGACGGCGACGAATGGGTGTTGAACGGGCGCAAGCAGTGGATCACCAACGCACCCTACGCCGACTTCGTCCAGCTGTTCGCCCGGACGACCCCACAGGAGGAGGTCGGCCGCTACGGCGGTATTACGTGCTTTATCCTCGAGCGCGAGGAGTACGAACTCGGCTCGTACAACAACGCCGTCGGTGCCGAGGGAACGCAGGCCGAGATCGTGCTCGACGACGTTCGCGTCCCCGAGGATCGCGTGCTCGGCGAGGTCGACGAGGCCTTCTACGCCGCGATGGAGTTCCTCTCGCTTGGCCGCCTCGAGTTGGGAGCCGAAGCCGTGGGATACGCGGAGTACCTGCTCGAGGACGCGACAGAGTACGTCACCGAGCGCGAGGCCTTCGGGCGGACGATCGGGAACTTCCAGCAGGTCTCCGCGAAGCTCGCGCGGGGGCGGGCGAAGACCTACGCGGCCGACGCGGCGGGGCTGAAACTCGCCTGGAAGATGGCCCAAGACGTGCGGACGGTGATGGATTCGTCCGTGCTGAAGTGGTTCGCCACGAACGTCCTCTGGGAGGTCGCCGACGCGGCCGTACAGGTGCACGGAGCCAACGGGCTGGCAGAGGAACACCCCTACATGGACCTGGTCCATCAGGCGCGGATCCTGCGGATCGTCGAGGGCACCGATGAAATTCAGCTCAACACGATCGCGAAGACGATGGGGATCGTGGACTGAGACGGTCTCCTGTCCGTCAGTGCCGGTGGGACCGCGACTATCCTGCGGTCCCACCGGGACACCGGGACAGCAAACCGTATGAGGCAGGGCTATCGGACCCCCTCTCGAAGCGCCCACCGCGTTCTCCGCCTCGAACGCGCGGTTCTGCAACAGGACTGAGAACGGGAGTGTACGAGTGGTATCCGGGAGTATCGGTCTCCACGAGACGCACCACACTGGAATCCGACCGGAAAGCGTTTTTGTACAGATTCCGAAGTGTTTCTATGGTTGTCCCGCTGGAAATGGGGTGGCGGCATCTCTTGTTCGAGAACTGGCCGGTCGACCCGGCGGTGATGGACGCCCATCTTCCCGACGGACTGGACCCCGACGTGTACGACGGCTCGGCGTGGCTCTCGGTCGTCCCGTTTACCAACGTCGCCGTCCGGCCGAAGGGACTTCCCGAACCGCTTGGCATCCGGCTGCCCGAACTCAACCTCAGAACGTACGTCACTCGCGACGGCGTCCCCAGCGTCTACTTCTTCAGCCTCGACGCACAGGGTATCGCGAGCGTCCTCGGAGCCCGCGTTTTCCACCACCTCCCCTACTACTACGCGCGGATCTCCCTGGAGTGGGCAGACGGTCGGGTCCGGTTCGGCAGTCGCCGTCGCCATCCGGGCGCACGGCCCGTTCACTACGAGGGAACGTACTGGCCGACCGGCGAGCCGTTCTCGGCACCCGACGATCCGTTCGGGAACTTTCTCGTCGAGCGCTATCGGTTCTACACGCAGGCCCAGGACGGATCGATCCGATACACGGACGTCGACCACGACCCCTGGACGCTGTACCCGGCCGCCGCCGAAATCGAGACGAACACGCTGTTGGCGGCACACGGCTTCGCGGAGCCGGACCCCGACCCCGTCTACTACTACAGCCCGGGTCTCGACGTGGTCGCCTCACGGAGCGCAACCGTGAGTGGGACACGGCTGGCTGACTCGAGTCCCTGAGCGCCCCTCAGAAGCTAAAGAGGTCGATCCCACCCGTGACACCGATAACTTGCCCGGTGACGTAGGATGCCTGCTCCGAGCAGAGGTAGGTGACCATGTTGGCCACGTCTTCCTCCGTCCCGAGGTGACGCATCGGGGTGGCCTCGGCGATGCGAGCGAAGTACTCGTCGACGTGCTCCCGGAGTTCGTCGGGGTTCATGTCGGCCCAGTCGCCGACGACGATGTTCGGCGCGATGATATTCGACGTGACACCCGACTGGGCACCCTCGAGGGCCATCGTCCGGCCGACGCCGATCATGGCGGCTTTCGTCGCCGAATAGGAGAGTTGGCCGAAGCCGCCGTACCAGCCGGCCATCGAGGACATGTTGACGATCCGCCCCCAGCCGCGGTCGCACATCCGCGGGAACAGTTCCGTGCTGATGTTGTAGGTCCCGGTCAGGTTGATCTCGATGTCCCGGTCCCAGATCCCGTCGTCGTAGTCCCCGATGCGCGAGCGGGCGTCGACCATCGCCGCGTTGTTGACGAGGACGTCCACGCCGCCGAAGGCGTCCCGAACCTCGGCCATCGAGTCGGCGACGTCCTCGCGGTCCGTGAGGTCACACTCGAGGGCGATCGCCGCGCCGCTGTCGGCGGTTTCGTCGATCTCCTCGGCGACCTCCGCCGCGCCGTCGGCATCGACGTCGAGGACGACGACGTTCGCGCCCTCCTCGGCGAGGAGTCGGCAGTCGGCGCTTCCGATCCGTCCCGCACCGCCAGTGACGACCGCGGTCCTGTCCTGAATGCCAAGGTCCATTGCTCGATTGACTACTTCGTTATTTGACTTAATTATTGTGGACTGATAGCAGGGTCCACGGCGGGGGAAAACCCCGATAGCGGCGGAAAGAGTCCAGTACGGACGATCACGAATATATGCACAACATCTATGAGGAATGGAGAAATACTCAAAGACACGTCATGAACTCCGCAGTCATCGTCGATGCCGTCCGGACGCCCTTCGGGAAACGCGACGGCTCGTTCAGGGACACGCACCCACAGGATCTGGCCGCAGAGCCCCTCGAGGCCTTGCGCGAGCGCAACGGGTTCGAGCCGGAAACGATCGAGGACGTCATCTACGGCTGTGTCACGCCGGTCGACGAGCAGGGGCTGAACATCGGGCGGCTCGCGCCGATGGTCGCCGGCTGGGGCGATATCGTTC
Organism: Natrinema longum; assembly: GCF_017352095.1. Lineage (NCBI taxonomy): Archaea > Methanobacteriati > Methanobacteriota > Halobacteria > Halobacteriales > Natrialbaceae > Natrinema > Natrinema longum. The sequence continues at coordinate 1,645,194 of NZ_CP071463.1, forward strand.
CCGGCGTCCAGCTCAATCGAATGTGCGGCTCGGGCCAGCAAGCGGCCAACTTCGCGGCGGCGAACGTCATGGCCGGCCAGCACGACGTGCTCATCGCGGGCGGCGTCGAGCACATGACCCGCGTGCCGATGGGATCGGACGGCGACAAACCGACCGACACGTACTTCGAGTACTTCGACGAGCTGACGACGCAGGGCGAAGGGGCCGAACGGATCGCCGAGGAGTACGGCCTCACACGCACCGAACTCGACGAGATCGCCGTCGACTCCCAGCGCCGCTGGAAGGAGGCCTGGGACGAGGGCCGCTACGACGACCAGATCACGCCGGTCGAGACCGAACTCGACGGCGAGGACGTCGTCGTCGAGCGGGACGAACACCCCCGTCCCGGCACCGACGTGGAGACGCTCTCGGAACTCCCGCTGTCGTTCCGCGAGGAGGGCAACGGGTTCCACCACCCCGGCAACTCGTCGGGAATCGTCGACGGCTCCTGTGCGCTGCTGATCACGAGCGAAGAAGCCGCCGAAGAACACGGCTGGGAGCCGATGGCCCGGATCCGCCAGACCGAGGTCGTCGGCGTCGACCCGATTACGATGTTGAAAGGGCCGATTCCGGCGACCGAAAACGTCCTCGAGAAGGCCGACATGACCGTCGGCGACGTCGATCTCTTCGAGGTCAACGAGGCGTTCGCCGCAGTCGTCGGGGCCTGGCTCGAGGAGACCGGCGCGTCCTGGGAAGACGTCAACGTCAACGGCGGCGCGATCGCCCACGGCCACCCGCTGGGCGCGACCGGGGCGATGCTCCTGACGAAGTTGGTCCACGAACTCGAGCGCACCGGCCAGGACACCGCCTTGTCGACGATGTGTATCGGCTTCGGGCAGGGCGTCGCGACGATCCTCGAGCGGGTCTGAGGTGGGTTCGGACGCGATTCGGGAAGCGACGGAGACCGACGCGGTCTCGAGTTGATAGCGCTAGCCACCCCTTCTAGTTGCCAATGTATGCGATCCGCTACCTATAGCTTTACAATGCTGTATCCTGTCATGAGTGATATGGAGTACCACGACTCCGAGAAAGCGAAGGACGTTGCGGGCCGCGTAGAGGCGTTCATGGACGAGGTCGTGATCCCGCGGGAACGGGAAGCGCTCAGGACGGGCGAGCAGATCACGAACGACGAGATCGAGGACCTCTGGGAGCAGGCCAAGGATCGCGACCTGTTCGCGCCGCAGGTTCCCGAGGAGTACGGCGGCCAGGGACTGGACTTCAGCGACATGCTGCCGTCCTTCGAACAGGTCGGGCGCTCGCTCATCGGCGCGCTGTCGATCCGCGCGAACGCGCCCCAGGAAGGGAACATGCACACGCTGGAGATGGTCGGCACCGACGAGCAGAAAGAGGAGTGGCTGCGCCCGCTCGTCCAGGGCGAGATCTCCTCGGCGTTCTCGATGACCGAGCCGATGCAGGGCGGCGGCTCCGATCCGAAGATGCTCCAGACCACGGCCGTCAAGGACGGCGACGAGTGGGTCATCAACGGCCACAAGTGGTGGACCTCCGACGGGCTGGACGCCGACTTCTACCTGGTGATGGCCCGAACCGATCTGGACGCCCACCCCTACGAGGGGACCTCGATCATCCTCGTTCCGAGGGACGCCGACGGCGTCAACGTCGTGCGAAACATCGACCACATGGGCGACCACGGCCCCGTCGAACGGGCGGGCGGCCACGCGGAGATCAAGTACGACAACGTCCGCGTCCCCGTCGAGAACACCATCGGCGAAGAAGGACAGGGGTTCCAGATCGCCCAGATGCGACTCGGCGGCGGCCGGCTGACCCACTGTATGCGCTACTCCGGGATGGCCCAACGCTCCCTCGAGATCGCGAAAGCCTACCTCAGCGAGCGCGAGGGCTTCGGCTCGGCCCTCGAGGACAAACAGGCGCTGCGCCACCGCATCGCCGACGCCGAGACGCGCCTGCACGCGGCCCGAACGATGGTCCGGCACGCGGCCCGCGAACTTGATCGCGGCGACGCCCGGATCGAGGTCGCGATGGCGAAGATGTACACCGCGAACATCACCAACGAGACCATCGACCTCGCCGTCCAGTGTTGTGGCGGTAACGGCATCGGGAAGGACCTGCCGCTGGCTCACTTCTACGAGAACGTGCGCGCGTTCCGGATCGTCGACGGGGCCGACGAGGTCCACCGCCGGTCGATCGCGCGCTGGGCGTTCGACGACGTCGACGAAGCCGAAGTCGAGGACGCGCTCCGGTTCGACGAGGACCTTCGCATCGACGCCTTAGACGAGTAGTCCGAGGGCTGGCGCGAGGCGTCCGTTTCGTATTTCGTGTTCGGGACGGTCGGTTTCGAGCGGCATCGCTGCTCGGTTCCCGGCACCCGTAGCTATTTACGCCTACACGGGAACAACCGTTACATATGAGCAGCGATACGACTAGCCGAGGGTCGGACGGCGGCGGGCTGGAAAACATTCGCGAGGCGTCGGACGCGGTGGAGAAATCCCCGATAGCGATAACCCTCGAGAAGGTTCGAGAACGGTGGCGAACCGCCAGCGCTATTTTCGTGCTCGCTGTCACCAGCGTCTTGCTGTTCCGCGTGGACGAAGGCCTGTCTATCGACGTACAGGTGTTCGCCGGGATCACCCTCCTCCTGTTGATCTACTTCCTCGCGACGCTTCGCACGGACGTCAGCATGGAGTGACGACGCCCGTTACCGACCGAGGGGCAGGTATTTTGTACACTCTGCCGAATGCTTCCCTCATGAACGGCGGGGCGACGGCACCGTGATCGACTGGAAACTGGACGGGTTCCTGCCGACCCAGCGGCAACCGGCTCCGGTACTGGAGACCGCCGACGACCTCGACGTGTTGCTCGCCCGCGGCAGTGCGGCGGCGATCGACCTGTTCGTCTGCTACGTGTTGATCGAACTTCCGTTGATATACGGCTTCAGCGTGGTCTTCAGCGGGCCGTACGAGGCCCTCGGCGGGTACGCGATCGTCCTGTCGCTGGTCGTCCTCGCGCCGATTTACGCCAGCTACTCGTTCGTTCTCGAGTGGCGCTACGGCCGGACCCCCGGGAAAGTAAACCGCGGCCTGCTGGTCGTCATGGCGGACGGCTGTCCGTGCACCTACCGCGCCAGTGCCGTGCGGAACCTCTTTCGATACGTCGATCTGCTCGGCGTCCCGCCGGTCGTGGTCGGCCTCGTGGCGGCGCTGGCGACCGACGGCCGTCGCCTCGGCGACCGCGCGGCCGGGACGGTCGTCGTTCAGTCGACGGCACCGACGGATGGCAACGCGGCGGCCTCAGCGGACGGTGAGACGAGTGCGGCCGCTCGAGCGGACGAACCACGAGAGAACTGACCGCTCCGAGGCGACACGGCGACCGCCTCAGGCGATCCGGACGCCGGAGTCGTCGTCGAACAGCTGGATGGACTCGGACTGGAAGACGAGTCCGTACTCCTCGCCGCCGCCCTCGAAGTCGGGATCGGTGACGACGACGATTTCGCCGAACTCCGTCTCGAAGAAGCTGTGCGTCGCATCGCCTAAGGGCTCGTCCAGTAAGTGCGTCGCTGGAATGCCGGTCTCGGGGTCGTCGCTGACGGTGATATACTGCGGGCGGAGCCCGACGCGGACGTCGTCGCCGGCCCACCCCTCGAGCCCCTCGCGGGCGAGGTCGTACTCGTAGTTGCCGACGACCAGTTCGGCGGTCCCGTTGACGGCCCTGACGGTGCCCTCGAAGAACTGGGTCGACGGCTGGCCGATGAACTGGCTGACGAACTGCGAACTCGGTTCGTCGTAGACCTCCTTGGGCGGGGCGACCTGCTCGAGTTCGCCGTCGTTGATGACCGCGACGCGGTCGGACATCGTCATCGCCTCCTCCTGATCGTGGGTCACGTACAGCGTCGGGCAGCCGATCTCATCGGTCACCTTCTCGACGACCGGCCGCAACTCGGCCTTGAGTTTGGCGTCCAGATCCGACATGGGTTCGTCGAACAGGAAGACCTCCGGATCGCGCACGAGCGATCGGCCGAGCGCGACGCGCTGTTGTTGGCCGCCCGAGAGGTCGGCGGGCATTTTCTCGAGTTGGTCGGTGATCTGGAGGAGCTTCGCGGCCTCCCGGACGCGAGCCATGCGCTCTTCCCGCGAGAAGCCCGTGATCTTGAGACCGTAGGCCATGTTCTCCTGAACGCTCATGTGGGGGTACAGCGCGATGTCCTGGAAGAGCAACGCGATGTTGCGCTCCTGGACCGGCGTGTCCGTCACGTCCCGATCGCCGAACCTGATCGTGCCGCTGGTCGGCTTGTTTAGTCCCGCGACACACCGCAGCGTCGTGGTCTTCCCACACCCCGAGGGGCCGACGAGCGTCACGAACTCGCCGTCCTCGATGGTCAGGTCGACGTCGTCGACTGCGACGATGTCGTTGCCCGATTCCTCGTACACTTTCGTCAGGTTCCGAATCTCGATAGCTGTCATATGTTAGTTTGGATCGTTGTTTTGGTTGCGAACGTAGGACACGCTCTCAGAGGGCTCTGACCTGGAACCCCTTCAGCAGGTAGCTCTGCATGAAGTAGGCGAACAGCAGCGGTGGCAGCGTCATGGCCAGCGAGACCGCCATCAGGTAGGCGTCCGGGAGGAACTGGGCCTGCCCCATCGCCCGGAGGATGCCGGGTGCGAACGTCGTGGTGTCGGTCGACGGCAGGAGGATCTGCGCGAACGTGAAGTCGTTCCAGGCGAGTGCGAAGGCGAACAGCGCCGCGGCGATGATCGCCGGCCGGCACTGGGGGACGACGACGTCGCGGAAGCTCCGCCAGCGCGAGGCACCGTCGACCCACGCGGCCTCCTCGTGAGCCTCGGGGATCGTCATGATGTACTTCCACATCAGCCACACCGCGAAGGGCATCGAGATCGCCGACAGTGCGATGATGAGTCCGACGCGGGTTCCGAGCAGTCCGATCGACCGCCAGATCTGGTAGAGCGGAATGCCGATGACGATGGGACTGAAGAGATACCCGACGAGGAGGATTCGCGCGAAGTTCTCCTTGTGGGGAAACTCCAGTCGCGCGAGACCGTACCCCGCGATCAGCGAGACGATGACCACCGTGACGATGGTCCCGATGGCCACGACGACCGTATTGAACATGTAGGTATACATCTCCGGGTCCGTCAGGACCGTGAAATTGTCGAGCGTGAATATCCCGGGTGTGGGGAAGTAGGTGATGGCGTCCTCGACCGTCTCGTAGTCGGTGAACGCGAGCTGAGTCAGCCAGTAGATCGGCCAGGCACCGACGAGGACGATGATCGCAGTGCTGAGGAGTTTCAGTAGTTCGATGACTCGAGTCTCGTCGTCGTACGAGAGGCCGAACACCCCTCCCGGTGGCTCACTCTGACTCATGTCGTCGTCTCCACCTCCTCGCTGGGGTTGAAGAGTTTGAAGTAGACGATCGCCGACGCCAAGAGGAAGAGGAACATGACGATGGAGATCGCGTTGGCGAGCCCGTAGGCCTGGTCCGTGTAGACGGTCTTGTAGGCCAACACGGGGAGCGTGGTCGTGGCGTTACCGGGGCCACCCTGTGTGAGCTGCCAGATGATGTCGAACTTGTTGAACATGAACACCGACCGGAGCAAGACGACGACCAGAACGATCCCCATGAGACGTGGCAGCGTGATATCGCGGAACATCTGCCACCGGTTCGCGCCACAGACCTTCGCCGCCTCGTAGAACCGATCGGGAATCGCGCGCAACTGTGCGAGCGTGAAGATGGTAACGAAGACGGCGAACTTCCAGCTGCCGACGAGGATCAAAAGCCGCATCGCCCAATCGCGCGAGCCAAGCGGCGCTTCCTGAGCGCCCCACAGGCCGAACCACTCGGCACCGTACATCTGGAACACGCCCCCGAGCGGGTCGAATACCCGAAGCGCCACCAGCGAGACGATGATCGTCGGGATCAGGTAGGCCGTAAAGACCACCGCGGTGAGCAACTTCTGGCCCCGCGTGATGCGGTTGAGGACGAGTGCCATCCAGAGGCCAACGGCGAGCTGGATGAGGGTACTGCCGACCATGTAGACGACCCCGCGCCACAGCGACCCCCAGAACGTGGAAATGTTCAGGACCTCGGCGTAGTTCGCGAGGCCGACCCACTCCCACTCGGGGTTGAGCGTGTGGATGTCGTGTAACGATGCCCAGAACGCGAAGACGATCGGAAACACCGCGATAAGTGTATACAGTACGACGACTGGGAGGACGGTCCCGAACCCGGCGACGGTCTCCCGTTCCACGGGCAGCTCGTCCCACGGGATATACGTCCTGCGAGGTCGAATCGATTCTCCGGTTTCACTGGCCATATTTACGTTCGTTCTCCATCCATGCATGTTAATCTCACGGTCATCTGTAAACAACCCGTTCAGCCCCGAACGTGACTAAACGGGGACCTGACGGAGTCGGATCGGTTATCCGAACTGCTCTTGGGCGGCCGCGAAGGCGTCCTCGAGTTCCCCGCGGCCCCACTCGTAGGCCTCCTGGATGGTCATCGACTCGGTGACAACTCGGTTGACCATCTCGCCGTAGAACCACTGCCGTTGCATGTACAGCGACTCGGGCGAGGAGATGTTGGCCTCGTCGACGCTGCCGTAGTGGTTGCCCCAGATCTCGTTCTGGCAGTACTCGAGTTTCTCGAGCAGGTGGGGGTGGGCCTGGAAGATGTCCTGGTTCTGGAAGGCGTCGGAGCCGAGTACGTCGCTGTAAGTCGGCAGGAACCGGCCCGGATCCGCCTCGTAGAAGCTCACGGTTCGCTCCATACTATCGGCGTAGAGCCACTCGAACCACTCCTTGGCACCCGCCGTGTTCGTGCCGTTCGAGAAGACGTGGTAGCCGTCCGGTGCCGGTGCGGACAGCCAGTTGTCGTCCTTATCGATCTCTCCCCAGGTCGGATACGCCCGCACCTGTGTGGCCTCGGCCAATCCGCGCAGGGCGTCGTTGTCCTGGGCCTCGGCCGTGAGCGCGGTGACGCCGACCGGCCAGGCGTTGAGGTGATAACACTGGGCGTACTGGCCCTGGACCCACTGGCTGAGCGACTCCGCCCAGCCGATGCTGGTCGGGTCCGGCGAGTACTCGGCGAGGTCCTTCATGTACTGTAACACCATCGTCACCTCCTCCTCGGGGAAGTACACCTCGAGCTCCTCGCGGGCGTCCGGGTCGCTCCACCGGAGGCCGATCCCGGAGACGCCCGCGCTCGACAGGAGAACGAGGAACTCGTCCTGGCTCTTGCCGGTCGGCATTCCCGCTAACCCGTACCCGCGAGCGTCCACCTCGTCCGACTCGTCGATGACCTGAGCGTTGTCGAGGACGTCCTGGAAGGTCTCCGGTTCGTCCAGCCCGAGTTGCTCGTAGATGTCCGCCCGGTACTGGAAGTTCGAGACGTACAACCCGTGAGGGATCTGGTAGATGTCGTCGCCCTCCCCCAGGAACGCCTCGGTGTTTATCTCCCCGTTGACCTCCTCGATGGACGAGACCACGTCGTTGACGGTCTCGAGCTGCCCGGTTTCCCAGATGTCGGCCACCTGGTCGAACGTGGACGTGTTGGCGTCCGGCGGCTCGCCCGCCTGAATCAGCTGGGCGAGCCGCCCTTCCTGCGTGCCGGACATGCCGCCCTCCTCGATGTTCAACGAGGTGTCGGTCTCGTCCTCGAACTCCGACTCGAGGTCGCCCCAGAGGGGCTCCCAGGAGTCGTTGTAGTAGTCCGTGATGAAGTGGACCTCGTCGTCACCACCACCACTGCCGCCCAAACAGCCAGCCACGACACCAGTTATTCCTGCACCGGCCCCTGCAAGGACCCGACGTCGATTGAAGGTATTTCTTGTCATCTGCTATCAAGTCCCACTACACAGTGCTAACGGCTTCGGGCAGACATATAAAAGTTCACTATTTTTTCAGATATACGGAGCGGTGATTACATTCTGTCGGGATAACGGATGGGGAAACCCACCGATCGGGGATGCGGAGCGGTAATTCCCCCGAAGGCTCGCCGGCCGAACGCGACGGGACGGGTCGGTATCGTCCCGAGCGAACCGGGGTCACGGATACCGGCGTCCTGCTTACCGTGTCCCGACAGTTTCCGAAACCCAGCCCGTCGCGCCGTCGGGTTTCGGACCGTCCGCCTCGGGGATCTGGAGGTCGCCGTTCCCGTCTCGAGCCCGGACGATCACGTCGTGTCTCCCGCCCGCTCCGTACTCGTGTCGCCACTGCCGCCAGACGTCCTCGCCCGGAAGGTGGTCGGACAGTTCGGCGTCGACCCAGGTGTCGCCGCCGTCGGTCGAGACCTCGACGGCCTCGATGCCCCTGGTGCCGGCATAGGCGTGGCCGGCGACTTCGATACGCCCGCCGCCGAGGCGGTTGACCTGCCAGAGCTTGGCGACCGTCTCCACCGGGCCGGTGCCGTGCCAGCCGCGGTGTTCCCAGTAGCCCATCGTCTCCTCGTCGCGAACCTCGATCTCGGTCAGCCACTTCACGTTGATCTCGCCCCAGTGACCCGGCACCAGTGCACGCAGCGGAGCGCCGTGTGCCCGCGGCAACGGGCGACCGTTCATACGGAAGGCCAACAGCCCCGGCCGTAGCGCCTCGAGCGGGAACTCGTTGTAGTAGCCGTCCGCGCCGTGCAGGATAACGCGAGTCCCACGGGGAGTTGCCTCCTCGAGGAGCGCCTCGACGGGCACGCCGCTCCAGAGGGCCGTATCCATCTGCCGGCCGTTGAGCTGGTCGCCGACGCAGCGTAACGTGACGAACCGGTCCTCGAGGGGCATGGCTTCGATGTCCGCGAACTCGTACTCCGCCTCCGCTTCGACGGCCCCCGTAATCGAGAGCGACCACTCCTCGCGGTCGACGGCGGGGTCGACGTTGGCGATGTCGACTTCGTAGAAGTCCGTGCTGACCAGCGGCTCGAGTCCCTCGACGGCGAGCGACTGCTCTTTCGCCCGCGTGAGCGACTCTCGAACCGCGGGCCGGGCGTCCGCGGGGATCTCGAGACCCGGCGGGACCGACTCCTCCCCGGTTCCGCGAACGAAGACGCCGAGCACACTCAGGCCGACCGCCGATCCGACGGCCCCGAGGACGCGCCGCCGGCCGAGAGAGCCGAGGGTGGCGTCCCCGTCGGCGGCGAGCGCGGCCACCGCAACCGTCACCAGGGAGACGAGCCCGGCTCCGGCGGCAGTGGCGGCGCTCGATATCGGCGACCCAGTCAGCCCGAACGCGATCGCACCCGGCAGCGCCGTTCCGACGACCACGCCGGCAGCGGGCATGGCACCTCGGCGGGCCAGTGTCTCGCGGACGGGACCGCGTCCCCACAGGAGCAAGACGCCGGGCAGCGCCGCCAGTCCGAAACAGACACACGTCAGTGCGATGGCCGTCAGGAAGGCCAACTGGTGGCCGAGCGTGCCGAGTTCGGTGATCGCGACGGCCACGAGTGCGTCGGGGCTGAGTGCGACGACGAGTCGATCGATCGGCGTCGCGACGAACGCCGGCCGTCGGCCGACGGCCAAGTACGAGCCCCCCACGGCGGCGAGTCCCGCCGCGAGTGCCACGGCGACCGGGGGAAGCCACGGACGCACGCGAGCGGCCGTTCTCCGTATGGGAGACATTATATACCAATATCGCCTCGGCGGCTATGAAAGCTTCCCCAAACGCCGCTGGCTCGTGGGCTGTGAGATGGACCGGCCGTGAGACGGACTCCTATCGGTCAGTGCCGACGCCCCGCCCAGCCGTGCGAGTGCACCGAGAACCGACAGCGGACCGTCTGAGGAGCGGCACGGACGAGGCACCGACGCTACCCTTCGTCCGCTTTCGCGCCCGCCCTCGAGACGTCGGGGTTTCGCAACAGCGGGAGCGAGACGATCGTCAGGCAACTCAAGACGAGCGCGGCACAGAGTACGTACGTCAACTGGTAGCCAAACCAGAGGTCGACGGCGGGGATCGCGATCAGCGGTCCGAGACTGAGCCCGACGTCACCCATCACCTGGTAGACGCCGCCCATCCGTCCGAGTTCGTCGCCAGGGGTGAGATCGCCCATGATCGCGAGCAGCGCCGGTGCGGCCGCGCCCATCCCGCCGCCGACGAGGACGATCGCTCCGAGCAGCGCCTCGATCGTCGGGACGTAGGCGATGATCAGAAAGCCCGCGCCCATCGCCAGAAACGCGGGCACCGTCAGCAGCGTCCGATCGCTGACCATGTCCGACACCCAGCCGGTGACCATGGTCATCGATCCCGACGTGAGCACGCCCAGCCCCATCACGATCCCGCTGACGCCCGCCGCGCCGAGCGCCGAGAGCTCGAGGCCGGCGTCGCTGGCGTAGCGGGCGAGCGTCGAGAGGATGATCCCGCCCCAGAGGAATCGAAGGGTGAAGTTCCCGTACCCGATCAGGACGACGGTCGGGTTGCCGGCGAGCAGCGACGGGACCTCCCGGAGCTTGGCGGCTCGCCCTTCCGCGCCCCCGTGGACGTCCGGCAGGACGAGCGTCGCGACGGTGCCGGCGATCAACGCGAGCACGCCGGCAGCGAGAAACGCCGTCTGCATGCTGGCGAGATCGGTCAGCACGCCCCCGACGACGAGCCCGGTCGGGAAGCCCAGCGACTGCCCGCCACGCATGTAGCCGACCCACCGGCCGCGGTTGTCGGCGGTCGTCACGTACGTGATCGTCGCGAACGCCCCGATGAAGACGAACGCGCTCCCGACGCCCCAGAACAGCCGCGCCAGAACGAAGACGACCCCCGGCAGCGACACGTCGCCGAGCAACGGTACCGTTCCGAGATCCGTCGGCGGCGTGTGGAGGCCGACGATGTAGCCAAACGGGGCCAGCGCCTGCGTGAACAGCCCGAAGATCATCGGTTTCCGCGCGCCGACCTGGTCGATGATCGTCCCGGCCGGCGTGTTCATGAACAGTCGCGCGATCCGGTTGGCCGAGAGGATCACGCTCAGCATGACCGCGCTGATCACGAGTTTCTCGTCGAGCAGCGGCAGCGTCGGAAAGGCGACGCCCGTCGCCACCCCGCCGAAGAAGACGCCGGCGATGACTGCGAGGGCGATCGTCCTGATCTCGGCCGTCGAATAGGGGGACTGTTCAGACATTCAAGCAGTAGCTACCGATTCGAGCGCTCGCGTACAAGTGGCTCACGATTCGGGCCCGTGTTCCTCGAGGAATTCGTCCCGTAACGCCGTCTTGCGGATCTTTCCGCTCCCCGTCTTCGGGAGGTCGGGACGGATCTCGACGACTCGCGGGTGTTTGTAGGGTGCGAGTTCGTCGAGGACGTACGCCTCGACGTCGTCCGCGGTCAGGTCCGCGCCCGCTTTCGGCGTGATCGCGGCGGCGACGGTCTCGCCCCGGCGGTCGTCGGGAAGGCCGAAGACCGCCGCCTCGTGGATGGCCGAATGCTCGTAGAGCACGTTCTCGATTTCCCGCGGATAGACGTTGTACCCCGCGGTCAGGATCATCTCTTTCTCGCGTCCCTTGATGTAGTAGTAGTTGTCCGCGTCCCGCGTCCCGATGTCGCCCGTGCGGAACCACCCCTCCGCCGTGAATACCTCGTCGTTCGCTTCGGGGTTCTCGTAGTAGCCCTTCATCACCTGTGGTCCCTGAACGAGGATTTCGCCCTCCTCGCCGGGGCCGACCTCGGTCCCGTCCTCGTCGACGATCTTCGAGCGCGTGTGGCCGACGGGTTGCCCGACGCTGCCGGGCCTGTTTCCGAGCGACGACCACCGGATCGTGTGGGTCGTCGCGGTCGTCTCGGTCAGGCCGTACCCCTCCGAGAGCGGGACGTCGAAGGCCTCCTCGAATCGCTCCTGGGTCGGTGCCGGGAGCTTGTCGCCACCCTGTCCCGCCCGAACCAGCGTCGACAGGTCGTACTCGTCGGGATCGGAAGCCTCGAGCAGATCGACGAACATCGCGGCGACGCCGGTAAACGACGGCACGTCGTGCTCGTCGAGCGTGCGGAGGACCCGTTCCGGGTCCCACTGATCCGGGCGGAGCAGGTGCAGCGTCCGACCGGCACACAGCGACGCCATCATCCCGAGCAGCCCGGTGATGTGGTACATCGGCAGGACGATGAGCCCGTCGCCGTCGATCGGGCTCGCGCTGTAACTCGAGACGCCCTGTGCGATCTGGACCCGGAAGTTGCGGTGGGTCAACAGGACGCCCTTGGGCTCGCCCGTGGTCCCCGAGGTGTAGGGCTGGAGGAGGACATCGTCGTCCTCGCGGTCGGCGATCGCCGCGTTCGTATCGCCGCCGAGTTCCGGCAGTGACGGGTGGTCGCTACCCGGCGTCGCGCCGACGATCTCCGTCTCGAGGTCCGCGACGGCCTCGACGACGTAGGCGTCGGCTCGCGGGCGATACCCGCTCGCATCTCCCGCGGCGCGTGGCGCCGCGCCCTCGACCAGCACCGCCTCCGCGTCGGCGTGGTCGAGCTGGTATTCGATCTCGCGACGGCGGTATTCGGGGTTCAGCGGACTCGCGATGACACCGGCGTGACAGCAGGCCCAGATGGCGGTACAGAAGGGAATGCCGTTCGGCATGTAGACGCCGACCCGGTCGCCGGCCTCGAGGCCGAGTTCTCGAAGCCCGTTCGCAATCCGTGCAACGCGATCGCCGAACTCGCGGTAGGTGATCGTCTCGCCGGCGTGTTCGATCGCGATCGTATCAGGGAATTTCGTAATCGCTCGGTCGAGCAAGTTGGCGACGTTCCCGTCGTAGGGCGGCTCGAGGAGCGTCTCCGCAGGGACGATATCGAGCTCCATATTGCCAGTGGTTTGTCGTTCGACCTGAAAAGTATGCGGGTACTGGTAACAGTGAACATGTTTCGAGACACCTGTCCCTAACTCGAGGGGCGAGCCCCCACGGCGGTATACGCGAGGTGAGCGTCCGCCGGGTTACTCCTCGAGGCGCGGTCGTCCTTTGATCGTGACCGTCTCGCCGACCATGTACGAGGAGGCGGGACTGGCGAGGAACTGCGCGAGGTCGGCGACCTCCTCGGGGCTGCCGATGGTGCGGTCCGGGGTCGTTCGGGCGATTTCGTCCGCATCGTCGTCGACGCCCATCTGAGTGCGGACGCCCTCGGTCGCGACGAGGCCGGGCGCGATGCAATTGACCCAGATGTCGTCCTCGGCCCAGTCGGCCGCGACGGAGGTCGTGAAGTTGACGACGCCGGCTTTGGCGGCCCCGTAGTGACTCATCGACCGCGAGCCGCGGGTGCCCGCGACGCTGGCGAAGTTGACGATCCGGCCGCCGCCGTGCTCGCGCATGTACTCGCCGGCGATCTGCGAGCAGTGGAACGTGCCGTGGAGGTTGATGTCGACGATCGTCTTCCAGCCGTTCTCGCTGATCTCGGCCGGCGGGGCCTGGAAGCTCGCCCCCGCGTTGTTGATCAGCACGTCGAGCGCGCCGAACGCCGCGACGGTCTCGTCGACGAGTCGCTGGACGGCCTCCCGATCCGTCACGTCGCACTCGATCGCGATCGCCTCGCCCGGCCGATCGCTCTCGTTGATCGCGTCGGCGACCGGCTCGACGTTCTCGAGTTCGCGAGACGTGACGACCACGTTCGCGCCGTCGTCGGCGAAGCGCTCGACGATCGTCCTCCCGATGCCACTCGAGGAGCCGGTGACGATCGCAGTCTCCCCGTCGACGCTGAACTGTGCCGTCGTCATCGGTGCGCCTCCGCGACGCGCGTCCGTTCTACTGACCGTTCGCTCGAGCCGAGTATGATACTCTCTGCCATGAGCGTCTACGGGTTCATCGACCGCCGGTATAAGCGATTCGACCGGTCGGCACGCGGTGGCGCGCGCTGGCCCGCGGCGAACGACGAGTGAGACGCGGGCCGACATTGCGCGAGGGATGAGTGAGCGACTGAAAGGAGCGAACGAATCGGTTGGGGAGGGCGTGGCCTTTCAGTGTTACCACGGTAACAGGACACTCATCACCGTTGGGAGGACGACTTCAGCCGGTGAATCCAGATCCGCCGAACGGTCTCACGCGACTCGCATCCGAGAAGGGTACTGTTATGTCAGTCGTCCGCAAACCATGTCGCCAATGAAACGCGGACACCGCACCGAGGTGCGACGCGACGCGACGACCGACCAGCCCGCGACCGCCCCAGAAGCCACGGAGGGCCACGATGCCGAATAAGCCCCTCGAGGAACTCGAGGCGATGGTCGGCGACTCCCGAGTCACCGCCAAAGCGTTCCGCATCGAACCCGGCAAGGTCGAGGAGTTCGCGCGAGCGATCACGTCCGACGACCCGGTGTTCCGCGACGAGACGGCAGCGGCCGAGCGGGGCCACGACCGCGTGCCCGCACCGCTGACCTACACGCAGGTCGCCCGGTTCCCGCGGTACACCCCCGCCGACGTCGACGGCAAGGGCTTCGACCTCGGCTTCCAGCCGGAGTACGTCCTCCACGGCGAGCAGGCCCACGAGTACGAGCGCCCGATCTACGTCGGCGACGTCCTCGAGGGAACGACCACCCTCGCGGACGTCTTCCAGCGCGAGGGCGGCCGCGCGGGGACGATGACCTTCGCCGTCCTCGAGACCGAGTACCGGACGCGAGACGGCGACCTCGTCCTCACCGATCGCTCGACCGCGATCGAAACGCAGGGTGCGGTCGACGACGGCGATGGGAACGGCGACGGCGAGGCGGGCGAACCGACCGACGACCCCGCGGCCGAGACGAACGGCGGAGCCGCCCGAACGGAGCCGACAGCGCCGTCGGAGACGACCGCCGAGTTCGAGCGCGTCCACACGGTCGACGACCTCGCGGTCGGCGACGCCGGACCGACGGTCGTCGTCGAGGACCTCGAGCGCCAACACTTCGTCAAGTACGCTGGTGCCAGCGGCGACTTCAACCCGATCCACTACGACGAGCCCTACGCGACGGCCGCGGGCAACGAGAGCGTCTTCGGGCAGGGCATGTTCACCGCCGGACTCACCTCGCGGGTCGTCACTGAGTGGTTCGACCTCGCCGACGTCGCGAGTTTCGGCCTCCGGTTCCAGTCGCGCGTCTTCCCCGGCGACACCGTCGTCGCCACCGGCGAGGTCGTCGAAGTCGATCGCGATTCGGGAACCGTCGAGACGGCACTCGAGGCGCGGACGACCGACGGCGAGACGCTGCTGACCGGAACGGCGACGGCCGACCTCGAATAAAAAAGACGCGCGCCGAACGTGTTACTCCGGGACGAACACCGGAATCGCTGCTTCCTCGGAGATCTGCCAGAACGTGACGCCGACGGCCGCGCCGATCTCGAGACGCTCGAGATCGGCATCGAGCAGGGCGAGCAGGCGCGGCCCCTCCGCGAGCTCGATCGCGCCGACGACGTAGGGTGTCCGATCGGCGAACCCCGGCTCGCCGGGCACGTAGCAGACGGTGTACGTGTAGATCGTGCCGACGCCTTCGCTCGCCTCGAACGGCGGGTCCTCGGCCCCGCAGGCGGTACAGACCGCTCGCGGGTACAGCTGGCGGTTACCACAGTCACACTCCTGGTACAGGAGTCTGCCCTCGAGCGTCGCTTCCCAGAACGGGACCGTCGCACCGGTCGGGACGGGAACTGGCCCCTCCCATTCGTCGCGGCAGTCCTCGACCTGCCCCGTCATGATTCCCTCCGGAGGACGACCGTGCTACTCGAAGAGAGTAGGCCGCCGGTACCGTGGGCGACGGCGACCTCGGCGTCGTCGACCTGCCGGTCGCCCGTGTACTCGCCCCGGAGCTGGCGGACGGCCTCGACGAGGACGAACACGCCGAAGTGACCGGGGTGACAGTACGAGAGGCCGCCGCCCTGCGTGTTCATCGGTAACTCGCCGCCGGGAGCGGTGGTGCCGCCTTCGACGAACGCGCCGCCCGCGCCCTTCTCGCAGAAACCGAGATCCTCGAGGGTGACCAGCGCGGTGTACGTAAAGGAGTCGTATATCTCGGCGACGTCGACGTCGTCGTGGGTAATCCCCGCTTGCTCGAAGGCGTTCGGTCCCGTGACCGCCGCGCCGGTGGTCGTCATGTCGGGCATCTCGCTTACGTCCTGACGGTGGGTGCTCGTCGACGCGACGCCAGCGACGGCGATCTCCGGCACGTCGAGTTCGCGGGCCCGCTCCTCGCTCACGAGCACGACCGCGCCGCCGCCGTCCGAGACGAGACAACAGTCCAGCAGGTCGAACGGCTCGGCGATCCGTCGGGACTCGAGAACGTCGTCGACCGTAATCGGCTCTCGATGGGCCGCCTTGGGGTTCATCGACGCCCACTCCCGAGTCGAGACGGCGATCTCGGCGAGCTGTTCCTCGGTCGTCCCGTACTCGTGCATGTGTCGCCGCGCGGCCATCGCGTAGGCTCCGGGCGGCCTGAAGAGGCCCGTCGGCCGGACGAAGCCGTCGATCGGGTGGGTCTCCTCGAGCGATTGCTCCCTGTCGGGGCCCGTCTTGCGCGTCGAGCCGTAGGCGACGACCACGACGTCGGCCTCGCCGCGGGCCATCGCGTCGCCGACGTGGCCACAGAAGTGCTCGAACGACGAGCCGCCGATCTCGGTCCCCTCGAGAAACGAGGGTTCGTCGAGGTCGAGGTACTCCGCGAGTACCAGCGCCGGCATGTAGTCGTCGCCGCCGGCGACCGCGACGCCGTCGACCTCGTCGAGAGTACAGCCGGCGTCCTCGAGCGCGCGAACGGTCGCGATCGCCGCGTTATCGAGCCAGTTCCGGTCGGGCGTTTCGCCGAGTTCGCTTTCGGCGACGC
The DNA here is from genome assembly GCF_017352095.1 of Natrinema longum. Lineage (NCBI taxonomy): Archaea > Methanobacteriati > Methanobacteriota > Halobacteria > Halobacteriales > Natrialbaceae > Natrinema > Natrinema longum. Next base: position 1,661,938 of record NZ_CP071463.1, read on the forward strand.
CCGCGACGATCGGTTCAGTCACAGGCGTCCCTCCGCCTCTCGGATCGTGCCATGGTCTCCCGATATCCCGACCGACCGCAAATAAGTTGTGGTAGGTTATGTCACAGCATTCGTCTCGCGGCCGGCCGCGCCGGCCGCTACTGAATCGAGGCCGGTACCCGCGCCTCGGGTACACTGCTGAGCCATACGCGTGTCCCGTACATCGGAGACGGACACGTGGGGAGACGAAGTCGAGAACCCGCTTCGAGCTTGGACGACGAATCGGTACTGACCGACTGAACTGCGGATTCCGACGCCCTCTCCCCGTCAGGGGTACTATTTTATATTACTGCGTGATATCATGGCGCATGGATTTGGCAAGCGTTAGCGAAAGTGCGAGAGAAGGAAACGTCGCGCGACTGCACGACGAGACGGCGCGCCACCACGGCGACGCACGGGCGATCGAGTACCACGGAGAGACGCTGACCCACGACGAACTCCAGACCGAGAGTTCGCGGTTCGCCGGCGGCCTGGCCGACCTCGGGATCGAACCCGGCGACGTACTGCTCCAGTACCTGCCGAACTGTCCGCCGTACCTGATCGGCGCGCTCGGGGCCTTCAAAGCGGGCGTGATCGTCTCGCCGGTCAATCCCCAGTACCGCAAGCGGGAGCTGACCTACCAGCTCGAGGACACCCAGGCGACCGTCGTGTTGACACACGAGGCCCTCGAACCGTTCCTCGAGGAGGCACTCGCCGAGATCGACTGGGACCCGGTCGTCATCTCGGTCGGGACGGATGCCGACGATTTCCACGCCTTCGCCGACGTCCGGGACGAGGAGACGTTCGTCGAGCGGGCCGACGACGACGTGGCGCTGTTACCCTACACCTCGGGAACGACTGGCAAGCCCAAGGGAGTCGAGCTCACCCACCGCAACTTCCGCGCCCAGACGTTCGCCATCCTCTCCCAGGACCACGCCCTCGAGGACGAGGCCGTCCGCAGCCTCGTCTGGCTGCCGCTGTACCACATCACCGGCTTCACCCACACCGCCTGGCAGCCGCTCGTCCGCGGCGGGAGCGTCTACCTGCGGAGTGCGGCCAACTGGGACGCCGACGCGGCGATGGAACTGATCGACGAGGAGGGGATCACCCACTACGTCGGCGTCACCGCCATGTACGTCGACATGATCAACAGCGAGGACTTCGACGAGTACGATCTCACCAGCCTCGAGTCGGCTGGCGAGGGCGGCGCGAAGATGTCCGTCGCCGTCCAGGAGGAGTTCGAGGAGGTCGCCGGCGTCGAAATGGCCGAGGGATACGGGTTGACGGAGACGAACGGCGCGACCCACTCCCAGCGTGGCTCGACGTTCGGCCTGCGCCACGGCACGATCGGCCAGCCGACTCGGATGACCGAAGCCAAGATCGTCGACTCGAGCGGCGAGACGGTCGGTATCGGCGAGGAGGGCGAACTCCTCGTCCGCGGTCCGCAGGTGATGAAGGGCTACCACGGGATGCCCGAGGCGACCGAGCGGGCCTTTACCGAAGAGGGCTGGTTCCGCACGGGCGACATCGCCCGGCGGGACGAGGACAACTACTACGAGATCGTCGACCGGAAGAAGCACATGATCAACTCCGCCGGCTACAACATCTACCCCAGCGAACTCGAGGAACTCCTCGCCGAGCACGAGGCGGTCGCCGAGGGCGCGGTGGTGGGTATCCCCGACGAGCGCCGCAACGAGGTTCCGAAGGCCTACGTCGTCACCAAGCCGGGGGTCGAACCCGGCGTCGACGTCACGAGCGAGGAGATCAAAGACTTCTTCCTCGACAACGTCGCCTCCTACAAGCACCCCCGCGAGGTCGAGTTCATCGACGAACTCCCGCGGACGACGTCGGGGAAGATCCAGAAGTACAAGCTCGAGGAACGCGAGGAGTCGGGGGACGAGTAGCTCGTGACGGTCGTCGTCACCCCCCACGTCCTCGCAGGTGGCGGCCCGATCGTCACCGAGGAGATTCGCGCGCGGCGGCCGGATATCGACCTCGAGCACGTCGAGAACGAGGACGACCTGCTCGACGCCGTCGCCGACGCGGAGGTACTCCTCACGCATCGACTCCCCGAGGACGTGCTCGCGGCGGCCACCGACCTCGAGTGGGTGCAGGCGCTCAGCGCGGGTACCGACGCCTACGATCACGACGCGCTGGCCGACCGCGACGTCGCGTTGACGACCGTCTCGGGGATTCACGCGAAACCGATCGGCCAGCAGGTACTCGGCTACCTGTTTCACTTCGAGCGAGGGTTCGATCGCGCCGTCGCCCAACAGCAACGGCGGGAGTGGGACCGCTACACGGGCGGCGAACTGGGTGACCGAACGGTCGGCATCGTCGGCGTCGGCGCGATCGGTTCGCAGGTCGCCGACTACTGCCGGCCCTTCGACGCCCGCGTGATCGGAACCAAACGCGATCCGACCAGTGCGCCGGACGCCGTCGACGACATCTACGGTCCCGACGGCCTCGAGGCGGTGCTCGCCGAGAGCGACTATCTCGTCCTCGCCTGTCCGCTGACCGACGAGACGCGGGGGCTGATCGACGCCGACGCCCTCGCGACCCTGCGCGACGAGGCGATCCTCGTCAACGTCGCCCGCGGCGCGGTCGTCGATCAACCCGCGCTGGTCGACGCGCTCGAGGCCGACGAACTCGGCGGCGCTGCGCTGGACGTTTTCGAGGCGGAACCGCTCCCCGACGACTCGCCGCTGTGGGACCGCGACGACGCGCTCGTGACGCCCCACATGGCCGGGAGCACGCCCCACTACTGGGAGCGGTGTGCCGACGTCTTCCTCCGGAACTACGAGCGGTTTCGCGAGGGAGCGGCCCTCGAGAACCGCGTCGTCTGAGTCCGGGACTCGAGGGTGGTTCGCCGCTCGAGCCACGACGCGTCCATAGATTGAAGGGGTCCCCCGTCGACCACCGTGTATGTCAGACCTTCGCATTGACGCGATGGTACCGGGATTGGCAGGCGACGCCGGTGGAGCCGCCGAGCGTGCCGAGGAGTTCGGCTTCGACGGGGTCTGGACGCCCGAGACGGACAACGACGCGTTCCTCCCGCACCCGCTCATTGCCGACCGAACCGAGGAGATCCAGCAGGGAACGCGGATCGCGCTCGCCTTTACTCGCAGTCCGATGGCGCTCGCCTACACCGCCTGGGATCTCGCGCGACAGTCCGACGGCCGGTTCGTGCTCGGCCTCGGCACGCAGGTCAAAGGCCACAACGAGCGCCGGTTCAGCGTCGACTGGGAGTCGCCGGGGCCGCGGCTGCGCGAGGTCGTCGAGTCGCTCCGGCACATCTTCGCCGTCTTTCAGGGGGAGGCCGAACTCGACTACGAGGGCGACCACTACTCGTTCTCGCTCATGACCGAGACGTTCGATCCCGGCCCGATCGACCACCCCGAGATCCCGATCTACATCGCGGGCGTCAACGAGTACAACATCCGGCTCGCGGGAGAGCTCTGTGACGGGTTGGCGATGCATCCGTTCAACACGCCCAGCTACACCGACGACGTCGTCGCTCCGACCGTCGCCGAGGGCACCGACCGAGCGGACCGCTCGCTCGAGGACGTCGCCCTCTCCGCGAGCCCGTTCGTCGTAACGGGGGAAACCGACGAAGAGCGCGAGCGGTCCCGGGAGGAAGTGCGCCGGCGCATCGCCTTCTACGGCAGTACTCGTACCTACCACGACGTCCTCGAGCATCACGGCTGGCGGGACGTCGGCGAGGAGCTACACGACCTCTCGAAGGACCAACGATGGGAGGAGATGGCCGAACTGGTCACGGACGAGATGGTGGCGACGTTCGCGATCGAAGCACGGCCCGACGAACTGCTCGCGGCGGCCCGGGAAAGCTACGGCGGCATCGCGGACCGGGTCGTCCTCCCGCTGGATCACGGCGACGCCTTCCTGACCGAGTAGTACCGAACGCCGTCGCAATCCTCGTACTCGACTCGTCCCCGTTCCTCGAGCGTGCCGAGCGCACCCAGCGTGTCGAGCAACTGCGCCGGGTGTCGGGCCTCGCCGACGCGGTGGCGGGTGAGCTCCGTCGGCGATGCGGGACCGACGGCCGTCACCGCCTCGAGGACCTCCCCCGTGAGCGTCTCGAGTGCCGAGCGGGTGGTCTCGATGACGCCCCGATAGTCGGTGAAGACCGGGCCGTGGCCGGGGAAGACGCGATCGACGTCCCGGCCCTCGAGCCGGTCCATCGCGCGGTGGAACGCCTCGACGGCGTCGTAGGCACCGTAATCGATGCCGACGTGGATCGCGCCGGGCCGGAACGGCTCGATGAGCGCGTCACCGCTGAACAGCACGCGTTCGCCGTTCAGTTCCGTCGCCAGGCTCGCGTGGTGGATCTGGTGGCCGGGCGTGTGGATCGGCTCGAACTCGCGACCCGCGGCGGAAAACGGCTCGCCGAACTCGAAGGGAACGGCCGCCTCGGGTGCGAGCAGGCCGCGATTGCGCTCGAGGGACGACTGGGCGTGTTCGACCGCGCGGTCGATCGCCTCGCCGTGGTAGCCCGTCGAACGGGCGACCTCGCGGACCCCCGCGGCGAGGTCGGCGGGATCGCGCTCGAGTTGCTCGAGCACCGGACGGGGAGCGTACACCCCAGCCCCGGCCTCGCGCAGGAACGGGACCTGTCCGATGTGGTCGCTGTGGGGGTGGGTGACGACGACTGCCTCGACGTCGTCCGGCTCGTACCCCGTCGCGGCCAGTCCCTCGCGGATCGTCGCTTCGGCGCGGTCCCCCGGATCGCCGGTATCGACCAGGATCGGGGCCGGCTCGTCGATCAGGTACGCCGCGGCGTGTTTCGGGGGCCACTCGATGTCGAAGTCGAGTCTCGAGACCTGCGAGGGGGCGGTGGCGGAGTCTCGCTGCGTCGGGTCGTCCATCGTGGCCGATCAGATGAGTTCCCGGGCGATCGTCCGTTTCTGGATCTCGTCGGTCCCCTCGAAGATGCGGAACACGCGGGCCGCGCGATAGTTGCGCTCGATGGGCAGGTCCTTCATGAAGCCGGCACCGCCGTGGACCTGCATCGCGACGTCGGCCGCGTCGTTGGCGAGCTTCGCGCCGCGGAGCTTCGCCATCGACTCCTCCTTGCGGGCTCGCTCGCCTTCGTCCATCTTCCAGGCGGCGTAGCGGTAGAGCTGTCGGACCTGCTCGATGTCCGTCGCGAGTTCGGCCAGCTGGAAGGAGACCCCCTGCCGGTGGCCGATGGGTTTCCCGAACGTCTCCCGGTCGCGGGCGTACTCCACCGACAGGTCGAGCAGGAACTGGGCCGTCCCCACCGCGCCGGCGGCGATGTTGATCCGGCCGCCGCCGATCCAGCTCATCGCGGCCTGGAACCCCTGGTCGACCTCGCCGAGCACCTGATCCTCGCCGACGCGGCAGTCGTCGAAGTGGAGTTCCGCGTGCGTTCCGGGGGTCATTCCCATCGCCCGGTGGATCTTGCCGACCTCGAACCCGGGGGTGTCGTCGTCGACGAGGAAACACGTAATCCCCTCGAGGTCGCCGTCCTCGCCGCTCGTCCGGGCGAAAACCATCGCGAAGTCGGCGTAGGGGCCGTTCGTGATGTAGACCTTCTGCCCGTTGATCACCCACTCGTCGCCGTCCTTCTCCGCACGGGTGTCCATGTGGTGGGCGTCGCTGCCGTGGCCCGGCTCCGTCAGCGCGAAGCAGGTCGTGATCTCGCCGTCCATCAGCGGCTCGAGGTACTCCTCGCGTTGGCGCTCGTCACAGGAGAGCAGGATGGGCGTCGGGCCGCCGGCACCGCCGAAGATCGCACTGTGGAATCCCGGCGGCCGGTTGGACATGTGCTCGCCCACGATGGCCCGCGTGAGGATGTCGACGTCGCCGCCGCCGACCTCCTCGGGCATCGTCATGCCGTAGAAACCGGCCTCGACCGACTTCTCGCGGATCTTCTCGACGATGTTTCGGTACTCGGGGACCTGTCGGTGCTCGTCGTCGACGATGTGTTTCTCGTAATCCGCACCGAGGAACTGCTCGTACTCGTTCTCGAGGGGGGCGACTTCCTGCTCGATGAAATCGTCCAGCGCCTTCGAGATCTGCACGGCTTCGGACGGTTCGCTGAAGTCCATAATCGGTCTTACATGACGGCCCACTTAAGCGTTACCGTGTGACAGGTTTTCAATCGGCGAATGAACGGCCAGTCGCCCGATACCGGAGGCAGGAGCGACGGAAACGGTCGGGCGCGATTCGGATCGGTTTTTTCGAGGACTGTCGCTGTTCAGTAGAGCAGAACAGTTTTATTTCGTTTCGATGAAGATAGTGTATGGGAACAACAGGCACGAACGGCGAAAATCGGATCGAGGCGGTAGTGAAAACCCTCGACATCCTCGAGGCGCTGTGGCAGGCCGAAGGGGCCGGCGTCACGGAACTCACCGAGCGAACGGGACTCGCGAAGGGGACGGTCCACGCCCACCTGACGACACTCCGTTCGAAAGGGTACGTGGTTCAGGAAGACGACGAATACCGGCTGAGCCTTCGATTCCTTTCGTTCGGCGAGCACGTCAAACACGCAGAACCGCTGTACGCGGCCGCCGACTCACCCATCGCCGAACTCTCGGAGCAAGTCGGCGAACGAGTCCTCTGTTCGACACACCAGAACGGCCTCGGGACGATACTCAACGTCAGCGAGGGGACGCGGTCGTTCACCAGCGACATCGACATCGGGACCCACACCTACCTTCACAGTTCCGCCGGCGGCAAGGCGATGCTCGCTCATTTCTCCGAGGAGCGAGTCGACGAGACGATCGCGAAGTGGGGACTCCCGGCGTTCACCGAGGAGACGATCACCGATCGAGCGACCCTCTTCGACGAACTCGCGACGGTTCGCGAGGAGGGCGTCGCCTACAACCGCGGGGAGTATCTGCCGGGGATCAGCGCCATCGGAGCCCCGATCCTGGACAACGACGGGACCGTCTACGGAGCGGTCACCGTCGCCGGACCCCACCATCGACTCGAGAACGAGTGGGAGCAAAACGATCTCCGTACCCGATTGCTGTCGACGGCGAACACGATCGAAGTGAACATGATGTTCTCGTAGTCGTTCGACCAGAACGAACGCACCGCGGAACGCCACGATCGGTGCCCCGACGCGAACGGAGCCCAGTGGAACGAGCCGTCCATCGTTCGACACCGGACTGGTATTACAAACGTAAGGTTGTAATGCAGCGGCGGCTCTCCGCACTCGAGATAGAAGCCTGGTCCGCTCCGCGAGCGCGGCGCGGTCGAATTCGGGTATCGATCCGAACCGTCGGACGGAATAATGTCAGTTTTGCATACACCACAATATCAATATAAAGTTTGTACGATCATTATCCGGCGGATCTACGTATTTCCCCAGTGAGACCGCACACAGCCGCATATCGGGATGCTCACCGCTCGTTCGAAGCATCGTCGACCAGTACGTACCGTTTCGTCGCTATCGACCGCATCCCCGAGTTTCCAAGTCCGTTTGTCGGTTGCTACGATACTCAGAGACCGACTCGATATCTATCGAATATCGTATCAATAGTAGAAGCTACTAGCTAACATATGTGTCTAACGGCTCGATGCTGATCGAACGACAGTTAGTTCGGATCGCTCGCTCGTTCTGACAGCATCGTCGCCGCCGTGTCGGCCCACCCACCCCACAGGAAGCCGGCTCCCACGACGAGTGTCCACCACGCGTAGTTGAGGACGATTCCGGCGTACACGCCGGGGAGACCGTAGCCGAACGTGACCCCGACGAGGTACGAAAAGCCAAGCAGGAAGCCGACGGTTCCCGTGAGGCGGGCGTAGAAGGGCGTCCGCGTATCGCCCGCACCGCGGAGACTCCCCGACAGCGGGAAGAAGAACCCGAAGAAGAACATCGAGACGCCGAACATGCGAGTGAAGGTCGCGGCGTACTCGAGGGTCGCCGGATCGGTCGTGAACAGTCCCGCGATCGGGGATGCGCCGACGATCAGGACGCCTCCGGCGAAACTGAGCGTCAGGACGCTGAGCGCCGTCATAGCCAGTCCGGAAAACCGTGCGTCGTCGGGGCGGCCGTCCCCGAGTTCCTGTCCGACGACGACGCTCGCGGCGACGCTGTAGGAGCGGTAGAGTGGACCGCTGAACTGCTGGTAGCTTCGGCGGCCGATGTGGTAGGCCGCCGTCACGTCCGTCCCGAAGGTGAGCAAGAGCGCGTTGAACGGAAAGTTCGCGAGGGACGTGCTCATTCCCTCGGCGAAATTCGGGAGACTCACGGCAACGAGTTGGCGCGTGATCGTGAGGCTCCGCGGGCGAGCGAACGACGGGGCCGTCCGTTCGATCGCGATCGCGGCCGTGATCGCGCCGCCCTCGAGCGTTCGGCTGATCGCCGTCCCCAGCCCGACGCCGACGATCCCCAGTTCGGGGAGGACGCCGAGACCGAGTCCCAACCCGACCGTCGCCCCGATGTTGACGGCGTTCGCGCCCACGTTGACGAGCATCGGCGTTCGGGTATCGCCCGTCCCCTGTAACGACCGCGCGCCGACGAGGCCGACGATGCGCATGGGCGCGACGGCGAAGACCAGTCCGAGGTAGCGTCCGCCCATTTCGGCGACGCCCGGTTCGGCACCGAGCAGGGCGATCAGCGGCTCCGATACCGTCAGCCCCACGATCGTCAGCGGGATTCCGGCCAGGACCCCGATGAGGAGGGCCTGTGTGATCGCCCGGTTACGGGTCGCCTTCGCACCGCGGCCGGTGTCCTGACTCGAGAGGGCGATCGCACCGGTCCCGAGTCCCAGTCCGACCCGCAACGGTATCTGGGCGTAGAGGTCCGCGAGCCCGACCGCAGCGACGGCTGCCGGCGAAAACAGGCCGGTGACGATGACGTCGACCGTCCGCATCAGCGTATTGAACGTCTGCTGAATCGCGATCGGCCACGAGAGCGACACCGTCCGCAGCCAGACGCTCCGAACGCGGCCGCCGAACTCGGCCATACATCGTTCGGCAACGAGAATCCGCCGGATCAACGTGTTGATCCCGGCAGACACGACGATACTCCGATACTACCTACCGATAACACATACAGTTCGAGTGAGAGATATATTTGCGACGACTGCATCCGTCACCGGATCGGTCACCCGCCACCGCTTGGAAACGCCGACCGTGCGTGACGAGGAGCGGTCCGTGAGCCGACATCTCTCGGCGTTCGAAGTATCGGAACGCATCGGTTCCGTCATTTGAAGCCACACAGAAGTCGATTTCGCCGACGACAGTCGTGGGAGAGAGAACGAGTCGAACGCCGACGATCCGCGGACCAGTCCGTTCGGGGGCGATAGTAGCAACTGAAACGAGTTACACACTGATCGCAACACCGTCGTACGATCAGGTGCGCAATGACTTTCAGTTGCTACTATAGAATCGAGAGTCGAGACGGACAACGAACCAGGAGCGAACAACGAGGATCTGACTTCTAAGCAAAGTTATAGTAGTACGATTATGTCGACTGGCGTACTCGTGTGGCGTTCGAGTGTAGCGGCGACGAACTGTGCCAGCGGTGGTCGAGGGATGAGTCGAAGGGAAAGCACTGATCCGCCGAAGAACGGTTACCAGTGTTCGTCCGTATCGACTGTTTCGTAAACAGCCTCGTGTCCGAAGGGGAAAATTATGAACGAATTTATGTAGCACCCGTCCGATACCGAACCTATGCGACTCGACAACAAGACAGTTGTTATCACGGGTGCGGCGTCGGGAATCGGGCAGGCGACGGCCGAACGCTGTGCCGAGGAAGGAGCACGCGTCATCGTGACGGACATCGATACCGAGGGCGGGCAAGCAGTCGCGGAGGCGATCGAGGAAGACGGGGGCGAGGCCGAGTTCCACGAACTGGACGTGACGGACAGCGACCGATTTCGGGCCGTCGTCGACGAGGTCGCGGACGCCCACGGACTGGACGTAATGGTCAACAACGCTGGCACGGGCCATCCCGGCGGCAGCCTCGAGGAGATCGACGAAGAGATGCGGGACTTCGTCATCGACATCAACATCAAGGGCGTCTGGAACGGCTGCGACGCGGCGCTTCCCCACATGAAAGAGCAGGGCTCGGGTGCGATCGTCAACGTCGGCTCGCTGGCGAGCATCCTCGGACTCCCCAAGCAGGCCGCCTACTCGACGAGCAAGGCCGCCGTGTTGAACATGACACGGACCGTCGCCGCCGAAGCGGGCCCCTACGGCGTCCGCGCCAACGCCGTCTGCCCCGGCTTCACCGAGACTCAGATGCTCGAGGGCTACCTCGAACAGCAGGAGGACCCCGAAGTGGCCAGAGAGGAGATGGCGGCGGACTACCCGCTCAAGCGACTCGGGAAGCCCGACGAGATCGCCGACGCGATCCTGTTCCTCGCCAGCGACGAGTCGTCGTTCGTCAGCGGCCACGGGCTTGTCGTCGACGGCGGGTTCTCGACCTGTTAACGGAGTTCGGAGATCACGACGAACCCGTGTCGTCGTTCGGAACCGCCGCGAGCCGGTGAATCGAAACACGCAAGTGGCTATTCTAATTGGTCCAACGCGTGACAGGATACGACGCAGTTCTGTTCGACAGCGACGGGGTACTCGTCGAGCCGCCGGCGTCCGAAACCCAGGTCGCTGCGACGCGGGCCGCGTTTCGGGAAGCGGGCGTCGACGACGTCGCCCGACGGCACCTCGACGACATCGTGAGCGGCGTGACCGTCGAAGACTTACACGAGATCTGTGCCGACTACGACCTCGATCCGGAGAACTTCTGGGAGGCCCGTGAACGCCACGACGAACGATCCCAGTTCGACGCGTTCAGAGCCGGCACTCGAGACCGATACGACGACGTGACGACGATCGCGGACCTTCCCCAGGACCGAGGCGTCGTGAGCAACAACCATCACAGTACGATCGAGTTCGTCCTGGACGCGTTCGATCTCGAGTCGCTGTTCGAGACCTACTACGGTCGCCCGAAAACGATCGAGAGCCTCCGAGTGAAAAAGCCGGATCCCCACTTTCTCGAGCGAGCACTCGCCGACCTCGGGGCTGGCTCGGCGCTTTACGTCGGCGACAGCGAACACGACGTGATCGCGGCACACCGCGCTGGAATCGATTCGGCGTTCGTCCGTCGCCAGCACTGTCCCGACGGCGCGCTCTCGGTTACGCCGACCTACGACATCGAGACGCTGTCGGCGCTCCCGGAGATCGTGGCGTGACCGCCGTCGATCACTCCTCGCGAACCGCCGCGACGCTCGCGAGTTGGTCGCCCGCGGTCACGGTCGCCTCGTGGGTGAGCGCGTAGAGGACCCCGTCACGATCGATACGGGCCTCCTGCAGCGGCTCGTAGGTCGTCGGGTGATAGACCGTCCCGATCGTCGTCCCCTCCGTGACCGATTCCCCAATCTCGAGGGCGGGTGCCGGCCGGAAGAGGCCGGACGTGTCGGCGGTGACCTGTCCCAGATGGTTCCGAGCGACGACCGATCGCGTTCGGGAACGTCGCCGGGAAGTTGGTCGAGTGCCCGACAGACATCGAGCAGTCCGTCGACGCCGTCCGCCACGACCGCCTCGAGGATCTGTTTGTTGTGGGCGAGCTCCGGCGTGATCGACGGGATTCCTGCCTCGGCGGCGGCGACCCGGAGCTTCCCCCCGAAACCGCGTCGATGCCACTCGTCGGGGGCGTCTTCGCCGGTCCGTTCGGAGAGCAGGAGCTCCGTCCCGAACGCGTCGGCGAGACGGCGAGATCGCTCGTCGCCCTCGCGATAGACGACGTGGGGCAGCATGTCTGGACTCCCCGTGTGGAGGTCGACGACGGCGTCGGCAGCCGCGACGTACTCCCAGAGGCGGGCGGCCATGCGCTGGTGGAGACTCCCGCCGCCGTCGCCCGGCCAGATGCGGTTCATGTTCGGATTGATACTGTCGAACTGCTCCGGCGTCGTGTAGGAGACGCGATCGAAGGTCAGCGGGTTCGCGACCGGGACGGCGATCACGGCTCCCGACAGCGACTCGAGGGGCACTCGCTCGTGAAACCGCCGGAGGACCGCCGTTCCGTTGACCTCGCGGCCGTGCTGGGCCGCCTGCACGTACAGCGTCGGTCCCGGTGCGTCGCCGCGATAGATGTGGACCGTCGTCGTCAGCGCCACGCCCGAGGGCAGCCGGGCGAGGGTCACCTGTTCCGCCGTGTGCGTCCCGTCGCTCATGGACGGGCGTTCCACGGCCGGCGGTATGTAGCTGCGGCCGACTGTCGATGGTGGCTCCCCTCACGTTCCGAACCGAATCGGAAACGAACGGACGACCGGCGATCGCTCGTCGTGCTAGACCACTACCGTTTTCACTCGTCCTGCCATCCCGGTGAGTATGGGAGACGTTACTGCGACGCTGCACACCAACAAAGGCGACATCGAGGTCGAACTGTACGACGAACGCGCGCCCCGAACCGTCGACAACTTCGTCGGCCTCGCGACCGGCGGCAAGACCTGGACCGACCCCGAGACGGGCGAAGAGATCGAGGGCGAACCGCTGTACGACGACGTCGCGTTCCACCGCGTCATCGAGGACTTCATGATCCAGGGCGGCGACCCGACCGAGACCGGTCGCGGCGGCCCCGGCTACCAGTTCGACGACGAGTTCCACGACGAGTTGCGCCACGACGACGAGGGCATCCTGAGCATGGCCAACTCCGGGCCCGACACCAACGGCTCGCAGTTCTTCATCACGCTCGCGCCCCAGCCTCACCTCGACGACCGCCACGCCGTCTTCGGGAAAGTCACCGACGGTATGGACGTCGTTCACGAAATCGGCAACGTCGACACCGACGCCAACGACCAGCCAAAAGAGGACGTCGTCCTCGAGTCCGTCGACGTCGACTACGAGTAATACGGTCACCTGTCCGTCAGTGTCGGTGGGACCGGGACCGCCCTGTGGGGCCCCACCGGGAAATCGGGACAGCAAACCGTCTCAGTCGTCGGAGACCGATCGCAACCGCGTTCACGCTGCGTTCCGCGGTTCGTACGCTCGCTTCGAGCGGACTCGGTCACCGACGGAGGTTCGATACCATTAGTTCGACGCCGCCCACAGGAGCGGTATCACGCACTCTCGACGACTGCGACTGGCTGGAGCCGCCTCGAGTCTCGCCGCGCCCCTCGCCGGCTGTGCGAGCGATAGTCCGGACGACCCGGAGGAACGGAGCCCCGACACGAGCGATTCGACCGCGGATGGGGCCGCAAACGAGGGGACGAGAGCGACGTTGCAGACGAGTACGGGCAGCATCGAGGTCGAACTGTACGACGAACGCGCGCCCCGAACCGTCGACAACTTCGTCGGCCTCGCGACGGGTGCGCGCACGTGGATCGATCCCGAAACGGGCGCGGAGATCGAGGGCGAACCGCTGTACGACGACGTGCTCTTTCACCGCGTCATCGAGGGGTTCATGATCCAGACCGGCGATCCGACCGGCACCGGTCGCGGCGGCCCCGGCTACACCTTCGACGACGAGTTCCACCCCGAACTGCGCCACGACGACGCGGGCGTCCTCAGTATGGCCAACTCCGGACCCGACACCAACGGCTCGCAGTTCTTCATCACGCTCGCGCCCCAGCCCCACCTCAACGACCGCCACGCCGTCTTCGGGAAAGTCACCGACCGCATGGACGTCGTCCACGAAATCGGTAACGTCGACACCGACGCCGACGACCGGCCAAAAGAGGACGTCGTCCTCGAGTCGGTGACGATCGATTCCGCGTGACGACACCCGCCGCTTTCGAGTCGCAGCGGCGCTATCGCTGCGAGTCGCCGTCGACGGTTCCGGTCGACGATATCGGGCCAAGACGTTTTACGATCCGGGCTGGTGTGTAGGGGTGAATGGGATCGTCGTCCACCGACGCCGACCACCGCGCGCGGCTTCGTCGACAGGAGGTCGTCGCCGACCTCAGCCAGCAAGCCCTCGAGACCGGAGATCTCGACACGGTGCTCGAGGACGCGGCGGCGGCCGTCGCAGCAACGCTCGACGTCGAATACTGTGCCGTCTTCGAGCGGCCGGTCGACGGCACCGACGCGGTACTCAGACAGGGGGCCGGCTGGCCGCCGGACCGGCTCGGATCGACGACGGTGGCTGCCGACCGCGACTCGCAGATCGGAACCGCGATTCGAGCTGTGGACCCGGTCGTCGTTGACGATTTCGACGGCGAATCGCGGGCCACCCTCCCCGATCCACTCGGCGATCGCGACGCCGTCAGCGCTGCCGCCGCACGGATCGGGCCCGTCGACGAGCCGTGGGGCGTCCTGAGCGCCTATGCCATCGACCAGTGCGTGTATACCGACGACGACGTCGACTTCCTCGAGCGCGTCGCGGCCCTTCTCGAGTCGGCGATCGAAACCGAGCGGGCGCGACGCGAACTCGAGCGGACGGAGCGCCGATTCGAGGCGATTTTCGAGGACCCGAACGTTCTCCTGGGGCTGCTCGAACCCGACGGCACGGTCGTCGACATCAACGGGACGGCGATGGAGTACATCGACGCCGACCTGGACGACGTGACCGGGGAGCCGTTCTGGGAGACGCCGTGGTGGGACGAGGACGACGTGCGAGACGCTGTCCGGCAGTGGACCGAGCGGGCCGCCGCCGGCGAATACGTGACCTTTCAGGCGGCCCTCACGCGGCCGGACGGCCAGCAGTACGCGCTCGAGGGCGTTTTCAGACCCGTCACGGACGAGGCGGGCGAAGTCACCTCGGTCATCGTCTCCGACCGCGATGTCACCGAGCAGGTCGAACGCGAGAACCGCCTCGAGCGCTACGAGACTATCGTCGAGGTGGTCAACGACGGCGTCTACGTCGTCGACGGGCAGGGCCAGTTCACGATGGCCAACGAGACGTACGCCGAGATGCTCGGCTACGAGCCCGCCGACCTCGTCGGCGAACACGTCTCCCGGGTCGTCGACGACGACGTGATCGATCGCGTTCGCGAACTCGAGGCGACGGCGACGGAAGACACGGACTGGTCGACGGTGGAAGCCCAACTCCGGACGGCCGACGGCGATCTCGTTCCCGTCGAGGCCACTTTCGCGATATTGCCCGACGACGACAGCGCGTGGCATCGGGTCGGCATCACCCGGGACATCAGCGAGCGGAAGGCGCGGGAACGGGAACTCGAAGAATCCGAACGCCGGTATCGAACGCTCGTCGAGAACTTCCCCGACGGGGCAGTGGGACTGTACGACGAGGACCTCGAGTACCTCGTCGTCGGCGGCGAAGCGTTCGACGATCTCGGCGTCTCGGAGGAGGAGGTCACTGGTGTGACCCTCGACGAACGGTATCCGGACGACCTCGTCGCGGAGATCGAACCACACTTCCGAGCCGTCTTCGACGGCGAGTCGAACACGTTCGAGTATCAGGTCCGCGGCCGGGACGTCTGGGCGCATACCGTGCCCGTCCGCAACGAGGACGACGAGATCGTCGCAGGGATGGTCATGGTGCAGGACGTCACCGAGCGCCGGGAGTACGAACGGAAACTCGAGGAGTCGAACGAACGCCTCGAACGGTTCGCCTACGCCGCTTCCCACGACCTGCAGGAACCGCTCCGGATGGTCACGAGCTATCTCACCCTGCTCGAGAGCCGCTACGGCGACGCCTTCGACGAGGACGGGCGGGAATTCCTCGCGTTCGCGGTCGACGGTGCCGAGCGCATGCGCGAGATGATCGACGGGCACCTCGAGTACTCCCGCGTCGAAACTGAGGGAGATCCGTTCGAGCCAACGGACCTCGGGGACCTCGTCGACGACGTCCTCGCGGATCTCCAGTTCCGGATCGAGGAAACCGACGCCGAGATCACGGTCGGCGAGTTGCCCCGCGTGGAGGGCGACTCCAGCCAGTTGCGGCAGGTCTTCCAGAACCTGCTGTCGAACGCGATCACCTACAGCGGCGACGGCCCGCCGCGGGTTCACGTCGACGCCGAACGGCGGGACCAGGAATGGGTGCTCTCGGTCGCCGACGAGGGGATCGGGATCGATCCCGCCGACCAAGAGCGGGTGTTCACCATCTTCAATCGCCTCCACAGCCGCGAAGAGTACGAGGGAACGGGGATCGGGCTCGCGCTCAGTGAACGAATCGTCGAGCGCCACGGTGGCGAGATCTGGGTCGACGCCGACCCCGGCGAGGGGGCGACGTTCTCCTTTACCCTACCGGCCTCCCACACACAGTAGCACCGTCGATACATCCGAAGCCGGCGAATTCGAGGGGAACCCAATCCGTTTAGCCGCGTGCGGGTGAGGGACGACGTATGGGATGGACTGCCGCCGACGTTCCCGACCAGCACGACCGAACGATCGTCATCACGGGCGCGAACAGCGGTATCGGTCTCGAGGCGACCCGCGAACTCGCGCGCAACGGGGCGCGGGTGATCATGGCCTGCCGGAGCGTCGAGCGCGCCAAGACGGCAGCCCGAGACGTGCAGGCGGAGGTTCCCGACGCCGACCTCAGCATCGCGCGGTGCGACCTGGGCGATCTCGAGTCGGTTCGAGCCGTCGGAGACGGACTCGAAGACGAGGAGATCGACGTCCTGATCAACAACGCCGGGGTCATGGCGGTCCCCCGATCGGAGACCGAAGACGGGTTCGAAACCCAATTCGGCGTCAACCATCTGGGCCACTTCGCGCTGACCGGCCTGTTGCTCGACGCACTCGCGACCGGCGGCGCGGAGCCGGCGCGGGTGGTCACCGTCTCGAGCGGCGTCCACGAACGGGGTGCGATCGACTTCGACGACCTCCAAAGCGAGGCGTCCTACGACAAGTGGGACGCCTACGCCCAGTCGAAACTGGCGAACGTGCTCTTCGCGTACGAACTCGACCGACGGTTCCGCAGTGACGGCCGGAACGCCCGGAGTATGGCGGTCCATCCGGGCTATGCGAACACGCGATTGCAGTTTCGCGGGCCCGAACAGAGCGGCAGCACCCTCCGAAAGGCGGCGATGACGGTGCTGAACGCGGTCGTCGCGCAGTCGGCCGAAATGGGCGCGCTACCGACCCTGTACGCCGCGACCGCGCCCGAAGCCGAGGGCGGTGCCTACTACGGCCCCGGCGGGTTCATGAACATGCGGGGGACACCCGAACGACAGGCCTCCTCCGATCGATCCGACGACGAGGAGACGGCCCGGAAGCTCTGGGACGTCTCGAGGGAACTGACGGGGGTCACGTACGATTTGCCGGAGCCGACCGACGAGATCTGAGAGGCTCGACGGGGCAGTCGCCGACGATCGTACGGTGAGTACCCTGGTTCAGGTACGTTTCCAAAGAAGTTCCCGATTACATCAGATTCACATAGTAGATCGCAGCCGATTTTCCCGCGGAGAGCGCGGCGGGAACGGCGGTCTCTCGACGACAGCACCGTTCGAAGAGATCCGCTACTAGCGGCCTGCAAACGTCCGATACGCACGAAACCTTCGCATCATCGATCGGGCCGGATCCGATTTCGTCGACCATCGCTCACGGACGCCGGACCAATCGACGCGGCGTCGCCGCCGCGACGGCGACCGGTTTCCGTCCTACTGCCGCCGTGCTCCGAGTTCTCGGGCGACTCGAGGCGGGGTTCGACTCCGTGGTGCTCCCCCCTCGAGCAGTCGGCCGCCGAACGGAGTTGAGTACGGGTCGTGTCGGATACGAATTATAGCTTTAAATCTGATATACGATCTGTTCACCGCCGCTCCGAGCGCGAGTGATCACCACGACGGCACGTACTGATACCGCTCGCGTAACTGCGGTTTCGCCGCGCGGATCCGAAGATCCGAGATCCGACGCGTGGGATCGATCGGTCGGCAGCGAACCGAGCGCTCGGGGCCGTCAGTCCGTCAGCGGCGTCTCGGTACCGCGAACGCTGTCGACGATGACGTCGCCGTCGGGTCGGGACGCGATCCAGAACAGTTTGTGGGCGTCGACCGACTGCTCGAACGTGACCGCCGGCGCGGAGCCGACGGCGACCTTCCGGAGCGTCCACTTGAATACGGCGTCTTCCGCTTTCTCGAGGGCCTGGTCCCCGGAGAGGGCAGCGGGGACGACGAGCACGTCCTCGAGGGTCGTCGCGACGGTTTCGGGGAACACGTCGGCTCGGACGGCGAGGCGACGGGAGCGGTCGACGCTGACGACGTATTCGATGTCGCGGTCCGAGAGCAGCGGCCGCTCGATCGTCGCGACGGCGTCCACGACCCGGTAGGGATAGGCGACCGCGCCGACGCGACCGGTCGAAACGACGTCCGCGCGGGCCACCGTCGGTTCGATGACGGTCAGCTCCGCCCGCTCCCGGTGTTGCCGGTCGCGCGTCGCCGGCTCGACGCCACCTCGGCGCGCGTCGCTCATCTATTCCTCACCCGTCTCCCAGTAGTCGCTGGCCGCGACGTGGGCGCGGATGTTGTCGGTCTCCGTGATCGCCTTCGGCTCGACGTCGCGCCCGCCGTCGGTGACGTACTCGGGAGTGCCGGTCGGATCGTCGCCGCTCGAGAGCGCCGACAGCGGTTTGTCGAAGGTGTCGAAGTGGTCGTCGACGCCCTCCGGAGGTCTCGTGAACAGGGAGACGACGATGAGCGTCGTCGTCGAGAGGATAAACGCCGGGAACAGTCCGTACACGCCGACGAGCCCGGAGAGGAACGCCGATCCGTCGACTGCACCCATGAGTCCGACGAGCTCGAGGACGGTCGAGAGCTGGGTCCACAGGAACATCGTCGCGGTGCCGACGATCATGCTCGCGACGGAGCCGGCCGCAGAAACCCGCTTCCACCACAGCGAAGCGATGAGCGTCGGGCCGATGGCCGCTCCGAGGCCGCCCCAGGCGTAATCGAGGACGAGCGTGTAGATGGGAGTGTTCTGTGCGATGTACGCGAAGACGATGCTCGCCCCGCCGAGGCCGAGCGTGACGAGTTGCGAGTATCGCACCAGCGACTCCTGACTCGCGTCCGGATTGACGTAGCCGTGGTAGACGTCCTCGACGATGGCACTCGTCGCAACGAGCAGTTGCGAGTCGGCGCTGGACATCATCGCGGCCAGTGCGGCCGCCAGAATGATCCCCGCGATCGCACCGGGGAAGAACTCGAGCGTGAGCATCGGCATAACGTTGTTCGGGTCTTCGATCCCGCTTTGACCGAAGACGACGAGTGCGTACAGTCCGACGAATCCGGCCCCGATGTACGCGATGAACATGAACAGTTGCGCGACGAGCGCGGCGAGGCGCACGTTTTTGACCTCGTCGATGCCCATAAACCGGACCATCACGTGCGGGTTCCCGGGAATGCCGAGCCCGATCGCGGCGTAGCTGATGATCCCAAAGATGGCCGCCCAGCCGGTCATGCCGGCCGTGACGCTCGTGTAGGAACTCCCGACGGATGCGAGGTCCTCGAACGGCAGTCCGTAGCTGGTAAACGCCAACACCGGCAGTATGATGAACGCGATCAGGATGATCGCGCCCTGGAAGTAGTCCGACCACGCGACGGCGAAGTAGCCACCGAGCATGGTGTAGCCGACGACGATGACGCCGCCCGCAAGGATTCCGACCAGCGACGAGACGCCGGTGAGGACCTCCAGCAGCGTCCCGGCGGCGACGATCTGTGCGCCCACGTAGCCGCCCTCGAAGATCATCAGCACGAACGCGGAGACGCCTTTGACGTATCCGGTATCGTCCTGCAGACGCGTCTCGAAGAACGTCGGCAACGTGACCGCTTTCACGACTTCCGTATACTTCCGGAGTCGCTTCGCGAGGCCGGCCCACGCGAACAGGTCGGCGGGGATCATCCCGAGCCCATTATAAAACGCCATGACGCCGGTACCGAACGCGTCGCTTGGAACCCCCAGCGTGAGCCAGCCGCTCATCTCGGAGGCGCGTTCGGAAAAGCCCGTTACGACGGGGCCGACGCTCCGACCCCCGATGACGTAATCGTCGACGGAGTCCATGAGTCGAGAGGAGTACAGTCCGATCCCGAGGAGAAAGAGGAGGTACACGGCGAACGTTCCGAGGACCCACGTGCCCGCCGACCCGGCAAGCCCGTCAGTTGCCATGGTTCTCCCCCTCGTAGCGCCGTCGGAGCTGACGTTCTCTCTTTCCTTCCCAGACGTAATACACGGCGAGCAGTACCAGATACACGGCGAACGGCCCGAATAACCATAACAGTTCGACTGAGCCACTCTCAGGCATACTGGCGTGTGCTTCCTACCCATACATAAGACTACCGAACTCCCGCTTTTCGACGCGAAACTGTTCATATGACAAAATACTGTCGCTAGCACTGGTCGAACGGTGAGTTTTCCGACCCGCTCGGTCCGGATCGGCTCGGCGCTCCGACGGAGACCGAGGCGTTCCTCCGGGGCGGCGGGGAACTCGTTACACGCCGACGACTGCCCGGAGCGCGAACAACGCGTTCTCCTTTCGCTCGCGGATCCGCCGGTAGAAGTACTGCATCCACTTGCCGCCGTAGGGGACGTACTGGTTGACCTCGTAGCCCTGCCGGGCGAGCTCCCGCTGTGCGTCCTCGCGAACGCCCATGAGCATCTGAATCTCGAAGGGCGTGCCGTACTCCTCGTGGAGATCGGTCGCGAGTTCGAGCATCTGCGGGTCGTGGCTCCCGACGGCGACGCCGCGATCGAACTCGCGGAACAGGTACTCGAGGTGGGCCTCGTAGGCGTCGTTGACGGCCGACTTCGACTGGTGAGCGACCGACGACGGTTCGTCGTAGGCCCCTTTCACCAGCCGAACGGCGGCGGGAACGTCGGACAGTCGGCGCAAGTCGTCCCGCGTCCGTTTGAGGTTCGCCTGAATGGCGACGCCGACGCCGTGGGGGTGGTCGCGGGCCGTCGCTTCGACGGTGTCCAAGGTCGTATCCGTCGTCGTGTGATCTTCCATGTCACACCAGACGAACACGTCCTCGTCGGCCCCGGCCTCGACGATCCGTTCGAAGTTCGCCGCGAAGACGTCGGGCCCGACGTCGATCCCGATCTGGGACGGTTTGACCGAGATACAGCCGTCGAGGTCGCGGCGGGCCAGTTCGGAAACCAGCCGGCAGTACTCGTCGGCGTCCTCGTCCGCGGGGCCGCGCTCGTGGTAGTGTTCGCCGAGGAGGTTGACGATAGCGCCCAGTCCGTCGTCGTTGCAGTCCGCGACGTGATCTAACGTCCCCGAGGCGGTCGTGTCGGCGACGAAACGGCTCGCGATCGGCGGAATCATACCGTATCGCTGGGATCGAGCGACCCTAAATGCATACCCGACCACAAGATTCTGCCTGAAGCGGCACGAAATGATCTGACTGCGGTCAGGCGTCGTCAGGGTTGAGCAGTTTCGCCTCGGCCTTCCGGAGGTGCTCGAGCAGCGTCGTCTTCGAGACGCCGAGTTCCTCGGCGAGTTCGCGCGTGCTGACCTCGCGGGGCCACGCGTAGTAGTCGCGTTCGCAGGCGAGTTCGAACGCTTCCCGCTGGCGGGGCGTCAGGCGATCGAGCCGGTCGGGCACGCCCGACGGATCGCCCGCCGGTGAAGCGATCTTGCTGATCGTGATGGTGGCGTCGGTCTCGGCCCGGATCGCCTCGAGGCGGTCCCGGACCTCCGCCCGACCGTCGGCGACGAAGACCGGCCAGTGTTCGACGCCGCCCTCGACGCGGACCGACGCCTCGTGGATGAACCCGTGTGAGACGAGCGTTTCGCTGATGCTGTGTTCCGGCTCGTATTCGACGAACAGTTCGCGGGTCACGTTTCCCGGATCCGATGCCGTCCCCCCCGTACCCTGGCCGAGCTCGACCGTCGAGTGCGTCAACGGCGACTCGTCGATGAACGCAACGAACTCGTCGAGTCGACCCGCCGTGTCGGCGTAGGCAGTGAAATGCCCCTTGACCGTCCCGTCGACGGTCCGGTGGGCCGTGTGAACGAGGAGGCCGGCATCGACCGCCTCGGTGGCCTGTAATCCCCAGCAATCGGGATGCCAGATCTCGAGCGTGAGTCGCGTCCCGTCGGCCGTCCCGGTCCCCGTCGTGGTCGTGGAACTCGTGCTACTCATTATCGGTCTCGAACGTCAGTTCTCGTGTGAGCATTATAAACATGCTGTCTGTCGACGGCGTCCGACCCCGACAGAGGGGCCCGACCATGGGAGGCCACTGTTATTCCTCCCCGATCGACGACCGATAGCGTATGAGTCAGCAGACGACGGCCCGTCCCGAGCGCCATTACATCGACGGTGAGTGGACCGACGGAGAGGGCGACGACACGTTCGAGAGCGAGAACCCGGCGACCGGCGAGACGCTTCGGACCTTCCACCGGGGAACCGAAGCGGACGTCGACGCGGCCCTCGAGGCCGCGGACAGCGTCCAAGAGGAGTGGGAAGAACTGTCACACATCGATCGTGCGGAGTATCTGTGGGACATCTACCAGGAGCTTCGCGATCGGACGGACGAACTCGGCGAGATCGTCACGAAGGAGTGTGGCAAAGAGATCTCGGAAGGGAAAGCCGACGTCGTCGAGGCCGCACACATGGTCGAGTGGGCCGCCGGCAACGCCCGCCACCCCCACGGCGACGTCGTGCCCTCGGAGATCGGGAGCAAAGACGCGTACATGCGGCGGAAGCCCCGCGGCGTCGTCGGCTGCATCACGCCCTGGAACTTCCCGGTCGCGATCCCCTTCTGGCACATGGCCGTCTCGTTGGTCGAGGGCAACACCGTCGTCTGGAAGCCCGCCGAACAGACGCCGTGGTGCGCCCAGATCGTCGCCGAAATGTTCGAGGAAAGCGGCATCCCCGACGGCGTCTTCAACATGGTGCAGGGCTTTGGCGACGCGGGTGCCACTATCGTCGACGACCCGCGCGTCGACACCGTCCTCTTTACCGGCTCGGCCGAAGTCGGGCAGGAAGTCGCCCGCACCGTCGCCGAACAGCCCGGCAAGCTCGCGGCCTGTGAGATGGGCGGCAAGAACGCGGTCGTCGTCACCGACGAGGCCGACCTCGACACGGCCGTCCACTCGGCCGTGATGAGTTCGTTCAAGACCACCGGTCAGCGCTGCGTCTCGGCCGAGCGCCTGATCGTCCACGAGGACGTCTACGACGAGTTCAAAGAGCGCTTCGTCGAGATCGCCGAGAACGTCGCCGTCGGCGATCCGCTCGCGGAAGACACCTTCATGGGGCCACTCGTCGAGGGCGAGCACAAGGAGAAGGTCCTCGAGTACAACGAACTCGCCCGAAGCGAAGACGTCGAGGTCCTCGTCGACCGCGACGAACTGGCCGACGACGAGATTCCGGACGGCCACGCCGAGGGCCACTGGGTCGGCCCCTTCGTCTACGAGGCCGATCACGAGGCGGACCTCCGCTGTACCCAGGAAGAGGTCTTCGGCCCCCACGTCGCACTCATGGAGTACTCGGGCGATATCGAAGACGCCGTCGAGATCCACAACGACACCGAGTACGGGCTCGCGGGCGCGATCATCTCCGAGGATTACCGCGAGGTCAACTACTACCGCGATAACGCCGAAGTCGGACTCGCATACGGGAATCTCCCGTGTATCGGCGCGGAGGTTCACCTGCCGTTCGGTGGCGTCAAGAAGTCCGGGAACGGCTACCCGAGCGGTCGGGAAGTGATCGAGGCCGTCACCGAACGCACCGCGTGGACGCTGAACAACTCGAACGACATCGAGATGGCACAGGGCCTGTCCGCGGACATCACGACGGACGATGACTGAAACGACCTGTGGCCTCTGTGGGGGATCGACCGACGCACCGGAGGAGTGGTGTCGACGGTGTGGCTGGACGGGGCACTGCGGAGCCGACTAGTACCGTTCGACCCTGCAGTACGGGCGTAGACCGCCACTAGCGCCGACGGGCTGACCCGAACCGACACCCATCGAGATGACGCCTCGAGTGGCGGCGTTCCGACAGCGTGAACGATCCGGGCTCGGCCCCGACGGCGATCCAGTCCGGAGCCCTGCCCCGATGAGGACGGGAACGGCCGCTCGGCCGTTCACACGTCTCGAACGCGACGCCGCAGATGGGCCCGGTGAGGCGTGTACTGACGGCGGGACCGCCGGTGGGAGGACCGAGCACGCGCACCGAGACGGGTGCCACGCCCCGATCGCCACTCGATTCCAGTACGATTTCGAGAAATAAAGTCGATCGGTGACGGATCGAACGAAACGGCGTTCACACATTCCGAACGCTTATGCGTCGACGGAACGGGACTTCGGACCATGACGGACGAACGCCCCCGGCCGGTCAAGACGACGAAAACGTCGCTCGCGCTCGTTCGGGCGGTCCGAAACAGCGACGGGGCCACGCTGAGCGAGCTGGCCACCCGCCTCGAGTTGGCGAAAAGCACCGTCCACAATCACCTCCACACGCTGGTCGACGAGGGGTTTCTCGTCCGCGACGGGGACACCTACCACGTCGGCCTCGAGTTCCTCCCGTTCGGCGAGCACGCGCGGGAGCGAAATCCGCTGTACGCGACGGCCCGAAGACGGGTCTACTCCCTCGCCGAAGAGACCGGACACGAAGCCGACTTCATCGTCGAAGAGAACGGCCGCGCGTACTCACTCGAGTACGCGATCGGCGAGTCGAGCCGACGCGGGTTCTCGGAGCTGGGACCGTTTCGGGCGGGGAACCGGTTTTATATGCACAACTGCGCCTCGGGCAAGGCCATGCTGGCATCGATGCCCGAGCCCCGCATCCGAGCGATCCTCGATCGGTGGGGGCTTCCGTCGACGACCGACCAAACCCTCACCGACGAAACGGCGCTGTTCGACGAACTCGCGGCGGTCCGAGACCGCGGCTACGCGATCAACGACGAGGAACTGATCGACGGGTACCGGTCCGTCGGCGCTTCCGTGACGAACCCCGACGGCGAGGTCGTCGGCGCGTTCTCGATCGGCGGTCCGACCTACCGCATGGCCGTCGACGAATCGACCACGGAAGAGATCGG
This sequence comes from Natrinema longum, assembly GCF_017352095.1. Taxonomy (NCBI): domain Archaea; kingdom Methanobacteriati; phylum Methanobacteriota; class Halobacteria; order Halobacteriales; family Natrialbaceae; genus Natrinema; species Natrinema longum. The sequence goes on from NZ_CP071463.1 coordinate 1,686,835, forward strand.
ACGGCTGTTACTCGACGAAATCGAGTCGCTCGAGTCGGAACTGTTCCGATAGCATTACACACATATGAGTGTAATCAACATCGTACGCAGAACGGCCGAGGAAACTTTTTTGATGTTTGTTGATAAAAATGGATGTAGCAGTCAAGAATAGTAAATTACAATCATACTATGCGGTCTCAGCGCTCGAGGTCTCGTCCCGCCCGAAATAGAAGTCACGGAGCCGTCGGATATCCGTCGGTCAATCGGAGCGATCGATAGAACCCGCAGTGTCGTCGCCATCGGGTCCGGGCGCGGCCCCGAAGGGAGACGTGTTTTATCTACAGGAGCGGTGTGAGTACTCTCGTTCGGTTCGGAATCGACCACCGCGGACGAACAGCGATCGATGGACCGCAACACTGTTTCGTCGATCGGAACGGAACCGGACCGACCCCGTTTCGGACGGTTCTCTGCCGCGTTCTATTATACGCCTAATATTTCATATTTCGCATCTATTTGTGGCTCGATGGAGAGGAGAAGGATAGAATAAACGTCTATATAGTTTCTAAAGGACGCGGTACAGTCGACCAGCGCCGAAACAGGGGCCCGGTTTCGGGAGGGACGCCACGGAGGCCCACTGCTCGCCCACCCCCTCTCCGCACGCTGTCGCTCTCGCCAACCGTAACGCGAAAGACGGCTCGCTCGAACGAGTACATATGAGCGACGACGACGGCATCCAGCGCGCCAGCGACGTCGGATCGAGCGACGCGCCGCCGGTGTCGGAGAAACCGTACAAGATCATCTTCGAGGCGAACAAGTGCTTCGGTGCGGGCAAGTGCGCCGAGGTCAGCGCCAACTGGGAGATGTCCATCGCCTCCGGCATGGCCCAGCCCACCGAGTACTTCTTCGGCGAGGAGGACCTCGAGCACAACGTCCGCGCCGCGGAGGTCTGCCCGGCGAAGAAAGACGACGGCTGTATCCACGTCGTCGACCGCCGGACCGACGAGGAGATCGCGCCGGATCCCCACGGCGACGGGACGTTGAGCGTCGACTGGTAAGGGCACGAATCGAAACGCACATCCCGACTCCGGGCCAATCCTCGAGTGCACTTCTGTGCGAGGGTAGCCAAGCAGGCCAACGGCGGTGGGCTTAAGACCCGCTCTCGTAGGAGTCCTTGGGTTCAAATCCCAACCCTCGCATGTCGCTGCGCACAACTCGCAAGCAGCGACTGCGTTCTTGGATTTGAATCAGACCGAGGTTCTGCGAGCACCGCGAGCAGGTTCTCGGGCGTGGTTCAAATCCCAACCCTCGCATGTCGCGGCGAACGTATCGTGAGCGACTGCGGACGATCGATTCCGGACAGTTCAACTCGGAAGCCGTCCCCGCCACTCGAGGACGGCGAGGACGGCGATCGTGGCGGCGAGGAAAAGCGCGGCGCTGGCGAACACCGCGTCGTAGGAGTAGCCCCGCTCGATGAAGGCTCCGAGGGCGGAGGAACCGAGCGCCTGCGTCAACATCCAGGCGGAGCTGAACGCGGCGTAGGCGCTGCCACGCGTCGAATCGGGGAGCGTATCGAGGAGGTAGGTGTCCGTGGCCGGGAACAGGGCGTGGACGACGAACCCGAGGATCACGGTGATCACGCCGATCGCGAGCAGGCCTTCGACGAGCGTCAGCGCGAGCAGACACGCGGAGAACGCGCCGACGATTCCGAGCAGGTACGGCACGTGGGGGAGTCTGTCGGCCAGATCGCCGCCGACGAAAAACGCGGGAACGCCCGACGCGAAGACGACCGTGAGCATCGCGCCCGCCGTTCGATCGGAGAGCCCTTTCGACTGCATGTACAGTTCGTAGAAGTTGAACACGCCCTGCCAGACGAACACCGCCGCGCCGACGATCGCCAGTCCCGTGACGATGATGCGCCACTCCGAAAGCGCACTGCCGAGGAAGTCGCGGTCTTCTTCGCCCGCCGCCGGCATCTCGGTGTCCCTCGCAGCGAGCCACGTGTAGCCCGTTATCACTGCCGCGCCGACGGCGATCGCCCACAGCGAGAGTCGCCAGTCGACGAGCAGCGTCAGCGCGACGAACGGCGCGGCGATCACCGCCGCGATCTGGCTGGCCGCCCCGTGAATTCCCATGACACGCCCGACGCGGGACGGGTACAGTTCGCTCACGAGCGGATTCGCCGCGACGAAGTATATCCCGGAGGCGATCCCCATGAGGAAGGCACCGGCCATGAGGTGCCGGACCGTCGTCGCGGTCGCGGCCAGTCCGGACGAAACCGCGAGAACGAGCCCGGAGGCGACCACGACGCGGTGTCTCGGAACCTTCGTCAGGAGCCAGCCGGTCGGCAGTCGAAGGGATGCGCTCCCGACCCAGACGAGCGTCGCGATCAATCCGGCAGTGGCCTCCCCGATCGGGAACTCGGTGATGAACACGTCCAGAAGCGGTGCGAAGACGATTCTGGCGAGATTGACGAGAAAGACGAGGCCACAGAGGGACGCGAAGAGTCGGGAACGAGGCACAGTCGGTGTTTCCGACAGCGGGCCTCAAGCGTTCCGAAAGCGAACGCCTCTGTGCCGAACTCCCTCCAGCCGTCAGAACGGGTACTCTCGAGGCTCGTGTTGAACCGAGATCCACTTCGTCGTCGTTAGCTCGTCCAAGATCTGCTCGCCGTTGTACCGGCCCATGCCAGACTGCTTCATCCCGCCGAAGGGAACGTGGGGCTCGTCGTTGATCGGCTGGTCGTTGATGTGGATCATGCCCGTCTCGATCCCGTCCGCGATCCGGCGGGCCTGCTCCACGTCCTCGCTGTGAACCGACCCCGACAGCCCGTGGATCGTATCGTTTGCCAGTTCGATCGCTTCCTCGTCGCTCGAGTACGGAATGACCGGCGCGACGGGGCCGAAGTGTTCGTTGCACGCCGCCGCCATGCCGTTATCGGCGTCGGAGAGCACGGTGGGTTCGACGACCAGCCCGTCCGCGTCACCGCCGGTCTCGAGGGTCGCACCCTCGTCGACGGACCGTTCGACGTAGTCGACGATCTGATCGCGCTGGCTCTCGTCGATGATGGGGCCGATGACCGTATCGCCGTCCGTCGGGTCGCCGGTCGGCAGCGAGGCGGCCCGGTCGGCGAGTGCATCGACGTAGTCGTCGTAGATGGACTCGTGGACGAGGTGGCGGTTCGTCGAAATGCAGATCTGCCCCTGATGGAGGAACGAACCGAAGACGCCGCCATCGACGGCGCGATCCAGATCGGCCTCGTCGGTGACCACGTGGACGTTGTTCCCGCCGAGCTCGAGCGCGGGGAGCGCGCAGTTGCCCGCCGCTTTCTCGGCCACGCGCTGGCCGATCTCGGTCGAGCCGGTAAAGGCGAGGACCCGGGGGACCTCGTGGCCGGCGACCGCGTCGCCGATCTCGGAACCGCGCCCGGGAACGACGCTGAGGACGCCCTCGGGAACGCCGGCTTCCTCGAAGATCCGCGCGAGCAGGAGCCCGCCCGTGATCGGCGTGTTCGAGGCCGGTTTGAGGACGACCGCGTTCCCGGCCGCGATCGCGGGCGCGACCGCCCGCATCGAGAGGTGCAGCGGGAAGTTCCACGGGGAGATGACCCCGACGACGCCGACCGGCACTCGCTCGGCGATGTTCTCCTTCCCCGGGGTGATCGAGTCCATGTGCTGGCCGTCCATCCGGAAGGGGTAGCTCGCCGCCTGCTGCATCATCCCCCGCGCAGTTCCCAACTCGGCCTCGGACTTGACCTGCGTGCTGCCGGATTCGACGGCCAGCAGTTCGGCGATCTCCTCGCGGTGTGCGTCGACGAACTCGATGGCGGCGTTGAGTACGCCGGCTCGAGCCTGCGGCGGCTGCTGGCTCCACGCGTCCTGTGCCTCGGCGGCGGCCTCGTAGGCCCGATCGACGTCGGCCTCGGTGCCCGCCGGGATGGTCGCGATCTCTTCGCGCGTGTAAGGATTCTCGTCGACGATCGCGTCCCGGTCGCCGGTGTCGGTCCACTCGCCCGCGAGATACAACGACTCCCAGCCGCCTTCGGGTTCGAGGGGGAGATCAGTCATGCGGGCGCACTATCCCACCGGCGAAGAAAAGCACCAGACCGGCAGTCGCAACCAACGTCCGGGCGAACGTCCCGTCACTCGACCGGCTTTCCCGCTCGAATCGGCGGCCCGGCGAGTGGTGTCGGCCACTCCTCAGGCGAGCCGTTGGGGGAGCAGTACCGCAAGCGACACGTAGATCACCGCCGCGATGACGGACGTGGCGAGGACGCCGAGGAGGAGCGTCTGGGAGACGAGTCCCCAGGCGAACAGGAGGATTCCGGCCGGCATGAGTGCGAGCCCAGCCGCCGCCCGGTGGAAGCGACGGAGCGGATGGGACGTGTCCATCGGCGGTGTCTCCTCGGGAGTGTGAGTTCCGTCGTCCGCCATCGCCACGGGAAGGAATAGGTACGTCCCGAGGCCGACCAGGAGTCCGACGAACGCACCGAACACGAGATCGTCGAACAACAGGAGGCCCAGATACGCGAACGCCGGCACGTCGAGGATACCGGCACCGATGCCGATCAGCGTGGCCATTCGCTGTCCGTTCTCGGTCGAGTTCAACTGGACATCGGGGGAATCGGACATCTATACCGTGACCGAATCACTGCACCCACAAGATAGTTCGCGGTCACGCGCCGCGGGAACGGGCCTGTCGCCTACGCATCGCCGTCGGCGAGATCCTCCGCACGGAGCTCCTCGCTGGCTTCCCGAACTTCCCGCATGACACTCGAGATGCGTTCCTCGGCCTCGAGTTCGTCCTCGACGGAGAGGTCGACGCCCTCGACCTCGAGGAGGAACTTGGCGACCTCGGTGGCCTCGTACATCACGTCGTCGAGTTCCTCGGCGGTGAAGAAGTCACACATCGCGCCATAGAGGAAGGTCGCGCCGGCGGTTCGAACCTTGTCCTCGAACGACGAGCGGGCCTGATTGACCGCCTGCGGCGAGTAGGTGTCGGTCATGAACGGAACCAGCTCGGGCAGGTTCTCCCCGATCTTGGTCATTTCGACGCCGGTCTCGGTCCGAAAGTCCGAACAGAGGCGGGCGATGGCCCACTCGCGGGCGGTGATGTAGGTCCGATCCCGCAGGAACTCGTTGACCCGATCGTACTGTGCGCCGTCCATCTTCGTAAATCGAGCGTACTTCTGCACGTCCTCGGGGACGTCGTTCGCCGCCGACTCGGGGTCCGGAACGCCCGGCATCGATCCGTCACTGTCGTCGGCTCGCTCGTCACCGGCCGTCGAAGCGGCCGCGTCACCGCTCGAGTCGTCGTCCGTTCCGGCCGACTGGTCGGTCCGTTCCCGACGGTCGGCGTCGGAACGGTCGACCGCCTCGTTGCCATCCATGGGATTGACTTGCCAAACGGCGGCCAAAAGCGTTCCCCTCCCCCGTGAGCGGTCCGCCGGTCGACCGGAAACAGTCCGCGGCCGGGACGATCCGGTTACAGGTCGAGCCGCGACGCCACCTCCCAGGTCCGCTCGTCGAGAACGACGACCTCGTCGCCGCCGAAGACGGAGAGGTAGTCGTCGACGTACATCGCGCGAGTGCCGCGACCGCCGACGTCGACGCGGGCGACCTCCTCGAGGTCGCCGCCCCGGTAGTCGAAGACGTAGCTGTCGTCGCTGCCCGGAACGAAGAACACGCCGTGGTCCTCGTCCTGCAGGAAGGCCGTGTGGGTTCGACTGACGTCGCTGTAGCGCTCGTCCTCGAGGATCTTCGAATCGAGTTCGACGGGGTCCTCGCGATCGCTCACGTCGAAGAGCGTGACCTTGGGCCGGCGATCCTCCTGGCCGACCCCGAGCACGAGATCGTCCTCGAGCGGGTGGAGGTACTCCGAGAACCCGGGCAGTTTGAGTTTCCCCTCGACGACGGGGTCCGTCGGATCCGAGAGATCGAGCGTGTAGAAGGGATCGATCTCGCGGTAGGTGACGACGTGGCCCTCGTCACCGTCGAAGCGGACGGAATACACCCGCTCGTCGATCCCGAGCCCGGTCACCGACCCGACCGTCTCGAGGTCCGAGTCGAGGACGTAGACGTCGTTCTCCGAGTCGGCCCCGTGGGTTCGGGGAATCGTCGTCGCGATCCGCAGGTGGGCGTCGTGTTCGTCCATCGAGAACTGATCGAGCGGGGTTCCGGGGACCTCCCCGCTCGCGTCGGCGGTCAACTCGCCGTCGATGTCGATGCGGACGATCCCGGTCGTCGTCAGGTCGCGCTGATTCGCCTCGGCGTGGGCCGCCAGCCCCTCCTCGAACGCGCGGCGGGCCGCGTCGCGCTCCTCGTCGTCCATCCCCGCGTACCAGTCGTCGAGGATCGCCCGGAGTTCGACCGCTTTCGCCCGGTCGGAGATCCCGAGCGACTCGAGGGCGGCCACGCGCTCTCGCGTCTCGGCGTCGACCAGCGCAGTGCCGTTCTCGCTCGTCAGGTAGGAGTGTCGCAGTTCGTACTGTCCCGTCGAGCGAGTGTAGGAGAGGTAGATCCCGTTCTCGGAGACGTAGGTGGCCGACAGCGATCGCGAGCCGACGACGCTCTCCTCGCTCTCGAGGGTCCCCGTCTCGGGGTCGACGCGGGCGGCAGTGTAGACGGCGTCGGCGTCCGCGTCGGCGGCCGGACGAACGACGTCGGTACACTCGATGGCCCGGTCGCCGTAGGGCTCGATCGGGCAGGGGTCACTGCCCGGCCGGTCGACCAGGACGAGATAGAGGTCGCCGTCGAACAGGCGGGCGGTCTCGACGGACGCCTCGAGGTCGGTCCGCCACTCCCGCTGGGGATCGGCCGGGTCGCTCACGTCGTAGCCGGCGGCCGCCTCGTCGCCGAGGACGACGAGCGTCTCGCCCGTCAGGAGCAACTCCCCGGACAGCGGGATCGAGCCCACGGCTTCGGGGTCGGCGGGATCGCTCACGTCGACGACGCTCGTCTCCTCCCAGCTCGAGGCGTACCGATACCCCGCGTAGTAGACCGATTCGCCGTCGGTTTTCAGGACGTCCGGTTCGTCCAGCGCGGCCTCCTGGACGTTCGTCTCGGAGTATCGTGGCTCCCCGCCGCCACCGTCGCCCGAGGGTGCGGTAGTGACGCCCGACCCGCCGTCGGCCGCGTCGTCGGCCTCCATCGCGACGTCCTGTTCGGTCTCGACCGTCACGTCGGGCCCACCCCCGCGAGTGATCGGCGAGGGCCCACTCACTCGACCCGTTCGTGACTGGTCGTCGAAGTACGCTGCAAAGGCCTCGTCGGAGGCGAACGTCGTCAATTCGGGCTCGCCGGCACCGTCGATCGGACTGCCGGCTCGCTCGTCGTCGGTTCCCGCAGTGCCCTCGTCCGTCAGCGCCGTCAGACCGGCCCCGAGGACCGATCCCACGAGCAGCGCCGCGAGGGCGACCGCGATCAGCCGTCGTCGACTTGCCATATTCCCGTACACCGGGCCCCGTAACAAGGGGGCACCGCTAGGTGAAAGGACACTTTCACCGAGGCGACGGACGCACCGCGAAAGCCGGCCATTCGTCGCCGTTCAAACCGATAAACGCTTTTCCCGCCCTCGAGAGTTCGACCGGATTTAAGTTCGTGAGGGGCATGCGGTAGTATATGTCACAGACGCCAGTCGTAGTCAAGGCAGTACGGACGCCACAGGGGAAAGAAGACGGCGTGTACGCCGACGTTCGCAGCGAAGACCTCTCGGTGCCGCTGATCGACGAGATTCTGGCCGAAACCGGCCTCTCCGGCGAGGAGATCGACGATCTGATGTGGGGTTGTGCCCAGCAACGCGAGGAGCAAGACAACAACCTCGCCCGCGTCATCGCCCTGCTCTCCGAGCTGGGCGAGTCGGTTCCGGCGACGACGATCAACCGCTGGTGTGCCTCCTCGATGCAGTCGGTCATCTCCGCCTCCGACGCCATCGCGGCCGGCAACCGAGACGCCATCATCGCCGGCGGCGTCGAGAGCATGAGCCGCGTCGCGATGGGCGAGAGCTACGGCCACATCCACCCGAAGATCTCCGAGCTGTACGACCTCGGGGACCTCCAGATGGGAATGACCGCCGAGAAAGTCGCCGAGGAGTACGGCGTCAGCCGCGAGGAACAGGACGAGTACGCCGCCCGCAGCCAGCAACGCGCCACCGAGGCGACCGAGGACGGCCGGTTCGACGACGAAATCGTCCCGATCGAAACCGAGGACGGCACCGTCGAGGAAGACGAGGGCATCCGACCGGGCACGACCCCCGAGAAACTCGCCGAACTCCCAACCGTCTTCAAGGAAGACGGGACCGTCACGCCCGGTAACGCCTCCCAGATCTCCGACGGCGCGTCCGCCCTGCTGATCACCAGCGAGGCCTTCGCCGAGGAACACGACCTCGAGATCATGGCCGAGGTCGGCCGGAACAACGTCGCCGGCGTCGACCCCACCGTCATGGGAATCGGCCCGGTCCCGGCGACGCGGGGCCTGCTCGAGCGCAACGGCCGCGACGTCGACGAGTACGATCTCGTCGAACTCAACGAGGCCTTCGCGAGCCAGTCGATCTACTCCCGCGACGAACTCGGCATCGATCCCGAGATCTTCAACGTCAACGGCGGCGCAATCGCGCTCGGCCACCCGCTGGGGGCCTCGGGCGCTCGCCTCCCCGTCACCCTGATCCACGAACTCCAGAAGCGCGGCGGCGGCCTCGGGCTGGCGACGCTGTGTGTCGGCTTCGGACAGGGTGCGGCGATCGAGTTCGACGTCAACTGAGACGATTGATCTGGGCCTTTTGGTCCAGGTTTTGCAAGCGAGGAGCGCGGTTCGGAACGAGCGAAGCGAGTGAGAACCGCGGAACGCGAATAGCGAGGGCCGCACTGCGTCCCTCGGACCATGCGAGCGGGCCGTCGGCCCGCGAGCAGACGGGGAACGAAGTGACCCGTGAGCGGTGTGACGAGCGAGACGAAAGCACGTGGTGGCGCGCGCTGTCGGCCGCCCGAGTGATACCGAGGGCGGCCGAAAAAGCCGCGCGAGGGATGAGCGAGCGACTCCGGAGCGAGCGAATCGGTTGGGGAGGGTGTGGCAACCCACACCCATCGACGGACGACTGCCCCGAACCGGCGGCTCTCACGGCCGCGACGACAGCCGGTCCGTCCCAACGCTCGATGCGACACGGGCGTTCACGTCGTCGGCTCGAAGGCGATGCTCCCCGACTTCGAGGTCGGAACGCACGTCGTGGCCGGTCATTTTATACGCTCGAGTCCTACGCCCACCTATGAACACGGGTCTCCTCGCGATCCTCGTCGGGATCCCGCTCGCCTGGCATCTCGGGTTGACCGCCGTAGCCTACTACGACGCCGGCCGGGTCGGCCTCGAGCCGCCGAAAAAGTGGGCGGCGATCACCTTCTGTATCCCGCTGATCGGCTTTTTCATCTACCTCTTCGAGCGCAGCGAGCTGTCGTACGATCCGGAGAACGATCCGTACCGAGGGAACAACGTCAACATTCATCCCTCGCGAGCCGACGACACGTCACTGCCCTCACGCGGTGACGACCGGCTCTCGCCGGCCGAGGAGGGAGACGACGAGTAACCCTCGAGGGAGGACAGGGGCCGGGCTCGAGCGCCGCCAGGGGGTCGGAGATTCAAGCCGCTGGCGAACGAACGAACACCGTGATGTCCACCCACGGAACGATCACCCTCGTCCCCAGCGTTCACTTCTCGCCGACGCATCGCCGTCGCGTCCGGGAGACGATCCGCGAGGCGGAGCCCGACCTCGTCGCCGTCGAACTCGACGAGTCCCGTTTCGAGCGCCTCGAGCGCGCCGCCGACCCGGCTCTCGACGACCTGACCCGTCAGTTGCCACCACCGGCCGCGGCCGCGTCCGGCGTGCTACGGGCACTCCAGCGCACGATCGTCCGGTCGTACGGCCTCGATCCCGAGCAGACCGACATGGAGGCAGCCATCGAGACTGCCGCCGAACGGAATCTCGACGTCGCGCTCGTCGACGAGCCGATCGACGAGATCGTGTCGGCCCTCGCGCGTCGGTTCGGGCCGCTGACGATCCCGAAAACGATGGTCCGAATGCAGTCGATGGGACCGGAGGAGTACGCCGAGCAGTTCGACCTGCTGGCGCTCCCGTTCGAAGAGATCACGAGCGGCGACGACGTCCAGCCGGCGATCGACCACCTGCGGCGGCTGTTCCCCGAGATCGCGGCGGTCGTGATCGATCGACGCGATCGAGCGATGGCACGGCGACTCCACGCCCTCCGCCGCGAGGGCGCGGACGTGGTCGCAGTCATCGGCGCGGGCCACCACAACGGCATCCAGCGACGGCTCGAGGAGCTGGCGGTCCACGACGACGAGCCGCGGCCGATCGTTCCGATCAGATCGCCCGATCGAACGGTCACTCGAATTCCGATCGACTGAGATGGGCTGTGTCACGGGTACTCGACGCACCCGCGAGCAGCCGACCGGCCGTTCGTCGGGAAAAGAATCGCCGTCGAAATCAGTCGTCGGCCGGTGCAGCGCCGCTTCCGCCCTCGAACCGCGTCTCGGGGACGGTGCCGTCGTCGTTCCAGCCGCGTTCGGCGTAGTACTCGTCGAGCCCCTGTTCGAACGCCGGAATCTCGTATGGGAGTCGGTCGTCGCTACGGTCGAACCCACGCTGGTTGTTGAAGTGTCGTTCCATCGCGACGACCTCGCCGCCGAGTGCGAGCAACTCGTCGTAGTCGGCGTCCAGCAGCGTCTCCATGCGCTCCTCGCTCAGGAAGTCCCGCGAGAACTTACAGAAGACGGCGCTGTCCTTGATCGCGTTGATGTTCTCGAGTTCGACGACTTTCGGTGGCTTGCCCTCGAGACCGTCCTTGTCGAAGGCGTCGTCGGCGTCGACGAGCGGGTACTCGTAGGGGTAGAACTCGGCGTACATGTGGTCGGCACCGCGATTCGAGGTGGCGAAGGCCAGTCCCTGGCCGTTCAAGGTGCGGCCGTCGTGGGCGGCGAACTCCATGCCCTTGACCGACCAGTTCTCGACGCCGAGGTCCTCGTGGACGCGGTCGACGCCCTCCGCGAGCGTGTCGCCGACGTCCTCGCGGTAGGCGATCTTCTCGACGAGGTCGTGAATGAGGTCGACGTTGCCGAACTCGTCCTCGCTGGCGAGGTAGGCCGCGACGGTGTCCCCACAGGAGATCGCGTCCAGCCCGTACACGTCACAGAGCTTGTTCGACTTCATCACGTCGACGATGTCGTCGACGCCCGAGTTCGGTCCGAACGCCATCAGCGTCTCGAACTCGGGGCCCTCGGTCTCGAGGCCCGACTCCTCGTCTCGCGTCGGGAGTTTGCAGGCGAAGGCACACGACGAGCAAGTGCCTTTCTTGTACTTCTTCTCCTCGACGCGGTCGCCGCTGACGCCCTCGATGCCCTCGAAGGAGAGTTCCGAGAAGTAGTAACTCGGCAGGGCCTCGACCATGTTCGCGTACTCGGCGACGGAGGTCGTCCCCTGATCCCGCATCGGGCTGTCGGAGTTGGCGGCCTCGCCGTGGATCTCCATCTGGAGCGGCGGGATCTCGATCTCGGTGGTCGAGTCGCCGTCGAAGGTGATCGCCTTGACGTTTTTCGAGCCCAGAACGGCACCGAGCCCACCGCGGCCGAAGGCTCGCTCCTCGGAGGTCATGATCGAGGCGAAGCGAACGTCGTTCTCACCGGCTGGGCCGATAACCGTCGTGTGCTCCGAGCCGAGGTCGTGTTCGTCCTCGAGGTACTCGCAGGTCTCGGGAACGGTCGCTTCTTCGAGTTCCGGGACCGCCTCGAACTCGACGCCCTCGTCGGTAACGTGGACGATCACGAGTTCGTCGCTCGCGCCGGTGATCTCGACGGCGCTGTATCCCGTGCCGGTGAAGTTCCGCGAGAGGAACCCGCCGGCGTTCGAGGAGAGCAACCCGTCGGTCAGCGGCGAGAGACCCGTCGCCGACATCCGACCGGTGAAACTCATCGTCGAGTATTGCATCGGCCCCGTCGCGAAGTACAGCCGGTTGTCGCTCCCCAGCGGATCGGCGTCGAACGGGATCCGATCGTGTGCGAGTTTCGTCCCGAGCGCCCGCCCCCCGATATACGACTCGAGGAGGCCGTCGATCTCCTCGGTCTCCGCAGTTCGCTCGCCGACGTCGATCGAACACAGCGGTCCCCGTACGTGTTTCATAGTACCATAGTGATCGACACGGCCGCAAAACGGTATCGGTTTTTCCGGCGCGTCTCCTCAACAAAACGGATATATGATAGGTTCTGAGAGCGGGGAACCACGGCTATCGGTGATATGTGGGCGTCTTTATCTACCCGTGGTGTCTGGTCCCGTGCATGTCCCAGCCGGACGAATCGACCGAGACGACGACCATCGACGACATCTACGAGCAACTCGAGACGCTCGAGGAGACGGTCGATACGTCGGACGAACGGACGGAGGTCCGTCGGACCATGCGGCTGGTCAGTCGGCTCTCACACAACCCGACCGTCGGAAAGGTCATCACCGGCTTCACCCGGAAGGACAAGGCAGAGGCGTTCGTGGGCAGCGTCGTCATCGGCCTCCCGATGCTGGTCGAGGACGGCGTCATGAGCATCGGCGCGTTCCTCGCGACCCACCCGCCCCTGTTGGTCGTGAACCTCGCGTTCACGGTCGCGCTCGTCATCGGCATCCTCTACGTCGCCGACTTCCGGGAGGTACAGATCCACAACCCCTACTTCGGTCTGGTTCCGCGTCGCCCGGTCTGGGTGTTGCTCATCGCGTTCGCGACCGCTGCGGGCCTGCTGACGCTGTGGGGCCGGGTAACCTGGGACGAGCCGTGGATCAATCTCTGTCAGGTCTCGGTCGTCTTTACCGCGATGGCGCTTGGCGGCTCGCTGGGAGATATCCTGCCCGGCGAAGCCGAACACCTGCCCGTAGACGACTCCTGAGCAGCGTTCGCACCGACGCGCTCAGCTCGAGCTGACGCTTATACCGGTTTGCCACACTGTTCGATCGCCTCGCGAACCGCCTCGGTCCGGCCGATGAGCGTAATGTGATCACCGTGCTGGAGTTCGACGTCGGGGGTCGGCACTTCGCTCGTCCCGTTGCGGCTCACGAGGGCGATGAGGACGCCGTTCGGGAGCTCCCCGCCGAGATCGACGATCTGCTGTCCGACGAGGGCCTCGTTGGTGACCTCGATTTCCTGTACGTCGCCGGAACGACCGAGTTCGGACATCCAGTTCGAGAGCGCGGGGCGTTCGATCTGGTTGTCGATCGCCCACGCGGTCGACTCGGCCGCCGAGATCGTCTCGACGCCGAGATTCTCGAAGGCCGACGCGTTCGACGGCTGGTTCGCCCGGGCAATCACGTTCTCGACGTCGAAGTTCGACTGCGCGAGCTGTGCCACGAGGAGGTTCGCGTCGTCGTCGCCGGTCGCCGCGACGACGGTTCTGGCGTTCTCCGCACCGGCCCCGCGTAACACATCGACATCGGTCCCGTCGCCCTCGCGGGCAGTGAATCCGTCGTTGCGAAGCTCTTCGAGGACCGACCGATCCTCCTCGATCAGTACTACGTTTTCGCCGCGCGCTTCGAGCCGTTCTGCCAGCGAGCGACCGACGCGGCCGCCGCCGATGATGAGTACACGCATGGGTATCACGTCGAGTTTCTCCGCGATCTGCCGGGCCAGGCCGCCCTCGAGGACGACCGACACGAGGATGACGAGGAAGACCGTTCCGACGAGCAGGTCCGCGCCAGGCGGGTTCGTCGGCGGGGCACCGCCCTCCGAGACCCCGGTCTGCAGCCGGATCGCGAACAGAGTCGCGACCGACGCGGGGATAATACCCCGCGGGCCGACGAAGCTCATGAACAGCGTCTCCCGGAACGTAAACCGGTCGCCTCGGGTCGTCAGAAAGACCAAAAGCGGTCGCAAGACGAACATCACAGCCACGACGACGGCCACGCCGCCGAGCCCGAGCGCGAACAACTGCTCGAACTCGAGCAGTGCCGCGAGCGTGATGAAGACGAACGAGAGGACGATCAGCGTAATGTCGCCTTTGAACGCCTCGATCTCCTCCTCGTAGGGGAGTCCGGCGTTGCCGAGGATCAGTCCGGCCGTGGCCGCGGCCGCCACGCCCGCCTCCGAGAAGACGTAATCGGCCGCCCCAAAGGCGACGATCGCTCCCGCGAGGGTGAGCAACCGGGCGTTTTGCGGTGCGTTGTCCGGCGAGAGATCGACGTACTGGAGCACCGACCAGACGACCGCGGCGACGACGACGCCGACGAGGAGTCCCGTCCCGAGCCGCTCAGCGAACAGTTGCAGGTAGATATCGGCGTGGGTCTCCTGAACGGTCATCGCTTTGAACAGTACGACCGCGAGGATCGCCGCCGTCACGTCGTTGACGATCCCCTCCGTCTCGAGAGTTGCTGCGACCCGATCCCGGACGGGGACGACCTTCAGAATCGGCGTGACGACCGTCGGTCCCGTCGCGATCAGGAGCGCACCGATCAACAGCGCGATGTCCCAGTTGGCACCGAGAAAGAACCGGACCGCGCCGGCGGTGCCGAGAAACGCGATGGCCGCGCCGATCGTGGTCAGCCGTACCACGGCCGCTGGTGCCTTTTTGATCTTGTCGATCTTGAGATGGAACGCCCCCTCGAACACGATGATGGCGACCGAGAGCCCGACGATCGTCGAGAGTCCGCTCTCGCCGAAGGAGTCGATGGTCAACACGCCGAGCCCTTCCGGTCCGATCGCGACGCCGGAGGCAATGAGAAAGAGGACGCTCGGAACGCGGAATCGGGCCGAAAGAAGCTGTGAGACGACGCCGAGACCGACGATCGAGGCGACCAGGAGGAGCAAATCGGCACCGCCTTCTGCCCCGGTCATAGTCGTCGCTGTCGCCCTGCGTTCGGTCGACATACTGACGCTGCTGGTCCGTCCATTCGCCTCGACAGACTCAGTCCAACCGGTTAACTCCTGTGAGAACCGGCCGTGCTGTCGTTGGCAACCCAGTACCGAGCCGCTCGAACCTCGTGAGAGAGTGAACGCGACCGTACCCCGCCGGGAACGCTCAATCGTCTCCGTAGATCCGTTCGATGCGGTCCTCGAACCGCTCGAGGATGACGCGTCGTTTCTTCTTCATCGTCGGGGTGAGCATGTCGTTTTCCTCCGTGAACTCCAGGGGCACGAGTTCGAACTGCTTGATCGTCTCGTGTTTCTCGAAGTTCTCGTTGACTCTGTCGACCTCCTGCTGGACGTATTCGCGGACCCGGTCGTCGTCACAGATCGCTTCGGGGTCGTCGGGCAGATCGATCCCCTCCGTGTCGGCCCAGTCGCGGATGTGGGGCGTGTTGGGGACCAGCAACGCGCCGATGAACTTCTCGCCGTCCCCGACGACCATCGCCTGCTCGACGATCTCGCTGGCGGCGAAGGCGTCCTCGATCGGGCCGGGTGCGACGTTTTTCCCCGTCGAGAGGACGATGATCTGTTTGACCCGATCGCGGAACTCGAGGTAGCCGTCGGGCCGCAGGTGGACGATGTCACCGGTCCGGAACCAGCCGTCCTGCGTGAACGCACCCTCGGTCGCCCCGGGTTTGTTCAAGTAGCCCTGCGTGACGTTCGGTCCCTTGACGAGGAGTTCGCCGACCTCGCCGGGGTCGTCTTCGAACGCCTCCTGGTCGGCGACGGTCTCGTCGACTCGCAGGTCGACGTTGACGAGCGCCGGACCGATCGTTCCGATCTTCACCTCCTCGGGCGGGGTGCTCGTGACGACCGGTGACGTCTCGGTCAGCCCGTACCCCTCGTAGATCGGGAGCCCCATCGCGTGATAGAGCCGACAGAGTTCCGGCGAGAGGCTCCCGCCGCCGCTGATGAGGATCTCGATATCGCTGCCCAGCGCCTCCCGAACCGACGAGAAGACGAGTTTGTCGGCCAGTGCCTGCTTGGCGTTCAGAATCGCTCCCGGCGAGTCGGTCCGCTGATACTCGACGCCGACGTCCGTGGCCCACTCGAAGATCCGTTCGGAGATCGCCGATCCGCTGGCCTCCTCGCGGATGGCGTCGTAGATCTTCTCGTAGACGCGAGGGACGCTCGTGGCCGCCGTCGGGCTGACCGTGCTGAAATCCTCCTGGAGCGTGTCCGGACTCTCCGCGTAGGCGACACAGGCACCGCTCGCAAAGAGCACGAAGTGGCCGGCCGTCCGCTCGAAGACGTGTGCCAGCGGCAGGTACGACATCGCCAGCGACTCGTCGTCCAACACCGGTACGTCGTCGCCCTTGTCCGGCCGCGGCCCGATCCGCTTTCGGATCCCGTTGACGTTCGACCGGAAGTTCTTGTGGGTCAACTGTACCCCTTTGGGCTGGCCCGTCGTTCCGCTCGTGTAGATCAGGCTCGCCAGATCGTCGAATTCGGTCTCCTCGATCCGCTGTTCGTAGGCCTCGAGGTCGAACGTTTCCTCGCCGCGAGCGTATACCTCACCGAGCGTCAGGATATCGTCGCGGTCGTCGTAGCCGTCGAAGTCGTCGATCGAGACGATGAACTCGAGGTCCAGATCGGCCTCGACTTCGAGGACGTTCTCGAGGAGGGCCTCGTTCTCGACGACGACGCCGTCGGCGTCGGGGTCGTCGAGCAGGTATCGGACCTGATTCGGCGAGGAACTCGTGTAGACGGTCGTGACGACTGCGCCGGCCCCCAGCAGGGCGAAGTCCGACTGGGCCCACTCCATTCGGGTGTTCGAGAAGAGGCCGATCCGATCCCCCGCCTCGACTCCCAGGTCACGAAACCCTGCCGAGAGCATGCGAACGACGTCGCGCATCTCGGCGTAGGAGATCGTTCCGAACTCGCCGGACGTCGCAGCGGGAAGCACCGACCCGGTGAGCGACCGGTCGTAGACGCCGCCTTTGTACTTCTGTGCCGGCCGATTCGCATTACGCTCGGCCGAGTCCTCGAACATCCGTGCGAGCGTCGTCTCCCCGATGACCTCGTCCTCGTACTCTCGTTCGGCATCCCGCCAGTCCATATATGCGTGCGAGTGGTTCCCGTGCGATAAAACGTGATGAAACTGGTTGCATCGTTGATAGCGTTTATAACCCTTCCGCGAACCGGCGAAAAATCCCGGTCATAGCCGGTTTCGGCCACGTGACGGAAACGGACCGACGGCCACGGAACCGACAGACGGTCGACGGAACCGACAGACGGTCGACGGAACCGACAGACGGTCGACGGAACCTGACAGACGGGGGGTGGTCGAGACGAGCGGGAACGGCGTCACTCCCGGTGGTCGAGATAGCCGAGGACGCCGCGGGTGTTCAGCCTCGCCTCGGCGCTCGACTTCTCCTCGCCCCAGACGTCGTCCATCTCGGCCGCTTCGGCGAAGTGGTCGACGACCGTCTCGTCGTCCGCGAGCTCTCGGCGCTTGGCGGCGACCGCGTCGACCCACTCCTCGAGGACCGTCGCGTACTCCTCGAGTGCCCCCTCGACGTCGTCGCCGATGTAGCGCGGCCCGAAGTGGGGGTAGCAGAACACGTTCGGATCGAGTTCGGCCAGCGTCTCGAGGTCCGCGAGACACTGCTCGAGGTCGAAGTTCGACGGCGGTGACGTTTCCCTGATCTGCTCGGTTTCGGGCACCCAGATGCCGGCGGCGTCGGCGACGAAAACGGCGTCGTTGGCGAGGTCCTCGAAGACGACCTGGTGGGGTGCGTGACCGGGAGCCTCGTGGGCGCGCAGGTCGTGGGTCCCGAGGTCGATCGTGTCGCCGTCTTCGATCTCGACGATCCGCTCTTCCGGGATCGGCTCCGGCTCCACGTAGTACTCCCACTGTTCGCCGACGGCGTTTTTCGTCCCCGCGACCAGCCGCGAGGGGTCGGCCATGTGGTCGGCCCCGAGGGCGGGGACGTAGACGTCGGCGTTCGGGTAGTCCGCCGCGAGAAAGCCTGCACCGCCCGCGTGGTCGAGATGAACGTGTGTCAGTGCGATGACCTCGAGGTCGTCCTGTGCGATCCCGACCTCGTCGAGTGCGTCACGAAGCAAATCGTAGTTGGTTCCGATGCCGGTGTCGACGACGGCGGGACGGTCGTCGTCGAGGACGTAGACGGCCCCGTATTCGCTCGTGTCGTACATTCCGGTATCGAGATAGTAGAGATCCGAACAGTCACCGGCCGTGACTTCGCGAACGTCTCCGATTGCCATATCTGTAGCCTGTCATCGGACAGCATAAAAGCTCGCGTCGCGGCGACCTCCCGTGACGACGACGACGTCCGCGACCGTCGATTTCGCCGAGGCCGCGTCTTCGTGGCGACGTTGCCACGCGCCACGGTGGACGGCACCGCCGCCGCAGATCGCAGCGACTGGACGTCACTGTACACCCGGTCGCACAACGTCAATACCCGATCGAACGACGTCGATACACACCCGGTCGCAGGAGGGCACTAGGGTCGGTCTGGACCCCGTTTCAGTGGTTACGACAGCTCGAGTCCTCGGTCGACTGCTTCCATTCGCCGATGCCGGAGGGATCGAGGTGGACGTGTGCGTCTCCGACGTCCTCGACCCCCCGCAGACGGTCGACCAGCGCCGATTCGATGTCGTGGGCCTCCCGGAACGGCATGTCGCCGTCGACCTCGACGTGGACCTCCACCTCGAGGACGGTCCCGTCGTAGAAGACGGTCAGGTCGTGGACGCCCTCGACGGCGGGGTGGCCTCCCAGGCAGTCGGTGATCTCGGCGCGTTTCTGCGGGCCGGGTGCGGCACCGATGAGGTAATCGACGTTTTCCCTGCCGATCTCGACCCCCTGATAGACGACCAGCAGGCTGACGAGCCCGCCCGCGATGGGGTCGAGCATCGGGAGATCGACCAGCACGCCGAGGACGCCGACGATCGCGGCGACCGAGGTATAGATGTCGTTCAGACAGTCTTTCGCGAGCGCCGCGAGCGCGGTCGACTGCAGGGACTCGTTGATGCCGATCGTGTAGCGATAGACCAGATACATATCGGCGATCGAGAACGCGAGCGCCACGAGCAACAGGACGCTGAACTCGATATCGGGGCCGGCGACGAGCCCCTCGACGGACCGGTAGAGCAGGTTCAATCCGAGGAGTGCGATCACCGCACCGACGAACAGCGCCGTCAGGGGCTCGATTCGGGTGTGGCCGTGTGGGTGGGTATCGTCGGGTTCGTCGAACGCACTTCGCCCCCAGACGAGGACGACGACGCTCGCGACGAGATCCGCGACGGAGTGGGCCGCGTCCGCGAGCAGTGCGACGCTCCCGAAGACGTACCCCGCCGCTCCCTCGGCGACGATCTTCACGACGTTGCCGAGGACGTTCGCCCACGACGCCCGCGCGAACGCACTCCGGCCGCCGTCCGCGCCACCGGCTTCGGACATGACTGGTCCTAGAGCCAGTCTAACCTTGGGTCTTTTCGTTCCGTTCCTCGAGTCGATGGCAGCCCCATCGCAATCATCAAGACGAGCCGCTGAGAGGGAGCAGACGACTGGGCGCTGGGGGCCGCCCGATCCACCCGCCAAGCGGGTCGTGCCGGCTCACGTCCCCGGTCGACGCAACACGTGTCACGCGTCGATCGGCCGACGCTCCCGCCGAACACCGCCATGACAGACGCTCACCCTCTCGTTCGACTCGAGACGCTCGCATTGATCGCCGTCGGCGGCTTCGCCGGCTCGAACCTCCGGTTCTTCGCGATGGGGCAGTTCCCGGACGTGCCGTCGATCGTCATCGTCAACGCCGTGGGGAGCGCCGTCCTCGCCGTGCTGGTGTACGAGGCGGAGTATACGGGTCATCTCACGTCCCGAACCCGGCTCGTCTTCACGACGGGGTTTCTCTCCTCGCTGACGACCTACAGCACGTTCGCGCTCCAGACCGCGCTCGCCTCGAGTCCGCTCGCGGTGGTGGGAATCGTCGCCGCCAACTACGGACTCGGAGCCGCCGGCGTGCTCGTGGGACGAGGGATCGCGCGCCGAATCGCGGGCCCGCACTTGGCAGGTGGTGAGCCAACATGAGTCCGGTCGGAACGGTCCTCACGGCGCTCGTCACCCTCGATCCCGAACCGGCCCACGTCGTCGGCACTGGCGGCGCGATCGGCGCGATCCTCCGGTACTGGGTCGGCCAGCGAATCGCCGGACGGGTCCCGAACGACCGCCTGCCCCTCTCGACGTTCGTGGTCAACGTCGTCGGCAGCTTCCTCTTCGGCCTCGCCGTCTTTGCCGGTGTGAGTGAATCGACGCTCCGGCTCGTCGGAACCGGCATCTGTGGGTCGTTCACCACGTTCTCCTCGTTCTCCGTCGAAACGGTTCGGCTGTACGAGCGCGGCGACCGCGTCCGTGCGATCGGCAACGCCACGGCCAATCTCGCCGGGTCGCTCTCGGCGATCGCCCTCGCGTGGGGGGTCGTCGCCGTCGCCCCCGTCTGAGACGGCCGACTGTCGGTCAGTGCCGGCCCAGCCGCGACCCGCAGTGGGGTGGACCGGGACCCGGCAACAACAGCCCGGTTGAAAACCGACCGGCAAACGGAAGCGCATCCGTTAGCGATCGTTCAGAAGTGGTACCGACCCACACGGTCTCGAGCGATTCGATCGCGTTCGATCCACGGTAGGTTTATGGTTGGACTCCGTCATTCGCCGCCATGGAGGCTCGCCGAGACGCGTGGCAAATCTACCGCGAGTCACTCCCGATTCTTATCGTCAGCCTCGCTGGTGGGATTTTCGCAGGGTCAGTACTCGGCTCCGAGGGAATGACCGAAGGGTTCGAACGGTTTCCGGGGCTGTTGTTGTTACTCCCGGCCTTCCTCGCGACCCGCGGGAACGTCTACGGCGCGATGGGGGCGCGGATCTCGAGTGGGCTCCACCAGGGGATGATCGATCCGTCGTTCTCGTGGAATCGGCGGCTGGTCAACGCCGTCGCCGCCTCCTTCATCAACGGGATCGGCATCTCGGTGTTCATCGGCGTCCTCTCGTGGGCCATCCTGTGGGTGCTGGGACGAGACTCCGCTGGGTTGATCGAACTCGTCGGTATCATGCTGATCTCGGGCGTCCTGACCTCGACGACGCTGATCTTCGGCTTGCTGGCGCTGGTCTTTGCGAGCTACGAGCGCGGGCTCGACCCCGATAACCTGATCGGACCGATCGTTACCACGCTCGGCGACGTCTTCGGCGTCGTCTTCCTGTTCGTCGCCATCACCGTCGTGGGAGGGATCTTCTAATGGCGGCCACCGGTCCCGACGAACCGACCGACACCTGGGCGATTCGCAGCATCGTCGCCACGATGTTTCCCATCCTGCTCGTCCTCTCGATGCTCGAGATGGGATCCGGGTACGTCCTCGAGGAACTCGAGGAGACCTACCTCACGAACCCCACGTTGCTGGTGCTCGTCCCGGTGATGATCGGGATGGGCGGCAACCTCGGCGCGATCCTCTCCTCGCGGCTCTCGACGCGGCTCCACCTGGGGCTCCTCGAGTTCGATCCTCGAGACGACGTTCTCTGGACGAACATCCTGGCGATCCTGGGACTGGCAGCGACGATCTTCACGGCGCTTGGCATCACTGCCTGGCTGGTCGGCCACCTCATCGCGGCACCGATGGCACTTACTGACCTCCTGCTCATCTCGGTCATCAGCGGCATGCTGCTCGCCGTGATCGCGATCGTCCTCAGTATCGCCGCGACCTACGTCTCCTACACGCAGGGGCTCGATCCCGACGACACGACGATTCCGGTCGTGACAAACCTCTGTGACATCCTCGGCGTGATCGTCCTCTCTGGGATCGCGATCGTCGTCCTGAACTGAGACCGGCCGCTGGGACACGCACGAGGCGACGGTCCAAGCGAAGCGACTCGCGTCTCGCGGGCAGTAGATGGCTCGAGAAGGGACGTTCTCCCGTCGTATCTTCACCTTGTGACGGGAACCACTTAAAGCGGAGCCGCAGCGGGCAGTCGTCGACGGCCCGCGTTACGCCGACGCGAGTTCCCGAAACGCCGCCGCGGCCGTTCGAGTCCCCTTCGAGATGAGCACGTCGCCGCCGCGCAGTTCGGCGTCGGCGTCGGCGACCAGCAGCCACCCTTCGTCCGGCCGGCGGATGGCGATCACCGACATCGTCGACTCGGCGTCGGGAACCCCCGCAGTCACGTCGGTACCGTCGAGATCGCTCCCCTCGGTGACCTCGACGCGGGTGATGATCTCGTCGCTCTCCTGAACGGCGACCTGTACGACCGGGTGGACGTCGATATCCCGGAGGACGCCCTCGCTGATCTCGATCGCGGCGTCGCTGATCCGCTCCGTACAGTTCCCCAACTGGATCAGTCCACGCAGGGAGACCGGATCCGGCGCGTCGGCGGCCGCCCGGAGCGTCCAGGCCTCGAAGCGCGACTGCATCGCGTCGACCTCGACCTCGAGATTGCGGACCTCTTCGGCGAGTTCCTCGCTGTCGAAGAGGACGCTGCTGTAGGCCAGATCGACCGCCAGCTCGGAGAAATCCTTCATGTGGATGATCGTGTCCACGGCCCGCTCGAGGTCGTCGATGTCGGGCGTCTCGGCGATCGGTGCCTCGTAGACCTCGCCGGTCATCGTCTCGCAGACGCCGCCGATCGCCGCGTCGGGGCCCCGGAGGAGTGCGACATCGTCGGCCTCGACGCGGGTCGTCGGGCCGGGATTGAGCAGCCAGTCGCTGCCCCGCCGAAGCGCGATCACGCGCACGCCGGTCTCGGACTCGAGATCGATGTCCTCGAGCGTTCGCCCGGCGTAGGGGGAGTCCGCCGCGACGACGCCCCGCAGGAGCGCTTCGGCGGCGTCGGGGAGTGCGGCCCGCATCGCCTCCGGCAGGCCCATATCCTCGAGGACGATCTTCGCGATGTCGCCTGCGGCGTCGCTGATCGCGTCCGCGGCCCCGACGATCCCCAGCACGGGGGCGAGCTGTTCCGCGTCGGCCGGCTTCCGGGCGGCCATCAGGAGGCTCATTCGCGCGCGAAGCTCGAGGACGTTCATCCGCTCTTCGAGTCGGAGGACCTCCGTCGCCAGTGGCTCGCTCCGGTGGAGCACGGCCGAGTACGAGAGGTCGATCAACAGCTCGGCGGTGTCTTTCATCTCGACGAGCACGTCCTTGACGCTGACGGGCTCGTACTCGATCGGGGCCGACGATGCCTCGCCCTCGAGCGGGTCCATACCTCGAGAGTCGACCCGCCGACCAAAAAAGCGTTTCCCGCCGGCCGGTTGCGGTGCGCCCGGCGGACGCCCTTCCGACACGGTTTTGCCCGGGCGCGAAGAACGCACGATCAATGCTCGACCGGACCTATCTGCGCGAGAACCCCGACGAGGTACGCGAGGCCCTCGACGACCGTGGGGCTGACGTCGATATCGACGAGTTCCTCGAACTCGACGAACGCTGGCGGGAGCTGAAAGCCCGCGGCGACGACCTGCGCCACGACCGTAATCAGGTCTCGAAAAAGATCGGCGAACTCGTCGCCGAAGGGAAAGACGAGGAGCGCGAGGAAGCCCTCGAGCGCTCGCGGGAACTCAAAGCCGAGATCGAGGAAATCGAGGAAGAGGGCACAGCCCTCGAGGACGAACTCCGGGAACGGCTGTTCGAGATCCCACAGCTCCCCCACGAGAGCGTTCCGCTGGGCGTCGACGAACGCCACAACGTCGAGGACCGACGGTGGGGTTTCGACGAACCCCACGACCTCCCCGACGAGGTCACCCCCCACTACGAACTCGGCGAGGAACTGGACATCATCGACGAGGAACGGGCCGCCAAGACGACCGGTGCCGGCTTCTATTTCCTCAAAGGCGAGGGCGCACAGCTCGAACACGCCCTGATCCAGTTCATGATGGACGTCCACCGCGAGCAGGGGTACGTCGACGTCTTCCCGCCGGTTCCAGTCAAGAGCACGTCCATGCGGGGCACCGGCCAGCTCCCGAAGTTCGCCGACGACGCCTACCGGCTGGGCGGGAGCAACGAGGAAGCGTACGAGGACGACGACCTCTGGCTCTGTCCCACCGCGGAGGTCCCCGTCACCAACATGTACGCCGGCGAGATCCTGCTGGACGACGACCTCCCGCTGAAACACCAGGCCTACACCCCGAACTTCCGCCGTGAGGCCGGCGAGCACGGCACCGAAACGCGGGGCATCGTCCGCGTCCACCAGTTCAACAAGGTCGAACTCGTCAACTTCGTCGAACCCGAGGAGAGCTACGACCGCCTCGAGGAACTCCTCGGGGAAGCCGAAGAAGTTCTCAAACGGCTCGAACTCCCCTACCGAATCCTCGATCTCTGTACCGGCGACCTGACCTTCGCCAGCGCCAAGACCTACGACATCGAGGTCTGGGCCCCCGGCGACGACATGGACGACGGCCCCGACGAGGGTGGCCGCTGGCTCGAGGTCTCGAGCGCGTCGAACTTCGAGGACTTCCAGGCCCGCCGCGCCGGCCTGCGTTACCGGCCCGAGCGCCACGAATCGGCCGAGTATCTACACACCCTGAACGCCTCCGGGCTCGCGATTCCCCGGGTCATGGTCGCCATCCTCGAGTACTACCAGAACGAGGACGGCACGGTGACGATCCCCGAGCCCCTGCGGCCGTACATGGGCGGGAAAGAGGTCATCGAGGGCCACGAGAAGGTCGGCGAGAGCGCGGTGGGTGCAGGCGAGCGAGAGTGAGCGCCGCTTCGGTCGACGCGTAACGCGATGTCACGGCGAGGGCCGTGATCGACGGTCACCGTTCTGACAGCGGAAAAACTATACTCCGGAGACAGCACTGATACGTATGCACATCAGTATCCACCAGAAAGTAATCGCATCCGTCGTCGGAATACTGATCGTCCTCGGGATGTTCCTGTTTTCGTGGTTACTCGCGTTGCTGGCTGCGCTGGTGATGGTTCCGCTCTACGTAAAGATCCTGACAGCGTAACGACGCGGGGTGTCGTCGTTTCTGGACGAATGAGCCACCGGCGGGAGGAGACGGCCCAGCTCGGAGAACCGAGAGTTGGGGCTCTCGAGAGCCCGATTCGAACGAATAGAGAGCGATCGGAAAGCGAGTCAGCAGCGAGTTATATGTAGTCGATGCTCGGCGGCAACTCGAGTTTCATGCCCTTGCGCTCGCGGATCTCCATGATCTTGTCGCGCTGGAGGGAATCGGACATGACCTCGAAGCCGGCGTTCTCGGTGTTCCAGGAGGCACGGCCCTCGGTCGCGGAGCGAATGTCACTCGCGAAGCCGATCATCTCGCCGACGGGCGCGATGCCCTCGACGACCATCAGATCGCCTTCCTGGTACATGTCGTCGACGCGGCCACGGCGGCCCTGAATCTCGCCCGAGGCTGCGCCCATGTGGTCGTTGGGCACGTCGATGCGGACGTCCTGCATCGGCTCGAGCATCTTGATCTGGCCGTCGATCAGCGCCTTGTGGACGGCCTCGCGGGTCGCGGGAATGACCTGTGCCGGACCGCGGTGGATGGTGTCCTCGTGGAGTCGTGCGTCGTGCAGGCGAATGAGCGATCCCTGGACCGGCTCGTTGGCCAGCGGACCGTTGTCGAGGGCCTCCTCGAGCCCCTCGATGACGAGTTCCATCGTCTCGTTGAGGTGCTGGATCCCCTTCGTGTCGTCGATCAGGATGTTCGTCCCGTGCATGTGCTCGACGTTCTGGGACGTGTCCTTGTCCATACCGGCGTCCTGCAGGGCTTCACGACGGTCCTGCTCGGGCATGTCCATCGAGGCCTCGCCGAGCTGGATCGTCTCGACGATCTCGTCGGCCATCGGTTCGATGGAGATGTAGAAGCGGTTGTGGCGGTTGGGCGAGATTCCCTCGACCTGATCGCTCGCGCGCTGGGGCTGTTCGCGGTAGACGACGATCGGTTCGCCAGTGTTGACCGGGATCCCCTGGTTCTTCTCGATACGCTGGGTGATGACCTCGAGGTGGAGCTCACCCTGCCCGGAGATCAGGTGTTCGCCCGTCTCCTCGTTGATCTCGATCTGGATCGTCGGGTCCTCCTTGGAGACCTGTCGAAGCGTCTCGATCAGCTTCGGCAGGTCGTCCATGTTCTTCGCCTCGACGGACTTCGTGATGACCGGCTCGGAGATGTGTTCGATCGACTCGAAGGGCGTCATCTCGACGCTCGAGACGGTCGAGCCCGCGATCGCGTCCTTGAGACCGGTGACGGCGGCGATGTTCCCGGCGGGAACCTCGTCGACCTCCTCGCGTTCCCCGCCCATGTAGACGCCGACGGACTGGATGCGGTTCTTGCCCGCAGTCCCGGAGACGTACAGCTCCTGGCCCTTCTCGAGGGTGCCCGAGAAGACGCGGCCACTGGCGACTTCGCCCGCGTGGGGGTCCATCGCGATGTCGGTGACCATCAGGACGACTTCGCCGTCCTCGTCGACCAGCCGCATCTGTTCGGCGATCTCGGACTGGTCGTCGCCACGCCAGACGCGGGGGATACGGCGCGGCTGGGCGTTGATCGGGTTCGGGAAGTGCTCACAGACCATGTCGAGCACGACGTCCGACAGCGGCGTCCGCTCGTGGAGCTCCTGGCGCTTGTCGGAGCGCTCGAGTTCCATGATCTCGCCGAAGTCCATGCCGGTACGCTGCATCGACGGCATGGA
Organism: Natrinema longum; assembly: GCF_017352095.1. NCBI lineage: Archaea > Methanobacteriati > Methanobacteriota > Halobacteria > Halobacteriales > Natrialbaceae > Natrinema > Natrinema longum. The sequence goes on from NZ_CP071463.1 coordinate 1,713,379, forward strand.
GACGCCCCACTTGTAGAGGGCGGAGCCGAAGCCGACGGTGCCTTCTTCGACGGAGACGGTCCAGTCGTCGATGTCGTCCATGTCCTCGGTCATCCCGCGGATGAGTTCGTTGACGTCGCGGATGACCGCGAGGAGTCGCTCCTGCATCTCCTCGGGCCCCTCCTGGAGCTCGGAGATGAGGCGGTCGACCTTGTTGATGAACAGGGTCGGCTTGACGCCCTCTCGGAGCGCCTGACGAAGCACCGTCTCGGTCTGGGGCATCGCCCCTTCGACGGCGTCGACGACGACGAGCGCACCGTCGACGGCGCGCATCGCTCGAGTCACGTCGCCACCGAAGTCGACGTGGCCCGGCGTGTCGATGAGGTTGATCAGGTGGTTCTGATCCTCGTACTCGTGGGTCATCGAAACGTTGGCCGCGTCGATGGTGATCCCGCGTTCCTGCTCGTCTTCCTCGGTGTCCATCGCGAGCTGCTCGCCGGCAGTCTCGTCGGAGATCATGCCGGCACCTGCCAGCAGATTGTCTGTCAGCGTCGTTTTCCCGTGGTCGACGTGAGCGGCGATGGCGATGTTCCGGATGTTCTCCGGGTCGTCCATCAGCCGTTCACACTCCTGTACGATCTTCTTGCGTCGGCCCATATATCCCCCAATACCGCCAGCGGGGTCAAAAGGGTAGTGTTTCGTCCCCGCCGGATTTCGTCGTGTTTCCCGTCACGAACGGTGAAATATCCAATTTGAGTGAGTGAATCCGTCTCATAATGGGGCCATCCGATTCGATCGACGGCCCTCGAGCGCCGTTCGACGGAACCGGTACCAGCGGGGACACGCGAACGTCCCCCGGACGACCGCACAAAAGAGTCAAATTCCGTCGGCCCCTTGCTAAGATCACACATGGATATACGCGTCCAGGGATCGGGCCCGACCGCACCGTTTCTCAGTGCCCGCGATCTCTTCGAAACCGAACAGGAGCTCTCCTTGCCGGTCCACGTCCAGCTCCGGGACGACCCCGACGAACGGACCTGGGCCGCCCACTACGACGACCGTCACGTCCTCAACATCTCGAAACAGGCCGCCTCCTCGGCGATGGCGCGCGAACTCGCCCTCCACGAGTTCGCCCACATGGCCCGCCACGAACAGCAACACCCCTCCCACACCCAGTCGACCGAAGAAGTCCTCTATCTCGCGCTGGCGGGCAAAAGCGTCGAGCGCCGCAAGCTCTCACACTGTTACCAGATCGCGAATCACATGAAAGACATCTACGCCGACGACATCACGCTCTCGGTCGGCCCCGGCGAGAAACTGCTCGCGTTCCTCGAGTCGAGTCTCGCGACGGCAGTCGCCGACCGCCCGGGGACGCCGCCGCGACCGGGCTTCGAGCGGCTCTCCGCGAGCGCCGATCCGGAGATCACGGCCGTCAACGCGGCGTTCGCGTTGGCGCTCGCGGAACGACACGACCTCGTCGACGAGGACCACCGCTTGTACGACCTCGCACACGCGGCCGCGATGGACGCCCCCGAAATCGACTTCGAGGGGTTCAAACACCGATTCCGGGAGCTCGTGCGGGAACCCGATACGAGCACCTACCGGCAGGTCCTCGTGGACGCGACCCGCTCGTACGTCGGCAGCGAGGGACGTGCTGCCGACTGAGACGGGAAAACAGCCGGCTGTCGGACACGCGCCGTTCGAGCCGAACGGACGGAGCGGGCGACGATACCCGAGCGGCGCTCGGTGGAGAGCGATCCGATACCGGAGAAAAATCGACGAACTCGCGTTAGCGTGCGGCTGCCGCGACGCGCTCTTTCTCTTCTTTCTGACTGACCGCGTAGGTCTGGACGTCGTAGTTGGACGCGCCGATGAGCTGGCTGGCGATGGCCTCCTCGACGTCGGTCGTCGTCTTGAACGAGTCGTTGTAGACGCCCTCGGCGAGGAACTTCAGCGCCTGGTCGACCCGTCGCTGCGGGGCCACGTCGACGGCCTTCGGGACCGAGATACCACCGTATTTCAGGCGGACGGTCTCCTCTCGGGGAGCCGCGTTCTCGACGGCCGTGACGAGCACCTGAATCGGGTTCTCCTCGGTGCGCTCGTGGATGATCTCGAACGCGTCACGGACGTGGTTGAGCGACTGCTGTTTCTTACCCGTGTTCTCCTCGGTCTGCATCAGGCGGTTGATGAACCGCTCGACGATGGAGATCTGGGACTTCTTGAACTGCTTGCCGGCGTGACGACCCGCGGTGTGGGCGACGGGGGTCACCGTGATGTAGCGCTCGGTCGAGGGGTCGGCGTACTCGAGTTCGCCGAGCTCCCACGTTCCGAACAGCTTCGCCGACACGTCTGCGCCACCGGCCGGGGCGTCCGGATCCGGTTGATCTTCTGCCGCCATGGTTATCGCACCGGTTTTTCCGCGTTCCCGCGAACGAGTTCTTTCAGTGCGACGCCGTTGACCTTGTCGACCTTGTAGTTGACACCGGAGAGGTCGCCCATCGCACGACCCTTCGCCCCACCGATCCCGGCGATGGTGACTTCGTCGTGTTCGTCGATGAACGAAATAGCGCCGTCACCGGGACAGAAGGCGGTGACCTGCTTGCCGTTCTTGATCAGCTGCACTCGGACGCACTTTCGGATCGCCGAGTTGGGCTGTTTGGCTTCGATGCCGACCTTTTCGAGTACGATACCGCGAGCCTGGGGTGCACCCTCGAGCGGGTCGGACTTCTCGCGAAGTCCGCGGGCGCGGCGCGCGTAGTCAGAGTCGGACCACCGCTGATTCTGGCGGTCCTTCTTGAGCTTGCGCGCGGCGTATTTGCCGTTTGCCATGGGCGTCGCTATCCGACGGAGGCACTTAAGCAACCCGTTTCCGCGCGGCGTTACGGCTCGAGAATCGACGACGAGGGGGAACGAAGCGATTTCAGCGCGTTTCGTCGCCGGAGACGTACGCTGGCGTCGGATCCGGTCGCGTTCGGATCGGTAGCGCTTCCGTTCGCGAGGACCGTTCGCTTCCGATGCGATCGTATCGTCGGACGAAACGATCCGGCAGTCGGCACCTCGTTCGATTCGCTGCCCCCGAGCCGTGACCCGAGTCCTGTATCGAAGGACGGATCGATCGATCCAGGTATATAATCTTACCGGATCAGCAGCTAAAGTTATTAGTCAGATCGGACATGTCGTGTACTCGTTATGGCTACACTGAACAGTTGGATCAAGCGACTCATCGGCAGCGCCGACGAGGAGTCCCAGTCGAGCGATGAACTGCAGGCAGTAGACGATCGAATCGGATTCGAGGCGTCACTCGAGGACGCGGAAGTGATCGGTCGAAGTCCCCTGTCGTACGTCGCTGCTGGCGAGTCGGTCTCGTCGTTCGTGGGAAAACAGGTCTCTTTCAAACTCGCCGAATACGGACTCGAGGACATCGAACCCGACGAGTGGTATCCGCTCCAGATCCCGCTCGCCATGCTGTACGACATGCGCGACGAGTACGGCGACGTCAGGATGCGGAATATGGGCCAGAACATCCCCCAGCACGTCGAATTTCCGCCGGATCTTTCCGAAGTCGATAACGCGTTACGGGCGATCGATACGGCCTACCACCAGAACCACCGCGGCAGCGAGATCGGCTCCTACGAGTTCCGACAGGAGGGAGCGAACGAGGGGGTGATGATCTGTGAGAACCCCTATCCGTGCGAATTCGACAAGGGACTCATCAAGGGCGTCGCGAAGAAGTTCGCCGACAACCCCGTGCAGGTCGAGGAAGTCGGCGATCAGTGTCGATCGGACGGCGATCACCGCTGTGAGTATCGCGTCGAATGGCTCTGAGCGGTCTCGTGTCGTAACCGACGACGGGGCCGTTCGAACCGATCGCACCGGTTCCGGAACGTGGGGTGACCGACTCAGTACGGATACTCTCTCGGTTCGCGCTGAACCGAGATCCACTTCACCGTCGTCAGCGTCTCGAGGATCCACTCGTCGTTGTACCGACCCATTCCCGATGCGCCGACGCCGCCGAACGCGACGTGCGGTTCGTCGTTCAACGGCTGGTCGTTGATGTGGACCATGCCGGTCTCCATCGCGTCGGCCACGTCACGCGCCCGGGCGACATCCGCCGAGTGAACCGATCCCGACAGCCCGTATTCGGTGTCGTTGGCGATCCGAATCGCCTCCTCGTCGGTTTCGAAGGGAACGACCGGCGCGACCGGGCCGAAGTGTTCGTTGCAGGCGACCGGCATGTCGCTGGTGACATCCGACAGCACCGTCGGCTCGACGAACAGCCCCTCGTAGTCGCCGCCGGCCTCGACCGTCGCACCGCGCTCGACCGACTCCTCGAGGAAGCCGACGATCTTGTCGCGTTGACTCTCGTTGATGACCGGTCCGACGAGGGTCCCCTCCTCGAGGGGATCGCCGATGGGGAGTTGCTCGGCGCGGTCGGCCAGTCCCGCCACGTACTCGTCGTACAGCGATTCGTGAACCAGATGGCGGTTGATCGAAATACACTCCTGTCCCTGATGGGTGAACGATCCGAACGCGCCGGCGTCGATCGCCCGCTCGAGGTCGGCGTCTTCGAGGACGATGTGTGCGTTGTTTCCGCCCAGTTCGAGTGCGGGTTCCGTGTACGCACCGACGGCACGCTGGCCGACGCCGCGTCCGACTTCCGAAGAGCCGGTAAACGACATCACCGACGGAACCGAGTGACCCGAGAAGTGGTCGCCGATCTCGTGACCGTAGCCGGGGACGACGTTCAGGACGCCCGCCGGGAGACCGGCCTCCTCGAAGACCTTCGCGAGGACGAGTCCGCCCGTTATCGGGGTGTGTTCGTCGGGTTTTAACACCACGCTGTTGCCGAGCGCGATGGCGGGTGCGACGACGCGACTGGAGAGATACAGCGGGAAGTTCCACGGCGTGATGACGCCGACGACGCCGGCCGGTTCGCGCACGAGGAGATTCTCCTTCCCGGGGGTAACCGAGTCCTTACGGCGACCGCCGTCGCGCATCGCCAGCCCGGCGCCGACCTCCATCGTCCCCTGTGCGAGTTGGGTCTCGAAATCCGCTTTCAGCTCGACGCCGCCGCACTCGACCGCGAACAACGTCGCGAGGTCGTCGGCGTACTCGCCCAGCAACCGACAGGCCTCGGACACGATACTGGCGCGCTCCTGGGGTGGCCGCTCCGCCCACGCCGCCTGTGCCTCATCCGCGATCGCGTACGCCTCGTCGACGTCGTCCTCGGTCCCCGAGGGGACCGTCGTCAGGCGCGTCCGCGTCGCGGGGTTTTCGACGTCGATCAGGTCACGGTCATCCGCGGGAACCCACTCCCCGTCGAGATACAGCGCGTTCCATCCGGTTTCCGGCGCGATCTCGAGTTCGTCGACGGCGATCTCGTCGGCGGGTTCCGCATTCGTATTCGTCATGTGAATCCATCTACCGGTGGATCCGGCTTATTCATTTGGTTCTGACATTCACGATTGTGGACTATCGAGATCGCTTTCGGAGCGTCGCTCGCCGACTCCGCGGGCGTTTCGATCGCCGAGTGACGGTCGGAGCGTGGGTTAGCGGCGCTGGGAAGACGAGCGGTTCCCGAACGGCGTTCGATCGATCGACCGCGGCGAGAGCGATCCCGTTACCGATTCGCGTGTGGGCCGGGGCCCAGTAATAGCAGCCCCTCTCAGAGGTCCGTCCGCCGAAACCGGACGTAGCCGATCGCGACGGGGACGACCAGCCAGACCAGTAAGACGACGATGCCGAACCAGTCCTGAAGGTAGAACGGCGCGTCACCCGGGTAGCGCTCGGCGGGGGTCATCCCGTATGCCTCCATCGACTGGAGGCCGTACTGAAACTGGAACGGATACAGCGATCCCTCGACGAGGCTACTGGCAAGGTTCGTGTAGGCGAAGATCGGGTTGAACTGGTCGAGGACCAGGTACCACGTCTCGGCCTCGACCGGCGGCCCCTCGTCGTAGAGGAGGTAGTAGGGGCCGGCGGTGAGCAGCTCCCACAGCGCGACGAACACCATATAGAAGCCGACGACGATGGCCATCGACTTGCCGCGGGTAGAGACGGCGGCGGAAACGCCGACGGCCAGACCGACGAACGTGGTCCCGAAGAGCAGCGATACGGCCCCAAAGCCCAGCCAGTCGACGAACGGCACCGCGCCGAAGAGAACGGCTCCGAGGACCAGCGAGACGAGGAAGGCGAGCGCGATTGCGAGTCCGACGACGCCCATGCGACCGACTAGCTTTCCGAAGACGACGTCCGTCCGGTTGGGCGGGAGTCCCAACAGGAGTTTGATACTCCCCGAGCGACGCTCGCCGACGACGGCCATGTAACCGGCGATCAGTGCTGCGATCGGGATGATCACCTGCAACGGCGTTCCGAGGAAGCTCAGTGCCTCGGCCGCAGTCACGTCGTCGACCGTGTACCAGATCCCGACGTAGCCGACCACGACGAGACCGACGAGCAACCCGATCAGCGACCAGAGGAGTTTCGAGCGGCCGGCGTCGTCGAACTCCTTTCGCGCGACAGTGGCAACGTGGCCGGTCATTGCGCCACCCCCGGTTCCGTCCCCGTGGGGCCCCCATCGCTCGTTCCGGACTCCGCCGCCTCCCCCGTTCGCTCGCTTTCGCCCCCGTTCGTCAAGGCGGTAAACAGCGACTCGAGCGAGACCTCCTCGATCCGCACGTCCCGAATCGTCGCGCCACCGTCGTCGAGTTGGGTGACGGCGCTCGCCTTCGCCGCCGGATCGGCGACCGATAGTTCGAGGGTTCGCCCGGACGCCGTCGTGTCGACGACCCCTTCAAGGTCGGTGACGAGATCGCGAGCCCACTCGGCGGGGTCCGCGAGGGTGAGCGTCATCGTCGCGCCGCCGCCCAGCTCCTCGCGGAGCCCGTCGATCGTATCGACGGCGACGAGTTCGCCGTCGTCCAACACGCCGATCCGATCACAGACCGCCTCGACGTGTTCCAAGATGTGACTCGAGAAGAAGACGGTCGTGCCGCGTTCGGCCTCGCTGCGAACGAGGTCCTGCATCTCGCGGATCCCGTGGGGATCGAGCCCGGTCGAAGGCTCGTCCATGATCAGCAGGTCGGGATCGCCGACCAGCGCCACACCGGTCGCGAGCCGCTGGCGCATTCCCTTGGAGTAGTCGCCGGCCGGCCGCGCGCCGTCCTCGGCCGAAAGTCCGACGCGTCGCAGGATCTCGTCGGGGTCGTCGTCGGCGTCTTTCGTCTTGCTGGCGAACTCGATGTGCCGTCGGCCCGACAGGCGCGGGTAGACGTCGAACCCCTCCGGGAGGACGCCGACCCGGGGACTGATCGCGTCGGCGTCCGCCTGAGCGTCGTAGCCCAGTACCGTCGCCGATCCAGCCGTCGGGCGGGTGAGATCGAGTAGCATGTTGATCGTCGTCGACTTCCCGGCCCCGTTGGGACCCAGAAAGCCAAACACCTCGCCGTCGTCGACGGTCAGATCGAGATCGTCGACGGCCGTGAGGGAGCCGTACTCCTTGGTCAAGCCGCTCGTCTCGATCGCGGTCATCTCGACGACCTACCACAGCGGAAAGGATAACCACCAGCCACGATTTCACGCAGCGAAACTGTGGGTTCTTTTATATCCTCCTGTCATACGAACGACCGAATGCCCGACGATGAGGACCGAGAAGTGCTCGCCCTACTCGACGACGAGTATGCACGCCGTATCCTCATCGCCGCCAGTGAGGAACCCATGTCCGTCGAGCGACTCACCGAGTGCTGTGACGCCTCGCCACCGACGATCTACCGGCGGATCGACCGGCTCGCGGATCAGGGGTTCCTCGACGAATACCAGGAGCTCGATCCCGATGGACACCACTACAAGACCTACAGCACGCGACTCGAGCGCGTGGCGATCGAGATCGCCGAGGGCTCGATGGAGATGGACGTGTACCGCCGCGACGAGGACCCCGCCGACCGGTTCACCAGACTGTTCGAGGACCTGTGATCGACATGTTCGGACCACCACTGCAAACGGTCGAAAGCGGAGGCGGAACGACGACGGTCGCCGTCGCCGTCTTCCTCGGACAGGCTATCGCGTTCGTGATCGCGTGTTGGATCGCAAAGCGGTCCTACGACGGCTACCGGGACGTCCGCCGGACGCCCCTGCTGTGGCTCGCGCTCGGGATCACGCTGCTGGCCGCGGTCCCGACGGTCCTTCGGTTCCTGTTGCCGACGCTGCTCGGTGCGTCGTCGGTGACGACGACCGTCCTCGCGAGCGTCAGCGAGATCGCCGGCCTCACGGCGATCCTCTATACCGTCTACGGCCGTCCGTGAACGGAATCGCCGCCGTTCGAGCCGACTCTCGGAGGTGGGAAGAGTGACCGTCGGTGTCGGTGCCCTCGGCGTCGGTTCGCTCCCCGTCCTCGAGGCCGCACCGACGGCCTTCGGGCTCGACGAGGAGACGACGATCTTCTTCGCCGGACTGGCCAGCGCCGCCCTCGGCACGGTCGTGGCGTGGACGGCCTATCGGGGCTACGCTCGCAACGACAGTCGGCCGATGCTGTTCCTGGCTATCGGCGTCGCGTTCCTGACGGCCGTCCCGTTCGTGCTCGCGTACGCGGTCGATCTGGTTGCGGACGTAACGGACGCGATCGTCCTGCTCGTCGTCACTGCTTGCCATCTGGTCGGACTCGTCGCGATCGTTCGCTCGTTCAGGAGGCCTGATTCAGCATGAAATCCACACGGACGTCATCACCGCTTGCCGCAGGGAGAACCGCTCTCGACCGCCTTCGAGGCTGGCTTCGCTGGTTCGTCGGCGTCGTCGTTCGCAAACGGACCTACGCCAACGTCGCGTACCTCCTGCTCGCGTTTCCCCTCGGGATCGGCTACTTCACGGTCCTCGTGACCGGCATCGCGATCCCGGCTGGCCTCACGTTCGGGCTCGTCGACATGGCGAGGACGGAACCCGTCGCCTTGCTGATCGCCGGCATCCCCCTCCTACTGGTGCTGTTGTGTATCGGCATTCCGACCGTCCTGGTCGTCCTGTTCGCCTCGGTCGAGTTGACCGCCCTCGAGCGAGTCCTCGCCGATCGGTTGCTCGACACCGATATCCCGACGGCCGACCCGGCTCCGACGCTCCGCGAGCGGGTACGACGGCTCGTCTTCGATCGGGGGACGTGGAAAGGCGTCGGCTACCTGGGTAGCAAGTTCGTGCTCGGGTTGGCCACGTTTTTCCTCCTCGCGTTCGGGGTCACGTTCACGTTCGTGCTGGTCGCCGCGCCGCTTCACTACCGAAATCAACTGGTCGGTATTCACCTCGGCGGCCCGGTCGAGTTCGTCCCCGAACTCACGTACCAACACGCCGGCTGGGTCATCGACGTCGTCTCTCCGGTCCCCCTCTCACTCGCCGAGGGCGAACTGATCTCGTTCTATATCGATTCGCTCGGGGAAGCGCTGGCCCTCTCGGCGATCGGCGTGCTAGTCGGACTCGTCGTTCTCCACCTGTTCAACGCTGTCGCGTGGCTGTTCGCGCGGTACACGGAGCTGTTGCTTCGGGACACCCAACCGTCGATATTCAGCGAACCGCCGGAATAGGAGAGCACCGACGGCCGACGTCGTTCGCCGCGACTGGCGACGGTGGGGACGCCGCAGTCGTCCCGATCCCTCAATCGTTTGGGAACAGTGGTATCACCGAGACACGCCAAGACGGCGTTGCGGCAGGAGCACCCACCACCAACTCCCCTGCCGTGAGCCTCCCGCCACCCGATCCCGCTCTCCCGTTTTGGGCTCGGTGCTCGAGACGGTCACAGCCGCTGCCATCGATCACCTCATCGAACGGGCAATCCGTGCCGCGTGAACGCGTCCGGAAACACGGCCGTCACCGGACCGAAGGAGTGTTTTGTGTGCAGTCCGTCCTAGTCACCAATGAGTCAACAGAACCTCGAGTCGCTCGACGTCGGGGCGATCCGGGAGGAGTTCCCGATCCTCCAGCGGGAGTTCAACGACGAGCAACTCGTCTACCTCGACAACGCGGCGACGACCCAGACGCCCGATCCGGTCATCGACGCGATGAGCGACTACTATCGGGAGTACAACGCCAACGTCCATCGGGGCATCCACCACCTGAGCCAGGAAGCCTCGATCGCCTACGAGGAGGCCCACGACCGCGTCGCCGAATTCATCGGCGCGAGCGGCGGCCGCGAGGAGATCGTCTTCACCAAGAACACGACCGAGGCCGAGAACCTGGTCGCCTACTCGTGGGGGCTCAACGAGCTCGGCCCCGGCGACGAGATCGTCCTCACCGAGATGGAACACCACGCCTCGCTGGTCACCTGGCAACAGATCGGCAAACGCACGGGAGCCGACGTGAAATACATCCGGATCGACGAGGACGGCCGCCTCGACATGGACCACGCGCGAGAGCTCGTCACCGACGACACCGCGATGGTCTCGGCGGTCCACGTCTCGAACACGCTCGGCACCGTCAACCCCGTTTCCGACCTCGTCGAGATCGCCCACGACCACGACGCCCTGGCCTTCATCGACGGCGCACAGGCCGTCCCCAACCGGCCCGTCGACCTCGAGGCCATCGACGCCGACTTCTACGCCTTCTCGGGCCACAAGATGGCCGGCCCCACCGGAATCGGGGCACTCTACGGCAAGAAGGAGATCCTCGAGGAGATGCAGCCCTACCTCTACGGCGGCGACATGATCACGAAGGTCACCTTCGAGGAGTCGACCTGGAACGAACTCCCCTGGAAGTTCGAGGCCGGGACGCCCCAGATCGCCGAAGCCGTCGGCCTCGTCGCCGCGATCGACTACCTCGAGGAGATCGGTATGGAACGCATCGAAGCCCACGAGGAGGAGATGGCCCGCTACGCCTACGAGCAATTGGCCGCCGAAGACGACGTCGAGATCTACGGCCCCGAGCCCGGGCCGGAACGGGGCGGGCTGGTCGGCTTCAACCTCGAGGGCGTCCACGCCCACGACCTCGCCTCGATCATGAACGATCACGCGGTCGCGATCCGCGCCGGCGACCACTGCACCCAGCCACTCCACGACAAACTCGGCGTGGCGGCGTCCGCTCGAGCCTCCTTCTACGTCTACAACACGAAAGCGGAGGTCGACAAACTGGTCGACGCCATCGATGACGCGCGTCAGCTCTTTAGCTGACGCGCGAGGGACGTCTTGCCGAGCACCGCAAGGCAAGGCTCGAAGCGGCGAAGCCGCTTCGTAGACGCACGACAGTTGTTCGCGTAAGCGAACAACAGAGTGCGAGGAGGTGTCGACGACGTTTTCGCGAGCGAACGAAGTGAGCGAGTGAACGCCAGCAAGAGCGAAGCTCTTGCCCGGCGCGTCAGCTCTTTAGCTGACGCGTGAGGGACGTCTTGCCGAGCAACGTCGTTCGAAGCGGCGGAGCCGTTTCGTGATGACGAGAGACCCTTGGTCTCTCGAACCACGAGGCAAGGCTCGAAGCGGCGAAGCCGCTTCGTAGACTACGACAGTTGTTCGCGGAAGCGAACGCCGACCGCGAGGACGGCGATCGGTTCCGTCACGTGACGTTCGAGTCGCTCTACGCGAAACAAAGGGGTTGTGCCGATCGAACCCGTCAGCCACGCGCCATACAGCAGCGCGAGTTCGATCGTCAGACGACACTACGTCGCGCGGTCTCCATCCGAAACGAAGGGGTTCAGCCGATGAGATGCCGAGATCGTCGCGTCGACAGTGAGCGACGAGTTGCCCCACGTCGTCACCGTCCGTCACCACAAGCCGAGGCCGTACTCGAGTACGGTATCGACCGCGTGCAGTCGTTCGGCCGGCATCGAACCGACGACGCTCGCCACTCACTGCTCGATGGAGACGCCGACCACGGACGGAAACCTCACGGTGGACGGGCATCGACCGCTCGGGCACCTCGCCGAGGCAGGTAGTAGCCTCCCGTAACCCGCAGCCACCGCGGTTGAGCGACCGGCCCACGCCGGTCCCGTTCCGAAAGGGGGTGGGGAAGGGAAGCATTTATTAGCGTGCTTTTCCTCTGTTTCGTTTGCATCAACTGGACCTGCATCGGGTCTCTGGAACGGTGTATCCTCTCCAGGAAGCTATCACACCGTCGGATTCCGCTGTACTCGTTCGGGTTCCACTCGAAATAGAGGGGTGCTGTACGACGAATGTCAGACGACAACTCGGAGATCACAGGTTCGGACGACGTCGACGGAACGAGCGGCTTCTCGACGGATTTCGAGGACGCGGACCTCGGCGACGAAGAGTCGAACCAGGGGTTGTTTGACGACCTGCTCAGCGGCGAGCCGATCTTCGAGAACAAGGAAGTCCTCCGGCCGTCCTACACGCCCCACGAACTCCCCCACCGGAGCGATCAGATCAACAAGATGGCGACGATCCTGGTCGCCGCACTCCGGGGGGAAACGCCGTCGAACATTCTCATCTACGGCAAGACCGGGACCGGAAAAACTGCGAGCGCCAAGTTCGTCAGCAAAGAACTCGAGAGCACCTCCCAGAAGTACAGCGTCCCGTGTGACGTCGAATACATCAACTGCGAGGTCACGGATACCCAGTATCGCGTCCTCGCACAGCTCGCGAACAAGTTCATCGAGAAGAACAAAGGGCGAATCGACGACCGAATCGACGAACTCGAGTCGCTGCGAGACGCCACAGAGGAGTACGACGCCACCGCGGACGACGACGCCCACGCGGGTGACGATCCGACCGATCGAACGGCCGAGGAGACGGCATCCGACCCGTTCGATTTCGTCTCGAGCGAGGAGACTGAGTCGCGATCAGCCGTTTCATCTGGAACCGAATCGAGCGCCGAGTCCGGCGATTCTCCAGCCGAAACGAGGGGGTCTTCGGATCCAGCATCGCCGCCAGTTACCGGAACGGAACCCGGAGACGCCGACGGCCCCGGTCGCGACGGTGAGACCGCCATCGACGCGACCCCGCAGGAACCGGCCCACCCCCTCGAGTCGACGCCGTTCGGGACGCGCGCCGAGGTCGACGACCGAATCGCGGAACTCGAGGAGGACAAGGAATCCTTCGAAGAGGTGCCGATGACCGGCTGGCCGACCGATCGCGTCTACAGCGTCTTCTTCGACGCCGTCGACTACGACGAGCGGGTCGTCGTCATCATGCTCGACGAGATCGACAAGCTCGTCGAGAAGAGCGGCGACGACACCCTCTACAACCTCTCGCGGATGAATTCGGAACTCGAGAACTCGCGGGTATCGATCATCGGGATCAGTAACGATCTCAAGTTCACCGACTTCCTCGATCCGCGGGTCAAGTCGTCGCTGGGCGAAGAGGAGATCGTCTTCCCGCCCTACGACGCGAACCAGCTCCGGGACATCCTCAAACACCGATCGGAGGTCGCGTTCAAGGGCAACGCGCTCTCCGACGACGTGATCCCGCTGTGTGCGGCCTTCGCCGCACAGGAACACGGCGACGCGCGACGCGCGCTGGATCTCCTTCGGACCGCGGGCGAACTGGCCGAACGATCCCAGGCGGAAACGATCGTCGAGGAACACGTCCGGCAGGCCCAGGACAAGATCGAACTCGACCGCGTCGTGGAGGTCGTCCGAACCCTGCCCACCCAGAGCAAACTCGTCCTCTTCGCGATCATCCTGCTCGAGAAAAACGGCGTTCACAGCATCAACACGGGCGAAGTGTTCAACATTTACAAACGCCTCTGCGAGGAGATCGACGCGGACGTCCTGACCCAGCGGCGAGTGACCGACCTCATCAGCGAACTCGACATGCTCGGCATCGTCAACGCCGTCGTCGTCTCGAAGGGGCGATACGGCCGCACCAAGGAGATCAGCCTGTCGGTGCCCCTCGAGGAAACGGAGGCCGTCCTCGTGAGCGATTCCCGGCTGAGCGATATCGACGACATCCAGCCGTTCGTACAGGCCCGATTCGAGAACTGAACGGACGGTTCCGACGGGCCAGCGACGGTGGTGCTGTCGTCGCGACTGCACTCCGGACACGCTTTTTGGACTGTTTCTGCCGGCCTACGGACAGGCATCGCTCTCGAGTCCGGCGTTCGACGTCGAGAGCGGCGGACGCGATCCGTCGATCGGCGCCGCCGACGGTCGGAGCGTAACGACCGGACGGACGACGAGTCGAACGGACACGGAGAAGACGGATCGGAACGGTCGGTTCGGCGACCGATTCGGACGGACGAGGGTCCGTCAGTGACGGCGCACCCGCGAACCGCCCTGGGTTGCACCGGGCCAGCGGGATAGGGGACCGTCTCAGCGACGAGACCGACCGATCGCCATCACAGCGACGGCACCCGCGCTGGCGATTCCGACGACACCGGCGACCCCTGTGGCACCCGGGCCTGCAGGTATCGGTCCGGCCGTCGCCGGCGTCGGTCCCTGCAGTGGCTGGCTCGCGGGCGACGTCGGGACGAGCGTTCCGCCGAAGAGCCTGTCGAAGGTCAGGCGGATGTGACCGAGCCACGGAATCCGGAACATCGCCTTACCGGTGACCCACTCGGGTTTGACGACGTCGCTGATCCCGTTCCCGTACTGATCGTACCCGCTGTTGGCGTCCCCTTTCGTGACGAATCCCGCGTGATCCGGGCGACAGGTATCGACTTCGGCACAGGTCGCGTCACCGATGACGTCCTCGTCGGCCTTGGTCTCGACCCAGTTTTCGTCTTCCTCGACCCAGAAGTGGGCACGGTGGATCACCGGCGTCTGCGTCGGATCACCGTTGGGCTGGTAGATGATGACGTCACCGGGCTTGCCGAACTTCTCGTATCCGGTTTCCCGGCCGTTCTCGAGCGTGACGACGCCCGTGTCTTCGACGGCGGCGTCGTTGCCGAATCGGTCGTCGTCGACGACGAAGATGAGATCGCCCTCCTGCATGTTCGGCGTCATACTGGGGCTCTCGACGGCGACGAGTGGCGGCCAGATCCCGCTCACGGCAAACAGGAGGAGCCCGACGACCGCGACGATCGCGACGCTGCTCAGGACGTCCCGCGTTATCATGACGGTCTCGTCGTCAGTGTTGAGAAACCAGCGAAGAATCCCGTCGTCTTCGATCGTGACCGGGTCGCGGTCGGCATCGGGCCCGTCCCGTGACGATTCCTCGGGCGCAGGTGATCGGTGCGAAGGCTCGGCACGTCGATCGTGCTGCTCGGAATCGTCGTCACCGGAATCGCCGGGTGGCTCCCCGGGGTTAGGACCGCTCATCGTCACTCGTTTTGCCGGGCCTCCCAATCAACTTTCTGTTCGTCCCCGATCCGTTCGGAACTGATCGTCGAAGTCACTCCAGCGACACTACGGGCCGCGATCGCCGACGGCTGTTCCGAGCAGGACGAGCGCGAGCACGCCCGTCGCGATGAGGATGGCGGACGACCCGACACCGGTCAGGACGCGGATGGAATCGACACCCAGCCCGATCTGGCCCAGCCACGGGATCCGAACCATCGCCTTGCCGGTGATCCACTCCGGGCTGATGACGGTGGTATCCGAACCCGAACGGGGGAGCTGGTCGTAGGCGGGGTTGGCGTCGCCTTTCGTGACGAACCCGTCGTGGGGTGCTGGACACGAGACGATCTCCGCACAGGTCACCTCGTTTTGCGAACGGAATTCGCCTTTCGTCCGCACCCAGTTTTCGCCTTCCTCGACCCAGAAGTGAGCACGATGGATCACCGGCGTCCGCGTCGGATCACCGTCCGGTATGAATACGATGACGTCGCCGGCGGCACCCAACCGTTCGTGATCCGTCTGGCGGCCGATGTCGCGGGGGACGATGCCGGTCCCCTCGACGGCGTTCTCGCCCGCGAACCTGCTTTCGTCGACGATGAAAACCAGATCGCCCTCCTGAACGTTCGGTTCCATACTGCCGCTCTCGACGGCGACCAACAGCGGCCAGGCCCCACTGACCGCGAACAAGAGCATGTTGACGGCCCCGACGAGCGCGAGAATCACGGCGATGTCCCGGCAGACGGAGACTGTTCGATCGTCGGTCTCGAGCAGCCAGCGGACGACCCCGTCGTCCTCGATCGTGACCCCCTCGTCGCTGGGTGATCGGGTGCGAGTCGCGGCCGTCGGTCCCTGATCGTCGGCGTCGTCCGATGGAGCCGGAGGGGAATCCGGGTTCGGTGCCCGGGATTCGGCTCGGTCACGGTTCCGATCGCCGTCGTCAGGCCTCTCCATCACTAGCCGATTTCGGGGAGTACGGTATCAACCTTCCGGCAAGTCCGCGCCGTCTTCGACGGATCCCTGCCGCGATATTGTTCGTCCGTTGACTTCTCTGGGCCCCGTCGGACGGGAATCCGCTATCCTTTTGCTCTCGCCCTCGAATCCGTTCGTGTGCCACTCGAGGCTCCCGCTCGGATCGTCAGTGAACTCACGAGCCGTGGGTACAACGCGGAACGGGAGGCTGTGACCCGACTCGCGGCAGCCGACGATCCGACCGCGGCCCTCGAGCGCGTCCTCGAGACGGTCCCCGAGGACGCGCTCGTTGTTCGAACCGACCACGTACGGAAGGCCCTCTCGACGGCCGGGACGGACGGTCCGGCTGGCTCCGAATCCGGGCCCGACGCCGGCAGCGGCGACGAATCCCCGTCGGCCGATGTTCCCCCCTCCGTTTCAACTGGAACCAGCGCGGCTTTGGGGCGTGAATCGGCGGGACGGGCTCCAGTCGAAACGGAGGGGTCACCCACCGCGAACCGCTCGGCCGATCCGGCACAGCGATCGCTCGAGATCGTCGGCGATATGACGGGACAGAGCACGGGAACGGGCGAGTACAGCGATTTCGTCTCGGTTTTCCGTGATCGGTTGGATCGACTCGGAGCGAAACTTCGGGGGCGAGTCAACCATCGGCCGGCGACGGCCATTCAGGACATGCCGGGCGGCAGCGAGGTGGCGATGGTCGGGCTGGTCAACGACATCCGATCGACCGCCAGCGGCCACTGGTTGATCGAACTCGAGGACGCAACGGGAACGTTCCCGTGGCTGGTGATGAAGGACCGAGAGTACGTCGACCTCGTCGACGAGTTGCTCTGTGACGAGGTGCTGGCGATGGAGGGGACGCTGGCGGACGATTCGGGGATCGCTTTCGTCGACTCGATGCACTTCCCGGACGTTCCGCGGACCCACGAGCCGTCGACGGCGGATCGTCACGTGCAGGCGGCGCTGATCAGCGACATCCACGTCGGCAGCCAGGAGTTCATGGCCGACGCGTGGAACGCGTTCGCCGACTGGCTCCACACCCCGGAGGCCCAGCACGTCGAGTACCTGCTGCTCGCGGGCGACATGGTCGAGGGCGTCGGCGTCTACCCCGATCAGGACGAGGAACTCGACATCGTCGACATCTACGAGCAATACGAGGCGTTCAGCGAACACCTGAAGAAAATACCCGGCGACATCGAGGTCGTCATGATCCCGGGCAACCACGACGCCGTTCGGCTTGCCGAACCCCAGCCGGGATTCGACGAGGAACTCCGGGAGATCATGTCCGCACACGACCCCCAAATCGTGAGCAACCCCTCGATGGTGACCCTCGAGGGCGTCTCCGTGTTGATGTACCACGGCGTCTCGCTGGACGAGGTCATCGCCGAGTTGCCCGAGGCGAAGGCCAGCTACGACGATCCGCACAAGGCGATGTACCACCTCCTCAAGAAACGCCACGTCGCGCCGCAGTTCGGGGGCCATACCCGGCTGGCACCCGAGGAGAAGGACTACCTCATCATCGACGAGGTCCCCGACATCTTCCATACGGGCCACGTCCACAAACTCGGCTTCGGCAAGTACCACGACGTGCTCGCGATCAACTCCGGTTGCTGGCAGGCCCAGACCGACTTCCAGAAGAGCGTCAACATCGACCCCGACGCCGGCTTCGCCCCGATCGTCGACCTGGACACGCTCGACGTGACCGTCCAGAAGTTCAGCTGATACGACCGGACAGCAGTATGGGCCACCTCGCGGCGTCGACCGAAACCGCGTTCGGGTCGCGTTTTCGATCAGTCGGTGAGTCCGTACCCGATCTTGAACAGATAGACGTCGATCGCCAGGACGAGGACGGTCGCCGCGGTGAGCACGCCAAGCGAGACCAGCGGCGCGAAGTCGGTATAGGGGGCGGGCAAGATACCGACGCCGATCAGGTCCGAGTGGCCCAGCAATCCGTACCGGACGCTGTCGACCATGTAGACCATCGGGTTCAGCAGGGAGAGGTTCACCTGCCAGGCGTAGTCGAACGTCTCGAGGGAGTAAAAGACCGCGCCGAAGAACACCAGCGGCCGGAGGATGAACTGGTTCATGACGGTCAAGTCGTCGAAATCCCTGGCGATGAGCCCGCCGATGATGCCGAAGCCGGCGAACAGCGACGTGATGACGACCATCGTGGCCACGAGGTAGAGCCCGTGCTTGATACCGATCGACACGAACAGCCGGCCGACGACGGCGATGATGACCCCGACGACGAGCCCTCGAACCGCGCTGGCACCGACGTAGGCGACGACCATCTCGACGTACGACAGCGGCGAGGTCAGCGTCTCGTGGATGTACTCGTTCCATCTGCCGTGGAAGATCGAGAACGAGGCGTTCTCGAAGGCGTTGGATATCGCGCCCAGCACGATGAGGCCGGGCACGATGAAGAGGATGTAATCGAAGCCCGCGATCTTGTCGATCCGGTTGCCAAGGATCACGCCGAAGACGGCGAAGTAGAGGACGTTCGTGATCGCCGGCGGCATGAACGTGTTCTTCGGGCGGCGGACGAACCGCAAGATTTCCCGCCGAAAGAGCGCGCGGAAACCGACCGACAGCATCAGGCGACACCCTCCTGTTCGCGCTTGCGTTTCGCCGACGCGTCGTCACGGCCGTCGTCGCCCCCGTCCGCGCTCTCGGCCGACGACCGGGTCACGGTCCGGTCCTCGCTCCGCGTCAGGTCGACGAAGATCTCCTCGAGCGAGGTCCGGGTAATCTCGAGGTCGACGATCTCGTGACCGCTGGCCTCGAGGTCGTTGAGCAGTCGCGGCGCGGTCGAGCCGCCGTCGTCGACGCGAACCTCGAGGCGATCCCCGGAGACCGTCGTTTCGTGTGCGTACGCGCCGAGAGCGGGTGTGGTAGCGGGAGCAGACGCGAGGCGGACGGCGATGGTGTCGGTCCCCCGGCCTTTCAGTTCGTCCGGGGTCGCGACGGTCACCTTCCGTCCCTCGTTCATGATCGCGACGCGATCACAGAGGCGTTCGGCCTCCTCGATGTAGTGGGTCGTCAGCAGGATCGTCGTCCCCTCCTCGTTGAGTTCGGTCACGAGTTCCCAGAGGTCGTGACGCAACTGGACGTCGACGCCGGCGGTCGGCTCGTCGAGAATGAGCAGGTCCGGGTCGGTCACCAGCGCTCGAGCGAGCAGGAGCCGGCGTTTCATCCCCCCGGAGAGCCAGTCGAAGCGCTCGTCGCGCTTGTCGTAGATCCCGACGCGCTTGAGGACCTCGTCGGCCCGGTCGGCAGCCTCGTCCTCGGGGATCCCGTGGTAACCGGCCTTGTGCGTCAGGACCTCCTTGATCGGGAAGAACCGATCCACGTTGAACTCCTGGGGTGCGAGCCCGATCGCGTCGCGGGCCTGCTGGTACTCGGTTTCGACATCGTGGCCGAAGACCCGCGCCTCGCCGCCGGTCTTGCGGACCAGGCCGACCAGCGTGTTGATGAACGTCGTCTTGCCCGCGCCGTTCGGGCCGAGCAAGCCGAAGAACTCGCCTTCCTCGACGGTCAGCGATAGCTCCTGGAGAGCGCGTAGATCACCATACTCCTTGACGAGATCGACCGTCTCGATGGCCGGTGGCATCGATGCAGTGTCGGCCCCGGCTACGGTTAAACCGTTGGTTCGCAGAACCTGCCGCTGGAATCCGTGTTCGTGAACGTCACCCACCCGCGCTCAGTCCGCACGTCCCGGCCGACTCGAGGGAGCGATCGCGCCGCTTTGCTGGACGATGTCGAAGGCGGTCATCACGTCGGTCCGCGAGATCAGTCCCACGAGATCACCGTCGTCTTCTCGCAGCGTCTCGCCGCGCTGAGGGTCAGCCGACCGATGAGCCGCGCTATCGACCACGAGCAGCCGCCCGATGTCGTGTTCTCGCATCCGCTCGATGGCCGTCATCGCGTCCGAGTCAGGGGAAATCGTCTGTAACTCCGTCGTCATCACGTCCCCGACGGTGTAGGCCTCGCGCTCGACCGGGTCGACCTCGCGGGCGTCGCTCAGCGTGACGAGTCCGATCAGCCGCTCGCCCTCGAACGCGTCGCCCTCGACGACCGGATACCCGGTGTGGCGCTCGGTGAACATCCGCTGAATCAGTTCCGCGACCGTCGTCTCGGGCTCGACGGTGTGGAGGTCCTCGGCCGTCGTCATGATGTCGCCGACGGTGACGTCCTGGAAGGCCGCCTTCATCGTCACCTGCTGGGCCTCGCTCGAGGCGGCGATGTAGACGAAGAAGGCGACGCCGATGAGGATGATGTTGAACGCGAGCAGGCCGAACAGACCCATGAAGACCGCGAACAGTTTCCCGACGCTGGCGGCCTGCTGGGTCGCCTGTGCGTAGGGCCGTCGGCGAGCGAGCAACGCCCGCAGCACCCGTCCGCCGTCCATCGGGAACGCGGGGAGCATATTGAAGACGGCGAGTGCGACGTTCAAAACGGCGAGGTAACCGAGAACGAACCGAACGCCGCCGAGGCTCTCGGGGGTAACGAAGAACAGCGCGTAGGAGCCGACACCGACCAGAACGCTGACGATCGGACCGGCGACGGCGATGTTGAGTTCCTGTCGCCAGTCCTCGGGCATCTCCGAGAAGGCGGCGATCCCGCCGAACAGCCAGAGCGTGATCGAATCGATCGGAAACCCGTACCGTCGGGCGGTCAGCGAGTGGCCGAGTTCGTGGAGGACGACGCCGACGAACAGCCCGATCGCGGCAGCCAATCCCAGGAACCACGGCATCAGGCCGCTGGTGATGGTGGCGGTATCGATCCCCGCAGCCAGTCCGTCGTTCAGTATCCCCGCGACGTCTTCGATCTGGCTCCCGATGAGATACGCGAACAGCGGGAGCACCAGCAGGAAGGTCAGATCCAACTTGATCGGTATCCCGAACAGGGAGCCGATCCGGAAACTCCTCATAGGGATTAGTTTCGGCGGCGGACCCTTAAACACGCCGCCGAGATTCCCGATCGGTCGCGCGGGCGTCCGGTGGGACTCGAGACAGTGGTCGAACGCGGCGACCGATGAGTCGTCTCCCGACGGGAGCGTTCGACAGACCGGAACGCGTATCGTTCTCGAGTTTGATCGGTGAATAAATGGACCGACGACGGTATCTCGAGGGCTGTGTCGGCATCGCCTCGCTCGCTGCCGGCTGTTCCGGACTCGGACCTACCGAGACGGGGTCGAACGGCAACGGAAACAGCAGTGAGGGCCCGACCGGGGACGACACGGGGAACGCGGGCTCCGACGGCGATTCGCCGACGGAGAACGCGCTTCGGATCGGGCGGTGGGGGCTAGTGACGGAGCGAACGGCGACCAGACCGTCGTCGGTCCGGCTGGTCGATCGGGTCGTTTTCGACCGGTTCGACGACGACGACGTCGTCTGGACGCCCGATCGGGGGTCCCAGTACTGCTTCGTCCGGATCGATCTGAAAGTCCTCGAGGCACCCGACGGAGAGCTGGTCGCGTATCCGGATCCGTACGAATACCGCGTCCGCGCGGACGGTCGGCCCGTCCACCCCCGCTCCGCTCCCGAGCGGACGGGAGCGGTCGTCGAACCGATCAGGGCTGGGTACGCCGTCGGACAGGGGAGTGGTGCGGAGGGCGTCGTCTCTCACAACGCGCTCGCGTTCGAGGTTCCCGACGACGTGACACCGGCCGACCTCCGGATCGAATACGAGGACGACGCGAACGGGGAGACCCTGATCTGGGCTCCCGACGAGGCGCTCGAGGAGTGACGCCGTCCCGGGAGCCGACGGGAGCGCTGACGGCCGACGGACGCGACGATGTGCGACCGTCTCGGCAGGGTACTTATCTCGCCGGAGCCCCTCAGTTCAGGTATGAACTGGCAGGCGGATTGGGGGCTGCGGTTTCGGATGTTCGTAACGATGTTCCTGCTGTTTGCGCTGTACATCGTTTTCGCCGGCGCGCTCACCCTGTATCTCGGCGGCGGTCTGCTCATGATCGTGGTCCTGTTCGGCGGGTTCTCGCTCGTGCAGTACTACTTCAGCGATACGCTGACGCTGAAGAGCATGGGTGCGAAGACGGTCTCGGCCAACGAGTACCCGCAACTCCACGCCTCGATCGAACGGCTCTCCCAGCAGGCCGACCTCCCGAAACCGACGGTCGCGGTCGTCGACTCGAGCGTGCCAAACGCCTTCGCGACCGGCCGCAACCAGAAAAACGCCGCCGTCTGCGTGACGACCGGACTCGTGAACACGCTCGACCAGGACGAACTCGACGGCGTCCTGGCACACGAACTCGCCCACGTCAAAAATCGCGACATGATGGTGATGACGATCGCCTCCTTCCTCTCGACGATCGCGTTCATGATCGTTCGCTGGGGGGCGTTCTTCGGCGGGGGGCACGGTCGTGGCGGCGGCCGCGAGGGCGGTGGCGGCGGTATCATCGTCGCGATCCTCGTCTCGCTGGTGGTCTGGATCGTCAGCTACCTGCTCATTCGGGCGCTCTCCCGGTACCGCGAGTACGCCGCCGACCGCGGGGCTGCCGCCATCACCGGCAACCCCTCCGCGCTCGCCTCCGCGCTACTGAAGATCTCCGGGCGGATGGACAAGGTCCCAAAAGACGACATGCGCGAGGAGGCCGAGATGAACGCCTTCTTCATCATCCCGATCAAGTCCGGCATCGTCGGCCGGCTCTTCTCGACGCATCCGCCGACCGAGCGCCGCGTCGAGCAGCTTCGGGACCTCGAGCGCGAAATGCAATCTTTCTAAGGAACTGGCTCCGTCACACGACCTATGGGACTACTCGACGGACTCCGCGCGATCCTCGGCTCGCGCGCCGAGGCCGACGCCGGACGCGACGCCGACCCCGACGACCTCTTCGGGATGAGCACCGCCTATCTCACGATGCAGGCCGATCTGGGCTACGAGTCGCTGGACGTCGGTGCGCTCTGTTTCTCCGGCGTCGACTCGACGGACTTCCGGGACGCCGTCGACGAGGTCGAGGCGATCCTCGAGGCCGGACAGGAAGAGACCGGCACCGACTTCTCGGTCACGTCCGACGACCACGGCTATCACTGGGTGATTCTCGCGGACGACGACCCGGAGGACCTGATCACGAGCATGCACTTCGCCGCGGACACCTTCATCGAGCACGGCTACGGCTCGCGGTTGCTCGCGGCCGTCTTCGCCTACGAAAACCGAGACGGGGAAGCCTACTGGATCTACTCCTTCCGGCGCGGACGCTTCTATCCGTTCGTTCCCCGGTCCGGGCGGGAACGGGACTCGAGCGCGGAGTTTACCCTCGAGTCGGCGTTAGACGGCGAACTCGAGATCGAGCGAGAGAAGGAGTACTGGTATCCGCTCTGGCCCAGCGAGCGCGGGACCCATCCCTGGGAGTGAACGCGGTGTTGGGGAGGCAGACGGCAGTAGCGGCGGCTGTCGCTTCGTGTTTCGGTCCTCCCCTCGCAGGTCTCTCCCAAACTGTGTAGGAGTCACCGGTATTGCAGTGGCACGCGTAACGAGAGGTACGCGGCAGGAAGCCACATCATCACAACTGCGCCATACACCAGTTGCCTCCCCCTTTTCCTGCCGCACCCGTTTCCGTAGTGGCGAGCCGCCGGCTCGAGCAGCGGCGGCTATCGACGCGAGAGCGGCGGAGGGACAGCGCGTCGCCGTCCCACCCACTGTTATAGCGATTCGGTCGGTACCCCTTCGCAGTGACCGAGTGGAATCAGTACAAGGGAGATTCGCACAATTCGGGACTCCGGCGCGATCTCGAGGGACCGGTCCGCGTGGGCGAGGCGTGGACGGCCGACCTTGCCGGTGCGGTGGGGTCGCCGATACTCGATCGCGACACCGTCTACGTCGGCACGACTCGCGGGAACTGCTACGCCCTCGAGGCCGAGACCGGTCGCCGTCGATGGACCGTCGAGACCGCGGCGGCGACCGACGCGACGCCGATCCTCGCCCGCGAGCGACTGTTTCTCGGAGCGGGTGATGGAACCGTCTACGCGCTCGATCCCGCCACCGGCGAGGAGCAGTGGCGCGCCGAGCTACCGGGCTCGCTCGAGTCCGCGCTCGCCCTCTCGGCGGGCCGACTCTACGCCGGACATTCGGCCGGGCTATCCGCGCTCGAGGCCGAAACGGGAACGCAACTGTGGAACCACGAGACCGAATCGGCCGTCGTCGGCGCGCCGGCGGTCGCCGACGGGCGCGAGGGCGAGCAGCGCCGCTCGGCCCTGGATTGGGACCAGGAAGAGACATTCGAGTCGCTGGAGCCGTCCCAACTCGACGCGGACCGACGACCGGATCCCGAGCACCGCTGGGGGGCGACTCAGGAACGCGTGTTCGCCGGAACCGCCGACGGGACGGTGCTGGCGCTCGAGGCCGAAACCGCCGAGGAGTGCTGGTCCGCGCCGGTCGGCGGTGCCGTCGCCGGCGGCCCGACGATCGCCGACGGCCGGGTCTACGTCGGCGACGATGGCGGCACGATGGTCGCGCTGGACGCCGGGACCGGCGAGTCGTGGTTCACCTACGAGATTCAGGCGGGGTTTACCACGTCCGCGACCGTGCTCGCGGCCGCCGAGACGACGTTCATCGGTGCCGAGGACGGCTACCTCCACGTCACCGACACGACCGTCGGTCGACGCAAACTGCGCGGCTGGCTGTTCTCGCGGAAGGGTGTCGAACTCGACGGCCCGATCCGTTCCTGTCCCGTCGTCGCCGGTGACGTGCTCTGTGTCGGCGACGCGACCGGGTCGCTCTACGGCGTCGCCGTCGACGACCCCGAACCGCTCTGGCGGTTCGCGGCCGAGGACGCCATCGGCGGGACGCCCGCGATCGCGGCCGAACGGCTCTACGTCGGCAGCGACGGCGGGCGACTCTACTGCCTCGAGTGGGACGCCGACGAACAACTGCACTGAGACGCGGTCTCCGATTCCCCTTCCTCGACGCGCCTTCGCACTTCAATTCACCGCCTCCCCCTCGATCGACCCCGTCGCCCGCGGGCACTTTCACTTTCACTTCCCTGTTAACGAGGGTTTATGGGGGGTCCGGCACAACGAGGGAGTATGCCCGAATCAGATCTCGAGGAACTCCCCGGCGTCGGACCGGCAACCGCAGACAAACTCCACGATGCAGGCTTCGACTCCTATCAGAGCCTCGCCGTCGCCGCGCCATCGGAGCTATCGAACACGGCCGACGTCGGCGAGTCGACGGCCGCGGACATCGTTCGCGCCGCCCGGGGCGCTGCCGACATCGGCGGCTTCGAGACCGGCTCGACGGTACTGGAGCGACGAAACGAGATCGGCAAGCTGAGCTGGCACATCGACGAGGTCGACGACCTGCTCGGCGGCGGGATCGAAACGCAGTCGATCACCGAAGTCTACGGCGAGTTCGGTGCCGGCAAGTCCCAGGTCACCCACCAGATGGCCGTCAACGTCCAGCTGCCACAGGAGGTCGGCGGCCTCCACGGCAGCGCCATCTTCGTGGACAGCGAGGATACCTTCCGGCCCGAGCGGATCGACGACATGGTTCGGGGACTGCCCGACGAGGCCATCGACGCGACGCTCGAGGACCGCGAGATCGAGGGGTCGGCCGACGACGAGGAGGCGGTCGATGCACTTGTCGAGGACGTCCTCGAGAAGATTCACGTCGCGAAGGCGTTCAACTCCAACCACCAGATGCTGCTCGCGGAGAAGGCCAAGGAACTCGCGGGCGAACACGAGGATTCGGAGTATCCCGTTCGGCTGCTCTGTGTCGACTCGCTGACCGCACACTTCCGCGCGGAGTACGTCGGCCGCGGCGAACTCGCGGATCGACAGCAGAAACTCAACAAGCACCTCCACGACCTCGACAAAGTCGGAAACCTCTACAACGCCGCTGTCATCGTCACGAATCAGGTCGCCTCGAACCCCGACTCCTACTTCGGCGACCCGACCCAGCCGATCGGTGGCAACATTCTGGGCCACAAGTCGACGTTCCGGATCTATCTGCGCAAGTCCAAAGGCGACAAGCGGATCGTCCGACTGGTCGACGCGCCGAACCTGGCCGACGGCGAGGCCGTCATGCGCGTGCAGGACGAAGGGCTGAAGCCCGAATAGAGCGGTTCCGCTCGCTGCGGACTGCCGGATTCGGTTTCGCTATCGGTGCCGCATCTATACGAGGGAAGATCGCCCCGTCTACTGTCGCGATCCCCCGTGTCACCACACGGGACCGCGACGATCGACGACGCCTGGGGTGTCGTCCACCGTCGATTCTACGGACTCCAGTCAGTCAGTACCGGCGCACCCACAGGGCGGGTCGCGGATGCGTCGGGACCCAGTGACAGCAGACCAGATCGCCACCGGCATCGCGGACCTGTTTCCCACAGTTACGACGGGCGTTCATCGCGTTGCGCGGCGGAGGCTGCCGCGTCCACGAGGCGCTGTCCCTCGAGTTTCGGGACGATCTCCCGGCTGTCGAACGCGAGGGTGTACTCGTAGAGGTCGGTTCGCTTGACCTGCGGTTTCTCCTCGTACTTTGGCCCCTTCCCGAACTGAACGACCTCGCGGTAGGTCTCGCGTTGTTCCTCGGTCGGGGGGACGCCGTGGAGGTGGCGGGCGATATACAGCGCGCCGACGGTGTCCTCAGGCGAGGGTTTCCCGTTCGAGCCGGCGGCGACGAAATACGTTTCCCGATCGCTGTCCCGGAGGTGGTCCGCGACGGCTTTGCCGTTCGTCAGACCGCCGACGTAGATCTCCACGTCGTCGCCGCCGGCCAGCCGGAGATCGGTGACGGCGTTTCCGCCGTTGGTCGACGTCATCGCCGTCGGTCGCCCGGCCACGTCGACGTCCTGAACGAAACTCGGCGAATTGAAGAAGTCGTACCCCGCTTCGCCCTCGTAGTTCGGGCCGGAGCCGCCACCGATCTTCGCTCGCGGGTGCTCCTCTTTGAACGCCGGCTCCTTCCCCCGCTCTTCGGTGATGTAGACGTACTCCGCACCGTTGGCTAATAGCTCGGGAACGGTCGTCGAAAACTGGGCGACGTCGATGACGACGTAATTTCCCGGTGCGGGATCGTCGGGGATCCTCACACGCGAGGGAACGATCGTCTCTAGCAGTTTGGATTCGAGTGGATCGTCGGTAACGACGCTCATGTGCCCGTGTTCCCACCCGCGGATAATAGGCTAACTAAGAGCGATATGCAGCCGATTGGTCGCCTATAATCGGCTATATATACGAGGCGACGTCCCGCTTGCGGAGTGCGGTCGCTCGACGTGTTTCCACGGTCGCTATCGAAAACTGGTTGGTTCGTGGCCTACAGGAGAAGTGCGATGGCGGCCACGACGGCCAGCGACCCGGCGAAGAACCCCACGTCGACCGGCCGGATCCGGAGGTCCGCCAGCTGGAGCTCCGCGCTCGCCTCGTCGTGGAGCGAGTGGGAGAACCCCCTGGTCTCCATCGCTTCGACGGTGACCCGGCTCCGTTTGGCGACGTTGAAGATCATCGGATAGAACGCTCGCATCGAGAGTTTGAGCAGGTACGCGTAGTGTCGCCAGCGGAACCGTCCGGGCGAGTCCGGCGCGGCACTCCGCAATCGATACGAGTTGACGAGGTCGTGATACTCCTCGAACAACACCGGGAGCATCCGGTAGCCGTAGGTGATGAGAAACGTAAACTGCCGTGGAACCCCGAGACTGCGCAGGCCGTGAGCGAGCGTCTTCGGCCCCATGCTCGAGAAGACGGCCAGACTCGAGACCGAGATGATCGTCAGCTTTAGCGTAAACGGGATCAGCGCTTGGACTGCCGCGACCGGATCGCCGGTGAAGGCGGTTACGACCGCGTAGGACGCGAGGGTCGAGGCGACGCTGAACGCCATCACGCCGACGAGAAAGACGCTCACCCGCGAGAGGACCGCGAGTATCGAGACGAACGCGAGCAGCCCCAGCAACACCCCGGTGTCGTAGAACAGCCAGGGGACGAACAAGAAGACGGCGTACCACAGGAGCAAGACCCGGGGATCGAGGCGGTGGAGGAACGAGCCCTCGTTTTCGTAGGCCGTCCGGAGCAGATCGGTCTTGATCGCGTCGACCGACGCCGCGTCCCGGAGCCCGTCGAGGTATCTCATCGCTCGTCCCCCCCGATCGACGCCGGCGACGGACCGTCGGCACGGACTCGGTCCGCGAACGCCTCGACGGTCAACGGTGCGGGATCGAGACCGAGTTCCGCGGCGAGACGGACGATCTGCGGCGGATGAAGGTTCGCCCGTTCGAGGACATCGGTGTCCGCGAAGACGTGCTCGGGAGCGCCGTCCGCGATGACGTCGCCGTCGTCAAGGACGACGATGCGGGTCGCCCACGCCGCCGCGAGCTCGAGGTCGTGCGTCGCGACGACCACCGTCTCGACGCGCGTTCCAGCCCGGTCGATCGTCCGGCCGACCTCTTCACGACTCGCGAGGTCGAGACTGCCGGTCGGTTCGTCCAGCAGAATGATCGACGGATCGGTCGCCAGCCCGATCGCCAGCGAGGCACGCCGTTGCTGACCGACGCTGAGGAGTCGTCCGTCGCGGTCCTGTAGCGCACCGAGATCGAGGAAGTCGATCACGTCGTCGACGCGCTCCGCCCCGTCGGGATAGCCCCTGTCCTCGAGATAGTGGGCCACGTCGGCCCGCACCGAGTCGTCGATGAACATCTCCTCGGGGTTCTGGTGGACGTAGACGACATCGTCGGCGAGCCGTTCCGGGAGGACCGTCCCCGTGTCGACGCCGTCGACGGTTACGGTCCCCGTATCGGGCGTTTCGAGACCGGTAATCAACTGCAAGAGCGTCGACTTCCCGGCCCCGTTGCTCCCGACGAGGGCGATTCGATCGTCGGGATAGAGATCCAGCGACAGGTCGTCGAGGACCGTTCGCGTCCCGCTCCGGAGCGTCTGGTAGGTGTGGGAGACGCCGTCGAACGAGACCACGGGCTCGGATCGCCGGTCGGCCGGCGGCGCATCCGCGGCGGAGCCGTCGGTTCGAACCGCCGTCTCGGACGCGTGTTCCGCGAACCGAGTGATGCCATCGGTCAGCGTCACCGGAAGCGGATCGCCGTCGTCGAGGACGCGATCCGCGATCCGGGTCACCTGCGGCGGATGGACGTCCTGCGCTCGAAGGTCGTCGAGCCTGTTCAGCGCCTCGTCGACGGGGAGTTTCCAGCTGACGGCACCGTCGTCGACGAGAACCACGTGATCGCAGTACTCCGCGATGAACTCCGTCTGGTGCTCGATCGTGACGATCGTCTTTCCCCGCTCCCGGTTGAGCCGGGCGAGGCGATCGTACGTCTCGCGGGCGTTGATCGGATCGAGCTGCGCGGCCGGCTCGTCAACGACGAGGATCTCGGGATCGAGCGAGAGCGCCGCAGCCAGCGCGACGAGGTGTTTCTGGCCGCCCGACAGCTCCCAGACGAACCGGTCCTCGAGCCCCTCGAGGTCGAGGGTTTCGAGCGTCCGGTAGACTCGCTCGCGATAGTCCTCGAGCCCGTAGTTCAGCGGGGCGAACGCAACCTCCTCGAACACCGTCGGACTGACGAGCTGGTTGTCGAATTCCTGAAACACGTAGCCAACGTGGCGGGACAGCTCCGACACCGAGCTCGTCTGCACGTCGAGATCGGCGACCGTCACCTGTCCGTCGATCTCGCCTTCGTAAAAGTGGGGAATGATCCCGTTGAACGACTTACACAGCGTCGTCTTGCCGGAGCCGTTCCCGCCGACGACCGCGACGAATTCGCCAGGGTCGATCTCCAGATCCGCGCCCGACAGGACGGCATCGTCGGTCCCCGGGTAGCGAAACGAGAGGTCGTCGACGACGATCCCAGCGTCGTGCGTTTCCGTCATCGTTCTCGTGGGGACTTGCTCGCTCGGTACCAGACGATAGCCGCGACGGCCGCGGCGACGACGATGGGGACCGCGATGAAGGGCTGGCCGTACACGTCGAGGAATTCGGGCTCCCAGATCACGTTGATGGCCCCGCCGACTTCACTCGCAGCCTCGGCCACGAACGCAAGCGGGACGGCGATCAGCAGTGCCAGGAGCGCTTTGACCGAGACGCCGCCGGCCATCGACGCACCGCGCTCGCCCCGGAACGACTCCATCCCCAGCAGCGGCTCGACCTTTCCGTGGAGCTTGGGATAGAGATACAGTGCGGGGAGCACGCCGAAGACGATCCCGGTGATCGCCATCTGCGTGACGAAGTCGACCCCCTCGAGCACGAGGATGCTCTCGGGAAGGCCGGGGACCGCTTCGAGTTCCTCGACGCCGACGTAGATCTTTCCGATGTCGATCCACATCGCGAAGAACTCCTCGAGAGCCTCCGCGAGGAACACGACCAGCGCCAGCTGCGTCGTATTCTCGGGATCCTGCAGGAGTTTCGCGGCGAAATAGTAACAGACGGGGATCAGTAGCAATCCTTCCATCGCGCCCAGCCCGTCGAACTCGCCAAGCAGAATCTCGCCGAAGACGATCTCGCCGACGGGGACGGCCAGCGCCGCCCAGTAGGTCCGAAACAGGAGAACCAGCACGATCGGAATGAAGACGAACCCGCCGACCCCTAATTCGAGCGGTCCGAGCGTGAATTCCGGCAGGATCTCCGTGACGGCGTTTTGCAGTCCCGTGAGCGACATCACGAGTATGAACACCATCATGTCGTGTTTGCCCAACGTAAAACGACTCTCCGTAGCTGTCGATGTACTCATGTACGGGTCAGTGGTCCCCTGATTCGTATTTGTAATCTTATAATTGAGCTACATATCGGAACCGGCGGGAGGGCCCCGTTCAATAGATTGTACTACCGACATGTGAGATATATATGTCTCATAGTTGATCTTACTTATCGGCGCGCGTCGCATTCGGACGATGGACACAGCAGTTCGTCGCAAACGGAGCGTCGTGGAGTTGCGTACCGAAGCGGACCGGTTCGTCGGAGCGGGTGTTGCCGATGTCTGAGTCGACCCCGCGGTTCGGCGCTGCGATGGACATCCGCTTCGAGACGGACGTGGAGTCGTTCGTCGCCTTTCTGACCGACGCGGGATTGGAGCACGTCGAACTCCGCGCCGGCTATCTCGACGTCCGCGAGGACGGTCCCGATCCACGGACACTCCGGACCGTGGCCGACGAGTACGACGTAACCTACTCCGTCCACGCCCCACACCTCGACGTTGCACCGGGGGCGATCAACGACCACGTCCGGTCGGGCGTCGTCGAGGCGACGACGGACGCGCTCGAGTTCGCCGCCGCCATCGACGCCGTCGGCGTCGTCCTCCACGGCGGTGGCGCACGGACACGGTACCCGACCCGCGTCCGCGAGTACGTCCGTTCTCAGGCCGTCGAGACGGTTCGAGCGTGTGCCCGCCGCGCCGCAGACGTGGATGTCCCGCTCTGTCTAGAGAACCAGCGATGCAAGTCCGATGTCCGACGCTTCACCGCGACCCCGGACCGTCTCGCGTCCTTCCTCGAGGATGTCGGCGTCGGATCGGACGCGCTTCGAATTACCCTCGACGTCGGCCACGCGAAGGCCAGCGACGTCGAGTACGAGCGATTCGTCGACCGCTTCGAGGACCGGATTCATCTCGTCCATCTCCACGACAACAACGGAGAGACGGATGCACACGATCCACTTCCCTCGTTTCGGTCAGTCGCCGCCGACGTCGGCGCTCCGTACAACGTCCTCGAGATGAAGTCCCGTGCCGACATCGAGCGATCGCTCTAAGCTCTCACAGGTCGTGACTGTGCTCGACTCGGCGCTCCGCCCCCTCGAAAGGCGAGCAAACGGTGATCGCCCGATCGCAGAAAACCGCGTCAGTCCTCGGTCGTCGTCTTGTCCACGTCGAGTTCGCCCTGATAGATCTCCGCGCCGTCCTGGGCGACCTTCTCGGCGAGGACGGCACATTTGACTCGCATCGGCGAAATCTCGACGCCGAGCATCTCGATCACGTCGTCGCGATCCATCTCGTGGAGTTCTTCGATCGTTTTGCCGGCGAGTTCGCCCGAGAGCATGCTGGCGGAAGCCTGGCTGATCGCACAGCCGTCGCCCTGGAACGCGACCCGCTCGATCGTCTCCTCGTCGTCGGCGAGCTCGACGTCCATGCGAATCTCGTCGCCACACATCGGGTTCTCGCCGATGTGCGTGAACGTAGGATCCTCGAGTTCCCCGTAGTTGCGGGGGTTCTTGTAGTGGTCGAGGATCTGCTGTCGGTACATATCGGAGCCCAGTCCCATTATTGGATACGGATAAGCCAGTGAGTTGTAAAAGGGTTCCGGGGGGTAAACGGGCAGTCAGGTCCCGCTTCGATTGGTTCGGGGTCGCTTCGTCGCCGTCGACCATCGAGTAACCGGGAGACACCGGCGGCTGGCGAGCCTGGCTTCGTGAGAACAGTCCGTGTCGGCGAACGGTTGAAAGCCGGTGCCGCTACGCTGAACCCTGGTCGACGGGCGGATTCAGGTAGCAGGCGTCGACGACGGCGAACGCGCCGACGACTCCCGCGATCAGCAGCGTCTGCACCACCGACAGTCCCAGCATGGTCGCGGTGACCAGCGCAACCGCGAACGCGAGCGGGATGATCCCCAACAGGAGATCGTACCGCGTCACCGCGGTGAGAACGTCGACCAGGGCCTCGAACGGATTTTCGCCGGGATGGCCGATCGGTTTCTCGTACATACGCTCTCACCTCGGCAGCCACGATAGGACCGTGAGAAGGAAAAATCTTTCCACAGTTTGTTATTTATTCACAGTGAATCGCGGGAGCGCCGGGCTCCGTTACGACTCGCCCGAGAGTTCCCCGTCGAATCGGTCGAGATACTGCCGAACGAAGGCCGCCCGATCGACGGCGAGGTCGCGACCGGGATCGGTGTACATCCGTTCTGGCAGGTCGAGAATCTTCTTGTGGAAGTGGTTGTACTGCGTCGCGCCGGCGTCGGTGTCGTCCGCCTCGATCGACCGGGTGGGATCGTGGATCGGCTCGTCGATCTCGCCGCCATACGTGAACACGCGAGCGATTCTGACCGCTCCGAGCGCGTCGAGGTTGTCGGCGTCGGAGACGAGTTTCGCCTCGAGCGTCGCGGGTTCGGTGGCGGTCGAGTACCGGTGTGCGCGGATACAGTGCTGGACGCGTTCGACCGTCTCCGTCGCCGCACCGAGATCCCGCAGGATCCGGCCGCCCTCCCGGGCACCCCAGCTCGCATGATCGTCGATCTTCCCGCGATCTTCCCGGGTGCGGCCGATATCGTGGAGGGCAACGGCGAGTCGGACGACTCGTTCGTCGGTCGATTCCGGATGTCTATCGACGAGCGTCTCGGCGAGCGTTTCGACCCGCTGGACGTGGTGCCAGTCGTGGGCCGGCGATGCGTCATCGAAGTAGGGACGAGCACGGTCGCGAACTGCCTCGAGCATTGTCGGTCGTGTCCCACGGCTCGGATATAAGCGCGCCGTCCGATGCCGAGTCGAGCCGATCCAGTGCGCCCCGACCGAAATCGGGTGGGCAGTCACTGGGATTCTCGCTGGACGATCGTGATCCAGAACGCCTCGATCGACTGGACGAACTCGACGAACTCTTTCGGTTCGACCGGCTTGCGCATGTACGTGTCCACCTCGAGGCCGTGGGATTGGACGATCCGTTCGCCCGCGTCGGAACTCGTGAGCACCACGACCGGAATCCCGTCCAGCGATGGTTCGTTTTTCAGCTCCGAGAGGACGTCGACCCCGCTTTTGCCGGGCAACTGCGGCTCGAGGAGGACGATATCCGGACGCGGTTCGTTCGCGAACTCGTTTCGCTGGTGGACGAAATCGAGCGCCGATTCCCCATCGGAGACGACGTGAATCGTGTTCAACAGCTTCGCATCCGTAAAATTCTCCTCGAAGAGCCGACTGTCGCCGGGGTTAGGTTCGACCAGCAGGATGTCGATCGGCTCGTCCAATCGTTCGTCTTCGGTCCCCATTTATGACGAGTATCAGGTGTGGCGATAAAACGTCGATGTCAGCCGTAGTGGACTCTCTCCGTCCCCGACTGCTTTCCGAGAACGATCGCCGCCGGGGGGTACCGGTCCGGGTCGGCTGGCCGCGGCCACGCTCGAAACGGGGCGGGTCCGCGGACGTCGCGACCGGCAATCCGACCCGTGGGTCGTGGAACGGGTCGCTTAACTCCGTGAGATCCCAAACGGGGCCAATGAGTGAGTCGCGTGCGTTCTGTCCCCGGTGTGGGGACCCCGTCCCCGAGCGATCGGCGAGCGACGCGAACGATCCGTTGCGCCCCGGCGCGGAGGTCGAACTCTGTGATTCCTGTTACTTCGAGGATTTCGACTTCGTCGACGCGCCCGATCGGATCGACGTTCGCGTCTGTGCCCGGTGTGGCGCGGTCTACCGGGGGAACCGGTGGGTCGACGTCGGTGCGGAGGACTACACCGACATCGCCATCGAGGAGGTCAGCGAGTCGCTGGGCGTCCACGTCGACGTCGAGGACGTCGCCTGGCAGATCGATCCCGAACAGGTCGACCAGAACACGATCCGGATGCACTGTTTCTTCACGGGCGTCGTCCGCGGGACTCCCGTCGAGGAACAGGTGACGGTCCCGGTCAAGATCGCCCGCCAGACCTGTACTCGGTGCGGGCGGATCGCCGGCGACTACTACGCCAGCATCGTCCAGATCCGCGCCGAGGATCGAACGCCGACCACGGAAGAAACCGAGCGAGCGAAAGAGATCGCGAATCGGATCGTGGCGGACATGGAAGCCACGGGCGACCGCAACGCCTTCGTCACCGAAGTCGGCGAAACCGACGACGGCCTGAACATCAAGGTCTCGACCAACAAGATCGGCAAGAAGATCTCGAACAAGATGATCGAGGAGTTCGGGGGGACCGTCAACGACGCCGAAACACTCGTCACGGAGGACGAGGACGGCAACGAGGTCTATCGGGTCACCTTCGCCGTTCGCCTGCCGCCGTACACGCCCGGCGACGTGATCGACCTCGCCGACGACGACGGCGGCCCCGTCCTCGTTCGCAGCGCCCGCGGTAACCTCAAAGGGGTCCGCGTGACGACCGGGGAACGCTACGAGGCGAGCTACGAGGAGGGCAACTCGCCCGAGGCGCGGAAACTGGGCAACCTCGAGGACGCGACCGAGGCGACGGTCGTCACCGTCGAGGACGAAAACGCCGTGCAGCTACTCGACCCCGAGACGTTCCGCGCGAAGACCGTCTCGCGGCCGGACTACTTCGACCCCGAGGCCGAGACCGTGCCCGTCCTGAAGAGCCGCGCCGGAGTGCACGTCTTGCCCGACGAGAGCGATGACTGACGAGGACAGCGACGACCAGCCGGGGGACGGGGAGTCCGACGACCTCGAGCGGGCGGTCGAGGACGTCCTCGAACCGGCGACGGCGGACGCGCCCCTCGCGGTGCTCGTCGCCAAATCACGCGCGGAGACGGCGATCGAGTCGCTGCGTGCCGAGGGCGTCTACGACGACTCGCGGCGCGTCCGCGAGGCCCAGGGCTCACGGGGAGCGAATCCCGCGGACGGGTCGAAGGCCCGCGAGGACGGACCGGAACGGGTCGCGCTCCCGGTCACCGAGCCGCCGAGCGAGACGGCGGTCTCCGAGGTCGTCAAACAACTCGAGCCCGAGCCCCGAAGCCCGGATCTCGAGGACCTGCTTGCCGAGCGGGGCTGGAGCGACGCGGACCTCGAGTCGGCACCCGGCTCGTGGGCGGTGATCGGGTCGGTGATCCTCGTGACGGTGCCCGCGGGCTGTCCCGACGAGGCGGAACTGGGTGAGGCCCTGCTCGAACTCCACGGCGAGGCCAACAGCGTGCTGGCCGACGAGGGGATCGCCAACGACGGGGCCGCCGGGACCTACCGCGAGCCCCGCACCCGACTGCTCGCCGGAGAGAGCGATACGGAGACGATCCACACCGAGCACGGAACCCGATACGGCCTCGATCCCGCGAAAGTGATGTTCTCGGCCGGCAACCAGGCCGAGCGCGCCCGAATGGGAACGCTCGGGAGCGCCGACGAGCGCGTGTTCGACATGTTCGCCGGCATCGGCTACTTCACCCTGCCGCTGGCCCGGGCCGGTGCACACGTGACGGCGACGGAGATCAACCCGACCGCGTTTCGGTATCTGCTCGAGAACGCCGTGCTCAACGACGTCGGCGACCGCGTCGACGCCTACATGACCGACTGTCGCGACCTCGCGAGCGAACTCGACGCCGATCGAGTCGTCATGGGGTATTACGGCAGTTCGGACGGCGACACCGGCGACGAGGGGGCACACGGAACGCGAGCCGACGAAGCACACGAATACCTCCCGGACGCCCTCGCAGCGCTCGTCCCCGGCGGCGTCGTCCACTACCACGAGGCGACCCCGGAAGCGCAGCTGTGGGACCGGCCCCTCGAGCGACTCGAGTCGGCGGCCCACGCGGCCGGACGCGACCTCGAGGTCCTCGAGAAGCGGCGGGTGAAAAGCCACAGTGCGGGCGTCGCACACGTCGTGGTCGATGCGCGGTTCGGGTAAGACGCCCCGTCGCGACGCGATCGCGTCCCGAAGCCGGTGTCGTGGCATTGATACTCGCGGAGCAACTCCCGTCGTGTATGAACAGAAGTCAGATCATCGCTATCGTCTTCGCCTTCCTCATGGTGTCCTCGATGGTCGCCTGGGGTGCGACGGCGATCTTCTAGTAGCGGACCGTCTCACCCGTCCGTGTCCCAGACGTCCGCGAGCGGACTCGAGCGGGAGGATCGCCCGGACCGGCTCGATCGCGACGACGAACGGTCGGTCCGCCGGCCATCGTCGGCACCCGTCTCGCTGGCTCGGCCCTGACGCGACGCCGTTCCGGACCCGGAACTGGCCCGGTGACTGGTCCCCGACGCACCGAGTGCGGCTCGGGGCTCGAACGACGGCAGGTCCGGCCGTTCCATCCGGTCGACCTGTGCTGCGAACCAGTCGGGCATGTCAGTCCGGGCGCGCTCGAAACAATCCACCAGACTCGAGTCCGCCAGATACGTCGCTCCGTAGTCGTCGGGGGCGCGGACGACCCGCCCGCAGGCCTGCATGACGGTCCGGAGCGTGGTCCGGTAGTACCAGGCCCACTGTCCCTCCTCGAGACGGTGGGCCACCCGCGAGTCGCCGGTGTTGAGAAACGGCGCTTTACAGAGCACTTGCCAGCGACAGAGGTCGCCTTTGAGGTCCAGGGCTTCCTCCATCTTCACCGAGAGGAAGACGTCGGGGTCGTCGGCGGCCTTCCAGGCCTCGAGTGCGGCGTCGCGGCCGTCGCGGTCGTGCGTTCGGATCCGATCGCCGACGCCGAAGTCGGTCAGGAGGTCGGCCAGCCGGTCCTGAATGTCGTAGGAGTGGGCGTGTATCAGCCCCTTCTCGTCGGGGTGGTGTTGCATCAGCCGGACGATCGTCCGGGCGATCTTCGGCGTCGTTTCGTCGCGCTCCTCGTAGGTCATCTTCCCCTGCGTAACGTCGTACAGCGGCCGGTTCTCGACGGGGAAGGTGTGATCGACGTCGACCAAGGCGACGCTGTCGGGTTCGAGCCCGACCTGCCGGCAGAACGCCTCCTTGTTGAGGATCGTCGCCGAGAGGAGCGCGAACTTGTTACCACGGTCCCAGACGGTGTGCTGGAGGTACTTCTCGGGGTTCATCGGTTTGATCGTCAGCGGACCGCCCTGGGGGTCGTCGCCGTCGTCTCCAGTGCCGCCGGCATCGCGGGACCGCGGCTCGGACTGATCGACCAGCCACGTCGTCGGGCTCCCCGGGTCGCGGTAATCGGAGACGAACCACTCGAGTTCCCCGATGAGTTCCTGTAAGCGGTCGCGTTCGCGCACGTCGGCGGGAGAGAGCGAGTCCTGTGCGAGCAGATCGTCCTTGCGGCGCGTACACGTCTGTGCGAGGCTCTCGGCGTAGCGTACGGCCCGCTCGACGCCGTCCACCTCGGGAACGCGAAGGTCGTCCCAGAACGGCACGGTTCGCGGGCCGAGTTGAATGGTCGCGTACATCTCGGCCCACTCGGCGAGGCCGTGGGCCTCGTCGACGACCACGACGTCGCGTTTGCGGAAGACCTCGCTGCCGGCGGTCTGCATGAAGTACGCGAGCGTCATCGCCGCGATTTCCCGGTTCGAGGCGATCGCCCGATCGGAGAAGTACGGACACCGGTGTTTGACCGAGCAGTCGTACCCCCGCTCTCGCACGCAGGGGGCCTGATTGACCGGCGTCTCGCGTTCATCGGGCAGGATGCAGGTGTAGTTGGACTTCCCCCGGATGACGTTGAGGTCGGCCAGCAGGTCGTCGGCCGCCACGTCGTCCAGCTGGGAGACCTGCGGCGTCGTATAGTACGCCCCCGTCGCGTCGCTGGGATCGCCCGCA
Organism: Natrinema longum; assembly: GCF_017352095.1. Lineage (NCBI taxonomy): Archaea > Methanobacteriati > Methanobacteriota > Halobacteria > Halobacteriales > Natrialbaceae > Natrinema > Natrinema longum. The sequence continues at coordinate 1,751,863 of NZ_CP071463.1, forward strand.
TCGGCGCGGCGAGCACAGCCCGCGATGGCCCTGGCCAGCAGGGACTTGCCACTGCCCGTCGGCGCACGCACGAGCACGACGTCGTTGCCGGCCGCGAACGCGTCGCGAACGTCACGGAGGGCCTGCTGTTGGGTCCCGCGATAGCTCGGCGCGGGGAACTCCTCGAAGATCCGCTCGAGATTCACCGTTCGACTCACGGCGCGGCCGCATCCTAAACCCTGCGGACCATCGCGCCCGCTGCAACTCGACGGTGCCGCGTCCCCTCGTTTCGGGGGCGAAACCGGCGGCTACCGATCGGTATCGACATCCTATCGGGGTCGACGGGTAGGTAGTCGACTGATTACAAAGACGAACCTCGCCGTCGAACCGACCGAGGAAGGGTCGCTCAGCGGCAGAGCACCGTGGTTCCATCCGGTTCCGCGGCGGCATTTCGCCTCGTGGCGTTCGAATCCCACCCCTTCCGCTCAGACGGTCTCCTGTCCGTCAGTGCCGATGGGACCGGGACCGCCCTGCGGTCCCAGGGAGAGCAAACCGTCTCACTCGGTGCGCTGCGTACCAACCCGTGAGGTCTCCTCGTCGACCTGCTCCAACCGCTCGATGTCTTCGGCGGTCGGGTAGTCGGGAACCACCTCGAGACACGGGTAACACAGCAGGTGGGAGGTTCCGTCCTCGAGTTCCAGGGTGATCCCGGTCCCGACGGTGCCGGCGTCGGTACCGAACGACCAGAGGTTGGCGATCCCGCCGGAAACCGTGACCGTTCGGCCACAGCCGTCACAGGAGGCTTTGGACATATGCGGGAGTGGGTGCCCGACGGTCAAAGTCGTTCTCCCGGTGTGGTGGCTCGTTCCGCGTGGCCCTTCGACGGCCAGTGCCCGCACAGCGGTTATGTCGGATCGTGTCATACTGACGAACATGAAGGTGCACTGCGAGGGCTGTGCGGGGTGTTGCATGGACTGGCAGTCACTGATCGCGGACGACGCGGCGTCGATCGCTACTCGAGACGCCGACGGCGGGGACGGCCACGAAACCGACCGCCGGCGGTCGCACGACCCGTTCGTCCGGCGAGAGGGAGGCCAGGGGGCTTCCCGGAAGCCGCTCGACGACGACCGAACCTTCGTCCCGCTGACCCGCGAGGAGGTGCGGGCGTTCCTCGAGGCGGGACTGGCCGACGCGCTGACGCCGCGGTTCTGGCACGCCCGCGATACGAGCGAAGGCGTCGAAATCGACGGCTACACCGTCGCTGCCATCGCGGACCGACCGGCGTTTTTCGTGGGCCTCCGGAAGCCGCCGAAACCCATCGCTCCGTTCGGCCGCGAGGAACCGACGTGGCTGCCGACCTGCGTCTTTCTCGATCCGACGACGTTGCAGTGTCGGATCCACGAGGGCGACCTGTACCCCGACGAGTGTCGCGCGTATCCGGAACACAACCTCGCACTCGAGCAGGAGACCGAATGCGAACGCGTCGAGTCGGCGTTCGGTGGCGACCGCCTGCTCGAGGCAGGTCACGACGATCCCGACGGCCTGTTGCTCGGCTCGCAGGCGATCGGCGCGAAACTCTTCTGTCATCCGCGACCGGGCGATCTGGACGGGATCGTCGACCGGGCCGCGACCGGCACGCTCACGCGACGGGATCGCGCCGAGACGATCGCGATCGCCGTTGCCTCGAGTCCCGGAACGCTGGCGATCTCCGACCACCACTACGAGTGGGGGAGAGAACGGGCACTCGAGGGAGCCGACGACGTGACGACCGAACGCGAGTCGTGGGTCGGGCCGGCGATCCGCGAGTGGTATCGACGCCATCGGGAGGCCGACGGGGCCGTCCCCTCGCCGACCGTCGCCGATGCCGTCGAAACGGATCGGGGTGCACCCGAAACGCCGGGCTGGGACGCCCTCGAGTGACGGCACCGATCGACCCCTCGATCCGGCTGACTGTTAAGATCGTTCGACCCGAACGGACGGTATGCGCGTACTCGTAACGGGAGCAACGGGATTCGTGGGGGGTCGACTCGTGACGGACCTCCACACGGAGACGGCCCACGACGTGACGGTCCTCGTCAGAGACGCCGACAGCTACGAGGCACCGGACGACGTCACCGTCGTCGAAGGGGACGTCCTCGAGCCGGGGAGCTTCGAGGACGGACTGGCGGACGTCGACGTCGCTTACTATCTGATCCACGCGATGGGCGCAAGCGGGGACTTCGCCGAGCGGGATCGGCGGGGGGCGCGGAACTTCGAACGGGCCGCGAGCGACGCGGGCCTCGAGCGGGTGATCTATCTGAGCGGGCTCGGCAGCGATGGCGACTCCCTCTCGAGTCATCTCGCCTCCCGCCGGGAGGTCGAATCGATACTCCGGGAGGGAACCGCCGACGTGACCGTCCTCAGAGCCGCGATCATCATCGGCGACGGCAGCGCGAGCTTTCGGTTGGTGCGCCAGCTCGCGACGCGGCTTCCGGTGATGATAACGCCACAGTGGGTCGACACCGACTGCCAGCCGATCGCGATCGACGACGTAGTCACGTACTGTCTGGCGGTCCTCGAGCGGCCGGAGACGGCCGGCGAGACCTACGAGATCGGTGGGCCCGACGTCATTACGTACCGGGAGATGTTGCTCGAGACCGGCGAGATCATCACCGGCCGTCGACCGCTCATCCTCCCCGTCCCGGTCCTGAGCCCGCGGCTTTCGGCACACTGGGTCGGACTCGTCACCGACGTCCCGAACCGGCTCGCCTATCCGCTGATCGACGGGGTCCGCAATCGCGTCGTCGTCACGGACGATCGACTCCAGCGCCTCGTCGATATCGAGCCGACGCCGTTCGACGTGGCGGTCCGGCGAGCCCTCGGTCTCGAGGCCGACTCCGAGTCCGATCGTGCCGAACCGGCGACGCCGTCGGACCGAGGCGGCGAATGACCCAGTCGCCGGAGTACGGCGAAACGTGGGTCTACGAGAGTCTCCTCGGGACGGTCCCGGGACTGAACGTTTCGGGACGGACGGCGATCGGCGTCCAGTTCCTCGGTTTCGAGGGCGCGATCCTCGCCGTCGCAGCCGTCTACGACCTCTGGGCTGCGGTCGTCCCCGGAACGGTCGCCGTCGTGGTCGCGACGGTCGGAAGCTGGCTCATGCTCCGGTTCAGCCGGGGCGTTCGCGACCTCCCGACGCCCGACGGCTATCGGAAGTTGCTCTTCGGCTCGAGTATCGACGTCGTCCTCGGCGTGCTGGCGTTCGTGACGCTCGTCACCTACCTGTTCGTGATCGATCCGCGGGGAAGCGACCCCGGACAGTCACTGCTGATGGAACTGTTCGGAGCCGAGCCCCCGGCACTCGCGGTCGGACTCGCGTTGCTCGTGCTCTGGGACGTCGTCTATCGGATCGGAACCTGCTGGTGGGCGAGCGTCGTCGGACTGTGGCGGTCGATCGTCTACCAGTTCGATCCGGGACCGACGCGACAGTACCGGCGTATCGACGCGATAAACATCGGCTTCGCGGCAGTACAGCTCCTCCTGGTACCGTTAGTGATCGATCACGCCGCGTTGCTCGTCGCACTCGGGGGCCACGCCGCCGCGGTTCTGGTCGTTGCGACGCTCTCGATCGGGGTTCAGGGACGACGAGTGAAAACGTCAGAAGTCGTCGATCGCCGTTAATTCGACTTGATCTGCTCGAATTTGTCGAGAAGTTCCTCCGCAGAATCGCCCGAATCGTACTCGACTTCGCCGTGGTAGATCGTCCGCTCGTCGTCGAAGTCGGCGTCAACCCTCGAGGCCTGTTTTTCGCGGCGCTCGTGTTCGTCTTCGTCATAGGCACCCATTGACATGGTAGCTATAGACATGGTACGGCGGTGCCAGTAATTAATGTAACGGTCGATCACACACACTGGGTGCGACCCCGGCAATCGACGACCGAACGAACGGAACCGAACTCGGAGCCCCCGGCAGCGAACGATATATGCCCCCCCATCTCGTAGAGACGATCGTGGCACGGCCGCTTCGCTTTCGGTACTCGCCCCAGTCCTGGAGCGACGGGCGAGTACGACACGATATTCTCCAGCCGCTTCAGTCTAATATCGGTGCCCAAGCCGTCACACCGTGGTTCAAGATCGGCGGCGACTGGGAGGCCCATCGCTTCGAGATGCAAAACGGCGATATTGCCCTCTTTGCGCGCACCGACTCGGACGCCTACTGGATGGGCAACACCGAAACGCCGTCCGCACTGTGGAAGACCGACAAGTTCGGGTGGCAAACGGTCCCCCACCACGTCTCGCGGTGGGCCAAACGGGAACTGATGGCGACGCTCCACGAGGAAGACCCCTGGCTCGCCGATTATCCACATCTCTCGTGGTTCTTCCTGCCCGTGTTCATGTCGAAAGACGGGCGGGAGTCGACCCGGGCGTTCTTCCGCGAGCACGCCGCCGGCTTTCCCGACGCCGGTCGCCGGGAAACGACCCGTTTCTTCGAGGAGTTCCTGGCGACCGGCGTTTTAGACGACTACCGCCACGTTATGTCGGGCAAACTCGGGACCAGCGATCACGTCGACCGCGTCCGAATGAGCGCCGCGATGGCCGAGTTCATCGCCGCGAAGATCCTCACGGACGCGGGCTACGACGTCGTCCCGGAGATCGAAGTGACCACCGGTCACTCGCTGGACTTCCGGGCCGAAACCGGGAGTACCAACGCTCTCGTCGAAGTCACGCGGCCACAACCTCCGGGAAATCGCGCCGCGTCCGGCCCCGTCGCCGCCGTCCGCGACACCGCCGAGACCAAGACCAACGGCCAACTGGCCGAACACGGCGGCGGTGCCGTCCTGTTCGTCGACTGTTCGAGTTTCCGAGACGACTCCTGGGCGGCCGTCCGCGGCGAACAACCCGACGTGCGCCACCGCCCCGCCGTCGTCTATCGCACCCGACCGAACGGCCACGTCGAGGGCTACCGGAAGGGACGAGTCCCACTCGAGTTGGCCGATGCGATGACGTTTCTGGACTGACTCTCGAGGAACGCGGCGGCGGGCAACGTCTTGTTTCGGGACGCTATCAGCTGCTGCAACGGTGTGTGAACTATTTGTAGTATGGTATGGTCAGCCTACGCATGCGCGCAGCAGTTCTCGAGGAACACGGCGAACCGCTCTCGATCGACGATGTCGACGCACCCGAGCCGACACCGAACGGTGCGGTCGTCGACGTCGAAGCCTGTGGCGTCTGCCGGAGCGACTGGCACGGCTGGCAGGGCGACTGGGGGTGGCTCGGTCTGGAGACCCAGCCGGGTCAGATTCTCGGCCACGAGCCCGCCGGACGCGTCGTCGCCGTCGGTGAGGAAGTAGAAGGGATTGCCGAGGGCGATCACGTCGCAGTACCGTTCAACCTCGGCGACGGGGTCTGCCCGCAGTGCCGGCGGGGCCACTCGAACACCTGCGAGAACGTGATGCCGCTGGGATTCATCGAGGAGGTACAGGGTGCCTTCGCCGAGCAACTCCACGTCCCCGTCGCCGATCACAACCTCGTGAAACTCCCCGACGGCGTCTCGTCGGTCGACATGGCCGGACTCGGCTGTCGCTTCATGACGTCGTTTCACGCGCTGGCCCATCGCGCTGACGTCGGTGCTGGCGACTGGGTGGCGATCCACGGCTGCGGGGGCGTCGGCCTCTCGGCGGTCCACATCGCCGACGCGCTGGGAGGCAACGTCGTCGCGGTCGATCTGAAAGACGAAAAACTCGAGAAGGCCGAAGAGCTCGGTGCCGTCGAGACGGTCAACGCCGAGGAGATCGACGACGTTCCCGGCGAGGTCCAGGCGATCACGAACGGTGGGGCCGGCATCGCGATGGACGCGCTCGGGATCGAAACCACCAGTCAGAACTCCGTGCTGAGCCTCGGCACCCGCGGCCAGCACATCCAGGTCGGGCTCACGACCCAGGACGAACAGGGGATGGTCCACCTGCCGACCGACGCGATGGTCATGCAAGAGATCGAGTTCATCGGCTCGCTGGGAATGCCCCCGACCCGCTACGACGAGATCTTCCGCATGGTCGCGACCGGCAAACTCGAGCCCGAAGCCGTCGTCTCGGAGACGATCGGCCTCGAGGACGTCAGCGACAAACTCGAGGCGATGACCGACTTCGAGACGGTCGGCATTCCGGTCATCGACACGTTCAACTGAATTTTGCTCTGTCGTTCGAGAGAGTTCCGCTCTCTCGTGACTGAGCGAATCGAAGCTAAGCGGGAGCGAAGCTCCCGCGAGGTCAGCGGGATGGATATCCCGCCAGAATTCGCGAGGTCGTCGGCGCTTCGCGCCGACTGATCGAGGGACCGGAGGTCCCTCGTTGTCCGCGAAACCTTCGGTTTCGCTTGATGACGAAAGGCGCGGAGCGCCTTTCGAACCACGGGCGCGGCGAAGCCGCGCCCTCGGCAAAATTTAGTATAAAAGCACCGGAAGACGCTTCGCGTCTTCCGAGCTCTCGTTCACTTCGTTCACGAGAACACTCCTCCTTCTCGCTCGCGCTGCTCGCTCACATCAGTCGTCGGCCCGCTCGCTCCCTGACTCGCGGCGCTTCGCGTCGCGCATCCGGTTGCTCGCGGATGCCAGCGGTGACGCCCCCTCCTGTGGTCGAGTGCAAGTAGTTGTACCGAGCGCGAGCGGTGCGAGGGCTGAGCGAAGCGAAGCCCTCGGAAAAGCGAACGGGGAGGGACGACCCGTGAGCGAAGCGACGCGCTCGGCCTTTTTTAATCGAATTTTTTTGCTCGAGCGGTCGGCCGGAGGCCGACCCGAGAGTAAAAAACTTCGTTCCTAGAAGGAAACCGCGTCGGGCGAGTAGGGACTGCCGACCGGGGTCGGGTCGCGGTCGCTGTAGCCGACGCGGCCGATGGCCTTGTCGCTGACGGCGGAGTAGACGGCAAAGCGTGCGTCTTCTGCGGTTTCGAAGGTTTCGGACTCGAGGCGGGCGAGTACATCGCCGACCGTCTCGGACCCGTTGGGGAGTTCGAGGGTACGGTCCCCGTGGTCGTCGATCAGTTCCTCGGTCGTGGCGGGGTACTCGTAGTCGTCGATGACGTCGCCGGTGCCGTTGAGCAGCATTACACCTGGTCCTCCGTGAACGATAATTATAAACATTGTCCATCTATGTTTCCTAGTAGCACTGGATACCTAGTACACCTAATATAACCCTAGAGACGCCGAAACGCGGACGGAGAAACGCCTTTAGGAGCGGGACGGTTCGGGTATCGTATGCCTTATGCGGACTTGCACGTCCATACGACGCGGTCGGACGGGAGCCTCGAACTCGAGGCGGTGCCCGAGGCCGCACGTCGCGACGGCGTCGCGGTCGTCGCAGTGACGGATCACGACCGGCTACAGCCCTTCGACGGTCCGGTCGTCGAGCGCGAGGGGCTGACCATCATCCACGGGCTCGAGCTCCGCGTCGAGATCGACAGCGACGAGGCGAGCGGTGGGCGGGGAGCCGACGGCAGCCAGCGGATCGATCTGTTGGGCTACGGGGTCGAGCCGAGCGCGGAACTCGAGTCGATTCTCGAGGGGATTCAGGCGAACCGCATCGAGCGCGGCCGGGCGATCGTCGACTGCGTCGAATCGCGGCTCGGGATCGATCTCGACGTGTCGATCGATGCCGGGTTCGGGCGTCCCCACATCGCGCGAGCGATCGACGCGCACCCCGAAGCTGAGTACGACTATCAGGGCGCGTTCGACCACCTCATCGGCTCCGGCTGCCCGTGTTACGTGCCACGGGAGGTGCCGTCGTTCGAGCGCGGACGGGCGGCCCTCGCCGAGTCGTGTCGGCTCGTCTCCCTGGCCCATCCGCTCCGCTATCCCGATCCCGAACGCGCGCTCGCGGCGGCGGCCGAACTCGACGCGGTGGAACTCCAGTACCCCTACGAACGCGACGTCGACCGGGCCCCCGTCGAACGCGCGATCGAACGCCACGGCCTGCTCGCGACCGGCGGCAGCGACGCTCACGAGGACCAGCTCGGGATCGAAGGGCTCTCCCGGAGGGACTACGAACGCCTCGAGTTGGCCTGACGGGTGCTGAGCCGCGGCGTCTTCCCGGCCACGGTCGTTTCTGGAGGTCGTCCGGCAACCAGCCGACCCACGAGATGATGGCTGAGTGATCTGAATCCTGGCCGCTAGCGGAGGGTTCAATGCATCGTGGTCCCAACGGAGGGGTATGAACTGCCACTATTGTGACCGCGAGGCCGCCTTCGCGGCGGAGTCCGACGGGCTCAAAGTTGGCCTCTGCGAGGAGCACTTCCGCGAGCGCCTCCAGGAGCTCGCCGAAGCCGACGGGCTCGAGAGCCTGAAGGAGAAAGTCGACGTGGACCGCGCCGAATAAGACCGCGCGCCGCCCTTTTATGCCGTTCTGCCGGCGTCGACGTCGATGGCGTCGACCGGACAGACGTCGACACAGAGCATACAATCGATACACTGGGCCTCGTTCGCGGGATCGGCTTTCCGTTCGCTTTCGGGGTGGTCCGGCGTGTCGACCCACTCGAAGACGTCGACCGGGCAGTCCTCGAGGCAGGCACCGTCCGCGATACAGAGGTCGAAGTCGACGGCGACGTGCGTGCCGTGGATCCCGAGCTCTTCGGGTTCGTCGACCGGCCCCCAGACCGAGTGGCCCTCGTGTTCGTCGACCTGTTCGCGGTTCTCGTGGAACTGTGGGTCTATGGCCATTGCTAGCAGATTAAATGAGAGACGCGTACTTAAAAGTGCGTACTCGCTGCGCCACGGGAACCCGCGGGCTCGGGACGGCCGTGAACGACTCACTCGCCCGTCGTTCGGTCCGCGTCGCGTTCCACGAGCCGGTCGTCGAGGGGTTCGCGGGGCAGTCGATCGGCGTGAACACGCAGTTACCGCCGGCGCGGCGAAGACGAGCGCTCACGGGCGGGACGGCCACCGAAGTCGAACCGGTCGGCGGAGAGCGACCGACGGACGGCGCTCCGCGACGCAAAGCTGTATCAGGACGGGCCAAGACAGATGTGACAGAATGTCATTCGAGACGGAATCGCGACCGAGGGCGTTCGCCGAGACGAACCTCTCCGCTGGACGCCTCGAGACGCTTGCCGACCGCGTCGAGACCGACGGCACCGACACGATCGACGTTCGAGCGCCGGCGACCGATACCAGGATCGGATCGATTCCCGACTGCACCGAAGCCGACGTGGAGCGGGCCATCGACCGTGCCCGAACGGCTCAGCCGTCGTGGGCCGACACGCCGGTCGACGAGCGCGGCGAAATCCTCGATCGGTTCGGCGACCTCGTGCTCGCACACCGCGAGGAACTGCTCGACCTCCTGCAACTCGAGACGGGGAAATCACGCCGCCACGCCGTCGAGGAAGTCGTCGACGTCGCGGTGACGAGTTCGTACTACGCCGAACACGGCGCTGTGGCGCTCGCCGAGGAGCGGCGACAGGGCGTGTTCCCGCTGGCGACGACCGCCCGCGTGACGTACGAGCCCGTCGGTGTCGTGGGCGCGATCTCGCCGTGGAACTACCCGCTCACGCTCTCGGTGACCGACCTCCTCCCGGCGCTGGTCGCCGGCAACGCCGCCGTGCTCAAACCCGACGACAAGACGCCCTACACCGCACTCGCGCTCGCGGAGTTGCTCGAGCGCGCCGGCCTTCCCGACGGCTGCGTCGAGGTCGTCACCGGTCAGGGACCGGTCGTCGGCCCGGCGCTGATCGATCGGGTCGACTACGTCTCGTTTACCGGGAGCACCGAGACGGGCAGACTCGTCGCCGAACAGGCTGGTCGAAACCTGATCGATTGCTCCCTCGAACTCGGCGGGAAGAACCCGCTGGTGGTCCTCGACGACGCCGACGTCGAAACGGCCGCCCGCGGTGCCGTCCAGGCTTGTTTCACGAACGCCGGCCAGTTGTGTCTCGCCGCCGAACGAATCTACGTCGCCGAGTCGATACGCGACGCGTTCCTCGACGCGTTCGTCGCGGCGACGGAGCGGCTTTCGCTGGGCACCGGCTTCGATTTCGAGGCCGACGTCGGGTCGCTGATCGACGGCGATCAACTCGAGCGCGTCGAGACCCACGTCGACGACGCGCGAGAACGGGGCGCGTCGGTACGGACGGGCGGTACCCACCGGCCGGACGTCGGGCCGTTCTATTACGAGCCGACGATCCTGACGGACCTCGACCCGGATGCGACGGCCGCCTGCGAGGAGACGTTCGGTCCGGTCGTCGCCGTCGAATCGGTTCCCGACGTCGGGACGGCGATCGAGCGGGCGAACGACTCCGAGTACGGCCTGAACGCGAGCGTCTGGACGGGCAACCGGGAGCGCGGCGTCGCCGTCGCACGCGAAATCGACTGTGGGACCGTCTGCGTCAACGACGCGTACATCTCCGGCTGGGCGGCCGTCGATGCGCCGATGGGCGGGTTCGGCGACTCCGGACTCGGCCGCCGACACGGTCCGGAGGGTATCGAGCGCTATCTCGAGTCCCGGACGGTCGCGACCTCCCGAATCGGACCGCTCGACGCCCCGCCGGGCGTACCGACGTCGTGGTACGCCCGCGGGATGTTCACGCTGACGCGGCTCCAGCGGCGGCTGCCGACGGTCTCGGACATCAAGGGCCGACTTCGATAGCGACCCTGGAACCGACGATCCCGCGAGCGAGGTGCTTTTGCGGCTCCCGGCGAATGCACCGGTATGGATCTCACCCACCGGCCCCGACGGCTTCGACAGGACCGGGTTCGCGGCCTCGTCAGCGAGACGAGCCTCGAGCCAGCCGATCTCATCGCACCGGTGTTCGTCGACGCCACGACCGACGAGCGCACGCCGATCGAGTCGATGCCCGGTCACGATCGAGTGCCGATCGACGAAGCGGTCGCCCGCGTCGAGGAGATCCTCGAGACGGGCGTCGAGGCGGTCATGCTCTTCGGAATTCCGGAATCGAAAGATTCCGAAGGCACCCGCGCCTGGGCCGAAGACGGCGTCGTTCAGGAGGCACTCCGCCGGATCAGCGCCGAGACCGACGCCTACGTCATCACGGACGTCTGCCTCTGTGAGTACACCGACCACGGCCACTGCGGCCCGCTCGAGGAAGAACTGCGCGGCGAGGACAGGATCGCTGCGGACGGGCCAGCCTGCGAGCCGACGACGACCGTCGACAACGACGCGACGCTCGCGGCACTCGAGAAGATCAGTACCTCGCACGCTCGTGCGGGTGCGGACATGGTCGCGCCGAGCGGGATGATGGACGGCATGGTCGGAGTCATCCGATCGGCGCTGGACGACGCGGGCTTCGAACACGTGCCGATCATGAGCTACGCGGCGAAATACGAGAGCGCGTTCTACGGCCCCTTCCGGGACGCCGCCGACGGCGCGCCCTCGTTCGGTAACCGCCGGCACTACCAGATGGATCCCGCGAATTCGCGAGAGGCCATGCGCGAGGTTCGTCTCGACGCCGAACAGGGCGCGGACGTGATGATGGTCAAACCCGCCCTGGCGTATCTCGACGTCATCAGCAACGTCCGCCGAGAGTTCGATCATCCCGTCGCCGCCTACAACGTCTCCGGAGAGTACGCGATGCTCCACGCCGCCGCCGAGAAGGGGTGGCTGGAGTTAGCCGACGTCGCCCTCGAGTCGCTGCTGTCGATCAAGCGAGCAGGTGCGGATCTCATCGTGACGTACTTCGCCGAAGACGTTGCACAGCGGCTGTAGCGACGACACCGACCGCTGCCGGTTCCCTCGTAGGAACCACCGGATCGAAACCGACCACTTTCTGCCGCTGGGAACGGTCGATTAGACGAACGTCAATATCGTCCCCGACCCGCGTGACGGGGTGGCAAGATCTGCCGCGCGCGAGCGCAGTCGCGCCGAGACGGCCCGTTCAGGCGACGACTCGAGGGGAAACTGATCGATTCCGAGCCGTTCGACACTCGCTCCTGGTTGACAAACGGGTAAAATATAACCGTCGTTCGAAAAAGACGTGATTTTCAACGCCCTTATACACATTAAACCTGCTTTAGCATTGGACGGACCGACCTATTACAGCCATATTTTACTCGTTTGTCAACGCTAATCCTTAAATGCAACAAGGACAATCGACTCGAACGTGATTAGGAGGACGAACATGAACGATATTGCACTGGAAAAAGACGATCGTTTGGTTGATGAGAGCAGCAGTATGTGGAACGGGGAGGTGAGCGCCTGATGGACCCGACGCTCCTGCAGGCCGACACCGAGATGATGATCGAGGCGATCAACAACACGTGGATCCTGGTCGTCACGTTCCTCATCTTCTTCATGCACGCCGGCTTCGCCATGCTCGAGGCGGGGCAGGTACGCTCGAAGAACGTGGCGAACCAGTTGACGAAGAACCTGTTGACCTGGAGCGTCGGCGTGACGGTGTTCTTCCTCATCGGCATCGGCATCGAGGGAGTCGTCGCCGGCGGTGGGTTCGAACCGGCGTTTATGGGTGACCCGAGCAGCTGGATCGGCTGGTTGTACGGCGCGGTCTTCGCCATGACGGCGGCGACCATCGTTTCGGGAGCCGTTGCCGGCCGCGCGAAGCTTCGCGCGTACGTCACCTACACGTTCCTGCTGGCTGCGGTCATCTACCCGGTCGTCACCGGACTCACCTGGGCAGGTGGACTCCTCTCGTACAACGGCGTCCTGTTCGATGACTTCGCCGGCGGGATGATCGTCCACGGCATGGGCGGCATCGCCGGACTCACTGCCGCCTGGATGCTCGGACCGCGCCTCGACCGCTACAACGAGGACGGGTCCGCGAACGTCATCCCCGGTCACTCGCTGACGTTTGCCGTCCTCGGAACGCTCATTCTGGCGTTTGGCTGGTACGGCTTCAACGTCGGTACCTCGGCGATCTTCAGTGACGGTGCGTTCGTCGGCGATCAGCTCGGTCGCGTCGCCATGACCACGACGGTCGCGATGGCCTGCGGTGCGATGGGCGCTGGGCTCGTCGCGTGGCTCAAGACCGGGAAAGTCGACACGCTGTACGTCGCGAACGGCCTGCTGGCCGGCCTCGTCGGTATCACCGCGATTCCGCACGCATCCACCTGGTGGGGCGCGTTCCTCGTCGGCGGCCTCGCCGGTGCACAGCTCCCGATCGTCTTCGGGCTCGTCGAGAACTACCTGAAGATCGACGACGTCTGTGCGGTTTTCCCCGTCCACGGGTCGGCCGGGGTCCTCGGGACGCTACTGCTCCCGATCGTGGCCTCGCCCGAATACATGAGCGGGGTTAGCGGAACTCGCGTGGACGTGTTCGTCGCTCAGGTCATCGGCGTCGTCGTCATCGCCGCCTGGACGATCGGTGCGACCGCCGTCGTCTGGGGAGCGCTCAAGGCGATCGGACAGGCCCGCGTCACGCCGGAACACGAACGCGACGGCCTCGACGTCTCCGAACACGGCGTCGACACCTACCCCGAGTTCGGGAAGCCAGACGTCGCCACCGACGGTGGCAGCACCGACGAGATCATTCGTACCGACGGCGGTAAACCGAACGACGGCGAGATCAAGATGGTCACCGCGATCGTCCGTCCCGACCGCCTCGGTGCGATCAAGCAGTCGCTGGCCGAAGCCGGCGCGCCGTCGCTGACCGTCACCAACGTCTCCGGTCGCGGCTCCCAGCCCGCGAAAAAGGGACAGTGGCGCGGCGAGGAGTACACGGTCGATCTCCACCAGAAGGTCAAAATCGAGTGCGTCGTCGCGGACATCCCGGCCCAGGAGGTCGTCGACGCGATCCGCGAGGGTGCCGAAACCGGCGAACCCGGCGACGGCAAGATCTTCGTCATGCCCGTCGAGGGCGCGACGCAGATCCGCACCGGCAAAACCGGTCCCGACGCCGTCTAAGCTCGGCCCACGCGGTCGACCGACGCGGTCCACCGGCCGACGGACCGCGGTGTTGAGCTAACTCACGCGACCCGCGTTCGCGATCGGCCTCTGACACTCCGCAGTTCGACGCCCGAATCGGGCGTCTCGTCGGCTGTGGCCCGTTGGTTCGCGGCCGACGCCCAGTGCAGTTCGCTACGGTTTCGATCGGATACCGCTCGCTGGGTTCCACGTGTTTCGTCGCCGTTCTCCGCATCTCGTGTTCGGTACAGACGGGACTGAGAGCACGCTCGAGACGCACACGTTCGGCTGCTGCGGTGCGGTTCGGAGTCGAACCTCGGTACTACTTTGCCGTCCGAATTCGAAGTGACGGGTATGACCGAGGACAACTCACAGGAGCTGTACGACCGGGCGCTGTCGGTGATGCCCGGCGGCGTCAACTCCGCAGTTCGCGCGGCGATCGAGCCCTATCCGTTCTTCGTCCGCAAGGGCGAGGGTGGCCACGTCATCGACGCGGACGGGAATCGCTACATCGACTGGGTCATGGGCCTTGGCCCGCTGTTGTTGGGCCACGACCTGCCCGAACCGGTGCAGGCCAGCATCCAGCAGAAAGCCAGCGAAGGGCCGATGTACGGCACGCCCACGCCGGTCGAAGTCGATCTCGCCGAGTTCGTCGTCCGCCACGTTCCCAGCGTCGAGAAGATCCGGTTCGTCAACTCCGGTACCGAGGCGACGGTCTCGGCCGTCCGGCTCGCACGCGGCTACACCGGCCGGAACAAGGTCGTCGTCATGCAGGGTGGCTACCACGGTGCACAGGAGTCGACGCTGGTCGAGGGCGACGCCGAGAACCCCCGACCGTCCTCGGCCGGCATCCCGCAGTCGTTCGCCGAACACACCCTCCCCGTGCCGTTCAACGACGAGGACGCGATTCGCGAGGTGTTCGACGAACACGGCGACGACATCGCGGCCGTCCTCACCGAACCCATTCTGGGCAACTACGGCATCGTCTACCCCGAAGACGGCTACCACGAGTTCCTCCGGGAGATCACCGACGAGCACGGCTCCCTGCTGATCTTCGACGAAGTGATCACCGGCTTCCGCGTCGGCGGGCTGGGCTGTGCCCAAAGCGAGTTCGGCGTCACCCCCGATCTGACGACCTTCGGAAAGATCATCGGTGGGGGCTTCCCCGTCGGCGCGATCGGCGGTCGCGCCGAAATCGTCGAGCACTTCACGCCCTCCGGCGACGTCTTCCAGGCCGGGACCTTCTCGGGCCACCCCGTCACGATGGCCGCCGGCCTCGAGACCCTGCAGTTCGCCGCCGCAAACGACGTCTACGACCACGTCAACGGACTCGGCGAGCGACTCCGAAGCGGGCTGACGGATATCCTCGCCGATCAGGCCCCCAGCTACACCGTCACCGGCACCGACAGCATGTTCAAAGTGATCTTCACTCGAGAGGGGCCAAGCGGCGTGCAACGCACGCCGGAAGACGCGAGCGGTGACGACCGCGAGCAGGGCCCGGACTCCCTCGAGGAACAGTGCGAGGCCGGCTGCCGGCAGAACGCGACCTGTCCGCGCTACGACTACTGTCCGAAAAACGCCGCCGACGTCAAAAACGCCGAGACCGAACGCTGGCGGCGCATCTTCTGGGGGCGGATGAAGGATCAGGACGTCTTCCTCTCACAGAACCAGTTCGAGTGTCAGTTCGTCAGCTACGGCCACACCGAGGAAGACGTCGAGAAGACGCTCGAGGCGTACAAGGAAGCGCTGTAGTCGAGGCGTGGCTGCCCCTGGAAGGGGACCTCACTCCGACGCGAGCGCTACCCTCGGGCGCTCGTCGGATGACCCGTCGTCCCGTCCGAGGGAGGCTACCGGGAGGTCGATGACGAAACGGCTGCCATCGGGGCCGGTTTCGGCGAGTTCGACGGTCCCGTCGTAGCGGGCGACCAGTTGGTCGACCAGGTAGAGCCCCAGTCCGTGGGTGCTTCCACGGCTTTCGACGCGGTCGAAGAGGGAGTCGATCTCCGACTCGGGGATTCCGGAGCCGTTGTCCGCGATTTCGAAGCGGACGGTATCGGGCCCGGGCTCTACCGTGACCGTGATGCGTGGCGTCACCGCGTCGTTGTGCTCGACCGCGTTCGAGAGCAGGTTGCCGAATACGCGGGGGAGCAAGTCGTCAGCGAGAACGAAGACGTCCGGCGGAATCGACGTCACCACCTCGACCCCGTCCCGTTCGTTCTCCAGGTTGCGAAGCTCGGCGGCCAGCACTCGCGTGGCGTTTACCGGCTCGAGTCGGGGCGTCCCGTCCCTGGTCTGGAGGAGCACGCGGACGTCGTCGATCACCGTCGACATGTCCTCCGAGTGGTCGATGACGATTTCGAGCCACTCCCGACTGCAGTCGTCCAGCGTCGACTCCTCTTCGAGTACCTGCGATGCGTAGCCGTTGATGACCGTCGCGGTGTTCAACACCTCGTGGCGGAGGATCCCGTTGAGATAGTCGAGGTAATCCCGTTGCTCCTCGAGGTGTTCCGTCCGGAGCGCAGCGCGTTCGGCGGTCAGGGCGCGCTCGATGGCACGCCCTTCGAGACAGCCGATGAGCAATCCGATTCCGGCACCGAAGGCGACGGCCCACCGAATCCACGACGCAGCGATGGTCCAGGATTCGACCGGCATAGTGACGATCAACACGA
Source organism: Natrinema longum (assembly GCF_017352095.1). Classification (NCBI taxonomy): domain Archaea; kingdom Methanobacteriati; phylum Methanobacteriota; class Halobacteria; order Halobacteriales; family Natrialbaceae; genus Natrinema; species Natrinema longum. Next base: position 1,768,345 of record NZ_CP071463.1, read on the forward strand.
GATTGATGAACAGAAAGGCCGCCAACCCGCCGAGACACCACCCCGCGATACGCGGATACCGGGAGGTCGAGAGCGCGGACGAACGGAGCCAATAGCCGGCGTACGCGATTCCGACGAGAAAGGGAACGGTAGTGACGGCCCCTGCCAGAAACGACGCTTTGTCGACGGATCGCGGATCGGCCGAGAACACCAGAACGATTTCGCAGAGTAAAACGAACGCCAGCCCCGTTCCGAATCCGAGTAAGTACCGTGGAATCCGGTTTTTCGAGAGGAGACTGGTGTTCTCGAGCCATCGCATACCTGGTAACTCCGTTCGAATCGGTTAGCGTTTCTGGCCACTGCGTCCGAGCCGTTCCGTCGCGGGTCGTTCGCAGCGTCGAGAAACGCGGACAGGGAATCAGTCGTCGTCGCTGACCGGGTCGACGACGTCGCGGTCGCCGAAGATCCGGTCGGCGATGACGTGACCGCTCGTTTCGCCGGCAGTCGCCTTTCGCTGGAAGAGCAACTTCGCGGCGACGTCCCAGGCGAACAGGACTGCCCCGAGGATCAACAGCGTATCACCGGGCATGCGGAGCCAGAACAGCGTCTGGATCAGCCCGCCGCTGTAGAACTCGAGGCTGCGAGCCGCGGCGTACCCCTGCGTGAACGCGGTCTCGAGCTGGAGGAAGCCGATGGGGAGCAGTGAGAGGAAGATCATCAGCGCCAGCCCGAGGTTACAACACCAGAACGACCAGCGCAGCCGCCGGCTGGTCCACCGCTCGGTGCGGGTGGTGAGCCGGAGGATGTAGACGGCCATCCCCATCGCGAGCAGGCCGAAGGCACCGAACATCGCGCCGTGGGCGTGGGCGACGGTGAGGTAGGTGCCAGTCTGGTAGTAGCTGATCAGCGGGAGGTTGATGAAGAAGCCGATCACGCCGGCCCCGAAGAAGTTCCAGACGCTCGAGGCGACGATGAAGTAGAAGGCCATCCGGTAGGGGAAGTCCGTGCCCGCGGTGTCCATCGCGCGGTACTGGCCCAGCGCCTCGTAGAGGATAAAGAGGAGCGGGATGAACTCGAGCGTCGAGAAGACGCTCCCGATCGGGAGCCAGGCCTCGGGGAGGCCGACCCACCAGTAGTGGTGGGAGACGCCGATGATGCCACTGCCCATGACGAGGGCGGCCTGGAAGATGACGGCCTTCTCGGCGGATTTCTTCGAGAGGAGGTTCATCGAGACGAGGGTCAGCGCGATGACGACGACGATGAAGAACTCGAAGACGCCCTCGACCCACATGTGGACGACCCACCAGCGCCAGAACTCGGTCGTCACGATGTTGGTCTGGGGCGTGTAGAGGAAGCCCGCGATGAACAACAGCCCGATCGAACCGCCCGCGTAGACGATCATGTGGGCGAGCCCGTAGCGGGGCTCGCGGTCGAGCAACGGTTTGAATCCGCGGGCCACGAGGGCGGTCCAGCCGAGGAAGCCGGCCAGCAGGCCGAACTGCCAGACGCGACCGATCTCGAGGTATTCCAGCCCTTCGTTGCCCAGCAGCCACCAGAGCTGATCGCCGAAGACGTTGTTGATGCCGAGCCAGATGCCGGCCAGCCCGCCGACCGCGACGACGAGCAACGCACCGACGAGGACCTTCACGTAGCGTGCCTGTTTCGGCGGTTCGCGGCCGGTCAGCAGCGGGGCGAGGAACAGGCCCGCGCCGAGCCACATCGTGGCGATCCAGAGCACGCCGAGATCGACGTGCCAGGTCCGGGCGATCGACCAGGGAAGCCACTGGAGGATGTCGAACCCGATGAGTTCGCTGAGGCCGAAGAAGCCGTCCCGTTCGACGTAGTAGTGTGCCAGCAGGCCGCCGAGGAACGTCTGGGCGGCAAAGAGGAGCGCACCGATGAGGACGAATCGAGTGCTCAACAGCTGGCTCGGCGTCAGCTCGATCTCGTTCGGGTGGGGGATCGAGACGCCGTCGGCTTCGGGCTCGGGGAGGTCGACGCTCTGGTAGAGCCAGATCGCCGCCCCCGCACCGGCGACGAGCAACACCATCGCGATGACGCTCCAGGTCATCACCGGACCGCCGGCCGCGTTGCCCGCGGCGGGCGAGTACGGCCAGTCGTTGGTGAACGACGCCTCCGAGTCCGGGCGATCGGTGTGGGAGATCCAGGCGGTCCACAGCGCGAAGTCGGCGAACTCCTCGGCCTCCTCGGCGCTTGGCACCTGCCCCTCGGGGATCCCGCGCTCGCGGTCGCCCTCGTGGTAGCGTTCGACGTACTCCTCGCGGACCTGCTGGTGAGCGTAGACCTCCGCAGCGGAGTACTCGACCCGTTCGGGTTCGTACCGACTCGACTGGAGTTCGGTGCGAACTTGCTGGTCGACCCCGGCCTGAGCCGAGGCGTCGAGGGCTGTGTACGCCTCGCCGTGGCGCTCTTGGGCGTAGTACTCGCGCATGTGCTCGGTCTTCAACTCGAGCGCGTTGGCGGTGTAGTCGGTGTCGTAGTAACTGCCGTGGCCCAGAATCGAGCCCTGATTCATCAGGCCGTTCTCCTGGAACACCGTCTTCCCGGACTGGACGTCGTCGCTCGTCGCGACGGTGTCGCCGTCCGGCCCGACGATCGTGTCGGGAATCTCCGGTTCGTTCGCGTACGACAGCCACGCCCCGCCACCCATGACGACGAGGTTGAGGACGAAAATCGCCGCGAGGAACGTGGCGAGTTGTTTCCTGGATAGTTGCATGACAGCCCCCACTCGAACGGAAGGCCCCGTCAAACGTCGGACGTATTCCTACGATATGGAAAAGTGAGCGAACACGTTCGTGGAAACGGTTAGTCGAAGAACACTCGTAGGAACGGGGGACCGTCCGTGGCCGTCGGGGTGTCCGCCGACACGTTTCACGGAGCGGGAGTGGCCGTCCGATCCCCGGTCGCTACCGACTGATCCGCTCGGGCGCGCTCAATCGGCTGCCGTAACGATCGCGTCCTGATAGCTCGCGATCTCCTCGAGGACCGCCTCGCGATCGTCCTCGCCGACGTCGAATTCCGCGAGCGCGTCGTCGAGGTGGGTCGCGATGGCCTGAAAGTCCGCCGGCGTAATGCCCATGTCCGCGTGGACGGCTTCCATCTCCCCGCCGGCGTACTCGACGGGGCCACCGGTGACCGAACTGATGAACTGGGCCTGATGTGCGCGCTGTTTCTGCATGTCGACGTCGTCGAAGTAGCCTGCGACCTGTTCGTCCGCCATGATGCGATCGTAGAACTCGTCGACGACCGCCGTGATCGCGTCTTCGCCACCGAGTCGTGCGTAGAGAGTGTCCGCCATTCGGTCGGATCTATCCGACTCAAGTAATATAAGTAGCATCCCGAATCCGTTTTGCAAAAATATTGTGTGTGAACATCAAGCAGACTCCTCGTCGGACTCGATCCGATCCGCCCCCGAAACGGGTTCGTGACAGCCCAACACGATGTCGGCGGCTCACGCGTCGCTCGCGTCGGACAAGCGTGCGCTTTTCATACTCGAGGGTCCGACTGGTGGCTATGAGAACGCGCGGGACGCTGCGACTGGCGACGAGGGGGTCCACACTCGCCCGGCGACAGGCCTCACTGGTAGCGGAGGCCCTGGAGGAACGCCGGTACGAGGTCGAACTCGTCACCGTGGAGACGACGGGGGACCAGATCAGAGACGAGTTGATCCACCGACTCGGGAAGACCGGCGCGTTCGTCCGCGAACTGGACGAGCGCGTCCTCGAGGGGGACCTCGACGGCGCGATCCACTCGATGAAGGACATGCCGACCGAACAGCCCGCGGAACTCGTGACCGCCGCCGTTCCCGAGCGGGGCCGGCCGGGCGACGTCCTGGTCACGCCCGACGGCGCGACGCTCGAGGAGTTGCCCTCGGGTGCGACCGTCGGCACCTCGAGTCTCCGCCGGCGCGCGCAACTGCTGTCCGAGCGGCCGGACCTCACCGTCGAGCCCCTGCGCGGGAACGTCGATACGCGCATCGAGAAGTTGCTCGCCCCCGCGATGCAGGAAGAACACCAGGAGCGGACGGAAGCCGACAAGGAGCGCAAGGGGAACACTGGCAACGACGACTTCGAGCCCGAGTACGACCGCAGCGTCGACGACTGGTTCGACGACCTCTCGGAACTCGAGAAGGGCGCGCTCGGCCGCGAGGTCGAGACCGAGTACGACGCGATCGTGCTGGCGGGCGCGGGTCTCGAGCGCAGCGGGCTCGCCCACTACGTCGACTATCAGGAGCTCCCGACGTCGACGTTCGTTCCCGCCCCGGGACAGGGAGCGCTCGCGGTGACCGCGCCCGACGGGGAGACGGCCCGCGACATTCAGACGCACATCGATCACCCGCGGAGCCGCGTCGAGACGACCGTCGAACGGACCGTGCTCGCGGAACTGGGCGGGGGCTGTATCGCTCCGGTCGGGATTTACGCGGTCGTCCAGGGCGAGTACGTCCACACGAACGTGAGCGTCTTCGACCGCGACGGCGAGGAGTCGGTCACGGGCAGTCGGGATCTGCCGGTCGAGACGCACGCGGAAGCGGCCCGCGAGTTCGCGCGCGATCTCGCGGACCGCGGTGCCGACGCGCTGATCCAGGCGGCCCGCAAGGACGCCGACGGGGACGCGGACGACGTCTCCGAGGAAAATATACCCGAGGGGAAGTAGCTAGCGAGTAACGAATGTCAGTATCCGATACCGACGCCGAACCCGGTACCGTCTACCTCGTCGGCAGCGGCCCCGGCGATCCCGACCTCCTGACGGTCAAGGCGAAACGGCTGCTCGAGGCCGCGGACGTCGTCCTCCACGACAAGCTTCCCGGTCCCGAGATCATCGAGACCCTCCCCGAGGACCGCCGCGAGGACGTCGGCAAGCGCGCCGGCGGCGAGCGCACGCCCCAGTCGGAGATCAACGAGCGGCTGGTCGAACTCGCCCGTGAGGGGAACGCCGTCGTCCGGCTCAAGGGCGGGGACTCCTTCGTATTCGGTCGCGGCGGCGAGGAAGCGGAGTACCTCGCGGCTCACGAGGTTCCGTTCGAGGTCGTCCCAGCGGTCACGTCGGCGATCGCCGCACCCGCGGTGGCCGGGATTCCGGTCACGCACCGCGATCACGCCTCCTCGGTTTCCTTCGTGACGGGCCACGAGGACCCCACGAAGGAAGAATCGGCGGTCGACTGGGACGCCCTGGCCGCGACCGGCGGCACCATCGTCGTCCTGATGGGGGTCGGTCGACTGCCGGACTACACGAAAGCGCTGCTCGAGGCCGGGATGGCTCCCGAGACGCCGGTCGCGCTGGTCGAGCGAGGTACCTGGCCCGGCCAGCAGGTCGCGACGGGAACCCTCGAGACCATCGTCAACGCCCGCGACGAGGTGGGGATCGACCCCCCGGCAGTGACGGTGATCGGCGACGTGGCGGGGACCCGCGAGTCGGTCGTCGAATTCCTCCAGAACGAGTACGGCACGGCCGACGAGGACGAACGCGAGGGATAAGCGATGAGCGACACCCCCACAGTGGCCGTCTTCCGCCCCGACGACGACCGCCTCGAGCGAGCCGTCGACGTACTCGAGCGTCTCGGAGCCCAGCCGGTCCCCGACCCGATGCTCGCGGTCGAAGCGACCGGGACGATCCCTCGAACCGACGCCGACTACGTCGTCTTCACCAGCAAGACCGGTGCGGAACTCGTCTCCGAGGCGGGCTGGGAGCCGGGCGACGAGATCGTCTGTGCGATCGGCCCGGCGACGGCCGACGCGCTCCGCGAGGAGGGGTACGCGGTCGACCTCGTCCCCAACGAGTTCACCTCGAGCGGGCTCGTCGCGGCCGTAGAGAGCCGGGTCGACGGCGCACGCGTCGAGGTCGCCCGGAGCGATCACGGCAGCCCGGTGTTGCTCGAGGGCCTCGAGGAAGCGGGCGCGTACGTCCACGAGACGATCCTGTATCGGCTCGTTCGCCCCGAGGAGAGCGGCCGGTCGGCCGAACTGGCCGCCGAAGGCGGGCTCGACGCCGCCTGTTTCACCTCGTCGCTGACCGTCGAGCACTTCCTCGAAGCCGCCGCCCAAGGAGGGATCCGCGAGGACGCACTCAATGGGCTCGCGGACGCGACCGTCGGCGCGATCGGCGAGCCGACGGCCGAGACTGCCGCATCGCTCGGAATCGACGTCGACGTGGTGCCCGAGGAAGCCACGTTCGATGCACTCGCTCACGAGACGGTCGCGGCGATCCCGGGTCAGAGCGGGTAACCAACCCTCACGGGGCCACCCGACCCGGGAAAAATCGTCGATCGAGAAGGTTTTATTTACTGCCGACGGATCGGTCGGCATTCGTGACCGGTCGTCGTACCGTCCTCGGCACGATCGTCATCGGTTTGAGCGGCGCGGCCGGGTGTCTCGGCACTACCGGCGACGACGACGGCGAACGACTGGAACCCGAACGGGAGCTGTGGTCGTTCGAAACCGGTGGTCGACTCCCAACGACTCCCGCCGTTGCGAACGGCCGTGTCCACGTCGGCAGCCTCGATCGGCACGTCTACGCGCTCGAGACGGCGCAGGGCACGGAACGGTGGCGATTCGAGACCGGGGACGAAGTCTGGTCCGCACCGACGATCGACGGCGACACCCTGTACGTCGGCGGCGTCGACCACCGTGTGTACGCGATCGGGCCCGACGGGAACCAGCGGTGGACAGTCGAGACGAGTGGCGGGATCTACGCGCCGCCGACGACCGCGAGCGACCGCGTCTACGTCGGGAGCAACGACGGCAGGCTGTACGCCATCTCGAGTGCCACCGACGAGGTCGAGTGGACGGTCGAAATCGGCGGGAAAGTGAAATCGAAACTGGCGACGGTCGAGGGTCGGGGGTACGTCGGAAGCACCGACGGCATGCTCTCCGCGCTCGATCTCCGCGATGGGGCGAGACAGTGGCGTGTCGGAACCGACGAGCGGGTTCTGAGCCGGCCGGCGGTCCACGACGACCGCGTCGTGTTCGGCTCGACGGACGGGCGATGTTACGCGGTCGACCGGCGAAACGGCGACGAACGCTGGCGGTACGAGACCGACGGGGGCATCGCCTCCTCGCCGGCGGTTCGCAACGGCACCGTCTACTTCGGCAACTGGCGGATGCGCGTCCACGCGGTCGACGTCGAAACCGGCGAGCGGCGGTGGCGAACGACGCTCCGCGGCCGGATCAACGGCTCCCCGACCCTCGCCGACGGCGTGCTCTACGTCGGTGACGCCGCCGGTATCGTCCACGCGCTCGATCCGGAGACGGGCGAGGCCCACTGGCGGTTCGAAACCGACAACGCCGTCATCGCTGCACCGGCCGTCGTCGACGAGCGACAACCGGAATCGGCACCGCCACGACTCGCGCATCGACCACCGCGACTCACGCCTCGAGCAGTCGGAACGCGAGCAGGGCGGGCAGTGCGAATCCGAACGCGTTGACGCTCCCGTGCCAGCGGATCATCTCGGGAATCGTGACGAGCACCGCCGTCCCGGGAAGCGAAGCGTACGCGAAGGCGAGTGCCAGCGCCATCGTCCAGCACAGCGATAGCGCGGCGACGGCGAGCAACAGTCCCGGGAGTCGCGCCACCGTGGGGACGACATCACGCAGCGTTCGCAGGGCGAACCCCACCACGCCGGCGGTGAAGGCGACGACGGCGACGACCTCGATCAGGGGGGAGAACGTGATTCCGATCGCGATCAGGAGGATGCCGGCGACGACGACGACCGTCGTTCCGGCCGTCGCTCGTCCCGCGACCGTCGCCGGGAACCGCCCGTCCGCTCCCGCCAGATGTCGCCCCGTCAGGCCGACGACGAGCGGCAACGCGAACCCGGCGTAGTGGAAGTGGACCCCCGTCAGGAGGACGATGATCGGGGCGAACCGGAGGCTGACGCCCGCGGCGTGCAAGCAGAGAAACGCGGCGGCGACCGGCACGTACAGCAGACCGGCGTCGATCGCGAGGTCGGGCAGCGGACCGCCGCCGCGGTCGACGAGGCGGCCGAGTCCACACAGCGCGATTGTGCCGGTGACGCCGAGCCACGGGACGGTGAGTGCGACCGCGGCGAGCGACCCCTGTGGCGCGGTGAGGGCGACGACGAGCGCCAGGGCGGCCGGAAACTGTCCGACGGCGGCACCCCGATAGGGTGCACTCGGGGGAGTCGCGTCTCGAGGCGACTCGAGGACGCCGAGTCCGAGGGGAACGAGGACGAGCGCGGCGAGCCCCACGTACAGCGCCGGCGGGGAAAGGGAGAGCACGCCGCCGGCCGTGCCGGCGACGACTCCCAGCCAGACGACGCCGCCCGCTGCCGCACTCAGATCGGTCACGCGCCGACCGGCGACGCCGGGAAGGTGACTCCCCGGTGGGCCGCCGGCTCGAGGGGTCGCCGGCTCGAGGTCGGTCACGCGGTCTCACCCGGCAGGGCGATACCGCCGAGAGCCGGTCGCGCCGTCGCGTCGCCGTCGGACGGTCGGAGCTCGTTTTCGAACGCACCGTCGTACCCGAAGACCCTCCCGAGGAGCGGATTCGTGATCGACGCCGCGACGCGAAAGCGGTCGGCCTCGTCGTCGTACCAGTCACGGAGACGGCCATCGACCGACAGCGGGGACGGCAGCGCGAGGTACCGACCCCCAATCCGAAGCCACTGGGTACCGATCGAGAGCGCCAGCGCCCCGTCTTCGGCATCGACGTGAACGTCGGCGGCGACGTGTCCGCGGTGGCCGAACAGGTCGGTGAGACACCCTCGAGCGGGGTTCCACCGTAGGGTATCCACGAACGTCCGCGGCGGCGACGTCTCGAAGCGTCGACGGAGGGTGAGCGCCTCGTTGCCGTCGCAGTCGACGAACGGCTCCGTGACGATCGTAAACGGGACGTCGGTCCCGCCTTCGGGAAAGAGAAAGTCGTCGAGCGTCCCGAGCCAGAGCGCCGGCACCGCGAGGGGGTGTCGAGCGAGGTCGGTCATCCGTCCGACACCCACCGCTTCGTGTCCCTCGCCGGCCGTGAGACCGTATCGCTCCCGGACGCGGGGATGAAGCGTCCGCCACGCCGGTCCGACCTCGCGCTCGAATAGTCCGGTCATGGGTCAGTCGCCGTCTGTCGCCAGGTACGTCGACAGCGTTTGGAGCGACTCCGGGTCAGCGCCAAACGCCGTGACGTCGTTGTCCGCCGTGGTGTTGTCCACCTCGAGCACGCGGTACTGGTCGCGACCGAACGGGATCCAGGGGAGCGGATCGATCACCGTCGCCAGGACGGCTGCCAGCGCCATCGGAATCGGAACGACGACGCCGCCGCCCCGTATCAGCGTGACCGTCTCCGCGAGCGTGAGCCGTTCGGGACCGCCGATCTCGTAGCAGTTCCCGACGTGGCGATCGTCCTCGAGTCCGTCCGCGAGCATCGGCGCGAGGTCCTCGACCCAGACCGGCTGGAGCCGGGTCCGGCCGCCGCCCGGGAGCGGGGTGAGCAGCGGCGGGACCGTCCGTTCGACGAACGGAACGAATGCACAGCCGTCGCCGAACACGACCGACGGCCGGTAGATGACCCACTCGAGGTCGGCGTCGCGAACGACGCGCTCGGCCCGTCGCTTCGCCCGAAAGTAGGCCGTCTCGACGCCCGATTCGACGCCCAGGCCGCTCAACTGGACGAATCGATCGACCCCGGCCCGCTCGCTGGCCGCCACGAGGTGCCGGGTGCCGTCGAAGTGAACCGCCTCGTGACTCCGTCCTCGCGGCTGCACGTGCGAGGGCAGCGCCACGAGGTTCACGACCGCGTCGTGTCCGTCGACGATCGACTCGAGGTCGGGATCGGTCACGTCGGCGGCGACGGTCTCGACGGCGGCTGGAAGGCCGTCCGCGTCGGGCGTTCGCGACGCCGCGGTGACCCTGTGCCCGCGATCGACTAAGACGGGACACAGCGCCCGGCCGACGAACCCGGTGCCGCCAGCGACCAGAATCTCCATACCGATGCTCTCTGTCGCTATCTCTTAGCTTTACTGACTGGTTTGGCGGGTCGGACGGGGACCGTCCGTCGAAAGCGGTAGCACTCGTTCCGATCCGCGTGACCGCACCTTTATCCCCGAAGCCGCCCCAGGATTCCTCGATGGCAGGGCCGGTTCCCGAACTCGAGGATCGTGCGGTAGCGTGCGCCGAGCGGCTGTGCGAGGCCGATCGCGTGCTGCTCGCCTCACACATCGACGCCGACGGACTCACGAGCGCCGCGATCGCCGCGCAAGCCCTCGAACGAGCCGGGATCCCCTTCGAGACGGTCTTCGAGAAGCAACTCGACGAGGAGGCGATCGCCGCGATTGCGGCGACCGCCTACGAGACCGTTCTCTTTACCGACTTCGGGAGCGGCCAACTCGACAGCATCGGCGACTACGAGGACGCGGGCGAGTTCACGCCCGTCATCGCCGACCACCACCAGCCCGCCGACCGGGACACCGAGTTCCACCTCAACCCGCTTCTGGTTGGCATCAACGGCGCGTCCGAACTCTCGGGTGCCGGCGCGAGTTACGTCCTCGCGCGGGCGCTGGCCGACGTGTCCGACACCGATCCGGAGCCGTCGGTTGCGGCCGACGGAGGGACCGCCACCGCGTCGGGGGCCGCGAACGCCCGCGCCGACAACCGCGATCTCGCCGCCCTCGCCGTCGTCGGGGCCGTCGGCGACATGCAGGCCGCCGGCGGCGAACTCCACGGCGCGAACGAGGGGATCGTCGAGGAGGGCGTCGCGGCCGGCGTCCTCGAAACGGGCAAGGACCTCGCGCTCTATGGCAAACAGACCCGGCCGCTCCCCAAACTCCTCGAGTACGCCACCGACGTCCACATCCCCGGCATCTCGAACGACGAGAACGGCGCGCTCCGATTCCTCGACGGACTCGACCTCGAGTTGAAACGCGACGGGGAGTGGCGGCGCTGGGCCGGACTGACGAACGACGAGAAACAGACGGTCGCCAGCGCGCTCGTCCGACGGGCCGTCTCGAGTGGCGTTCCCGCGACGAAGATCGACGGACTCGTGAGTACGGCCTACGTCCTCAGCGAGGAACCCGTCGGCACCGAACTCCGGGACGCGAGCGAGTTCTCGACCCTGTTGAACGCGACCGCCCGCTACGAGCGGGCCGACGTCGGGCTGGGCGTCTGTCTCGGCGATCGGGACGGCGCGCTCGAGCGCGCGCGACAGCTCCTGCGCGAACACCGGCGCAACCTCTCGAACGGCATCGACCTCGTGACTCGAGCGGGAACGACCCAAGAAGAGCACGTGCAGTGGTTCCACGCGAGCGACGAGATCCGCGAAACCATCGTCGGTATCGTCGCGGGAATGGCGATGGGCAACGACGGGATCAGCCGCTCGAAACCCATCATCGCCTTCGCCGAAAAGAACGACGAGGAGGTCAAGGTCTCCGCGCGGGGCACCCACTCGCTCGTCCGGCAGGGCCTCGACCTCTCGACCGTGATGAGCGACGCCTCCCAGGCCGTCGGCGGCGACGGCGGCGGCCACGACGTCGCAGCGGGGGCGACGGTTCCGAACGGTAGCGAAGAAGCGTTCGTCGAGCACGCCGACGACATCGTCGGCGAGCAACTATCCTGACGACGGAGACGACCGCTCACTATCGCTCGGCGATCGATGAACCGACGTGCGGTGGCGCGCGCTGAGTCAGCGGTTCGCCGATCGGCGAACCGCGACTCGACGGTCGCGCGAGGGACGAACGAGCACAGCGAGTGAGTCGGTTGGGGAGGGCGTGGCGACGTCTCCGTTCTACGATAGCAGCACGCTCGCCGTCGGAGTCGGAATCACCCGCAGTCGCGGGTCTGAGTCGGAACCACCCGCGCTCGAGACGCCCGGACTGCGGAGTCCCTCCGAGCGACGTGGGCAAAGCGACCGACGCACATCGACTCGAGCCAGTGGGCCGGAATCAGGTCGATCGATCCATCGAGGCCGGCACCGTCGGCAGGAGCGGCGCACGGGAGGTGAACATGTAGGCCGTCTTCCGCACCGCACCCTTTCCGTACTGCACCGCGCTCTTGCGGATCGGCGTTCGCTTGCCGCGGATCTGGGTTCGGCCCTCGAGGATCGCCTCGACGAGGTCCGCGCCGTCGATGTCGGCTTTCGTCGGGTTCGCCGTGTCGGGCGTCACGAGGACCTCGGTGTAGGCCTTGCCGACGTTGGGCAGGTAGTGTGCGTCGCTGGCTCCGATCTGGGGGTACTCCCGTCGCCGAGCGAACGTGCGAGCGCGCCGATTGCGGTAGCCGGTAAAGACCATCGAGTTGTAGGTCTCGATCGCGTCGGCGTCGTCGATGTAGCGTTTTCGAACCCCGTGACGACTGCGCTGGAACGGGTGTGGAACGATCGCCACGCCGCCCAGTTCGCGGACGATCTCGACGGTCTCCATGAACGGCTGGCCGGGGTCGGGCCGCTTTTCGACCCCGATCGCCAGCAGGTGACCGTGTCGCGTCGAAACCTCGACGCCCGGGATACCGACGAGTCCGTACTCCGGGGCGAGGTCGGCGGCCCGACGGGACTCGTCGATCTCGTCGTGGTCGGTGACGACCACCCCATCGAGGCCGATGTCGGCGGCGTGCTCGAGGATGAGTTCGATCGGTTCGTGCCCATCGTAGGAGTCGTCGGAATGGACGTGAAAGTCGATTGCAAACGGGATCTGAGTGGTCATGGAATCCAGGGAACGGGGACAGTGGGCGCTACCGCCAATAACTCGTTGTCGCGCATAAACACTGTGCTACCGGCCGCCAACGACGGATCGGAGCGGGTTTGATATAGCACTATGAGATTTATCTCTGGGTCGGTTGCGGATCCAACGCAGGATATCACGGACGCCGCCGTCCTCGTGCCAGCGAGCCGGTGGGGCCACCAAAACGTCGTATCCGGGGCCGCTGCTCCGCCGAACCGGGCGTCGAGGCGACCATCGGAGTCGGAGCACGGCAGACAATTGCGACAGGAGATCGGGACGAAGGCCAACCGAGGGGCAGACGGTAATTAGGTTCGCCTAAAATTCGATGGGTTTATGACTTTTTAGGTTCGCCTAAAGAGTGGACGATCGGTCCTACAGCGGGCGGACGAGCCGATAGACGGGAGCGTGGCCGTCGGCGACGCTTCCCACGTCCGCGTGAGCCCCGCGGGACTGAGACTACTCCACTGGAGGAACCCCATGGTCGGAACCACACTTCGAGAGATCCGCCATCACATCGAACGGCTGGCAAGCAACGACGGAGAGTACTACGTGGTCTGTGCTCGCTCCGGTGAACGGCCGGTACCGGTCGCCGGCCAGCGATTCGCGACCCGGACGGACGCAGCAGACGCCGCACACGCAACCGAACAGTACCGTGCCGCACTCAGACGATACGATCCACAGTTGCCGTTCTACGATCCGGTCGTCTGTCAGGAACGATCCACGAACGCAGCCGGCGGGGCGGAGACGAGCGCTGCCGCCGATTCGGATCGGCCGATCGCGGAACCGACGGGACAGCCGTCGGCCTCTCGAGATCGACAGCGCGGGACCGACACACCGCTGATCAGTTTCTGCCACGACGTCTCGGGAGCGGTCTTCGAGTCGCTCTCGGCCCGCGACCACGAGGCAGCCGAGCGAGCCATCATGGACGCGTATCTGGCCGCCGCCGAAGCGACGACCGACCGGAACACGCTCTGTCTGGTGTTGCTCGAGACGATGGCAACGGAACTCGAGACACACCTGACTGCGGCGGAGCGAACACGGCTGTTGGGGGCGGCAGCAGCGAACCTCTCGCCGGTCGAGTCGGCGGTGGATCCGGTTTCGGAGAGTCTCGCATTTCTGGATTCGCTGTCGTTGATACGGGAGTACGGCATTGCACACGATTCGGTCGGGACGACCGGCGGGGGTCGCTGGACCGTCTCCCTGCGGGGGTACGCTATCGAGTGTAACGAGCGGCGGTTCCCGACGCTACCGATCGGGATCGACATCCTGCGCCGATCGCCAGCCCCAACGGACCGGCTGAGCGTGACCGATGTCACCGCCCTCGGAGACGGCGACTGGCAGTTCGTCCTGACGAGCGACGCGGAGCCGACGGGCGGGCTCGTCTGTACACAGGAGGGACAGCCATGACCGGATCGACTGCGGTCCACCGCGCACTCGAGTGTCTCCAGGCGGAACAGGACGCGGTTGCGGATCGAGGCGACGCCTTCGAGACGTTCAAGCGGCGCGTACAGGAGGTGCCAGCGGAGAGTCCCATCGGAGGGCACCGACAGCGGCCGACCGGATCGACGCCGACAGCGATGGCGACACCGGTCCAGTCCCAGCGATCCACCCCGTCCGGGGAGCGGTGTATCACCGTTCGAGCCGCGTTCGAAGAAACGGTCCGCCCCCACAGTATCGCCGACCGTGCGGACGACGAGTCGCTCGTCGAGACGATCGCAGCGGAGTTGACCGAGGACATCGCCGTCGCCCTCACGACGGAAACCGGCTGGACCCCAGCGCTCAAAACGGCCGTCCTCGAGGAGGTAACGACCAGACAGCGGGAGGTGGAGCTGCTGGAGGAAACCCTTCGAAGCGAACGGGCCACGCTCGAAGGGGCGATCGAGGACATCGACGACATCCTCGGCTGGCTGCGGTCGACCACCGCGGGATCCCTCCTACAGTGTGACTTCGAGACACTGCGGGCGAAACACGAACAACTCGAGGCGTATCGGGAGCGACTCGACGCACTCACTACGGAGCGGCAAGCCCAGTTTACCGAATCAACAAACCGATACGGCCGAGGCGGAACCCGACATCGAACGCTGATCCCGGCTATTTATTCCGACCTCGACGTACAGTACCCGGTGCTCTCGAGCGCGACCCGGCTGTACGGGATCTGTAGCGACTGTCAGCGGACGGTTCGTACACACCTGACCCGGCGCGTGTGACCGTCGCCTCGCGTTGACGTGACGTGAGGAGCCGCGCCGCGTTTTCGAGGACGAGGCTGCCGCCGGTAGCCGACCCGTAAACGGATCCCAGCCGACTCACTCCAGTGTATCGGAGTCGCCGCTCGGAACGAGATCCGAGAGCGAAACGTTCTCGAGTACCTCCCCGAGTTTGAGGGGGCCATCGGTCGCCGAGACCGTGTCGTGGACGCGATGCATACACTCGAGCAACCCGTCGATGGCGGCCCGCTGGGTGGAAACGTGGCCGATCGGCTCGGTAATCGATCGATCCGAGAAGAAGTAGCGGTAGCGAAGCTCCCAGCACTGACAGAGACCGAGTCCTGGATGGGAACAGTCGGCGGCGATACACTCCATAATCAATTCGATCGGTGGCTGCCTATATCGGTACACGAATCGATCGTTACAGTTCTCTGCAAGCCCCCATCTCGGCGGCAATGCTTCCCGCGGGATGGGACCCTGATCTGCGATCATGTACATCGGTATCGCCAACAGCGGGGGTGTCGGTTCCGCTTGCAAGCGCGGGCACCTATATAGGCATCCCCTACAACGTTAGATGTTTGATGGATATCGGGGGTCGGATCCGGACGTGGGCCCGACGGAGGAGGACGATCGTCTGACTTTTGTCCCCGCTACCGTTGGACTAGCGTATGGCTAACTTCGATCCCGAGAAGTTCGAGGACAAGTACGCCAACTACTTCCCCGAACTCCAGCAGGCGTACAAGAACGCGTTCAACCGGATGAACGACCGCTACGACTCCCAGCTCGTCCACGCGATCGACCAGCAGGTCCTGAACGAGAGCGAGCCCTTCTACGAGGGCGACGGCGAGTTCCGCATCGAGCTCCCCGACGATCCGTACGGTCGGCTCTCGGGCGTGCTCGTCGACGAAGACCGGTTCGAGGAAATCCTGGAGACCCACATCGAGGAGATCGAAACCGAACTACAGCGCGTGTTCGGGTTCCAGTGAGTCGATCGCTCACGCCCCGGTAGTCGGCAGTCGAACATGGAGGACGGAAGGTTTAGGGGGGCTGATACCCAAGGGATTTCTATGAGCACCGAGACCCAGAACGACGGGGACGACCTCGAGGAACGCGTGACGAACTTCCTGCGACGGAACTTCCCACAGATTCAGATGCACGGCGGCAGCGCGGCGATTCAGGACATCGATCGCGAGAGCGGCGAAGTCAGTATCGCCCTCGGTGGGGCCTGCAGTGGCTGTGGGATCTCGCCGATGACGATTCAGGCGATCAAGAGCCGAATGGTCAAGGAGATCCCCGAGATCGAGACGGTCAACGCCTCGACCGGCATGGACGGCGGCGAAGAAGAGATGGGCGGCATGAGTCCCTCCTTCCCCGGCGAAACCGTCGACGACGACGGCAGCGAAGCCAACGAAGGGCCTGAAGCACCGTTCTAACCCGTCGTTCGTCGCGTAAACGCCGATCTGGCGTCTTTGCTTTTCCCCAGTAGCCGCGTCGTTCGCCGTCAGTGGAGGATCGAACCATCGGCCGGGGGACCGTGCGATAGCTGGACGCCCGTTCACCGCAGGCCGCGACCGCGTTCCCAGGTCCTGATCAACGCGGTGAGTGTCCGATTCGTCGGGACCTCGAGTCCCGCCTCGAGTGCGCGATCGACGACGTAGCCATTGATCGCGTCGATTTCGGTTCGCCGTTCAGCCAGCACGTCCTGGTGCATCGAAGACGTGTTCGCAGCCGTCGCTTCGGCAACGGCTTCTACCGCCGCCAGCGCCTCGCGGTTCGAGAGGGAAACGGGACCGGCTCGGGCGACCCGTGCCGTTTCGCGGGTGGCAGCACGCGCGAGGTCGTTCGCCGGGTCCTCAAGGACGGCACCGTTTTCGGTCGCGGTCAGGGCCGTCACCGCGTTGATGCCCGCGTTAACAGCGAGTTTCTCCCACAGCCGACGCGGCATGTCGTCGGCGACGGTCGTCTCGAGGCCGGCAGCCACGATGGCCTCACCGACGCGATCAGCGACGGCCGACGAACCGCCGTCTCGAGGACCGAGGACGATCTCCCCCACGCCAGTACGCTCGACGACGCCCGGAGCCTGCAGGATCGCGCCGTAGGTCGCCGTTCCCGCGAGCACCGGCACCTCGAGTCGCGCCGCGAGCGTCCCTTCGTTTCCCATGCCGTTCTGGAGGGAGAGAACCGCGTCGAACGACCCCGTCGCGAGGGCATCGGCGGCTGCCGGGGTGTCGAAGGACTTGACCGTGACGATGGCGAGATCCGCCTCGAGACCCGTGCCGTCGGTCGTCGCCGCCGGAAACACGCTCGATGGGCGGTCCGCCACGCCCTCGAGTCGCAGTCCCGACTCGCGGACGGCGCTGGCGTGAGCCTCGCGAGCGACGAGCGTGACGTCGTGCTCGCGTGCGAGCAGGCCACCGACGAGACTGCCGAGGCTGCCGGCACCGAAGACGACTATCTCCATGACTGCACTTTCCGACGGCTGCCACTACAGTACCCCGGTTCGCCACGAGTACAGTATCGAGTAGTACCCTGGCACCCCGAGCGACGGAACCACGAGCGCTCGAGGGCCGCCCTCGCGGTCCCAGCAGCGACCGCGACGGTGCCGGTCGGGGTGGGAAGAGGAGGCTGTCCCCGGACTCAATCCACAGTCCAGTAGTACAGGTCCTCCCTGTCGGCACCACAGGAGGGGCAAGTGTTCGGAATGGCACGGTCGAGTCGGCCCATCTCCCCACACACCCAGCAGCGCCACATCAGTTCGGCTTCCCCGAACGCCTGGCCCGATCGGACGTGCTCGATACTCATTCCTTCGATTCCATCCCGGAGCGTGATAGAGAGCCCGTGCTCGTCGACGCCACGAATTCGGCCGATTTTCGTCCCATCCTCGGTGTCGACCGGCGTTCCAAATCCCAGTTGTTGCTGTTCTTTGGCCATGAGAACCACCGACTCGAACCCCCGCTGTGACGAGTGATAAATCCTCAAGTGCTATATAGAATGAATAGACCTCGCCAGCGATCGCGTGCTCACTGTCGGCACCGATTCAGTCTTCGGTCCAGTACATCAGATCCTCCCGCTCGGTGCCGCAGTTCGGGCACTCGTCGGGAAGTCCCTTATCGATCGCATCCATCTCACCACACTCCATACAGCGCCACATGAGGTGGGCTTCGCCGAACTCGTGGCCCGAGCGGGCGTGTTCGACGCTCATCGCCTCGGCACCCTCACGGGTAGTGACGAAGAACCCGCTCTGTTCGAAGCCACGGACACGGCCGAGTTCGTTGCCGTCCTCGTCGTAGACCGTCTGCCCGAAATTGAGCTTTTCCACCTCCTCGATGGCCTCCTCGTCGCCTTCTTTCGCCGGTGTCTCACCAGTTTTGACCATAGCC
The DNA here is from genome assembly GCF_017352095.1 of Natrinema longum. Classification (NCBI taxonomy): domain Archaea; kingdom Methanobacteriati; phylum Methanobacteriota; class Halobacteria; order Halobacteriales; family Natrialbaceae; genus Natrinema; species Natrinema longum. The sequence continues at coordinate 1,786,584 of NZ_CP071463.1, forward strand.
GAATCACACCGGCGACGGCGATAAAGACACAGCACGCATTGTGCAAGAGGCCGGCGAGGGATTCGTGAACGGGAACCGTACCACCTCGAACCGAGGAAATACCGTACTGTCCCGGTGTATTCCGTCGTTTCGTTTTCCCAGCCGCGTCGGTCCGGAGCCGCGACTCCCGGTGGACTTGCCAGTCGATCGGGTGACAGCGAGCAGCGTTTCGTCTGTTAAGAAGGCACACGGTAATAGAAAACAATATACGCCTGCCGAATAGAGACACGCACCATGATAGTCTGTCACACCCATGGATCGGCATCCAGTGCCAACACGGCACACGGTCTCGAGCCAGAGGGGTCAGCGGCGGGGCCGATCGCCGGGGCCGGAACGAAACCCAGCGAAGTCGGCCGGCCGGGACCGATGGGAGTGGATCGCCCCACCGAGACCGTGGTCCGATCATGAGCGGGACCGGTGTCGCCACCATCGACGACTGCCGGATCGCCTACCGGCGGGCGGGGACGGACGGCCCGCCGGTCGTCCTCTGTCACGGCGCGGGGATCGACGACGCGACCGTCTCGTGGCGACACACGATCACCGCCCTCGCGGACGACTACCGCGTGTACGCGATCGACTGGCCCGAATACGGGAACAGCACGGGAGACGTTGCACACACCCTCGAGTCGTACGTCGACGTCCTCGAGGGGTTCCTCGAGACGCTCCCGTTCGAGCGGGTCTCGCTGGCCGGCATTTCGATGGGCGGCGGCGTCGCACTCGGGTACACGCTCGCAAACCCCGACCGGGTCGACCGACTGGCCCTCGTCGACAGCTACGGGCTCGGAGAGCGACTCCCCAGTGCCCTCCAGTGGAAGGTCCTGTCGCAGGTCCCCGGGATGACCCAGTTCGGGAAAATCGCCGCCGGTTCCTCGACGCGGAGCGTTCGAATGGTCCTCGACAACCTCGTCGCGGACGCCGATTCGTTGCCCGACCGCTTCGTCGACGACGCCCGGCGAAAACTGATGGAACCGGGCTCGATCCGGGCGTTCGAGGCGTTCCAGAACAACGAACTGTCGTTTAGCGGTCGCGTCGCGACGAACTTCGTCGACGACCTCGAGTCGCTGTCCGTTCCGACCCTGCTCGTCCACGGCACGGAGGACCCGCTCGTCCCCGTCGAATGGTCGAAACGAGCAGCAAAACGCATTCCGGACGCCGAACTGGACCTGATCGAAGATTGTGGCCACTGGACGCCTCGAGAGCGCCCCGACCGATTCAACGAGAGTCTCCGGGAGTGGCTGCCGGACCCGCAGTATTCCCCGGAGCCGGAGTATACCAAGGCAGGGATGCCCGGCGTGACCCGCGTCAGCAGCGATTGAATCTCTCCGCTCTCGTCTCAGTTTCTACTCGGCCGAGAGCACGGCTCGAGCAACGCGAGAGCCGTGTGACCCGGGGAAGGGCAGGCCCTTGCCAGGTATCGACCGCGAGCGAAGCCGTGCGCGGCGCTACGCGCCGCGAGAAGTCGAACGGCCGAAGGCCGTGCGACCGGCTGAGCGAGCGGGCCGACGACTGATGTGAGCGAGCAGCGCGAGCGAGAAGGAGGAGTGTTCTCGTGAACGAAGTGAACGAGAACTCGGAAGACGCTTCGCGTCTTCCGGTGCTTTTGATCGAAACTGAGCGGGATCGAAGATCCCGCGAGGTCGGCGGCGCGAAGCGCCGCCTGCTCGAGGGACCTCCGGTCCCTCGCTGTCCAAAAGAGCGCTACGCGCTCTTTTGAAGATTTTGCCGAGCGCGGTCGCATCGCGACCGCACGCAGAGCAAAATTTCGTTACATGAAATCCTCGATCCCGCTTTGCTTGTTCTTGTCGTTTTCGAAGATACTCTCGAGGGAGCGCTCGAGGACTTCCAAGCGTTGTTTCGTGTAATCGCGGCAGTCGTACTCCTCGGCGACCTGGATGGCCGTCTGCATGTACTTGTTCACGGACCCTTTGTGGACGGTCAGATTGACTCGCCCGCCGCATTCCCGACAGTCGCCGGTCAGGGGCATCCGGCGGAACTTCTCGCCGCAGTCGAGACAGCGGGTCTCCTGTCGGGAGAACGCCCGGAGGTTCCCGATGAGGTCCGGCAGGAAGTGATACTCGATGACTCGCTCGGCGACGTCGGTCTCGTCGACCGCCTCGAGCTTGCGCGAGAGCTCGAGCTGGGCGTCCATCTTGTCCATCATCGACCCCAGCGTCTTGTACGCCGAGAGGTCGGGGCCCATCGCGATGTCGGTGGTGTCGTGGGTGTGGTCGAAGCCGGTGTACTCGAGGTCGGTGCCGAGGTTCTCTTCGGCGATTTCGACGTCGACGTCCTCGGGATCGGCCTGCTCGCGGGTCGCGAGGTAGAACTCGCGGGGATACTGCGAGACGACGTCCATATTGTGGGCCTCGTCGTCGATCTCGGAGGGATCGATCCGGGAGGACATCACCAGCGGTGCGTCCATCTTCCCGCCGCGCTGGTCCGGCAGGAACGTCTTGCTGAAGTTGAGCAAGCCGTCGAGGAGGAGCATGACGCAGTCCTCGTCGCCGTCGCACTGACCGACGTACAGATCGTTGGCAACCAGTGTATTCGTCTCCTCGACAGTGAGACAGTAGGTGTATTCGATGTCACTCTCGACGATTTCGACGGAAACGACTTCGTCGAGCCACGTATCGCCGCCGTCAGCGAAAAGGCGCTGCGAGCGGAGTTCGGTCGTCTCGAGGACGTTGGTGATCGTCTCCTGTTTCCGTTCAAGATGGAACCCGATACGTTCAGCGAACCGAGCGGCGTTCTCGGACGTGATCTTGAGAATCCACGATCCGAATTCGGGGACTAGTTCGTCGTCACCGTAGAACTCAGCAACGGCTCCGGTGGACGGACGCCGCCTTTCGCGATAGGTTTTCGCTGCGATACCGAAACGTTTCAACGCAGCAACGAGGTCAGTGGCGAGTTCGTCACTGATCGTGTGTGCTCGAACCTCGATTCGTTCGCTCGACGTACTCCCGTCTCCGCTGAAGTACGCGGCCAAGAACGCGCGCAGCTGGGAGCGAGAGCTATCGAGAACGGAATCCGGAATCCGCTTCGTTTCCGCGGTCGCACCGAGGTCGAGCACGTCGGCGAACAGCGCTGAGACGAGACGGCTCGAGACGGTTACCTTCCACTCGTTCTCTTCGAACGCGTCGATCGAGAGTGCGTCGGTGAACGCATCGATGATGTCGTCTCGAGCCGCTCTGTCGGGCGTACAGATCGTCGTCTGATAGAACGATCCGCCTTCACGACGAGTGAAACCTTCGGAAGCGTAGTATCCGAGCAGCGTCGCGACGGAATCGTCGATCTCGAACTGTCGTTCGACGGCTGCGGTGTCGCGTTTCATCCCGAGGGTAACGTCGTCCGGAATGCGGTCACGTAGTTCCGCAGCGTCGAAGAAAGCGAGAAGCGGACCGACTGGAACACTGTCTCGGCTGACCCAGTTGTAGACCGTCGACTGAGAAACTTCCAGTCGTTCCGCAACGGGTTTGAGATACGCCTGATTCGGCGTTGCGTCGTCGAGTAAATCCTTGATTTGTTCGGAGCCCAGCCCGCGGATAACGAGCGAGTCGTTCGGAATGGCATCCGCCTCGAGAAACGCTTTCAGTAGATCGATCGATTTCGTCGTCCCCTCGAAGTCGATCGATTTCGGACTCGGGAGTTCGTCGCCAGCCGAAAGTTCGCGAGCGTCGACGGACTCCAAGCCTGTCGGCGTCCATCGACGGAACGTGTGATCCTGAGTTACGGTTAGCGTTCGACCACTCCGTGTTTCGACCCGAACGAGATGATCGGGGGCCGGATGTTTCGAAACGGTTTCAACGGACCGTTCGACGGGCGTTCCATCGGCAGTGACTGATGGGACGCTGAGTCCGTCGACGTCCTGAACGAGCGTTCCGAAATCGTCTTCTTCGGGATCAGTCAAGCGCTCTTCGACGATCGTTTCGATCGATTCGTAACCCCATTCACCGTTGTGGTTCTGGGACCAGAGTTTCGTCTCTGGATGGAAGCAGTTCCGTCGTTTAGCCGCATGAAAGTACGGATGAGCGTACCCAACCGCGGCGCTCGTGAAACCAATCACTCTCCCGACAGTTGCGGCAGAGGTGTGGGGTGCCATCCCGAAGACGAGTTCGCCGACCAGGTCCTGGCGGTCCTCGAACTCATAAAAGGACTCGAGCCCGTAGTACTGCTCCAAGAGGTCGTCGATGAAGTCGGCCGTCTGGAGCATGTGCTCGGCCGCACCGTCGGAGAGGACGATGTCCTGGACTTTGAGTTCGACCAGCTGGTCCTCGTGGGTCAGCGGTTCGCCGTGGATATCCTCCTCGTAGCCCAGCGCCTGGATCTGGCCGACGTCGACGTCGAGTTCGCTGGCCCGGACCGAGGTCACGGGGAGGTCGGTCATGTCGTAGCGGACGGTGCCGTCCTTGAACGCGGAGACGTCGTGTTTGGCCCGCAGGATTCCCTTCTCGATGGGTTCGGGGACCTTGTTCTGCGAGGACAGCCCCTTGACGCCCTTGAGGATCTCGAAGGCGTTCTCGCGTTCGCCGACCGACTCGAGGGCGCTGCGGAACTCGTCGTTGACGTCGATCTCGCGGGTCTCGACGCAGGTGCCCTCGCGCTCGCAGTGGTCGCACTCGACGCGGCCGGCCTCGTCGGGCTCGAGCCGCTGGTCGCAGTCGGGACAGCGGTAGTCCGGCGTGGTGCGGTCGTCGCAGTCCGGACAGCGGTTCTTGAACGTCTCGGTGCCGCAGCTGTCACAGCGCTGGCGGCCGACCTCGAGTTCGACGACGCCGGGGGTGTCGGACATCGTCTCGGCGTGTTTGGCGGCGTCGGCGACGTTGCGCTGCGTGCCGCCGGCTTCGCCGATCGGGAACAGCGTGTGGACCGCCGGGCTCAGATCGCGGCTCTCCGATTTCTCCGGCCGGCCCATGCGGTTGCCGATCCGCGTCGGCGCGCGCTCGCGGACCCGGAACGGCGCGACCTCGGTGACCGCCTCGATGGCGTTGTCGCCTTCGGTCTCGTGACCCCACGTGCGGGCGCGCTCGGAGAGGTCGCCGTCGCTCCAGGTGCGCTCGAGTTCGATTTCGGGACGCTGGTCGGGCTCGAGCGCCGCGCCGTCGGCGACGGCCTGCCGGGGCTCGCAGCCGACCGAGCGGACGAACGGCCGCCAGTCGTCGATCTCGATGCGGTCGTCGTCGGGACGCTGGCGGTGTTCGATGACGATCGTCTCGAGGGCGTCGGCGACGGCGTCGTCGGACGCGAGGACGAGGATGCTGTCGTCCCCGTTCCCGTTCACGCTGCCGTCGCCGTCGCGTTCGACCCGGCCCTCGGCGACCGCCGCCGCGAGGTCGCAGAAGGCGTCGACGGAGAGATCGTGCCAGAGGTAGGTATACTCGGGATGGAGGGGGGCGTCGTACTCGACGGCCCACTCGACGGCCTCCTCGGGGTCGGGGAACTCGAGGTCGATCCGGGGGTCGTCCTCGAGGGCTTGTACGTCCACGCCGGCGGCCTCGAGATCCTGCACCCACCACTCGTAGGTGTAGGAGGCGGGCGCGAGCGGGTGGTTGTTCTCGACGAACTCGCCGTAGTTGACCAGGTACTCGCCGAGATCGAGGATCGCCTCGACGCCGTTTCTGATCTCGAGGGCGTCCTCGGGGTCGTCGATCCGGCGGACGTCGCCGTTTGCCAGTTTGACCGTCGGCCCCTCGATGGAGTCGACGGGGACGACGCCGGCGGCCTTGCCGGGGCGTTCGGTCTTGATCTGGGTGCCGGTCGCGAGGAAGTCGTCGACCAGGTGCATCGCGGCGGGGTGGACGCCGGCGGTCGCGAAGCCGTGATTGCGTGCGCGACCGTAGCGCAGCCGAAAGCCACCGTGGGCACAGGGATGGGAGAAGACCGGCCGGCCGGCGATCAGGTCCCGGAGGAACTTCTCGGAGGTGTCGACGCGGGGCGGTCCCTCGGATTCGTCAGTGGCGGAGTCGTCGTCGGCCTCCGCATCGGCGTCGCTCTCGGCCGCCTCTGCCTCGTCAGCGTCGCCATCGGATCCGTCGTCGCCGGTCTCCCCCTCGTCGTCGGAGTAGTTGCCGTCGATGAGGTCCTGGAGCCACGGCCAGTCGACCTCGTCCAGGTTCCGGGTGTAGCGCTGGATCTTCGGGGCCTTCAGCGCGATCCCCTCCCCGAGGACGAGACACATCCCGCCGCGGGCGCTGTTGGTGTCGACCCGCTCCAAGTCACGGAAGCCCGAGACCTCCTCGTCGCCGGTGGCCTCCCCGTCCAACATGATCGGGAGGTGTTTGGCGATGAATTTCGCCTCCTTGGCTTTCGGCGTGTACTGGAGGCCGGTCTCCTTGTCGTAGAGGGCGATCTCCTCGGCGTAGCGTTCGACCTCCTCACCGCGGGCGTTGTACTGTTCGATCCCGACGAGCGCGCGCGTGTAGTCGGCCACGAGTACGGAGAGGGCCTGTGCGGTCCCGCCGGCCGAGCGGATCGGGCCGGCATAATAGACGTTGACGAACTCCGTCCCGTCGTCGTTCTCGAGGATCTCGACCTTGTCGATCCCCTCGATGGGTGCGGCGACGACGCCCTCGGTCAGCAGGGCGACCGCCGTGCGGACGGCACCTTCGACCTTGCCCGCTTTCGTCTCGTAGTCGCCGACGCGCCCCTCGGCGAAGTCCTCCGCGAGTTCGAGGGCCGCCTCTTCCCTGCTCATCTGGCCTTCGAGTTCGCGGACCCGCTCGGCGACGCCGTCGATCCCCAGAATGTTCTCGACGCGGTCGGCCATGTCCTTGGCGACCGGAATCTCGACCGCCGGTTTGGGATCCCCACCCCGTGCTTTGGCCCGTTGGGCGACGTCGAAGGCCTCGTCGAGTTGCGCCTCGAGCCCCTCGAAGTACTGTTCGTCTTCCGGGCGCATGTTAGAGCCAGAGATCCAGTTCGGTGGTCTCGTCGTACTCGCGCTCGAGGGGGTCCTCGAAAACGCGCATGTGGACCTCGCCCGCCCAGACCGTCGCCGCGTTCAGGTGGCCCGCGTAGGCGGTTCCCTCCTCGTCCGAGAGGACCGCGTGGGTATGGGCGAAGCGGTCCCACTGGCGAGACTCCGTCTCGCTGTCCTCCGAGTGTGACTCGGAGACCTCGAGCCGCGAAACGTTGCCGACGCAGCTGGCGACCTCGAGTGGCTCGTCGAACTCGATCGGATAGTACTCGCAGGCCTCCTGATCGTAGAACCAGCATTCGGCGTCCTGAACCGCGCCGAGGGCGGTAAACCATGCGGCGTCGGCCTCGACCGCGTCCGCGAGCGACTCGATCTCGGCTCGCCAGTCCGCACCGGTCTCGAGGCGGGCGACGTACTCACCCGTGGTTTCGACGGCTCGATAGTTCATACTACGCTACTGTGTCGGCCGGCAGAAAAAGCCCTGCGGTCGGTTGCGGCGACGGCTCGTCCTCCGGCGGTGAGTGGCCGTATAGCGATCGGAGCCACCGAAACGATTGACACGCGGATCGCAACGTTGTCGTGCGGTTAGGTAGGCAGTGACGGTCACCGGCTCCGATACGTCGGTGGCGAAACCGAACGGGGCGACGTTCGAACGCGTGACCGTCGAGCGTCTTCCGATGCGGGAGCCGGCCAAATCAGTCACTGAGGGGCAGGCCGATCGATAGGTACCGATTACCAGCCAGATCTCTCCATCAATGGGCAAAAGCCGAGTCGAGAGGACAAGTATGGTCGGCAAACGCTTTTTTCGACATCTTCGAATCGATATAGGCATCATAATTCAGTATATACCAAAAGCTATAATACCTACCATCAAGCATTTGTCATGGTATGCCACGAAGCGCGGATGACATTACCAGACGACGACTACTCGCTTCAGGAGCGGCCGTCTCCGCGGCGGCGATCGCAGGGTGTATCGGTGGGTCCGGAAACGGCGACGGAGAAACGTTCCACTTTACGCAGGAACAGGCCAGAGAGGAGAACTTCGACCCGGTAATTTCGAACGACGCCTACAGCTTTCAGGTAATTCAGCACGTCTTCGACGGGCTCTACGAGTTCGACGACAAACTCACTCTCCAGCCAAACCTCGCGACGGGCGAGCCGACCGTTGAGCGCGATGGGACGCGATACATCTTCGAGATCGAAGAAGCAGCCGAGTTCCACAACGGCGACGACGTGACCGCCGAAGACGTCGCTCACTCTTTTACTGCACCCGTCGAGGAAGAGACCGAGAACGCCTCCGAGTACGACATGATCGAGAGCGCCGAGGTCATCGACGACTACCAGCTGCAGGTCGACCTCGGGGAAGATCCGTACGGCCCGTTCGAACTACAGACGATGGGCGTGACGGTCGTTCCGAAGAGCGTCCGAACGGACGACCGCGACGAATTTAACACGAACCCAATCGGTTCCGGTCCGTACGAGTTCGTCGAACTCCAGGAGAACGAGTACGTCGAGATCCAGCGATACGACGACTACTGGGGCGACCTCGATCCGAACCTCGAGCGAGTCCGCTTCGAGGCGCACGAGGATCCGGCGGGTCGGGTCTCCGACATTCGGGCATCGAACACCGATGTCATCGCGGGCATTCCCAACGACGACTGGGACGTCCTCGAGAGCGAGGACGGCGTCAATCTCCACTCGGCGGAGAGTCCGACGTTCATGTACATGGCGTTTAATTGTAACGAGGGGCCGACGACGAACCCCGAGGTGCGACGGGCCATCGCCCACTCGTTCTCGATGTCCGACTTCATCGAGTCCAACGGGGCGAACGTGAACTCCCCGATGTACAGCCCGATTCCGCCGGTCGTCAACGATGTCTGGGAGTTCCCGGAGGACGAGTATCAGGACATGCTGCCGGAGTACGATCCCGATCAGGCACAGTCGCTGCTCGACGAACACGCACCGGACGACTTCACGCCGACGATCATCACGCCGGAGGGGATCCGCGCCCAGTTGGCCGAACGGATCGCCACCCGGCTGGACGAGATCGGCTACGGGGCCGATGTCCAGGTCCTCGACTTCGCGACGCTGGTCGATACGTACACGACCGGGAACGCCGACGACTACCAGATGTACCTGCTGGGCTGGACCGGCGGTCCCGATCCGGACTTCTACCTCTACTCGCTCTTCCACGAGAGCCAGGAGGAACTCAATCAGGGGCACTTCTACGAGGGCAGCGACGGTTTCCACGAAGCAATCGCCGACGCGCGGAACTCGGCCGACCAGGAGGAACGCTACGACCTCTACGAGCCCATCATTCGGGAGATCGTCGAGGAACTGCCCGCGTTACCCGCGTTCACTCAGGACAACACGATGGCATCCCGCGACTACGTTCAGGATCTTCAGGCTCACCCGGAGGTGACGAGGAACCCGACTCTCGTCGCGGACTACACGAACGTATCCGTGGAGTGAAATCGACGGAATCAGTGTGACACGGAGTCGGCGAGGAAAGAACGTCGCCGCCGACTCGGTTACAGTGACGGTGAATTAGTACGATATCGACGAGAGAACAGACGGACTCGCGGATCAATGAAACTACTCAAATACACTGTATACAGACTCTTGCAGGCGATCCCCGTCCTGATCGGGATCTCCGTCATCACGTTCCTGCTCGCGAACCTGGGCCCGGGCGATCCGGTCAGCCTCATGCTTCAGGGACAGGAACACAGCGAAGAGCTAGTCAGATCAATCGAGCGGCGATACGGACTCGACAGGCCGTTACACGAACGGTACGTGACGTACATGGCAGGTCTACTGGAGGGAGACCTCGGACAGAGTATCCACTACCAGCGGCCGGTCTCCGCCCTGATGATGGATCGACTCGGGCCGACGCTCCTGCTCGTCCTATCGGCGTACGCGTTCGCGCTGGTGACGGCGATCCCACTCGGGGTCGTGGCTGCCAATCGACGCAACGAACCGACCGATCACGCCTCGCGAATCACCGCGCTCGTCGGCGTCAGCACCCCGTCGTTCTGGATCGGGATCGTCCTGATCCTCATCTTCGCGGTCAAACTCGGCTGGTTGCCCTCGAGCGGGCTGTACTACCCGTGGCGACCGCCCAGTTCCTATCCAGGGATCGATAGCCATCTCGAGTTATACTACGAGACGGCCAGACACCTGCTGTTGCCGATGATCGCGCTGGGGACGTTGCAGATGGCGACGATCATGCGCGTCGAGCGCACGCAGATGATCGAGTCGCTCCAGGGCGAGTACGTCAAACTGGCCCGCGCCTACGGCGTTCCCGAGCGGACGATTCTTCGGAAGCACGCGTTCAACGTCGCTCAGCTGCCGATAATAACCATCGTTGGCCTCAATCTGTCAACGGCGATTGGGGGCGCGGTGCTGACCGAGACGGTGTTCAATATCAACGGAATGGGACAACTGTTCATCGAAGCGATTAAACAGAACGACTACCAGCTCGTGATGGGTATCACGATGATGCTCGGCTTTCTGTTCGTGGTCGGCGTCATCATTACCGACATCTCGTATGCATACGTCGATCCACGAGTTACCTACGGTGAGAGGGACTAAACATGGCAGTCGGTGAATCTCAACTCGACAGCGGCACTGAATCGGCGGCGAACGAAGGCGAGATAGAGGCCCGCGTCGGCTGGCGCTACACTCTCGCACGGGTCAAACAAGATGCGACGGCCCGCTGGGGATTGTACGTCGTGGCGTTCGTACTCTTCGTCGCGTTCTACGCCCTGATCGACAGCCATCTCTCTCTGCTCACGTTCGGGCTCCTGTCAGATTTCGCGTTCGCGCGGCTACTGCCCTTCTTCGATCACCCCACGTACATTCCGCCACCGGGTGAGGGGACCCAACACATGCCGCCGTACTTCCCGCTGGCCGAGCAGTCGTGGAACCCGCTGCCAGCCGGCGGCACGCTCGAGCACCCGCTGGGGACCGACCACACCGGGCGGGACTACTTTACCAGGATCGTCTACGGGACGCAGGTATCGGTGTTCGTCGGGCTCATCTCGACGTTCGTCGGCCTCTCCGGCGGGACGATCATCGGTGCCGTCGCCGGTTACTACGGCGGCAAGACCGACGATATACTGATGCGGGTCGTCGAGACGATTTACTCGATTCCGCCGCTGATCCTCATCATCGTCTTCACCGTCTTCGTCGGCGGTGCGAACATCTGGTATGCGGTACTGGGTGTCGGGATCACGTTCGTGCCGGTCTTCGCCCGTATCATCCGCAGTCGCGTCCTGAGCATCCGCGAGATGGACTACATCGAGGCGGCGCGGGCAGCCGGCGTGAAAGACCGTAACATCATCGCCCGACACGTCATTCCGAACAGTTTCGCGCCGGTGTTGGTGTACGCGACGCTGCAGATCGGCGTGACGATCCTCATCGTCGCCGGGCTTTCCTTCCTCGGCTACGGCGCACAGCCGCCGACCCCCGACTGGGGCCAGATGCTCAACATTTCGCATGGCTACATGCACTCGAACCTCTGGCTTTCGATCTGGCCAGGACTGGCGATCATGATCACCATCATGGGCTTCAACCTGCTGGGTGACGGCCTGCAAGACGCCCTCGATCCACGGATTGACGACTAACAATGAGTTCCGAACCACTACTCCGCGTCGAGAACCTCAAGACGCAGTTCTTCACGGAAGCCGGTACAGTACGCGCCGTCGACGGCATCTCGTTCGACGTCTACGAGGGCGAGATCGTCGGCCTCGTCGGCGAGAGCGGTGCGGGCAAATCGGTCGCCTCGATGAGCATCATGGGGCTCGTCGAGAATCCCGGCGAGATCGTCGCCGGCGAAATAACCTACAAGGGGGAGACCCTCTTCGGCCTCGAGGAGGGGCCGGACGGCGAACTCCGCGAGCGCGAGGACGCCCTCTCAAGCGAGGAGATCCGAACCCGGATCCGGGGCAACGAGATCGCGGTGATCTTCCAGGATCCGATGGAGTCGCTCAACCCCGTCTTCACGGTGGGCGGACAGCTCCGGGAGTTCATCGAACTCAACCGGGGGCTCCCGGAGGACGAAGCCCGCGCGGAGGCGATCGACATGCTCCGGGAGGTGGGCATTCCCGATCCGGAGCAACGCTACGAGGAGTACCCCCACCAGTTCTCCGGCGGGATGCGCCAGCGCGTGCTCATCGCGATGGCGCTGGCCTGCGAACCCAGTCTCATCATCGCCGACGAGCCGACGACGGCCTTGGACGTCACCGTCGAGGGCCAGATACTCGATCTCGTCGACGACCTCCAGGAAAAGTACGGAACGAGTTTCATCTGGGTCACCCACGATCTGGGCGTCGTCGCCGAGATCTGCGATCGGGTGAACGTCATGTATCTCGGCGAGATCGTCGAGCAAGCGCCGGTGGACGAACTGTTCTACGATACGAAACACCCCTACACCGATGCCCTGCTCGATTCGATCCCTCGGCCCGACCGGACCGTCACGGAACTCGAGGCGATCGAGGGCGTAATGCCCGAGGCGATCGACCCGCCCTCTGGCTGTCGGTTCCACCCGCGCTGTCCCGACGCGCGGGAAGTGTGCAAACGGGTTCATCCCGACGCGAAGACGGTCGCCGACGCCGACGGCGAGCCCCATCGGGCGGCCTGCGTGAAACACGACACCTTCGACGTCGACTACGAGGGGAGCTCGCCCCTCAAGGGACGTGTCGAGACCGCGGACAGCGGACGGACCGCCGACGCCGGATCCGAACTCGCGGCGAACCCCGCCGGCGACGAGAGCGGAGGTGAGGGCCGTGAGTAGTGACATCCGGATGGACGAGAAGAGCGGCTACGAATCGGAAGAAGCGCTGCTCGAACTCGACGGCGTCAGGAAATACTTCTCACAAGAGTCGGGGCTGTTGGCGGGCGTGCAGTTCGAGCCGAGCCAGTTCCCGCCGGTCAGCGTCGACCGCGAGACGGTGAAGGCGGTCGACGACGTCTCCCTCGAGATTCAGCCCGGCGAGACGCTGGGTCTCGTCGGCGAGTCCGGCTGTGGCAAGAGCACGCTCGGGCGAACGATCCTGCGCCTGCTCGAGCCCACGGACGGAGATATCTACTTCAAGGGGGAGAACCTGGCCGATCTGGGCGGCGAGGAGCTTCGGCAGACGCGCTCGGACATGCAGATGATCTTCCAGGACCCACAGTCCTCGCTCGATCCCCGAATGAAGGTCGGCCAGATCATCGAGGAGCCGATGCGGGCCCACGACATGCTCGACGACGAGGGGCGACGTGCCCGGGCGAAAGAGCTCCTCGAGAAGGTCGGCCTCGACCCGCGTCACTACAACCGGTATCCCCACGCCTTCTCCGGCGGTCAGCGCCAGCGGATCAACCTCGCGCGGGCGCTGTCGGTCGACCCCGACTTCGTCGTCTGTGACGAGCCCGTCTCGGCGCTGGACGTCTCCATTCAGGCGCAGGTGTTGAACACGATGGAGAAGCTCCAGGAGGAGTTCGGCCTCACCTACCTCTTCATCGCTCACGACCTCTCGGTGATCCGCCACATCAGCGACCGCGTGGCGGTGATGTATCTCGGCCACGTCGTCGAACTGGCCGAAAAAGAGGAACTGTTCGAGAACCCACAGCATCCCTACACGCGCGCCTTGCTCGAGTCGATCCCCGTCCCCGATCCGCGGGAAAGCGGCCCCCGGGGCGTCCTCGAGGGCGAGGTACCGAGTCCGGTCGATCCGCCCTCTGGCTGTCGGTTCCGGACGCGGTGTCCACGCCTGATCGCACCCGACGCGTACGACTGGTCCGAGGAGAAGTGGGCACAGACGCGGGCGTTCATGCGGGCGGTCAAGCGCCGAACGTTCGAGCCGATGCCGGCAGCCCGGATCGAAGCCGAGTTCTTCGACGACACTCTTCCGCGAGGCGAACCGGGATCGGTCGTCGAGGAGGCGATCGACCTCGTCGCCGCCGATCGCGACGCCGGCGAGGACCGCGACGACGAAGTCGAGCGGTGGGAAGCCGCGACCGAGTTACTACTCGAGGCCTTCGCCGAACGAAGCATCTGTGCCCGCGAGCGGCCGGCCTACGAACTCGAGTCCGAGCACGGCTCCGGGAAACACGCCGCCGCCTGCCACCTCCATCGGTGACCGCGTGCCGGTAGTGTCTGTTTTTGTAGATTTGGTTGTTGCTCTCTATGCGCGAGATCCACCGTCCTCTAATTGGCCGTATTTTTGTACTAGACGGCCCAACAACACCGTTCGCTTCGTTGGAATGTCGATATCGCTGCCGTCAAAGTAACACGATCTTTCATCTCGGAAATACTTATACGTGTGGCGCGCTTTGTTACTCGTGTATGAGTAAAATACTCGCCACCGTCACGGCAAGCACGCAACGAATCGCAAAAGCACGACGAACGATCGATCACTCGCCGGCGCTCGGGGACGACCAGGCGACGGACGAGGACGGCCGCCCCGCGACCCGCATTCCACCTGGTGGCTTCCTGACCGGGTAAGCCTCGAGTCGGCGACCACTACTCGCGGTTGCGGTTTCTCCGCCGTCGTTCCTTCTCGATTCCTCCGCTCACGGGAGTTGGCTCTCGCTCCGATTTCCCGTCGACAGCGACGCCAGACGCGTCACCGCCGCTCACGAGTCGATCGACGAGCGCAGCGTGACGGTCGTCGAATCGCTGGGCCGGCCATCGGTTCCCTGCGTGGCGACGAACGCCCTGATCTCGTACTCGCCGGGTTCCGGGAGGACCGACTCGCGTCGGTCTCCGTGTCGCACCCGCTCGAGGCGGCCGTTCCACGTCACCGACACTCGCTTTCGCTCGCCACCGCGGAAGTCGAACGTTGCGGGCTGCTCCCGGGTGTAGCGGCGCTCGTCGCTGGCCTCGAGTTCACCGTCGACGGTCCACCCCCAGCGGCGTTGCCGGGGCGTCGGCAGTTCGACGGGGATCGGGAGCCGGTTCTCGAATTCGACGGTGATCTCGACGGGGTCGTCGCGCTCGTAGACGTCCCGGTCGGTCGCCACCGAGACGGCGATCGCACGTCGCGCGACCGCCGGCGGAACCAGCGTTGCGAGGAGGTTGGTGACGGAGGGACGGGAGCCGTCGGGTTCGGTTCCGAGGCCGTCGCTCGAGTCCCCACCCGTGCTCCGTCGCGGTCGTGAGGGCCCCATAGATGCACCGACTGGCGGGGCACACTAAACGACCAGGGTTCTGTGCGAACCGCCGGGCTCGAGGCGGGACTACTGCTCCCGGTCGGCGGCCCACTCGAGGAGCGACTGTAGCCGACGGCGAAGTTCGTCACCGTCGTCGGTGAGGTCGTACTCGACGCGGGGCGGGATCTCCGCGTACTATGCTCGCGAGAGGGAGCCAGCATCGACGAGGTCGTCGACTCGAGAGCGGCGACCTGCTCACGTCCTCGAACGCGCCGTCGAGCTCGCCGTAGCGGGCCGGGCCGATCGCAGCGACGACGCAGATCAGTTGCATCGCGTACCGGCGGCTGAGCAGTTCCATCAGTCCGTCGAGCCGGCGATAGCAGTCGACATCACGGGGCGAATCGGACGGTTCGGGCGGTCGTCGGGAGGTTCGGCCATCGCTTCGGGTCACTGCAGTTACTCCACGTTCGGTGGTGTCACCGATCGACCGCAGTCGGACGGCGAACCGACGCTCGAGGACGCCTACACGTCGATCTGTCTAGCGGTCGCGGGATTTCAGACGCGAGAGGCCGACGAACGGTGGGCGGCCCGCACGTCGGCCGCGACTGTCGGTCTGCCGCTGTCGGCCGCGACGACCGTCGCGACCGGACTCGTCGAAAACTGATCCCGATCCCCACCCCAGTTATCGCCAGGCCGGAAGCGTCGGCGCGTCGTCGGCCTCCATGGACAGCCAGGCACCGTCCGCGGAGATGTCGGCGATGACGTACTCGTCGCTCGCGGCGGTCGAGTCGATTGAACCAACGATCGTCTCGTCGGACGCCATGGCGTGGGGTTTCGTCGCCATGTGAATGAGTGACACTCACGTACATATAAACTCATCGAATCGGACTGTCCACGCAGGAGACCGATCGTCGCGACGGGCGGAATACCGGTCCGCGAAACACTGGGTTTATACTCATTTTCGCCGTACCCTGGTGATATGAACGTAGCCGACGCGATGACGCCCCGTGAAGACGTGGTGACCGCCGATCTGCCGGGGACCCGCTCGGACGTCCTCGAGTACCTGCAAGAACAGTCGTTCTCGTCCGTTCCGGTCGTCAAACAGACCGACAACGGGCTCGAGTACCGGGGGCTGATCTCTCGAGAGACGCTCATCGATCAGCCCGACGAGGACCAGCTCGTCATGCTGATGGAGGAGGACGTCCCGACGACCACCGCTGGGACCGCGCTCGAGGAGGTCGCGCGAACGATGGTCGAAGACGGTGCGCGACGGGTGCCCGTGGTCGACGGCGAGTTCGAGGGGATCGTCACCGTCACCGACGTCATCCACGCGATCGCGTCGGGCGACCAGGAGACCGAGGGCGTCGTCGAGACCTACGCGAGCGAGAACGTGAACACGAGCTACGAGGGTGCGCCGCTGCCCGTCGCCGAACGGGAACTCTCCTACGCGAACGTCCCCTACACCGTCGCGCTCGACGACGACGGCCG
Source organism: Natrinema longum (assembly GCF_017352095.1). NCBI lineage: Archaea > Methanobacteriati > Methanobacteriota > Halobacteria > Halobacteriales > Natrialbaceae > Natrinema > Natrinema longum. The sequence continues at coordinate 1,803,157 of NZ_CP071463.1, forward strand.
GATGAGCGGCGTCCTTACCGAGGTCGACATCCTCGAGGTCGCCCGGATCGTCGAGGGCGAAGAGGAGACGGGGGACAACTTCGGCGACCAGGACGACGAGTGGTCCTGGGAGGGCATCAAGGCGGTCGGCAGTCGCTATCTCCCCACGCGTGACATCGAGATCCCCACGGGACCGGTCCGGGAGTTCATGAGCGACGACATCGTGACGGTGTCGGGCCAGACGGCGGTCAAAGAAGCCGCACAGCGAATGATAACCAACGACATCGAACAGATTCCGCTGGTCGCGGGCGAAGACCTCGTCGGCATCGTCCGCGACGTCGATCTCCTGGAGGTACTCTATGAGTGAGCAAGCACACGCGAACGCAGAGGAAACGACGAGCGAGAAACTGGTCGAACTGGCCAAACGACGGGGCTACTTCTTCCAGTCCTCGGGGGCGTACGGCGGCGTCGGTGGCTTCTACACATTCGGTCCCCAAGGCGCGGCGCTGAAGGGCAACGTCGAGGACGCCTGGCGCGACCGGTTTGCGGTCGCGGAGGGGAACATGGAGATCGACGCGCCGACGATCATGCCCGAACCAGTCTTCGAGGCCTCGGGCCATCTGGACGGCTTCGACGACATGCTCGTCGAGTGTCCCGACTGCGGCGAGAGCCACCGTGCGGACCACGTCGTCGAGGACAACACCGACTACGAGGACGCCGAGAGCCTCCCCATTCCCGAGGTCGAAGACGTCATCGCCGAGTACGAACTCGTCTGTCCCTCCTGTGGTGCGGGGCTGGCGGGCCAGGCCGTCGACGCGTTCAACCTCATGTTCGCGACGAACATCGGCCCCGGCGACTCCGACCCGGGCTACCTGCGCCCCGAGACGGCACAGGGTATCTTCGTCGAGTTCCCGCGGCTCAAGGAGTACGCGCGCAATCAGCTCCCCTTCGGCGTGACCCAGATCGGTCGCGCCTACCGCAACGAGATCAGCCCCCGGCGCTCGATCATCCGCACCCGCGAGTTCACCCAGGCCGAACTCGAGTACTTCATCGACCCCGAGGCCGACGAGCCGGACCTTTCCGATGTCGAAGACGTCGAAGTCACGCTCTACCCGGCCAGCGAACAGAACGCCGAGGACGGCGACGAATTCCGGACGACGATCGGCGAGGCAGTCGCCGAGGGGATCATCACGGACCCGTGGGTCGCCTACTTCCTCGGCGTCGCGAAGCCGTGGTACGAGGCGGTCGGCGTCGACATGGATCGGTTCCGCTACCGCCAGCACCTCGCGGGCGAGCGGGCCCACTACGCCAGCGACTGCTGGGACGCCGAAAGCGAGATCGACGGCAACTGGATCGAGATGGCCGGCTTCGCCCACCGGGGCAACTACGACCTCTCGAAACACGCCGAACACTCCGGCGATCGCTTCACCGTCTTCAAGCAGTACGACGAACCCAAGACCGTCGAGCGCGCCACCGTCGACCCCGACATGAGCTACCTCGGGCCCGAGTTCGGCGGCGACGCGCAAGCAGTGGTCGAGAAACTCGAGGCCCTCGCGGCCCGCGACCGCTCCGCGTTCGATGGGGACGTCGTCGAGATCGACCTCGAGGGCGAGAGCCACGAGATCCCGGTCGAGAAGACCGGCTTCGCGGTCGAGGAGCAGACGGAGGCCGGCGAGCACGTCACGCCCCACGTCGTCGAACCCTCCTTCGGCGTCGATCGGACCGTCTACACCGTCCTCCACCACGCCTACCGCGAGGACGAGGTCGCCGGCGAGGAACGGACCTTCCTCGAACTCGATCCGGAGGTCGCACCGACCTTCGTCGGCGTCTTCCCCTTACAGAACGACGACGAACTCGAGTCCGAGGCGAAGGCCATCGCCGCGGCCCTGCGTGACGCGGGGCTGTCGGTCACCTACGACGAGTCGGGGAACATCGGCCGCCGCTACCGCCGCCAGGACGAGGTCGGCACGCCGTTTTGCGTGACGGTCGATTACGAGAGCATCGAGCAGGACGAGGGCGGCGTCACGGTCCGCGAACGCGACTCGACCGACCAGAAGCGGCTGGCGATCGACGACCTGCCCGAGACGCTGTCGGCGATTCGCGCCGGCGACCTCGCGTTCGACGACCTCGGGGAGTAAGCAGCGTCGATCGAGGTCGCGGGAGACACGGTTACCGTCTCGGACAGTATGGACCGTTCAGTATCCGGAGGGAGAACGTTCCGATATGACACGGGAATATGTGCCTATTCACGGGAAGATATTCAATCGTTCCCGTGTAAGTAACGACTGGCATGTCGAAATCGACGGACGAACGAGGGCGAATTTACCTCCCGAAGGACGTCCGAGAGCGGTTCGGGAACCAGTATCGTATCGTCGAACTTCCGAGCCACGTCGCGCTCTTCCCGGTCGATGAGGATCCGCTGGATGGGCTTCGGGCTGCCGTCGGTGATGCGTTCGAGGGAGCGGACGGCGACGAGTTGAAAACGGAAGCGCGCGAGAGAATCGCTCGAGAGATTCGAAACGAAGCCGATAGTCGCTCACAGAACCGAGAGGAATGACCCGTGTACGTCGAAACGGACTTCCTGACGGCACTCGTAAAGGACGATGACTGGCTTCGAGAGTCCGCGCTCCGCGAACTCCACGAACGAGACGATCTCCACACGTCGATCTTGGGCTATGCAGAGGTTCTAGTCTTGTTTTACGATCGCAACGACGAAGCGTATGAAATCGATGCGCCGCGGGCAGTTACGAATTTGCTGGAACTCGTCCCGATCCATCCGGCGGAACACGAAGACGCAGTGCTCGCAGCAGCGGCCTTCCTCGACGAATACGATATGACACCGTTCGATGCACTGCATGCCGGCCTCATCGCAACGGGAGCGGGAACCGTTCTGTCCAGCGAGATGGATTACGAGACGGTCGGTCTCGATCGAATCCCGCTGGAACCAAACAGCGGGACGGAGTGACGAGCCGTCAGCACGCTCGTCCACCGATCCGGGGCCAGACGGTTACAGTCACGACCGGATACGACTCGTTCTCGCTCGTTCTTTTAAATACTATATAGTGGTCGAGAGAACTAACCGACGGACTGAAGGTCATCTCTCCCAAGGCACGATACGATGGCCGACGAACTAAAGCGGCGACTCGTCCACGCCAGCGGCTCGGGACTGGTCGCCCTCTATCTGCTCGCCGACTATCTCGGACTCGGGTTGACGTGGCCTCGGTTCCGGGTCCTCATGGTCCTCCTCGCGGCCGGTGCGCTCGTCCTTGAGTTCCTGCGGCTCCGGATCGGACTCGACTGGCGGCTCTACGACGTGCTCACACGGGAGTACGAGCAGGACAACCCCGCCGCGTACGCGTTATACCTGATCAGTATGGCCGCCGTCGTGGTCGCGTTCGAGCCCCGGATCGCGCTCCCCGCGATGTTGATGCTCGCGCTGGGTGACCCGATCAGCGGCGCGGTCTCGGACGACTCCCTCCAGCGGATCAAGCCGCCGAAAGTGCTCGGGACGATGTTCCTCGTCTCGACGGTGATCGCGATTCCGTTCCTCCCGATCGTGGTCGCGCTGATCGCCGCCCTCGGGGCGACGATCGCCGACGGCATCACCCTCGAGATCCGTACCTACATCATCGACGACAACCTGACGATCCCGATCTACGCCGGCTGTCTGGCGTATCTCGTCCTCGAGTTCGGACCGGTGTAAGCCGAACTCGAGCCGGCCACGGTCGCGACGACGCCGCGTGTGACGCGTCGCCCGGTTCCGATATCGGCAAACACGTACCGTTCTGTGTTGCTCAAGACCGTCGCCGGCGAAGTGAGGGATCCGACCGTGTCACTGCTGGAAACGAGGGATCGGCTGGCGACCGTGCGGGCCGTCCTGACGGACGGCCGCAGCGAGATCCTGGCGGCCGTCGCGGCCGGCTGGTTCCTCTCGATCGGCGTTCGACTCGCGTATCCGGTACTCCTTCCCCATCTGCGGCAGGCCTACGGGCTCGATCTGACGACGGCCGGCTTCCTGTTGACCGCGCTCTGGCTTTGCTATGCACTGGGGCAACTCCCCGGCGGATTGCTCGCCGATCGGTTCGGCGAGGGGAACGTCCTCGTCGCGAGTACGGCAATCTCCGCGGTAACGCTCGGGCTCGTCGCCGTCGCCGGCTCCGCACCGGTAGTGTATCTCGCAACCGCCGCCTTCGGCTTCGGGACGGCGCTGTACGGCGTCGCCCGGTTCACGACGCTGTCCGACATCTATCCCGACAACGACGGCACCGCGATCGGCGTGACCATGGCCGCCGGCCAGGCCGGCAACACCCTCCTGCCGCTCGCGGCCGGCGGGATCGCGTCGGCGTTCGCCTGGCAGTACGGCTTCGGCCTCGCCGTCCCGGCGTTCGCCGTCGTCGCTGTCGGCCTCCGGTTCGTCGTCCCCGAACGCACCTCGAGTGCGGAAAGCGCCGTCGACAGCGTGGGCCTCGAGACGGTCCGCTACGTCGGCTCGGAACTGCGTCGGCCCGAGATCGTCACCGTGACGGCGATCCAGATCCTGACCTACTGCGTCTGGCAGGCGTTTACCGGCTTCTATCCGACCTATCTGATCGAGATCAAGGACGTTCCACAGGGCGTCGCCACCGGCCTGTTCAGCACGTTCTTCGCGATGGGGATCGTCGTCCAGCCGTTGACCGGCCGGCTCTACGACCGATTCGGCATCCGAACGTCGCTACCGCCCGTCTTGGGCGTCGTCGTGTGCTCGCTAATCGCGCTCCCCTTCCTCGAGGGGTTCTGGCCGATCGCCGTCGGGACCGTCTTCCTCTCGAGCATTCTCGGCTACGGGACGATCACGCTGCCGTACCTGACCGCGGCGTTTCCGGCGGACATGCAGGGGACGGGGCTTGGCTTCCTGCGGACCGTCTACATGACGATCGGCGCGCTCAGTCCGGTGTTGTTCGGCGCGCTCGCGGATCGGGGCTACTTCGACGAGGCGTATCTCATGCTAGCCGGGTTCGTCGCCGTCGCGGTCGTCCTGACGTGGTGGCTGCCCGACCTGTCCGAGCAGTAATCGAGCGCCGACGTGTGATCGGCGACTCTCAGACGGTCTCCTGTCCGTCAGTGCCGAGGGACCGAGAACCGCCCTGCGGTCCCACCGGGTCATCGGGACAGCAAACCGTATCACGCGTTCAGCCGCCAGAGTTCGAAATTGAGCACGGCCGCAAAGGTCACCCACACGAGATACGGGACCAGCAACGCCGTGGCGCGGCGGTCGACCCGTCGGAAGGCGAATATCGTGCCGACGACGAGCCCCCAGAGGACGAGGATGATCCCCAGCGCGACGAGCGGGGCCTCGAGCGCGAAGAAGGCGGGCGTCCAGGCGACGTTGAACAGCATCTGGGCGGCGAACAGCCCAAGCGCGAGGCGGCGGCCGTCGGCCTCGCTGCGCCAGACGAGCCACAGCGCGACGCCCAGTAGGGTAAAGAGGAGCGTCCAGACGACCGGGAACGCGATCGTGGGCGGGTAGAAGCTCGGCTTCTCGAGGGCGCGGAACCACGGCGTATCCGGCGAGGAAAAGACGCTGGGCAGCGCGCCGACGAGGTTGACCAACAGGACGAAACCGGCGGCAGTCAGGATCGACCTGCCGTCGGGACGGTTAGCGGTGTTCGTTCGGGTTTCCATACGTTCACTACGTCACCAGCGGGTTTATGCATCGGCCCTCCGCGGTTCGGTGCCGGCAGTCCCCTGCCCGCGAAACCACTTTCACCGCGGTACGGGAACCCTTATTCGCGGCGACGATGAACGACGGGGTAATGGCTACGACGGACGAGGACATCGCGTCTATCGAGCATCCGCTCCTCGAGCCCGACTTCTTAGAGCGCCGACTCTACCAGCTGAAACTCGCCGGGACGGCCGCGAACCACCACACGCTCGTCTGTCTCCCGACCGGGCTGGGGAAGACGACGGTGAGCCTGCTCGTGACGGCCCGCCGGCTCGAGGAGGTCGGCGGCAAATCGCTGATGCTCGCGCCGACGAAACCCCTCGTCCAGCAGCACGCGGAGTTCTATCGCGAAGCGTTGCGGATTCCCGACGAGGAGATCGTCGTCTTTACCGGCGACGTGAGCCCCGACGATCGCGCCGCGATGTGGGAGTCGGCGACGGTCGTACTGGCGACCCCGCAGGTGATCGAGAACGACCTCGTCGGGAGTCGGATCTCGCTCGCCGACGTGACCCATCTCACCTTCGACGAGTGTCACCGCGCGACCGGCGACTACGCCTACAACTACATCGCCGAGCGCTACCACGCCGACGCCCGACAGCCGCTCGTGACCGGGATGTCGGCCTCCCCCGGCGGCGACGAGGAGGCCATCCTGGACGTCTGTGAGAACCTCGGAATCGACGAGGTCGAGGTGATGACCGAGGAGGACGCCGACGTCGAGGAGTTCACCCACGACACCGACGTCGAGTGGGAGCGCATCGACCTCCCCGAGGCGGTCCTCGAGATCCGGGACGCTCTAAACGAGGTCATCACGGAGCGCCTCGAGAAGCTCAAAGAGCTGGGGGTCGCGAGCTCGACCCAGCCCGACCAGTCCCAGAAGGATCTCAACAGGATGCGAGCCGAGCTCCAGGAGCTGATCAACAACGACCAGTCGGAGGGGTTCGAGGGAATGTCGATCCACGCCGAAGTGATGAAACTCCGGCAGGCCGTCACGCTGGTCGAGACCCAGAGCGTCGAGGCGCTCCGGCGGTACTTCGAGCGCCAGCGCAATCAGGCCCGTTCGTCGGGGGCGTCCAAGGCGAGCCAGCGGATGGTTTCGGATCCACGCGTGCGCGAGGCAATGCGGAAAGCCGAGAGCTTCGACGAGATCCACCCCAAATACAGCAAAGCCCGCATGCTGCTCGCGGAGACGCTGGGACTCGAGGGTGGCGAACGCGTGATCGTCTTCACGGAATCCCGCGACACGGCGGAGGCGCTGACTGACTTCCTCTCGGACAGCTTCGACGCGAAACGGTTCGTCGGGCAGGGCGACCGCGAAGGGTCCGACGGGATGACCCAGAACCAGCAACAGGCGGTCTTGGACGAGTTCCGGGCGGGCGAGTTCGAGGTGCTGGTGTCGACCTCGGTCGCCGAGGAGGGGCTCGACGTGCCGGAGGTCGACCTCGTGCTCTTCTACGAACCCGTGCCGACGGCGATCCGCTCGATCCAGCGGAAGGGACGGACCGGTCGACAGACCGAGGGCCGCGTCGTCGTCCTCATGGCGGAGGACACCCGCGACGAGGCCTACTTCTGGATCTCGCGGCGGCGCGAGAAGGAGATGGAAAACGAACTCCGCGAATTGAAGGGACTGACTCCCGAGATTACCGAGGAACTCGACGATTCCCAGCAGTCACTGACCGATTTCGAGGGGGGAGACGAGAGCGGAGCGAAAGTAGACGGAGACGAGCAGAAAGCCGACGCCGTCGGCGATTCTTCCAGCGGAAGCGAGGGGGTTGCAGCGGGGCCGGGACTGCAGGAATTCGGAGAAAACAACTCGGAAACGGGTAGTGATAAGGACATTGGAGACGGGGCGGACGAAATCGACGAGGACGTCGACACCCCCGAGCCACACGCCGAGGGAGACACCGTGGCGGTCGTCGCCGACCAGCGGGAGATGGACGCGAACATCGCCCGCGAACTCTCGCGACGCGAGGCATACGAGGTCAGCCTCGAGACCCTCGACGTCGGCGACTACGTCCTCTCGGACCGGGTCGTCGTCGAACGGAAATCCGTCGCGGACTTCGTGGACTCGCTGGTCGGGGGCGACCGGTCGGTCTTCGAACAGGTCGGCGCGATGGCCCGCCACTACTCGCGGCCGATCGTCGTCGTCGAGGGCGAGGGACTGTACGAACAGCGGGACGTCCACCCGAACGCGGTCCGGGGAGCGCTCTCGAGTCTGGCCGTCGATTTCGGTGCGAGCGTCCTGCGGACGGACGGCGAAGACGACACGACCGAACTGCTTGCGGTGATCGCCGGCCGGGAACAGGAGACCGCCGATCGCGAGGTCTCGGTCCACGGCGAGAAAGGGACCAAGACCTTGAGCGAACAGCAGGAGTACGTCGTCGCCTCGATCGCCGAAATCGGCCCCGTCACGGCCCGGTCGCTGCTCGAGGAGTTCGGCACCGTCGAGGCGGTGATGATCGCGACGGAAGACGAGTTACAGGAAGCGGACGGCGTCGGAACGGTAACGGCAGAGCGGATTCGGGAGGTCATCGGGAGCGACTACACGGGCTGACCCGGTGAGCGATCGGTCGGGAGCGTCGTCGGCCGTCCGCAGTGGTCTCGGGTGAACGGGCCCACGGCTCAGTCGTTCGTTTCGGACGCGATACCCGTCTCGCGGTCGTCCGAAGCCGGAACGCGATCGTTGTCACCCTCCGCACGGCCGACGAGGCGGTCGGCCGCGAGGACGCTCACAATGGCGAGGGCGATGCCCGCTAGGACGTCGATAGCCCAGTGGATCCCGAGATACATCGTCGAGAAGACGACACAGCCCGCGACGAACGATGCGATCGCGAACCACCGGGGGTAGTCACTGCGCGATCGCCAGGCGAACAGGAAGACGACGACGGCCAACGACGTATGGAGCGACGGAAACACGTTCGTGTTCGCCGACACTGCCGCCGTCATTTCCTGTGTCTGCGGGTAGAAGCTGTACATCAGTCCGTCGACGGACGCGAGGTGGTTACGCGGACCATACACGATAAACAGCGTGTAACAAAGCGTGCCGATCAGGTAGTTCAAGAGATAGGCGATGAGCAGTTCCTTGAGGTGACGCTGGGACGGCAACAGGAAGTAGAGGATCGGCGCAGTCACCAGCAGGTAGGGAAACCCGAACATGTACATCACCGAGAAGAACTCCAGGGTCGCCTGGGGGACAAACGCCTGGAGCGACGCCACGAACTCGCCTTCGATACTGTAGATCGCCGCGGTGAGATCCCAATCGAGCGTCCGAGAGATCCGCAAACTGTGGCCGTGTGTCGCCCGCTTTGCCAGGAAAAACAGTGCCGTTATGCCGAGGTATGGCGCGATTTCGAACAGCCGGTGATCGAACTCGGTTGCCGTCCGGTCGAGGGTCGATCGGTCGAGACAGGTCGTACAGGTCCCGACGAGGGCGATACAGACGACGAACACCGTAAGCAAGACGACGAATCCAAGTGCCATGGGTGGTTGCTCGAGGGACGCGAGTGGTGGTTTGCGGGCGATGGCGCGGAGGGCGAATACCGACGGGTTCGGATCGCCGACGGATGGAGAGGGCTCCGACTCCGCCCGATGAATTTCGTTCCTCGATATAATATCAACGAATATATGCCTTCTGGTGACCGCGTTTCAGTCACTCAGTTGCCACGATCGGAGGGCCGGCAAGGATACCACGGAAGCAACTGGCAGACGGACGCTGATCAGCACACCGAGGTTCCGAGATTCGTCACCGGAGCGTCGTCAACGCCTCGCCGGCCTCGCGAGCCGCCTCGAGACACTCCTTCGCGTAGCGGGGGTCGTCAGTCGCAGCGGCCTTCTCGGCGAATTTTTCGAGGGATCGAACGAGAGCGTCGTGCGCGGCCTCGAGGTCGCCGTCGCTCGAGTGGAACGAACGGTTCCGATCGGATGCGGACACGGCGGGTTGTGACGGCGTCGGCTGCTCCGGTTTGGCCGACGACGGACTGGACGACGACTGTGGGTCGGTTGCCGGAGCGGTCGCGTCGGTTCGTGTCTCCTGACGCCGCTGGTCGTCGCGTTGACGGCCCGCCGAGGGTGCGTCGGTGGCGGCAGCCGTCTCGGATGGGAGCGAACTGGAGTCACCGTCGCCAGTGTCAGTCGTGGCTCCGTTCGTCGGCGCAGGGTCGTCGCCGCCGGTATCGGCCCCGGTATTCCCGTCTGTTTCCCCCTCTACGGCCGGCTGAGCCTCGAGATCCGTCCCCTGGACGGCGTCGGGGTTCCCGTGACAGCTGGGACAGAAGGTGGTTCCGTCCTCCTGAAAGAGGGGGTCACCACAGGTTCCACAGTGAGCGTTGGTCATCGTCGCGCCCTTGAGCAGCAGGTCGCTCATCCGCTGGGTTGCCTTGCGCTCTTCTTTGTCCTGCTCGTACTTCTCGCGAAGTTTCTCGCGCTCGGCTTCCTTGTCGAAGTCGCTCATACTCGTCTAGAGACGGCGGACCATCGAAAAAGCTGCGAACGAACGGACGCTGGACGCGGCCGTTCCTGCCCGACGGAACCGCTCCCTCGAGTCCCGTCAGCGCGTGAGCGAGCGGCCGTCGAGCCCGGAACGGTCGCGCCTCGGGACTACTCGAGTGCGGTTTCGACGGCATCGACGGCCGCTTCCGGCGTGTCGACGCTCTCGAAATCCGTTTCGAGATCAGAGACGTCGTGCGTCTCGAGGCCGACGATGGGCCGATCGTAGATACCGGCGAAGCCGAGTTCCGAGAGCGTTCCGACGCCGCCGGAAAGCGCGATCACCGCGTCGCCGTTCAGCGGGACGAGCGCGTTCCGGGCGTGGCCGAGCCCGGTCGCGATGGCGATATCGACGAACTCGTTCGCCGCGTCCCGACGCTCGCCAGGGAGGATCCCGATCGTGGTTCCACCCTCGCGTTTCGCGCCGCGACAGACCGCTTCCATCGTTCCCCCGCGGCCGCCACAGACGACGACGTGACCGCGGCGCGCGAGCTCGCGCCCGACCGCTTCCGCGCGGGCTCGCTGTTCGTCCGTGATCCGTCCGCCGCCGATGACGCTGACGCGCATACACGGGTAGCCGCGGGCGACGTCCATGATCGGTTCGGTCTCGAGTCACAGTATCGTGGCCACCGAAACGACCGACACACTGACCGCAACGCCGTCATGCGGTCAGGCGTGCAGTGACGGTCAGTGGCTACGATAGGCTTGCGAGACGAGCCAGTCGTCCGGTTTTCGACGGCTGTCGGCGGTGGTCGGGTCCGGGCCGGGTGTTCCCGTCGAAAGAGGGGTGTAGTACGACAGTTGTCGATATATTCCTCGTCAAAGTCATACGAAGTCGTAGATTCCGACGGATTTAACGCCCGGGACGGGGAAGCATTACGTGGTATGACGAAAGTTAGCGTGGTCGGCGCGGCCGGGACGGTCGGGGCCGCCGCAGGCTACAACATCGCGCTTCGGGACATCGCGGACGAACTCGTCTTCGTCGACATTCCGGACAAAGAAGACGACACTGTCGGACAGGCCGCCGACACGAACCACGGCGTCGCCTACGACTCGAACACGACGATCCGGCAGGGCGGCTACGAGGACACCGCTGGGTCGGACGTCGTCGTCATCACCGCGGGGATCCCGCGCCAGCCGGGCCAGACCCGGATCGATCTGGCCGGGGACAACGCACCGATCATGGAGGACATCGGCTCCTCCATCGCCGAACACAACGACGACTTCATCACGGTGACGACGTCGAACCCGGTCGACCTGCTGAACCGCCACCTCTACGAAACGGGTGACCGCGCCCGCGAGAAGGTTATCGGCTTCGGCGGCCGACTCGACTCCGCTCGGTTCCGCTACGTCATCTCCCAGCGCTTCGACGCGCCCGTCCAGAACGTCGACGCGACCATCCTCGGGGAACACGGCGACGCACAGGTCCCCGTCTTCTCGAAGGTGCGCGTCGACGGCCAGGACCTCGAGTTCGACGAAGACGAGAAAGACGACCTGCTCTCCGAGCTGCAGACGTCGGCGATGAACGTCATCGAGAAGAAAGGCGCGACCCAGTGGGGGCCGGCGACCGGCGTCGGCCACATGGTCGAGGCCATCCTGCGCGATACCGGCGAGGTCCTTCCCGGGAGCGTGAAACTCGAGGGCGAGTTCGGTCACGAGGACACCGCCTTCGGCGTCCCCGTCAAACTGGGCTCCGACGGGGTCGAGGAGATCGTCGAGTGGGACCTCACCGAATACGAGCGCAATCAACTCGGCGAAGCCGCCGAGAAGCTCTCCGAACAGTACGACGAGATCGCGTAGCCGACGCCGACCGATCCTGGTTTTTCTCGGCCGACCGGAGAGGGCAGTTTCGGTGTCGACGGCGGCGATCGGTCCCGACCGTTTCCGGACACCCGCCGCGACCGTCCCCAGGCTCGAGTGCGATCTCGACGGACTCGCTGACGCGGCCGAACTGTGACCGTCCGAACGGACAGCGGTAGCTTCCGTTAGCCGTGCGTTTCGAGAAACGACGCGAGGACGGACTCGACGGCCGCCACCTCGCGGTACTCCTCGACGGTCACCGCGTCGTTCCCCCGGATCATAGCGGAGAGTTCGTGGTCCCCGTCGGGGCGGTAGAGACAGCAGACCGGCGTGTCCAACTCGACGGCGCGTCCGATTTCGTAGCCGACGCCGAGACTGGGCGTCGTCACCTCGGCCACGACGACGTCGGCCTGCCGGAGCCAGGCGAGGTCCTGATCGTGGATGTCGCCGTCGGTCAGTCCGTCAGCCTGCTCTTTCGCTTCGACCGCTTCGACTCCGACGTGTTCGGTGAGCACGTCGCCGTGTCCCTCGAGGATCTCGATGAGTGCCGCGTAGCGATCGACGTCCGATCGTCCGCCCCTGATGGAGCCGCTGAAGAAGACGTCCATGCCGACGCGATAGCCGACAGCGCCGGATGACGATTGTGATGTCCGCTGGAAACCCGCTAGTCAGAGCCGGTTTCGAGCCCCGACTCCGCACCCGTTCGCATCCGACGCCGCCCCGGTTATGGGATCACCTGTTCGCCGTCGTCGTCGTAGATCGTGATCGCGTCGACGGGACAGGACCGAGCGGCGAACTTCGCGTCGAGTTCCGCGTCGTCGGGAACGTCGCGGACGAAAACGCCGTCTTCGACTTCCTCGCTGTCCGCGAGGATCGCCTTCCCCTTCGATTTGTCCTTCTCGAAGGCGTCCCACTCCGCGACGCACTGGAACATCCCGATACAGGTGTCCTCGTCGAATTCGACTCTCATACGCGACGTTCGGCCGATCGCGGTAAATCGTTAGCGGTTGTCCGTCGCGTGAACTGCCGCTGGACGGACGGGAAAGAGCGGCGAACGCTCCTCCAAGTGCGTCTCAAGTGGGAAGAACGACTCGGGCGGGAGTCAGCCTTTCTGCCGCAAAGGCGTGGAGTAATGCGCTTCCCACCGATCCCAAAGGTGACTTTCCAGGCTAAATTGATAATAATGGTTATACTACCTCAGACTATTAATTATAATATGACTGCTGACAGTAAATCATCCAACAACGCACATCTCCGTGCGATTCGTTCTACGATAGCCGCCTTAGCACTTGCAGTTCTGGCAGCTGCGCTCATTCTTCGTGAGGACCCCCTCGCTTTTCCGCTTTTTATCGCTACTATCGTCGTTGTCATCTATTCATTTGTTCCAACGCTATTGCATTCATGATACGCTTGTCACCGACGATCGAATAGAAACCGCTACCAAGACGATCGGCAACTACGTTCCGTGATAACAGCGACCACATATAAATATATTTTTATTATCGATCGTTCCCTCGAGTCGAACATGGGACGAATCGAGTCGGGACCGGCCGGAACACGACCGGCGGACCCGCTGGGACGAGCGATGCTCGCTCACCACCGCGACGAGCCGGGTCGGCTGACGTATCGCGACGGCGCGGACGTCCAGGACGGCAACGTCGCCGAGTTCTACTTCTCGAGTCCCGACTCGTGGGATCGGGAGACGATCGACGTCCTCGAGCGACTCGCCGACCACGAACCGATCCTCGACGTGGGCTGTGGCGCGGGGAAACACCTCCTGTGGTGGGCCGACCGCGGCATCGACGCGGTCGGCGTCGACGCGAGTCCGAACGCCGTGCGAACGGCCCGTGAACGCGGCCTCGAGGACGTCCTCGTCGGCGACATGTTCGACTTGCCGATCGAGACGGGCGCGTTCGGGGCCGTCCACGCCGTCGGTACCCAGATCGGTCTCGGCCGCTCGCTGGCCGGGATCCGCGAGGTGCTCGCCGAATTCGCTCGCGTCACCGCCGACGGGGGCGTCGCCGTCGTGGACAACTACGATCCGACGCGACTGGACGAGGACTTCTTCGGCTACCGTTCCGACCCGCGTGAGGGAATCGCACACCGGTGTTTCCACCTCGAGTTCGAACGCGAGACGGAAGACGGTGAGCAGCGCCGCGAAGTCGGGCGGACGCTACAGTTCCTGTTGTGTTCCCCGCCCCGACTCCGCGAGGCGACGACCGAAACGCCGTGGCAGCCGTGTCACGTCGCTCGGACCGATGGCACGGCACATTACAGAACGGCATTGAAAACGGAGCGACGGCCGAGTGGTGGAACGGAGTAGCGGCTGGGCTGGCGCTCTCGGAGTTCCGCTCGAAGGAACGCTTTTCTCGTTCGTCCCCAAACGATCCGGGGAGACGAAATGGTCGCACTGTCCTTCGCAGTCCTCGTCGGGGCCGCTATCGTCACCTGTCTGTTCATGGCGTGGGTGCTCGGGGCGAACAGCAACTCGCCACCCTTCGCCCCCGCGATCGGCGCGAACGCCATCTCGACGATGCAAGCGGCGTTCGTCATCGGCCTGCTCGCGGCCGCGGGCGCGCTCATGCAGGGTGGCAGCATCTCGGAGACGGTCGGTGCGGACCTCATCGACGGCGTCACGATCACGCCGCTTGCGGCCACCGCAGGCTTGCTGACCGCGGCGGGGTTCATGGCGATCGGCATCTACACACGATACCCGATTCCGGCGGCGTTCGCGACGACGGGCGCGATGGTCGGCGTCGGTCTCTCGCTGGGTGGCGATCCCGCGATGGCTACCTACCGCCGACTCGGCACTTTCTGGCTGCTGGTGCCGATCATGTCCGGCGGACTGGCGTACGCGACGGCGACGATCCTGCGGCGCGACGACGTCCCCGAGACCGTCGGCGTCCCGCTGCTGGCCGGCGTCGTCGGGGCGATCGTCGCCAACGTCCGTCTGGGCGTGATCCCGGATCCGGCCGCCGATCAGGGGACGCTGGCCGGGTTCGTCTCCCAGCAGTTCGGCGGTGGCCCGATACTCGCGTCCGGCGTCGATCTCGGAACCGTCATCGTGACGATCGGAGTCGGCGTCCTCGCGTTCTACTGGGTCCGCGAGCGCGTCCGCGTCTCCGTCGAGAGCGGGATCCGGTCGTTCCTGCTCGTCCTCGGCGGCATCGTCGCCTTCTCCTCGGGCGGCTCACAGGTCGGACTCGCGACCGGCCCGCTCGAGAACCTCTTTCGGGTCGAACTCGGCCTGCCGGGCATCCTCCTGCTCGCGATCGGCGCGGCCGGTATCCTCGCCGGGGCCTGGATGGGAGCACCACGGCTGTTACAGGCGACCTCCCGGGAGTACGCCCAGTTGGGCGTCCGGCGTTCGATCGCGGCGCTGGTCCCGGGGTTTATCATCGCCCAGCTGGCGATCGCGCTCGGCATTCCGATCTCGCTGAACAACATCATCCTCTCGGGGGTCATCGGCGGTGGACTGGCCGGCGGTTCGGCGGGCGTCTCCCGGCGCAAGATCGGCGTCACGATCACCTTCTGGGTGCTCACGCTGGGAAGTTCGGTCGTCGTCAGCTACGGGCTGTATCGGCTGTTCGCGACGGTGATCGGGGGTTGATTCCCGCGGCTCGTACTCGAGGCGCTCACTCCAGCACCGTTACCGGCCGCGCAGTGCGTTCGACCACCGTGGCGGCGATCCCACGGCCGAGAAACCGCCTGAGAAACCCCGTCGATCCGCCGCCGGAGCCGTACATTACGACGTGATCGATCGCCTCCTCCGAGGCGTATCTGGGAACGACGGTTCCGGGTCGTCCCTCGACCGTCTCGATCCGAACGCGGTCCGCCGCCGTCGGATCGGCGACGGACTCGAGCAACGCCTCGGCGCTGGCCCGCGCTTCCGTCGTCCGTTCCTCGCTTCGCTCGAGGACGCCCCCCTCGCTGAGTGGCGCGTCGAGCGGCGTCACGACGGTGAGGAGGGTGATCTGGGCGTCGGGAAACGTCTCGAGGGCATAGGTAAGTGCCTCGTCCTCTCGCGGACGGCCGAGCGTCGGGACGAGGACGTGAGCGGAGTCGGCCATGGAGTCGTCTTCGGTCGCCGGTCCTATCGGTCTATCGCCGTCGACGAATCGCTCATCCGTTGTGTGAGAGGGACCCGATCCGGGAGCAGCATCGATGGCAGCGAGCGTCCCTCCTCTCACGAGGCAGGGGGATCGCCACGCCCTCCCCAGCCGATTCGTTCGCGACTCGAGGGGTTCACGTCGTTCACCCCCGCTCGTCGCTCACTCATCCCTCGCGCAATTTCGAGTCGCGATTCGTCGTCGACTCACCGCGACTCAGCGCGCGCCACACGCCGGCTGATCGGTCCAGAGCGTACGCTGGCTCCCTGAAGTTCGAGGGGACACGGATCCCACAGAGATCGACATGGATCGAGCGGGAGACAGTAGCCACTGCTCGAGGAGCCGATCGCCACAGCCGGCGAGACGATACTTTAAACCGCGGGACGCGCCAAGGACGGGTAATGAATATCGAGGAGCTGTCGGGGCTCCCGCCCGGTGCCGTCGACCATTTCCGGGGCGAGGGCATCGAGGAGCTCTACCCGCCCCAGGCCGAGGCGGTCGAGGCCGGTGCGACCGAGGGCGAGAACCTCGTCGCCGCCGTCCCGACCGCCAGCGGCAAGACGATGATCGCCGCCCTCTCGATGCTGTCGGCGGTCCAGCGCGGCGGGAAAGCGCTCTATATCGTCCCCCTCCGAGCACTCGCCAGCGAAAAAAAGGAGGAGTTCGAGGAGTACGAACGCTTCGGCGTGACGACGGGTGTGACGACCGGCAACTACGAGAGCACCAGCGACTGGCTCGCGACGAAGGACATCGTCGTCGCCACCAGCGAGAAGGTCGACTCGCTCGTCCGCAACGGAGCCGACTGGCTCTCGGATCTGACCTGTGTCGTCTCGGACGAAGTTCACCTCATCGACGACCGGAATCGGGGGCCGACCCTCGAGGTGACCCTCGCGAAACTCCGGCAGCTCAATCCCCGCATGCAGGTGGTCGCGCTCTCGGCGACGGTCGGCAACGCCGACGAGATCGCCGACTGGCTCGACGCCGCGCTCGTGGATACCGACTGGCGACCGATCGACCTCCAGATGGGGGTCCACTACGGCAACGCCCTGAACTTCGACGACGGCTCGACGCGGGAGGTTCCCGTCGAGGGGAGCGAAAAGCAAGAGGCAGCACTCGTCCGCGATATCCTCCGAGAGGGTGGCTCCTCGCTCGTGTTCGTCAACTCCCGCCGGAACGCCGAGGCCGCCGCGCGACGGTTGGGCGGCGTCTCGAAGAACGAGCTGACCGCCGAGGAGCGGACAGAACTGGCCGACCTGGCCGAGGAGATCCGGGACGACAGCGACACCGAGACGAGCAAAGACCTCGCGGACGCCGTCGAGCACGGGTCGGCGTTCCACCACGCCGGCCTCTCGAGCACCCAGCGAACGCTCGTCGAGGACGCCTTCCGCGACCGGACCCTGAAGGTGATCTCGGCGACGCCGACGCTCGCGGCGGGGGTCAATACCCCGGCTCGACGGGTAATCGTCCGCGACTGGCGGCGCTTCGACCCCAGCGCGGGTGGGATGGCCCCCTTAGACGTCCTCGAAGTCCACCAGATGATGGGCCGAGCGGGCCGTCCGGGGCTCGATCCCTACGGCGAGGCCGTCCTCCTCGCTACGAGCCACGACGAGAGCGAGGAACTGTTCGACCGGTATATCTGGGCCGACCCCGAGCCGGTACGCTCGAAATTGGCGGCCGAACCCGCCCTGCGGACCCACGTGCTCGCGACCATCGCCTCCGGCTTCGCCCGCACGCGCGATGGGCTCCTCGAGTTCCTCGAGGCGACGCTGTACGCGAGCCAATCGAGCGAGCCCGGGCGACTCGAGACGGTGACCGACACGGTCTTGCAGTACCTCGAATCGAACGACTTCATCGAGCGTGACAGCGGCGGAAGCGACAGTGCCGAAGCGGACGATGGCGCAGACGGCGCGTTCACCTCGGCCGCTACTCTCGCCGAGAGCGGCGACCGGGACGAGGAACTCGCCGCCACCAGCCTCGGCCACACCGTCTCGCGGCTCTATCTCGATCCGATGAGCGCCGCCGAGATCGTCCACGGGCTCGCGGACGCAGACGAACGACCGACCGCACTCGGCCTCTACCAACTGGTCTCGCGGACGCCCGACATGTACGAACTCTACCTGCGCTCGGGCGAGGACGAGCAGTTCGGCGAACTCTTCTACGAGCGCGAGGCCGAACTGCTGGGCGATGCCCCCAGCGAGTTCGAAGAGGAGCGCTTCGAGGACTGGCTCTCGGCGCTCAAGACGGGCAAACTGCTCGAGGACTGGGCGACCGAGACCGACGAGGAGCAGTTGACCGATCGGTACGAGATCGGGCCGGGCGACCTCCGTGGAAAGGTCGACACCGCGGAGTGGCTGCTCGGTGCGGCCGAGTCGCTGGCCGCGGAGATCGACAGCGAGTGGACCGTCGCGGTCCGGGAGGCCCGCGCCCGCGTCGAACACGGCGTGAGTGAGGACTTACTCGAACTCGTCTCGGTCGGCGAGGTGGGCCGCAAGCGCGCCCGGCGGCTCTACGACGCGGGAATCGAGGAGCCCGCCGACCTGCGAACTGCGGACAAAGGTGTCGTCCTCACCGTGCTCAAAGGGGAGAAGACGGCGGAAACCATCCTCGAGAACGCGGGCCGCGAGGATCCCTCGATGGACGGCGTCGAGCCGAAGTCCGCAGGGAGGACCGACGGCGACGGACCGGCGATCGGAAGCGACGACGCGGACGAGGACGCGGCGAGGACGGAGACGGGGGACGCCGACGACAGCCAGTCGAGTCTGGGTGATTTCTAGTGGAGCTACGCCAATGCCGCCTCGAGATCGACGATCTGGACGCGTTCGTGAGCGACCTCGGCGAGATCGGTGATCGCCACGGCGTGACGATCCAGGCCTTCGACTCGCGGTACGTCGCCGACCGCCGCCACCTCGAGCGGGCCGTCGAACTGGCCGATCGCGCGATCGACCGCGGCGAGAACGTCGCCCGGGATCGCGCCGTCGAGATCCTGCTGTACGCCGCCGGCCGCCGGCAGATCGACCGCGCGCTCGAGATGGGCGTCGGCGAGGGCGAGAACCGGGCGGTCGTTCTGGTCGACGGCGAGAGCGACGGAGACGAGACCGCTGCGCTCGAGGCGGTCGAAACGCTGGACGCGTTCGTCGGACAGGAAGCGACGCTGGAGACACGGGACACCGAGACGCTGTGTGCGTTCTTCGACATCACCGATGCCGAACGGGGGGCCACCGACGCGTCACTGTCGGCACTGGTTCGCGAGCGAGTCGCGCTGCTCGAGGTCGAGAAATAGGGGATCGGCGGGTCTCCAACCCGCGCTCTCAGACGGTTTGCTGTCCCGGTGGGACCGCAGGGCGGTCCCGGTCCTTCGGAACTGACGGACAGGAGACCGTCTCAGTCGTCGGCGGCCCCCTCGAGTCGGTCCGCCCTCGCTTCTCGCAGCCCGTCGCAGATGCCGCCCTGGCTCGACATGTTGACCCGTGCGAGCCGTCCCCGCCGGTGAACGAGGGCGAACGACCCGGGGTCGATCGGATCGCCCTCCGGCGTTCGAAACAGGGGGGTGTCCGGCTCCGAAACGAGGTCGGTCTTGCGGGCTTTCTCGAGGTAGCGCTCGATCGGCTCGGGCGGAACAGTGACCGCAAACGAACGGTCCTGAACGTAGACGGCGACGGTGTCGGTCGACCGGTCGATCTCGAGGTCCCGTACTCGAACGTCGACGATCGACTCGCCGTCGAGACCGGCCTCGAGCAGCGTTTCGACTGCATCGTACTGGCGGGCGACGCGGGCCTTCTCGTCGAGTTCCGCACGGACTGCCGCGACGTCGCCGTCGGCGTCCGGAAACGCCTCACCGAAGGACAGCCGTTCGTTCACGCCGCGATTGATTTCCGTCTCGTGCATGTGGTCGTGAAGCGTAATCCGGCTCTCTTCGACCGCCGGCAGGGACTCGACCTCGTCGCGGGCGTCGATCGCCATCATCCAGGCGAAGGCCGGCGAGCACCACGCCGTCGGGAGCGTGAGGTCGACGGCGACGCGTTGCGCGTCGATCTCGATCGCGTCGACGTACTCGAGGGCGACGATCGAGCGGTCGAGTTCCGGATCCGTCACTCGATCCAGTCGGTCGCGGACGGCCGCTCGCGTCGGTGCGGAGCCGTCGGGAGCCCGTCCACTCATCAGTCGTCCGCAGCCGCGGGTTCCTCGCTGGCGTAGTGGTCCCCGAGACCGAACTGCTGACTGATCTCGTCGTCCTGGAACGCCTGCCGTTTCGCCTCGATGTCGATGTCGTAGAGGTCGGCGATATTCTCGCCCATGACCTTCTTTTTCGTCTCGAGGTCCCACTCGACGCCGTACTCCGCGCGGTGTTCCTGCGTGAATTCGGCCTCGAGAACCTCTTCGACGAGCCAGTCGGGGTTCCACAGCGCGTAGTCCGAGCCAAAGAGGACGCGATCCTCCCCGAGCCACCAGAGGAGTTCGGACATGATCTCCGAGAACTTGCCCGGCCGGTTCTGGGCGAACGGCGCGGCGACGGCGAGGCCGCCGTAGACGTTGTTCTCCTGGGCGGCGATCCAGCAGAAGTCGTCGAGGCGGGGGAGCCCGACGTGTTCGACGATAAAGTTGAGCTCCGGGAACGACGAGGCCGCGTCGTCGACGTCTTTCACGTCGAACGCGTCGCGATTGAGGGGCCGGATCGTCGGCCCCTTGTGGGCGTGGATGTTCTCGATCCCGAGTTCCTGGCACTTCTCGAGGAACTCGAAGGCGTCCTCGTCGTCGAGTCGCCACCCCTTCGAGTCGTCGCGCCACTCGGCGGTGTAGAGTTTGACGCCGGGGATATCGTACGTATCGTGGAGTTCCTCGAGGTACTCGAGGCCCGCCTCCCCGTCGCGGGGATCGAAGGTGCCGTTGAGGACGAACCGCTCGGGGTACTCGGTCGCGAGTTCGGCGTTCTGTTCGGTCGTGTTAAACCCCTCTTCGTAGAAGTCGGTGAGGTACGTCGGCTGGAAGATCCCCATGTCGGCGGCAGCGTTGCCGAACAGGTCCTCGACCATCCGATCGGCACCGTACTCCCGATACTCGTCCATGTCCCACTGCCGTTCCTCGGGAGTGAACGTCGTGTGATAATCGTAGAAACACTGGATGAACTCCTCCCCACCCTCGTGTTTGATGTTCTCCTCCGTGGCGTCCCACAGGTGGACGTGCCCGTCGATGACGAATATTTCCGCTCCGTTGTGCTGATACATCGCACAATGCATATCGATACTACGCCATATTACTCTTTTTCAGACACGTTTGAATACCCCATCGACGAGGGCCTCTACGCGCAAAATTAGCGTCTAATCAGTTTAGTATCAACATTCATATACTCACACAGAGCGATACGCGAGGGGAACGTTATCACGGATGCCGACGAACTGTGACGCGGTACCATGCACGCAGCCAGACTCCACGAGTACACCGACGACATGAGCGACGCGTTGCAGATCGACGAGGTCGACCGGCCAGCCCTCGAGCAGTCCGATCAGGTCCTGGTCGAAGTCGAGGGAGCAGGGTGGTGTCAAACTGACAACCACATCGTCGAGGGGATGTGGGCCGATTACGCGCCACAGGACCTGCCGATGACGCTGGGCCACGAGAACGCCGGGATCGTCGCCGAGACCGGCGAGGAGGTGACGCTGGTCGAGGAGGGCGATCCGGTAATCTGCCACCCCGTCCAGACCTGTGGCATCTGTCGCCCCTGCCGGCTCGGCGAGGACATGTACTGCGAGAACAGCGCGTTCAACGGGCTCACGACCGACGGCGGCTTCGCCGAGTACCTCCAGACCAACGAGCGCGCGGTGATCCCGCTCCCCGACGGCGTCGACCCGACGGAAATCGCACCGCACGCGGACGCAGGAATCACGGCCTACCACGCCGTCAAAAAGGCGGTCGACGAACTGAACCCCGGCGATACCTGCGTCGTCATCGGCGTCGGCGGCCTCGGCCACATCGGACTCCAGTGTCTCGATGCCATGACCGCCGCCGACATCGTCGCCGCCGACATCAAAGACGAAGCGCTCGAGTTGGCCGAAGAGTTCGGTGCTCGCCACGCGATCAACTCCGCCGAGGAGGACCTCGCCGACGTGATTGCTGACCTGACCGACGACGAGGGGGCCCAACAGGTGGTCGACTTCGTCGGCCGCGACGAGACGACCGCACTCGCACCCGAGATCGTCGCCGCCGGGGGCGACCACCACATCGTCGGCTACGGCGGCCACATCCACGAACCCAGTCAGGCACTGGTCGACGGCGAGTTCTCGTTCCGCGGCACGCTGGTCGGCAAGTACGCCGAACTGCAGGAACTCGTCGCGCTCGTCGATCGGGGCGACGTCGAACTGCGCACCGAACGCCACGACCTCGACGAGATCAATACGGTCGCGGAACGACTCGAGCACAACGAGATCGAAGGACGAGCGGTCGTCCTGCCACCCTGAGCGAACCGAGACGACGGGTGAAACCGTGCGTCTCGGCCGGCGGGCTGCGACGGGATAGTCGGGTCGAACGCCGTCCGGGCACGAAAAACGGGGCACGTGATCTGTGGGCGATACGCCGGACACCGATCGCGGGATCTCCTACTCGTCCCGTGCAGCGACGGTTCGCGACCACGTCTCGTCCGGATCACGCCGTTCGAAGCGGGCACCCTGTCCGCACTCGGGACAGCCAAACTGCCGGTACTCGACCTCGTCGCCGATAACCGGGACGGTTCTCGCGGTCCCCTCGGCTCTGCGCTCCATCTCGATCTCACAGCGGGAACACGTCGGTGGGTCCGTATCGGGTTCGCTTTCGGGGGACATCGCTACACCCCGTTGTACGTTACCACTCAGCGTACTTTAGCCGTTCGCTCCCGCCCGTCGACACGCCGATCGAGCGTCCGACCGCCGATCGGGGCCACGCTCTTGGTCGGCCGGGTGATAGCTCCTGCATGGCCACCCTCGAGGATCCAATCGATATCGGCGGCGTCACGATCCCCAACCGGCTCTATCGTGCGCCGCTGCTCGAGTGTGCGGGCAACGGCCCCGACGCGGTCGACGCGCTGATCGACGACTTAGAGCCCGCGGCCGAGTCGGGGGTCGGGCTCGTCTGTCAGGGCGCGACGATCGTCCGCGGCGAGGGTGGCTGTGCCGCGCCGGGGATGACCCGCGTCCACGACCCCGCCTTCGTCGACCGACTCTCGCGGCTCACCGACCGCATACACGACCACGGAAGCCGGATCGTCCTCCAACTCGAGCACGGCGGCCTCCGAAGCATGGAGACCTGGCACGCCGAGTACCGCCGCGAGCACCCCGACCTCGCGCAACTCGCGGTGTCACAGCCCCCCTGGCAGTTACGGCTGCTGGATCGGGCGGGCTTTCTGAAGTACGACCCCCACGTCCTCACCACGGCCGAGGTGTACGACCTCGCGGCGGATTTCGGCCGTGCAGCGGCCGACGGGGTCGACGCGGGCTACGACGGGATCCACCTCGCCGGAGCGAACATGGGGATCGTCCAGCAGTTCCTGTCGCCATTTTACAACCGCCGGGACGACGAGTTCGGGGGGTCGCCCGAGGCCCGCCTGAATTTCCTCGCCGTCGTCCACGACGAGATCCGCGAGCGGGCCGGCGACGTGCCCCTGCTGACCAAGGTTCCCGCCGAAACGCCAGCGCCGCCCGCACCGGTCGTTCGGCGAAAACTCTCGCTCGCGGACGGCATCGAGATCGCCCGCCGGCTCGAGCGGATCGGCTACGACGCGGTCGTTCCAGTCCAGACGTCGGTCGTCTGGGACATGAGCATCGTCCGCGGGGAGTACCCCGAGCGGGCGTGGGACAACGACGCTCTGTCCGAGGCCTACGACGTGGCCTTCGGGGGATCGACGCGACGGCGGCTCGTCGCCGTCGCGAATCGAGTGCAGTCGCTGCAGTACGACTTCGAGCCCGCGTGGAACGAGGACTTCTGTCGGCGCGTCCGCGAGCAGGTGTCCATCCCCGTCCTCGCGGAGGGTGGGATTCGAGGGCGCGGGGAGATGGACCGACTGCTCGGCTCGAGCGGTGGGGCCGACGGCGGCGAGGACAGTGACGCGGCCCCCGCCTGCGACATGGTCGGCATGGCCCGCCCCTTCTACGCCGAACCGCGGCTAGGGGCGCGGCTGCTCGAGCCCGATTCGGGAGCCGAGACGCCGCGGGTCCTCTGTGAGAGTTGCAACAACTGTACGGTACCGCAGGTAACCGGCGCGCCGGGGATCTGTCGGACGCCCGACGTGCTCGAAAAGCGTGGCGAACTCGAGCGGGCGGGAGTCTACGATCGAACCGGGGACGACTGACTCAAACTGTGACGGTACCGCTCGTCAGGTCCGCGAGCGTCCCCTCGGTCGTGTAGTCGGGCGCTTCGACTCTGAACCGGGAGTCGGTCGAGCCCGCGTAGTGGAGTTGGAGCGTGTACGAGCCGTCCTCGGCGATCGGTGCCGCCTCGCGTCGGTCCGCGTCGACTTGCTCGAGCATGACCATCTCGTCGGCGTAGGCTGGGTCGGACTGCCCCTGAATCTCGTAGGTCGCCCGATCTTCCGAGACCTCCGAGCCCTCGAGCGGATAGCCACGATCGATCCATGCTCCGAACCCCTCGTCGAGCGCGTACACTTCCTCGTAACCGTTATCGATCAGCGATGCGGCCCGAAGTCCGGAGAGATGGTGTGGACAGCCACAGTAGGTAACGATGCGCTCGTCCGTCGACCAGTCCGAAACTGGATCGTTCGATCCACCGTCCGGGGCAGAACTCAGCGGGGCACCAGCGATGTGGGCGTTCTGGTACTGGTCACTACCACGTGCATCGGCTACCCGTGCTTCCTGTCGCTGATACCAATAGTACACGTCGTCGATCGGTGCAAGGGGGACCTCGATACCCTCGAACACCTGTGTCTGATAGACGCTGGTGTCGATGGACCGCTCTTCGGGGACTGACTCCGGTTCGGGCCCGTAGCCGTTGGCATCACTGCCGGTATCGCCACCGAGACAACCAGCCGCCCCACCGATTACTGCTGTCCCTCCGACAGCGAGGAACGTCCGTCGGTTCATACTGGCTATCTAACGAGGACGCAAAGATATGGCTTCTGGTGGCACGACAGTTACTGCGAGACCCCTTCGTTTCAACTGGAAACCGGGAGACGCAGGTGAAGAAGTGCTCGAGTCGAAACGACAGAGAAGTAGTCCATCCTGGATTCGAACCAGGGTCGAAGCCCCCAGAAGGCTTCAGGATTGGCCACTACCCCAATGGACTCCACTGCACTCGTCGGGTCGGCTACCGACGTACCAATCAGTAGTTGGTGTCCGTATTAGAGTGTTACGAACTCAGTCGCACATCGGCCGGCGAGTGCGCTCCGTGTCCACCACCCGCCTCGACCGGAACGAACGCGCCGGTGCGCCGGGGGAGTACCGGTACACACGGCGGACCTATCGACGGTCGAGTGTCGCTCCCGGCGATTCGGTCGTATCTCTCGAGTCGACGACCAATCGGGTGGAGTCGGCTGGCAGACGTCCGAGGCGGCGGTCTCGTCCGCGGACACACACGATAGGCGTCAGATTCCGCTGCTGGTCACTCGCCACGCGGGGCTGTGGGCAGCGGCAACCGGTTCTCCGACAGCTCTCCACGAGCTGGCCGAACCGGACACTGTGCGGAACCGACGCGTCTCGTCGTTGGATCGCACGGTACGTCCGGCGATGGCGCTCGAGCGAGTTCGATCCCGAAATAGAAATAGACTTATGAATACAGAATTATATTGTATATAATATCCATTACTACACAATATAATAGTCGATCCTCGGTTCGAGACCGACGGCAGCCGAAATCGAATAGGAAACGCATATCGCCGTATGTCGGTGCGTCGTGCTCGTTAACGCCCTGTGTGGCCAGTCGTTTCACATCGGAACGGGAAAGCAGCGATCAGTCGTCCCGACGAACGCGGAGCGTCGACAGAACCGAGTTTCGTCGAGTAACACGTACAGAATCGTCTCGACAGGAGCGATAGTAGCCGCTCGAAGAGCGCTCCGTGAAGGCGGGAGTGCGTCCCATAATATTGCCTTAATAGAGCAATACTATGTGCTCAAAATACTGTCGAATATCACAACTATAACGGCAGCGACGGCGTTACCGCTCGGAACCACACCCCGATACTCCCGAGCGCATCCCGCGAGCCGAGACGCGGTCGATCGTCGGTCAACGCGAGCCGAACTCGATGACGGTCTTGATCCGATCCGGTGAGCGGGAAAACGCATCGTCGACGGCGGCCGGTTCGAAGACGTCCGTGACGAGTGCGTCACCGAACCAGTCGGGGAGCGCAGAGAGCGTTTCACAGGCGGCCTCGAAGTGCGTGACGTGGGAGTTGACGCTGCCGACGAGTGCTTTGTTGCCCTGAACGAGCGAGCGATGGAGCCGCCCCCCCTCCACGTCGAACGCATCGTCTCCGGGGAGTCCGAGCAACACCCCGACGCCGTTTTGCTCGAGTGCGTCGATCGTATCGAAGGCGTGTTTCGCGTAGCCGGTCGCTTCGTAGACGAGGTCCATCGGCTCGTAGGCGGTTGGAACGTCGGTCACAGGGGTCTCACGCGAGTCGACGTAGGTCGCGCCCACCCGTTCGATGAGGTCGATCGTCGGATCGGGCCGGTCACGGCGACCGAGACAGTACGTCCGATCGAACTCCGACTGGAGTCTGGCGAGTGTTAGCAGGCCCAGCGGCCCGTTTCCGAGCACGAGCGCTGCGTCACGCTGCCAGTCGAACGCCGACCGCGAAGCGGAGGCGTGCTCGAGCGCTTTTTCGGTGTTGCTCATCGGTTCGACGAGGATGCCCGTCGCTTCGAACGCGGCCGGAACGGGGACGAGAAACGCCGCCGGACTCGTGAAGTAGTCGGCCATGTAGCCGTGCGCACCGTCGATCCCGCGTTCGAGACACTGGTCGGGCGGGGCCATATCGGGCTCTCCCCGCCGGAAGTACTCGTTTGCGGTGTTCGGCGGGCGGCGAACCGTCGGAACCACGAGCTGTCCTTCCTCGAGGTCGGTGTCGTTCGACGCCTCGACGACACCGACGGCTTCGTGGCCAAGGACTTGGTGATCGCTGTCGGCGGGGAAGCCGCCGTGATTCCCGTCGATCACCTCGAAATCGGTTCCGTCGATTCCCACTCGGAGCGTTCGAACCAACGCTTCGCCGGGGCCGGGTTCGGGGCGGGGTTTCTCTATGAGACGCGGCTGTGAGTCGCCCCGTTCGACGGCGATCGCTCTCATGGGTCGACCCGTGCGATCACGTCGATTTCGACGCCGATCTCGATCGGCAGTCGCGATACTTCGATGGCGCTCCGGGCGGGGTAGGGCTCGGTCACGTACTGTTCGTACACCGCGTTGATCTCCTCGTAGTCGTCCATATCGGTGACGAACACCGTCGACTTGACGATGTTCTCGAGCGAACTGCTGCCGGCCTCGAGAACGGTTTCGATGTTCTCCATGGTGGCGTGGGTCTGCTCGGTGATGTCGTCGCCGACGATCGCTCCCGACTCGGGATCGACCGGCCCCTGTCCGGAAACGTACACTCGATCGCCGTCGCGGACTGCCTGTGAGAACGGTCCGATACTTGCAGGTGCGTCTTCCGTTTCGATTTCGTTCATCTTTCGATTACCCAGTATATGACAGTACACATATGTGTTTCGGTGACGAGTGGGGTCATTCCTGTGACGTCGTCAGGTGTGAACTGACGCGCTCGATGACGTGGTCCAGTTCGGACTCCTCGAGACACATGGGATTGATCGTGACGACGTCTTCGTCCAGGCGGTCCGCCCCGACGAAGACGCGAGGCGATTCCGCTCGAAGCGTCCGAACGAGTTCCGTCGCGGAACACGCCGCGACAGCGGTATCGACGTGAACCGCGACCGCTGGGGCGACCGAGACGTCGCCACCGCCATCGAGTGTCGGATCGACCCCGTGAACGGACTCGAGCGCGGAAACGATTCGCTCCGCATCACGCCGCCATCGATCGTGAGCGGCGTCGTGGTCGTCCTCGAGGAACGACTCGAGGGCGACGAGGAGACCGACGAGTTCCTCCTTCCCGACTTTCAGCGGCCGTCCGATCCCCTGTCGCGGGACGCCGTCGAACCGATCGATGTCGACGAGTGCTGCCGGTGGTTGCCAGACCTCGCCGGCGGCGTGCATATCGAGATGCTGAAGGGCGATCGATTCGACGAGATCGCGGCGGCCGGCGACGATCCCGGTCGTTTGCGGACCGCGGATCGCCTTCCCACCGCTGAAGACGACGAGGTCCGCACCGTCCTCGATGAACCGGGAGAGGTTCTCCGTCGGCGGGAGTTCCGCGGCCGCGTCGACGATAACCGGGACGTCGTATGCCGACGCGATGTCGGTAACCGTCGACAGGGCGGGCTCGGTGTACGGTTTCTGGACGTAGCCGATCGCCGCCGTCTGCTCGGTGATCGCACGTTCGATCTCCCACGGCTCGACCGCGGTCGAGCCGGTACCGAGGACTCGATCGTTCGTCCCGACGTCGACGATGGTCGCCCCAGCCCCACGGAACGCGTGATCGTAGCCGGTTCTGTGCGTCCGTGGCATGATGATCTCGTCGGGAATGCCGTCGGTGTCCGGGAGCTGGTCCATCGCGGCGGGATCGTCGCCAGCCAGTGTCGCGGCCGCAGCGAGAAGCAGACCGGCGTCGGCACCACACGTCACGTAGCCGGCCTGTGATCCCGTCACGGTAGCGATGCGCTCGCTCGCTTTCGCCTGTAAATCGGAGAGTCTGACGAACTCGGTGGCTGCCCGTCCCATCGCTTCGACGGCCTCCGGTCGGATACGGCTGCCGCCGATCCGTGTTTTCGTTCCGGAGGCGTTGATGACACTCGGGACGCCTAGCTCGTCGTACACGGTCTTCTCACTCATCTATCGTGCTCGACACGTTCACTCACAGGATATAAATAAGTTCGGTTGTCAGTTTGTTTTCGTCCGTTTCTCACGCGGAAACGACTATATATGATGTGTGCTATGAATGACGTATGCAGAGCGATACCGCGATCGGTGCCACCGTTCGGTCGCTGACGATCCTCGAAATCGTCGCCGATTCACTGGAACCGATCGGTGTGACGGCGATCGCCGAGCAAACGGGGCTGTCGAAGGGGACCGTTTCCAAGCATCTATCGACGCTGCACGAACTCGGGTACGTCGATCGATCCGACGGTCACTATCTGCCGTCCGTTCGGTTTCTCGACTACGGTATCCGAGCCGGATCGCTGTCCGAACTGCACCGCGCAGCGGCGGCTCCGATCGACGAACTCGCCGAGATGACGAACGAAGTGGCCGGGATAGCTATCGAGCACGACGGGCGAGTCGTCGACGTGTATCTCTCCACGGCACACGCCGACCCGGACTTTCCGGCGTACAATACGCGACTGCTCCACTGCAGTGCCGCGGGAAAGGCGATCCTCGCCGAGCAGTCCGAGGACGAACTCGACACGCTTCTCGAGACCCCCAGGACGGAACGAACCGAGTACACGATCACGGCCGAATCCGAACTCCGGGCCGAGCTGGATCGGATCCGCGACCGCGGGGTCGCGTTCGATCGACAGGAACAGTTTCCGCGTGTGAACAGCGTCGCCGACGGAATCTCGACCGAGTCGGTGACGGGTGCGGTCTTCGTCTCGGGGTGGGCTGACGAACTCTCCGGGAAGCGGTTCGAGGAAAACGTCCCCGGAATCCTGTTCAGCGCGAGTAACATGCTGCTCTCGGAGCTCTCCGTGACGCCCGGATCCCGTCGGTAGCGGCCGTAGAGCCCGTCTTTCACTCTGACTCGAGGGAGGGGAAATTATTTTATTTCCCCCATCCGTCAGTCGATCCGTCCATGAAGCTATTAGCCATCGTTGCGCATCCGGACGACGCCGACATCTTCTGTGGCGGGACGCTCGCAAAACACGCCGATCGGGGCGACACGGTCACGATCGCCCATCTGACCCGCGGCGAGTATGGAGGGATCGAGACGACGACCAGCGAGATCGCGTCCGTCCGCGAGGCGGAGGCACGACAGTCCGGTGAGATACTCGGCGCGGACGCGGTCGAGTTTCTCGGATTCGAAGACGGACGCATCGAGTACTCCCTCGAGAACCGGCTCTCGATCGTCGAGACGATCCGGACGTTTTCGCCGGACATCGTCCTCACCCACTATCGAGACGACATGCACCCCGACCATCGGGTCACGTCGCGACTCGTCACCGACGCCTACTACATGGCGTCGTTGCCCCTCGTCGAGACGCCGTCAGATCCCTGCGATCCGGAGAACGTCTACTACTTCGGGAAGCCGACCGCCGAGTTCGATCCGTCGGTCTACGTCGACATCAGTGGCTACGAGGACGTCAAGGCGGACGCGATCAGACGACACGAGTCTCAGGTCGAGTTCCTCCAGTCACACGGCGGCATCGACGCGGAGTTCGACAACCTCGTAGACGGAATCGCCGCGGAAAACACCGTTCTCGGGAAGCAAACCGGCGTCGACAGCGCGGAGGGATTCGTCCCGTTCCACGAAACCACTCGAGCCTATCTCGAGTGAGCGACGAGCCGGTCGACCGATACTCGAACTCGTTTTGCCGTCAGAACGGTCGACAGCAGTGCCTCGAGATCCAGCGGCGACCGTGTTCACTACCGACGAGCGTGTCCGGTTCGAGTGGCACACGTCCCGCGTCACGCCCCGTGCTCCCTGCCGGGACGTGGCACGCTGCCGTCTCGTTTCTTCCTCCGAAACGTATCCGGGCCCAGTCCGCCTCTCCCCGTGAGTGTGCCACTACATTACAGACATAGGATTGTAATGAAGGTCGTAGCTATTCGAAACGCGGACCCGATCGACGAGCCGGGAGCGACTCGAGTACGGTCGTGGGACCACATCATTACAGTCATAAGACTGTAATAGCGATTCGATCCATTCGAAAGCAGGGTCGGCGACCGGCGATCGGACGGAGGGCCGTTTCCGAGAGCGAAACAAAAGGCGGAGGCGATCGGTTCACCACTCCGCGATACTCCCGTCCTCCTGGCGCCACACCTGATTGTGCCAGTTGAGATTCCGCTGGGACCGCTCCCGAACGGCCTCCTCGTCGATCCCGATCCCAAGCCCGGGTTCGTCGAGGAGGTCGAGATAGCCGTCCATGAACTCGAAGACGGAGGCATCGTCGAGATAGTTATCGGCTGCGCTCTTCGGGGCAGGATAGATGTCGAACCCGTGGTCTTGGAACAACAGGTTCGGAACGGTCGCACTCACTTGCAACGAGGCCGCCAGCGCGATCGGTCCGAGCGGACAGTTCGGAGCTACTGCCACGTCGTGTGCTTCTGCCATGTTCGCGATTCGTACCATTTCGGAGATTCCGCCCGCATGGGAGACGTCGGGTTGTACGACATCGACGCCACCGCGTTCGAACAGCGGCTTGAAATCCCAGCGCGAGTAGAGCCGCTCGCCCGTCGCCAGCGGAACGGTGGTCTGTGACGCGAGCGTGGGCAAATATTCGAGGTTTTCGGGAAGAACCGGCTCCTCGATAAACGCGATATCGAACGGCTCGAGTTTCGGTGCGATCCGTTTCGCGAGTGACTTCGAGATCCGCCCTCGAAAGTCGACGACGACATCGATACTCGGACCGACGGTCTCGCGTACGTGTTCGACGCGGGACACGACCTCGTCCACTACGGCCGGCGGCTCGAGGTGCCGCATCTGGTTGGCCGCGTCCATCTTCAACGCGGTGTAGCCGACGTCGCACAACTGCTCTGCTTCGGTGCCGACCTCGTCGGTTCGATCGCCACCGATCCACTGATAGACGCGGATCTTGTCCCGCGTCTTTCCGCCGAGGAGTTCGTACACCGGTGCACCGAACGCGCGGCCCTTGAGATCCCACAGCGCCTGATCGATTCCCGCGATGGCGCTCATCAACACCGGGCCGCCACGATAGAAACACCCCCGATACATCGCTTGCCAGTGCTCTTCGATCCGGTGTGGGTCCTTCCCGAGGAGATAGCTGTCCATGACCTCGTCGACGGCAGTCCGGACGGTCGCGGCCCGCCCTTCGACGATCGGTTCGCCCCACCCGATCAGCCCGTCCGCCGTCTCGAGTTTCAGGAAGAGCCATCGGGGCGGCACTTGGAACAGTTCGTAGTCGACGATTTTCATACAGGCAGTTCGTGACAATCACCTATAAACGTTCGATCTCTCGCACCGACCGTCTCGGGACCGGACTGCGTGATGGCCGTTGTCCTCGGCACCGGACTGATGAAAAACTATATATGTGATCTACCGAAATAGTCGTCCGGGCCGAATGATATGACAGACCATACCCGACGCAAGCTACTGCAGTATGCCGGCACAACGACGACGCTCGGTCTCGCCGGGTGCCTGAACGGATTCACCGGTTCGAACGGTTCCGGAGATGCGATCCGAGCGCGCTACATCGGGCAGGAACCGCAGGCCGACTGGCTCGAGGAACAGTCAGACGCCTTCGAGGAGGAGACCGGTATCGAAGTCGAACACGAGTTTCTGACGTGGGCGGACGTGCCGGACTCACAGGTGACCGATATCCAGTCCGGTACTGGGCCGGACGTCGACCACATCGCGTCGACGTTCCTCCCACAACAGGCGAACGCCGACGGCTGGGTCGACCTGTCGGAACTGGATGCACCGTTGCCCGAATCGGACGGCTTTTTCGACCAAGTGACCGACATCATGGAGTAC
Source organism: Natrinema longum (assembly GCF_017352095.1). Lineage (NCBI taxonomy): Archaea > Methanobacteriati > Methanobacteriota > Halobacteria > Halobacteriales > Natrialbaceae > Natrinema > Natrinema longum. The sequence continues at coordinate 1,835,957 of NZ_CP071463.1, forward strand.
CAGGGAGCCGTCCACGGCATCCCGTGGTTCTGGGGACCGCGTGGCTATCTCGAGTACGATCCGCTCGTCGAGCAAGCGGGAATCGACGGCCAACCAGACGACTGGGACGACCTCGTCGAGCAGGGGCAGGCGTTCCGAGCGGAGTTCCCCGACAGACACCTCTACGCGATGATGGGCGTGAGTTGGGAGCTACCGCGTGCGTTCATCACGTTCCTCTGGCAAAACGGCGGGCAAGTGGCCGACGAGGAGACGAACGAGATCCTATTCGATTCGACGGAAGGCGTCGAGGCGCTGAACTTCTGGAAGGACCTCATCGTCGAAGACGACGTCATGCCGACACAGATCGCCGAGTGGGGGGTCGACGAGTTCGACGGGGCGTTGATCAACGAGGACGTCGGGGCAATCATGCAAGACCTGAGTCCCGTCGATCAGTTCGTCGAGCAAGGGATGGCGGACCGGAGCGACTTCACGATCGGCCAACTCCCGGCCGGGCCGACCGGCGACCGGTCGACGTTCTTCGGCATGGAAGGGCTCGGCATTCGGCCGTGGTCGGACAAGCAGGAGGAAGCCGCCGAGTGGATCTCGTGGCTCGCCCAGCCGGAGACGAACGCGGCGTTTGCCGATCGGATCGGTCTGCTGCCGACCGTCGAAGCGGCGTTCGACCGCTCCGAATTCGACGACGAACTCAGCCGGACGCTCCACGACGACGTGCTCCCCCATGCGCGGCACTATCCGATGATTCCGGGGCTGAGCGAAGTCGAGGGCGAACTCGCCGGAACGATCGGCCAGTGGCTCGAGGAAGTCGTCACGGGCGAGTGGGAAGACGGACGGTCCGCGGAACTCCTCGACGAGGCCGCCGGTGTCGCACAGCAACTCGTCGATCAGGCACAAGAGGGTTGATTACGGATGGGGCTCCGAAAGAACTAACATAGATCTCGAAAGCTACATATCATGGTACGCGCTTCCTTGCGGTTACGCGAGCGAGTGACCAGCGGTGATCTCGGGCGGTATCTCCCGTTGTACAGTCGACTCGACGAGAAGTACCGATACGCGTACAAGCTCCTGTTTCCCGCACTGGCGATGATGTTCGTCGTGCACTTCGTCCCCGTCGTGTGGGGGGTGACGATCAGTTTCATGGGCGTGGACGCGAACTACATCGGTGACTGGACGAGCGCGCCGTTCGTCGGCCTCGAACACTACGCCTTCGTGATGGATCCGGCGACGACCATCGGGAGCCGATACTGGTACTCGATATCGCGGACCGCCCTCTGGTCGTTCGGCGTCCTCGTCGGGACCTACGTGTTGGGGCTGACGGCAGCGTTGATCCTCAATCAGGGGTTCAGAGGATCGTTCGTCGTTCGAACGCTGTTGTTGCTTCCGTGGATCGCCCCGGCGATCGTGACGTTGAACGTCTGGCGCATGATGTTCCTCTCCGATTCCGGCATCATCAACCACGCGCTCATGTCCGTCGGGATCATCGACGAGCCGGTGTTCTGGTTGCTCGGCGATCAAGCGCTGTGGTCGATGACTATCGCACACGTCTGGATCCAGTTCCCCTGGGTGATGATCATGCTCTATGCCGGCCTCCAGTCGATCCCCCAACAGCTCTACGAGGCCGCGTCCATCGACGGGGCCGGCCGCTGGGGCAAGTTCCGATACGTCACGCTGCCACAACTCAAACCCGTCTCCGGGGTGGTGATACTCCTCATGTTGCTGTGGACGATGATCAACTTCACGACGCCGTACGTGATGTTCGGCGGGAGTCCGCCCTCGTCGGTCGAGGTGACGATGGTGTACATCTATAACTTCTCGTTCAGAGCCTTCGCGTTCGGTCGCGGGGCCGCGATGAGCGTCGGACTGTTCGTCGTTTCGATGGTGATCGCGACGATCTACTACCGCCGCTTCATCCGGAGCGATTTGGAGGCGGATACCCAATGATTCCCGACGAGTGGAGGCCGTCCGAGGAGACCACGGACCGACTGTTCGGACTCGCGTCCAAGGGAGTCCTGCTGACGATCGCGATCTGGGCCCTGTTCCCCATTTACTGGATGGTGTTCAACAGCTTCCGAACCCGATTCGAGATCGTCGGCGGCGATCCGAGCTTCACCGAGACGTCGCTTCACTACCAGAACTACATCGACATGTGGTCTCGCGTCGATCTGTTGGGGTACTTCGTGAACAGTCTCGTCATCGCGAGCACGACGACGGTTATCGCGCTCTTCATCGCCTGTCTCGGCGGGTACGCGTTCTCCCGGTACCGGTTCCCGGGCCGACAGTACGTCGGTGCATCGCTCATCGGGACCCAGCTGATCCCCGGAATCTTGATTCTGTTGCCGATGTTCATGCTGTTCCGGACGATTCACGATACCGTCGGGATCCAGCTCATTCACACCTATCAGGGGATCATCTTCGTCTACACCACGTTCTCCGTTCCGTTCGCGATCTGGATGCTTCGTGGGTTTTTCGACACGATCCCCCCATCGCTCGAGGAAGCCGCTCGCGTCGACGGCTGTACCCGGTTCCAGGCCCTGTTTCGAGTGGTCTTGCCGCTTGCAGCGCCGGGAATCGCCGCGACGGGGATGTTCGTGTTCCTGGTCGCGTTCAACGAGGTGCTGTTCGCGTCGGTCATGGCACGAGGCGACGTGACTCCGCTTTCGATCGGCATCCAGCAGTTCATGGAACGGGACCAGAACCACTGGGGCGAGATGATGGCCGCGTCGACGGTCGCGACGCTCCCGATCCTCCTCATCTTCGTGGCGTTCCAGAAGCCGATCGTCAAGGGACTGACCGAGGGCGGCGTGAAACAGTAGCCACCCTCTCGAGAGGATCGGCGAGTACGGCCCGTCCCGGTCGCTCCCTCGTTCGGTCTCGCTGGTATGACGCGACTGCGCTGCCGTCCGACGTCGAACCCGTTCAGTCCGCAAACCCGGGAACGGTGACCGGCAACTGACCGGTCGGCGTCGTCTCGCCGACGAGCATCTCCCCGAGAACGGTGCGTGTCGCCGGCGTGTAATCGTACGTCACCACTGCAGTCGAGACGTCGGGAACCGTCGACAGATCGTAGGGGTTCCGAACGAGTACCGCCGCGAACCGCGACGTTCGGTCGTCGAGTGCGCCGACCGCTGCTGCCTGTGATTCGTCGGCCGTCGCGTCGTCGACGGCGGCGATCACCTGTGCGTCGTCGTCGAACGACGGTCCCTCGAGCGGGTCGTCGAACTCGTGACACGTGACGTCGAATCCGACGGTGGCGAGCGACTCGGCGAGCAGCGATGGCTCGAACTCGTCGTCTTCCGCCGGCGACGCTGGGCCGCCCGACGACCCGACCAGCCGGAGCGGCCGATCGGTCGTGAACGGGAGCGTGTCGTCCCGGTCGCGAGCGAGCGTGATCCCGCGAGCGGCGATCGCACGCGCGGTCTCGGCGGAACGGTCGGCCGCGTCCGCCCAGGGCGGGGCTGACGGCGACCGCGAGTCGCTCACGCGGCGGCGTTTGTAGCGGAGGATTCGGTCGACGGCTGTGTCGATCGTTGCCTCGTCGAGTCGACCCGATTCGACTGCATCGATCACCGCGTCGATCGCGTCCGCCTGTGTCTCGGGTGTGTGACAGACGAGCAGCAGGTCACAGCCCGCCTCGAGCGCTCGCACGCAGCCCTCCGGTGTTCCGACCCCGTCCGCGATGGCGCGCATCTCCATCCCGTCGGTCACGAGGAGGCCGTCGAAGCCGAGTTCGTCGCGGAGCACTCGGCGCTGGACCGCGGCCGACACGGTCGCCGGGGTCGACGGCGTTTCCGTGATCGCCGGGAACGAGACGTGCGTCGTCATGATCGCGTCGAGCCCGGCGTCGATCGCTCGCCGAAACGGCGCGAACTCGACGTCCGCGAGTCGCTCGCGGTCGTGATCGACGACGGGTAGTTCGTGATGGGAGTCGGCACTCGTATCGCCGTGTCCCGGAAAGTGTTTGCCACAGGCGATGACGCCTCGGGACTGCATCCCCAGTGCCAGTTCGACCCCGAGTTCGCCCACTCGCTCGGGGTCCTCGCCGAACGAGCGGACGCCGATCACCGGGTTCCGCGGGTTGTTGTTGACGTCGAGGACGGGTGCCAAGTTGAAATTGATCCCGAGTGCGGCCAGTTCGCCGGCGACGGCTTCACCGGCGGTGCGTGCGAGCGTGGGATCGCCGCTCGCACCGATGCACATCTGACTGGGCAGCTCCGTCCCCCAGCCGAGACGGGAGACGACTCCGCCTTCCTGATCGGCCATCACGAACGGCGGGACGCCCGGCCCCTCCTCGAGGACGAGCCGCCGTAGTCGGTCGGTAAGCGTTGCGACCTGTGTCGGGGTCTCGACGTTCCGGCTGAAGTAGACGACGTTGCCACACTGTCGTTCGGTGATCAGCGTTCGGAGGTCGGCAGTGAGCTCCGTCCCGTCGAAGCCGACGACGAACAGCTGGCCGACTTTCGTCGCGAGATCCATCTCACTCGCGTCTGTTGGCACCATAGCGCGGTAGTTGTCTTCGCTCGCATGTAATTCTATTGTGCCGACCATCGCTGCCGTTCGCGGGAAACACAACGTGTCAGTTTCAGACAGCTATATATACCTTGGCAATAGCATTCGTAACGAATGGGCCGGATTGACATAGAGAGCCTGACCAAAGAGTATCGTACGCCGAACGGACCGCTCCGCGCCGTCGACTCGCTCGACCTCGAGATCGAAGACGGGGAGTTCATCGTTTTCGTGGGGCCGTCCGGCTGTGGCAAATCGACGACGCTTCGCTGTATCGCTGGCCTCGAGACCGTAACGAGCGGCTCGATCCGATTCGGAGAGACCGACATAACGGAGGACAAGCCCAAAGACCGGGATATCGCGATGGTGTTCCAGAACTACGCGCTCTATCCTCACATGACCGCCAGGGAGAACATCGCGTTCGGGCTGAAGATGTCGACGGAGCTGTCGGCCACCGAAATCGACGACCAGGTCGAGATGGCCGCTGAAATGATGGATATCGACGATCTCCTCGACGACAAACCCGGCGAACTCTCCGGCGGGCAACAACAGCGGGTCGCGCTTGGCCGTGCGATCGTCCGCGATCCAGCGGTCTTCCTGATGGACGAACCGCTCTCGAACCTCGACGCGAAACTGCGCGCACAGATGCGAACGGAGCTCCAACAACTCCAACACGAGTTGGGGGTGACCACGGTGTACGTCACCCACGATCAGACGGAGGCGATGACGATGGGTGACCGGATCGTTATCCTCGACGACGGCCAGCTACAGCAGGTCGGCACACCCCTCGAGTGCTATCACCGACCGGCGAATCGGTTCGTCGCGGGATTCATCGGCTCGCCCCCCATGAATTTCCTCGAGGTCGACGCCGACTCCGAGGAGGGGGCGCTCGTGCATCCGGCGTTTACGCTCCCGCTGCCCGACTCGCTCGCGGCGGAGATCGATACTGAAGCCCTGACCCTCGGTATCAGACCGGAGCACGTGTCACTGACGACGACGCCCGAGACACACGCGGAGCCCGACCGGTTGATCGAGATGGAAGTCACGGTTACCGAACCGATGGGCGACGTAACGAACGTCTATCTGGACGTCGGCGGGGAGTCGATGACGGTGACTGCTGACGGTCGCATCGGCGTCGATGCCGGTGAAACGGTGTTCATCCACGTTCCGACGGCGAAGATGCATCTGTTCGACGCCGACTCCGGCGAGTCGCTCAAACACAGCGACGAGTCGGTCGAGCCGGCGACCTCCCAGACGGCGTCCGGTCGTGCCGAAACGGTGTAATTCGACCGACCGTCCAAGCGCGGTCACTGCGCTTTGGCGGCGACGCCAGTTCTCCCGGTCTCGAGCGGACGGATATTAATCCGGCAAAAGTATACTAATTTGAAATATTGGAATATAAAAGTGACTACAGATAGCAATAGAATTATATACTCTGTTTAGTCAATACTAGACGGCCGAGTCGCGGAAGGACACACGGCCAGAGACGAGACGACAATCACACGGAGACGATATCTATGAAACGATCACGGCGACGCGTACTACGGAACGCAACGACGCTCTCTGCACTGCTAGCAGGGATTGGGACGAGCACAGCCACAGCCAAAGAGTATCCCGCGTGGGATCCGGAGACCGTCTACACCGACGGCGATCGGGTCATCTACGACGGCTTCGTCTGGGAAGCGCAGTGGTGGACTCAGGGCGACGAGCCCGGATCGAACGAGTGGGGTCCGTGGGACGAAATCGAAGAACACGACGACGGTGACGACGATGGCGAAGACGGGCCGACCGCCCGCATCTCGGTCAGCACCCAGTTCCCCGATCCCGGCGAGACCGTCGAGTTCGACGCCGGCGATTCCGAGGGCGACATCGAGGACTACGAGTGGACGTTCGACGACGGAACGACAGCGACGGGTGACAGCCTCTCCAAATCGTTCGAATCGGGACGATACGAGGTCACGCTGACCGTCGCAAACGCCGACGGGGAAACCGACACCGACACGATCTCGATAACCGCTGGACGCACGTCGTCGGACGACCAGCGGGTCGTCGCGTACTATCGCCAGTGGGCACAGTACGATCGAGACTACTATCCGGGCGACATTCCCTTCGATAACGTGACCCACGTCCAGTACGCGTTCGGTCGTCCCGAGCAAGACGGGTCCGTGAACCTCGTCGGTGCCAGCCACGGCCAACAGCTCTTCCACGGCGGCAAGGACTGGTACGAGCCCGACCGCGGCATGTCGTTCGCGGAACACGCAGCCGAAGAGGAGGACACCAACTTCGTCCTCTCGATCGGTGGGTGGGGTGATTCGGAGTTCTTCTCCGACGCCGCACGCACGCAGGAGAACCGGGAACGGTTCGCGAGCGACTGCGTCGACTTCGTCGAAGAGAACAACCTCGACGGGATCGACATCGACTGGGAGTTCCCCGGCGGCGGGGGGTGTACGGCGGACGATCCCGTCTGTGACCGCGACAACGTCGTCCGCGAGGGCGACCAAGAGCGGTTCACGCTCCTCTGTCGGGAGGTCAGAGACCAGCTCGATGCGGCCGCAACGAACGACCCCGACCGGGACGAGCCGTACGAGCTTACCGCAGCCGTCAGTGCCAACCCGTCGATCGTCGAGGGCCTCGAGCACGAACAGCTCTCGGACATCCTCGACTTCGTTCTCGTGATGACCTTCGACTTCCGTGGGATCTGGAGCGAGACGACCGGACATCACGCGCCGCTGAAGGAGAACCCGGACGACCCGTTCGAGGAGAGCGGCGTCTGGAACGCCCAGTCCGCCCTCGAGTGGTACGAGGAACAAGGCTGGGATCCCGACCAACTCAACATGGCCGTGCCGTTCTACGGTCGGAGCTGGACTGACGTACAGCCCCCCGAAGACGGCTTCGGGACCGGTTCCGACGACGGGCTCTTCCAGCTCTACGAGGGAGACGGCGGCGATGCGAGCGGTGACGGATCGTACCCGAGCTGGGGCGATCAGGGAACGGATTACGCCGGCGTCTGGGAGTGGTTCGACCTCGAGGGTGACGGCCGACAGGGAAGCAATCCCGTCGATCTCGATAGCGGAGCCTGGGAGACGTATTTCGACGAGGACGCGGTCACCGCATGGAGCTGGAACCCCGAGGAACGGACGATGATCTCCCACGATACGACGGAGTCGATGGCGGCGAAGATGGACTGGCTTCGCGACTCGCCCTACGGCGGGACGATGTTGTGGGCGATCAGCGGCGATACCTACGAAGGAGAGCTCATCGAGACGCTCTGGACGACACTCAACGGCTAACCTGCGGTCTGGGGCCCGTGCCCGGCAACGATCGGGAGCCCCTCGAGCAGCAGCATCGACGATCGAACGACACCAGCAACCACAACCGATGAAACGATCACGACGGAACGTACTGAGTACAGCATCGAAAATATCCGCCCTGCTGGCCGGCCTCGGAGCGAGTTCGGTGGCGACGGCCCAGGAGTATCCGGAGTGGGATCCGGACACCGCATACACGGACGGTGACCGCGTCGTCCACGACGACTCCGTCTGGGAAGCCCAGTGGTGGACCCGCGGCGACGAGCCGGGCGAGGGCGGCGAATGGGGGCCGTGGGACGAGATCGAATCGTCCGAACCCGAGCCGCCGGCCCTGTCCGCACGCATCGCCGCGAGCACGTCCCGCGTCGAGATCGGCGAGGCCGTCGAGTTCGACGGGAGCGAGTCGACGGGTGCGATCGACTCCTACGCGTGGGCGTTCGGCGACGGGACCGAAGCCACCGGCGAGGCCGTCACGCACACGTACGACGAAACGGGCGACTACACCGTCGAACTGACCGTCACCGACGCCGACGGCGAAACCGACACCACCCGTCTCGACGTCACCGTCCGGGACGAGATCGAAGGGCCGGACGACGACTTCAAAGTCGTCGGCTACTACCCCGGCTGGAAGGCAAACGACGAACAGGACTACTACCCGAGCGACGTCCCCTTCGACAAGGTGACCGACGTGCTGTACGCGTTCATCGCGCTCGACGAGAACGGGAACGTCTTCCCGCCGGAAAACGACGAGACGGAGTTCGACATCCCGCGCCAGACACACGAGGAAAACCTCGAGCAGTTCGCCGACCTGGCGGACGAGGCCGACTGTCGGTTCCACCTCTCGATCGGCGGCTGGACGCTCTCGGATAATTTCCACATCGTTGCGGCCGATCCGGACCTGCGGACGACCTTCGCCGAGAGCTGCGTCGAGTTGATGCGGCAGTACAACTTCGACGGGATCGACATCGACTGGGAGCATCCCGGCCCACAGCAGGGGCAGTGCCAGTGTGGCAACGACGACGACTACGAGAACCACGTCCTGTTGCTCGAGGAACTGCGCGACCACCTCGATCAGGCGGGCGAGGAGGACGGCCAGCACTACTACCTGTCGGTCGCCAACGGCGGTTCCGACTGGAACGCCGGGGGGCTTCGCCACGATCGGATCGGCGAGATCTGTGACTCGGTGTACGTCATGGCCTACGACTTCACCGGCGAGTGGATGACCACGATCGGGCTGAACGCGCCGCTGTACGGTCCCGACACGCATCCGACGAACGACCGCGACGTCTACCCCGACGGCGAACAGTACTGGGCGGAGTACTCCGTCGACGAGTTGTGGGCCGGCGATCACGGCGAGGAGGGCTACTGGCCCAACCAGTGGCAGTATCCGCCCGCCGACCCCGCCGAGTACGGCGAACTCGTGCTCGGGATGCCGTTCTACGGCCGCGGCTTCACCGTCGGCGAGTGGCAGTCGCCCGAACTCGGTTCGCGGTACTCGGGACTCCCCGAAGGAACCTGGCACCACCTCCTCGAGGACGGCGCGGACCCGACCGGCTCGTTCGACTTCGGTGACATCGAGGAGAACATGCGCGACGAACCCGACTGGGAGGTCACCCGTCACGACATGGGTGAGGTCCCCGCCCTCGTCAACGAGGACGAGGGGATCTTCATCAGTTACGACGACGAGCAGGCCATCGAGGCGAAAGTCGAGTTCGCCAAGGAACGCGGCATGGGTGGCGTGATGTTCTGGGAACTCTCCCAGGACTGGAACGGGACGCTCCTGGAGACGATCCTCGAGACGATCTAATCGACGACAATGAAACGATCACGACGAAACGTACTGCGTACTGCATCGACACTGTCCGCCGTCGTCACGGGCGTCGGGGTCGGCACTGCTGCGGCCGCACAGGAGTACCCCGAGTGGGAGTCCGACGAGGTGTACACGAGCGGTGACCGCGTCGTCCACGACGGCTTCGTCTGGGAAGCCCAGTGGTGGACCCGCGGCGACGAACCGGGCGAGGGCGGCGAATGGGGACCGTGGGACGAGATCGAACCGTACGATCCCGGCCCGACCGCATCGATCGCCGTCAGCGACGCCACCCCCGATCCGGGGACGGACGTTCGGTTCGACGGCACCGACTCGGACGGCGAGATCGCCGCCTACGCCTGGGACCTCGGCGACGGAACGACCGCCGAGGGCGGCGTCGTGACACACGCCTACGACGACGACGGCGAGTACGAGGTGACGCTGACAGTCGAGACCGACGACGGCGACTCGGATTCGACCGCGACGACGATCCACGTCGGCGGACGGGACGGGATCACCGTCGACGGCGCGTTCGCGCCGTACCAGGGCACCTGGGGCGATCTCGTCGACGGGACACTCTCGGCCGACACCGATCGCGTCGTCGTCTCGTTCCTCGGCGATGCGACCGACGACGGCGACGTCACCCCCGGATGGCTGACGGGTTGTAATCAGGGCTCGTGTGAGCAGCAGCCGCTCTCGAGGTACGAACCCGAGATTCAGACGTTACAGGACGACGGCATCGAAGTGTGGCTCTCGGTCGGCGGCTGGAGCGGCCGAACCGTTGCCCGCGATGCGGATTCCGCCACGGAGCTGAAAGACGCCTACGCGGAGATCCTCGACACGTTCGGCGTCACGCACATCGACATCGACGACGAGAACGCCCACCGGCGCGACCAACCCATCTACGAACTGCGCAACGAGGCCCTCGCGCTGTTACAGGACGAGCGCCCCGAGGTCACGGTGGGCTACACCGTTCCGGCGGACGAGAACGGGATCGCGAACTCGAGCCACGCGCAGGCCAGAACGTGGGTCCGCGACGCCGTCGAGAAAGGCGTCGACCTCGAGTACGTCAACATCATGACGATGGTGATGGGCCCGACGACGTACGACAAGATCGAGTCGGCGTGTGAGGGCACCGTCGAATTCCTCGAAGAGGTGTATCCCGACACGTCGACCGCGGAGCGCTGGGCGATGCTCGGGAACACCGCGGACGTCAGCGAAGAATCGATCACGCCCGACGTCGCCCGGGATATCGTCGATTTCGCGGCGGACCGCGGAATGGGACTGGTGTCCTACTGGGCGCTGTACAACGACCCCGACGGAACGTTCTCGGAGATCTACGCGGACTTCGAGGACGGTTCGACCGATCGCCCCAACTGAACCGATTCACACACGGATCGCACAGCAGTCGTGCGATCGGGTGTGCAGTAGCGGGCAGTGGCTCCCGTCGCCTTGCTCGAGTCGCGACCGGAGATGCCATCGTGGCCGTCAGTATCGCCGGTCGAGCAGTCGATAGAAGGGAGCGCCGTCCTCGAGTGGTTACCGTTCGTTTACTGGAACCGACGACAGAATTTTTCCCATATGAACCAATATTAATGTTTTAGGTATTGATAAAATATAAGTATAGTAAATAGATATATGGTGATGTAGAATGGTGAATAATAACGACCGAAACCGTCCCGGGAGACGGGACGTCCTTCGGAGTCTCGGAGCGATCGGCAGTATCACAGCGCTCGGCGGTCTGACGGCCGCACAGCCCGGACGCGATCCGGGTCCGAAACCGAACGAATTGCTGGTCAGTACGGCCCCGACGACGAGCACGGCATCCGTACAGCGCACCGTAGAGAACCAACTCCCTTCGGACGCAAGCGTCGTCCACCGAAACGATACGCTCGGCTACTTCGCGGTCGAGGTTCCCGACGAGGCGAGCGCACAGGCGGATTCGAACGTCGCCCGAAGCCTCGAGCGAACCGACGGCGTGGAGTTCGTCGAGGAGAACGGGACCTACTATGCGTTCGACGAGGTGGAGACGGAACAGCGACAACCGGACGACCCCCAGTTCTCCCAGCAGTACGCCCCACAGCAGGTGAACGCGCCGGAGGCATGGGAAACGACGGTCGGATCGGAGAACGTGACGATCGCCGTCATCGACACGGGCACCGATTACGACCATCCCGATCTTCGGGACCAGTTCGGTTCGAATCCGGGAACCGACCCCGCAGGCGACACCGACGATCCGGCCGCACGAGGGGCGAAACACGGGACCCACGTCTCCGGCATCGCGTCTGCGACCACGGATAACGGCGACGGAGTCGCCGGGATTTCGAACTCGCACCTCTATGCGGTGCGGGTCCTCGGTGGGGGTGGCGGCGGTTCCTGGAGCGACATCGCCGACGGTATCCAGTGGGCTGTGGACAACGGTGCCGACGTCATCAACCTGAGCCTCGGCGCGCCACAGCAAAGCGGTGTGGTCGAAAGCGCGATCGATTACGCGTACGACAACGGGACGCTACCGATCGCCGCAGCGGGGAACGACGGCCCGTGTACCGATTGTGTCTCCTATCCGGCGGCGTACCCGAACTGCGTCGGGGTGTCGGCACTCGACTCCTCGGAGAACCTCGCGCGCTTCAGCAACACCGGCCCGGAGATCGACGTCGCTGCGCCGGGCGTGGACGTCCTCTCGACCGTCCCAAGCGGCGGCTACGAGCAGCTGTCGGGCACGTCGATGGCGTCGCCTGCCGTCGCGGGCGTCGCCGCACTCGGACTGGCAGCCAATCCCGACTGGGGGCCGAGCGAACTGCGTTCCGCGCTCGAGGAGTCGGCCGTCGACATCGGACTTCCCGCCAGCGAACAGGGTGCTGGCCGGGTCGACGCCGCCAACCTCGTCGGCGAGGGCGGCGACCCACCGGCGGACGTAACGGCCGTTGCGGACGCGTCGCCGACGACCGTCGAACCGGGAGAGACCGTCACGTTCGACGGGGGAGACTCGTCCGGACCGATCGACGCCTACGAGTGGGAGTTCGGTAACGGTGCCTCGGCGACCGGCCAGACGGTGACTCACAGCTACGACGACGAAGGCGAGTACACCGCGACGGTGACGGTGACTGGCGGCGGCGGGAGCGACAGCGACTCGGTTACCGTCACCGCCGACGGCACCGGTGATCCACCGGGCGACTGCGGCGACTATCCGGCGTACGACAACGCGACGGTCTACGAAACCGGGGACCGTGTCGCCTACGACGGTGCCGTCTGGGAGGCCACGATAAGTGTGATGACGGTTCCGCCGAGTCACGATAGCTGGCGGTGGTCACACGTCACGGACTGCTGATCCGCTCGCGGTCGGTGCACGGACTAGAGAGCCGATATATTTTCTAATACGTATACGAAGTATTATATAATCCTGTGCTAAATATTACGTCGGACCTCGAGTCGGACGCTTTCGCGGGGCACTACCGTTCGCGTCGCTCGAGGGACGGTCGAACGATACAGTCGCAACCAACAGACAATGAAACCGACACGCCGCACTCTGCTTCGCACAGTATCAACACTCACCGCCGGACTGGCCGGCGCGACGACGGTGAGTGCGACCGAATCGCCGCCCCAGTGGGACCCCGATACCGTCTACACGGATGGTGATCGGGTCGTCTACGACGGGACCGTCTGGGAAGCCCAGTGGTGGACTCGCGGCAACGAACCCGGTTCGCGGGAGTGGGGTCCCTGGGACCGCGTCGAGGACGCACCCGACGACCCGGACCCGGAACCGCCCGAGGGGCCGACGGCGTCGATCGCTGTCAGCGAGACGCCGGTCCCACCGACCGAGTCGGTCGTGTTCGACGCCACCGACTCGGCTGGCGAGATCGACGCCTACGAGTGGGACTTCGGCGACGGCACCGAAGCTGCCGGCGACGTGGTCGAGCACGCCTACGACGACGCCGGCGAGTACGGGGTCGAACTCGTCGTCACCGACACCGACGGTCGCACGGACGCCGCGAGTACCACGGTCAGCGTCGAAGAGCGAGACGCCGATCCCGACGATATCACGGCCGATACCACGATCGCCGAGTTCTACGGGGACTACGACGAGCGGTACGTCCCCGAACTGTTCGACAACTGGATGCCGGACGCCGCATCGGACTACGGTGCGGACACGGACGCGATTCGAAACAACGTCGACGACGGCTCCCTCGAGTTCGGATCGCTGGGCACGCAGGCGCTCCCGTGGGTCCAGCAGTTCGACGACGCCGGCCTTCCCCGGCACGCCAGTTCACAGCTTCTGCCGTGGCTTTCGGTGCTGCCCGAGGAGACGGAGACGCCGACGTTCCAGGGCAGCGGTCGCAGCGTGGCGTGGGATCAGACGGCCGGCCCGACTGCAGCGACCAACGATCCGTCCACGTTCGTCCAGCCACAGTGGCCCACGGACGCGATCGGCGAGGCGGACGAGGAAGTCGCCGAACGGGATGCCGTCCACAACCAGCCACAACACCGGGACGACTGGGACTCCCACTTCTCCCTCCCGGACGAGATCCTGTACAACCACGACAATCAGTTGCTCGATACCATCGCGAACGACGTCCATCCCGTAACCGGCGACCCGCTGGGCGGCGACGGGTTCACTGCGAACGCGCCCATGGAAGTCACAGCGGAAGTGCACGCCGACGGCTGGAGCGGGCATCAGGTTCTCGTCTTCGAGAACACCAGCTCGGTTCCCTACCACCTCGACGGGGCGGTCATCTGGTGGGTCGGCCCGTCGAAGTACGGCAAGACGATGTCCGCAGGTCACTACAACAACGAACAGCGCCCGGAACCCGGCGTCGGTCACCCACAGCGTGATATCATCGAAGTCGTGCTCGACGACGAGCACATGCCCGAGCAATACGAGGGTGAAGACGTCGATCTCTCGGCGTTCGCCGTCCGGCTGGCGTTCCACGACTCGCCGTACATGTTCCGGACGGCCTACCCCGGCCAGTACTGGTCGCTCGAGATCCGTACCGGCGATAACCTGGCCGGACGCCATCAGGGCGACGACGAACGGCAGCGACTCGTCGACACGATGGTCGAGACGTGCCACGTCGAACTCAGACAGGACCTCGACATCGAGCGCAACACCGAACTCGTCGAGACGATCGAACTCACGAACCGGGTTGCGAACTGAGAGCCGGATCGTTCCGGTCCAGTTCGCAGGTGGGTCGGCTACGCCGTCCGATGAGATTCGGTAGCCGATTCGGCTAGGTGTCGATCTCCAATGACTGTCGGCATTCAAATATATATGCCGGACGGGAACGCAATGTAGCCCAGCGCCGTCCTCACGAACGCGCTCGCCAGTCGATCGGCGACGTCCCTCGGGACACGTCGCGCTCCGAACGTACGGTTCGGATGGGGATGTGCCGGTCGGAGCTGCAGACTGCGATCCGGTTCGATGACTTGGTTCCGTACGCTACTCGTCGGTCTTCCACCGCTCACGGAATCCCGCCAGCCGAGTGCCACTCGAGAGGGACGACGTCGAATTGCCGCGGATGCTGCCGAGAGCGAACGACCGATTCAAACGATACCGTCGAAGAGACGGACTCCGACCTCGAGAAGCGAACGCGGCTCTCGGGATGGTACTGAATAAGTTAAAATTTTATACTTCCACTAAAGTACCACGTACGTGTTATGTAAGCAGACGGAATCGGCGTCCCAGCGGCCGCGCCGGTGGCCCGCTGCGGTCGCGTCGCGGTTGGACAGTACATTGGAGTTCGAACACGATCTACAGTCACACCACCGCTGGCGACTGTAACTATCTGTAGTATTTCGACCACCATCCGGGTTAGTATTGCTAATTCTTTCCAATACAGACTGCCTCGCTCCTCCGACTGCCACTCCGGAACGGTATGCCCAACACGGACTTCGAGGGACGCACTCACGTTTCGATCAGGATTCGACGAGTGTAGTCGAACCGCTCGCCCGATATCGGGGAGATCGTCCTCGGCAGCCGAGTGGCGGAATACTACAGCGTTTGGATCGGGACGTCCATCCGACGACTGGAGCATCACGACTCAGTTGTGACCCGCAAGTTATTGCATAGTTTTAACAATACTATCTGGATTTCGACTTGCCAGCTGTCATAATTGTCATGGCTCTCACGACGCCGTCGTCGTCGGTCGACGGCGGCTCGTATGACGGACAGTCGAGAACAGCGAGACACGCCGCTCGAGTGCGAACCGACATTCCTTTTCCCCTCACCCGCGCACCCCCGAGTATGTACGTCGGACGATTCGTCGTCGTCGGCCCCGAGGGTGGCGCGTATCGCGTCTCCTCGCGGTCGTTCCCGAACCGCGAGATCACCGCTCGAGACGAGGCGCTCACCGTCGGTCCCACCGAGGACGCCCCCGAGACGGACAACCCCTACGTCTCCTACAACTGCCTGCGGGTCGTCGAGACGCCGACGGGCGAGACGGTCGCCTTCGGCAACGGCTCGCACGTCGATCCGATCGCGGAGAAACTCGAACTCGGCTATCCGGCTCGCGACGCGCTGGCGGAGAGCCTGCTGGCGCTGGATTACGAGAAAGACGACTACGACACACCACGCATCGCGGCGACGATCGGCGGCGACGGTGAGGCGCTCATCGGCACCGTTCGCGAGGACGCGCTGCTCGTCGAAACCGTCGACGAGCCGACGCTGGTCGCGACCTACGAGAAGGACGCCCCCGAGTCGTTCGAGTTCGAGGCCGACAGCGCCGACGCGGCCGCAAGCGAGGCCTACGACCTCGCGTTCGAACACGCGGTCTGTGCGGCCGGGGTCGCCCGGACCGACGACGGGTTCGAGACGGCCATCGAGAACGGCGACTGAGCCGCGACTGCGTTCCGGCTCTTTCAGCCGCCGACCATCACGGGAGGGTTGTGACCGGTGGGTTCCACCGTCGCCCCTCCCGAAGGGATCCTGGCTTCGCCAGCGATCGAAACGACCGCCGGACAACCTACATACTCCTCGCGCCACTTACCCTCGAGCATGAAGGTCGGACTCGTTTCGGATATTCACAGCAATCGAGTCGCCCTCGAGGCCGTCCTCGAGGACATGCCGCCGGTCGACGAGTTGCTCTGTGCCGGCGACGTCGTCGGCTACAACCCCTGGCCCGCCGACTGCGTCGACGAGATGCGCGAGCGGGACGTGCCGACGGTGATGGGAAACCACGATGCGGCAGTCGCTGGCGACACTCCCTTCCGATTCAACGGCATGGCCAAGGCGGGCGTCGAGCACGCGAAAACCCACCTCTCCGACGAGGAACTCGAGTGGCTCTCCTCGCTCCCGCCCGAGCGTCTCGCCTGCGATGACCGGGTAAAACTCGTTCACGGACACCCGGACGATCCCGACCGTTACACCCGGTATACGTACCCAGAGGAGTTCTCGCCCCGACTACTGGGAGACGAAGACGTTCTCGTATTGGGCCACACCCACGTCCAGGGCGTGAGACGGTTCGCCGAGGGAATCGTCGTCAACCCGGGGAGCGTCGGCCAACCTCGCGACGGGGATCCGCGAGCGGGATACGCAGTCGTGGATCTCGACGCCCTGACGGTCGACACCCACCGCGTCGAGTACGACATCGACGCGGTACAGGAGGCCGTCGACGACGCGGGGTTGCCGACGCGCATCGGGACACGACTCGCCAGAGGGGAGTGAGCGAACGAGCGATCCGCCCTCGGATCGTGGAGCCGTGAGGACCGGAAACGAATCTTTTTACACTGGGCCCGGTGCTACGTTCGGACATGGTTTCCACCGGCCACACCGCGTGTATCGTCCGGAACGAGCCGCCACACGCCCCAGGCCGGTGTTGCCGGCCGCCGACTCACACGTCGCCGCGAGGCCGGCGTCGCGTCGAAATCGTGTCACCAACTACGACGGGGAGCGATGTTCGAACGCGTGCGTGAGGACGTGCGGGCGATGCGCGAGCGCGACCCCGCCGCGAAGGGGTGGCTCGAGGTCCTCCTGTGTTATCCGGGGCTCCACGCGGTCTGGGCACACCGGCTCGCCCATCGATGCTGGAACGGCGGCCCCGCCGGGCGGCTGTTCGCGCGGCTGTTATCCCACGTCGTCCGCCTGCTGACGGGCGTCGAGATCCATCCGGCCGCCGACGTCGGCCGGCGGGTGACGATCGATCACGGAATGGGCGTCGTCATCGGCGAGACGGCCGAGATCGGCGACGACGTGCACATGTACCACGGGGTCACGCTCGGCGGCGACACGAACGAACCGGTCAAGCGCCATCCGACGGTCGAGAACGGCGCACAGCTGGGCGCGAACGCGACGCTGCTCGGCGATATCACGATCGGTGCGGACGCGGCCGTCGGTGCCGGCTCGGTCGTCACGCAAGACGTCCCGGCGGGGGCGACCGTCGTCGGCGTGCCGGCGGAGCGAGTCGACTGATCGGGGCCGGTCACACCAACGGTTCGACCAGGTCCTTCCCCGCCTCGAGCAGTTCCCGTACCCGCTCTTCGTCCGCAGCCTCGGCGTAGACCCGCAACACGGGTTCGGTCCCGCTGGGACGGACCAGCAGCCACGAGCCGTCGGCCAGCAGCAGTTTGAAGCCGTCGGCAGTGTTGACGTCCTCCACCGCCGTTCCCGAGACGGTCTCGGGGATCACGTCCTCGAGTTCGGCCACCACCCGCGATTTCTCGCTGTCGGGACAGTCGACGCTGATCTTGTCCTGGACGACGGTGCCGTGTTCGGAGAGCAGCCGGTCGACTCGAGCGTCGATCGGCTCGTCGGCGTGCATCGTGGCCGCGAGCAGCGCCAGCAAGACGCCGTCTTTCTCGCGGACGTGCCCCCGGACGGTGAACCCGCCGGACTCCTCGCCGCCGACCAGCGCGTCGTGGTCGGCCATCGCCTCGGCGACCCACTTGAAGCCGACCGGAACCTCGTGGACGGTCTCGCCGTGGGCCTCGGCGACCCGATCGATCAGATAGGTCGTCGAGACCGTCCGGATCGCCGGGCCCGAGGCGTTCTCGAGCAGGTAGTCGTACAGCGCGGCGAAAAACAGGTTCTCGTCGAGGTAGCCCCGGTCGGGCGTGACGACGGCGAGTCGGTCGGCGTCGCCGTCGTTCGCGATCCCCAGATCGACGTCGGTCTCGTCGTTCGTAACGGTCTCGATCAGGGCCGCGAGGTTCTCGGCGGCGGGTTCGGGGGAGCCGCCGCCGAATTCGGGATCGCGCTCGCAGCGGAACCGCTCGAGGGTGGCTCCGGCACGCTCGAGCAGGGCATCGGTCGTGTCGCGGCCGCTGCCGTGCATGGCGTCGTAGGCGACGCCGAGTTCGGACAGGTCGGCGCTGCCGGTGACCGACTCGACGAGTTCGAGGGCGGCGTCGGCGTGAGGGTCGGCGAAGTCGACCTCACGGACGGTCCCGTGTTCGCTCTTCGGGAGCGGATCGGGGTCGGCCAGCCGATCCGCGATCGCGTCGGTGACGGCGGGCAGGGCCGGCGCACCGTCCGCGGGGATGAACTTGACCCCGTTGTACTCCGGCGGGTTGTGCGAGGCCGTGATCACGAGTCCGCCCGCGAGGTCCCGTTCGAGGATCGCGTGGGCGACGAGCGGCGTCGGTCGGTCTCGTTCGGAAAGCACGACGTCGAAGCCGTTCGAACACAGCACTCGCGTCAGGTCCTCGGCGAACCCGCGTGAACCCTCGCGGGCGTCGTAGCCGACGGCGACCGGCCCCTCGAGTCCCTCGTCGGCGAGATACGTCGCGACCGCCTGTCCGACCATCCGAACGCGGGGAGCGGTAAACTCCTCGAGCGTCGCCCGCCAGCCGTCGGTACCGAAACTGATCGTCTCCATGCTCGAGTGGTCGAGAGCCGCCGCGAAAAAAGCGATGGGCCGAGAGCCGGTACGGTGGGGATCGAACGGATCGGCCACTGCACCCGCCGGGCGGTCCGTTCCCGCACACGCAGACGGTTTGCTGTCGGTCATCGACGGTGTAACCGCACGACAGGCCGCGGGCACATCGTTACGGTAGACCGTATCAGGCGTCGGTATCGGCGAGGGACTGTTCGAAGAGCCGTTCGCCCGTCTCCTCGCAGGTGACCGCGACGACCTGATGGGACGTACAGCAGGATTCGACGACCTCCTCGCCCATCCGGACGTCGCCGCCGGAGGGACACGTCTCGAGGAACATCCGGAGGCTGTTGAGCACCTCCCCTTTCGTCTCGGGGTCGAACGCGTCCCAGCCGTCGATCCACGTCTCGAGGGCGCGACTCGCGGCGACGTCCGCGATCAGGGCGCTCCGAGAGGGCCAGCGACCGGCCGACGTCGACCGGAACAGCAGGACGCGGGTCTCCTCGCGGGTCACGAGGTCGAACTCGTCGACGTCGGCCTCGAACCCGAAGGCGTCGACGGCCGCCCCGGCACCGACGCCCGACTCGTCGAGGGGCTCGATTTCGTCGAACCAGGCGGTCTCGAACTCGGCAGTGAGACAGAGGTCGTCCTGCTCGTCGCAGGGCTCGAGGACCTCGTGGTCGAGGAAGAACGTCTCGAGGTCGACGATCGCGTGCTCGTCGTTCGTCGCGGTCGGTTCGTCGACGGCATCGGCCGCCGGATCGTCGGGCCGGGTAGCAGTGTCCTCGTCGAACGTCGCAACGGTATCGGATCCGCCCGAACGGGAGGTCGAATCGCCGGCACGATCGGAGCCGGAGCCAGTGGCGTCGGCCGTCGCCGAAGCGTCGACGCCGCCGAGCCCACCTGCCACGTCGGGCGCTGGGTCCTTGCCGAACCAGCGCAGGACTTCCGGCGGGAGGTATCGCTTGGTCAACGTCGGTGTCCCGGGGACGAGATAGCCGCGAAGATAGATCAGCCCGATCGATACCCCGACGGCGAGTGCACCGCCGAGTCGGGATTTCCGTGCGATGACGGAGCCGACCACCGCTGCGATACACAGGTTCAGTACGGTACACGGTCCACACCGGTTCTCGCCGGTGTACTCGGGTTGTTTGAAGTCGTCGACGACGTCGAGTTCCATCGTACAGTAACTATCAGTTCCATCGATGATCTGTTTTTCGAATTGCACGACGAAGACAACACACGCGGCGTCGAACCACGGCACCCCGAGTGGCCGACGACGTCACTCGAGGCCGACGAGCCGTTCTTTGTCCTCGCGGCTCAGTTGTTTGATCTCGTACTCGCGGGACATCGCCGCGGATTTCGAGTCGAAGCGCTCGTGGTATCGAAGTTCGACTGGCGTTCGACCCCGCGTGTACTTCGCACCCTCACCCGCGTCGTGTTCGGCGACGCGACGCTCGAGATCGGTCGTATAGCCGGTATAGAGGGTATGATCGGCACACTCGAGGACGTAGACGACGTGATCGGGCATCGACCGTAGACTGGGACGGGAGCCCAAAAAGGTCTCGTCCGTGGGGGCGCGTGGTTGTTGGTCGCTATCGGTCGCGATGCGTTCAGGTACCGCGAGCGCGCTCTTTCGCGGCTTCCGCGATTCCCGCGTTGGCCGAACAGCTGACACACGCGTGGATTTCGCCGCGTTCGTCGGCGAAGACTCGTGCGAACCGTTCGGAGACGTGCGCGCCGCAGTGGTCACACTTGGGCATTGGTCACACCGGCCGGAGCCGGTACTACGAACTACCGGGTGAACGAATAAATAGCCTTCTCCATACACTGTTTGGCTTTTCGTCTTCGATAAATATTTTTGCCGTAGGAGGCACGCGTGTCAATCCCGCGCGGCGTCGATCGCGCGGGCGATCAGCGTCGCCTGCCCGCCGGCGACGAACCCCGCATCGATGTTGACGACCGACAGGACGGTACACGACTGGAGCATGCCGTCGAGTGCCGCTTCGCCGTCACCGCCGTGACCGTACCCACTCGAGACCGGGACGCCGATGACCGGCGTGTCGACGAGTCCCGCGACGACGGTGGGTAACGCACCCTCCCGGCCGGCAGCGACGATCAGTACGTCCGCCTCGCGGAGCCGATCGAGTTGATCGAGCGTCCGGGAAAGCGCTGCGACACCGATATCGTCGACTCGGTCGATCGTCGCGCCCGCATCCAGACAGACGACCGCCGCCTCGTCGGCGACCGGCTCGTCGACCGTCCCACCGGTGACGATCCCCACCGTCGCGTCGAGCGTCGGCTGGTCGTGCTCGGGCGTCGTCACGCGGACCGACGTCCCCCGGCGGTCGATCGTCGCGTCGAGATCCCGCTCTCCGAGGTGGGTCTCGAGCGCGTCGAACTGCGACTCCGAGACCCTGGTGAGGAGGGCTCGATCCGTCGTCTCCAGGGCGGTCTCGGCGAGTGCGACGACCTGTTCGGCCGACTTCCCCGCCGCGAAGATCGCTTCCGGGATGCCACGGCGCTGGTCGCGGGCCGCATCGAACCGGCCCGCCTCGCCGGTGACGTATCCCCTGAGTTCGGCTTCGGCCTGTGCCGGCGACAGCGAACCGTCGGCGACGGCCTCGAGGAGTTCACGCATACCGATCCTCGGCGGTCGACACACTCGAATCCGTCGACCCGAATCGGGCCCCAAAGCGAGGGCCACGGGATCACTGAACGTGCGTGCGAGCCCCGGAGCCCCGCGCGCGAGCCGAATGCCGGAGGCTGCGCGCTCCGAAACCCCGGTCGGCCGCTCATCAAACAAATACTTTCCGGTGGATCTGGGTGTCGAAACGGGCGGGTCAACACCTGCAACCCCCGTATTTCCAGGATTAACCATAAGACATATATGTAGTAACGGGAAACGGGTACATCGTATGGCAGATCTTATCGTCAAAGCCGCCGTAAAGGAAGCGCTCGATGACAAAAACGTCGCCTCGGACTTCTACGACGCACTCGACGAGGAAGTCGACGAGCTTCTCGAGGACGCCGCCCGCCGAGCAGAGGCCAACGACCGGAAGACGGTCCAGCCCCGCGACCTGTAAGGGCCGACCCGTGCGCTATTTTTTCGGACGCTACGCCGAGTAGCGGCGAGCGAAGCGATAGGACAACTGAAAGTCATTGCACACCTGATCGCACGACAGCGGTGCGATCAGTGTGTGAATCGTTTCAGTTGCTACTCTAGTCAGTGCTGTCGCTGCTCGAGGTACTCCTTCGTACGACCGAGCACGGCGTATTCGGCCCCCCGTAACTCCGAAATCGACGCCGAGCCGGTGACGAACATCGCCGTCCGGAGTTCGAGGACGAGCGTCTCGATCAACTCGACGACCGCGTCGGTCCCCTGCCCGGCCGGCGCGAGAAACGGCTTCGCGAGCCCGCCGGCGCGAGCACCGAGCGCGATCGCCGTGGCGATGTCCAGCCCGGAGCGGACGCCGCCGCTTGCGATCACGCAGTCGTGGACCGCCGCGGCCTCGAGCGTGCTCACCGCGGTCGGGATACCCCAGTCGCGAAACAGGTGGCCGAGTCGCTCCTGTCGGTCGGCGTCGACCGCAGCCGCCCGATGGGCCTCGATTCCCGACCAGGTCGTGCCACCCTGCCCGGCGACGTCGACGGCATCGACGCCAGCGTCCGCGAGTCGAGTCGCCGTCTCCCGCGAAATCCCGTTGCCCGTCTCCTTGACGATCACCGGAACCGAAAGCTCGTCGGCGACCCGCTCGATCGCTGCGAGACAGCCACGGGCGTCGATGTCACCCTCCGGCTGGACGGCCTCCTGCAGGAAGTTCAGGTGGATCGCCATCGCGTCGGCATCGATCATCTCGACGGCCGTCTCGACGTCGTCCACATCGTACTCGAGCAACTGCGCCGCGCCGACGTTACCGTAGAGGAAGGCGTCGGGTGCGGCGTCCCGAACGACCGTGTAGGACTCGAGGACGTCCCCGTCGTCGAGTTCGAGGCCCGCACGCTGGCTGCCGACGCCCATCGCGACGTTGGTTCGTTGGGCTGCCGCCGCGAGCGCCCGGTTTAGCTTCGTCGTGTTCGGGTGGCCGCCGGTCATGCTCTCGATGACGATCGGGGCCGCGAGTTCGTGTCCGAACAGCGTCGTCGTGGTCTCGATTTCGTCGCGGTGACTCTCCGGCAGCGCCTCGTGAACGAGTTCGATATCCGCGAACCCTGCACCGGTCGTCTCGACGTCTTCGGTCTCGATGATACGGATGTGATCGTCTTTCCTGTTGGATGTCTCGGGCATTGAATCCTCTCTATTGGAGACGAATAGGACCACGCTAGAAAAGGTGTCCATACGTCAGTTCGGTCGCTCCGAGCACGGCTCCGACTCGAGTTTTTTGCCCCTCCCCGTGGTAGCTCGACACATGTTACGCACGCTCCTGATCGGCTTCGGGCTCCTCGAGATCGTCAGGCCGAAGCCGGTCATCGAGGCTTGCGAGCGGATCGGCCTTCGAAATCCCGCGGCGGCCCAGCGACGGCCGCTGGCGCTGACGGGCGCGCGACTCGAGGGGCTCGTCTTCGTCTGGCTGCTGGTCCGTGGCCGACAGGGATCGACGCTCGTCACTGCGATGCTCGGGCTCGCCGGCCTGGTGCTCGTCTTGCTCCCCCGACCGATCATCGCGCTCAGCCAGCATCTGGTCTACGCCGATACCGATGCGCTCGAACTCCAGCCGTGGGTGGTTCCCGCAGCGCGCCTGCTCGGGGTGCTCTACCTGACCGTCACGCTGCTTTCGCGGAGCACAGGCGAGGAGCCGACGATCGATGCGGGGACCGACGACTCGAGTCGCTCGTCGCGTCGGTTCCGGATCCGCTCGAGCCGGTGAAGGGCACCCGATGAGACGAACACTCGTGATCGCGTTCGGGATCCTCGAGCTCGTCGCGCCCGGAGTGGTCGTCGACTACGGAGAACGACTCGCGTTCGAGGAGCCCGACGCCGGCCGACGCCGCCCCTGGACGCTCCCCATGGCTCGACTCGAGGGGATCGCGTTCTGCTGGGTGGGCGCTCGCGAAGCGGGGCTCCCGGCGGCCCTCGAGACGGCGCTCGCCGTCTACGGGCTCGTGCTGGCACTCCTCCCGCGAACGGTCGTCGAACTGAACCTCGGGCTGGCCTACGAGAACGCCGACGAACTCGAGGTGAAACGGTGGGTCGTGCCCGCGGCGCGGTTGCTCGGCGTCGTGTACCTGACCGCCGGGCTGTTCGCACGGCGGGTCGACGCGCCGACGGACGCGGACGTGACACACCGCGACGGACGGCAGTGAACCGTCCGGCCGCAGTCGACGTCGCGTTGGACGGGCTGCCGTCCCGAGTGACCGGGAACTCCACAGCCGGGTCGTGGGGTCGCCATCACTGACAGCGGCCCGTACTAGTAACGGCGGACCTCGACGCCGTCGTCGGTGCCGACGTAGGTCGCGTCGGCGACCCCGACGAACAGTCCGTGTTCGACGACCCCCGGACTCCGCGAGAGTCGCGTCGCCAGTCCGTCGGGGTCGTCGATCGGCCCGAACGCACAGTCGACGACCAGGTTGCCGTTGTCGGTCACGACGGGGCCGTCCTTTCGCTCGGCGTCCCGGAGCGTGGGCTCGCCGCCCAGCGCCTGCACCCGATCGGCCGTGACGGTGTGGGCGTCGGGACGGACCTCGAGTGGCACCGAGCGGTGCAGTCGATCGGTCAGTTTCGAGGGATCGGCGACGACGACGAACCGATCCGCGGCCGTGTCGACGAGCTTCTCGCGTGCGTGGGCCGCCCCGCCGCCCTTGATGAGCGCGCCGTAAGCGGCCGACTCGGGATCGTCGACGACCTGATCCGCGCCGTCGATCGCGAGGTCGACGCCGTCGACCGCATCGAGCTCCGTCAAGGGGATTCCGGCCTCGAGCGCGAGCTGCCGGGACTGGAACGAGGTCGGAATCCCGCGGACATCGAGCCCGTCGTCGACGGCCCGACCGATCGCCCGGATCGCGTGGGCGGTCGTCGAGCCGGTACCGAGTCCGACGACGAATCCGTCCTCGACCGCCTCGGCCGCCCGTTCGCCGGCGCGACGTTTCGCTGCGCTGGAACCGCCATCCGTCTTCATGATTGTCCAACCGAGCGGCGACGGCAAAAGCGTTGTAGCTTCGCGCTCACAGATCGACGCGGTCGAACCACGAGAGTCCCACTCCGAGCGGGACGAGCGCCCAGATCGCAAGCAGGACGAAGCCGAACCACGGCCGAGCGACGAGGGGCACGGTTTCGATGTCGTACATCGTCGTCAGCGCCAGCTGGGTCTCACCGAGGACGGCACTGATAGCGGAGCCGTAGGCGGTGCCCGGCGGGAGCGAGCTGTAGACGAGATACCAGTCCGGAAGCGACTGGACGAGCAGCGTTCCCTCGGTCGCGAAGAGCAGCGCCTGTCCCACGAGCCCCCAGAGGAACCAAAAGAGGACGACAACGACGATCACGCCGACTGCCGCCCGCGTCGTCGACCGCGTCAGCGAGGAGATTCCGACCCCGATACAGACGTAGACGAACCCGAACAACACCGTCACCAGCGTAAAGGCCACGTAGTCGACGAGCGAAACCGAGCCGACGAACGCGAAGAGTCCCGCCAGACCGACGGCAAAGCCGACCAGGATCGACACGGCGACGACGCCCGTCCGGCCGAGCACCTTCCCGAGAACGACGTCCCGACGGCGGTGGGGGAGTCCCAACAGGAACTTCAGACTGCCGCTCTCTCGCTCCCGTGCGATCGCCCCGTAGCCGACGATCAGGGCGATGATGGGGACGAGAAACCCCGCGGGCGTCTGTAACGCGAGGATCAGATCGATCGTCGACTGGGCACCGCCTTCCTCGAAGAGCTCCGAGGCCCACGACGCGACGAACGCACCGCCGGCGGTAAACAGGGCGAACAACGCTGTCAGCCCGATCAGCACGCGCGATCGGACGGCATCGCGGAAGTCCTTCTTCGCGACGGCGATCGCGCTCATCGGACCACCTGCGCTCCGTTGGAATCGTCGGACGTGTACGCCACGAACAAGTCCTCGAGGCTCGATTCGTCGGTTTCGAAGTCCTCGACGGTCACGCCGTACTCCTCGACGGTGTGCAAGACGGTGGTTTTCGCCCGATCCTCGCAGGCGACGACGAGGGTCCGGTCCTCCGGCGTCACCGACGAGACCCCGTCGATCGACTCGAGCGCCTCGAGCGCGGCCGCGGAGTCGTCGGGGATCCGATCGAGCGTCACGCGAAGTCGGGTCTGGGTGGGCATGGCCTCGCGGAGCCCCTCGACGGTGTCTTCGGCGATCAGGGAGCCGTCCCGGAGGATGCCGACCCGATCGCAGACCGCCTCGACCTGACCGAGGACGTGCGAGGAGAAAAAGACCGTCGCGCCGCGGGCGTTCTCCTCGCGGATGATCTCGCGCATCCGGCGGGCACCGTTCGGGTCGAGTCCCGTCGAGGGTTCGTCGAGGATCAGGAGATCCGGGTCGCCGACCAGCGCCGTCGCGAGGGTGAGCCGCTGGGCCATCCCCTTCGAGTAGCCGCCGGCTTTCTGCTCGGCCGCGTCGCCGATGCCGACCCGCTCGAGGAGGGCGTCGGCGTCGTCGTCGGCCCCTTTCGATTCGATGGCGAACTCGACGTGCTGGCGGCCGGTGAGCCGGTCGTAGAGGTCGACGCCTTCCGGGAGGATTCCGGTCCGGTTGCGGATCTCGAGACTGTCGGCTCGCACGTCGAGATCGAAGACCCGTACCTCGCCCGCGGTGGGCCGGATGAAATCGAGCAGGAGATTGATCGTCGTGGACTTCCCCGCCCCGTTGGGCCCGAGGAAGCCGTATATTTCGCCGCGCTCGACGGTGAGCGTCAGATCGTCGAGCGCCCGTTCGGTCGCGTACTGTTTCGTCACGGAGGAAATGTCGATAGCGGGCACAGTTTAACTGCCGTACAATTGTATCATACAAATAGCTTGCTTCGGTCTTCAACATCGGGAATCGCGTTTGAACGTCGTCGTGATTTCAGCGACAGAAAACGGGCAACAGGGGTATATAACGTGTTACTTCTATATCAAATGTGATCGAACAGATGACCGAACTCGATCCAGGTTCCAGCGACCGAATCGATACCGATCGGTACCGACGACGTGGCGCTCGACCGGCCGGCTGTCTCAGCGGTCGGTCGGTCGGCCCTGCACGTGAGGTGGACGAATGAGACTGCTCGCGACCCTCCCGTTACAGGCGGGTGCCGAGGAGATCGGGACGAACGTCCTCATCGCCATGGCGATCGGGATGCTCCTCGCACTGCTCATTACGATCGGCGCTGCCTACTGGGTGTACAAGGACGCGTCGAAGCGCGAGAACAACGAACTCGCGTGGGCGGTCGGTATCGGCGCGTTGCTGTTGCTCGCGTTTCCGCTCGGCATCGTCGCATTGATTCTGTACGTCGTCCTCCGCGGTGACGAGACGGCGTCGGAACCGATGCAAGGGGGAACCGCTGGCGGCGAGTGGTAATACTGCTCGACAGAACGACGTGAAGCCGATCGCATGTCTGCGACCGTCCCCGCAGGTGACGACCCCACATTCGCGACCGGCTTCGTATTGACTGCTATCCAGTAGTATAACTGCCGGATCGCCCGAGCATCGATCGACACTCGAGCCCCCAGCCACGGGTCCGGTTTCACGCACACGACACACATCGTTGCGCCGAACTTTTTTTGAGCCGTCCGTGGACGACCCGACATGGCACAGGAGACGGCGGTCGCCCTCTCGAACGTCCGCAAGACCTACCGCGTCGGCGAACCCGTCCACGCGCTCGATGGCATCTCGCTCGAGGTCGCCCGTGGCTCCTACACCGCGATCATGGGGCCAAGCGGTTCCGGAAAGTCGACGCTGATGAACCTCGTGGGCTGTCTCGACACGCCCACCGAGGGGACGGTGGCAGTCGGCGGGCAGGAGATCGGAGCACTCGGGGACCGCGAACGGACGCGACTGCGGGGCACCGAGGTCGGCTTCGTCTTCCAGACGTTCAACCTGATGCCCCGGCTGAACGCCCTCGAGAACGTCGCACTGCCGCAGTTGTTTCAGGGGATCGATCGGCCCGAACGCCGAGATCGAGCGCGGGACCTGCTCGAGCGCGTCGGCCTCGGGGACCGGGCCGACCACCTGCCCAACGAACTGTCGGGAGGGCAGCGCCAGCGGGTCGCCCTCGCGCGGGCGCTGGTCAACGATCCGGCGATCGTACTGGCCGACGAACCCTCCGGGAACCTCGATACCGACACCGAGGCCGATATTTTGGATCTCTTCGACGAGTTTCACGAGGGTGGGACGACCATGCTCGTCGTCACGCACGAGCGCCACGTCGCCGAGCGGGCCGACCGGATCGTCCACCTGCTCGACGGGAAGATCGAGCGAATCGAGGAACTCGACGAGGGAGCCACGAGCGGCGTCTCGAGCCGGAATTCGGGTTCTAGCAGGGAACCGGGGCCGGGGGTCGATCCCGAATGAACCCCCTCGAGAGCCTGCGCCTCTCCTGGCGGTCGATCCGCGGACACAAACTCCGGTCGGCGCTGACGACGCTGGGGATCGTGATCGGCATCGCGGCGGTGATCGCGTTCGTCACGCTGGGCGCGAGCCTGCAGGCCGGCATCATCGGTGACATCAGTCCCGACGACCAGCGCAACGTCTACGGCTGGGCCGCCGAACCCGACACCGAGGGCGGCCCGCTGGCGGGCGCACAGCCCGTCTTCACCGGCGACGACCTCGAGGCGGTCGAGGACCTCGAGGACGTAGAGGCGGCCTACGGCTACGCGACGATTCAGACACAGGCGATCTCGAACGGCGACGAGACGGTCGTTCAGGGGAACGGACTGATCGCCTCGGGGCCGTCGTACATCCGCGAGGAGCGGTTGGCCGAGGGGAGACAGTTCGAGATGGGCGAACGCGAGGCGGTGCTCAACCCCGCGGCGGCGAATCAGTTCGCGGAGAACGTCACCGTCGGCGACGAACTCACCGTGACCCTCCTCGGGGGCGAGCGAACGACGCTCGAGGTGGTCGGCATCACCGATACGAGCGAGGGCCAGAGCCCCTTCGAGGGATTCGAGTCCTCCCCGCGGGTCTACGTGCCGACGGATCCCTACTACACCGAACAGGCGTCGGGGATCGGACTCGGCGGGGACGGCGGTGAGACGGAGACGAACAGCGACGACGCCCGCTTCCTCGCGATCATCATCGAAGCCCCGTCGACCGACGAGTCCGACATCGACGCGGCCCGCGAGAGCGCGACCGCCTACCTCGAGAGCGACGAGTCCGACGCGAGCGAACTGCTGGGAGACGACCTCGAGGTCCAGTTCCGGACGAGTACGGAACTGCTCAGCCAGCTGCAGGACGTGCTGGATCTCCTGCGGAACTTCATCGTGGGGATCGCGGCCATCTCCCTGTTGGTCGGGTCGATCGGGATCGCGAACATCATGCTCGTCAGCGTCACCGAGCGGACCCGCGAGATCGGCATCATGAAAGCCGTCGGCGCGCAGAACCGCGACGTCCTCGGTCTGTTCCTGACCGAAGCGGTGATTCTCGGCGTCATCGGCTCGATCCTGGGGACCGCCCTCGGCCTGGTCGGGGGCTATCTCGGCGCGCAGTACGTCGATCTGCCGCTGGTCTACCCCCTCGAGTACGTCGCACTCGCCATCGTCGTCGGGATGGTCGTTGGCATCCTCGCAGGGCTGTACCCGGCCTGGCGGGCAGCACGAACGGATCCGATCGACGCGCTCAGATACGAGTGACTGACAGGAGTGCCGGCCCAGTCGCGACCCGCTGTGGGTGTCGACAGCAGACCGGATGCGGTCGGATCAGCGGTCCAGGCCTCGGTCACGATCGCGGTCCGGGTCCCGTTCTCGATCCGGACCCGATCGCCGGTCCGAGTTCGGTTCGTACTCCGGGTCAGAGTACCGATCCGGCTCCCGATCGGAGTCCGTCATCGGTTCCTGGCTCGAATCCCGTTCGCGGTCCGAGTCCGGCCCCTGAACGCGAGACGGGGCGCGAGCCGGAGCCTGCTCCGTCTCGAACCCGATCGTCTCTCGAGTCCGCCGCCGTCGCTCGGGGTATTCCCGCGCGAGGTACGCTCCGAGGTAGCCTCCGAGTAGCGACGGGCCGACGGTGTAGACGAGGAGGAAGAGCAACCCGGCGACGAACAGGACGAAGAGGACGGCGACCCCTTCGGCGGGGAAGCCAAAGCCGATGCCGATCCCGAGGAACCCGAAGACGAGGAACGCACCCGCCGCGATCGGGAGGAAGGTGATCGCGCCAGCGAGCGCGCCGACGATCGCGCCGGCCCGTTCGTCCGGTCCCTCGAGGAATCCGGCGACGAGGCCGCCGAGAACGGTGGAGAAGGGGATAAATGAGAGGACGACGCCGACGACGGCTCCGACGATCGCGTTGATGATGGTTCGGCTGCGGACCATACGGAACGAACGACCGGCAGCGAGAAAAGTGTCGGTGGTCGATGGGGTCGCGTCGCCGGCGGCCGACGCCGGGGAAAACGGGACTTCGATCAGTCGTCGACAGTGCGGGACTCCGACTCCTCGAACGTCGTTTCCGTGTCGACGGTGTCGTCCGACTGCGTCTCGAGGTCCGCCTCGACGAGGTCCGCGAACGTGGCGTCGGGGTTGACCTCGTCGGAGAGGAGGTCGACGGCTTCGACGAAGACCGCGACGATCAGCGGGCCGACGACGATCCCGATCGGCCCGAGCGTGAACAGACCGCCGGTGAAGCCGACGAAGTAGAGGCTCCCGGGCAACCCGGCCGAACGACGGGACAGCCGCGGTCGGACGACGATATCGGGGAGCCAGGCGATGAGTACGAGACCCAACACCCCGATCAGGGTCGCCGCGAGGAGATCGCCGGCGGCGACGTGATAGAGGGTGATCGGCGCGATGAGCATGCTCGGACCGATGATCGGAACGAACTGCAACACCGCAGCGGTGATCGACAGCGTCAGCGCGGCGTCGTATCCGAGCACCCAGAAGAGCGGATAGGCGATCGCCAGCGTCGCGACCGAGGTCGCGACCTGCAGGACGTAGATCGCGTACAGCGTCTCGCGTGCTCGCTTGGCCAGCGCGTACACCACGTCACGGTAGCCGTGTGGGACCGGTGCGACGGCGGCTCGACCCGCCTCCTCGCCTTTGAGTAGCAGCCCGAACAGGAGGACGACGAACAGCGCGAATTTGATCGCGAGCACCGGCAGTTCGAGCGCGAGCGACGTCGCAGCGCCGCTGAGATAGTCGACCGCGAGCGCCTGCACCTCGCCGGCCTCGAGCGTGTGCGTCGACTCGAGGACCGTGATCGACAGCTCTCGCGGGAGGCTCTCGACGGCCTCGAGTATCGGCTCGATGCGGAAGTACAGCGCCACGACGATCGGTGTGAAGACCGCGACCGCAGTCAGGAAGCCGATCAGCGTCGCCGCGAGCGCGCCCGTCCACTCCGTGAGACCGCGTCTGACGAGCCAGCCCTGGACGGGCAACAGGACGTAGGCGACGGTGAGCGCGAACAGGATCGTCCCGAGGACCTGGAGCAGGATACCGCCGGTGAGGACGCCGAGTGCGACGACGATACCTGCGAGGACGTAGCGGCGACGCCTGCGCGAGTCCCCCGTGGTCTCTGACACAGCGGTGAGTCTCAGCCGAGCGACAAAGTCTTTCGGCTCTGAGACGGGCGTCGGAACGGAACGGCGGCGATCACGGGGCTTAAGACTACCCAGTACAACCACTGGGTAATGAAACGTCGAACGTTCGTCGGCGCGGTCGGTGGAAGTACACTCGCCGGCGTCGCTGGCTGCTTGACCCGCGATGGGGGGGACGAGCAGGGCAACGGGACCGAGGACGGGGAGTCCGATTCGGAGACGCCGGATCCCGAGCCGGAGAACCCGGATCTCGAGGGGGAGTTACAGGTCGCGACCTACGAGTCGATGGTCGACGGCGACAACCCCGCCGGCCCGTGGCTCAAAGAGGCCTTCGAGGCGGCGTATCCCGACGCCGAACTGAACTGGACCGTCCCGAGCGAAGGGGTCAATCAGTACATCAATCGAGCACAACAAAACGCCGGGATCGAAGCCGACGTGTATCTCGGACTCAACGTCGACGACCTCGTCCGGATCGACGACACCCTCGACGACGGCGGTCTCTTCCGGCAGCTGAACGTCGACCGCATCGACCGCGCCGAGCGGATCCGCGACGGCCTGGACATGGGCGATCCACACGGCCGCGTGCTCGCCTACGATACGGGCTACATCAGCCTCGTCTACGACGAAACCGTCGTCGACGCGCCCGAGACGCTCGACGACCTGACGGAACCCGCCTACGAGGACGCACTGCTGGCACAGAACGCCCAGAGCTCGGATCCGGGTCGAGCGTTTCTGCTGTGGACGATCGACGCCTACGGCGAGGACGGCTACCTCGAGTACTGGCGCGCCCTCGACGACAACGGGGTTCGCGTGCTCGACGATTGGTCCGAATCCTACTACGGCTCGTACATGAACGAGGAGCGCCCGATGGTAGTCTCGTATTCGACCGATCAGGTGTTCGCCAGCGCGGAAGGCTACGACATGAGCCGGCACCAGATCGCGTTCCCGGACGGGCAGGGCTATGCCAACCCCGAGGGAATGGGGATCTTCGAGGGAGCGAGCGAAGTCGACCTCGCCTACGAGTTCCTCGATTTCGCCCTCTCGAGCGATGCACAGGCCGAGATCGCCCAGCGGAACGTCCAGTTCCCGGCCGTCGAGTCCCAACACGTCGAACTCGACGAGGAGTTCGACCAGTACGCACACGAGCCGTCGGAGGCGGTAACGGTCGGTTACGACGAGCTTCGGGGCAACCTCGACGGCTGGGTCGAAGAGTGGGCACGCGAGTTCGCCGGCCGGTAATACCGTGTCTCGAGCGGGCGGATCCGGGCGTAGAGCGCGGCCCCGTGGGGGATTTGTGGCCGCGTACCGCTGGTTCGAGCGCCACGCGCTCTCGCTGACGGCACTGGTGACGGCCGCCGTTCTCGCCGTCATGCTCTACGTTCCGGTCGGGGTCGTCTTCGTCAACGCCGTGGTCGACGACGGAGCGGTGACGCTCGCGTTCTTTCGGGCGGTCCTCACCGATCCGTTCTACGTCGGGGTGCTCGCCGAGGTCTTCGCGGACCCCCTGGCCGTGGGAACGCACCTCGAGTCGCTCGTCGGCTGGCTCGCAGCCGTCTCGATCTCGGTCTCGGTCGAGTATCCGATCCCCGGAATCGCGGTGCCGATACCGTGGCCCGTCCTCGAGACGCCGGGTGTTCGAACGGGACTGTTCGGCTTTACGGCCTATCAGGCGGTGCTGTCGACGATCGCGAGCGTCGCGCTGGGGCTGCCCGCCGCCTACGTCCTCGCGAACTACGAGTTCCGGGGTCGACGGACGCTGCGCTCGCTGACGATCCTCCCGTTCGTCCTGCCGGGGATCATGGTCGCCGTCGGCTTCTACGCGATGTTCGGGGAGGCGGGAACGCTCAATCAGCTGCTCGGAACCGTCGGACTCGGCCCGTATCCGTTCATCGAGTGGAATCCGTTAGCGATCGTGATCGTCGCTCACGCGTTCTACAACGCGCCCCTCGTGGCTCGCGTCACCGTCGCCGCCTGGGAGTCCGTCGACGTTCGGACCGTCGAAACCGCCCGCAGTCTCGGGGCCAGTCCGCGGCGTGCGTTCCGCGACGTGGTCGTCCCGCAACTGCTGCCCGCGGTCCTGACCGGCGCGCTCCTGACCTTCATCTTCACGTTCATGACGTTCCCCATCGTCCTCGCGCTGGGCGGGCTCCAGCTCGCGACCGTCGAGGTCTGGATCTACGACCGGGTCCGCCAGCTGGCCTACGCCGAGGCCGCCACGCTGGCCATCCTCGAGACGATCCTCTCGCTGGCCCTGACCTACGCCTACCTCCGGTACGAATCCGCACAGTCGGGGCTCGCTCGAGGGGCCACCGCGCCCTCTCGGACGCCGCTCTTTCCCGACCTGCGGACGGCACTGTCGCCCCGTCGGCTCGCGATCGTCGGCTACGGACTGGTCGCCGTCGTGATCTTCGTCGGCCCGATGGCGAGTCTCGTCCTCGGGAGCGTCACGGACGGCAGCGGGCTCACGGGTCGCCACTACGCCTTCCTGCTCGAGCGCCAGCTCGAGGGGGCATCGTACCAGACCCTGCCGTGGATCGCGGTCCGGAACTCGCTGCTGTTCGGCGTCGCGACGCTGGCCGTGGCGGTGCCGATGGGCGTGGTCGTCTCGGTGGTGACGACCCGCGCCGGTCGCAGCGGGGCGATCGTCGACGCGGTCGCGATGTTGCCGCTGGCGGTCAGCGGGGTCGTCTTCGGGATCGGGCTCTTGCAGGGCCTGGTCTTCGGGATTCCGCTGCCCGGCGGCTGGCGCTTCCAGGTGACGGGCGCGGTCGCGATCGTCGCCGCCCACGCCGTCGCGGCCTACCCCTTCGTCACGCGGAACGTCTCGCCGCTGCTCACCAATCTCGATCCGGCCCTCGTCGAGTCCGCGCGTGCGCTCGGGGCCTCCCGGTATCGTGCGCTCAGAGACGTGGAGCTGCCGCTGGTCGCCAGCGGGATCATCGCCGGCGCGGCCTTCGCCTTCGCCATCTCGATCGGTGAGTTCTCTTCGACGGTGATTTTGGCGGGCGGGGGCGACACCTACACGATGCCAGTCGCCGTCGAGCGGTATCTCGGCCGCCGCTCCGGTCCCGCGATCGCCATGGGGACGGTGTTGTTGTTCGTCACGGCCGCGAGCTTCGTCGTCGTCGACCGCGTCGGCGGGAGGTTCGAGGGATGACAGAACTCGCTCTCGAGGGCGTCTCGAAGGTCTACGGCGGCACCGTTGCGCTCGAGGACGTCGATCTGACGGTCCGGGACGGGGAGTTTTTCACCCTCGTGGGTCCGTCCGGCTGCGGGAAGACGACCACCCTTCGAACGATCGCCGGCTTCGAGGGACCGACCGACGGGGCCGTCCGCTTCGACGACCGGGAGATGACCGGCGTCCCGCCCGAGGAGCGCGACGTCGGCGTCGTCTTCCAGAGCTACGCACTGTTTCCACACATGAGCGTCGCCGAAAACGTCGGCTACGGCCTTCGATTTCGAGACCCTCCCGCCGGAACGGGGGTCGACGAACGCGTCGCCGACCTACTCGAGCTGGTCGATCTCGAGGGGATGGGCGAGCGCGATCCCGAGTCGCTGTCGGGCGGCCAGCAGCAGCGAGTTGCGCTCGCTCGTGCACTCGCGCCGGCACCGGCTCTCCTCTTGCTCGACGAGCCGATGAGTGCACTCGACGCCCAGCTTCGGGAATCGCTGCGCCGGCAGGTAACGCGGATCCAGTCGGAGCTCGGGATCACGACCGTCTACGTCACCCACGATCAGGCGGAGGCGCTGGCGATCTCCGATCGAGTCGCGGTCATGCACGACGGCCGGGTCGAGCAGGTCGGTCGACCCCAGGAGATCTATCGCGAACCCGCAACGCGGTTCGTCGCCGAGTTCGTCGGCGACAACAACGTCTTCGAGGGCGACGTACGGGGCCGAAACGGCGAGTACTCGCAGGTAGCGATCGACGGCGAGACGTTCTCGCTGCCGGCGATCCCCGACGGAACCGATCGCGCCACGTTCTGCGTGCGGCCGGGAGCGCTCTCGCAGGCCGCCGATCACAACCGGCTGCCGGTGACGGTCGAAACCAGCGAGTTCCTCGGGGAAACCGTCCGGGTCAACGGCCGCTGGAACGGTCGCAGGATCGTCCTCCAGCTTCCGGATGTCCCCGAGAGCGACGAACTGACCGTCGGGTTCGCACCCGACGACGCACACGTCATCGCCCAAGACTGATTCGCACCCGACCTACCGGAGCCGCTCGGCATGCCGGAACACGCAGGTGATTTCTTTTCCGGCCAGCACTGGTAGCGGTCCACATGCAGATCACTCGACAGCTCCGGATCGACGTCGGGCGGCGGGAGGTCGACGTCGGGACCGAGATCACCGTCCGGGTCCGCGACGACCGGCGACAGCCCGTCGAGGGAGCCATCGTCTCGACGGAGACGAAATCGACACGAACCGACGAACGCGGGCTGTGTAACCTGCAGTTCGGTTCGCCGGGGTTCTGGAAACTCACCGCCGCGAAGTCCCCAACCGACCGCGTGGCGTACAAGCCGGCGTCGAGGCTCGTTCGGGTCGTCCCGAACGCGGCCGCGCTCCGGCCGTATCGTTCGATCGGCTCCCGGTAACACCGCGTAATGGCATGGCACAGGGTTATCCCGGCCGCCGCCGTGTGGCGTACCATGGCAGACACCAAAGAGAGTCGGGACGAGCAGGCCGACGACGCCGAAAAGCGCCAGCGCGAGCGTGAACTCGACGAGGCCCTCGAACGGGAGGACGAGGACGAACCGCCGATCGAGGAAGAGACGGATGACGCCGAAACCGACGACGACGAGTCCGACGAAGAGCAGACGACGGGTGGGGAGTAGCGTCGCTACAGCCCCCAGAAGAAATCGATCCCGAGGACGGTCACGACGGAGAGGAGCAACTGGAGCGGCGCGCCGACGCGGACGAAGTCCGTGAACTTGTAGCCGCCCGGCCCGTAGACGAACAGGTTCGTCTGGTAGCCGACGGGCGTGAGGAACGCCGTCGAAGCCGCAAACGTCACCGCCAGCACGAACGCGAAGGGGTTCGCGCCGATCTGGTCGGCGGTCTCGACGGCGACCGGGAGCATCAACACGACGCTCGCGTTGTTGGAGATGACGCCCGTGATGAGCCCCGTCGCGAGGTAGAACACCCAGAGCACACCGAGCGCCGGCAGATAGGTCCCGGTCGCGGCCACGAGCGTGCCCAGAAGGTCTGCCCCGCCGGTCTGCTCGAGGGCGATCCCCAGCGGGATGATGCCGGCCAGCAGGAAGATCACGTCCCACTCGACGGCGTCGTAGATTTCCGTCGGTTTGAGCACGCCCGTCGCGACCATCGCGACGACGCCCGCGAGCGCGGTGACGAGGATCGGCAGGGAGAGCGCCGACATCGCCTCGAACGCGCCGACACCGGTCAGACCGGCGAGGGTGGTCCCGACCGCCCCCCACGGCACGGCGACGAAGCCGACGACGCCGGCCATGATCGCCGCCGCGTGGGGGATCTTCTCCGTGCGGTAGTCGGGTTCCTCGGGTTCGTGGGCGACGATGAAGTCGTCGTTTTGCGAGAGGCGGTCGATGCTGTCGGGTGCCGCCTGGACTAACAGCGTGTCGCCGACCCGAATGCGGCGTTCGTCCATGTCGCTGCGGACCGTCTCCCCTCGGCTGCGGAAGGCCAACACGGTCGCGTCGTAGCGCTGGCGGAACGTCGACGTCTCGAGCGACTCGCCCACGAGGAACGAGCCCCGAGGGACGACGACCTCGACCAGCGTGCGGTCGGGGATCTCGTCCGGCTCGAGTTCGGCGTCGGTCTCCGGACCGCCGTCGATCGTGAGCGTCTCGCGTTCGACGAGTTGCTGGACGGTCGGCCGGTCGGCCCGCAGCCGGAGCGTGTCGCCGGCTCGGATGGTTTTCTGGCCGATGGGTTCGATGAACTCCTCGCCGTCGCGGACGACCTGCAGGATGTCGGCGTCGAACGCGACGCGGTCGATGGCGTCGGCAACGGTCGAGCCGACGATCGGGGACTCCTCGTCGACGATCACCTCGGTCAGGTACTCCTCGATGTCGTACTCCGTGACGTAGTCCTCGTCGACGGGGACCCGCTCGGGGAGCAGCCGGTGGCCGACGGTCATGAGATAGAGGCTGCCGACGAGGAGGACGATGACGCCGAGCTTGGTGAACTCGAACATCGAGAAGGCGTGGAGTTCGGGGTACTCCGCGCCGAGGCGCGCGGAGACGTCGCTCGCGAGGATGTTCGTCGAGGTGCCGATCAGCGTGAGCATGCCGCCGAACATCGAGGCATACGAGAGCGGAATCAGCAGTTTCGACGGCGAAGTCTTGCCCTTGTGGGCGATGTCGGAGACGACGGGCACGAGGATGGCGACGACCGGCGTGTTGTTGATGAACCCGGAGATGGGGCCGCTGACGCCGATCGTGGCGAGCAGTTGTTTGTCGAGGTCTTCGCCGGCGAACGCGGACATCTTGCGGCCGATGATCTGGACGACACCCGTCTGGCTGATCCCCGAACTCAAAATGAGCATCGCCAGCACGGTGATCGTCGCCGAGTTGGAGAACCCGGAGGTCCCTTCAGCCGTCGAGATTTCGGTGAAGTTCACGACGCCATCGGCACCCAGGACCATCAACAACACCATGATCAGGATGGCGGTCACGTCGATGGGCAGCCACTCGGTCACGAACAGTATCAGCGCGAGGGCGATGATCCCGAACACGACCAGCATCTGTGGGGTCGCAGTGAGACCGCCGGACTCCACAACCAGCGGAGCGATCCCGAGAGCCGAGGAGAGAACGCCGATCACGGTTGATAGTACGGGTTCGTTACTCCCCCCGCTTGAACCCCCCGATTCGGGACCATAGCCGCCGTGGAATCGAGAGCCGTGTGGCGGTACTCCCACGCGTCGAACCGATCTCCACCTGAAGCGGCGGGGGATCGACGGAGAACGCAGACCGAGACGGCGGTCCCACGACCGTTTCGTGAACATCTTCGTGAGAATTCCTTTCGAGTGGGAACTGAACACGGCACTCAAGTGCGTTCTTCGAGGACGAACGCGTACGGAGACGGCCATCGCTCGAGTTCGTCCCCCATCGCGACTGTGGTCGAGCCTCGAGGGCCGGAGTCGAGTTCCGGGCACCGAACCGAGCGGTGGATATCGACTCGAAGACGAGCCATGAACGACTACACGCTCTTCATCGCGACCGCGAACACGGCGACGGTACTGACAGGTGGTGCAGTCGCACTGCTGGCCTATCGAGCGTTCCGACGAACCGGTGCCACCGCACTGCGAGCGGTCGCCGTCGGCTTCGGCGTCATCGTCGTCGGGTCGCTCCTCGGCGGGGGTGTCCACCTGTTCGGCGGGAGCCTCGGCGTCGGCAATCCGGTCGGGCTCGGGGTCGCCATCCAGAGTGGGGCCACCGCACTCGGGTTCGGGATCCTGTTGTACTCGCTGTACGCAGAAACGGCGGACATGACCGTTAGCCACGAACTATCGCTATGACTGAGAGCGCACCACCACAGGCCACCCGCGTCGTCGCACAGGGCACCTTCGACCTTCTCCATCCCGGGCACGTCCACTACCTCGAGGCAGCCGCCACGATGGGCGAGGAACTCCACGTCGTCGTTGCCCGTGCGGAGAGCGTCACTCACAAACCGGCACCCGTCCTGTCGGGCGAACAGCGACGCACCGTCGTCGCGGGGCTCGAGGCGGTCGATCACGCCCGGCTCGGCCACCCGGAGGATTTCTCGGTTCCGATCCGCGAGATCGATCCCGACGTGCTCGTCCTCGGGCACGACCAGCACCACGACGACGACGAAATCGAACGGCTGCTCGCCGAGTGGGGGATCGACTGCCGCGTCGAACGCGCGAGCGGACTCGAACCCGACGGAACCGAGGTGTACTCGAGCAGCGAGATCGTCGAACGGGTGCTCGCGGAGCGAAAGCGAGATCCGGACGGGAACCGCGTGCCACTCGAGTCCGGGTCCGACGATTGAACGTCGAGGGCGCTGGCCGTTACCGCGACCCGAGCCGCCCCCGGAAGCGCTCGAGGCCGACGTCGAGCATGTCCGGGCTCACCGTCTGGAACTCGCCGTCGTCGGGAAGGTACGGCCGAACGGAGTCCCAGCTGTCACGGGCGTAGCGCTCGTCGAGTAAGACGCGAACGCCGACGTCCTCGGGGCTGCGGATGACGCGGCCGATCGCCTGCCGGGCCTTCCGGACTGCGGGAATCGTGAGTGCGTACGTGAAGCCGTCGCCGAACTCGTCGTCGTAGGCCCGGCGAACGGCCGTGGTTCGCGGGCTCGAGGTGTTGACGATCGGCACGCCACAGACGACCGCGGCGGCGAGGCGGTCGCCGCTGTAGTCGACGCCCTCGGTCAGCGTGCCCCGGAGGCTCGTGACGAGTACCTTCCCCTCGCCCGCGAAGAACTCGTCTTTGAGCGACTGGGTCGTCTCGTCGTCGCTCGCGGCATCGAGCAGGACCGGTTTGTCGACCCGATCCTCGAGAACGCCGGCGGTCCACTCGGCTTCGGCGTAACTGGGCATCCCGACGAGGACGTTGCCGGGAAGCCGGGCGACCTTCCCGATCGCGTCGGCGTAGGATCGTCGCGTCGGATTGTCTTCGCCCGGACTCCCGCGATTGTCGTAGGTGAACTTCGGCGCGGCGACCGCGAAGCTCTCGCGGTTCTCCGCCGGGAAGTGCAGGCCGTACCGGCGCTCGACGACCGGCCGGTCCTCCTCGCGGGCGAGGTACTGGAGGCCCGTGACTTCCGTGAACGCGTCCATCGGCTCGAGGGTCGCACTCATGAGTATTCCGCCGCCGAAGTGTCCGAGGCGGTCGCCGATGGCGTCGCTCGGCACGCAGTTGTGCAACGAGAGACGCGCGTTGTAGGCCCGCCGCCACGAGTCCGCCGGCTCGGTGTCGTCCCAGGTGCGCTCGAGTTCGATCTCTCGAAAGTAGTCGGTGTGGCCGCGGCGATACCACTCCCCGAGCACGCGCCCGACGGCGGGTGCGGCGCGGGTTCGGTCCTCGTCTTCGGCCTCGTTCAGGACTCGTTCGACGATCGCGCCGACGGCCTCGGCGCGGACCCAGTCGGCGTCGCCGTAGCCCGCCTCCCTGGCCCACTCCGAGAGTTCGTCCTCGGCGGGCTCGCCCGGGTCGCGGAGCGGGATCTCCTCGTCGTGAAGGTCGGTCAGGTTCGATTGCCAGCCCCGGTAGTTCCGGTCGAGATGGGCCCTGACCCGGCGGTCGAGTTCCTCCCGGAGGTCCCGGACGAACTCGAGCGTT
This sequence comes from Natrinema longum, assembly GCF_017352095.1. Lineage (NCBI taxonomy): Archaea > Methanobacteriati > Methanobacteriota > Halobacteria > Halobacteriales > Natrialbaceae > Natrinema > Natrinema longum. The sequence goes on from NZ_CP071463.1 coordinate 1,877,332, forward strand.
CGATTGAGTTCCTCGAACGAGACGTCGCTATCGGTCAGTTCTCCGCGGACGAGGTCGGCGTCGGCGGTCTTGGAACCACCTTCGGCCTGCCGTCCCTCGCGTTCGAACTTGATTGGCTGGATGACCCGCGAGAGTTCGGTTTCGGCGTCCCGGAGCGTGCTGTCGGCGATCCCGTCGCTGACGAGATCGCGCACGCGCGGCTCGAGCATGTGGGCTTCGTCGCAGACGACGAAGGTCGACTCGTCGAGTAGCGCGCCGGTAAAGGAGCCGACCGTCCGCGGATCGAAGGCGTGGTAGTAGTTCCCGATCACGACCTCGACCTCGCCGAGGGCAGCCCCCATCACGGAGTGGGGACAGGTGCCGTGTGCGACCGACCGGGCGACCAGGTCCTCGGGCGTGACCATCCCCACGTCGGTGAAGTCGTAGGGAACTGCTTCTGCGGCCGATCCGTTCTCCTCGTCGTCGGGCAGGTCCTCGAGGTACTGCGCGTAGAACGGACAGTACTCCGTTTCGGCCCCGACGGGACCACCCTCACCGTACTCGGGAAGCTCGGGCGGGTAGGGCGTGGGTTCGCCCGCGGTCTCGAGGAACGTGTTTTTCGACCCGCTGCCGCTGTCGGCCAGCCCGATCTGCTGGCTTCGGGCGCGAGCGGCCAGGTTTTTGGCCGTCGTGTCGCCGCCCTCGCCGGTGAGGTCGCGGGTGCGATCCCGCAAGGTCTCGCAGCGATCGTAGACGTTGCCGTCGTCGATCCCCGCCGCGTTCTCACGGTTGTACGGACAGACGTCGGCCTTCCCGACGAGCGTGAGTCCCGAAATCGGGTCCCAATCGGCGGGGAGGGTCTCGTTGATCGTCTCGAGGTCCGCTTCGAACTGGCGCAGTTGCTGTTTGACGCTCGTGAGCACGAGCACGCGTTCGTAGTCAGTGTCGGGATCGCGCACGAGGTCGATCCCCGCCGTGAGCGCGATCATCGTCTTTCCGGTGCCACAGGCACCCTCGATGACGGTGTAGCCGCCTTCCTGCCCGGTGTCGATGGCCGTCTCGATGCCGTCGACCTGAGGCTCGTAGGGCTGCTCGTGGCCGAACACTGTCCGCCAGTCCGTCATGCTGCCAGTACTCATCGTCGGTCAGTCATAGCGTTGACGGACTGGAGTGGCCCCGCCTCGAGTGATAAAGGTCGGGATCCGAGCGTCGAGACGAGTCTCTCGAGGGAGACCCGCGACGGCGCTTCGTCACGACTCGAGCCGATAGACGGTAGTGGAACGGGGACGAACGGATCTCCGTCTCTAACTGTCGTCCCCTCGATTGCTGTCGGCGTGATGCTTTACTTAGCTGAGTCCCTACGGTCACGTGTGAAAGTCCCGCACTCACTCGAGAACGTCGATCGAGACGCCGTCGTTCGCACGTTCGAATACGACACCGGCAGCGTTATCGCCGTCGATTTCGGTAACACGGCAGCCGACATTTCGGTCGACGTCGTGGGCTCGACTGCGATCATCGTGGCGGACGACGACCAGTTCGAGTTCGAATTGCCGCCCGAGGCGAGCGACGTCTCCGCTCGAAACGGCGTGCTCACGATCGAAGAGTAACGCCACGTTCGACCCGGCACCACCCACCGATTCGACTCTCAGTCGCTCGTCCTGTGGTTTGACCGTCCCGTAAGCGTTTTTGCGGTGTCCACACCGGTCTCCTGAGACGGACTGGACCGAAACGCAACGCCTTCCCGGATCCGTCGACTACCCCGACTATGAGCGATGCCATCGACGTCGACCGCTGGCGCGAGGAACTCGAGTCGAAACGCGCCGAGAAAGACGAGTTCTTCGCCGATCACCCGCAGTCGCCGATCCCGCCCGAAGAGCGCGAGGACTTCGAGGGACTCGAGTACTTCGATCCGGATCCGACCTACCGCGTGACCGCGACGGCGACGGTCCACGACGATCCCGAGGTCGTCCTGATGGACACCACCGCGGGCCGAGAGATGCGCTATCTCCGCGTCGCGACGCTGGCGTTCGAACTCGACCGCGAGGACGACGCCCTAGAAGACGGCACCTTCGAACTCGCGGCCTACCGACAGGAGAGTCCGAACGAACAGCCGCTGTTCGTCCCGTTCCGGGACAAGACGACGGGCCAGCAGAGCTACCAGGGCGGTCGGTACATGGAACTCGAACCGGAGCGGGATCTCGAGGACGGCGACGAACTCGTCGTTGACTTCAACCTGGCGTACTCCCCGTTCTGTGCCTACAGCGAGACGTTCGACTGCCCGCTCCCGCCCGAGGAGAACTGGCTCGACGTGACGATTCCGGCCGGCGAACAGCACGAGTAGGTGACCCACCCTCCTTCGCTCGAGGACGACAACCTCGCTCGTTGAGAGTGGGCCTCCGCCTCGAAAACGGTGACCGATCGCGCCCGTAGCGGTTCCCACCGGAGAGGGGTGGGTTTCGACTCGAGTCAACTGATGCTTGACGGCCTGTGCCCATCGATCTCGTACCTCGAGTGGAAACCAGGGGGTTCCGACCGGCGATTCGGCCAGCGAAACGGATCCTCCGGTGTCAGGGGGCAACGCCGACGGTAAGCAGCGTGCCGAACTCGCGGTAGCGCTCGACCATCTCCTCGCGGCTGTCCCAGTCGTCGGTCGGGAACTCCGCTTCGCTGGGGATGGTGATCTCGCGGTCGGGGATGGTGTCCTGTTCGGCGACGGACAGCCCCGCTTCGCGGAAGGCCTCGCGATACTGCTGGCGGTCCCAGCGGGTCATCTCGACGGTGATGAACTCCTGCCACTCGTGGGAGTGGACGTTCTCCTCGTAGTAGTTGACCGCACAGTAGACGGTTCCGCCGGGTCGGAGGATCCGTGCGATTTCCTCGAGCGTGTGGTGGGGATCCGCCGCGTAGTAGAACGCCTCCATCGACCAGACGTGATCGATCGAGTCGTCGGCAAAGGGGAGGTCGTCGAAGTCCCCGACGACGTAGCCGACGGCCTCGTCGTCGGTGTACCCCGCTGCGTTGCGGGCCATCTCGGGTGACCCATCGAGACCATACACCCGGCCGGCGGCTTTCGTGTCACGAAGCGCGCGCCCGGCGTAACCGCTGCCACAACCGAGATCGAGAACGGTGTCGCCGGCTTCGACCGGCATCCGCGCGAGGGCGTGCTTTGCGGTGTGCCAGTGGCGGTCCTCCATACCCTTGTCGCGGCCGCTCGTCGCCCAGTCGTCGAACTCCTCGCGTACGCTCATATGACGGATTGTGGGGTCCGCGGGCCTAAACGCGTTCGCATCCACACAGTCGTCGGGTTCGATTCGCGGACTGGTATTCAGAGATGCCACGCCACACTGCCACGCAGTGGTGTCCAGGGCCGACGTCGAGCGTAACGCGCGTATCGCGAGCCGATCCCACGAGCCGAACTCCTCGTTTCGGGGACGCTCCTCGGGGGATGCCCACCGTTCTCACGGAACCGAGAACCACCGACAGTTTCTTTAGGCTTGCCTAAATCATTGGGAGTGAAGGGTCGTCGGTGACCGAAATCCGTGGGCATCCGGATTTCGTTCGACGCTCGGTGAGTCGTACTGTCCCACCCTCGCCAGTTTGCCAGACCCTTCCTTCCGTTCCGGAACTAATTCCCCGACAGGAGAGACATCCGCACGCTTAAGGGAGTGCCGAAAGTTGTTCACGCCACTATGGAGTATGCGCTTGAAATAGACGGCACACCGGAGACGGTACCGGGTGGGACCGGCGTCCTCCTCTTGCATCCGAGCACCGGCGAAACCGACCGCATCGACACCGATTTCCTCAAGATCGACACCGACAACTTCCTCGTCGTCTCGACCCGAACCACCGCCCGTGAAGTCAGGCAGAAACTCGAGTACTACGACGTCGACGAAGAGCGTGCCGAAATTCTGGATACGCTGAGCATCGAACGCGGCTACTCCCGGCGCTCTTCCGACACCGTCCACTACGTCGCCGCCCCCGACGACGTCGACGGTATCGTCGACCACATCGACGGCTTCCTCGCCGACCACGACGGCAAACTCCGCATCAGCTTCGACTCCGTCACCGAACTCGCCTACTACGCCGGCGACGAGCAGGCCCTCGAGGCCGTCGAACGGATCCTCGAGTTGCTCGTAGAACACGACGCCGTCGGTCTCTTTCATCTCTCGGAGGAACCCCACGACGAAGCGCTCGTCGACGAGTTCCGTGCCCTGTTCGACGGGATCATCGACCTCGACGAGGACGGCAGCGTCGACGCCGAGTTCTGAGCGCCACCATGACGTCGTGGGTTCCCACGAAGAGCGCCACGAGAGGTCCCGACAGGGTACCGGAACGGTTCGAAACAGCGGTACCGGTCCAACGGACCTGCCCAGAGCACCGCTACCGCTCCTCCCCAGATACCCAGAGCACCTACCGGAAACCCACAGAAGCGCATACTGAACGACCGTCTGCGGTGGCGCGTGCTGACCGACAGTGAGCCACGGGGAGGCCCGAACGACGTGAGGGCCGACGGAAGCGAGCGGTGACCGGAGGGAACCGCGAGACGATGGCGAACTGTCGGTCGAACGCACGCGAGGGATGAGTGAGCGACGAGCGGGGGTGAACGACGTGAACCCCTCGAGTCGCGAACGAATCGGTTGGGGAGGGCGTGGAACTTCACCGGTGCCAGCCAGAGCAGGACGCCCGCCGTGTTACTTCCCGCTGTGCACGGCACACGGACATCGACTCAACAGACGGACACCGACTCAATAGACGGACATCGACGGATGCCAACCCAACAGACGGGATTCGAGGCCGCCAAAACACGACGACACGACGCCGCGGAGACTCGAGCCGAACCGATGGGGCGACATCGCTACTCCTCGAGCGAGTCGAACGTCTTCTGGGCCCACTGGACCGCGTACTCCGGTCCGTGGTCCAGATACGCCTCGGTATCGAGCGCCGCGAAGGGAGCCGGGAGTTCGACCGCGTGCTTGATCGCCGCACACGCCAGCTCCGTCGCGTCCGCGAAGTCCGTCTCGCCGCGCGCGACCGCACGCGGGAGCCCCGACACGCGGTCCTCGAGTCGCGTCCCCGCGTCCTGCCAGGCGTCGGCGAGTTCCGGATGCTCGTCGTGCCAGTCCGCGAAGACATCGCGCGTCTGGAGCCCGACCCACCCGTCGTACAGCGCCGCCGCGACCTGGTACGTCCCGTTCGGGTCGAGCGCGACCGCGCGATCGAGGTCACGATACGTCTCCTCGAAAAAGCCGATGAACTGTTCGGGCACCTCGAGGTCGACCTGAACGAGCGCTTCGGCGATCAGGAAGTCGACGAACGACTCCGGTGAGCCCTCGACCCGCGGTTTGACGAGTACGATCGGCGGCTCGGTCTGACGGGTCCAGACGACGCTGCCGTCCCCCGGCATCCCGATGGTGAAATCCGAGCTCGCATACCGGGCCAGGAGGGTCGGCGCGTCGTCGGGCAGCCAGGCGTCGGGGTAGCTCGCCGGCTCGAGTGCATCGACGAGCAAGCCGAGGTCCTCGGCCTGTGCGGGGGCCAACGTCTCGAAATCCCGCTCGCAGTCGAGAACCTGCACGTCGGGCGTGCGGGTCTCGCGGACGGCCTCGACCCGGTCCGAAAGCGCTCGAGCCCGAAACATCAGGCGCCGAGGGCTCCCTGGAAGACGAGCAGGATCGATAGCAACGCCGATACGGCGACCGTGGCGAGAACGACCTTGGTTGCGGTACTCATATTCGTGGGGTGGTGTCGGCGTCGCTTAAATCCACCTGTCTCTGCTCGCACTCGGTCGGTTCCACTCGCTCTCCGACGTGGAAACCGCGGTTTCCAGACTGAGTCGGGAGTACGACCACCCTCGGGAGACGGTACCCCATCGTTTCTCGTCGACACCGTGATACCCGAGCGGTAGCCGATAGCAATGATCGACCGCTCGGCCGATCGGTCGGCTCACCGGGACCAGACGATGATTTCGCGTGGAACGGAGACTGTCTCGAGGAGAACGGGAAGTTCAGGGGAGCCGCAGCGTGCAGTCGAAACGATCCGGTGGTATGGAGAGCGGAGATGGGATGCCCGATCGTGATCGCGTCCGGCTATCGTCGAGGTTACTCGTCGCCGTCGTCGCCGTGCCAGGAATCCGGGACGTCGATGACGTACCGGCCGTCTTCTTGCAGCGAGATGATGTACTCGTCGCGGTTGTAGAGTTCCATCAAATTGAGTTCGTACTGTCCCGGCCTGACGATCTTGATGCTCTCGAACTGTTCGTTGAGTTCCGCACGCAGTTCTTCGATCGACGGTCGCTGACCGCTGGGTTCGCTGACGACGCGACCGTGCTCCGGCGGCTGGTCGGTATCGTCCCTCCCGTCGGCGTCGTCGCTACCGTCGGCATCGCCGGCGTGAGATGGCAGATCGTCCGTAGGAACGACATCGCTGCGGGCGTCCGCTTGTGCCGAGTTCTCGTCGGTCGCCATCGTCGCGGTCGTCTCACGATCGGACCGCGTCGACCACTCTGCTTCCGCTCGGTCGTCGCTCCCGTCGAATTCCGCTCGGTCGTCGGCCTCGGTCTCACTCGAGGAGTCATTGGCCGTCTCCTCCGAAGAACCAGCTCGATCGGCAGGTCGGCGTGCCGTCTCGGGCCACTCGTCGAACCCTCCCTCCGGCGTCGTGCTCGAGTCGTCGGAACCCGGAGAGGATTCAGCGGACACCCAGTCGCGAACCGTCTCCGCGGCACGCGTCGTGACGCTGTCCGACTCCGAAGCGGGAGCCTCCGCTGGCGGGCTCGCAGTATCGCCCGCTCCCGAGTCCGCGGATCCGGTGGACGATTCGGCTGCGGCCGTCGGCGGCGCGAACTGGAACTTGTTCCCGCCACAGTCGGGACACCCCGACAGCATCTCCTTGGAGCCGTCGGCGAACGTTCGGCCGCAGTTCGTACACTGATGTGGCATTAGTTACGGGACACGAGCGCGCTGATGAGCGTTTCGTCCTTGTGGAGCGTCTCGATCTGATTGGCAGGACCGATCACCGTCAGCTTCGCTTCCCCCGCGTCGCTTCCCATGATACGGCCAAGCAGGGACGAATCCCTGGTCTCGGACTTGGGATAGGTCTCGATCTCGATCCCGTTGAACTCGTCGGGGCTGATTTCGGCCATCGTGACCTCGATGAGCCGGCTTTCCTCGTCGGGCGTCAGACCTTCCTCCAGGATGACGATGTTGCCGTCGTGGACGCCGTCGAGGATCATCCTGATCTTCTCCATCGTTGCCATTCCGTCCATGCGCTCGCCGCTGATCAGGTCGATCTGTACGCCGTCGGGTGCGTCCGAGTCGTCCGCGTTGGTTGCTTTTGGCATCGTGGTCACCCGAAGTACTCCGCGATGTTGTCGTACACTTCGTCCATGTTCTCGCCTTCCTTCGCCGAGAGGGGGACGGTCTTGTGCTGTGGGAAGGCGTCCTCGATCCGCTTGACGCTCGACTCCTTGAGGTCGATCTTGTTCGCGAAGATCAAAACGGGGAGCTCGCGGGATTCGATGATGCCGATCAGCATGGTGTTGACCTGCGTAATCGGATCCTCCGCGCTATCCAGAACGTAGATGACGCCGTCGACGTCTTCTCGGAGCCAGTGCATCGCCTCGGCGACCCCCTCGGTCGCTTCGCGGGAACGGCGAATGGCGTCCTCTTTGTCCATCTCGTCGGTGAATTCTTCGTAGTCGACTTTCGTCGTCACGCCGGGCGTGTCGACGATGTCGATCGTCACCGTCTTTCCGTTCCGTTCGATCTCGACGTCTTCCTTCCTGCGTGCACGACGCGTTTCGTGGGGGACGTGACTCTCCGCACCCACTGCATCACCGGTCCAGTCACGAGCAATACGGTTTGCGAGCGTCGTCTTGCCAGCATTGGGCGGACCGTAGATACCGATTCGTTTGGGCTCCTGTTCCGAAAACAGGCGATCCGTAGCCCGAGAGATACTATCTTTGAGTTCTGTGAACAGTCCCATCTATTGGGCCCTCCAGCACCGCGGGGTGCATCTGCGCGTACTACAAACTGTACCCACTTAAGCCTACGTCAGACGTATAGAATATTCGACGACACCGAATTAGTATCGACGGTAACTGTCCTCGAATCTGTAAGACGGATCGGAGCGTCAGAGGCGAAACGATAGCTGGTTGCGAACGGGTGTCAGGATACTATGCATCCTACACCAGAGAGTGCTATGCATCGTATGCCAGAGTGTGCCAGAAGACCGCACACCACGATAGATAATATCGTACTAGTATAGAACGGCTGTCCGTGTTCCGAGACCCCCACCCCTTCGTTTCAAGTGGAGAGTGACGAGGGAGTGGGTGAGGAAATGGGATGAACGGTCCCGATCGAGGGGAGTCCAGCCCCGTGTTTCGACTCGAGTCGGGTTTCAGGGTGATTTCGGCGGCGAATTCACCGATAGCGATCGCTCTAGTAATATAGGAACGAGTCTAGCAACCTAGGCAGCCAAGAGAAGCAGTTCTAGCAGGAACTAGTAAATACAAACAATACCCTAGTAAAGTAATTCGGTCTGCTAGTTCTGCGGATACTGTTTCCTCGCCATAGACATAAAACTTCCCGTCCAAAAATGCCATCGAACCCCCACCCACCTCTGTGACTCGTTCCACCTGAAACGAAGGGGTGGGGGGCCACTCCCGATATCCCACGATCCATCAAACGCACTCTCACTCGCTGACCCGAACTGACTGTAACTTCTCCCGACGGCGGACCTTACGCGATCCCGAGTCTATAGCGGAGTGAAGTTCTGTATCGGATCGATATTAAAACGAGGTCGAAAACCGCGCGTCTACGCTCCCACCGCGCTCATTCCGTTCCGATCCGTCGATTCTCCCTCTACCTTCCGGTGGAGATCAATCGTGAATTCCCATCGCCTCGATCTGTTCCTGATACCGGTTCCGAATGGTGACTTCCGTCACCTGTGCGACATCAGATACCTCTCGCTGGGTCTTCTTTTCGTTACAGAGCAACGAGGCTGCGTAGATCGCGGCGGCGGCGTAGCCGGTCGGCGACTTCCCGGAGAGCAGTCCTTTCTCGGTCGTCGTATCGATGATCTCGTTTGCTTTCACCTGGACTTCCTCGGAGAGCTCGAGTTCCGAGCAAAAGCGGGGCACGTACTTCTTGGGGTTGACTGGCTCCATCTCGAGGTTGAGTTCCTGGGCGACGTAGCGATAGGTGCGGCCGATCTCCTTGCGCTCGACCCGTGAGACCGCGGCGACTTCCTCGAGCGATCGGGGAATACCTTCCATGCGACAGGCAGCGTAGAGCGTACTGGTCGCGACGCCCTCGATCGAGCGGCCGCGGATGAGGTCTTCGTCGAGTGCGCGCCGGTAGATGACGCAGGCGACTTCGCGGACGGATCGCGGGATCGCCAGCGAGGAGGCCATCCGGTCGGTCTCGGAGAGGGCGAACTGGAGGTTCCGCTCGCCGGCGTCTTTGGTTCGGATTCGTTCCTGCCACTTTCGCAGGCGGCGCATCTGGTTGCGTTTGTCCGAGGAGATCGACCGACCGTAGGCGTCCTGGTTCTTCCAGTCGATCGACGTCGTTAGCCCCTTGTCGTGCATCGTCTGGGTCGTCGGCGCGCCGACGCGGGACTTGTTCTGGCGTTCGGAGTGGTTGAACGCACGCCACTCGGGCCCGTGGTCGATGTTTGCCTGTTCGACGATGAGTCCACACTGATCGCAAACGAGTTCGCCCTGATCTTCGCTTTTGACGAGCGTCCCGCTCTCACACTCGTCACACACCCGTTCACGCTCCGACTCCTGTGTTTTGGTTGTCGTTTCAGGATCGCGTTCGCGCTGACGGGTGGGGCTTGCCATTTCATGTTGATAACGATGTTCCAAGGACTTAAGGACTCGCCACCGAAGACACGCGCCCGGATCGATCGCTCGGATCCCATATTCCGGCTTCCCGGCCGACAAAGACGATCTCGAGGGGAAACGACGGTCTCGAGGAGGACCGAATCCTACTGGGACGGGTTTCGAACGTCCCGGACGAGTTCAAACGTACCCGAAGAGCGTTCCGACCAGTACGAGCACCCACATGACCGTGCCGACGAGCAGCATATCGTTGAATTTCGACCGCCGAGTGGCTCGTTTGGCAGCGCCGGCGGCGATCAGGCCGAGTGCAACGACGACGAGCATCCGTTGGAGGACGACATCGACCGGGAGCGCGTTGACGCCGAGCAGGCTGTAGTCGAGCCAGATCGCGACTGCGAGCGAGCCGGCGGCGACGACGGCGGCGTCGAGTCGTCGCGTGAGCCCGCGTGCGAGCAGATAGGTTGCGACCGGAATTCCGATCCCGATCACTGGGTACAACAGCGCGGCGATCTGGTGTGGCGTCAGAAACCCGGCCTGGCGCTCGAGGGCGAGCCCACCCATTCGAACGCCGAGATACAGCGCCAGGATCGTAAAGACGAGGAGGACGTGGCCGGCCTCGAGACGGGCGTAGGCGGCGACCAGCCGGCGGCGATCGACGTCGGTCAGGTGGTCGTCGATCGCGGTGGCTGTCCCTTGGGCGACGCGTTCGCTCGTGGACTCGCCGGTCCCGGCGGGACCGCTGGCGTGGCGTCTGCGGGTTCGGACCCCGACTATCGTCGGAACGACCAGCAGCCCGGCGAGTTCGACGACGGTCGCCCAGCCGTCGGCGTCGGCGGAGTTTCTGTTGTCGAGATACATTCGGTGGACGTTCTCTTGGACGTCGACTCGCGGGTGTTCCATGAAGTCGTTCTCGACTTTCGTCTGGGCGTCCTGTGAGCCGTGGACGCGGTGACGGAGCGTAAACCAGTCGAAGTGTTCCGAGTGCGTCTGCATGATGACCCAGTCGTCGTCCTCGTTGGGGCTCTCGTAGAGTCGAATGTGGTATCGTTGTCCGTAGTAGTCGCCGTCCTCGAGTTGGCGGGTTTCGGTCGTCCAGTAGCCACTCTCGTTCGGCCCAGGGTCGACGTACGCATAGCGAGTGCCACCGTCGGCCTGCCCCCAGTCGAGATTCGGGGCAGGACCCAGCGGTTCGGCCGGCGGCGCGTCGTCGGTGGCGTTCGTCGACGAGTTGTTCGGCGCTGGTTCGGTGCCGTTTTCGTCGATCGCTTCAATTTCGCCGTCGCCGGTCGGATCGGTTTCGTTATCGGATTCGTTCCCGCTAGTCGGCTCGGTTTCGTTGTCTGATTCGTTCCCGCCGGTAAGCGAGTAGGTATCCGGGAGCGCTTCTTCCTCCGATTCGTTGATTTCGGACCAGTCGCCGTCGTTGGCGTTGGTCAGGACGCGCTCGACGTCGTCGGTGTCGCCGCGGACGACGACGTTGATCGGACTCGTCCGCTTGAACCCTTCCCGCGCGCTGAGATACTGCCAGAAACTGCTTTCGGAGTCCTCGAGCGAGACGAGTTCCGGCGTCGGCTTCGCCTCGGTCTGGGTCGTCGTGGCGGGTGCGGTCTGGTCGGCTGACAGCGACACCAGCAGCGACGGTCCTCCGACGAGCAAGAACGCGAGAACGAGCAAAACGACCGTGATTACGATCGAGCGGCGCATCTATCCATAGCTAGCGACAGGGAATACATCAAACTATCTGCCCGAGACGATATGTTTCCCTCCGAGAGGGACGATTTCGACCGAGCACATCGTCGTCCCTGTCGTTTCGAGGGGGGCGGCTATTCAAACGCCGGGTCCGACGGTGGTGACGGGAACGGGGGCCTCGCGGACGACCCGCTGGGAGACGCTTCCGACGACGTTGCGTTCGTACTCGTCACCGCTGGTTCCCATGACGATCAGATCCGTCCCGTTGGTCGCGGCGTAATCGACGATACACTCGGCGGGGTGGCCGGTTTCGACGGCGGTCACTGTCTCGACGCCGTGATCGGTAGCGCGCGTCGCCGCCTCGTCGACCGCCTCGCGAGCGGTGGTCTCGAGGTCCTCGCGGACGCGCTCGATGCGGTCGTCGTCGAGCACGAGAAACGCGCGGTCGTCGACGACCGAAAGGACGTGCAGGGTTGCGTTTCTGGTGGCCGCGACGTCGATCGCGTGGTCCGCGACGGTCGCCGCGTGCTCACTGCCGTCCGTCGGAAAGAGGATCGTCTCGTACATCGCTGTCTACGTAGACCACTCGCCCGGACGGAAAAAGGGGTTTCCTTCCGTTCCCCTGGCTGGGAACATCGCGTCGAACCGCGTCTCGGGTCCACGTCGGGCCCACCACGGCGGCTGTGGTCCGGTTCGTCCTGCCCTCGAGGCCCCACCGGTTCGAGCCGACGCCGTCAACGTGTGGGCCCCAGCCGTCTCGACGTGTGTCACCTAGACGCCTGGAATGCCGAGTGCGTCGGGCGTCACGAACCCGACGACGGCGAAGGCGTAGACGATCGCGACCGCGACGATCCAGGCGATGAAGCCGATCGCGACCGCCGATCCCCAGCCACCGGGATAGCGCCAGTTGATGACCCCGACCCAGATGATCAACATCAACAGGACGCCCAGAATGGGAACCCACCCGACGAAGAAACTCGTAATCGCCCAGGCGACCGCGCCGATCAGCGCGGTCACCGCCGCGTTCACGACGCTCGCATCCCGGTCTAACACCAGCCGCGCGCCTGCGAGAATACCGATCGTTCCCACGAGCAGGCTCAGGACGAAGATCAGGACGGAGTCGGCGGCAGCCATGTTAGGGTTTCCAGCTCAGTTCGATCTCGACCGTCTCACGGTTCCCCCGGAGCATCGACGAGCGTTCGACGACCTCGACGGATACGTCGACGTTCTGGGGCGGGTCGAGCGACACGTTCTTGTTCCCGACCGGCACGGTGACTGCCTCCTCGCTTTGCCCGAACTCCGTCGCGAGTTCCTGGAGGTAGGCGGCGAGTTCGTCTCGAGGGAGCGTCTCGTCGGCTGTCGTCCGTTGCGCCATGCGGGGATATCGAACAGCTGCCCGCAAAAGTATGGGCTGCAAACGTGTTCCTAACACGTTGTTACTGCCGGAACCGCTGTTGTAACGGACGACTGATTCCCCAGCTAGGTCACTGCCTCGCGGGACCGGTCGCTAGAACAGGTTGGCTTGCTGATATACGGAGATCCCGTCGGCCGTGATCTCGTACGGTTTCTTTTCTCGAGAGTGGTTGGCGTCGCGGATCTTCTGAATCTCGATCGCCATCCGGGTTTCCCGGAAGTCGTCCGGCCGGACGTACTGGAGGACGAAGACGGCATCCGTGAGATACTCGACGATGCCGTATCGGGAGGCGTAAGGCGTCTCCTCGGATGCCTCGCTCGTCAACAACGCGGTGACGCCTGCCTCCTTCAAGCTCCGGGAAAAATCGTATATTTCGTTGCGACGTTTCGCTCGATCCTCGTACATCATCTCGAGCAAAGAAACCGAGTCGAGGACGAGCCGCGAGGCGTCGAACTCCTCGACGAGCGTGGGGAGTTCGTTCCGGATCGAGGCCAGACTGTTGGCCATCTCGATCGGATCGACGTCGACGACGGCGAGTTGGCCGTCGGCGACGTACTCGTCGAACGCGTATCCCTTTTCGGTTGCGCTGTTGATGACTCGATCGCGGCTTTCCTCGAGCGTGATGAAGACCGCTCGCTCGCCCTGCTCGAGTCCGTGGGTGAGAAACTGGAGGCCGAACGTGGTCTTGCCGGTTCCGGCGCTGCCCATCGTAACGATGAGCGACCGCTCGGGAACGCCACCCTGGATCATCCGATCGAGCCCCTCGATGCCGAGTTCGAGTCGCGAGAGTTCGGAGTCGATCTCCTCGTCGAAGTCGGGTTCGTCGCTCCCCCCCAACACGAAATCGAGATCGTCGAACCCCTCGGGACCGCTGGTAGCGGCCCCATCGGCCGCAGCGTCGGTCATCGGGGCGTCGACGTCCTGGAGGGCGTCGCCGAACTCCTCCTCGAACAGGGGGTCATCGTCGTCGGTCGCCTCCGCCACGTCCCCCTCCCGTGTCGAGTTCGACTCGGTGTCAGCGTCGTGCTTGCCGGCGTCGTCGCCCGCCGAACCGTCGCTAGCGGTGGGTTCGGCTTCGGGTGTCGGCGGCGTTCGCTCCTCGTCCGTCTCCTCGTCGTCGAGTGCCCGTTCGAACCAGTCGTCGGTGTCGTCACTCACGGCGACCACCCGGCGTGGGTCCGGTCTTGGGCGAGCGTCGCTGGCGGATCCGACTGCTGGTGACGACAGCGACGTGACGGGGGGTACTCGAGTAGACGGTGGCCATAGGTGACACTGCGACGGAATCGTCGCGGGAGTTCACGTATCCGAAGTCGTTCCAACCGGATTAACTTTGTTGCTGTCGGCGGGACAAGCGTGGCTTTTTCATCACGGGGCGGGTATCCGCCGACGATGGACGTTGCCGTCGGAATCGTCGCCCAGCGTGAGAACGAACGTGCACAGACACTCGCCGGGAGCCTCGTGGAGACCCTCGAGCGCGAGGGGTCGAACGTCGTCGTCGACGAAGCGACCGGCGAGGCACTCGAGGCGACGGCCGTCCCGGTCGCCGCGATGGCGGGTCGTGACCTCGTCGTGAGCATCGGCGGTGATGGAACGCTGTTGTTCACGGCCCGCGAGGTGGGTTCGACGCCGCTTCTCGGGATCAACCTCGGCGAAGTCGGCTTCCTCAACGCCGTCGCGCCCGCGGATGCGGTCGACGTCGTCACTGCTCTCGTGACCGAACTCGAGGAAACGGGGACCGTCGCGGGCCGCGAACTGACGCGGCTCCGGGCGACCGGAGTCGGCGAGGACTGGACGCTCGAGCCCGCCCTCAACGAGGTCGTCGTCCACGGGCCCCGCCGGGGGAACGGCGGTGGCGCGACCGTCGACATCCGCGTCGACGGCCAGCAGTACGCCGAGAGCCACGCCGACGGCGTGCTCGTGGCCACGCCGACGGGCTCGACCGCCTACAACTTGAGCGAGGGGGGGCCACTCCTCCACCCGACTGCGGAGACCCTCGTGGTCACGCAAATGGCCGCGACCGAGTCGATGCCGCCGCTGGTCGTCGAACCGGACACCGAACTCACCCTCACCGTCTCCGACACCGACACCGCGTACGTGATCAGTGACGGCCGCAACCGACAGCGCCTCGAGCCCCCGTCGACGGTATCGGTCTCCCTCGCCGCCGAATCCGTCAGGCTCGTCGGCCCACGGGGGAATTTCTTCGACGCGCTCGACAAACTGGAGTAGTTACTGGTCGCCTTCCACGAGTCGCTCGAGGTGTTCCGGCGGCACCGCGCCGCGGGCGACGTGCCCGTCCGAGAGGAAGGTCGGAACGCCGGTGATGCCCGTCTGCTGGGCCTGGGCGAATCGATCCTCGAGTTCGGCCCGGCGGCTCTCGTCTGCGATCGCCTCGCGAATCTCGTCGGCCGGTAGGTCGACGTCGTCGGCGAGGTCGGCGAGTACTTCGACGTCGCCGATGTCGCGTCCGTCCTGCCACAGCGCCGTGTAGATCGCCTCGTCGAACGCCTCCCAGCGGTCGGGATACGCTCCGTTGACGTACCACGAGGCGACCTGCGCGTCGAACGAATCGATATCGGTCGCGATGTCCAGCGTCATCTCGACGCCGTACTCCTCCTGTAGCCGACGGACGTTCTGTTTGGCCTGCTCGTAGTAGCCCTCGTCCTTCCCGTCGTCGGCGTCGTGATCGATGGAGCCGTCCGGGTTTCGCTTCCCGCGTCGCAGGTCGAAGGGATGCCACTCGACGGCGAGTGGCTCGTCGCGACCGTCGCGGTACTGCTCGAGCGAGCGCGTCCCCAGATAACAGAACGGACAGACGTAGTCCGCGTAGATCGTTAGTCGATCCCCGGTCTCCGGCGTCGATCCGGTATCGGCGTCAGCCATGGATTCGGTAGGTGTCCGTTACGGAAAAGTCGCCGGTCACCGGCAGTCGAGCGACGGCCAGCCGAGACGAGGCACGGACGCGGCTCGAGGAGTCGCTCTCCGGGCGGTCAGCTCTCGGTTCCGGTCGCTACCCGGCTCGCACTGTCGGCATTCGACTTCGTCACGTCCGGCAGGTTCGGATCTCGGTAGGGGTTGTGACCGTACGCGGGCAGCTCGTCGTCGAGTTGGGATTTGAGGACCCGGCGCAGGCGATTCAGGCTGGTCGTATCCAGCCCGTATTCGGCCGCGAGCCGCTTGAACGACTCTTCGTCGGTAATGTCGTGGGCCCGGTACTGTGTGAACAGGTCCTCCATCCGGTCGGCGGACAGTTCCTGCGCGTCGATCTCGTCGAGCCCGAAGTACTGCTGTCGGTCGACGTCGACGACGTGACGGATCACGACCAGTGCGACCTTGGGAATCGCCCGCTGGCTCCCGAACTCGGTGAGGTCGATCTCGTCCATGACGCCGAGCGCGAGATCGCGCTGCCAGGGCGTCACCTCGAGGGCGTTACATAGCGCCTGCGTGGTTCGCAGCCGGTCGAGACGGTGGGCGCGCTCGCTGTAGCCCGGCGTCGCCGCGTGCTGTTCGTCGTGGAGGCGGCGCACGCTCTCGGAGAGGTCACCCTCGGGCGACTCCGCGCGGCCGATGACCGTCGCGCTCGGCGTGACGACGCCCCACCGGCGGACCGTCGAATCGCGCTGGACGTCCGCCCGCGAGAGCGACCCGGACCCCGGACGGGTCTCGAGGCGGCGCTCGTCGTCGGGGGCGACGCCGTCTGCAGCCCCAACGGGTCGCTCGGAATCGGGACTCGGGTCGGCACCGTCGTCTTGCATCGTCTGTCGCTCGGAGAGGGAGAGTAAAAAAGGCTCGCTCCGCGCAATACCCTTGGAAACCGGACACACAACGTTTCTAACAGGAACGTGTGCAAAGGAGATCTCGCACGTGACTGGCGCTGTCGCTCCGGTATCGGCGACGTTCTACTTCGTGACCGGGACCGTCCGTCCGCGAAAAGCCCTTCGTAGCTTCACCTTGTGACCAGAGGTACTTAAACGACGGTCGCTCGAAGGACGACCAGCCATCGAGCAGTGTCGGACTGCCGACAGCCCGGGCTGTGGTGAATCGAATCTCCCGCAAAACCGGGGGCGTCTCTCCCGTCGTAGCCTGACCTTGTGACGAGAGATACTTAAATGGACCCGCGGATCGACGACCGAAGTCGCTACTGGACGGCTGCGAGTAACTCGTCGAGATACTGGTCCAGCCGTTCGGTCTCGGGGCCGGCTCTCGCGTGTATTTCGGGGTCGATCGGGGTCGGTGGGTGAGCGAACTCGCGGCCGACGGCGTCGCCGATCGGGACTCCGCCCTCACCCCTTCGTTTCCGCTCGAGCAGCTCGCGAGCGCGTTCGATCCGCTCGGGGTCGAAGACTGTCGGTGCCTGCTCGTCCAGGAACCGCTCGAACTCGAGGGCCGGCAACTCGTGGTCACCACGCTCGCCGGTTTCTTCGAGGTAGTACGCGGACATCGCCGCTCGATAGATCGTCAGATTTCGCTTCACCGTGGGTTTCGTTTGCGTCTCGGTAAACCGCTCGTCGTCGGCCGGGACGGTCATCGTTCCGTTGTCGGTTTCGACGACGAACGCCTCGTCGTCGGCGTCGACGATCGGGAAGAGTTCGTCGTCGGTGCGGACCAGATGCTGTGAGATGTACTTGCGATAGTTGCTCGTCGCGATGCCACGCCACGTGTGATACAGGTCGATCGGGTTGTAGGTCCGCTCGAGGTAGTCGGCGAGGTCGGTGAGGTCGTACGCGCGTCGATACCGGATCGGGCTCCGCAGCAGGTCGATCGCGCTCTCGTTCGACTCGGAAAGCAGTCGGACGAACGTCCGTCCGTCCCAGCCCTGATATTCGAACTCGCTTCGGTCCTCGACGATCGTTTCGGGGGGACCCTCGAGATGGGCGTATCGGCGCAGATCGGTCGGCGCGTAGACGAAGCCGACATCGTAGTCGCTGTCGGGGCTCGCCCCGCCCCAGGCGTGGCTCCCGCGGGCGACCGCGACGGCGACCGCGACGTCGTACGTACGTTCGATCGCCCGCAGGTGGTCGTCGACCGTTTCGTGGATGCGTGGGAGAACAGTGGCCATGGCTGTGGCTCGAGTGTCGAACGGAGACGAGAGAACGCCGGCGTGCCAAATGCCCTTCGTAGCTTCACCTTGTGACGGGAGACACTTAAAGAACGATCCGGACGGCGCTGTTACGTGAGTTCACAGTTGTCGCCCCGGCGAGTGGGCTACCCCGCGACCTCACTCCCGAAGCCACGTCGAACCGTCATGGCGTGTGCGTAATCGGCTTTCGAGAGCACACCGACGAGTTCCCCGTTCTCCTCGACCAGTGCGTTCGCGTTCCCCGACTGGTTCAGAACGGCCAGCGTCTCGAAGGCGTCGGCGGTCGACTCGATGCGGGACACAGCCTCCATCACGTCCTCGATGCGGGTCGTCCCGCGGTCGTTGCCGCGAGCCGTGCGGAGGTCCGCGAGCGTGACGACACCGATGACCGCCCCGGCATCGTCCGTCACCAGATGGATCGACCGACGGTCGCGAAGCAGCTGGTCGCCGAACTCCTCGACCGTCGTGTCGGCCGAGACCGTCGGGGGATCCTTGGTCATGATGTCCCCGACCGTGATTCCCTCGAGCAGTTCGTCGAGGAGCACCGATCGCGATTCCGTCGTCGCGGCTCCGTAGATGAAGAAGGCGAGCAGGAGGAGGATGAGCTGGAAGGTGAAGACGCCGACGATGGCGAACAGGAACGCAAACGCGACCCCGACCCGCGCCGCGATTCGCGTTGCGGTGCCGTACGGACGGGAGCGAGCCAGGAGGGCGCGGAAGATCCGTCCGCCGTCCATCGGGAAGGCGGGAAGGAGGTTGAACCCTGCCAGTAGCAGGTTCGTGACCGCCAGATAGCCGACGACGAACCGCACCGCGTGGAGAGAGGTCGGCGCGACGAGCACGCCCGCATAGCAGACGGCGGCGATGAGGACGCTCGTGATGGGGCCGGCGATGGCGATCCAGAACTCCCGGTCCCACTCCTTCGGGAACGTTTTCAGCGACGCTATCCCGCCGAGGATCCACAGGGTGATCGAATCGATTTCGATGCCATACCGTAGTGCGGCCCACGAGTGGCCGAGTTCGTGCAGGGTAACGCTCACGAACAAGCCGACTGCTGCCGTGATACCGATGAGCCACGGCATCGCCCCGGCCCGGAGCCTGGAGAGGTCGAATCCCACACCGGTGAACCCTTCGATGAACCCGGCGTACAGTTCGATCTGCTGGCCGCTTCCGATGAGCCACGCGAGGATCGGGAGGAAGATCAGCAACGAAGTGTTGATTCGAATAGGAATCTCCCAGATCTCCGTGATAGTGTAACTTCGCACACGTCCTGCTAGGACCTCGGGGCCTTAGGTGACCTGAAAGCGATTCTTCGATGGTCCGCAGCGTTTATTCGCGCGAGATAATCACAGTCCCTCCGGAGCGGTCTGCTGCCCGTAAGAAAGCGATCGGAGCCACCGAACCGATTCACGCTGCTCGCAACCCTGTCGTGCGATCGGGTGGACAGTGACGTTCAGTGACAACCGTATTTCGCATCGACCGATCTCCGAACCGTTCGCGAGCGGGAGACAGCCGACTCTCGAGAACGAACGCATCGCGACTACCGAAGTAACGAACTAGAGAACGGCGGTCGCCCCGTCATAGCTTCACCTTGTGACGGGAACCACTTAAAGAAACGACGACCCGCTCGAGACGGCAACGGTACTATCGGGTCCGTCGAGCCAACAACTACTGGTTCCGAAAGGTTGAATCGATCGCTCCCCTGAATGCGGGCAATGAGTCATCAGTTGCCGGACGTGCAGGCGACGTCACCCGACGTCACCGTCGGCCTGAGCCAGGTCGGCGTTACCGGCGTCGACAAGCTCGTCAAGATCGCCCGCGAGGGGAAGCGGCCGATCGTTCTCACTGCCGAGTTCGAGGTCTTCGTCGATCTTCCCGGCTGGCGCAAGGGCGCGGACATGAGCCGCAACATGGAAGTAATCGACGAGATCCTGGAGGACGCCACCCGCGAGGAGGCCTACGGCGTCGAGGAGGTCTGTGGCGAGGCCGCCGAACGGCTCCTCGAGCGCCACGATTACACGTCGCGGGCGGAGGTCTCGATGGAGGCCGAGTTCATGCGGCGCGAACAGACCCCTGCCAGCGATCGCGAGACCCAACACACCGTCGACATCGTCGCGTCGGCGACGGCGACCGAGGACGGCACCCGCGAGGAGATCGGTGCACGGGTCACCGGCATGACCGTCTGTCCCTGCTCGCAGGGCATGTCGACGGCCCGCGCGAAGCAGACGCTCGAGGATCTGGGCGTCGAGGAGGAGACGATCACGGAGTTCCTCGAGGAAGTGCCACAGCCTGGCCACTCCCAGCGGGGTCACGCGACGCTGACTGTCGAAGCCAACGGCGATCCGTCCGTCGATCTGAACGACATCATCGACATCGCTCGGGACTCGATGAGTGCGCGGATCTACAACCTCGCGAAGCGGCCCGACGAGGACTACATGACCTACGACGCCCACGCCGACGCGAAGTTCGTCGAGGACTGCGTCCGTGCGCTGGCGGAAGGCGTCGTCGACGAGTTCGACCACTTAGCCGACGACGCGGTGATCACGATGAGCCAGTCCAACGACGAGTCGATCCACCAGCACAACGCCCACGCCGAGCGGATCGTCGAAATGGGGACGCTTCGCGACGAGATCAGCAACTAGAACTCGAGGGGCTCGGCCTGTTCCCAGCGCGGCACGAACTCCTCGTGGACGTTCGCGGCGAACTCCGGATCCTTCAGGTCGATCATGCCGAAGGCCTCGCCCGAGGACAGCGGGTTGGGTACCTGGATACACACCTCGACGCCGTCGATGAGGTTGAACGACCCCGTGACGTCGTCGTGCGTGCGGACGTCGAAGTCGTCGCGTTGCTGTAAGGTCTCCCGGTAGCGCCTGCCCACCTCCTCCGACATCGAGCCGACCATCTCGCGAGTCATCAACAGGTCGACCGAGACCCCGCGATCGAGCGCGTCCTCGAGTTGGGCGTTGATCTCCTCGCTGACCGCCTGCATGTCCCACTGGGGGGAGGGGTGTGAGGACACCATTACGATGTCCCGATCGGCGGCTGCCAGCCGCTCCAAGAGGAGATCGATCGTCTCCTCGGGGCCGACGGCGGCGGTCCAGAACTGTTCTTCGACCGGCTCGGCCGCGTCGAGTTCGTCGGCGAGGTCGTCGACGATCGACTCGTACTGATCGGCCTTTTCCTCGAGTTCGCGTTTCTTGTCCTCGAGCAACCGATCGAGGGCCGTCGAGGGCTCGACGGCGACGTACTTCTTCGGGCGGCTCGCGGTCTGGCTCCGGACCAGGTTGTACTGTTCGATACTGTTTAACACGTCGTAGATCCGCCCCATCGGGACGTCGCTCGCCCGGGACAACTCCTTGGCCGTTGTGGGGCCGGTGGTGAGCAACGATCGGTAGGCTCGAGCTTCGTACTCGGAAAGCCCGAGATCCCTGAGACTGGCCATGTCGAAACGCAATCCACTGAAGAAACATAAACGCTGTGGTAGTTTGGCGATGCGACGGGTTCGGCCGGTAGGGAGCCGAGCGTCAGTCGAGAACGGTCCGAACGCGTTCGCTCAACTCGGCCGGAGTTTCGGCAGGAGCTGACACGTGATCGCCCCGCTCGGCCCGCGCCGTTCCAGCCGCGAGGCCGTCGGCGTCGGGAACGACGACTTTCTCGTGGTCCGCGAGCCGAAGCGCCGCCCGATGGAGGTCCGAACCGGGGTCGGTTGCGACCCGGATCACCAGCGGACCCTCGAGCAGTCGGGAGACGGCCGTCGCGTAGCGGGCGATCTGGACCCCGAAGCGCTCGCTGGCCCCGGCGAATGCCTCGAGCGTCTCCCGTGCGAACTCGCGGTATCGATCCTCGCCGGTCAGGGCCGCCAGATCGATCAACGCGTCCGCGAACGCGACGTTCGAATCGAGCGGCCGTAGCGGCCGATCGCACAGGCCGACGCCCTCGGCGGGGCCGTCGAGGAACGAATCCTCGTCGTGGAGCCGGTCGATCGTCGTCTCCGCGACGGCCGTCGCGTCCGCGAGCGTCTCCGTCTCGAGGGTGCTCGCGGCCGTCGTCAGTGCCGCCAGCAGACGGGCCTGGTTCGTGAGGAGACACACCGCGTCGCCGTCGTGATCGAGTTCGACGTCGTCTTCGCGTGCGTGGGCGACGACGCCATCGACGAGCAAGTCCTCGCGGACGGTTGCGAGCGCCCGTTCGGCGTACCGGCGGGCGCGTTCGTTGTCGGTATACGAGTAGTACGTGAGCAGCCCCTCGATCGCGAGGGCGTTGGAGCCGGCGAAGATCCCGTCGTCGACCGGTGGCTCGGCGGCAGCGGCTCGATCCGTCGCGTCGAGACTGTGGGCGTCCGCCGCTCCGGGGGCCTGGCTGTTCGCGAACGCGTCGGCCTCGTCGTTCCACAGCGTCGTCGTCAGGAACTCGATCGTCCGATCGGCTGGCTCGCGGTACTCGTCCTTCCCAGTCAGCAGGTAGGCGTTGGCGAAGGCCCGGACGAGCGCGCCGTTGGAATCAAGCAGTTTCTCGCGCTGGAGGCCCGACCAGTCGCGATCGGTCGCGAACCGATAAAAGCCGCCGTCGTACTCGTCTAACAGGTTCGCGCCGACCGCGTCGTACGATCGCAACGCCATCTCCCGGTCGCGTTTCAACGCGAACTCGAGGGCGTCGGGCAGCGGGAACTTCGGGCTCTCCCCCCAGCCCCCGGCAGTCTCGTCGTAGGTGTCGGTGAGGTGTCCGAGCATGCCCGTTTCGATATCGGGGGCCAACTCGCCGGCTGGCGGGTTGTCCTCCCGCAGCGGCCGGGGGACGCGCGCCGCGCCGCTACCTTTGGTCTGCCACATGGTTCGGACGCTGTCGAGGACCTGTCGCATCCCGTCGGGACCGAGATAGCCCGCGCCTGTCAGCACCGAGCCATCGGGGGCGAGAAAGACCGTCGAGGGGAACCCACCCATGTTGTAGCGATCGCGAACGCGCGGATAGCGATCCACGTCGACGCGGACGGGGACGAAACTGTCGTTGACGTTGGCCGCGATCCGGGGCTCCGAATACGTCTCCTCGTCCATCTCGTGGCAGTGATCGCACCACGTCGCGGTCAGCGAGAGCAAGACGGGACGGTCGGCCGACGCCGCTTCGTCGAAGGCCGCCGCTCCCCACTCGCGCCACTCGACGCGGGTCGTATCGTCCATATCGGAGCGACGCACGTGGCGAGGGTAAGCCCTTCGTTCGCGTGTGCCCTCCCGCGTTCGCGACCGGCTCGCTCGAGGGCGCGGTGCGGGCGGGGCTGAGAGTAAAGGATTTTCACTCTTCGGAGCCTAGTCGAGGTATGCTCCGGTGGATCTTCGCGCTGTTGCTCATCCCGTTTCTCGACGCCGTGTTGCTCGCGGTGATCGTTACCCAGTTCGGGTTCCTCAGCTGGGTCGGGATGATCCTCCTCGTCGTCCTGACGGGCCTGGTCGGGATGTTGCTCGTCCGTGCGGAAGGCCGACGGACGATCCGGAAGATGCAACGGTCGATGGCCGAGGGAACCCCACCGACGAACGAACTGCTCGACGGCGGGCTGTTGATCGCCGCTGGCGCGTTCCTGTTGACGCCCGGGCTGGTGACCGACGCCATCGGGTTCCTGCTCGCCGTTCCGCTGACCCGGATCCCGATCCGTGCCGCGCTCAAGCGGTTCGTGATCGTCCCCTACGCGGACAAGAAGACGGGCGGGTTCGCCAGCGGCGGCGTCTGGACGTTCGGGTTCCCGGAGGGTGGACCCGGCCAGGAACGGACCGAGTCGGCTGATAGCGGAACGTACGACCTCGGTGAGGATGCATACTCCGTCGCCGGCGACGACGAGGACGCCTACACGATCGATTTCGGCGACGAACGGACGGACGATGCGGACGACGAGCCAGACGACGATCCCCTCGGTCGGTAGCGGTTCGCACGGGTCCGGGAGAAAGAAACGTTTAAACGTTCCACCGGGCAACTACCGAGTGCGACGAAGGAGCGGCGGGCCAATAGCTCAATTAGGTTGAGCGCCACTCTGATAAGGTGGAGGCTCTCGGTTCAAATCCGAGTTGGCCCATACTTTTGCGGCGAGCAATTTCGCGAGCCGTAAGTATTGAATCCAACTCGGATTTGAACCCTGGAAGTCGCATGCCCACAGCCGAACGGAGTGAGGCGAGCAGGACCGTCTTCCTCCGGTTCAAATCCGAGTTGGCCCATATTTTTGCGGCGAGCGATTTCGCGAGTCGAGCCGGCGACTGACCTGTCTCTCGAGTTCCGTCCCGACGAGCCTCTCGTCGCTTTCGATGGATCGAGTGCGCTCGCCCTCGAGTTTAAATACGAACGCGGGGCCAGACCTCCCATGATCGACGACGCGATCCGCGTGCTCGCGGGTGACTGCACCGTCATCGCCGAAGACAGCGACCGGGAGGAGTATCGCGGACGAGTCACGACGATCGTCAAGCCGGACAACACCGTCCTCGTCCACGATATCGACGGCTACCAGCCCGTCGCGTGGCTGACGCGGGCCGACAGCGTCTCGAGCGATCGCAGGGACGGCTTCACGCTCGTGGCGAAAAAGGACACGCAGACGCTGCGGATCGCCGCCCACGAACGGGAGGGGTTCGCCCATTACCCCTCCTCCGCGGCCGGCACGCCCGTGGGCACGTGTCCCGACTGCGGGGGCGCGCTCGTGCGCTCGAGTGGCGTCCACTGCGTCGGCTGTGGCGATCGGTACGGCGTGCCGGCGGACGCGACGGTTCGGGACGAACAGTGCGACTGTGACTGCGGGCTCCCGAAAATGCGGGTCGAGCGCGGCCTCGCGTTCAACGTCTGTCTCGATCGCGGCTGTGAGTCCCTCGACGCGGCGGTCAAACAGGCGTTCGACCGCGAGTGGCCGTGTCCGGCCCCGGACTGTGACGGCGACCTGCGGATCCTCCGCCGCGGCGGACTCATCGCCGGTTGCGAACACTACCCCGACTGCGATACCGGCTTCGCCGTTCCCGCCGGCGTCGTCGACGGCGAATGCGGCTGCGGGCTCCCGACGTTCGAAACCGCCAGCGGCATCCGCTGTCTCGACGCGACCTGCGACCGTGCGCTCGAGGCCCCACTCGAGACGGAATCCGCGGCCGACGACTGACCGTCCGAGCGCGAGTGGGACGTCGCGGTACGGTCGTCCGGCCAGCAGCCGATCCCAGCCGACGAGGGATCGATCCGCAGCCACTTAGTGCCAGCCAGTCAAAACCCGGCTATGTCACTCGAGGGGCGGTTCGAGACGGACGAGGGTGTCGTCTACGTGGGGGGCGATGCGCGCCAGCGGTATCACGACTCGCGGGGGTATGGCTATCCGCTCGAGGGCAACGAGATCGCGCTCGCGCCCGTCGAGGCGGCGCACCTGCTCTACCGGGGGGACCTCGAGCGGGTCGTCCACGGAGAAAGCGGCGAGCGATTGGGATTCAGGGAATTCGTTTCCCGCGAACCCGGCGACGATTTCGGCGTCCGGTTTCTCGTCTACGCGGATCTGCGCTCGCGGGGGTTTTACCTCTCGCCGAACGCGGAGCCGTGGGTGCCGGACCCGCCCGGCGGCGAGGCGGACTTCGCGGTCTTCCCCCGTGGGAAGGGGCCCCGCGACGGCGAGATCGCCTACGCCCTGCGGATCGTCGGCGAGCGAACCGATATCCCCGCCGCCGAACTTCGGCCGGGCGTCCTGGCGGTCGTCGACGAGGAGAGCGAAATCACGTACTTCGAGGTCGGACGCCGGGATCCGACCGGAACGTCCGGTTCCGACGCCACGCTCCCCGAGGCCTGCGAAGCCGACCTCCTCGCCGATCGGGTCGTGGTCTGGGAGCCGCCGACCTCCCTCTACGAGCACACGTTCTACGGCCAACCTCTCGAGGGCCGGGAGTACGACGAGCCGACGCTGCAGTGTTCCCTGCTCGAGGCGGCCTATCTCGCCGAGCGGGGAGCGATCGATCTCGAATCCGAAACGGTCCGCGAGCGGGGCCGCGAGGTCGAGGGGGAACGGTTCGATCGGCGACTGATCGTCTACACGGCCCTGCGGGAACGCGGGGTCGTTCCGAAAACGGGCTACAAATTCGGTGCGGATTTCCGGACCTACGCCGACGTGGACTCCGTCGAGAACCTCGGCCACTCCGAACTACTCGTTCGGGTCCATCCGGCGGGATACGTCTTCGAACCCCGCGATCTGGCGCTGGACGTTCGGCTCGCCCACGGCGTCCGGAAGACGATGGTGTTCGCGCTGGTCGATCCCGAGGCGGGGATCGAGTGGTGGTCCCTCGAGCGACTGACCCCCTGATCGGTCCTCGAGTCGGACGTCTACTCCCGCGAGCGGGAGCCTGATCGACGGGCGAATCGTGGTGTCCGATAGTCTGAAAACCCCAACGGCCGAGGATCGGAGCATGCAACTCGAGGTGATCGGCGTCGGCGGCGCGGGCTGTCGGATCGCCGATGCGATCCGGGCGGCGGAGCCGGCGGACCACTCGTTTCTCACTGACGTCTTCGCGTTCGACACCGACGCGGACGACCTCGCGCGAACCGTCATTCCCGAGTCACATCGGTTTCAGTACGGCGAGGACGCGAGCGATCCCGACGCCGGCCTCGAGCGAGGGCTGGCGATCGGCCAGGAGTCCGTCGACGAACTGCTCGGGGCGCTCGAGGGGGGTCGGGGGACCTCGCTGGCGGCCGACGCCGTGCTCCTCACGGTCGGTCTCGGGGGGGCGACCGGCGGCGGCACGGCTCCCGCACTCGTCGCGGCGCTGCAGCGTCGATACGACGCGCCGGTCTACGTCCTCGCGACGCTGCCTGCCGACCGGGAGTTCGACGCGGAGGCCGAGACGTCGAGTGCTGGCCATCGAACGAGCGATCACGCCGACGACGGGCCACCGCGGCCCGACGCGGCAGCGAACGCGATCGAGAGTCTCGAGCGACTCGACGGGCTCGCGAGCGCGATCATCGCGTTCGATACCGACGCGTGGCTCCGCCCTGGCGAAGGGCTCGTCGACGGTCGCGATCGCTGTAACCGCAACCTGGCGACGCGAGTTGCGGCCGTCTTCGCCAGCGGTGGCGATTCGGACGGTGCGGTCGCCCAGACGGTCATCGATACGAGCGACGTCCGCCGCATTCTGGGTGACGAGTCGGCCATCGTCACGCTCGGATACGGCGAGCAGACGGTCGAAACGAGCGGCTCGCGGTTCGGCCTCGGCCTCCTGCCGTCGGAGCCCGACGTCGAGACGAGCGAGGCAGTCAGTGCCATCGAGACCGTGGTCCGCAAGGGGATCCGCGGCAAGCACACCCTCGAGTGTGATCCCGTGACGGCCGAGCGCGGCCTGTTGATCGTCGGTGGGCCGCCGGCGTGGCTCAACCGCCGGGCGATCGCCGAGGGGCGACGAACGCTCGAGTCGGCCATCGGCGGCTCGGGAATCCTCGGCGGCGACGCGCCCCGACCGGACGGCGATCGCGTCTTCGCGGCGGTCGTCTTCGCGGGCGTGAAATCGGATCGACTCGAAGAATTACGGGCTGCGGCCGACTGACCTCGATGTCGGCCGCCGGCGGCCGCGAAACCGCTACCCGAACGCCTCGAGGAATCGCGTTCCCAGCACGACTTCCGTCCCCGCTAGCCCGACCGAGCAAAACAGTGTGAGATCGTCGTCGTTCGAACGACCCAGGTGGGGCTCCTCGAGGATGTCGGCGAGTTCGACCAGGCGCTCGCGATGCTCGTCGGTCGCGATGTGGGGCCGATCGTAGTCGTCGACCTGTGGGATCGAATCGGTGGCGACGACGTCGGCGCGGTCGACGACCGCGAGCGGGAGTTCGTGGCCGTCTCGGAACCGCGGGCCGATCGTCGTGACGTGGGTGCCGGCCTCGAGCCAGCCGGGATCGAAGACCGGCTCCTCGCTGTCGGTCGCACAGACGAGCGCGTCCGCCTTGCGGACGACCGGTTCGGGATCGTCGACCGCACGGACCGGTGGCCCGACCTCGGCGGCGACCATCTCCGCGAACGACGCCCGGCTCTGGGCCGTCGGACTGTAGACCAGTACCTCGTTGAAGTCGCGGGCGGCACACGCCGCGCCGACCTGCGCTCGAGCCTGGTGTCCCGAGCCGAGGATTCCGAGTGTCTCGCCGTCAGCGCGGGCGAGAGCGTCGATCGCCACCCCGCCGATGCCGCCCGTTCGGAGCCTGCCGATCGCGTGACCGACGAACAGCCCCTCGAACCTGCCCGTCGTCGAATCGAGGACCGCGACCAGTTCTGTGTGGCCGTCGCCGCTCGTGTAGGTCTCGTAGAGCCGGAAGCCGGCCGCGTTGACCGGGCCGGTTGCGGCCCCCGCAGTGAAGACGAGATCGCCCTCGCCGGCGTCGACGTGCCAGCGCGGCGGGGCCTCGAGCGTCCCCGCGGCCCGCATGGCGTCGACGACCTGCTGGTAGTCGAACTGCGAGTAGACATCGCCGTCCCTCAGAACGGGAAAATCGGTCATGATCGTCGCATTACTCGGGGAGACCATAACAAGTGTGGGGCGGAGGCCGTTCGTGAACTCCTCCGGTTCGCCCGGAATCGCGGCCCCGTCGTGCTCGAGCGGCTTTTCGTACCAGTAGTCGGTAATACGGTTTCTTTATTCGGAGTTAGACGTGAAATCCACGTTCAGTATAGGTCAAGCAGTTGTCGCTGCGATTACTGGTCTCTCTACAATTTGTTAAAATCCGCCTGCGGACTATAGAACGTCTTTGCAGCACTCGACTTCTATTGGTTTCACTCAGTTACCTGTGAGTGAACTGTTTTGACGAGAGCGGTGGACACCCAATTCATCAAGAACAAGATGTATTCGAAAGCAATAGACTACTCACGTGCATCTGAATATCGGGCTTCATCGCAAACTCGAGTGACCGTTTGTGCTCCACAAGTACCAAATCGATCCAGTCGTTAATCCCAGGTCAGGTGGTTGATCTCGGACACGACCCGCTCAGAAATCGGTCCGTCTCATTTTATTGTTGATAAAATAATACTTCTCCGACATTCCAAATCTATTTTAATCGCCCAATTGTACTCGCAATAGTTATGACTGCCCAAGAAAACGTTGAGATTCTCCGAGAATCGATCGAACTGCACAATGACCCCGAAACGCGCGATCAGTACCTTGATGACTACAGTGAAGACCTCGTACTACACGGGGCTAACGCCGAGAGCTACGAGGAGTTGGCGGCCTTCTACGAGACTGTCTGGGAGGCAATCCCTGATCTGAAAGTGACACTTGAAAGTGTAATCGCCGAGGATGACGAGGTTGCGGTACGGTACTCCTGGGAGGGAACGCACGCTGTTACAGGCGAGGAAGTGTCCCTGGAAAGCGGCCTAACGTGGTACCGGTTCGAAGACGGTAAAATCGTCGAACGCTGGGTCGCCTCGGGAACCGGCGGTGCGATTCGAGATGTCATCGAACCGTAACTGACTCTACTCATCCGATTTGGTGCCCGCGCGTTCGCCGGCCTCGTCCCTGCTCGCGGATCGTCGCTGGCTGCGGGCCGATCGTCACCCCGTGAATTTCCAGTTCCCACCCTCTTTAGTTTCGCTGAGCGAATATTTCGGCGTCGGCGAAGCCGAAGGCTTTTGCGCGCTGGCGCGTCAAAACGCACCTAATGACCGGAGACGACCCACTCGAGGAGGAGTCCGGGGAACCGACGACCGGGGAACCGCTGACCGATGGAGGTGCCGCTGGTGCCGACGACATGGCACTGGACCCCTGGGGATCTTCGAGCGTCTCCGACTACCGCAAACTGTTCGAGGAGTTCGGCATCGAGGAGTTCGACGAAATACTCGAGCAGGTGCCAAACCCCCACTACCTGATGCGTCGGGGCGTCATCTTCGGCCACCGGGACTACCGCCCGGTCGCGCAGGCCCTGCAAAACGACGAGCCGGCCGCCGTTCTGTCGGGGTTCATGCCCACCGGCGATCCACACATCGGGCACAAGCTGGTCTTCGACGAGATCATCTGGCACCAGGAGCAGGGAGCCGACGCCTACGGCCTGATCGCCGACCTCGAGGCCAACTCGGCCCGCGGGCTGAGCTGGGACGAGATCGACGAGCACGCGCGTAACTACCTCCTCTCGTTGCTCGCGCTCGGCTTCGACCCCGAGGAGGGGGAACTCTACCGACAGTCGACCAACCGCGAGGTGCAGGATCTGGCCTTCGATCTGGGCGCGGAGGCGAACTTCTCGGAGTTCCAGGCGATCTACGGGTTCGACGGCGAGACCGACGTTTCCCACATGCAGTCGGTCGTCACCCAGATGGCCGACATCCTCTACCCGCAACTCGAGGAGCCGAAACCGACCGTGATCCCGGTCGGCCCGGACCAGGATCCCCACGTCCGGCTGGCCCGTGACCTCGCCGAGCGAATGCGCTTTTTCAAGGTCTCGAAGGCCTACGCGAGCTTCGAACTCGACGACGACGAGCGCACACTCGTCGCCGACTTCTACGAGCGACTCGACCCCGCCGACTTCGACGACGATACCCTTCGGTGCGTCCACGTCGCCGAGGCGCTCGAGGAGACGCCGCTGTCGGACCTGGACGTAAGCGCGGACGCGCTGAGTTCGGCCCTGACGAAATTGAACGAAGCCGGCATGGAGCCGGTCCGCCACCGGACCCGCTTTTTCGATCGGCGGGCGACCGACGACGCCTTCGACGCGCTGATCGACGCCATCGAGGGCGAGAAACGGGTCTACGAGAGCCACGTCGACGCCTTCGAGATCGACCGCGCCGCGGCCGAGGAACTCGCCCGGGAGGTCGAGGTCGACAACGGCGGCTACGGCTTTCAGCCCCCCTCGTCGATCTATCACCGCTTTATGACCGGGCTGACCGGCGGCAAGATGTCCTCCTCGATCCCGGCGAGCCACATCTCGCTGCTCGACGATCCCGAAGACGGCTACGACAAGGTCAAGGCGGCGACGACCGGCGGCCGCGAGACCGCCGAGGAACAACGCGAGAAGGGCGGAAAGGCCGACGAGTGTCCCGTCTACGAACTCTACGCCTATCTGCTGGCCGGGGACGACGACGAGTTCGCAAAACGGGTCTACGACGAGTGCGTCGGCGGCGAACGGCTCTGTGGCGACTGCAAGGAGCAGGCAGCCCAGCTCATGCGGGAGTTCCTCGCGGAACACCAGGAGAAACGCGAGGAGGTCGAAGACCTGCTCGAGGACGCCGATATCGAACTCGAGTCACCGCGACGGTGACCGAGCGCGGAGACGGCGCTCGAATCCGAGGACGGTGCTCGGTCGTGCTCAATCGATCTCGGTAGCGTCGGTGAATTCGAACCGAGCGCCGCCGGCGGCGCTCTCGACGAGCCGGAGCTCCCAGCCGTGTGCCTCAGCGATCGTCTCGACGATCGCGAGGCCGAACCCGGTCCCAGTGGACGTCGTCGAATAGCCGTTGTCGAACACGCGCTGGCGTTCGTCCGGCGGGATCCCGCGACCGTCGTCCTCGACGTAGAACCCGTCGTCGAGTCCGCCGACGGTGACCGTGATCTCATCGTCGCCGTGTTCCGTGGCGTCCTGTCGGGTCTGCGAGTCGGGGTTCGTGGGGCCGTGTTCGATGGCGTTTCGGAACAGGTTCTCCAGCAGCTGGCGCGCTCGTCCCTCGTCGGCGTGAATCGTCACCGAACCGTCGAATCGAAGGGACCCAGCGTTCGTTTCGACGGTTCGCCAGCAGTCGGCCGCGAGCCGTTGTAGATCGACGGCCGCGAGCGAGTCGACGTGCTCGCCCTGTCGTGCGAGGGCCAACAGGTCCTCGATGAGTCCGTCCATTCGGTCGATCGCGTCACGGCAGTGATCGAACTGTTCCGCATCGCCCGTTTCCGCGGCCATCTCCAGCGAGCCCGCGAGGACGTTCAACGGGTTCCGGAGGTCGTGGCTCACGATGCTGGCGAACCGCTCGAGTTGGTCGTTCGTGCGCTCGAGTTCGCGCTCGCGTCGCTTGCGTTCGGTGATGTCGTGGGCGGAGGCGATGAGCGAAACCACGTCGTCCTCGTCGTTCGTGACCGGACGGATCGTCCCGACGACGGTGAACGTATCGGCCTCCTTGCCGGCGTGTTCGCGCTCGTATTCGACGTATTCGCCGTTCGCCGCGCGGTCGATCCACCGACGGAGGTCCTCCCTTGCGCCGTCGTCCCACCAGGGCGTCTCCCAGAACGGCTCGCCCCGTATCGCCGCGTGGTCGGACTCGACGTACGTCATCGCGGTCCGGTTGACCCGACGGACCGTCCCGTCGGGATCGAGCAGTGCGGCGAGCATCTTCGGGTCCTCGAAGACGGCCTCGAATCGTCGTTCGGACCGCTGTAACTCCCGTCTTCGATCGTCGAGTTCGGTGATATCCCGTCCCTCCGGGACGAGCAGCGTTACGGTTCCCTGTTCGTCCCGAACGGGACGGATCGAAAAGTCGATGATCGCGGTTTCGTCCGCGCCCTGTACTTCGATCTTCCGGCGGACGAACTCACCGCCGGCGGCCCGTTCGACGTCCGCTTTCGTCTGCCGCTGGAGTGACTCCGAACGACGGAACCAGTAGGCCTCCCAGATGGGGGTTCCGATGACCGCGTCACGGTCGATGCCGCCGAACTCGAGCGCGGCGTCGTTGGCCTCGATCACCGTCCCGTCGGGCTCGAGCAATCCCGTGAACTGGTAGGTTCGGTTGAAGATCGATTCGTACCGGTCGTCTCCCGCCCCGTCCGTGACGGCGGGAACGGAGCCGGAGGGGCTGCCGTCGGGGTCGTCGCTGGAGTCGACGCGACCGTGCTGACTCCCGGACCGGTCGACACGATGGCGATCCCCGTCTCGCTGGGCCGAGGCCGACTGTCGGTTTCGTAAGGCGAGCGATTGACGCCGACGGACGAGCAGGGACTGCAGTCGACGCCGGAAGGTCGCGCTATCGAGTGGCGTCCGGAGGACCGCATCGACGAGTATCGGGTCGTCGCTGGTGTGGGGATCCGGCAGCGACATCGCATCCGCTCGCGGATCGCAACGTATCACTACGACGGGGCAAAACGCCGGTCGTCGGGCGCGCCGTCGCAACTCCGACTCGTACGTGGCAAAGCGGTCGGCCTCGACGACGACCAGATCCGCATCCGAAACGGATCGGTCGGTCGTGAGTTCGTACCGGTCGGTCAGCAGGTCCCGGACCGTCGTTCGACACCCGTCGTCCCCGATCAGTAGCTGTATCGTCTCGCAATCGTCGGGTCGCCGTTGGATCGTCTCCTCGTCGTGTGACGTCCGTTCGGTCATGGAGCGCCGAGACGTCGGTTCGACTCGTTCGCGAACCGTCCTCGAGAGAGCCGTCGATTCTCACCCCATCGTTCGGCACGGCCGCTTTCCCAGCCCGGAATCCGAGCGAGATACCCCTTCGAATCGGTCATCGTCGGTGTAGACGGAATCGAGCGTCTTGGACGTTGTGGCAGCGACCCCCCCGGAGTGACCGGTCGTCGAGCGGCGACTCGCGGAGACGTCGGCTGTGCTCGCGGTGACGGGTCCGTGTCTGACGAAGATATATACGGTCAGTTGTGAATACGAAAAATGGTGATGGCTCGGCCCGCCCGCGATCCGACCGACGACCTGCTGGTCGCTGCCGACGTCCTCGGATCGTTCGGTGTCACGGCGACGGATCTCGCCGGCGAGCCGGCCGAGGAGAACGGCCTCGAGGACGCAGTGGCCGACGTCCTTTCGACGGGCGTCGATCGGACGGCGGTGCTCCGGCGGACCATCGCGCGAAGCGACCGTGGAATCGACTGTACGGCGCGGTACTCACGGGCTGATCTCGAGGCGGAACTCGAGGCCGCCTTCGAGGCGATCGGCTGGTCGTTCGCGAGTTCGGCCACGTCCGGGAGACTGGAACTGACCGCGACCGATCCCCACGGGCGGAGCCGCGAGGCGACAGTTACCTATCCCGAAACGCCCCTCGCATCCGATAACCTCCCCGCGGTCCTGTGGACGATCACCGAGACGGTCCTCGCCGGGACCGACGCACGGTTCGTCCTCCTCTCGTCGGGCGTCGATCGCTGGCGTGGCGCGCTGGCGGCCGAACCCGAACTCGAGCGACTCCGCGAGCGGTACGGACCGCGGATCGAGGCGTTCGATCGTCCGCTGTGTCCCGAGTACGGACTCGCGGCGTACGTTCCCGGGGCGGAACCCGACGGGTCGTCGGCACTCGGAGCCGATAGCCACGGTTTCGAACCCCACGACGACCCCTGGCCACCGTGGGCACTCGAGTACGAGACCCACGGACGAAGCGACCCGGATCCCGGGAGCGTCGACTCCCTCATCGAGGACGCCGAGCCGTCTTCGGCGGCGACCGACTCGACCCGGCCGTCGACCTCGGAGGCGTCCACGTCGGACGAGCGACGCGAAATCGACGGCTTCGAACTCCGCGGCGCGCCGTCGGTTTCGCGGACCCGTCCTGAGGGGTCGACCGAGACGGGCGACTCCGGACGGTCGTCGGGCGACTCGAGTCGCCCCGATCGATCGGCGGGGGCCGACGAGTCGTCGACGCGGACGACCGAGTTCGGGACGCTGTCGGGATCGACCACGACCACGCGCGTCGAGAACGACTCGTTCGGGACGGATCTCGACCCCCAGTCCGAGGACGACCGTTACCGTGCCGTCGGTGCGGCGCTCGATGCCGGTGGAACGGTCTCCGTTCGAGGCTTGCTCGAGGACGACGAGTTCCTCCCGGAGCTACCGGCCGTCGAGCCCACCGAGACCCGTATCGAGTTCGACGACGAGTGTGCCCCCGTCGAGCCCCCCGATGCGACCGCAGCGGCCGAGGAGTCGGGATTCGAGTGGGTCGAGACGGGCTCGCTCGAGACGATGCGGCTCTCGGATGGATAGTCCTGCCGTGTGGTAGCTCACATCACAACGTTTTTACGCCGCTCACGAGTGGCCTCGAGTATGGCAGCCGAATCCCAGGTTCGTGCCAGTGACGGCACCCGACCACAGCGACCGCGATCGGGATTCGGTTTCTTCTTCGCCCGGTGACCCGGGCCGGTGGACTCGCGAGCCCTCACATCGAGTGCTCGCGGCGAAACCGACCGTTCGAGGCCCCAGCGGGGAGCCGTCCCCGCACAGTATCGGAACCGCTAACTAACCGACACGCAGGGATACGAACAAGCGAATGCAACTGCCAGCACAACAGGTCGCGGTCTTGGAGACCGCGAACGCGGACGAGGCAACGTCCGTCGACGCCCTCGCCGCGGCGACCGAACTCCCGCCCGAAACCGTCACCGGGGCCGTCTTCGAACTCGAGGACGAGGGACTGGTCGCCGTCAGCGAACGCGTCGACGAAACGGTCACGCTCACCGACGAGGGACACGACTACGCCGAGACGGGACTGCCCGAGATCCGACTCTACGAGGCCGCCCTCGAGGCCGGTGCCGACGCCGACCCCGTCTCGATGGGGCAGGTCATCGGTGCGTCGGGGCTTGAGGGCGGTGCGGTCGACATCGCGCTCTCGAACTACGCGCGCAAGGGCTACGGCGTCATCGACAGCGGCGAGCTCACCGCCGATGCCGACGCGGATCCGGACGCCGACGCGGAGGCGAACGCGCTCGCGGCGCTCGACGACGTGGACGATGCGCCGGTCGATAGCGTCGCCGTCGACGAGGACATTATCGACCAGCTCGAGCGCCGCGGCCTGCTCGAGCGCCGCGAGTCGACGGTCCGCGAGGTAACCCTGACCGAGCGCGCGGTGACGGAGCTGATGGCGGGGATCGAGACGGCCGAGACGGTCGGTCAGGTCACGCCGGAGCTACTCACCAGCGGCGAGTGGGAGGACGTCGAGTTCTCCGAGTACAACGTCGAGGCCGACGCCGAGCGCTTCGACGGCGGCAAGGTCCACATCCTGCGCCAGACTGCCGAGCGCGTCAAAGACGTCCTCGTCGGCATGGGCTTCCAGGAGATGGAAGGCCCCCACGTCGACGCGGACTTCTGGATCAACGACTGCCTGTTCATGCCCCAGGACCATCCCGCACGCACCCACTGGGACCGGTTCGCCCTCGAGCAGCCGACCCACATCGACGACCTCCCCGACGACCTCGTCGACCGCGTCGAGCGCGCCCACAAAGAAGGCGTCGGCCCGGACGGCGAGGGGTATCACTCGCCGTGGGACGAGGACTTCGCGCGGGCGCTCGCGCTGCGCGGGCACACCACGTCGCTGTCGACGCGCTATCTCTCCGGCGAGGAGATCGGCGATCTCGAGCCGCCACAGCGGTACTTCAGCGTCGAGAAGGTGTACCGCAACGACACGCTCGACCCGACGCATCTGCTCGAGTTCTTCCAGATCGAGGGCTGGGTGATGGCCGAGGACCTCTCGGTGCGCGATCTGATGGGAACCTTCGAGGAGTTCTACGCCCAGTTCGGGATCACGGACATCCAGTTCAAACCCCACTACAACCCCTACACGGAGCCGAGTTTCGAGCTGTTTGGCACCCACCCGACGACCGGCGAACTCGTCGAGATCGGCAACTCGGGGATCTTCCGCGAGGAGATGCTCGAGCCGCTGGGCGTCGAGTGTGACGTGATGGCCTGGGGACTCGCTCTCGAGCGACTGCTCATGCTGATGTACGGCTTCGAGGACATCCGCGACATCCACGGGACGCTGTGTGACCTGGAACTGCTGCGCGAAACGGAGGTGACCTACTGATGCCCACGGTCGATATCGACCCCGACGAACTGCGTGACCTGACCGGCCACGACGAGAAGAGCGACGAAGAGCTACAGGAAGACCTGTTCGGGCTCGGCCTCGAGTTCGAGGGACGGACGGAGGACGGCGAGTTCGAACTCGAGTTCGCACCCGACCGGCTCGATCGACTCTCCGTCGAGGGCGTCGCCCGCTCGATGCGCTACCAGTACGGCGACGCACGCGGGGTACACGTCCCCTCGCCCAACTCTCCCGACTGGACGATCGAGGTCGCGGCGTCGGTCCCCGACGAGCGTCCATACGTCACCGGCGCGGTGATCCGCGACGTCGATCTCGACGAGGAGGCCCTCGAGTCGCTCATCCAACTCCAGGAGAAGCTCCACGCGACGATGGGCCGCAAGCGCGCGAAGGGTGCGATCGGGATCCACGACCTGACGATGCTGAAGGGCACCGCTGCGACGGAGGGCAACCCGACGATCCAGTACGTCGGCGTCGAACCGGACGAGGACCGGTTCGTCCCCCTCGACTCCGATCAGGAGATGACGCCGGCGGACGTGCTCGAGGACCACGGGACGGGCCAGACCTACGCCGATCTCGTCAGCGAGTACGACCGCTATCCCGCGATCTACGACAGCATCGGTCTGTTCTCGTTCCCGCCGGTCATCAACGGCCGGCGCACCGAGGTGTCGACGGACTCGCGGGACCTGTTCGTCGAGATGACCGGCACCGATCAGTGGACGATCGACAAGATGCTGAACATCGTCTGCTACGCGCTGTCGGCTCGGGGAGCCACGCTCGAGGAGGTGACGGTCGAGTATCCGGATAGCGAGTCCGCGAACGCGGACTCGAACGGGAGCCGGACTGCGTCCGGCGGACGCGAGCTCGTCCGGCCCGACCTCTCGATGAAGACGAAGACGGTCGCCCACGACCGCATCGAGACCATCCTCGGCATCGGGCTCGATCCCGACGACGTGATCGACCTCGCCGAGCGGTCGGGGCTCGAGGCGGCGAAAGAAGAGAACGAGAACGCCGATCTCGTCTACGAGGTCACTATCCCGCCCTACCGCGTCGACGTGCTCCACCCGCTGGACGTCATCGACGACCTCGGGCGGGCCTACGGCTTCAACGAACTCGAGCCTCGCTACCCCGACGTGGGGACCGTCGGCGGCCGCCACGAGCGCTCCCGACTCGAGCGCGCGGTCCGTGAGGGCCTCGTCGGCCTGGGCTTCGAGGACCTGCTGAACTTCCACATGATCAGCGAGGAAGAGAACTACGACCGGCTCGACGTGGCCCCCGGTGACGACGTCTACGGGGCCGGCGAGCCGGCGACGATCAAAGAGCCCTACAGCGAGGACTTCACCATGCTGCGGACCTGGGTCATGCCGTCGCTGTTGATGGTCCTCGAGCGCAACACCCACCGCTCGTACCCGCAGAACCTCGCCGAGATCGGCTTCGCGGCCGCGGTCGACGAGAGCGAAAACACCGGCGTCAGCGAGGGTCGCCGCGTCGGGGCCGTCCTCGCCCACCACGACGCCGGCTACGAGGACGCCAAGGCACGGCTGCAGGCGCTCGCCCGCAACTTCGACGTCGACCTCGAGACGCCCCCCACCGACCACCCGACCTTCATTTCGGGTCGAACCGCGGCGGTCGTCATCGACGGCGAGGAAGTCGGCGTCATCGGCGAGGTCCACCCGAAGGTGCTCGTCGAACACGACCTCGAGGTGCCGGTGTCGGCCTTCGAGTTCGACCTCGAGGCGCTCCGATAGGGCCGGGAACGAAGCGAGCGGTTCTTTTTCGGCCGGCTGTCTCGAGGGACTCCGCTGACCGCGGGCGTCGCGACGAACGCCAGAAGCAGGGGCTGTCGTGCGAAGACTCGTGGCGCGGGAACCGATAGTAGCCACCGAAGGTCACTGCACATCTAATCGCGCGACAGCGTTGCGATTAGTGCGTCAATCGTTTCAACGGCTACTACCGTCGTCGGCGTCGACCGCGGCCTGTGTCTCCGCGAGCGTGAAGTTCCCCTCGTAGAGCGCGCTGCCGACGACGACCGCAGCGGCACCGGCGTCCGCCAGCTCTCGCACGTCCGCGAGCGTCGCGACGCCGCCGCTGGCGATCACGGGGATATCCGTCGCCGCGACCAGTTCGCGGACGGGGTCGGTCGCGACGCCCTCGAGTCGCCCCTCGACGTCGACGTTCGT
This sequence comes from Natrinema longum, assembly GCF_017352095.1. Classification (NCBI taxonomy): domain Archaea; kingdom Methanobacteriati; phylum Methanobacteriota; class Halobacteria; order Halobacteriales; family Natrialbaceae; genus Natrinema; species Natrinema longum. The sequence goes on from NZ_CP071463.1 coordinate 1,916,191, forward strand.
AAAGAGGATCGCGGCGGCCCCGAGCTCCGCGTAGCGTTCGGCGGCCTCGACCGGACTGATTCCCGCGCCTTCGGTCCATCCCTCGACGACGACCTCGCCGTCTTTCGCGTCGAGGCTGACGACCACGCTGTCGGGGTGGGTCTCGCTGATTTCGGCGACGATCTCGGGGTGTTCGACTGCTGCAGTGCCGAGGATGACGCGGTCGACGCCCCGCTCGAGCAGATCGATCGCACCCTCGGCGGTGCGGATCCCACCGCCGAGCTGGGTCGGCACGTCGACGGCGTCGATCACCGCGTCGATGGCGTCGGCGTTCGCCCGTTCACCCTCGAACGCGCCGTCGAGGTCGACGAGGTGGAGCGTCGTCGCGCCGGCGTCGATCCACCGCCGGGCCGCCTCGACGGGATCGCCGTAGGTCGTCTCCGTCCCCCGCTCTCCCTGGACGAGCTGGACGACCTCGCCGTCCTGGATGTCGACCGCCGGAATCACCTCGAAGCTCCCGAACCGACCGCTCGCGTCGTCGTTCATACTCGAGTGGGCGAGGCCGGCGCGAGTAAAAGCGACGGTTTCGCCGAACGACCACCGTCCTTCCACTGTCCGCGTTCGCGCCCGCAGTAACGTTCCTCGCGCTGATGAGTACGAGACGGTCGTGATCGGCAGTCACGGGGAACCGTCGCGGAACGGCTGTTCGTCGGGAACGTCGCTGAAATGCCCGTTCGCCGGTCGCCGGTGCCGGTCGTAGTCGTTCGGTGAGTGGAGTGCAGTTCGAACGGTCCCACTGACTGATGGTTGCCGACGCTGACGCGAATAGGCGCGCTTTTACGGTCGGATCGCATGACTATCGAACGTGCCGGAAGTACTACTTATCGTCGGGATCCTCACCGCGATCTTCGTCGGCTACAATATTGGCGGATCGACGACCGGTCCCGCCTTCGGCCCAGCCGTCGGCGCGAACGTGATCACGAAGGTGATGGCTGCCGGGCTGATGTCTGTCTTCTTCTTCATCGGAGCCTACACCATCGGCCCGAACGTCGTCGATACGCTCGGTACGGATCTCGTCAACGACACGTCGATCTTTACGCTCCGATCGAACGTCGCCGTGCTCTTCTTTATCGGCGGCGCGTTGTTCGTCGGCAACTACGCGGGCGTTCCCGCGTCGACGTCGATGACTGCAGTCGGGGCGATCGCCGCGCTCGGGCTCGCAACGGGCGAACTCAACTGGGATATACTCGGCGAGATCGCCGTCTGGTGGATCGTCGCGCCGATCCTCGGGTTCTGGGTCGCCGGCGTCGTCGGCCGGTACTTCTACCCCCGGATCAACGCCTGGGTCGCGATCGAAAGCAAAGAGGGCGGCCGACCGATGGTCTCGGTCGATCGGTCGGGACTCGTCCCGCGACTCCAGTTCGGGGTCGACGCCAATCGGCGGGAGATCACCGGTGCGCTGGTCGTCGTTGCGATCGGCTGTCTGATGGGATTCTCGTCGGGGACGAGCAACATCGCCAACGCGATCGCGCCGATCTACGGGACCGGTGACGTCGATATGGTGCCGCTGATCCTGATCGGCTCGGCGGCGGTCGCGGTCGGCTGTTTCACCATCGCTCGCCGCACCCTCGACACCCTCGGCAACGACATCACGCACCTTCCGCTGACGGCCGCGATCGTCGTCGCCGTCATCAGTTCGGGGATCGTCATCGGTCTCTCGTCGATCGGCATCCCCGCGAGCTTCGTCGTCATCGCGACGATGAGTATCGTCGGGCTGGGCTGGGGACGAGCGACCCGCACGACGACGCTGTCCGGTGTCAGAGCCGGCGAGGAGACCCGCGTCTCGGTCGGCGCACTGACCGCCGATGAGGAAGGTGAACGCTCCCCCAAGATCGGCGAGGAAGAGCCGGCGGACATCCCGAAAGCGTCGGACCTGTTCGATCCCTCGACGACGGCCCGTGTGATCCTCATGCAAAACGTCGTACCGGCCATCTCGACGGTCGGAGCCTACCTCACCTTCCGATTCGTCCCGGTCTTCGGGTTCTAATCGGTTGGCGAACACCTCGAGACCGGCTCGCTGTCGTAACGGCCCCCTATCGCCCCCTCGACGGGAGCGAACGGGGAGAGGCATCAGATATTTTAGATCCGGCAAGGGATACGCCGTCCCTACGAATACGTTCGGACATTTCTTTTTCTCTTCCGTTTGCCCACTATTCTTGTAACGAACTATCGAATTCTTGCCTTCGAATTGGTCAATTCCGGCTCAAAGACAATTTAGGACTGAACAGCAAGCTATACCAGTGCGGGACTCGAATCGCCGGATGATGCCCACGGTAGAATACCTCAACTACGAAGTACTGGACGATCAGGGCTGGGACATGGACGACGACGACCTCTTCGAACAGGCTGCCGACGCTGGCCTCGACGATGAGGACTACGGCACGCTCGACGTCGCCGAGGGCGAATACATCCTCGAGGCGGCCGAAGCACAGGGCTACGACTGGCCCTTCTCGTGTCGCGCCGGTGCCTGTGCGAACTGTGCCGCGATCGTCTTCGAGGGCGAGATCGAGATGGACATGCAGCAGATCCTCTCGGACGAGGAAGTCGAGGACAAAAACGTCCGCTTGACCTGCATCGGATCGGCCGAGACCGACGAGGTCAAGATCGTCTACAACGCAAAGCACCTCGACTACCTGCAGAACCGCGTCATCTAAGCAACAGCAGTTAACGATTGGTAACAGCCGGGGCGCGGTTCATCACCTCGGTCTCATGTTTTTGCGCCTTCGATAGCGACACTGCTCCCTCGGTTGCTCGACAGTCGAAACGGTGGTGTGTCTCTCTATGACTTGGGACGAGCAGGTGATGGGAGGCGTGGGCCGTGTTTAGACGCTAGTAATATTGCCTCTATGTCGGGAATTCTAGGAAATGAAGCGAGCACAGGTGGATGTGCACTCCAAACTGGCCCGCTTCACCGAACGATGCGTCGAATTGTCTCAAAAAGCTGTCGGAAGCGGTTCAACAGAACCTCTCAGCAAAGGAAAAGATGGCTACGCTGATTGGGTGATCGTAGCGATCCACGGTCTTCGAGAATACCTCGATCACTCCTACCGACGGTTGCTAGACGTTCTTCGAGAAATGCCTGCTATTGTCGCCAAACTCGGCCTTTCACCGGATGAGCTGCCGGACTTCACCACCGTTTGTGCTCGAAAACAAGATCTCAAGATGCCCGTCTGGCGGATGCTGTTGCAGCTGTCGGCGGAACTGTTCGATACCGGAGAGGTACAAGCAATCGACTCAACCAGCATCGCTCATCGCTCGTCCAGCCATAACTACGCAAAGCGCGTCAAAGGAACGTTTGAGTCGGTCAAAGCCACTATTCTCGTAGACTGTTCTACGCGAGCTATTCTCGACGTACACTGCTCGATGAACCTACCACACGACACGCAGATTGCGTGGCAAGTCCTGAAAAGAAACCTCAGCAACGTGGAAACTATCGTTGCTGACAAAGGGTTTGATTGGGATGAACTTCGGCAGATGCTGCGAAATGAGGGGATTAGACCGGTGATCAAGCATCGTGAGTTCTATTCGCTGGACGCCGCACACAATGCTCGGATTGATGATGAAACCTACCATCAACGATCTATCGCAGAATCGATGTTTTTCGCGTTGCGCAAGCGATTCGGTTCAACACTTAAGGCAAGAACGTGGTTTGGACAGTTCCGAGAACTCGTCCTTAAGGCCGCCGTCAGAAACATTGAACAATCGCTCAGGGCCTAACTCAGATGATTTCCACCGTCTAAACAAGACCGGAGGCGTGTATTCAGCACCGCTCTCTCAAATTTAGCATCGATCGAACGAGAGGGGGTATACGGCATAGTCAGCACCCAGCTGAAGCGATTTCCACCGAAATCTAGTCTTCAGACACTGCCCGGGTCGGCGTTTCTGTCGCAGGGGAAGGTGGCTCGTGTGTGCCGAAATCGGGGTGGGTCTCCTCCATCCAGACGTACACGATCGCCCCGGAGATGAACATCAGGATCGCAGTCATGTAGAACGCAGCCTCGGCGTTCACGAACTGCATCGAGAGGCCGATCGAGATCGCACCGACTCCGTAGCCGGAGTCCCGCCACATCCGGTACACGCCCATTCCAGCCGACCGCCACGTCGGGTGGGCTGCGTCGCTAGGGACCGTCATCAGGTTTGGATACAGCAACGCCATACCCAACCCGGAGGCGGCGGCCAGAGCGGCCCACGGGAGATACCCATCGACGAACACCATCCCGAGGACGCCGGCCCCTGCGAGGAACATTCCCCAGATCACGGGAGGGCGGCGGCCGATACGGTCTGCAAGCCCTCCGGTCGCGATCTGGAGGAAATACATCGCGCTGTGGACGCCGACGACGACACCGACTGCTGCGATGCCGAGCCCCTGGCTCGTGAGATACAGCGGCACTGCGATCCAGAACAGGGTATCGACGAAGTTCTCGATGTGACCAGCCTGTGCCGCGGCGAACAAGGTCCTGTCCCCGTACGTTGCTCGCTTCAGCACCTCGCGAAACGGGAGATTCGCATCGTGGTGATCATCGTCACCTTCGGCCTGTGCGTACTGGACGGTTTCCGTGATCAGGAAGATCGAGATGAGGAACGCCAGCACGACGACCACCGCGAGGAAGTAGAACGGTTCGGGACGGAGACTCCACTGGCCAGCGATGACGCCCGTAATCCACGCACCGACGGCGACGCCGGAGTAGCCAAACGCCTCGTCGATACCGACTGCGAGACCGCGCTGGTCGGGACCTGCGAGGTCGATTTTGGCGTTGATCGCCATGCTCCAGGTCAGTGCCTGGTTGATGCCGAGGAGGATGTTCCCGACCGTGATCCAGCCCCAACTGGGAGCGACGATGAGAATAACCGGGAGGGGCAACGCGGTTGCCCACCCGAGGATGAGGACTGGCTTGCGGCCGTACTCTTCGCCCCACTTCCCGGCGTAGAGGTTGAGCAAGGCCTTGACGAACCCGAACGAGGCGACGAACGAGCCGATGACCAGAAAGGACTCGACGCCGAGTACGTCCTCGCCCAGAACGGGCACGACGGTGCGCTCGGACCCGATAGTCAGCCCGGTGGCGAACACTAACAGAACGTGCAAAGAGAACTGTCCGAGGTGCTCGCGGATCCCCTGCTTGAGTTCAGTTGTCGTACCCATCGATTACTCGGCCGCGCAGTTGTTGGGCCCCAGTTCCAAATCGGCCAGTTCGTCTGCAGGAATCGATTCCTGACCGACGTTCGTTCGCTTGACGCGCTCGAAATTCGGCGGATGTTCCGGGATGTCCGAAGCGAGTTCTCGGACGAATTCCTCACGGTCGCGTTCGAGATCCTCGTTCCGTTCTCTCACCTCGCCGAGGGTCGCCGTCACCGGCGGATCGGGAGAGCCAGGATCGTGCGCCGGTAAGACGACAGTGTCGTCCGATCGGTCCAGCAACCGCTGGAGGCTCTCGTAGAGCGTCGCGGCGTTTCCTTCGATGTCGGCGTCTTCGATCCCGGCTTCGACGCCGAGTTCGACGCGACCCACGCTCGTGTGGAAGAGCGTATCCCCCGTAATTAACGCTGCACCACCGATATCGAACGAGACGCTCCCCTCGCTGTGTCCCGGCGTGTGGATGACCTCGAGATCGAGCTGGCCGACCGTCACGGTTTGCCCCTCCTCGACGGGCGTTGCGTCGATAGCGAGCGCGTCCTCGGGATGGAGATAGTACGGCACGCCGTGACGGTCGGCGAGTTCCCCAGCGCCCGAAACGTGGTCTGCGTGTGCGTGCGTGTCGAAGACGCCAACGAGTTCGGCGTCGTAGTCCTCGAGAATCGCTTCGTATTCCTCGAGATACTGCGACGGATCGAACACGACGGCGTCTCCGTCCGAGATGAGGACGTGCGAGAGGCAGCCTTTCCCCGGACGTGCAACCTGAACGAGCGTGTCATCGAGATCGACAGGAACGGGTGCGTGCCGGTGGACACGACTCCAGCCGTTCATCCCGTCCGTGAGCGTCTCGGCGTCGTACTCGAGTTCCTGCAGCACGTCCGTTGCGGTTTGCGACACGATGCCTGCAGTACAGACGGTAACGATCTCCATCCCATCTGGAAGGTCTCCGAGGGCGTCCTTTGCCGCGTTCGGGTCGTCGGTTAGTTGGTCGTAGACGTCGACGTTAACGCTGTCCGGAATATGCCAGTCGTCGTACTCCTCTTCGTGGCGAATATCAAGCACGAGCAGGCCGTCGTCGCCGGCCTGTAACCGTTCACTGAGCTTTTCAGGGCGTATCTCTGACATCGGTAGTCACTCGTACGAGAAGTAGTAGAATATGGGTAGTGCGGGACATGACCGGCACCGTTAATTTTCTTCAGACCATTTCTACGTGTATGAGCCTTTACGAGGCCTCGTTTCGGGTCAAACACGAGTGTCCGTACCGAGAAATCTCGGAGCAGTACCCGGACCTCACGATCCGTGAGTGGTACCTGAGCGACTGCCAAGTGATCGAAATCACCTCCTCGGAATCTCCGGCCGACGAATTACTCGAGGAAATCGATCAGTTGGGGACGATCCTCCACAGATCGATCGACGAGTCCGGCCTCCACGTCGTCACGCAGTCCTGTCTCTGTTCGTTAGAGGGCTCGATCATCGAACGGTTCGAGGAGTACAATTGCCTGTACCAGCCGCCGACGATTCATCGCCAGGGCTGGGAGCACTATACGATCATCGCGTTCGACGAGAGTGATATTCAGGCGCTCCATCACGATTTGGAGGCCGACCGTGATATCGAAGTGCTCTCGAAGACGGCGATTACGGAACAGCAAATCCCTCACAGTATGTTGGCTCCGGTCGATCAGTTGTTCGAAGACGTGACCGAACGGCAGATGGCGGCGCTTCGACTGGCGCTCGAAAGTGGATACTACGAACAACCACGGAAGACGTCGCTCCGGGACTTAGCCGATCGGACGGCCGTTGCTCGATCGACGTACGAGGAACACCTTCGAAAGGCAGAGAACAAACTGCTCACCAACGCGGGACAGTTCTTGCGACTGGTCACCGCGACCTCGTCGGCCGATCCGCTACAAATAAAAAAGACAGGGCAGGCGGACCAGGCTGCCGACTAACTGAACGTGTGTCTTCGGAAACAGAGTCTTTGACTAACCGATAGTAAGCACCTTATCTGCCTTCTCGATGATTCGGAGACAGTCTTCCATCGTTGCACGAGGCCTGAGGTCGTCCGCTTCGAGGTCGCGAGAATCGAGACACGTCCCGCAGGCGTAGCGCTGTCCCCCGTTTTGGACGTACTTGCGCATCACGCCGTGTGGATTGAACTTCTGGTGTTCCAGGTCCGGTGCCTCGACGCCATCGCCGAGGAGAAAGACTTCGACTGTCTGATCCGAATCAAGCGCCGTGTTTGCGAGACGGAACGCGTTCCAGACACGCTCAGGGTCGTTGGTCTCCAGGATGATACCAAGGTGCATACGAAAGCTTCGGTAGTGCGTTACTTGGGCCCTGGTGGTGATTCTCTCACAGGGGAAACCACGACCACTAATTATCATGGAGAACGGGTCAGAGTCACGTTGAAGCGTTCAAGAACGGATGCTGAGTCCGATACGCTACTACGGCCTCGTTGAAACCCTCCGTCGGTGATCGGTTTCGGGATGTCTGCTGAATACGGAGCGCATATTAGTTACGAGATCGGCGTCGAAGTCAGTTCCAGCGAGGGCGTGTTCCTGCCGTTCAACGGCTCCCGTACCCGTCGAACGGGACTGATGCAGGGGATACCGGCCCACCGTGGTTGACCAATCGTTCAATTAACTTACTCCGCTAGATCTGCTTTCCCGCCCGAATCGACTATATGCCAGAACCATCCGGTATATAGATCCCGACCGAAACTATTAATTGAGAAATCTCTCAACTATATGCCGATGGCACAAGCGACGGACCGGTTACGGCGGTATCTCGAGGACGAACTCGAGGTGTGTCGCAGCGAGGACGTCGAACAGCGGCTCGAGGAACTCGAGACGCTCGAGGCAGCGCTCGGTGGTGATCGGGTCTCGGCCGAACTCGACGTGCTCTCGGCACTGGCAAACGAGACCCGATACACGCTCGTCCGCGTTCTCGTCGCGGCCGAGGAAGAGCTCTGTGTCTGTGAACTGAACGCGGTCGTCGACGTCAGCGAGAGCGGACTCAGCCACGCGCTCTCGGCGCTCGTCGACGCGGGGCTCGTCGACGCCGACAAGGACGGCCGCTGGAAGAAATACCGGGCGACGAACCGGGCGGTCGCCCTCGTGACGGTCCTCGAGGGGAGCGTAACCGATGAGTAACGCGACTCACGAGCACGGACCGGACTGTGGCTGTGAGAGTTGTGGCGATCCGAGTTCGATGGCGTTTCTGGACAAGTATCTCACCCTCTGGATCGTCGCCGCGATGGCCGTCGGCGTCGGGCTCGGATACGTCGCGCCGTCGCTGACCGGGCCGATTCGGGACTTCCATCTCGTCGAGATCGGACTCGTGTTGATGATGTACCCGCCGCTGGCGAAAGCGGACTACTCGCGGCTGCCGACGGTCTTTCGCAACTGGCGCGTGCTCGGACTGAGCCTCGTCCAGAACTGGCTCATCGGGCCGACGCTGATGTTCGGGCTGGCGGTGTTCTTCTTCAGCGGACTCGTGCCCGGCCTGCCCGCTCGTCCCGAGTACTTCCTCGGACTCGTCTTCATCGGGATGGCCCGGTGTATCGCGATGGTGCTCGTCTGGAACGAACTCGCGGAGGGTTCGACCGAGTACGTGACCGGCTGGTCGCGTTCAACAGTCTCTTCCAGATCCTCACCTACGGTGTCTACGTCTGGTTCTTCGGCCTGTTTCTCCCGCCGCTGCTGGGACTGGAGGCGCTCGCCGACGGGATCACGACGTTCAACGTCTCGCCCGAGCAGGTGTTCTTCGCCATCGTGATCTTCCTCGGCATTCCCTTTGCGGGCGGGATCCTCACGCGCTACGTCGGCACCCGGACCAAAGGGAAGGAGTGGTACGACGAGGCGTTCGTGCCGAAAATAGATCCCGTGACGCTCGTCGCGCTGCTGTTTACCGTCGTCGTGATGTTCGCCACGCAGGGCGAGAACATCATCGCCGCGCCGGGTGACGTCCTCCTGATCGCCGTCCCGCTGACGATTTACTTCGTCGTGATGTTCCTCGTGAGCTTCGGTATGGGGCGGGGCATCGGTGCCGACTACTCGACGACGACCGCGATCGGCTTTACGGCTGCATCGAACAACTTCGAACTGGCCATCGCCGTCGCCGTGGCGGTGTTCGGCGTCGGCTCGAGCGTCGCGTTCGCCACCGTCGTTGGCCCGCTCATCGAGGTGCCGGTGTTACTCGCCCTGGTCAACGTCGCGCTGTACTTCCAGCGAAAATTCGACTGGCGCGGCCACGACACCGGTCGCCTCGACGCGACGACGACTGAATCACCGACCGACGACTGACCACCACACTACCCCATTCGTACTCCCACGATCATGTCCACCACTACCGACTCCGACGACCCGATTCGTATCGCCTTCATGTGCGTCCAGAACGCCGGCCGTTCCCAGCTGTCGACCGCCTTCGCCGAGCGCGAACGCGAGCGTCGCGGCCTCGAGGACCGCGTGGAGATCCTGACCGGGGGCACGGCTCCCGCCGAACGCGTCCACGAGGAGGTGATCGAAGTCACGGCGGAAGCCGGGTTCGATCTCTCGGAGCGAACGCCGCGGAAAATCACGCTCGAGGAACTCCGCTCGTGTGACGTCGTCGCGACGATGGGCTGTTCGACGCTCGACGTCGGCGACGTCGGGAGCGACGTCGACGTCCGCGACTGGGCGCTCGAGGATCCCGACGGACGGGACCTCGAGGCGGTACGAGAGATCCGCGACGAGATCGAAGAGCGGGTCGTCGCGCTGTTCGACGAGTTCAGCGACGCCCCCTGACGAATCACGACCCTTAGCGCCCGGTCGGCACGTACTCGCCGAACGTTCGCTCGTGGAGCAGGAGTTCGTGGACGCCAACGAGGACGACGACGGCGAGGACGATGAGCCCACCCTCGAGAATCGAGGTGAGCAGGCCCAGCGCGACGATCAGCGTCGTTGCACAGGCAGGCGGGTGGACCGTCTCGGTCGCGAGCATCCCGCCCGACGTCAAGACGACGGCGAGAACGCCGCTGGCGACCAACCGGAGCTGGTCGGTCGCGAGCATCGGTTCGGTCGTAACGACCACGAGCCCCGGGGCGATCGCGTGATACGCCACGAGCCCGGCGACGACACCGATACAGTGGCCACCGATCACTCGCCACGCAGCGGTGACTTCTCCGTCACGAACCGTCGCCAGGAGGAACGCGGACGGCCCCAGACTCGGAAAGAGCAGGGCCTGGCCGGTCACCCAGGCTAACAGGCCCGGGACTACGAGCAGGACGCCGACGTACAGGGTCGAAAACGCCGCGTCCTCTCTCATGATCGCCGCCTTGTCAGCACGGACGGATATACTGTTCGTTGTTTCGACTCTCCTCGAGTGGCGACCGCGTCGCCACCATCTGCCGGGGCCGATTTCCCTCTCCGACGACCGTGACGGGCGCGTTATGACGACCCGTTCCCTGGCTGGGCTCGACGGCGTGACACCGGCCTGACTCGAGTCGTCGGATGCCGATCCGTCGGGCCGGGCGTGTTCGACCCCGGTTCGTCGTCCTCGGCGACCTCCTCTCCCCGAAGGCCGACCGCTCGCGGGCTTCGCTCGAGCCACGAATACGAGCCGAAAACGTAACACTCTCGCGCTCGAGATGCACAGCCGTGACAGTTCCTGGCGTCTCGGCGACGGGTCCGGACCTCCTTCGACTCGTCGCCGTCCCCGTCTTCGCCTGGACCGCCTACCGCGACATCGAGACCAGACGGGTCTCGAGTACCGTCTGGATCCCCCTCTCGCTGCTGGCGACGATACTGTTGCTCTGGGAGGGCTGGCGGGCCTGGACGGCCGGTGGAGGCGTCTGGCCCTACGAGTTTCTCGTCCCGACGGCGATCAGCCTTGGGCTGGTCGTTCCGATCGCCTACCTCTTCTGGTGGGTCGGCGGCTTCGGCGGTGCCGACGCGAAGGCGCTGCTCGTCCTCGCCGTCCTCTTCCCGACGTTCCCCGAGTACGCGCTCGGTTCGGTGACGCTGCCGCTCGAGACGACCCCAGTCGGGGCGTTCTCGTTTACCATCCTGACCAACGCCGTCCTCGTCGCGATCCTCCTCCCGGTCGTCCTCGCGATCCGCAACGCCGCCGCCGGCCGGATCGCACCGGTCATGGTCGTCGGCTGGCCGGTCTCCTGGGAGCGCATCCCGGAGACCCACGGCCGTCTGCTCGAGACGCCGTCGGGGCTCTCGCGCGGTGGACTCGACCTCGATGCCCTCCGGATGTACCTGCGCTGGCGGGGGCTCTCCCTGGCCGAGGTGCGCGACGACCCCGAGCGGTACCGCGACCCTGCGACATTGCCCGACGAGCCGAACCCGCCGACCGACGGGGCAGTGACCGCAGCAGTGGGGACCCACAGCGACGGCGGTCGGCTCGAGTCGAGTTCCGACGGCGCTGCCGAGGCGGCTCGAGTCGGCGATTCCGAACCCGACGTGGACGACCCGTGGGGTGCCGACGCGTTTCTGGACGATATCGACGGGTCGGCCTACGGAACGTCGCCCGAGACGCTCCGTGACGGGCTCGCGGTACTCGCCGAGTCGGAGACGGTCTGGATCTCGCCGGGAACGCCGTTTCTCGTGCCGATCTTCGCCGGACTGGTGGTCGCCCTGATCTACGGCGATCTGCTCCTCGGGACGCTGTTCTGACGGGCCACTCCTACAGCGTTCGCTCGTAGAGGGGGACGACGACCGTCCAGAAGAGCACGAACGCGACGCCGACGCCGACGAGTGTCAGCCACGCGTCCCCCCTGCCGGTCGGCACGCCACTCGAGAGGAGGAGGAAGGTTCCGGCGAACAGCAGACAACAGACGAGGACGCTCCCCAACTCGAGGATCGCACCGACGGGGGCGGACCGAACCCGGGCGACGATACCGGCGAGGGTCATACGCGAGTCTCGTTCGGCGGCCGGAAAAACGTCACGACGGGTCGGCGACTATCTTCGGGTCACTCCACGACGTACGACTGGTGGTCGCCACGGGTTCGGGTATCGACGAACTGGTGGCGCGTCCCGTCCTCGAGATCCCCGGCGAAGGACGGATCGTCGCCGCCGGTGTCGTACTCCTCGTTCGCCCCCTGGAGATCGTGGTCGGCGAGCAGGTCCCGGAGTTCCCCCGGCAGCGAGTGCCCGTCCTCGAGATCGAGGATCAGGTGGCGGTCGGTGAAACTCTTCGCGAGGAAGGCGTCGTTGACGGCGTCGTACTCCCGGAGTCTTCTCGCGAGGTCCTGAAGAAGCGCCTCTCGATCGGTCATTCGGTCACAGCCTGGGGACGGGAGTGCAAGGATATCGGTGCGAACATCTTCGCTGGCGATCGCCGCGTTCGACGCCGTGGATTCGAGCGTCGCTCTCCGTGCGATCCCGGCGGCGAGGCCCGTCGCTCGACAGCGCTCCCTCGGTCGACTCAGGCGCGAGACTCGATGTCCGCGGCGATGTCGTCGAGTTCGTCGTCCTCGAGGTCGGGCCGCTCGCCCGCGATGGCGTGGATGGGACCGCCGCCGTCGCCCTCGAAGCGGGGGACGATGTGACAGTGGACGTGGGGAACCTCCTGACCGGCGGCTTCGCCGTTGTTGAACGCGACGGTCGTCGCGTCGGCGTCGACGCTCTCTTCGACGGCGGGGACCATGCGGTGAACGGTCGCGTAGAGGTCCGCGGCGACGTCGTCGGGAACGTCGTTCAGCCGCTCGTACTCGTCTTTCGGAATCACCAGCGTGTGGCCGGGTGCCAGCGGATTGGCGTCGAGGAAGGCCACCGTCGTCTCGTCTTCGTACACGATTCGCGCGGGGATCTCCCCCTCCACGATCTGGCTGAAGATCGTACTCATGCTCGAGTGTCTGTCGGCCTGCTGTAAGAAGCTTACTCGCCGTCTCGGTCGATCGGTGGCTGCCCACGAGATGCACGATCTGGCGGTTCTTCGGCGTCCCGTCCACGCAGTCGAGACTGTCGTCGTATCCGGAAGTAACGGTCCGAGCGACCGTCGTTCGACGGATGACGCTGTAAACGTTATCGGACTGGCCGACGTACTCGGTCGTATCGGGTGGTTCGTTCGACGGCCTCTTCGACGTCGCGCGATCCCGTTGACCGGCCGAAACCGCCCAGCGGCACGCTCTTCGGTGAGTTCACAACATGACAGTGGTACTGTACGCGATCGAGCGACCGTTCATGCGGAAGACGTTCGAGGCGATCGACCGCCACGTCGACGTCGCGTCCGCGTTCCTCCCGGTTCGAGACGATGCGCGCGGCTGTAGCGACCGCATCGACGAAATCGACGTCCGCAACCCCGACGCGGTCGACGAAAACGTGCGGGCGATCGATCCCGGCGTCGTCGTCTACAACCACCGATTCGGTATCGAACGGTTCACCTTCTACGAGGAGTATCCGCTCGTTCACCTGCGCCACGGTGCGTCGATCGGTCGCGGGGAGATCGAGGTCACGACGGCGACGATCCTCGAGCGCGTCGCCGCCGCGCTCGCACCCGGTGAGCGCTGGGCGCGGGCCTACCGGGCCGTTGCTCCCCGCGACGTACGGATCGCCGTCGTGGGGATCCCGGAAGCCGACGAACTGGTCGACGCACCACCGCCCCGCGAACGCCGGATACTGTACGCGCCGACCAACTACAAGGTCGGCCGGGGCGCGTACGCGAACACCGCCCGCTCGGTCGTCGAGTGTTTCGCCGACACGGAGTACGAACTGCTCTTTCGACCCCATCCGACGGACAGACGCGAAGGGCCCGGTCTGTCGGTCACCCGAGAGTGTCGGGAACGGATCGCCGAGATACCGAACGTCGTCTTCGATACGGCCACGACGCCCACCGAGAGCATGCGTCGATCGGACGTGCTCGTCTCGGATTACTCCGGCGCGATTGCGGAGTGGCTCCACACGGGCCGGCCGCTCGTTCAACTGACGGCTATCGACGCGCCGGACCGCGAGGTTCCCCGAATCGGCGTCACGACGGATGCGATCGATCTCGAGCTGGTCGACGATCTGTACAGCAACGGCGAGCCTCCTGCCGCGAAGCGCCGGCGGGCGTCGTGGCTCGACCGTCTCGGGATCCCGATGGACGGACGTGCCGGCGAACGCGCTGCCAGGGAGGTGTGCCGATGCGCGGGGTGATCCTGGCCGCGGGCCGGGGTCGACGCATGGGCCACCACACCGACGATGTCCCGAAAGCCTTCCTCGAGTTCGACGGCCGGACGCTGTACGACCGACAGCGCACCCTGCTCGATTCACACGTGGACGGAACGAGCATCGTCCTCGGGTATCGCCACGAGACGGTCCTCGACAGGTACGATCCCGACGATCCGCTCGTCCTCGAGGGGTGGAACCGCTACGAAAACGCCGCGTCGCTACTGCTGGCGCTCGAACGCATTCCGGACGATCTGCTGGTCATGAACGGCGACGTTCTCGTCGACGAGCGCGAGATCGGTCGGCTCGTGGGGACGTTCGAGTCCCTCACGGGACGTCTCAACCTCGTCGGCTGTATCCCGGGGCTTCAGGCCGACGAGACGGCGGTTCGCTGGGACGAGTCGGGTCGGGTGACGGAGTACGGACTCATCGAGGGCCACCAACACGCCGGGTTCGGTATCGTGAGCTGCGCTCACCGGACGGCGGCGATCCGGACCCTCCGAGAGCGACTCTCCGACTGGTATCCCTGCGTCTACCCTCGGATGCCGACCCGACCACTGTTGATCCCGGCCGAGCGACACATCGAGGTCAATCGCCCCGCCGACCTCGAGCGGGCCCGAGCGTGGCTCGCATCCGAACGGATCCGGTCTGCGTGAGTGACGAACGGGCGAGGGACGGAATCCACGGCGATCCCACCGCTCCGTCGGCGAGGCTCGTTCACGCCCCGTCTCCGATAGCCGGACGTTCCACGTTCGACGAGTGTCTGCACGATTGAACGGAATACGGCGGGGAAACACAATATTGATACCTACTGCCTGGTGGGAACCCAATAGATGGAGATTATCGGCCATCGTGGCTGTGCAGATCAGTTTCCGGAGAACACCGTCCTCGCGATCCGTGAAGCCGCTAGACGGCTGCCCGCAGTCGAGATCGACGTTCGACGCTGTGCGTCGGGTGAACTGGTGGTGTTTCACGATGCCACCCTCGAGCGTGTCACCGACGCCGACGGTCGGGTCTCGGAAACGCCGTGGACCGATCTCCGCGAGCTCACCGTGCTCGACTCCGGTGAACCGGTTCCGCGCCTCGAGTCGGTGCTGCGAGCCGTGCCGGACGGAACCACCGTCCAGATCGAGCTCAAAGACACCGGCGTCGCCGCGGACGCGATGCAACTCGCGATGGCGGCCGGTGTCGACGTCCGCGTGACGTCGTTCCTCCCGGCGGCGCTCGCGGAAGTCGAGGACTGCTGTCTGGACGTTCCCAACGGGCTCCTTTTCGGGGACGAGCCCGACGGCAACCTCTCCCGGGCGCTCGATCTCGAGTGTTCACACGTGTTTCCCCACTACGACCTCTGCGTCGGCACTGACGTCGTTTCCGCCGCCCGCGACCACGGATTCGACGTCATCGCCTGGAAGGCCGCGCGGACGGTCGACGACCTCCGCGCGCTCCGGGCGGCCGGTGTCGACGGCGTCACTGCGGATCGGTGGGACATCGAGCCGCCGTCGATCGAGTCGACGCCCCCCTCACAGGGGCTGTAGCGACGCTCCTTGCGGCGAGCGATCTACACACGGGTCGGCTGTCGATGTGGGGGTCCGGCCCCGGAGCCTCGAACCGCCCGTTTCCCGCCCCGACGAACGGCGCTATCGGTCAGTGCCGCGGTCACAGCACTCCTCGAGCGCCTCGCCGATCGCCGCGAGATACGCCTCGGGCTCGTATCCCAGCCGGCCGATCCAGACGTCCTGATACGATGGGTGGAGGATCGGTACGAGCCACACGTCCAGTCGCGTACACCACACCGGCTCGAGCACGCTGTCGACGAATCCTCCGAGTTCGCGACCTTCGGCCGCGAGCACGGTTTTCGTCGCGTGTTTGCCGGTCGCGAGTACGACCGCCGGATCGACCGCCTCGAGTTCGGTCAGCAGATGTGTCCGGCAGGTCGCTCGTTCCTCGGCGGTGGGCTCACGGTTCGTCGTCGGATCGGCTGGATCGGCTGGAAAACACTTCACCGCGTTCGTGTAGTAGGCGTCGCCGTAGCCGACCCGCTCGAGCATGCGGCGGATGCGGCGACCGGAGTGACGCGAGGTGTAGGCCCTGCCGGTCCAGTTGCCGCCCCGCCAGCGGTCCGCTTCGGGAGTGCCGCGGCCGGGGGCCTCGCCGACGACCACGACCTCGGCGTCGCGATCGCCGGTCCCCCACGAGATGCACTCGCGGGAGTCGACGAGCGCCGGGCAGCGATCGCAGTCGGGCTCGAGGACGTTTCGACTGGTCGGATAGGCGGGCTCGTCGGTCCCACCCGAATCGGGGTCCGGGTCGGGGTCAGACGCGGGCACGCTCGGGGATACGTCCCCGAGGGCATATGCGAGTCGGTTCGGCGCGCTCGGCGCGTGTCGTTGTGTCGCACACGAGGGGACAGGTTTACGTGTGGTGGGTGGGTACGGGGACGATAATGACATCGCTTGGCCCGGAACTGATCGCGGAATCGCTCTCACTGGTCGTTTACACCGTCGTCGCCGGCCTGTTGACGGTCGGTGGCGTCCTCGTCGAGCAGGCGAGCCTCCAGCATCTCGGCTCCGGCGAGGCGATGATCGCGGTCTGGCTGGCCGTCCTCGGCGGCGTCATGCTCTACGCCGGCGCGTACGGACTGGGCTACCAGAAAGTCCTCTCGCAGTACGTCTGAGCGACGCGATCGCGACTGGTTTTTGCGAGCGACCCGAGATATCGATTCCTCTTTACTGCCGGAGGCGATTAAGTCGGGTATGAGCAGGTTCGACGAGGTCGACGACCAGTACGACCCACACGAACTCGAGCAACGGGTCTTCGAGTACTGGGACGATGTCGATGCTTACGAACAGACGGTCGAGCACCGCTCGGACGGTGAGTCCTTTTTCTTCGTCGACGGCCCGCCGTACACGTCGGGGTCGGCGCACATGGGAACCACCTGGAACAAGTCGCTGAAGGACGTCTATCTGCGCTTCCTTCGGATGCAGGGGTACGACGTCACCGACCGGCCGGGCTACGACATGCACGGCCTCCCGATCGAGACCCGCGTCGAGGAGCGTCTGGGCTTCGAGAACAAGAAAGACATCGAGGAGTTCGGCGAGGAGAACTTCATCCAGGAGTGCAAGGATTACGCCAACGAGCAACTCGAGGGGCTCCAGGAGGACTTCCAGGACTTCGGCGTCTGGATGGACTGGGACGACCCCTATAAGACGGTCAACCCGGAGTACATGGAAGCGGCCTGGTGGGGCTTTTCGAAGGCCGCCGACCGCGGCTTAGTCGAGAAAGGCAACCGGTCGATTTCGCAGTGTCCACGCTGTGAGACTGCCATCGCGAACAACGAGGTCGAGTACGAGGACGTCGAGGATCCCTCGATCTACGTCAAGTTCGATCTCGAGGACCGGGACGGGAAACTCGTCATCTGGACGACGACCCCGTGGACGGTTCCGGCGAACACCTTCGTCGCCGTCGACGAGGACGGCGACTACGTCGGCGTGCGCGCGCAAAAGGATGGCGAGGAGGAACTCCTCTACCTCGCCGACGCGAAACACGAAGACGTTCTGAAAGAGGGCCGCTACGACGACTACGAGGTGGTAGCGGAAGTCACCGGCGAGGAACTGATCGGCTGGTCCTACGAGCACCCCCTCGCGGAGGAGGTGCCCGACCACGTCGACGCCGAGGGCGCGTTCGAGGTCTACGACGCCGACTACGTCGACACGCACGGCGACGGCACCGGGCTGGTCCACTCCGCGCCCGGTCACGGTGAGGTGGACTTCGAGCGCGGTCGCGAACTCGGCTTCCCGATCTTCTGTCCCGTCGGCGGCGACGGCGTCTACACCGAGGAAGCCGGCAAGTACGCGGGTCGGTTCGTCAAAGACGCCGACGACGAGATTATAGCCGACCTCGAGGACAACGGCGCGCTCCTCGCGTCGGGGACCGTCAACCACAGCTACGGCCACTGCTGGCGGTGTGACACCGGCGTGCTCCAGATCGTCACCGATCAGTGGTTCATCACGGTTACGGACGTCAAAGACGACCTCCTCGCGAACATCGGCGACAGCGAGTGGCATCCCGACTGGGCTCGCAACAACCGGTTTCGCGACTTCGTCGAGGAGGCACCCGACTGGAACGTCTCCCGGCAGCGCTACTGGGGGACCCCGCTCCCGGTCTGGACGCCCGAGGACCGTGACGACGACGAAGACATGATCGTCATCGGGACGCGCGAGGAACTCGCCGAACGCGTCGATCAAGACATCGATCCCGAGACGGTCGACCTCCACAAGGGAACCGTCGACGACCTCACGATCACCGAGAACGGGACCACCTATACCCGCGTTCCCGATGTCTTCGACGTCTGGCTCGACGCCTCGGTCGCATCGTGGGGCACCCTGAACTACCCCTCGGACGACAGCACGTTCGACGAGCTCTGGCCTGCCGACTTCATCCTCGAGGCCCACGACCAGACCCGGGGCTGGTTCTGGTCCCAGCTGGGAATGAGTACCGCCGCGCTGGGCGAGAGCCCCTATCAGGAGGTCCTGATGCACGGCCACGCGCTGATGCCCGACGGTCGCGCGATGAGCAAGTCCAAGGACATCCTGATCGACCCCCACGAGGCGATCGACCGCCACGGCCGGGACGTGATGCGCATGTTCCTCCTCTCGAACAACCCGCAAGGCGAGGACATGCGCTTCGACTGGGACGGGATGCAGACGATGGAGAACCACCTCCGGACGCTGTGGAACGTCTTCCGGTTCCCGCTGCCGTACATGCGACTCGACGAGTTCGACCCGCAGGAGACGACGCTGGACGATGTCGATTCCGACCTCGAGTTGATCGACGAGTGGGTGCTCGCCCGCTTGCAGTCCACGAAGGCGGCGATGACCGAGGCCTTCGAGGATCGCCGGCAGGACCGCGCGCTCGAGGCGCTCATCGAGTTCGTCGTCGAGGACGTCTCCCGGTTCTACGTCCAGGCGGTCCGCGAACGCATGTGGGCCGAGGAGGACAGCGGCTCGAAACGGGCCGCCTACGCGACGATCTATCGGGTGCTCCGGGAGAGCGTCGCGCTGCTCGCACCCTATGCGCCGTTCATCAGCGAGCAGATCTACGGCACGCTGACCGGCGACGACGGGTTCGACACCGTCCACATGGAAGACTGGCCCGCAGTCGACGAGTACTGGGAGGACGAACAGCTCGAGGTCGACGTCGCCATCCTCCGCGCGATCGAGGAGGCCGGCGCGAACGCCCGCCAGCAGGCCGGCCGCAAGCTTCGCTGGCCCGTTCCGCGGGTCGTCGTCGCGGCCGACGACGAGCGCGTCGTCGACGCCGTTTCCCGCCACACCGACCTGCTCGAGGATCGGCTCAACGCCCGCGAGATCGAACTGGTCTCGCCGGACGCCCGCTGGGAGGAACTCCAGTACAGCGCCGAGGCGGACATGAGCGAACTCGGCCCGGCCTTCGGCGACCGCGCCGGGCAGGTCATGAACGCGCTCAACGAGGCTCGCATCGACGAGCCGAGCCTCGAAGCGATCGAGGACGCCGTCGCGGACGTGCTCGAGGCCGACGAGGGGATCACCGACGAGATGGTTTCCTTCGTGACCCAGACGCCCGACAGCGTCGCCGGCACCGCGTTCAGCACCGACGGCGACGACCGCGGCGTCGCCTACGTCGACGCCTCGCTGACCGACGACATCGAGAGCGAGGGCTACGCCCGCGAGGTCATCCGCCGCGTTCAGGAGATGCGCAAGGACCTCGAGCTCGACGTCGACGAACGGATCGCACTCGAGTTCGCGATCGACGACGACCGGATCGCCGACCTCGTCGCCGAGCGCGAGGAGCTGATCAGCGGGGAGGTTCGAGCCGACGAACGCCGCCCGGTCGAGGACGGCCACCGCAAGGAGTGGGACGTCGACGGTGTGACGATGGAAATCGCGATCGAGCCGCTGGCGGCTGCGGAAGCGTCGGACTAGCGTCTGGCAAGCGTTGCAAGGGGATACTCCCAGAACGGGAGGAGAAGCCGACCGTTCTGCTTTTTGGTCCAGATTTTTCGAGGAGGGATGAGCGAGTATACGAGCGAATCCGACGAGAAAAAGGTGGATGCCGAGATGGCGATCGAGCCGCTGGCGGCTGCGGAAGCGTCGGACTAGTCGCCGACGAGCGAGGCGAGGTCGTTCCTTCGTTCGGACTTCGGAGACGCGAATAGCCAGAGACGCTCCCTTCTTTAGACCACGCGAGCGGATGGGGAACTGAGTGACCCGCGAGCAGCGAGGGAGTTTCCGTTCGCCTCTCCGGTGATTCCGTGGAACGTGATAGTACTCCCGTAAGAAGCGTCTTTACCACTGACTCGTTAGAACGGGTCAGTGCAATCCCGCGTCGCCGTGCTCGCGTTCGTCGTGTTGCTCCTCGGCAGTTGCCCGGCCGCCGTCGGTGCCCTCGAGCCGGCACGACCGATCGATGGGACAGTCGCCGCTGACTCGAGCGGCGGGTCCGGCGAGTCGCTGCCCTCGGTCGGAACGAACAGCGAGGCGGTCGCGACGAGTCACGCCGAGGACGTGCTCTCCCGGACGACCGTCCTTCGGCACCGGCCGGCCGATCCCGACGTGTTCGAAGCGACGTTGACCGTCGGCGTTCCGGATTCGGTGACGGAACTCGAGATCGAACTCGAGCGGGGTGCAACCGTCGAGTCGATGGCGGGCTTCGAACGGACCGGCGAGCGGACGTTCCGGTGGACGGAGGACCGCGAGGAGGCGACGATCCGGTATACGATGCCGGCGGATCGGCGGGGCGAGGGCGAGCGAGGCGGGGCCCGCTCGGCGAGTGACGGCTACGCGTTCGTCGACACCGGTGACTGGGGCGTCGTGGCGGTCCCCGACGTCGGACTCTCGCTGCGCCGAACCGAACCGGTCGGGCTCGAGAAGACGGTTCGGGTCGACGGATCGGGGGCGACCGGCGGCGACAT
This sequence comes from Natrinema longum, assembly GCF_017352095.1. NCBI lineage: Archaea > Methanobacteriati > Methanobacteriota > Halobacteria > Halobacteriales > Natrialbaceae > Natrinema > Natrinema longum. Next base: position 1,937,445 of record NZ_CP071463.1, read on the forward strand.
CGCCTTCTTCGGTTCGGTTCGGGAGTACGAGCGAGCCGTCGACGGCGGGACGATCAGGCTGGTCGTCCCCGACGCGGCGACGCTTCGGGAGTCCCCGGACGCGATCCTCACGAGCCTCGCCGACGCACGCGAGCGCCTCGAGGTCGGGGCGCGAAACGACGAGGTGTTCGTGGTCGCGGTCCCACACGAGGTCGACTGGGGATCTCGCGGGATTCAGTACGGGCAGTCGGACGCGTGGGTCGTCGACGATGCCACCCTCGACGATCCGAACCCGGTGTGGCTCCACGAGTACGTCCACACTCGCCAGCGCTTCTCCGGGCCGGAGACGGGGATCGAACCGGAGGCGGAGTGGATCGTCGAAGGACAGGCGGACTACTATGCGGGGCTGCTCGCACTCGAGAACGGTCGGACCGAGTTCGACGAGTTCAAGCGGCTCCTCGAGCGGGGTGAGCAGTCTCCCGACGCCGACGGGACGCTCGTCGACCGCTCGACCTGGGGCGACGAACGGACCCACTACGTGAAAGGGGCACTCGTCTACGGCGAGATCGACCGCCGGCTCCGGCTCGAGACGGACGGCGACCGGACGCTCGCGGACGTGTTCCGATCGTTGAACGCCCACGAAGAGGCGGTGACCGAGGCGCAGTTCCTGGCGGCGATCGAGGACGCCGGCGGTGTGACGGTTCGTGCCGTCGCCGAGCGGTACACGCGGACCAACGCGAGCCCGGAGATGTGGACCCGGAGCCAGCACGCCGCCGCCTTCGACCAGCCGGTCGCGGTCTTCGAGTACGGGCTCGGACCCGGCTCGCTCGAGGTGGCGGACGGCGCGTGGGAACGGGAGCTCCCGCTGGCGTCGGCCGATACTGACAGCGAGGAGCGCGACGCGATCGCGATCCCGGTCGGTGAATCCGTTACGATTCCGGGCAGAGTCTCGAACGTCGGCGAGCGCGAGGGTGTCTACGATGCGACCCTCCAGGTCGACGGACGGGTAGTCGATCACTACTCGGGGCGGCTCACACCTGGCGCGGAGACGAGCCATCGGTTCTCGTGGACGCCGTCCGAGCCCGGGGAGTACGAGGTTCGTGTCGGTTCGGAGCGGCTGCCCGTCGTCGTCCGCTCGTCGGCGAGCGTGACCGTCACCGACCTGCGGGTTACGCCCGACAGCACCGACCCCGGCGAGCCGGTCACCGCGACGGCGACGGTCGAGGCCGCCGACGACCGACCGGCCGCGGCGATCCTCGCGTTCAAAACCGTCGACGGGGTCGTCGCTGAGCGCCCGGTCGCGATCCGGCCCGGCGAGACGGCGACGGTCGATGCCGACCTCCGGTTCGACGAGGACGGGCGGTACGAGATCGCCGTCGGCGAACGGACCGCCACGGTCAGTGTCGGCGGCCCGCTGACGACGCTCGAGGAGATGCCCGGCTTCGGCCTCTCGGCGGCGCTCGCTGCCGTCGGCATCGTGTGTGTCCGGCTAGTGCTGGCGCGTCGTCGCTGACGCTCGAGTGCTGGTGGGCGTCGCGCGTCGACCGTCGTAGGCGTACGAACGCTGATATGGTACGGCTGCTATCTGTCGTGCATGAGTGGATCCGACGAACTCGCCCTTCTCGCGATCGACACGCTCGATTCGGAGGTGGCGATCGTCGATTCCGACGGATTGATCGTCTACACGAACGCGGCGTGGCAGGAATTCGCGCTCGAGGGCGGGTTTCCCGCCGATCCTGCGATGGTCGGCTCGAACTATCTCGAGGTCTGTGAATCGAGTCGCGACGACGATCCGTACGCCGAACGGGCCTGTGAGGACATCGAAGCGCTGCTCGACGGCCGCGAGGAACACGTCCAACTGGAGTATCCCTGTCCGACGCCCGAGGACCCGCTCTCGTGGTTTCTGATGTGGGCGACGACGTTCGAACGCGATGGGGAGCTGTACGTTCTCGTCGAACATTTCGATATCTCCGATCGAAAGCGGATCGAACGCGAGATCGAGGAGCGAAACGAACGCCTCTCGACGGTGTCGCGTGTCCTGTCACACGACCTCCGAAACCCGCTGGCGGTCGCGCTTGGCTACACGGAACTGCTCGCGACGGACCCGTCACCGGAGACCGTCGCGGCCGTCCGCGCCGCTCTCCACCGGATGGACGCCATCATCGACGACGCGGTGACGCTCTCGAAGCAGGAACTCGACGACGTCCACGTCGTCGATCTGCACAGCGTCGTCGAGGACGTGTGGACGGTCATCGAGACCGACGGGGCGACCCTCGAACGCGGTGAGACGATCGCGTTCGAGGCGGACCGGAGTATCCTCTCGAGTATCTTCCAGAACCTCTTTCGGAACGCGATCGAACACGGCGGCGACGGCGTTACCATCGGCGTCGGTGCGCTCGAGGACGTTCGCGGGTTCTACGTCGAAGACGACGGGCCCGGCATTCCGGCCGACCGTCGTGAGGACGCGTTCGAAGTCGGCTACTCGTCGGGGTCGACCCGCGACAACACCGGACTCGGCCTGTCGATCGTCACGAACGCGGTCGACGTCCACGACTGGCGGATCGACGTGCTGGAGTCTCGATCCGGCGGTGCTCGGTTCGAGATCACGGTGGCCGACTAATCGGCCATCGGCGCTCGTGCGGTCTGCTGTCACTGGATCCCGGCGCACCCGCGACTCGCCGTGTAGATGTGCCGGCACCGACTGACGGTCGTCCGTCTCACTCGAGGACGACGCGGAACTGACAGGTATCGGCCCCGTCGTCGACACACTCCGTTTCCGTGACGGTCGCGTCGGCGTCGAACGCGGTGGCGAGTCCCTCGAGGATGCCGTGGGCGAGCCCGCAGTACTGCTGGTCCCGGGCGGTATCGTACGTGACGGTTACGGAATCGGACTCGCGTGTCGCGGATACCGCGGGGAGCGATGTCTCTTCGGTGGCGGTGTTGATGTTGCTGTAGGCGTCCTCGAGTCCGACCAGCAGTTCCGGCAGGCCCTGGTCCCGCTGGACGTGTGCGCTAAACGTCGAGAGCAGTTCGGGGGCGAGGGTCTTGCCGAAATCGCGTTCGATCGCCCGCCGATCCTGGGTGGCCATCGTCGAGAGCGTTTCGAGGATGGCGTCGATTTCCTCGTCCTCGTAATGAGAGACGGGGAGGTAGAGCTTCGGCTCGAGACCGGACTGCTCGACGATCGTATCCCAGGTGCCGTCGTCGGTTCGGTCGACGACGTACTCCTTGAGCGTCTTGTGGACGATTCCGTGCATCCCAACCCGTTGATCAGTTCCCGCAGTGTCTCCGCCGATCGGTTCGTCGGTGCCGTGGCCGAGCCGAGCTCGTGCCAGGCGATAACAACTAGACCAGTGTCCGGGGAGTACTTAATCGTTTACTTACAGGTACTGTGCGAGCGTGGGGGCGACGGAGACCGTCTCGACCCCGCGCTCGAGGGTGTCGGTGCCGTAGATCGCTTCCACGCCGGCTCGAGAGAGCTTCGTGACGGCGTTGCGAGCGAGCAGCGGGTGGACGCAGGTCACGAACACCCGACCGACGTCGCGATCCTCGAGAACCGCGACGGCTTCGCTCATCGTCGACCCCGTCGCGATGATGTCGTCGACGACGACGACGTCGCGGCCGGCGACGTCGACGTCGCTCGGCGAAACCTCGACCTCGGTGCCCGAATGGCGGGTCTTCTCGAAGTAGTCGGTCTCGCCCGCGCTGTAGCTGTCGCGGGCCGTCTCGGCGAGTTCGACGGCCCCCGCATCCGGCGCGAGGAAGACCGGATCCGCGAGGTCGTCGGGCAGGGGTTCGGCCAGTCGCCCGGCCGCGTCGACCGCCGTCGCCGCCGGCTCGAAGAACTCGCAGACGGCCGTCTCGTGGGGGTTGACGGTCAGGATCCGGTCCGTCCCGGTCGAAATCGCGCGGGCGACCGCTCGCGCGGAGACGGGATGGCCCGGCTCGAAGGCCGCGTCCTGTCGCCCATAGCCCATGTAGGGCAGGACGGTGACGACCTCCGCGACGCCGGCCTCGCGGACGGCGTCTTGCAACTGGAGCACCTCGAGGTGGGCGTCGCTCGAGACCGTCGAGGCGACGATCACTGCCCGATCGGGCTCGGTCTCGGCGACGCCGGGGACGGCGGCGAGCAGTTCGCCGTCGGGAAAGCGGTCGTACTCGACGGCGGCGAGCGGTTCCTCGAGTTCACGTGCGAGCGCGGCGGCCAGAGCCTGCGACGCGGATCCGCTGACGATCATAGTCGGTTGGACAGGCCGGGGGGTAAACCAGTTTTCGTTCTCCCGGCTCCTATCGTCGGATGGTCCCGTCGCCGACGAGAGCCAGCTACCTCGCAGGGCTGTCGGTTTTTGGCGGTGTCGTCGCGGGGACGGCCATCCCGACGACGTCGGTGACGCCCAGTAGTCGCCGTCGCCACCCGTCCTCGCTCGAGGATCGGAAGGTCCCGGTCTCCGTGACGGCGTAGGTTTCGTCGCCGTACCCGAAGCCGACGATTCGATCGCTCGCGTCGTCGTCGGCGAGCCACTCGCCGTCCCCCGTCGACGCGTAGATCGTCTCCCCCGAAACGGCGTGTGCGCGCTCGATGTGGCCACGTCGGGACCGTGGATCCGCCGCGACGGTGTCGAACGACCCCTCGAGGACCGCCATCCAGCCGTTGCCGAGCTTGTAGAGTCCATCGGCGGTGGCGGCCAGCGGCACGCCGGCAGCCGAGACGTCCCGCACGTCGGTCAGTCCGGCGTGATCGAGCCCGCCGCCGTGGACGCGGAAGACGCCACGATCGGCCCCGACGAGGTCGCCGTCGATCGCTCGGACCGTCTCGACGGCCTCGTCCTCGAGCGTGACCCATTCCTCGCTCCCGCCCGCTCGACGCGCAACGCGGCCCTCCGGGTCGGCCCCGATCAAATCGCCGCCGTCGTACCCGACGGCGACCGCCGGGCCGAATCCGGTTTCGACGAACGTCTCGTCCTCGCTGGCTGTCCCGTCGTCGCGCTCGCTCTCGAGCGGACACACGCGGATGTCCCGGTCGGTCGCGATGGCGACGGCGTCGCGGGTCGCTGCGATGTCCCGGACCGCACAGCGCTCGCAGAGGCCGAATTCGCCGACGGTGTCGCCGGCGACGCGGACGCGAACGACGCCCATCGCGCTCGCGACGTAGGCCGTGATCGCCCCTTCGCGGTCGCCGTAGACGCGCTTTTCCTCGATCGAATCCATACGGGAACGTGGCGAGGGTGGGCCGAAAACGTTCCGCCCCGTCGCCGTCGCGTCGGGACAGGTTGCGGAATCCCTTTGGGGAGTCCGGTCAGACTAGCGCGTAATGCAAGTCTTCGGATCGAGTGGGACGCGGGGCGTCGCCAACGAGGAGCTGACGCCTGCGTTCGTCCTTCGCGTCGCGAAAGCGGCGGGGACGACCTGGCGCGACGGTCACGGTGGGGACCGCGTCGCGATCGCCCGCGACACGCGCTACACGGGGCGGATGCTGGCCGACGCGGCCGCCAGCGGGCTGGCGAGTACCGGGACCGACGTCGACCGCCTCGGGATCGTCCCCACGCCGGGCGCACAGGCCTACGCCGAACGGGAAGGGGTGCCGGTGATGGTCATCACGGCCTCACACAACCCGCCCCAGTACAACGGCGTCAAACTCGTCGGGGCCGACGGCGTCGAACTCTCGATCGCCGCCCTCGAGTCGATCGAGGAACGGCTGCTCGCGGAATCGTTCACCGTCGCCCCCTGGGACGAAACGGGACGCGTCCGGGAGGTAGCGGGCGTCCGGCGGGCCTACGTCGACGACCTGCTCGCCGCTGCCGAGCGGGAGCGGATCGCCGACGCCGACCTCACCGTCGCGCTCGATCCGGGTCACGGGGCTGGCTCGCTGACCAGTCCCGAGTTCTTCCGCGAACTGGGCTGTCGCGTCGTGACAGTCAACGGCCAGCCCGACGGTCACTTCCCGGGCCGTGACCCCGAGCCCGTCCCCGACAACCTCACGGACCTCGGCAGGCTCGTCCGGGCCACCGACGCCGACGTCGGCATCGCCCACGACGGCGACGCCGATCGGGCCATCTTCTTCGACGAGACCGGCGAGTACGTCGAGGGCGATGCCACCCTCGCCGCCCTCGCCGCGGCCGAACTCGAGGCCGGCGACACCACCGTCTCGGCGGTCAACGTCTCCCAGCGGCTCGTCGACGTCGTCGGCGAGGTCGGGGCCGAACTCGAGCTCACGCCGATCGGTTCGACGAACATCATCACCCGCATCGAGGAACTCGAGGCCAACGGCCGGCGGGTCCCGATCGCGGGCGAGGGCAACGGAGGGATCTTCTTCCCCAACCACCGGCTCTCGCGCGATGGGGCCTACACGGCCGCGCGATTCCTCGAGTTGGTCGCCCAGCGGCCGGTCAGCGAGATCGTCGCCCCCTACGACGGCTACGTCAACGTCCGGCGCAACCTCGAGTACGAGTCGACGGCGGAACGCGACGCGATGCTCGATGCGGCCGCCAACCAGGCCCAGGCCGCCGACGCGGACCTCAACACGCGCGACGGCTACCGGCTGGATTACGGCGACGCCTGGGTGCTGGCCCGCCCCTCCGGGACCGAACCGCTCGTCCGGATCTACGCCGAAGCCCGCGACGCCGACCGCGCCGAGCGGCTCGTCGACGACATGTACGACGCGCTAGCGGCTGCGAAGGCCGACGCCTGAGACGATCCTCTGTCTCGAGCGACCGGCGACCCCACGACCCGTCCCTGGGGCCGCCGACACTGACTGACAGCGGTCCGTCTGAGGGTGGTTTCTGCGACCCGCTCGATCGCCCATCAGTTACGACCACCCCATTGCGGGGAACGGCTGAATAGCAGTCGACACCCGAAAACTCACACTCACGATAACGGCAGGAGTATTCAAGATACGACCGTTTCGGAGGCGACGCCAGGTGACCCGTACGGATCGATCGGGCGGACTCAGCCCTCTTCAGTCGGCTGGTGGAGCCCAAACACGTACTCCAAACCGAACATGACGAGAGCCATCGTGAGCGCCTGAACGAGAAGGAATTTCCCACCCAACAGCAGGCCGACTACGAGAACGCCGACACCTACCGACACCCCTAAGCAGATCGCATACTCCCCCTGAGAGCGGTCCAGCAGCCACTCATCAGTGCGGTTGTAGAGACGTTTCGCAGCACTCATATCCGAACTAGATTGTTCCTCCCGATAAAGTTATTCCGAGAACAGGTCGAGGGACGAAGTGCCGTTCTTCTTTACAGGTAGACTGGTCGAACTGCCGCGGTCAGTGTCTCTCTCTGCCCTCCTCTGATGGGCATCGTACCCTGATCGGACGACAGGTCGCGATCAGCGTGGCGATCGTGTCAGTAGCGACTCTCCGTGACCATCACACGCTGTCACGGCACGATCGTCACCGGAACCTCGGCGCGCCGCGTGACCGCCTCCGCGACGCTGCCCAGCAGCATCCGCGAGACGCCCGCTTTCCCCTCGCTGCCCATCACGATCGCGTCGATGTCCGCCTCGTCGACGTACTCGAGGATCGCGTCCGCCGCTCCGCCGCCCTCGACGACGGTGGTCTCGACCGATCGCTCGTACTCGGCGGCGGTTTCCCGGACCGCGGCGAAGAACGCGGGCTCGTCGTTTTCCGACACCACACCGGCGTAGTCCGCCTCGAGGTCGTCGATCGCGTGGACGACCGTCACTCGATCGGCGGGCACCCACTCGATGGCGTGCTCGAGGGCCGCCCGGGCCGGCTCGGAGTCGTCGACCGGGACGAGGACGTGTCTGGCCATGGTCGATCCTTCGAGCGGCGGCGGCTAAAGTGCGGGGCCGTCGTCGCGGACGATGGGTTTCGCCGTCGTCGCGCCGCTCAGACCGGGTCGTCGACCTCGAGTGCGTCCTCGAGTCGCTCCCGTTCGGTTCGCAGGCGTTCGAGCTCGTCCGCGATGCGACCGTCGGACAGCCGCTCGCGCTCGGCGGGGGTGAGCTGGACGACGGCCTGAGCTGCGGTCTGCAGGCGGTCGTAGTCGGGGTCGGTCGCGAGGAGGCCGACCTCGCGCAACGTTGCGACGGTCTCCTCGCCGGCCACCCGCGCGACGAAGGGGCGATACTCCCGCACCCGGCGGCGCAACGCGCCCGCCGGTTCCGGCGGCCAGTCGATCGTCAGCGGCTCGGCGTCGATACCGTCGAGATACGTCTGCTGGGTCGCGACCGACCGCTTGAGTTCGTCCGCGCTCTCGACGTAGTGGGAGAGCTTCGACCGGGAATAGTCGGCGTACTCGAGCAACTCGGGGATCGTGTACTCGCCGGCCGGGTTCTCGCGGACGTAGTCCAATAGCTCGTCGGGCGGCTGCTCGTAGGTCACGAACGGATACCACGTACTTCGCTCGAGAAGGTCGAACACCTCGCGTGCGCTGGCCGAGAGCCGGTAGTCCTCGAACGCCTCGCGGACGGCCTCGTTGTAGCGCTCGATGGGGTCCCGGAGCCGGTCGACCGGCGCGTCCAGATCGGCAGTCGAGAGCTCGAGCAGCCGCTCGTGGTCGTCGATCTCGTCGTCGATGGCCCGCAGGCGCTTGTTCGCGTTCTTGCGGGCCTCGACCAGCGCTTCGCGAGCGGCCTCCCGTTCTTCGAGCAGGTCGGCGTACGCGGCGGCCGGCTCGAGGGCGTCGGTGGCCCGTTCGAAGTCCGATTCGCTGAGCCGGCGTTTGTCGATCGCCTCGAGGGCGTCCTCGAAGGCCTCCCGTTCCGGGAGGTCGTCCGACAGGCTCGAGACCAGCCCGTCGAATTTCCCCTCGAGTTGGATGTACGCCTGGAAGTTCTCCTTGCCGGTCCCGGTCGCGCGGTCGACGTAGTCGTCTAACAGCGTCGTCGCGTTTCGATAGGCGGTCGCGACCTCGTCGACGGTTTCCTCGCCGTGGTCTTCGATCCGGCCGTTGCTCTCCGCGAGACGGGTTCGGGCGGCCTCGAGTTCCTCGAGCGGTGTCGATTCGTCGCTCCCGGCGGCAGTGTTCGAGCGGTCGTCGGAGGGATGGACGCGCTCGCTCATCTTACTCGTAGACTGTCTCCGGATCGAACACCCGTTCGCCGACCTGCTCGCCGTCGATCGTCCGGTAGAAACACGACCGGTGGCCGGTGTGGCACGCGCCGCCCTCCTGGTCGACCAGGTAGAGGAGGGTGTCGGCGTCGCAGTCGACTCGTACCTCCGTGACCTCCTGGACGTGGCCGCTCGTCGCGCCCTTCTCCCAGAGTTCCTCGCGACTGCGGGAGTAGTAGTGTGCGCGGCCGGTCTCGCGGGTCCGCTCGAGGGCGTCCGGCGAGACGTACGCGACCATCAGTACCTCGCCGGTGTCGGCGTCCTGTGCCACGGCGGGGACGAGTCCGTCCTCGCCGAAATCGACCGAAACGTCGTCGTCCATACTCGAGACGTTGTTCGTCTGAGCGATAGGTCTTTTGCTGATCGGCACACCGACGGTGAACGCTCGCCATCCGGTCAGGACGTGGGTACCGTCAACGTTTATTGTGCGCCGTGTGGGCAGGTGTCCGTGATGTCCGACTACACCAAAGTGAACTACCACGACGCCGACGATCGGAACGGGATGTACTTCCTCCGTGACGAACTGGATTGCGAGAACATGGGCGTGACCGTCGTCGAGTGCGACCCCGGCTGGGAGGGCAAGGAACACGCCCACGAGGAGGAAGGCCACGAAGAGGTCTACCTGCTGATGGAGGGCGAAGCGACGGTCACGGTCGAAGACGAGTCGATCGAGATGAACCCGGGCGACGCGATCCGGATCGCACCGGACACGACCCACCGGATCCACAACGGCGACACCGAGAGTCGGTTCGTGCTGATGGGCGCACCGTGATCGCCGGCGTCGACCGTCGTGAGCGGCTGTCTCCTCAGGGTCGTTCGTACTCGACGCCGTCGGCTGTCACGACGGCGACCGTCACACTGCGAGCCAGCCGTCCGCCAGTTTTGACGTGGTGCTCGGGCAGCAAGGGCAGCGATACTGGTCGGTAGGCGTTGCCCTTCATGGCGGCGATGCCGGCGTAGCGACCGACTTCGCGGTCCCGATCGAAGACGTGGATGCGCTTGTCCGCACCGCGGCCGTACCGGTAGGGGAACGCGTCCGGGTCGGGACCGGGACAGGTCAGCGCGTCGGCTGCGAGGGCGGCCTGAACCGTGCCGTCGGCCTTGAGCACGAGTCGTGGCTCGTCGGTCCCCGTCCGATCGCGCCCGTCCTCGATCGACGGCTCCGCACGCCCCGCCTCGAGCGCGGTCGCCGTGGTCACCGACTCCTCCCGCCACTGCGGGTTCGCGTCGGTTCGCACGCAGGCGTACCGCCCGTCGGTCAGCGCGATCCGGTCCGGAATCGAGTACAACCGGCGGCGTCCATCCCTCCGACCGCGGAGCAAGAACGGCTCGCCGAGGACGGCCCGGGCGTCCTCGACCCCCCACTCGTCGACGACGAGAACCGGCGCGTGACCGGCGTGGGCGGCGTCCGCCAGGCCGCTGACGAGCGACAGCGGCGTGACCTCCCGAACGCGCTCGACCGACAGCGGTGCGTCCGGACCGTCCGCAGGGTGGTCGCCACCGGTCGCCACGACCGGCGCTTCGACGTCGACCGGATCAGGGCAGCGGTAGCCGCGGTCACGGAGGTCAGCGAGGACGGCCGCGAGCCGCGAGATCTCGGGGGAGTTCATCGCCCCCGCTACGACGCCGACGGACAAGAGCGTACGGCCAACGCGGTCGACTGGCCCGACCCACTGTCGTCCCCGTTTGGCACCAGCGACATGCCCTCTGGGGACCTCTCCCGCCCATGGACCGACGAGAACTCCGACGAGCGTGGGACGCCGTCGCCGACGACTACGCCAGGAACCGCCGGGCCGACGGGGAAGACGCCGCCCTGATCGACGACCTGCTCGCGGCGCTTCCCGCGGACGCGACCGTTCTCGACGTCGGCTGTGGCGACGGGATGCGCACGCTCGCGAACCTCACCGGGGTCGACCGGATCGGTCTCGACCTCTCGGGCCGCCAGCTCGAGCTGTCGGCGGCCAACGTCCCCGACGCTCACCTCGTCCAGGGCGAGATGACGTCCCTCCCGATCGCGGCGAACTCGGTCGACGGGATCACGGCGTACCACGCCGTCTTCCACGTTCCCCGAGCGGACCATCCGGCCGTCTACGCGGAGTTCGCGCGTGTCCTCCGACCGGGCGGTCGGCTCCTCACGACGGTCGGCTCGAGTAGTTACGAGACGGTCCGGCGCGACTGGCTCGGGAGCGGCCGATCGATGTTCTTCAGCACGCATGGCCGGCAGCGGACCCGTAGCGCGCTCGAAACGGCCGGTTTCGAGATCGTCTGGGAGCGCCGCGTCGACGATCCGCTCGGGAGTTCGGTCCCGTTCGTGATGGCCGAGTACCGGGGGTAGTTCGAACGCGGGCTGACAGTATCAACCAGGATTCTGGGTCGGGGGTTTAGCTCCGCTGTCGAGGCCGCGGATACGAAACTGCACGGAACGAACGGAAAACGGCGAACGCCGACGCGGTCGTTCGACCGCTCAGGCCTGCCCGTTCAGCGTGATGTCGCTGATGCCGATGATTCGCTCGTCGGCCTCGAGCTCCTCCTTGGCTTCGGCGGGGACCTCGCTGTCGACGTTGTAGACGGTCAGCGCCTCGCCGCCGATCGTTTCGCGGGCGTTGAACATGCCGGCGATGTTGACGTCGTGTTTGCCCATGACGCTCCCGATGAGACCGATGACGCCGGGTTCGTCCGTGTTCCGCGCGATGACCATCCGGCCGTGGGGGATCGCGTCGACGCGGTAGCCGTCGATACGGACGATGCGTGGATCGTCACCGGCGAAGAGGGTGCCGTCGACGGAGACCTCGTCGTCGCCGTTGCTGACGGTCACGGAGACCAGGCTCTGGAAGTCCTCGGCCTGTCGCGTCTTGGACTCGGTGACGTCGACGCCGCGATCCTCGGCGATCTGTGGGGCGTTGACCGCGTTGACCTGCCACTCGAGTGGTTCGAAGACGCCTTTGAGCGCGCTCGCGGTGACGAACTCCACGTCCTCGTCGGCGATGTCGCCTTCGTAGACGACTTCGATGTCTTCGATGCGGCCCTCGAGGAGCTGGGCGGCGACCTTGCCGGCGGTCTCCGCGAGGTCGATGTAGGGTTCGACGCGTGGGAACGCGCTCTCGTCGATCGACGGCGCGTTCAGGGCGTTCGCGACCGGTTCGCCCACCAGTGCGGCGTTGACCTGTTTGGCCGTCGAGGTGGCGACGTTCTCCTGTGCGGCCTCCGTCGAGGCACCGAGGTGGGGCGTGACGATGATGTCGTCGTGCTCGAGGAGCGGCGAGTCAGCGGGCAGCGGTTCCTCGGCGAAGACGTCGATCGCCGCGCCGGCGAGCGTTCCGTCCTCGACCTTGGCGGCCAGTGCGTCCTCGTCGACGACGCCGCCACGGGCGCAGTTGACCAGGTAGCCGTCGCCCAGCAACGCCAGTTCGTCCTCGCTGATCAGCCCCTCGGTCTCCGGGGTGAGGGGGGTATGGACGGTGAGGAAGTCCGCACGCTCGAGACACGGCTCGAACTCGACGAGTTCGGCACCGATGCGGTCGGCGCGCTCCTCGCTGATGTAGGGATCGTAGGCGACGATGTCCATGCCAAGGGAGTCGAGTTTCTTGGCGACCTCCTGGCCGACGCGGCCGAGCCCGACGACGCCCAGGGTCTTGCCGTTGAGTTCGGTCCCGAGATAGTCGCTTTTCGCCCACTCGCCGTTTTTCAGGCGGATGTGGGCCTGCGGGATCGATCGAGCGGTCGCGAACGTCATCGCGACGGTGTGTTCGGCGGCCGCCCGAACGTTCCCTTCGGGAGCATTGGCGACGATGACACCGTGATCTTTCGCGGCGTCGATGTCGATGTTGTCGACGCCGATCCCGGCTCGACCGACGATAGCCAGTTCGTCCGCGGCGTCGAGAACCTCCTCGGTGACTTCGGTCCCGGAGCGAACGATCAGCCCGTTGGCGTCGGAGACCGCCTCGAGGAGTGCATCGCCCTCGAGTTCGTAACCCGTCTCGACTTCGTGGCCGGCGTCTCTGAGTACGTCCAGACCCGCATCCGCGATCGGATCCGTGACGAGAACCTTCATGCGCGAGACAACCGTGCGGAGCACGTAAACCCTTCCGTTGTGCTCGGGGCCGGCAAAAAATACCGGTGTTCCGCCCGTGCAGACGACGGTCCCGGCTGGCCGAGACGCGCTATCCCCACGGCGGTTTGTCTCCTGACCGTTCTGTCCGTACGGATCTCGCCCGAACGATGCCGATTTCGACTCCATGGCTCCCGCGCACCGGGAACATTGAACAGTATTATCCGTCAACACGACGTCTCTCGAACCATGTACGATCGAATCCTACTGCCGACCGATGCGGAAGACGGGACGGAACTCGCGGTCGAGCACGCCATCGCCGTCGCCGAACAAACCGACGCGGAACTCCACTTGCTGTACGTCGTCGACAGCGACGTGTACAGTACCTACAGTGGCGACGAGTACGTCCACGAGTTCGAAAGCCTCGAGGCGGCCCTCGAGCAGGTGGGCGAGGACGCGCTCGAATCGGCTTCCGAAGCGGCCCACGAGGCGGGCCTCGAGTCGACGACGGTCGTCCGGCATGGCTCCCCCCACGAGGAGATCCTCGACTACGCCGACGAGGCGGACGTCGACCTGCTCGTCATGGGATCGAAGGAGCGGTCCGGCGAGTATCGCCAGCTACTCGGCAGCGTCACGGATCGCGTCGCACGCCTCTCCTCGCGACCGATAACGATCGTCAAAACGCCGGTCGAATCGAACTGATCCATCGGGACAGCGACTTATCGGTCGACGGCCAGTAGCCGTGGGAGGCCGGCCACGGCGGCCCCGACGGCGACGAAGACGAGCGCAGTGGTCCCGATCGAGAGCACCGCGCCGAGATCGGTCGCGGCGGCAATCGTCGCTGCCTCGTCGGTGCCATTGGCCGTCCGTTCGGGCGTCCACCGAGCGATCATCGAGAGGCCGGTCATCAGGACGACGTAGCTGCCGACCAGCGAGCCGAGTGCGAGACCGGCAACCCGGCGCGTCCGGAGGTGAACGTATCGGACGAGGAGGAAGCCAGCGACTGCCAAGATGACGGGCGGAACCAGCGCGGTCACGTGTGAGGTGAGGCCCGCGCTGGCCGCGTACCTGACCGCCGCCTCGATCGGTTCGCCACCCTCTTCGATCGTCACGCCGTGACTCGCTAGGCTGGTCAGCCCCGCGATCACGACGCGACTCGGGTCGGTCTCCCCGCCCGAGTACGCGCCCATCGCGTACATCGACCCGACGATCTGGTAGATCACGGCGAAGCAGACCGCGAACGCGCTCACACCGGCGACTGTCCCGGCTTTCCAGCCGGCGACGATTGCGACCCGCCGATCGCTCTCTGCCGGCTCGTCCCGATTGCCCTCGTCGTCACCGTCGGAATCGGTCCCGGTCGTCGATTCCGCCGCCTCGAGATCGGGTCCCTTGTCGTACTCGAATCGTCGATCTGACGACATGTACTCGGCAACGAAGGCGGGTCGATAATACGTTACGATCGCTCGAAGCGTGGAAGCAGCGCCGCGGTCGCCACGAGAGGAAACCTGAACTGGTTTATCCGGGGACCGACAACCGGGGCACAATGACAGTCGTCGCTTTCGACTTCGATGGGACGCTTTCTGACTCGGAAATGACCGTACTGCTCGGTGATCGGCGGAGCGTCGCCGATGACATGGCGGAGATCACCGACCGCGCGATGAACGACGAGATCGGCTACGCCGAGAGCCTGCGCAAACGCGCGGCCCTGCTCGAGGGGCTTCCCCAGGCGGAGGCCGAGGCCGCCTTCGACGAGGTCGTCCTGCGCGAGGGTGCCGCCGACCTCATCGCCGAACTCAACGATGCCGGCGTCACGACCGCCATCCTCACCGGCGGGTTCGAACGCGGCGTCGCGGCGGCCCTCGAGCGCGAGGACGTCTCCGTCGATCACATCGTCTCGAATCGACTCCCGATGAACGGGGGCGAGCTGACGGGCGCAGTCGAAGGGCCCCTGATCGAAGGCACCAAAGACGACGCGCTCGAGGACCTCGCCGCCGACGTCGGCGTCGACCTCGCGGACACCGTGGCAGTCGGCGACGGTGCCAACGACCTGCCGATGCTCGAGGTCGCCGGCCTGGCGATCGGCTTCGAACCGAAACCGGCCGTCGAACCCCACTGTGACGTCGTCGTCACGTCGATGGCCGAGGCTCGCGAGACGCTGGTCGACGACGGCGTGCTCGCCGACCGTTGAGGCGGGTTCGGGTCGGTCCGGTTTGGCCCCGTAATCGCTGGTTGTGCTCATAGGACCCCGTCCTGTGGCTCGCGGTCTCCCGACCACTGCTCTGACCGTATCGTCCGTTTTCGGCAACTGTCAGGCCCAATGACCGATTTCGAGACCAACGACGTTATTAACTCGTGACCGAGTAAGTTGTTTTGATGATGTGGCAAGACTTCGTATTCATGGTTGGAAGCGGCCTCTCGATCGTCTTTCTCGCGCCGACGTTGCGCGACTCGAGTGCGCGGGTTCCGCTCGGCACGAGCCTGCCGTCGATGGGGATCGGGTTCGTGTACGGACTGACCTTCGTTACGCTGGGGATGCGCTTCTCCGCGGCGGGTGCGGTCGCCGCAGGAACGATGTGGTCGCTGATCGCCCTGTTCCGCTCGCCACAGGGGATCTCGATCGCGCTGCTGGGCCGCCAAAACCTCGCGCTGTTCGTTTCCGACGTCCACTACTGGTTCGCGCGCCGGCGCTCGGACCGATCTCACGCCGAACAGTACGTCTCGCTCGATCGCGGCCACGACCAACAGTACTGATCCTCGAACGCTGCCTCGAGTCGGTTCGCTCGACGATCGCTCCGGGAGCCCGTTCGAACGCGCTCGTCTCGTCCCGCGCGAGAAAAACGGCGGGTTCGATCAGTCGATCGACTCAGTTCCGCATGTCCCGTCGCTACCGGACTTTCGCCATCACTGCCTCGAGGGCGTCACGAGGCTGGGTAAGTAGACCACCGACCGTTACGAGAAAGAGGAACAGCGTCGAGAGGCCGAACGCGCTGCTCGGGCTACCCGCGAACGCGGCACCGTGATTCGGGGCGTCACCGAGCGTCGCGGCTTCACCGTCGACTTCGAACTCCGTACCGAACACGCCGAGGTAACTCCAGCCCGCAGCTTTCCAGGAACTGACCAGTTCCGTGACGATCAGCGATGCGTCGTCACCGACTCCGATGGATGCGACTTCGGGACGAACCTGTGCCGTCGTAATCGCCGTCAGGAACAGGTGCGTGAGATACGTTGCGATCACCGTGATCGCCCCGAACACGGCTCCCTGTTTGATCGGCAGGTCGCTTTGTCCCTCCTTCGGTACCTGTTGTACCGATCGATTCCGTTCATCCTTCGTCGATTTCTCCCGTATTTGACTTGACCTTCTATAGATATGATCTGCACATAATATACTGTCGTATTATAAGTTACGACAATCTATAGCTGTATTATCGCAAATATCAACCGGGCGGGACCGGCCGAGGAGCGGTCGTGTAGAGGTGTCCGTCTTCGACGACCATAAGAGTCGACTCGCGTTCGATGCCACGTCGACCCGACAGCCTCACTCGGAAAACAGACTCGTGTGAACCGGCGCGAACTCCCCCGTGTCGTCGGTTTCGGGAGCCGTATCGGTGATCGCACGGCCGGCGAGCCCCGCCTCGAGCAGATCCGCGAGCGGCGGGCCGACCTTTTCGGGTTCGACGAGGAACGCGTCGTGGCCGTGGTCGGATTCGACGACGTGATGGGCGACGTCGACGCCGGCCTCGCGGCTGGCCTCGGCCAGGGCTTCGGCCTGCTCGACGGTGAAGTGCCAGTCGCCGGTAAAGGAGAGAACGAGGAGCTCCCCCTCGAAGGCTGCCAGGGCGTCGGCGTCGGATTCGTACCCCGCCGACAGGTCGAAGTCGTCCATCGCACGGGTCATGTAGAGATAGCTGTTCGCGTCGAATCGGTCCGTGAACTTGTCGGCCTGATAGTCCAGATATGACTCGACCTCCCGATAGGGGAAGAAGGCGGCCGCGGGATCCGGCGGCTCCTCGCGGACCGCCTCTCGACCCGCAGAGCGCCGACCGAACTTGCGCCCCATGGAGTCCTTCGAGAGATACATGATGTGGCCGATCTGGCGGGCTCGAGCCAGCCCTTCCTCGGGTTCCGGCCCGCCGTAGTAGTGGCCGTCGTTCCAGTTGGGGTCGCCCGTAATCGCTCGCTTGGCGACGGTATCGAGCGCGAGACACTGTGCGTCGAGTCGGGACGCGGTCGCGACCGCACCGGCGCGTTCGACGTCGTCGGGGAACCGGCGCAGCCAGTCGAGGACGTTCATCCCGCCGACGCTGCCGCCGACGACGGCGTGGAGTCGCCCGACGCCGAGTTCGTCCAGCAGCGCTCGCTGGGCGCGCGACCAGTCGCCGACCGTCACCGGGGGGAAATCGGTCCCGTAGGGCTCGCCCGTTTCGGGGTTCTCGCTCGCGGGCCCCGTCGTCCCGTAACACGACCCCGGCGCGTTCGCACAGACGACGTAGTACTCCGTCGTATCGATCGCCTTCCCTGGGCCGACGACGTCGCCCCACCAGGCGCGAGCCTGTCCCGCCGTGTCGCCGCCTGCATCCGGCCGGCGGGCGACGTGGGCGCTGCCGGTCAGCGCGTGACAGACCAACACCGCGTTGTCGCCGGTGAAGTCGCCGTACGTCTCGTATGCCATCTCGAGGTTCGGGATCGACTCCCCCGAGAGGAACTGGAACTCGCCGAGGTCGATCGTGTTCTTGGTCGTCACCGCGTCTCACCCGCCGATCGACAGGCCCGCGTCGCCGCGGCGATCGCTCCCTCGAGGTCGGCCAGAACGTCCTCGGGGTCCTCGATCCCGACGGACATCCGGATCAGGTCGGCCGTGACGCCGGCCTCATCGCGTTCTTCGGGCGAGAGTTGCCCGTGGGTCGTACTCGCGGGGTGGATCACGAGCGTCTTCGCGTCGCCGATGTTCGCGAGGAACTGGGCGAGTTCGACGTTCTCGCAGAAGGCCTTGCCCGCCTCGAACCCCTCTTCGAGTCCGAACGCGACCATCCCGCCGTAATCCTCGAGGTATCGCCGCGCGTTGTCGTGGGTCGGGTGGTCGGCGAGTCCCGGATACGTGACCCAGGCGACGTCTTCGTGGTCGTCGAGGTAGTCCGCCACGACCTGCGCGTTCTCGCAGTGTCGCTCGACGCGCAGGGGCATCGACTCGAGGCCCTGCAGCGTCTGCCAGGCGTCGAACGGCGACTGCTGGTTGCCCAGACTGCGCAGCGAGCGATAGCGGGCCGTCGCGGCGAAGGGGGCCTCGGGGAAGTCCCGCGAGAAGTCGACGTCGTGGTAGGCGTGGTTCTGGCCGGCGATCTCGTCGTAACCGTGCTCGCCCCAGGGGAAGGAGCCGCCGTCGACGAGGACGCCGCCGACGGTCGTGCCCGATCCGTGGAGCCACTTGGTCGTCGACTCCCAGACGACGTCGGCCCCGTGCTCGAGGGGGCGACAGAGCGCCGGCGTCGCGAAGGTGTTGTCCACGACCAGCGGCACGCCGTTCTCGTGGGCGATCTCGGCGACCCGCTCGAAGTCGGGCGTCACCAGCGAGGGGTTGCCGATCGTCTCGACGTGGACGAACGCGGTGTCCTCGTCGATGGCCGCCTCGTAGGCGTCGTACTCGAGGGTTGGGACGAATTTCGGCTCGATGTTCCGGCGCGTCGCCGTCTTCGAGAAGTAGGTGGTCGTCCCGCCGTAGGTGTCGGTCGAACAGACCACGTTGTCGCCCGCCTCGGCGAGGATCAGCACTGCGGAGTCCAGCGCGGCCATGCCGCTGCCCGTCGCGACCGCGCCCACACCGCCCTCGAGGTCGGCGAGGCGGTCCTCGAGGATCTCGACCGTCGGGTTGGCGATCCGGGAGTAGATGTAGCCGTCGTCCTCGAGGGCGTAGCGGTCGGCGGCGGTGTCGGCGTCCTCGAAGACGTAGGAGGTCGTCTGATAGATCGGCGGTGCCATCGCACCGGTTTCCGGATCGGGGGACTGGCCGGCGTGGACGCTCCGCGTGCCGAGTCCGCGCTCGCGGTCCCCGTCGTGCTCGTCGCTCGCGTCGTCGCTCATGTTTAGTATGCATACTTCTCCACGTTCATATGCGTCTCAGTAACGGCAAAAAACGTAGGCGAGAGAATGACACGCACGAATCGCTCGGGCGCTCCCGCGATCCCTCGAGCGGCGAGTTCGCCGGGGCGCTTCGTTTGCAGGCTCAACTCCTATCGGGAGCGGAGTGGGTCCTCGACACGTGCAGACAGTTTTCCACCTCATCGCCGACGACCCGACGCAACGAGAGACCGCGCTCACGATCGCCGAAAACCTCACCATGGACGACTCCGTCGAGATCGACGATATCGCGATCGTCGCCCAGGCCGAGGGGATCGAGCCGTTGACGGCCGGCGGTGACGGCAGCGACACGGTCGAATCCCTGCTCGAGACCGGCATCTCGGTCAAAGCCTGTGGCAACACGCTCGAGTTGAAAGACCTCGCGGAATCCGACCTCGTCGAGGGCGTCGAAACCGTTCCCTCCGGTGGCGGCGAACTCACTCGGCTCCAGAGCGAGGGGTACGCCTACATCCGGCCGTAGCAGTCCCGAAGCGGATCCGGGTTTCGAACGCGGCCGTTACCCCGTTCGGTACACCTGGCGGGATCGAACGGCCGGTCCTCCCCGTCGACGGTCGTCCCGACAGGTGCAAGCACTCTCGTTTTCTCCGAATGGGGGCTACCGCGGCGTGACGAACTTATGAGTGACACACCAACCGACACCGGCCGTGAGACCCGGACCGACTACAACTCGCTCAACACGGATGCGATGCAGTGGGTGAGCGCCCTCGTCGCGCTGATCGGGCTCTCTCTCGTCGCCTTGCCGTTCCTCTTCCAGTCCACGGACGCGGCGGTCTGGAACGATACCCTGACCGGAACGGCGATCTTCCTGCTCGCCGGCTACAACTTCTATCGGCTGTCGCGGGATCGATTAGCGAGCGTCGGCGTCGCGTCGCTCGCCGTCGTGCTCGGCCTGTGGGCGCTCGTTTCGCCTTCCGTCATCGAGATGGGGAGCACCCAACTCGCGACCGGGACCGCGATCTCCGGCTTGCTCGTGGCCCTCCTCTCGGCCTACAACGCCTACGCGAACAACAAAGCCGACACGCCCGAACGAACCCGCGCTCGAGCCTGACTTCTCCTGCTCGTCGCCTGCGAGGCGGCCTGGGGCTCGATGCTTCCGACTTCGCACTCGGTGATCGCTCCTCCCGTACTCGGCGACCTCCCGTCCCGTTCAGGTGTGACAGCCGACGGTTTTCCGCTGAACGGTGCCGGGATCAGTGTGGGAACTCTGTTCGCTCCGACGGCGGACATCGGCACAGACAGGACGTCTACGTATCACCTCCGACCGACAACTGGCATGTGGTGGCGCGCGCCGTGCCGCGGTGAGCTACTGTGAACC
This sequence comes from Natrinema longum, assembly GCF_017352095.1. Lineage (NCBI taxonomy): Archaea > Methanobacteriati > Methanobacteriota > Halobacteria > Halobacteriales > Natrialbaceae > Natrinema > Natrinema longum. Next base: position 1,957,998 of record NZ_CP071463.1, read on the forward strand.
GCGGCTCGAAGCCGTGCGAGGGACGAACGAGCACAGCGAGTGAGTCGGTTGGGGAGGGAGTGGCCACTCCCCGTTGCCACGATAACAGGACCTCTCTAACAGGACGCCACCTTCTGGTGGTCTTTCGCTTCGAACGGGTCGTTCCATGCACGTGACTATCGATCACGTGGTTCGCGGGCGATTTCGCCGACGACTACCGTGTGTCGGTAGCCGCGACCGGACTCGAGGCCCGGTTCCGAGCCGACCGGCCGGTCGATCGTATCGACGGCGTGGTGGTGTCGACGGCGTGGTGGTGTCATCGACTCGCGACGGCGACCGGTCGACTGCTCGTCGGGGCTCGAGCGCCGAGCCCCGGGTTACTCGCCGGTCCCGTCGTCGCGCTCGTGATGGACGCTGGTGTCGCTCTCGTGGTGAATGCCGCTATCGCGCTCGCGGTGGATCAGCCCAGGTGCGACCGAACAGCCACAGGGCCTGACGACGCCGGTATGGGGCCCGGTCGACGTCAGCCCGGTGATGGGCTGGCCGCAACTGGGACACGAGAGCAGCGCCGAGTCGTCCACTCGTCGGTCATCGCCAGCCGTCGTCTCCTCGCTACACATCGCGATCGCACCTCCCGATCGAGCGCGGCGTCGAGACTGGTCGCGTCTGGCGATTCTGTCGTCGTGCGGGACGTTTATATCCCGGTAGAATCAACGTAATCATGCTTCGAAACCCTCGTGGGTTTGGAAGCGAGTCTCGGGTGCCACTACACCCGGGGCATTTCGATACAGCCCCCTCGTCGCTGGAGACCGGCTTCCGATTTCCTGTTTGACTCGTTGTGACTTATATCTACTGCCAATCGGACGTAACGAGGTCGGACCAGGTGCGCCCTCGAGACGACCGGCGAGCTATGAAACTCGAACCCGGGGACCGACCGTCGGCGCTCGAGGGAACTCGACGCGGCATCGGTTCGCGTCCTAGATCCAGTTCTCGGGGAGTTCGTCTCGGTGGTTCACCATCAACTCCAAGAGCGGTCTGATCTCGTCGAACTGTGGCCCCTTCGTCACCTCGTGAGTATCTCGGTCCCAGTTGATGAACCCGTAGTCTTCCAACAGCGGCAGATGCGTGTGTTCCATCTCGGTGAGAAGTGCTTCCAGTTCCTCGTCGGTCGTTTCAGTATCGCCGATGTATAGTTTCGAGTCGTCCTCCGGATTGTGGTCTAACATATGGACTAACAACCGACGACGTTGAATACTCGAAATTGATCGGAAAAACCGGTCGACCTTTGACATACTGGTGATTAATACCCAACGTAGTTAAGCCATAGCTGTTTTCACCCGAGCAAGTTCTTTTGATTAACCGAGTGACAACGGCCCGCTCACTCGTGCTCGACCGACTCGAGCATGGTCCGAACGAACCCGGATTCGGCCTCGAGTCCCTGTAGTTGCGGGTAGACCGCGACACAGATCGCGAAGTCGTCGCCGTGAGCGACGGGTTCGCTGAGTGCCAGGTAGACGTCGAGCGTGGTCCCCGCAGTGATGAGGCGAGCGCTGGCCCGATACCGGGCGAGCGTCGTTTCGGTTCCCAGCACGGCGACCGATTCCTCGTCGGCGTATTCGACGTCCTCGAGGCGGTCGTACCGGTTCTGGATCAGTTCGACGAGGTCGTCGGTCGAGTAGTTGCCGACGGGATTGAACGTCTTCCCGAGCACCGACACCTGTGGCGTGGTCAACACGGAGACGACCGCCGCCTGGATGCGCGTCAGGCCGAGCGAATCGAGCGCGATCGCGCGGTCGTACTCGGCGTACCAGTTGCTGGCCTCGATCGAGCGCTCGATCCCGAACCGGCCGACGGTTCGTTCGACGACGACCTCCTCGACAGTGTGTTCGTCGTAGCCCGTCTCCTCGAGTGCCGCCGCCGAGACGGTCCCCGGCGTCGACGAGAGCGAGTCCCGAACCAGCCCGGTACAGCCGGCAACGACCCCGGTTCCTGCGGCCGCTCCCGTGGCGAGCAGCTGCCGACGCGTGAGTGTCATCGGTAGCGACAGGTCGCCGGGACGGGAAAACACGTCGATTTCGGGGCTATCAGTTCGTGATGTTGACACCGTGGGCGAGAAACGGGATCGGCGTTCGATCGAGACGAACGAGTTGATACTTCCGGAGCACCAACGGTCGGCCGTGCACTCGAGTGACCGCGATCGGGTCGTCCTCGCCGCCCTCGTCTTCGCGGTGTTGTTCTCGCAAGTGCTGCTCTATCCGGGCGTCGCGACGCTCGTGGAGACGCTGGGGGCCGATGCGGCCACGTCCGCGTTCGCAGCGACGCCCCTCGATGCGAGCATGTGGTTTCTGGTCGCCGAATTCGCCGCCTACGTGACGTTCGTCGGCGTCTGGGGTATCGCGAGCGACGCGACCGGGCGGCGAACGCCGTTCATCGTCGTCGGGTCCCTCGCCGGCGCGCTCGGCTACGGGACGCTCGCTGCCGTTCCGTCGGTCGGCTCGGTCAGCTTCGAGGGCGTCCTCCTCCTGCGCGTCTTCCAGGGGGCGATGACCATCGGCGCGTTCTCCCTGACGATGACGATGTTGATGGATCTCGAGGGTGGTCACGGCCGGAACATGGGTGCTGCGGGGATCGCAATCGGGCTCGGTGCCGCGCTCGGTGCGCCCGTCGGCGGGCAACTGACCGAACTCGACCCGCGTGCGCCGCTGGTCGTCGCCGCCGGCCTGCTCGTCTGTGTCGGCGGTCTCGTCTCGCTCGCCGGCGATCGAACTCCCGAGGGGAGTCGGTCCGTGCGAGCGCTCGTCGACGGTGTCCGGCGACGGCCGGTGCTGTCGCTGCCGTACGCTTTCGGTTTCGTCGACCGGCTCACCGCGGGCTTTTTTGCGCTCGTCGGGACGCTCTACTTCCAGGAGGCCTTCGACCTCGACGCCGGGATGACCGGGCTCTTGCTGGCGTGTTTTTTCGCTCCCTTCGCGTTGTTGCAGTATCCGATGGGGGCTCTCTCGGATCGGTTCGGCCGGACGGTCCCGATCGTCGTCGGCTCGGCGTGTTACGGCGGGGGAATCCTCCTCGTCGGGGCGTCGCCGTCGGTTCCGACCGCAGCGATCGCGATGATCGGCGTCGGGATCCTCGGCGCGCTCGTCGCCCCTGCGACGATGGCGCTGGTCACCGATCTCGCCGACGAGAGCGAGCGCGGAACTGCCATGGCCGGGTTCAACCTCGCCGGAAGCCTCGGATTCCTCTGTGGATTCCTCGTCGGCGGAACGATCGCCGGCACCTACGGCTACGGACTCGCGTTCGTCGTCGTCGGTGGCCTCGAGATCGCGATCGCGCTCATCACGGTGCCGGCGTTCCTGCGCCTTTCCGTCGACCGGACCGAGGGGTTCCACGCGGGAGACCGTGGTGATGCCTGAGACGGTTTGCTGTCCCGGTCCCACCGGTAATGACGGACAGGAGGCCGTACGAATCCCCGGATGCGGGAGCGACGACACTCGCGCTGCCGAGGTCTATATTGTGGCATGTATTCTCATAACATCGTGGTGGTAGAAGGTATCAATTTTTATGTGCTCAGGCCCAACCTCCGGTGATGGCACGAGATAATGCGGTTTCGCGGCGGACAGCGCTGAAGCTCACGGGCGCAGCGGCATCGACGGCGCTCGTCGCTGGCTGTGGCGGGAGCGGTAACGGTGATGGCAACGGCAACGGCAACGGTAACGGCAACGGCAACGGCGGCGGTGCAAGCGAGTACGAAGCCGAAGCCGGCGAGGAGATCATGTTCAGCGCACAGACCAGTCACTGGGAGGGTGTGAGCCCGTCGGCGATCGAGGGCTCGGAGAACCCGACCATCGTCCTCTCGGAGGGTGAGGAGTACACGATCGGCTGGAACCAGGGCAACGGCCAGCCACACAACATCGAGATCGTCGACAGCGACGACAGCGTCGTCAACGACCTCTCGACCGAACAGGTCTCCGACGAAGAGCCGTCGGACCAGACGCTGACCTTCACGGCGAACTCCGACATGGCCGAGTACGTCTGCCGTCCCCACCAGACGCAGATGCGGGGCACCCTGCAGGTCGAATAACGCACTCGAGTACCCCGTCTCCGTTCGACGTTGGTATCGTCGATCGACGGACCCTATATCCGTGAGGGGGTCCGTCGGTCACCACGCGGGGATTTCGTTTTACTACCCCGCGTTCATCACGTTCGTAGTGACTCCTGTCGCTGGTCGGGTCGAGAATCGTTCGACCGCTAAAATTATTGAGCTCACATTAACTTTCCGACAGGTATGCGTATCTGTCCGGGACGGACGAGTCGTCGCTCGTCGAACAGTGCTGAAACTCGCGAGCGTCGCGACGGCGAGTGCGGGACTCGCGGGATGTCTCGAGGACGGCGGTGGGACCGACGAGCCCGCCACGATTCCCGAGGACGGAACCGGCGACGAGGGCGAGTCGGCGGCCGACGGCTATCACATCGAGCCCGGAACGGAGATCACGCTCAGCGGCCAGACGAGCCACTGGGAGGGGGGTACGCCGTCCGACATCGAGGGTCGAGCAAACCCGACGCTCGTTCTCGAGGCGGATGCCGAGTACGTGATCGGCATGGTCGACGGCAACGGCCAGCCACACAACGTCGGGATCCGAGGGGACGACGACGAGTTGATCGATGGCCTCGAAACGGAACCTGTCGCGGAGCCGGCGGGCGACCGGCTCCTCGAGTTCACGGCGAGTAGCGAGATGGTCGCATACGTTTGCAACCCACATCAGACGACGATGAGGGGTCCCCTTCAGGTCGAATACCGGAGCCGTCCCCCGACCCGGCGGCTGCCGGTATCGGCGATTTCAGAATCGGACTTCTCACGGCTCCGACAGCCGGTCCCGGTGTGGCATCAAAAGTACCATACCGCCTCGCTACGCAGTGGGCCGTACCGAGGTGGTTTGCGTGACCAAGAAACGCGAATACAAAGACAACTATCCCGACAAAACGCTGTATATTCCAGGTCCGACGGAGGTTCGCGACGACGTGATCGAGGCGATGGCCGAGCCGATGTTCGGCCACCGGATGGACCGAATGACGGACCTGTACACGACCATCGTCGAGGACACCAAGGAGTTCCTCGGCACCGACAACGAGGTTGTCATCCTGACGGGATCGGGCACCGAGTTCTGGGAGGCCTCGACGCTCAATCTCGTCGACGACGACATTCTCGTCCCGACCTGTGGGAGCTTCAGCGAGCGCCACGCCAACGTCGCCGAGCGACTGGGCAAGAACGTCGACAGGCTCGAGTACGAGTGGGGACAGGCGATCAAGCCCGAGGACATCCGGGAGACGCTCGAGGAGAGCGACAAGCACTACGATGTCGTCGCGACCGTGATGAACGAGAGTTCGACCGGCGTCCGGAATCCCATCGAGGAGATCGGCGACGTCGTCGCCGAGTATCCGGACACCTATTTCGTCGTCGACGCGGTTTCCTCGCTGGGCGGGGACTACGTCGATATCGACGACCACAACATCGACGTCATCTTCGCATCGAGCCAGAAGGCGTTCGCGATGCCGCCGGGGCTGGCGATCTGCGTCGTCAGCGACGACGCCTACGAGCGCGAACTCGAGAAGGACTCCGCGTCGTGGTATGGTGGCTTCCAGCGGACGATCGACTACTACGACCGAAAAGGCCAGACTCACTCGACGCCCGCCATCCCGATCATGCTCGCCTACCGCAAGCAGATGAAGTACATGCTCGAGGAGGGCCACGACGCCCGGGACCAGCGCCACCGCGAGATGGCCGAGTACACCCGCGAGTGGGCCCGCGAGCACTTCGACATGTTCCCCGAGGTGGGGTACGAATCGCAGACGGTGTCCTGCATCGAGAACACGCAGGGCATCGACGTCGCCGCAACTATCGACGCCGTGAGCGAGGAGTACGACTTCGTCTTCTCGAACGGCTACGGCTCGCAACTCGGCGAGGAGACGTTCCGCATCGGTCACATGGGCGAACATGACCTCGAGAGCATCAAGAAACTGACCGACGCGATCGAGGACGTCGCCGGGCTGTAATCCGGTATTTGATATCTCGATTGATCGAACCGAAACGAACTAGTAGAGCGAAGCCGTCGATCGACGTACTGCTTTCTCGGTGATAGTCACGCAACTATCACTGGCCGATAGTACCGCTCGCAGAACGCCATCCGCAGCGAGGGGTGACGAGTGATGGAGCCAGTTCCGCTCGACGCCCTGCCGAAATACTCCGACTGGGCGGCGTATCTACTCGACCCGAGCGGGGAGCCGCCAAGTGACTCGACCGCCTACATCGGTACCGAAACCTACGAGGAAATCTACGCTCGTCTTCTCGAGAGCTACCGCGACCACCCGCTTCCCCCGATCGACGCCGTCAAAGAAATACGCTCGCACGGTCGTTCGGACGGCGATCTCGTCTCGGAGGACCAGACTCTCTATCGAGTTGGAGTAGCCGAACTCGTTGAACGAGAGTACGACACAGTCCAGACGGCCCTCGAACCGCTCCTCGAGGGGGACGAAACGGTCCTGGATCTCGGATGCGGGTGGGGCTGGACGCTGGATGCGATCGCGTCTAAATTTCCCGGCGTCCGCGTCGTCGGCGGCGAGTACGTCCTGGCCGGCGTCGAATTCGCCCGCGAAGTGTTCGTCGACGGGCGCGACCGAGAGCGGATCGCGGTCGACCAGTTCGACTTCTTCGGCGAGTGGGAGATCGTTGACGCCGTCGATGGCAACTGTGTCGTCTTCACCAAGGGAACGCTGGTCACGCTCTCGGAGACGGAGTCGGTCGTCGAACGGCTTGAGACCCTCGCAGCCGAGCGATCGGTGACGGCCGGCGTTCACCTCGAGCAGGTGGGTCCGCCCCCGGAGACCGTGCTCGGCCACCTTCGTCGACGGTATTTACGGGAACGCGGGTACGCCGATGCCGTTCTCGACCGGCTTCACGACTCTCCAGAACTGGACGTTATCGACGTCACCTACGACGTCCACGGCTCGAACCCGTTGCATCCCCTGACGCGGGTTCGATGGCAGGCCCGGTGATTGACCGGGAGCAGTCAAATCGCATATGGCTATTGTCGGCGAGCGAGCGGTTCGAAGAACCCGAGCGACGCCGTTCACCGCTCGCGCCTGGGGCGCGAGCGAGCCGACGACTGACTCGGAACGAACGGAGTGAGTGGAGAGGAAGGAGGAGTGCTTTTAGTCGAGTTTTTGCCGAGTGCGGTCGCTTCGCGACCGCACGCAGCGCAAAAAGTCGTTCTTATTGGATGTGGCCTTCCCGACGGAGTTGGTCCGCGTCGCTTTTCTCGTAGCGCCAGGTGATGTCGGCCTTTTCGTCCTGCCAGTCCCAGGGTTCGACGAGGACGACGTCGTCTTCCCGGATCCAGATGCGTTTTTGCATCTTGCCCGGAATGCGCGCGGTGCGTTCCGTCCCGTCGGCACAGCGTACTTTGACCCGATTCGCCCCGAGCATGTTCGTGACGGTCGCGAAGACCTCGTCGTCCTCGGGCATTCGGAGGTTCTTCCGACCGCCCTCGCCGTCGTCGCTCATGGCCGTCGATTGGCGTTCGAGGGGTTTAACACTTTACCGATTCGATCGCCGAAACCGGGATCCGTCGCTACGGTGTTCCGCCGTCGCGAGCCCTCGAAACCACGCCGTTTATTTCGCTTGGCTCTGCACCCGTGGGTATGTTGCGAAACCTCGGCGCGCTCGGTATCGCGGGTCTTGTGATCCTGCTGGCCGGCATCGGGCTCATCGCGTACGCGGATCCGGTGATCGCCGCGGGGATGGCACTCGTCATCGCCGGTCTCGGACTGGTCGTCAGATCGCTGATCTCCGGCCTGCTCCAGAATTTCGGGATGTTTTGATTGTCTCCGGTAGAAGCCGTGTACAGCGGCTCAAGCGTTTTACCCCTGTCCCTCGTTATCTCCCGTATGGGACGAACGCTTCATTACTACGACCTCGTGTTGGTCGCTATCGCCGCGAGTCTCGGAGCCGGTGCCGTCGTCGGGTACGCCACGATGATTCCGTATCCGGCCGCGATCGCCGCGCTGGGAATCGTCGCGATCGGCTTCATTGGCCACGCGCTGTTCGTCAACGGACCGGTCGACGACCCCGCGGATCTCACCGAGGAGGTCGCGCTCGAGGAGGTGCCGACGGCGCTGTCGCCGATGACGTCGGGGCCAGACGCGTAACGATCGGTCTTCGAACGGACTGTCAGACTTCGTTGTCGCCGGCCCGGTGCTCGCTGATGAGCTGGTCGACCATCGCGGCTTTGCGGTCCCGCTTTCGGTCTTCGGCGCGTTCGCGCCAGTCGTCGATGGCCGCTTCGACGTCGTCTTCGCGGGCGACGGCGAGTTCGTCGACCTCCTGCATCGCGACGTCGTCGGCGGGACCGACCGGAATCTCGCTCTCGAAGAGGATCTCGTCGGCGATCTCGGACAGGCCGCCGTCTTTGAGGATGACGCGAGGCTCGAACTCCGCCATGAGTTCGGCCGTGGATCGGCCCGCGCCGCTGGCATCCCGGATGTAGACCACGTCGCCGGCCGCGATCCCGTACTGATCGTCGGCCTCGCGGATCGCCCCTTTCGTGAACTTCTCGACGACCTTGACCGGGACCAGACCCTCCTTTTCGGCGGACACGTCGCTGAAGTTCGAGTGATCGAGTTTCCAGAGGGCTTTCATCCGTTCGACCTTTCGCTCGAGGGTCTCGATGTCTTCCTGGGCTTCGTCGCGTTCGCGCTCGAGGCGGTTTGCCTTCCGTTCGAGGCGGCTCACCTCGCGGTTCCGGCGGACCTCCTTGCGCTCCTCGCGGCGGGCGACGCCGAGTTCGGTCTCGAGTTCGTCGATGCGGTCGTCGCGGTCCTCGATACGGCCCTCGAGGGTCTCGACGTGTGACTGGAGCCGTTCGACCTGTCGTTCCAGGTCCTTGATTCGTTTTTCCTCCTCGGTCAGTTCGCGTGGCTCGTGTTCGGTGGATTCCGCTTCGGGCTCCTCGTCGTCGTCGAGGTCCCGCAGGACGGCTTCGACGCTTTCCTCGCCGGCGACGACGCGGGCAGTGACCTCGCCGCGATCGATACCCGGCGGGAGTTTGTCGGCGATGCGGTCGAACTGATCCTCGTGGGCGTCGAGGGCGTACAGTGCGGCGGCCATCGCGTCGCGCTGGTGGTCGTCGTCGTAGGGATGGTCGCGCGTGCGATGTTGTTTCTCGTCGACCGGGAGGTCGCTCTCGGGTGTCCATCCCGCGGCGTCGAAACTCCGGCGGAACTTCTCGACCGTTTCGGGCATCGGCGTCACGTCCGCCGCGACGATGATCGGCCGCCCGCGCTCGACGATCCACTCGATCACCCCGGCGGTGTCGCTGGTTCGGGAACTCCAGACGTCGAGCACCGTTCCCTCGAGGCCGACGATGGCGACGGCGGTCGTCGTTCCGGGGTCGATACCGACGATGACGTGGTCGCGTCGTTTGACGAGCGGCTCGAACTCGATGCCGTCGCGGCGCTGGCGCTCGATCTCGACGCGAACGTCGCCCGCCCGATTTCGGGAGACGGGGATGTCGCTGGGGCGGGCGTGGACGGTGAAGACGGCGTTGGCGAAGCCGCCGTAGGATTCCCGCACGTCTTTCTCGTACTCGAGGTTGGCGTCCTCGAGTTCGGACTCGACCTCGCGGGCTCGTTTCCTGACCGAGCCGTGGATGCGGCGGGTGTAACGGTCCTCGCTCCAGCCGCCGCTGCCCGTCGAGCGCCCGCGTGCGACCTTGACTTCCGTCGTGTCGGTAAAGGCCGAGACCTCGTGGCCGACGTTGTGGGCGGCCAGTCGGGCGGCGGCTTCGGCCTCCTGCATCGGATCCTTCCCGTAGGGGACGTTGTGACGGTTCGCGACGCGGGAGAGCGGCTCGGGCTGTTCGGCACCCGTTACCTGGACGAGCTTCGTCCCGGCGGGGAGGGTTCCGAGGAAGTGGATCAGCTGGTCCTTGTCGGCAGCCAACTCGTACATGTTGTCCGTCGCGACGATCGCCGGCTCCTCGTCGTCGATCAGTCGCCGGAGTTTCCGATGGGTAACGACGTCTCTGGTGATGTCCTCGCCATCGAAGACGGCCAGTGCGTACGATGGTGCATCGCCGCGCACGTCACCGCTCTGAATATCGACACCGAAGACGACCGCATCGAGCGCACTCGTTCGCGTACTCACGGACGGTCATAGGTGCGAGTCGAGTATAAATCCGGCGCGCGTTCGGTTCCGGATCGCTCGAGGAACACCTCGATTCCCGTCGAACAGTATTACCGAACCGGCACGTACCGTCTCGTGGGCTTCCACCGCCACCGGGACGACGGCGAACTCGAGTGGATCCCGATACGGGCGAACCGAATCAGGGCGACTATAGGAGGTGTCCAACGAGCCAACGGAGTCCGTCGGACGAGAGTCGAAGCCGCGCCGCGAACGCCCCCCCCGGTCAGTCCTCCGGGTAGGGAATCTCGACGTTCTCACCGTCGTCGGGGACGAACGCGTCTTCGCCGAAGACGTCACGAGCCTGCCGTTCGTGATCCTCGGTATAGCCTGCATACCGGGAGGAGAGATGCAACAGCGCGAGCCGATCCGCGCCGGCACGGTTCGCGATTTCGGCGGCCTGGCGAGCCGTCGAGTGGGCGGTCTCGGCGGCGCGCTCGGCGCGGTCGTCGGCGAAGGTCGCGTCGTGGATCACCAGATCGGGGTCGTCGGCGACCTCGATCGTCGCCGCCGTGGGACGGGTGTCGCCGGTGTAGACGATCGATCGGCCCGGCCGCGGATCGCCGACGACCTGCTCGGGGTCGACGACGGTCCCGTCCTCGAGTTCGACGGGCTCGCCCTCGTGGAGCCGCGAGAACTTCGGGCCGACCGGAACGCCCAGCTCTTCGGCGCGCTCGCGGTCGAACCGGCCCTTGCGGTCGTCCTCGACGAGCGCGTAGCCGACCGAGCGGGTGTCGTGGTCGGTCTCGAACGCACGGACCTCGTACTCCTCGGCCCGATAGGCGACGTCGCCGTCGCCGATCTCGCTGATCCGGACGGGAAACGAGGGTCGGTTCCCGAGGGCGTTCACGAGCGATTTCAGCTGTCGGCGCGTGCCGTGGGGCGTGTGGATCGCGAGCGGCTCCTCGCGGTCGTTGAACGCCATCGTCTGGAGCAAGCCCGGAATCCCGAGGACGTGGTCGCCGTGGAGGTGCGTGACGAACAGGTGGGAGACGGCAAACCCAGTGCCAAACCGCATCATCTGGCGCTGCGTCCCCTCGCCGGCGTCGAACAGCAACCCCTCTCCTTCGCGGGCGACGAAGACGCTACTCGGGTTCCGCTCGGTCGTCGGAATCGCCCCGGCCGTCCCTAGAAACGTCACGCGCAGTGGCATCGGTAGCTCTTCGGCGGGCCGCGACTAAACCGGCTTCGGATCGCTCGAGCGCTCGTCCCGGTTTCGGTGCCTCCTATCGCACGTGGAAGTCGCCGTTGCTGGCGTTCGATCGGTCGCTGGTGGCCCCTCGAGTCGATCTTTCCGTCGGTTGCTCGCGGTCTGGGGCACCGGGCTGTTGGACGGGAAGACCGGCCACTCGGGGAGCGATCCGGTTCGACGCTGTCCGTTCGATTCGGTGAACGGGGCCAGAGACGAACCCAACTGGCGGCGATTCGAGTGAACCGGGGTGGCTCGACTCGCCAGCCTGCGAACGGACTGCGCGTTTTACGTCCCTCGAGTACGAAAGCGAAGACGACGACCCCCCAATGAGTTCGAGACTGACGTTCGGCACGCTCAAGCGAATCGCCGGCATCCTGATCGCGATCGCGATCGTGCTCGCCGCCGGTATCGTGGTCGGTCAGGCACCCGCCATATTCGGCGTCGAGGAAGACCCCGAGGCGTCGATCACCTTCGAGGACCAGCACGGCGAGGGGACGAACGTCACGATCCGCGAGGTCTCGCTTTCGGACGGCGGCTACGTCGTCGTTACCGACGGTGGCGACGAACCGCTGGCCGTCTCCGATCGCCTCGAGGCCGGCAGCCACGAGAACGTCACCGTCGAGCGCGACGACGACGCGAACCGCGAACTCGTGGGCCAGCTCACGGCGACAGTCCATCGAGATACCTCCGACGACGAAGGATACGCGTACGGCGCGACCGACGGCGAGGAGGACCGGCCCTACCTCGAGGACGGGTTCCCGGTCAGCGACACCGCGACGGTGACGACGACCGAGACGGACGCCATCGGTGACTCGTTCCGCGTCGAATCGATCGATGCGCCCGCGACGGCGACGACCAACGAGACGATCGCGGTCAACGCGACGATCCGCAATCCGACCGAGTTCCAGACCCAACAATCCGTCACGGTTCGCATCGACGGGGCCGTCTTCGAGCGACAGGTACTGGAGCTCGAGGGCGGCGAATCCCGGACCGTGAGCTTCGAGACGGACACGAGCGGCGCGCCACCCGGCAACCGGACGATCGGCGTCTACACCGACGGCGACGGCGCGGTCGCCGATATCGATCTCGCGTTCCACACCGATCCCGGCGTCACGATCGACGACGTGAGCACGGATCGCGTCACGGTCTCCGCGGCGATTCCCGAGGCGGGATTCGTCGCCGTCGAGCGCAACGACACGGTGCTCGGGACCAGCGGCGGGCTCGAGGCCGGCGAGCACGAGAACGTCACCATCGACCTTTCCGACGACGCCGCCGTCGACGAGGGCGACGAACTGACGGCGGCGCTTTACGCCGGTGATCCGGGCGACGTCGATTCGGCGTCGCCGATCGAACACCAGGGCGAGCCCGTCCGAACGACGGGAACGGTCACCGACGGGGACTCGGACGATGGCGCGACCGGTGGTGGGAACGAGTCGTCCGACGAGTAGCCGGTCGCTCAACCGACCGATTCTTACCCGCCCCACACCTAGCCGCTGGCGATGGACGCGCCGCTGTGGACCGAAACCCACGCCCCGGAGCTGGCCGAGTTGCCACAGGACGACGCTCGCGAGTACTTACAGCGAGCGGTCGAGGAGCCGATCAACCTCCTCCTGCAGGGCCCGCCCGGGAGCGGGAAGACCGCGGCGGCACGCGCACTGGCCCGCGAGGCACACGACGATCCGGACAACGATTTCGTCGAGATCAACGTCGCCGACTTCTTCGGCCGAACCAAGACCGAGATCAAGAACGATCCCCGCTTCGAGCACTTCCTCGTCGGTCGCTCGTCGATGTCGAAACGGGACATGATCAACCACGTCCTCAAGGAGTCCGCCAGCTACGCGCCCGTCTCGGGCGGCTATACCACGATCTTGCTCGACAACGCCGAGGACGTCCGCGAGGACTTCCAGCAGGCCCTGCGCCGGATCATGGAGCAACACCACCGGACGACCCAGTTCGTCGTCGCCACGCGCCAGCCGACCAAGCTCATTCCGCCGATCCGCTCGCGGTGTTTCCCCGTCTCCCTGCCCTCGCCGACCAGCGAGCAGATCGTGACCGTCCTCGAGCGCATCGTCGAGGCCGAGGGGGTCGACTACGACGCCGACGGCCTCGAGTTCGTCGCGGGCTACGCGAACGGCAACCTCCGGCAGGCGATCCTGGCGGCCCAGACGACCGTCGAGGACGCGGGCGAACTCACGATGAGCGCGGCCTACGAGACGATCGGCGAGGTCGGCCTCGAGGACGAAATCGAGTCGATGCTCGACGACGCCGAAGCCGGCGACTTTACGGACGCCCGGTCGACGCTGGACGACCTGCTCGTCGACGAAGGACTGGACGGCAACGAGGTGCTCGAGGCGATCCTCCGGATCGCTCGCAAGCGGTATCAGGGCGAGCGGCTCGCCCAGATCCACCAGCTAGCCGCGGACATCGACTTCGAGATGCACGAGGGAACGAGCGATCGGATCCACGTCTCGCACCTGCTGGCGGAACTCGGTCGAGACGCCTGAGAACTGTCTCCTGTCGCAATTCACAGATGACGGACGATCCGATCGACGAACGGCTCGCCGACCTCGAGACGGAGGAAGCGGCGGAACCGCCACCGGTCGGCGAGGGCTCGTCGGTCGACTCGAGCGAGCCTTCGACATCGATCTCGGTGTGGACCCGCTTCTGGGCCGCGTCCACGCTCGTGGCACACGTTGGTGTTTCACTCTCGATCGCGCCTGGTACCGGCGAGTTTCCCACGGACCGATCCGTGCTTCTCGCCTCGCTGGTCGGCAGTGTCGTCGTCGCCGAAGTCCTCCTTCGATGGTTCGGACCGGGCCTCACGTCGGCGCTCTGGGACGGGACCGTCACTGCGATCCTGGTAGTTATGGGAACCGTTTTGCTGTGGACGATCGCTACCGGTTCGTCTCCTCCAGACGGTGTATCCGGTCTGGGATTCCTCGTCGTCAGCGCCGTCGTCACCGTCCACCGGTTCGAGCGGCCGGGGACTCGGCTAACACCGTCGACGGCGTGAGATCGGGCGGCCCGGTTTCGAGGCGGCGATCACGACGCTGCCGCATTCACCGGCCAATATGGGGCCGGTACGGACCGTTATCCGATCGCCGGCCGAAGGGTGGGTATGCCAACGCTTCTCGAGACACGGATCAAGAACCGGTTTCGCGTCCAGCCCAATCACGCGAACAACAACGACACGCTCCACGGCGGCAATCTGATGAAGTGGCTCGACGAGGTGAGCGCGATGTCGGCGATGCGATTCGCCGGCGAGACCTGCGTCACCGCCCGCGTGAACGAACTCGACTTCGAGCGCCCGATCCGGATCGGCGACACCGCCCTCGTGGAGGCCTACGTCTACGATTCGGGCCGGACGAGCGTCCACGTCGCGCTGCGGGCCTGGCGCGAGGAACCCCGCAGCGGCGAGACCGAGAAGACGACCGAGTCGACGTTCACGTTCGTCGCGATCGACGAGACCGGCGAGACGGTCCCCGTTCCGGACCTCTCCGTCGAGACCGAGGACGGGGAGCGCCTTCGGGATCGCGTCCACGAGATCGAGGAGTGATGACCCGCGGACGGTCGAATCACCAGCGTCTCGAATCGCCTCGGCGGGCGGCTGACTGTCCGATGCCGATGCTGGCGCGCTGGGTCGCGGTTCGTCGTCGACGAACCGCGACGCGATATCGCGAGGGATGAGTGAGTGAACGAAGTGAACGAACGAATCGGTTGGGGAGGGCGTGGCGATTCCGTGCTGCCACGGTAGCAGCGCACTCACCGCATCAGTAACCCAACTAGTCGCTTCGATACGAACGGAAACTACGACGATCGCCGCTCGAGGACCAGCACGTACCGCGTCAGCGACCGATGCACGCGGCGTTCGAAGGCCGACTCGACCTCCCAGCCCGCGGCCCGCGCTTCGCCAGCCCACGAGCGATCGGCGACGACGACCGCCCGCGGCGCGACCCGACAGGCCTCGGCGAGCGCACCCGAAACGAGATCCTCGAGGCGATGCGTCTCGATCTTCGACTGGCGGCCGTAGGGCGCGTCGAAGACGACGCCGTCGACGGCGTCGTCCGCCAGGGGCAACCGCGTCGCGTCACCGCGGCCGACGTGCCACGACCCCCGCTCGAGACCGGTCGGCGAGGGCGCGTCGCGCTCGAGGAAGTGGGTCAGGTTCTCGCGCGCGCCCCGGACCATCTTCGCCTGCGCGTCGGTGCCGATCACGTCCGCGCCGACCAGCCCGGCCTCGACGAGGCCGCCGCCGGTCCCACACATCGGATCGAGGATCGTCGCCCCCGCTCGAGCGCCCGCCATGTTCGCGACGGCGCGCGCGAGCAGGGGATCCATGCTGCCGGGCTGGAAGAAGGGTTTGTCCGTCGGTGCCCGGGTCCCGAAATCGCGGACGCTCTCGGCTGCAAGCCAGCCCAGCGCACAGACGGAGACGCGCTCGCCCGTCGGCTTCTCGGGCCCGTCTCCCCCGGCGCGCTCGAGGACGGGTCCCCCCGCATCGGCCTCGAGATTCCCCGCCGAAAAGACGACCCGCAGGAGGTGATCGGGATCGTCGAGATCCACCGACAACCCGCGATCAACCAGGATTCCACCGAGTTCGCGTTCCGCCCGTTCCGTGCTCACGCCGCTCGAGCCGTGGACATCCGTCGCCCGCACCGCGATCGACCCCTCGCGGTCGATCGATGCGGCCTCGAGGACGGCCCGGGCGCTCGCGAGATCGGCCGCGCCCCGCCCCAGCAACTCGCTCGCGCGGTGGGTGTAGGCGAGGCCGCGAATGCGCCGGGGGACGATTCCCCCTGCAACGGCGAGTCCGGGCGCGATTCGGCGGAGTCCGGTCGCCGCGCTGGCCGCCTCGCGGGCTGCGAACGCGTCGTCCTCGCCGCCGAGCTCGAGCAGATACACGGTGGATGGTCGCTTCGGGGCGGCTATGAGCCTACCGTTTTTCACGAATCGGGCCGATCGGTTCGATACCAAATATCACACCTGTGACCCGTCAAACGCCCGAAAACCGCGCATCCCGGAATCGCCGCGGATCGTATAAACCGGATATATCAGGTGGCGGTACTAACCTTTATAAACCTTAAATACGTCTTTTTAAGCGACTAATGACGGATCCGAAGGACACCATCAACATCGAAAACGTGGTGGCGTCGACCGGCATCGGGCAGGAACTCGACCTCCAGAGTGTCGCGATGGACCTCGAGGGGGCCGACTACGACCCCGAGCAGTTCCCCGGTCTCGTCTACCGAACCCAGAATCCCAAATCCGCCGCCCTGATCTTCCGCTCGGGGAAGATCGTCTGTACCGGCGCGAAAAGCACCGACGACGTCCACGAGAGCCTGCGCATCGTCTTCGACAAGCTCCGTGAACTCCAGATCCAGGTCAACGAGGACCCCGAGATCGTCGTCCAGAACATCGTCACCTCGGCCGATCTGGGCCGCAACCTCAACCTGAACGCGATCGCCATCGGGCTGGGACTGGAGAACATCGAGTACGAACCCGAGCAGTTCCCCGGCCTCGTCTATCGACTCGACGATCCCGAGGTCGTCGCCCTGCTGTTTGGCTCCGGGAAACTCGTTATTACCGGCGGCAAACAGCCCGTCGACGCCGAACACGCCGTCGACAAGATCGTCTCCCGACTCGAGGATCTGGGCCTCCTCGAGTAACGCCGTCCGGCCCGTTTCGTTCGTGCTCGACCGACTCGAGCGGTGCCCACGCCGCCACTGCCCGGTTACCGCCACCGTCCGCTCACCGACGCATCTCCGGTGGTGGATCGACCGACAGCACTTCAGCCGTCTTCCATCTCACCGCCGTTCCTGACGACTCGCTGGTAAGCTAAACTTACGCGTTTTCGAGCCGCCGGAGCGGCCGTGGATCTCCACCAGCGTCCCTACACACTGCCCGGATTACGGTCTCTTCGAGCGAGTTATCGATCGTTCAATCCCATCCGAGCAGGGCTGATTCGACTGAATCGACTGTGACTCGACGAAACGACCGCTCGCGTTTATTCGGGATCGCGGCCCTGACTCTCACGTGCCCATGACGATCCACCCAGATCGAACGACACCCGCTTCGGATCGGTTTCACCTCGGCGGCGACGGCGCGCCCGGTCGGCGACCACTCGCACGCGAGACGATCACTCAGGTACTGGACAGCGATCGTCGGCGGGAAGTGCTCCGGTGCGTGCTCGCCGCGGACGATCCGATCGCGGTGCGGACGCTGGTCGCTCGACTCGCCGATGCCGAGCACGATCCGACCGTCGGAACGACGATCCACCAGCTGCGCCAGCGAATCCACACCTCGCTGTGTGAAACCCATCTCCCGTTGCTCGAGGAACACGAGATCGTTCTCTACGATCGCGTCCGGAACCTCGTCGCCCCGGCAGCGAACTGTAGCGCGTTCGACTCGCTCCTCGAGTTCGACTCCCTCGAGCGACCGATCGCTGCTCGACTCGAGTAATCCGAATCCCCTCGATCCGCGTCTCCGGGTCTTGTTCCCTCCCTCGAGCGACCGACCGAACCGGCTATTCGACGAGCCGCTCGATCTCGGTCACCAAAATGTCGCTCGCGCCGGCCGCTTTCACTTCGGTGATCGTCTCGAAGACGTCCCGTTCGTTGACGACGGCGTGAACCGCGACTTTGGACTCCGCGTCGGTTTCGTCGGCGATATCCATGATCGTCGGGCCACCGAGGCCCGGAATGACGTCGCGGACCTCCTCGAGTCGATCCCGCGGAACGTTCATCATCAGATAGCGCTTGCCTTCGGCCTGCTTGACCGAGGAGAGAGCGGTTCGAACCTCGCCGACCTTGGGGTCGTCGAGCACGTCCTCCCGCCCGAACAGTCGGACGGAACTCGCGAGGACCTCCTCGACGACGGCCAGCCGGTTCATCTTCAGCGTGGTCCCGGTGCTCGTGATGTCGACGATGGCGTCGGCCATCTCGACGTGGGGCGTGAGCTCCGTCGCCCCCGAAACCTCGACGATGTCGGGCTCGACGCCGGTATCCGCGAAGAAGTCCGCGGTGATGTTCGGGAACTCGGTCGCGACCGTTTTCCCCGCCAGATCCTCGAGGGTCGTGATGTCACCGTCTTCGGGTGCTGCCAGCACGAGTCGGCACCGGCCGAACTCGAGGTCGAGCAGTTCGGAGACGTTGTCGACGCGGGCCTCCTGTACCTGGTCGAACCCCGTAATCCCGAGATCGGCCGCGCCGTCGGCGACGTATTCCGGGATGTCGGCCGCGCGGGCGAACAGCACGGTCACGTCGGGGTCGACGGTATCCGCGTAGAGCTTTCGGTCGGCACCGTTCTCGAGGTGGAGCCCCGCCCGCTCGAGAAGGTCGATCGTCGGCTCGTGCAGGCGGCCCTTGTTGGGAACGGCGATTCGCATATGGCCAGTCTTCGGTATCGGCGGGCAATTGTCTTTTCATCCCGGGGATTCCTCCCCGCCGCATTGGATTCGCCGTATCGTACGGCTGCAGGGGGATACTCGGCGGCGGTACGGCGGTATAGCGTGGTGTCGGATGTTCCGGCTGCCCAAAAAGTGGTGAAAATCGTCGTCACGTCACTGGTTTTGAACGGTGCCGAGAAGTAGCCAGAAGAATACTGTTATCGAGGTTTTTGCTCGATTTGGCGATACACGAGACCTGGACCACGAACACGGTACCGTGTTTTTCACGGAGATAGTATGAGTATATTTTGGGTGCTCACTCGTTATCTCAAAAGAAAAACCATATCGTAGATTAAAAGAACTGTCGCTCCGAGCCCGATCGAGATGAGTATTGTCGTCACAGTGGTTGACAGCGAGGCAAAGACATGGAACTGTGAGAGGACCATGATTCCAAGCCAACTGAGTAGTTGATATTCTGACGTTGTGACCCCTATTGTATATCGGGCTATAATAATCAGAAGTGGAGCAACTATTGCAATCCCAAACACAATAGCATAATTCATATCTATTTTAAGATAATTTATGAAATTTTGTAGTTAGGAACTATTCGATCACAGAGATACAAAATCACTCACACCAAGGGAACGCAGTTGCTGTGACCTCCTCTGGATCGTCAAGATCAGTATTAGCAAATATGTATGCATAGCGGACACTACAATCCACAGCATCCTTAACAAAGTGGTTGATAGCACCGTAGATCGTGCATCCTGCCGTAACTACACCTGCGAACGCAACCGCTATCGGAGATGCAGCGACACCTACTCCGCTAAGTATGAGAGCTCCGACTCCTGATAATGATCCAAGGCTTACATAAACACAGGATTTCGTCAGATCGACCGTTGCGATATGCTCTTGTCCCTGGTTATTCATCGCCTCCTCGAGTTCTTCCGGCGGTTCACGTCCGTTAACGGGGCTAAAAACATCAACACCGAAGTCATACGCGTCGTCGCTGAGTTCACGAACTGTATCAACCTTATCGTCTGCTTCATTGTATGCCCAGTCAGATAGATCGCTGAATTTGTCTTCGCCGTGCTCTTTTAATTCTCTTCCTTCCTCAATAGCGTCGTCAATTAGGTCACGGACATCATCAAAGTCGGGAAGAGGATCAAAGATAGAACTAGGAGTAACCAAATCACTGTCGTGGTGTCCTAAGGCAGTGTGACTACTGGTGAATCCCTCTGATGTCTCAATCAAATCACTATCCGTATATAAGAAACCAACTACGACGTCGTCAACCTTAGCTTCGGCTTGTAGCTTCAATTCATCAGGATTATCGTCCGGTACGAAGGCAGTCAATTCAACGCTTGCATCATCGTTCTGTGCATTTTTTGTGGGGATTATAACGACAAGACCGGAACTCTCTCTGTCGTCTTCCGACGGTTCGAATTTGGACACTTCTGCTTGGTTGAATTGTGGCTGGAATCCACCGTCAACAACTGGATTATCTAACGCATCATATTGTTCGGATTTCTTAACGACCTCAATCACATCTGACTGTTCGCGATCACTAATAGATGTGTGTGGTTCATCAGCAGCGACGAGTCCAGTATGGGCAAGACCAGCGAATCCAAGACCGGCTGTTGCTGTTGATCGGAGGAATTTCCGTTTTGATATATTCTGTAGTCCTGCTCCGTAATCCGTTATTTTCTGACCAGACATTGATCGAACGGCTGTGTTGAATCGCCATACAGCGGTGGATTTCACTGTTTGACGGCCCGCTTGATGTTATAGACGACACACATCAGGGTAATTTCACGGAACTCTCGATACCAAGTACGCGCTCGCACGGCGTAGCCGAGCGAGCGCTTGATTGCGGAGTTCACTGTTTCAGTCATTGACCGCTGAGCGTACCGATCGTCGTCAATACGGGCGTTGTGAGCGTGATCGTAGGGAGCGAAGATCCGGTGTTTGATCAGCGGGCGAATGTCGAGTTTGCGGAGCTGGTCGCGGAGCGCTTGCTTATCGTAGCCCTTGTCAGCGGCAAGGGATCGCAGATCGCCCGCGTTCCGGCGGGCGATCTGCTCGGCGAGGTCTGCGTCGCTTCCTTCTAACGTCGTCGAGCAGTGAAGATCGAGAACAGCTTGCGTTGCTGTATCGACGAGTTTTGTGACTTTGAGCGTTTGAACGCGGTAATTTGTTCGGTGGCAGTAGTGGCGGCTCGCACGATCACGTTCGTAGAATGTTGCGTCGATAGCAGCGTGTTCAGAGGTGTCGTGCAACTGCGCCGACTGGCGCAGTAGCACTCGACAGACACCCATTTCGATCCGATCAAACGCCTTACACAGCGTAGATGGAGCGGGGAGATCGGCCACGTCAAGGCCGATCTCCCCTGTTATTTGCGGCATTTCCTTCAACAGATCGATCGTCATCCGGTAGGACGTATCGAGGTAAATCCGGAGGCAATGCAGCGAAATGAGGGCATAGTCGGCGAATCCGCCGCCACCAGTTGGGGCAGCGGATTCGCCTCGTTCACCCGTAACTCTTTGTGCAATCGAGACGCAACGCTCGGTGAAGCGGGAGATTTGTGTCATGGACAACCAAATTTTCCCGCTTCAACTCCTTCGATTTACTGACCTTCCCCGACGCCGTCTAGTGATTCAACGCAGCCGATCGAACAGTTACTGTGTTTCTTGTCATCTAATTCGGTGTTAATGTAATTTCTATATAAATGTTAAGAATTTGTATAGGGTATTGTCTATAGATATTGCAGTAGTGTCGAGTTGAGCTAATTTGAGGACCGAGCTGGTCGTTGAGTGTATTGATTAAGATACTCGCAGAACTCCTTACCACGAGTTACGAGGCGAATTTAGACGGATATTAGGAGAATAAGCGAATGGTAAACGGTCGCCTCGTGAGGTAGGCGCGTCCCCGGGAGTGGCTTGCCGCACTTCCTTGGTTCACGACCGCATAGCACTCGAGCGGGACCCGATCGATGGACAACCACGACCGCCGAACCGAGGACGATCCGGAGCCAGCGGATACCGCTCGAGCCGACGGTGACCGGTCGGACCGGGTCGAGGAATCCCTGTTCGAGGACGAGGCCGCCGACGCCGAACGAGGACGCGACGAGATCCGCGACCGGCAGGAGAACGGCGGAGACCACGCCGAAGCGGGCGGTCACGATCACGGCGGCCACGAGGCTGGCGGTGATCACGGTAACGGTGGCGACCACGGCGGCGGCATGCACGCCGGCCACGAAACGATGTTCCGGCGGCGGTTTTTCGTCTCGACGGGGCTCTCGATTCCCGTCCTCCTCTACAGCGAGACGCTCCAGGCGTGGCTCGGCTTTTCCGTGCCGGCGTTTCCCGGCAGCGAGTGGCTCACTCCCGTCTTCGCGGTGATCGTCTTCGCCTACGGGGGCGTTCCATTCCTCCGGATGGCCGTTCCGGAACTGCGCGATCGCGCGCCGGGGATGATGACGCTCATCTCGATGGCCATCACCGTCGCGTTCGTCTACAGCCTCGCGAGCCTCGCGGTCCCCACCGAGTCCGCGTTCTTCTGGGAACTGGTGACGCTGATCGACATCATGCTGCTTGGCCACTGGATCGAGATGCGCAGCGTCCGCCGGGCCTCGAGCGCGCTAGACGAGCTGGCCCAGCTCATGCCGGACACTGCCGAACGGATCACTGACGGCGGGGAGACCGAAGAAATCCAGGCGAGCGAACTCGAGGCGGGGGATCTCGTCCTGGTCCGGCCCGGCGCGAGCGTGCCCGCCGACGGCGTCATCGAGGAGGGCGACTCGGACGTCGACGAATCGATGATTACCGGCGAGTCGACGCCGGTCTCGAAGGAGTCCGGCGACGAGGTGATCGGCGGGACGGTCAACGGCGACGGCAGCCTCCGCGTGCGCATCAGTGCGACGGGCGAGGAGACGACGCTGGCGGGCATCATGCGCCTCGTCGAGGAAGCTCAGGAAAGCGAGTCGCGGACGCAGGCCCTCGCCGACCGCGCTGCGGGCTGGTTGTTCTACGTCGCTCTCGGCGCGGCCGTCGTCACGGCGATCGCGTGGACGATCGCGACGGGGTTCGATTCGGCGGTGATCGAGCGCGTCGTCACCGTCCTCGTCATCGCCTGTCCGCACGCGCTCGGGCTGGCGATTCCGCTGGTGGTCGCGATCAACACCTCGCTGGCCGCGCGTAACGGGATGCTCGTCCGGGATCGGATCGCCATGGAGCGGGCTCGAACCCTCGACACCGTCGTCTTCGACAAGACCGGGACGCTCACCGAGGGCGAGCAGGGCGTGGTCGATATCGAGACCGTCGACGGCGTCTCCGACGAAACGGCCCTGCGGCTCGCTGCGACCGTCGAAGGCGACTCGGAGCACATGATCGCCCAAGCCGTTCGCGAGGCGGCCGACGAACGCGACGTCTCGAGGGGGGCTGCTACGGAGTTCGAGGCGCTGAAGGGACGCGGGGCTCGGGCGACGGTCGATGGCGAGCGGATCCACGTCGGCGGCCCGAACCTGCTCTCGGAGCTCGAGGGGGACGTACCCGCGGCTCTCGAGCGCTTCGCCGATCGGGCCGGCGAGAACGCGCAAACCGTCGTCTATCTCGTTCGCGAGGGCGACCCGATCGCCGCGTTCGCGCTCGCGGACGTGATTCGCGAGGAGAGCTATCGGGTCGTCGACGCGCTCCACGAGTTGGGACTCGAGGTGGCGATGCTGACCGGCGACTCCGAGGATGTGGCCCACGCGGTGGCGGCCGACCTCGGGATCGACACCGTCTTCGCCGAGGTGTTGCCCGAAGACAAAGACGAGAAGATCACCGAATTACGGGAGCAGGGCAAGTCGGTCGCGATGGTCGGCGACGGCGTCAACGACGCGCCGGCGCTCACCAGAGCCGACATCGGCATCGCGATCGGCAGCGGGACGGACGTCGCCGTCCAGTCGGCGGACATCATCCTCGTCCAGAACAACCCGATGGACGTGGTCCGACTCGTGAAACTGAGCCGCGCGAGCTACCGGAAGATGCAACAGAACCTCGTCTGGGCCGCGGGCTACAACGTCTTCGCGCTTCCGCTGGCGGCCGGGATCCTCGCACCGATCGGCATCCTCCTCTCGCCGGCCGTCGGCGCGCTGCTCATGTCGCTCAGCACGGTAATCGTCGCGATCAACGCGCAGTTCCTCCGCCGCGTGGATCTCTCGGTGCCGAGTCTGCCGGGAGTCTCCGTGTCCGGGGAACCGCGCCCGGCGGACTGACTCGCCGATCGAACTGGTTCACTCCCGGCGGTTCGAGGCCGCGGACCTCGGCTGCTCGCGCTCGACGGGTCGCTCTCGCGTCCGGGGCGGTTCTACCGGGTTCGAACGAGCGCGCTCAGCCCGGGAACTCCGCTCGAATCGACTCGAGCGCGAGCCGGCTCAACAGCCGCGCCGGTCCCCGTTTGGGCAGGTCGCGAGCCAGTTCCAGGGGGCCCGGCGGCTCGCCGCCGCCGGCGTGGAGGTTCCAGCCGGTCTCGTCGGCGAACCGCTCGACCGCGCGTTCGACCCGGGACCGGACGCCGTCGGCGTCCATCGTCGCGACGCGGCCGTCCTCGACGACCACCTCGCCGTCGACGAGAACCGTCTCGACGTCGCCGGCACCGGCGCTGTTGGCGACGCGGGCGGGGACGTTCGTCAGGGGCGCGAACTTCGGCGTGTCGACCGCGAGCAGGACGACGTCGGCCCGCTTTCCGACCGCGAGGCTGCCGAGTTCGTCGCCGACGCCCAGCGCACGCGCGCCCTCGATCGTCAGCAGCCGGACCAACTCCATCGACGAGAGCCGCCCCGTCCCCTCGAGGGACGCCACGAGACGGGCCTGCCGGGCCTCGCCGAACAGGTCGTAGGAGTCGTGCCAGTAGTGGTCGTCGATCCCCAGCCCGACGTCGACGCCGGCCGCCCGGAGTTCGGGAACCGGGGTCCACTGGAGCTCCGGGTCGGGGTTCCAGTAGGCGAAGACCGACGGACAGTGGACCACGCCGGCGTCGGCCGCGGCGGTCCGACGGACGTCGTCCCGGTCGGCGACCCGGAAGTGGGCGGCCACTAATCGGTCGTCGAGCAGTCCGACCTCCTCGAGCAGCGACAGCGAGTCCGCGGCCCCGTTCGCCCGCGCCATCGCGTTGCTCGCCTCGAGTTCGAGCAGGTGCGTGTGGACGGGCAACTCGGGGTACTCCGCGGCGAGGGAGGCGGTCCGCTCCCAGAGGTCGCGGGTACACGACCAGTCGTCGTGCGGGCAGATCGCCGCCCGGATCCGGCCGTCGTAGGTCCCGTGATACTCCTCGATGAATCGCCGGGCGCGGGCGAATTGCTCGTCGACCGACCGGTCCCAGAAGAGGTCGCTCAGCGCCGGGCCGAAGAATCCACGGAGGCCGGCCTCGCCGAACGTGTCCGCGCCGACGCGCGGCCGGACGTCCATCGCGTTGACGGTCGTGACACCGCCCGCGAGGAAGTTGTACGCGGCGAGTTCGTACCCCGCCTCGAGCAGGTAGTCGAACTCGCCCTCGGCGATGCGCTCGTAGACGGCCGTCATGGCCGCCAGTAGCTCGGTCAGTTCGAGGTCACTGAACGCGCCGATCAGCGGCGTCAGCTCGAGGTGCGTGTGGGCGTTGATCAGTCCCGGTAGCGCCAGGGAGCCGCTGCCGTCGATGACCCGGTCGGCGTCGATCGCGGTGTCGTCGGCTCGAGCGGCGCGCACGGCCGTGATGACGCTGTCTTCGATCTCGATCGTGCCGCGTTCGAACAGTCGGTTCTCCTCGTCGGCCGTGAGTACGATCGCGTCGCGAATGGCGATGTCCGTCATGCGTCGTCAGTGCGGTGTGGTGGTCGTTCGTCGATACCCCGCGGCGAGCGCGGGCAGTCCGAGCGGGAACGCGAGCAGTCCGAACGCGACGATTGCGGGCGGTGCGAGCCCGTGGCGTCGAACCGCGAGCGCCGTCGCCCCGAGCCCGAGCAGTGCCACGGCGTAGGCGGCGTTGCTCCAGAGCGGATCGTAGGACGAACAGTACAGCCAACAGACCAGCGTGTACGACGGCGCGTTCCACGTCGCGGGCTCGAGTGTCGGCCAGAAGAACCGGCAGTAGGTCGTCCACCCGAGCATCGCGAGCGCCGGGAGGCCGACGAGCCACAGGTCGGCCCCGCGCCGGAACCGCGAGCCCCACCGCCGGTAGCCGGCCAAAAATAGCGCCGGGAAACAGCCGATCCACAGCCAGATCCCGACCGTGTAGCTGACCGGCCAGTGTTCGATGCGGGGCTGTTCGATCGGGAGCCGGAGCGAGGGCGGCAGCGTCAGCCACGGAAACGACGGGTCGGGGACCGGGTTCGTCACGAGCGCCGCGAGACAGAGCCCCGTCCCGACGACGAGCCCGACGAGTCCGACCGCCGTATACCGCTCGAGCCACCGCGGGACCGCGGGTCCTTCGGGACCAGCGACCGCCGTGCTAGTGCTGGACATCGGCCCCCGCTTACTCGTTTCGTTCGAGCACGTTTCGCCGCTGTTCGTACTCCTCGTCGCTCAGTTCGCCGCGAGCGTACGCCGCCCGCAGTTCCTCGAGCGCCCGGTCGGTGCCGTCCGTCCCGGCGATCGCCCGGTAGACGAGGTAGCCGCCGCCGACGACGGCGGCGACGAACAGGAGCTGCACCAGACCGGCTGCGAGCGGCAGCCAGCCGGGTGCCGTTCCGCCGCCCCACATGCCGTGGCCCCACATGCCGCCCATCATCGGGCCGAATCCCATCGTTCCGAACCCCATGAACGCCATCGGCAGTACCACGAGGGCACCGATGGCGACGAGGACGATCGTGGCGAGTCGCGTGTTGCGTGTGTCAGTTGCCATGAGTTCTCACCGGTGACGGAACGGTCCGCCTCCGGCTAGAGATAGGGGCTCGTGACTCAATGCGATTATCACTTGGAATCCAATGTTTGAGCGTCGACCCCACTTCGAATTTCACAGTTCTATTCCCGGAAACTGGTGTTATCGAACCGCGATTCGTCGATGTCACAGTGTGGCGTTCACCGCCCGATCGGGGTTTCGAAGCGAGGCGGCCACAAAGGGACGATGCTGGAAATCCGGAATCACCGCTTAGATCCCCGAAACGGGGCGCTGAGACGCCGACGGGCGGTCGGTACCGTGCCACCGAAGCGCGGTTCGGCGACCGCTTTCGACTCCGTCGTTTCGGACCGGGAACCCCACCGGTTTTCCAAGGGAAATCGCAATAGCCGATTCCCACGACGTCTTACACATGGAACCAGCACTCGTCCAGGGCGTCCTCGAGTCGCTCCGGATCGGCGTCGGCTTCCTCTGGACGGCCGCGTGGGCGATCATCATGGGGCTCGCGATTACGAGTCTCGTGCAGGTCTACGTCTCGAAGGAGCGAATGGCACGCGTGCTCGGGGAGAGCGACCTCTCGAGTCTGACGAAGGCGACGGCGTTCGGCGCGGCGAGCAGCGGCTGTAGCTTCGGTGCCGTCGCAATCGGCAAGGGACTGTTCGCGAAGGGCGCGCACGCGGTCAATTTCCTCGCGTTCATGTTCGCGTCGACGAACCTCATCGTCGAACTCGGATTGATGATCCTGCTCCTGCTGGGGTGGGAGTTCCTCGTCGCGGAACTCCTCGGCGGACTCGTCCTCATCGCGGTCATGGCCGTCATCGTCCGCCTGACCCTTCCGGAGACGCTGTTCGAAGAGGTCCGCGCGGAACTCGAGCGCGAGGACCGCGAGAGCGGCGGGATGACGGACCCGACCTGCGGCATGGAGGGATCGGACGAACACGCGATCGTGACCGACGGCGGCGAAACGTTGCGGTTCTGCTCCGAGGGCTGTCTCGAAACCTATCGGCAGCAGACGGCAAGCAGCGGCGCGTGGCACGACGACCTCCGGTCGTGGGGCGGCTGGTACAAACTCGGGAATCAGTACCGCAAGGAGTGGTCGATGATCTGGACGGACGTCGTCGCGGGGTTTCTCGTCTCGGGCTTTGTCATCGTCTTCGTCCCGCAGTGGGTCTGGAACGCGCTCTTTCTCGAAGGCGATGGCCTGCTCGTGACCGCCGAGAACGCGGTCATGGGCGTCGCGATCGCCGTCATCAGCTTCGTCGGGAGCATGGGGAACGTCCCCTTCGCGGTCGCCCTCTGGGGTGGCGGGATCAGTTTCGCCGGCGTCATCGCGTTCGTCTACGCCGATCTCATCACGATTCCGGTGTTGAACGTCTACCGGAAGTACTACGGCTGGACGGTCATGCTGTACATCCTCGGCGTCTTCTTCGTGACGATGGCCTTCACTGGCTTTCTCATGGAACTGCTCTTCGACGCGCTCGGTATCGTCCCGAACCTGGCCGGCGGCGAGACGGCGACCGAGCAGCGGTACTTCGAGGTGAACTACACCTTCTACCTCAATCTCGTCGCGTTCGGGCTCTCCGGGTTCCTCCTGTACGTGTACCGTCGCGGCCTCGGTGCCCCCGGCGGGTACCGTGATCCGGTCTGTGGGATGCGCACCGACGACGACGGCCCGACGGCCACGCACGACGGCGAGACCTATCACTTCTGTTCGAATTCCTGTAAGCGGGCGTTCGAGGACGCTCCGGCGGACTTCGCGGCGCACTCGCCACGCGTTTCGGATGCCGACTCGTCGCACGATCATCACTGACGCCGCTGGCAGTCAGTCGCTGTAACACGGGCGTTTTCCGACGGGTTCCGGCATCGATCCCGGACCCACGGATCGGGCGGCAGTGTCCGTCGCCGTCGCGATACGAACGTCCCCGCGACTCGAGTGCTCTCTACGCCGACGCGTCGTAGCCGGCGTCGTCGACCGCGCTGACGAGCGTCTGAGTCTTCACGTCGCCCTCGACGATGGCCCGGTCCGCCTCGCGGTCGACCTCGACCGACTCGACGCCCGCGACGTCCTCGAGTGCGTCGCCGACGGTCTGCTCGCAGTGTTCACAGGACATTCCTTCCACGGTAATGGTCTGACTCATACGAGAGTATACGAGAGCCCGTTCTTTGTGCGTTACTGCTTTCGACGCTATATCAACTGCGGGATGTGCTTTGACTTCCAAAGAAATTTCCGCCACGCTCTTTGATCGTCGGGCACAACGGGGCGCTATGCGCGATCTCGACGAAACCGACATGGAAATCCTGCGACTGCTGGGCGACGACGCGCGGCGACCGTACAGCGAGCTCGCCGAGGCGGTCGACCTCTCCGGGCCGGCGGTCTCCGACCGCGTCGAGCGCCTCGAGGAGACCGGGATCATCGAGCGCTTTACCGTCGCCGTCGACCAGTCTCAACTTCGGGCGGGTGTCCCAATATTCGTGCAAGCGACTGTACCCGCGGAGACGGTCAGCGACTGCAAAACGGCCGTCATGGACGCCGACGCGGTCGAACACGTGTTCGTCACGGCCGACGGCGATGTCTGGTTCTACGCTCGCGCACAGATCCAGCGGGTTCACGAGTGGCTCGAGGGACTCTTTCCCGCCGAGGCCGTCGAGTACGACGTGACGCTGGTCGACGACGCCGAGTGGACGCCCTCGCTCGACGGAACGGCGTTCGCGCTCACCTGCGCGGAGTGTGGCAACACCGTCGACAACGAGGGCGAATCGACCCGCATCGACGGCGAGGTATATCACTTCTGCTGTTCGTCCTGCGAGAGTCGCTTCGAGAGCCGATACGATCGACTCGAGGAGGGTGCCTGAGTTTCGATTCCAAAGAAAGACGCTCGATGAGCTTTGACTTGTGACCAGTAAAGGGGGTAAGACGGGAGCCCCTACTAGCCAGTAATGAGTACCCGAACTGCACGGCTGGACATTCGGGGCATGAGCTGTGCGAACTGTTCGCAGACGATCAGCGATGCCCTGGAGTCCCTCGACGGCGTGACGGAGGCGACCGCCAACTTCGCCACCGACGAGGGAACGGTCGAGTACGACCCCGAGGTGGTGTCGCTCGCCGAGATCTACGACACGATCGAAGACGCCGGCTACAGCGCCGACCGCGCGAGTCGCTCGATCGGGATCACGGACATGAGCTGTGCGAACTGTGCCGAGACGAACGAGTCGGCACTGGAGTCCGTGCCGGGCGTCATCGACGCGGAAGTCAACTACGCGACCGACGAGGCAACCGTCGCGTACAATCCCGGAGCCGTCTCGCTCGAGTCGCTCTACGATGCGATCGAGGAGGCCGGCTACACGCCCGTCCGCGACGACGGCGGCGAGGAGTCCGACCAGGACCGTCGCGACGCGGCCCGGCAGGCCGAAATCCGCAAGCAACTCCGGCTGACGATCTTCGGTGCCGTCCTGTCGGCCCCGTTCCTGTTCTTCCTCGCCGACAAGTTCCTGCTCGGAGGTGCGTACGTTCCCGAGGACGTCTTCGGCGTCAGGTTCGGCTGGATCGAGTTCCTGCTCGCCACGCCCGTCTACGTCGTGCTCGGGCGCGAGTTCCTCACGAACTCGTATACGGCGCTCGCCAAAAACCGGACCGCCAATATGGACGTCCTGATCGCGCTTGGCTCCTCGACGGCGTACGTCTACAGCCTCGTCGTCTTGCTGGACGTGATCGCGGGGGACGTTTACTTCGACACCGCCGCCCTGATCCTCGTGTTCATCACGCTTGGCAACTACCTCGAGGCCCGCTCGAAGGGCCAGGCCGGCGACGCCCTCCGAAAGCTCCTCGAGATGGAGGCCGAGACGGCGACGCTGGTCGACGAGGACGGTATCGAAGAGGAGGTGCCACTCGAGGACGTCGCGGTCGGCGACCGGATGAAGGTTCGGCCGGGCGAGAAGGTGCCGACCGACGGCGTCGTCGTGGACGGCCAGTCCGCGGTCGACGAGTCGATGGTGACCGGCGAGTCCGTCCCCGTCGAGAAGGAGGGCGGCGACGAGGTGATCGGCTCGACGATCAACGAGAACGGCGTGCTGGTCGTCGAGGCGACGAAGGTCGGCGAGGACACGGCACTGCAGGGGATCGTCCAGACGGTCAAGGAAGCCCAGTCGCGGCAGCCGGAGATCCAGAACCTCGCGGACCGCATCTCGGCGTACTTCGTCCCCGCGGTCATCCTGAACGCGGCGTTCTGGGCGCTGGTCTGGTACCTCTTCCCCGAGGTGCTGGCCGGCATCGTCGGCGCGCTCCCGCTGTGGGGGCTGGTCGGCGGCGGTCCGGTGACCCTCTCGACGTTCGAGTTCGCCGTCGTCGTCTTCGCGTCCGCAGTCCTCATCGCCTGTCCCTGTGCGCTCGGGCTGGCGACGCCCGCCGCGACGATGGTCGGCAGCACCCTCGGCGCGCAAAACGGCGTCCTGTTCAAGGGCGGTGACATCCTGGAGCGCGCGAAGGACATCGACACCGTCGTCTTCGACAAGACCGGCACCCTGACGACCGGCGAGATGACGCTGACCGACGTCGTCGCGCTCGAGGGCGAGGCGGCCGCGGCGGACGGCGGCGAGACGGCGGCCGACGGCGGGGCGGTAGTGACCCGCGAGTCGCTCGACGAGAGCGAGGTCCTCCGCTTCGCTGCCAGCGCCGAGCGCGACAGCGAACACCCGCTCGCGCAGGCCATCGTCGAGGGCGCTGAAGAGCGGGGCCTCGAGCTCACCGACCCCGACGACTTCGAGAACGTCCCCGGACAGGGCGTCCGGACGACCGTCGCAGGCCGCGAGGTGCTGGTCGGCAACCGGCGGCTGCTGGAATCCAACGGCGTCGATCCCGCGCCCGCCGAAGCGGAGATGGAACGCCTCGAGCGGGAGGGCAAGACGGCGATGCTGGTCGCGGTCGACGGCGCGGTCGCGGGCGTGGTCGCGGACGCCGACACCGTCAAGGAGAGTTCGGCCAAGGCGGTCGCGGCCCTGCGAGAACGCGATCTCGACGTCATGCTGATCACCGGCGACAACGAGCGGACGGCCCGTGCCGTCGCCGAGCGGGTCGGAATCGATCCGAACGACGTTCGGGCGGGCGTTCTCCCCGAAGACAAGGCCGACGCCGTCGAGGACATTCAGTCGACGGGCCGCAAGGCGATGATGGTCGGTGACGGCGTCAACGACGCGCCGGCGCTGGCCGTCGCACACGTCGGCACGGCGATCGGCTCGGGGACGGACGTGGCCATCGAGGCCGCCGACGTGACCCTGATGCGAGACGATCCGCTCGACGTGGTGAAGGCGATTCGGATCTCCGAGGCGACGCTGGCGAAGATCAAGCAGAACCTCGTCTGGGCGCTTGGTTACAACACGACGCTGATTCCACTGGCTTCGCTTGGCTTGCTCCAGCCGGTCCTCGCGGCCGGCGCGATGGCGTTGTCCTCGGTGTCGGTGCTCTCGAACAGCCTGCTGTTCCGCCGGTACACGCCGGATCACGACTACGAACTGTTCGGTCGGCTCCGGCGCTGATCGGGCGTCCGGCAGTCCGTCGATCCGCTCGAAAACCAGCGTTCGATCGCATCGTGGGACTCGGTGTCTGTCGGTCGCCGCTATGGTGAGGTCGTCGCCGCGGCGTCGATCGAAGCGACGGTGGTCGCGTTAGTCGTCTCGCGAGTCCGCTTTGGCCTCACCGGTTCCGTCACCGTCGCCGTCGCCTTTCTCGTCGTCCTCGTCTTTCGTTTCCTCGCCAACATCGTCGATCTCGACGTCGTCGCCCGTTCCGCTCTGGCTGATCACCGGCTTGAGGATGTACTTCCCGCTCTTACCGGCCTTATGGGGCGCGATGTCGTAGACGAAGTCGACCGATTCGTTGTCGCCGATGGTGAATTTCCTGTCCAGCTGGAGTTTGCTGCTCGGCAGTTTCACCCTCGTCGTGCTCCCGTCGGTCAGGACGCCTTCGGTGTCGCTGACGTAGATGAAGACCGTCTCGTAGTCGCCGGCCGGGAGTTCGAATTCGTCGATCATCGACGCGTTCGAGCCCTTCAGTTCGGTGAGGTCGACCGTCCGTTCGTCGACGTCGTACTCGGTCCACTCGTCCCCTTCCTCGTCTCTCTCATCGTCCGCTTTCTGGTCGCCTTCCGTCCGTTCTTCCCGCTCGCCGTCGGTCTCGTTTTCAGCGTCGTCGGCTTCGGATTCGGTTTCGGCGTCCCCGTCGGAACCGTCGGACAACTCGCCGCCCTTCTTGAAGCCGACTTCCGTGATCGTCACGTTGAGGTGTTCGAAATCGTCGATTGCGTTCGGCTCGTCGCTGACGTAGAACGCGGCCGTCCCCGTTCCCGCGCTCGAGTCCGTCACGGACGAGTCGTCTGCCGAATCGGTTCTCAGGCCCCCACCCATGCCACCGGCACAGCCGGCGATGGCGACGAGGGTCGCAACGAGTATCAGTTGGATCGTCCGTCCGTTCATATCCGGCGACAGTCAGTATGAGGCGAAAAAGGGGTCGGATGATTGGATCCGTTCGTATCGTTCAGCGGTTCCGAAAGTCGGCAAAACGGTGGGTCGACTGCTGCGCGGTGAGTCAGACGGTCTCCTGTCCGTCAGTGCCGGTGGGGCCGGGACCGCCCTGCGGTCCCACCGGGAATCGGGACAGCAAACCGTCTCAGGACGACGTGCCGAGTTGCTCGAGCCGTTCGGCGAACAGGGTCTCGAGCAGCGCGGGCGTGACGAAGGCTTCGACGAAGGCGGCCACGACCAGCAGCAGCCAGCCGACGAGAACGAGGATCCCGGTCCGGTAGAGGTAGGGCTTCGTGAAGACCGCGTTTCGGCTGCCGCGAATCCGCTGGCCGAACCGATACAGCAACCGGAACCCGACGCCGGCGGCGATGAAGAGGGCCGGCAGCTCGAAGATTCCGTGGGGGAGCAACCCGACGAGGATGTAATCGAGGCCAACGTCCCTGGTGATGAACGCGCCGATATTTCCGACGATGACCCCGTTGAATACCATCGCCCAGACCGTCAGGAGGCCAAGCGTCACCACGCCCAGAATCGACAGCAGGAACGCGCGGGTGTTGTTCACGAGCAAGAATTGCGCCAGCTCGAGCCGGCTCTGACCGCCGATATCCGGGAAGAGCGGCTCCCCGACCAGCTCTTGGATGATCTCGAGCAGGTTGTAGCCGGCGAGCATGAGGACGACGCCGATCACGATCCCGAACGCGAACAGGCCGGCGGCGAACCCGACGTACCGCCTGTGCTCGCTCCAGGCGTCTGCGAGGGCGACCTGGGGAGGATACCCTCCCTCGCGGCGCTTCCCCTCGCGCTCTAACCCTGAGTCCATACGGATACGTCTCCGACAGAAGATATAAATCCAGTGACTCGTCTCGGCACACGTCCCGGTGACCCCCCTCGAGTCACACCCCGTGACACCCGCCTCGCCCGCCCGTGAATCGACACCATAAGGCCGCCCGACGAGAACTGTGTGCCAATGACCACGCTTGCGATCACCGGTGGGCAGGTCCTCCGACCTGACCTGACGGTGACGGCTGCGGACGTACTGGTCGATCAGGACGCCGGCGAGATCCGCGATATCGGGCCCGACCTCGCGGACGACGCCGACGAGACGCTCGAGGCCGCGAACTCGCTCGTGATGCCGGGGTTCGTCAACGGCCACTGTCACGTCGCCATGACGCTCCTGCGGGGGTACGCCGACGACAAACCCCTCGAGGCGTGGCTCCAGGAGGACATCTGGCCGGCGGAAGGGGAACTAACGGCCGACGACGTCCACGCGGGTGCCCAACTGGGCCTACTCGAGTTGATCAAGTCGGGGACGACTGCCGTTGCGGACATGTACTTCCACGTGCCCGAGGTCGCCGACGCGGTCGAGACGGCCGGCATCCGGGCGCGGCTCGGCCACGGCATCGTCACCGTCGGGAAGGACGACGAGGTCGCCCGCGAGGACGCGAACACGAGCCTCGAGATCGCCCGCGAGTACGACGGCGCGGCCGATGGCCGGATCTCGACGGCGTTCAAACCCCACTCGTTGACGACCGTCGGGAGCGAGTATCTCGAGGAGTTCGTTCCCAAAGCCCGAGAGGCGGGCGTTCCGATCCACTACCACGCCAACGAGACCGAAAACGAGGTCGCGCCGATCGTCGAGGAACACGGCCAGCGCCCCCTCGAGTACGCCGCCGATCGGGGGATGCTCGAGCCCGAGGACTTCATCGCTCACGGCGTCCACGTCGATGACCGGGAGATCGAACTGCTCGCCGAAGCCGGGACCGGCGTGATCCACTGCCCGGCCTCGAACATGAAGCTGGGAAGCGGGATGGCCCCCGTTCAACGGATGCTCGACGCGGGCGTCACCGTCGGCCTCGGGACCGACGGCGCGGCCTCGAACAACGACCTTTCGATGCTCGACGAGGCCCGCGACGCGGCCATGCTCGGGAAACTCGCCGCCGACGATGCGAGTGCAGTCTCCGCCGAGGCGACCGTCGACATGGTGACCCGGGGGAGCGCCGACGCGATCGGCCTCGCGTCCGGCCGCCTCGAGGCGGGAGCGCCGGCCGATCTCGCGGTGATCGACCTCGAGGCACCCCACCTGACGCCGCGCCACGACCTCGTGAGTCACCTCGCGTACGCGGCCACAGCGGCCGACGTCCGCCACACTGTCTGCGACGGGCAGGTGCTCATGCGCGACCGCGAGGTGCTGACGCTCGAGGAAGCGGCGGTTCGGGAGCGAGCGCTCGAGGCGGCGACGTCGCTGGTCGAACGGGTCGACACCTAAGCAGGTGCCGCTCTGAATGATCGACTGTTCGAATCGATATAAACACTCAGGACCGTCGATAAACGCTTTAAACTATTCTCGGATCGTTTTGTGGCGGCGCGAACGGCGAGAACATCCGTGGGGGTTTATTCAAGATTCCGTGAATGTCTCGACCGGATGAAGCATCACCGACTACTCGCAATGGCACTGGTTGCCGCGATGGTCCTGTCCGCGCTCGCGCCACTGGGAACAGTGGCAGCGCAGACGGGCGACGGCGACCTCACAACGGAGTTCGACCACGATGGCGACGCGATCGTGGTCACGGTTGAAACGAACGAAACCGCGATCGAGAACGCGACCGTCGACGTAACCGCGTTCGAGAACGAGTCGTACGTGGACGAGGGGAGCTACTCGACGGACGAAAACGGAACGGTCGTCCTGTCAGCGCCAAACGAGTCGGTCAACGTGACGATCACCGCGTCGACCGACGACGGTAACGTGACCGATACGGCAGTCACGATCGACGAGGATTCCATCGAGGAAACGGAGCCCGCTGAGGAGGAGATCGACGGGAACGAGACCGACGGCGAACTCGACGGTAACGAAACGGACGACGGGAACGAGACCGACGGCGAACTCGACGGTAACGAAACGGACGACGGGAACGAGACTGACGACGTACTCGACGGGAACGAAACGGACGACGGGAACGAGACTGACGACGTACTCGACGGGAACGAAACGGACGACGGGAACGAGACCGACGACGGGAACGAGACCGACGACGCGTCGAACTTCGGCTCGCTCGTTTCGTCGTTCGTCGAGGATGCCGACAACGAATCCGACGGGCCGCGCGGAATAGCCGTCGCGAATTTCGTCGTTGCGAACAACCCGGGTAACGCACCCGACCACGCGGGTCCACCGGATCACGCCGGCCCGCCGATCGATGACGACAACGAAACCGACGACGATCTCGTCGACAACGAAACCGACGACGACTCCGACGAGAACGTGACCGACGAGGAGGACTCGACGAGCGACGACGAAACGGACAGCGACGACGATGACGAGGCTGACGAAGACGACGAACGTGGTCCACCGTCCCACGCTGGCCCGCCGAGCGATGACGACGAGGACAGCGACGATGTCGAGGACGACGAAGACGATGACGAACGCGGTCCACCGTCCCACGCTGGCCCGCCGAGCGATGACGACGAGGACGGCGACGATGTCGAGGACGACGAAGACGATGACGAACGCGGTCCACCATCCCACGCTGGTCCGCCCAGCGATGACGACGAAGCAGAGGAAGACGACGAGGCAGAGGATGACGATGGGGCCGACGATGACGACGAGGCAGAGGAAGACGATGAGGCCGACGATGATGACGAGGCAGAGGAAGACGACGAGGCCGACGATGATGACGAGGCAGAGGAAGACGATGAGGCCGACGATGATGACGAGGCAGAGGAAGACGATGAGGCCGACGATGACGACGAAGACGACGGCAACAACGGCAACAACGGAAACGGCGGCGGCCCGCCGGACCACGCCGGACCCAACTAACGACCGCTGATCGCCGCGTCCACCCGCGTTCGACGACGCCGGGCGACGACACCGCGCTTGTCAGAGGCACGGTCTTCGCCGGCGTCGAAGACGGGTGTGCCGCGGCGTTTGGATCCCGATCCGCGCCAGCGACCACCACGACTTCGGTACTGTTCTTTCGACCCCTCCGTTTCGACTCCCGCGGTCGCTTCGGTAGGGTTTTTGCCACGCTCGCACTCAATCGATCCATGACCGACACCGAGTATCCCCCGATCAGCGAGCAGCTAGACGACCTCGAGTCGGCTCGCGAGGAGGGACGCCGGAAGATGGACTGGGCCGCCCAACACATGCCGATCTGCGAGCACGTCCGCGAGGAGTTCGTCGCCGAGCAGCCGTTCGCGGGCGAGCGCATCGGGATGGCGATGCACGTCGAGGCGAAGACGGCGATCCTCGTCGAGACGCTCGCGGAGGGCGGCGCGGAGGTCGCCGTCACGGGCTGTAACCCCCTGTCGACCCACGACGACGTGAGCGCGGCGCTCGATACGCACGAGAACATCACCAGCTACGCCAAACGCGGCGTCGACGACGAGGAGTACTACGCCGCGATCGAGGCCGTCATCGCACACGAACCGACGATCACCGTCGACGACGGGATGGATCTCGTGGCCGCGATCCACGAGGACTACCCCGAACTGATCGACGGCATCGTCGGCGGCGCGGAGGAGACGACCACGGGCGTCCACCGCCTGCGCGCGATGGACGACGACGACGCGCTCGAGTATCCCGTCTTCGCGGTCAACGACACGCCGATGAAGCGCCTGTTCGACAACGTCCACGGCACCGGCGAGTCCTCGCTGGCGTCGATCGCCATGACCACGAACCTCTCGTGGGCCGGCAAGAACGTCGTCGTCGCCGGCTACGGCTACTGCGGGAAGGGCGTCGCGAAGAAGGCCGCCGGTCAGAACGCCAACGTCATCGTCACCGAAGTCGAACCCCGGCGCGCCCTCGAGGCCCACATGGAGGGTTACGAGGTCATGCCGATGGCCGAGGCCGCCGAGGTCGGCGACGTCTTCCTGACGACGACGGGCAACCGGGACGTCATCGTCGAGGAGCACTTCGAGGAGATGAAAGACGGCGTCTTGCTGGCCAACGCCGGCCACTTCGACATCGAGATCGATCTCGAGGCCCTCGGCGACCTCGCGGTCGACCGCTACGAAGCACGCGACGGCGTCGAGGCCTACGAGCTGGCCGACGGTCGCAAACTGAACGTCATCGCCGAGGGACGGCTCGTCAACCTCGCCGCGCCCGTCTCGCTTGGCCACCCCGTCGAGGTCATGGACCAGTCGTTCGGTATTCAGGCCGTCTGCGTGCGCGAGATGCTCGAGAACGGCGACGAATACGACGCCGGCGTCCACGACGTCCCCGACGAACTCGACAAAGAGATCGCCGAGATCAAACTCGAGGCCGAAGGCGTCGACTTCGATTCGCTGACCGACACCCAGCACGAGTACATGGACAGCTGGGACCACGGGACGTAAGCGTCTCCCGGAGCGTCGTCCCGACTCGTTCGGAGACGGTTTTCGCCGTGTCACCACCGAATCGACCGTTTTCGAATCGAACGAGGTCTCCCGTGTCGCGGTTCGTCTCCGTTCGACGAGTCCCCGATGTCGACGCGACCTGGATCGATCGGCGTTCGGTCTCAGACGGTCTCCTGTCCGTCAGTCCCGGTGGGACCGGGACCGCCCTGCGGTCCCACCGGGACATCGATACGGCAAACCGTATCAGGCCGAGGCCATCTCACGACAGCTCTCGGCACACTTGGGCAACACTTCGGCGCAGGCCTGACAGTGGTCGTGGTCGTGTTGGTCGCACTCCTCGGCACACTCCTCACAGAGGTCCGCACAGAGTTCGCCTAGTTCCGCGTGATACCCCGAGTTGCGGGCCATAAACCGCGCGTGCAGTGAGGCGATATCGGCCACGTCCCGACAGAGCCGAATACACCGCGCCATCGATTCGCCCTCCTCCGCACAGGCGTCGGCACACCACTCACAGACCTGGGCGGCCTCGAGGCAGTTGTCGATACAGTCCTGCATGTGATCGTCCGCGTGTTCGAGCTGTTGGAACGCCATGGCATCGTACGGACGCCGGTGACCGACATCAAGCTACTACGAGCGGC
Organism: Natrinema longum; assembly: GCF_017352095.1. NCBI lineage: Archaea > Methanobacteriati > Methanobacteriota > Halobacteria > Halobacteriales > Natrialbaceae > Natrinema > Natrinema longum. Next base: position 1,997,120 of record NZ_CP071463.1, read on the forward strand.
TGCAAGCACACACGGCTGTCGCGGTCGCTGCTGGTGAATCAATCGCCCATCCGCGGATCGCCCTGTCGTTCGGAACTCGAGTCGGGATCGTCCCGTGAGTCGTTCGACGACGGCTCGTCACGTGGGTCCGCTGACGGAGTCTCGTTCCGTGGGTCATCGGCCGTGGTTTCGGATTCGGTCGGCGGCTCGGGGTCGTCCCCACCCGGCGCGACGGCCGGCACGTCGACGGCGGTTACTGCGTGACGGACGACGGCGCTCTCGTCGACGCCCTCGACGGTCGCCTCGGTCGTGAGCACGATCCGGTGGGCCATCGTGGGTTGTGCGAGCCGTTTGACGTCGTCCGGTGTCACGTACGAGCGGCCGTCGATGAGCGCCGCGGCGCGGGCCGCTTCGAAGACGCGCTGGACGCCGCGGGGGGAGACGCCGATCTCGGCCCGCTGGTCCGACCGCGTCTTCCGTGCGATTTCCACGATGTAGCGGCGGACCTTCTCGTCGACGGTCACCTCCTCCGTGAGCCCCTGTAAGAGGCGGACCGCGTCCGAGCGGACGACCGGATCGACGCTCGGCGAGAGCGACCGGCGGTTCGCCCGCCGCTCGAGCAGCCCCATCTCGCCGTCGAAATCCGGATAGCCAAGCGAGGTCTTGACGCTGAATCGGTCGCGCTGGGCCTCGGGCAGGCGGAAGGTCCCCTCCTGTTCGATCGGGTTCTGGGTCGCGACGACCACGAACGGGTCGGGCAAGTCGTAGGTCGTCCCGTCGACGCTGACCTGCCGTTCCTCCATGGCCTCGAGCAGGGCGGCCTGGGTTTTCGGCGGCGCGCGATTAATCTCGTCGGCGAGCACGACGTTCGTAAAGACCGGCCCCTTCGCGAACTCGAACTCGCCGGTCGAATCGTCGTAGATCGTCGAGCCGGTCACGTCCGAGGGCAACAGATCCGGCGTAAACTGGATCCGTTTGAACGCCAACCCCATCGATTCGGCGATCACCCGCGCGGTGACCGTTTTCCCCGTTCCCGGGACGTCCTCGAGCAGGACGTGCCCGCGGGCCAACACCGCCGACAGCATGGCGTGGAGCACCTGCCGGTCGACGACTGCGGCCTCTTCGATCCGTTCGACGACGTGCTCGACGGTGCGAGCGGCCTCGTCGGGCGTCACGTTCGTTTCCTCCATACCCGATAGTTCCCCTAGAATCCCAAGAACCCTCCCCTCGACCCGCGCCGGCGTCTCGGTCCGAGCCGATCCGGTGTCGATGCCGCGTGGCAGTGCTAGTGGCTGTCAACGCCTGCACTGGGGGGTCGAACCCGGCGGTCTGCTCCCCGCCGGCCCTGCAGTCGACGGCTGGAACGGGGCTAGCCGCGCAACGGCACCAACAGGAGCAACGCACCCAGAACGACGACCGCAGCGCCGGCCGCGCTGGCGCTGCCGAAGAGGCCGGCCCGGAGCAACTCGAGCCCGGTCACGAGGACCACGGCGGCGACGGCGATCCCGACGGCGACGGTTCCGTGGAACAGCTCGAGCCGGCGGGTATCAGGGAGGTGGCCGAGTTCGGCGGTGACGCCGAGGCCGAACGTCGCGGTATCCCAGACGAGGACCGCTGTGGCGATGCAGGCGAAGACGACGAGCGGGCTCGCCCGCCCCAGGCCGATGGCAGCGACGACCAGCCCCGTTGCGGCGATCGCCGGTCCGGTCGCCCGCGCGGGGAGCAGCCCCAGTCCCACGGCGGCGACGCTGCCACCGATCACGGCCAGGAACGCCAGCGGTCCCAGCAACAGCGGGACGAGAAGCACGCTCCCGAGCAGGAAGGGACCGACGACGGCACCGCTGCTCGCGATCAGGAGCGCCAGTCCGAGGAGGAAGGGCAGCGACAGGACGACGCCGACGGTAATCGCGGCGGTCCGGCGCGTCGTTTCCGCGGTGACCTGCCGCGTGAACCGTCGCAACCCGACGGCGACCACGCCGAGGCCGACGGCTCCCACGCCGACCGCGACGATCGGCCAGACGACGAACGGCGAGGACAACGCCTCGAGGGCGACTGCAAGTCCCGGAACGCTGCGTATCGCTCCCTCGAAGACGCCGGCGATCACGAGGACCGCGATCCCGGCGATCGCAGCGACCGACCCGGCGACCGTATACAGCAGGCGTCGCCGGACGATCGCGAGTCGGCGTTCGACCGCGGGGCGGCGGTCCCGCCGGGTCAACTGTCGAATCGGAAGCCATCGCAGCGCCAGCCCAATGGCACCGCCGATGGCGGCCACGATCATGAGGAACCCGGTGAGGGAGGCGACCGGCGTCGAAACGCCGACGATTCCGGTCAGCACCGTCCATCCGAAGAAGACGATCACGGCCAGCACTGCCGCCAGTACGGCCGCACACAGCATCGACACGTAGCTGATCGCGCTTCCGATCGCGGCGGGTTTGAGCGTGTCGCCGCCGACGTCGGCCCAGGCCGCCGCGATCCCGGCCAGCGCGAGCGCGGACCCGCTCACTGCGAGTCCGACGCGGGAGACGAACGGGGCCGCGAGCACCGCCAGTGCGAACGCCGAGCCAAACGTCAGCAAGAACAGGTGGGCCACGACCTGATTGACGAACCCGTCGCGCTCGAGCAGGCCCACGCCCGCGACGGTCATGCCGACGACCAGTCCGAGGGTCGGCAACAGCGAGGCCAGGTCGATCGCGACGCCGACGACGCCGACGACGACGATGACGGCCAGGCTGGCGATCCAGAGGCTCGCCGCCCGCGGTCGTCCCTCGTCGCCGATCGCGGACGGCCGATCGAGGCGGGGGCCGGCCAGGGACATCTAGTCGTCACCTCCCGACCGCATCGGCGGATCGGCGGTCCGTTCCGACCGGGTGTGGTCGCTCGATTGGCCGGCGGCTCCCCCCTCCGGGGCCGGCTGATCGGTATCCGACGGTCCGTTTCCGCTCGCGGTGCCCCCGGTGAGTCGCGCACTCGAGAGCCGCGTGTCGGCGGCGAAGGCGCGCTCGATGACGAGGGGCAGCGGCGTCCCGCGTCGCCAGTCGACCGTCCGCACACCGGCGGCCTGACAGCGGGCCAGCCGCGTTCGTCGTCGCGTCTGCTCGTATTGGCCGCTGACGGTGTTCGCCGGGACGACGTCGGGCGAGAGCACGACGACGGGCAGTCCCGCGCCCCGCCAGGTCTCGACCGCGTTCACCGGCGGATCGTCGAGGAGCGGCGAGAACAACGCGAGCTGTGCGCTCGTCGGTGCGAGCTCGAGCACCTTGCGAACCTGCTCGCCGGTGTGTCCGCGCCGACCGCCACCGGAGCGGCGTGTGCCTGCATCGCGGGCGGACGGGGGCTCCTCGTCGATCACCTGACGAAGGAGCGCGAGCGCGCGGGTCCGCTGTTCGGGGCCGTTTGCGGGCTCGAGCCAGTAACAGCCGGCCGGCCCGGGGCCGTCCAGCCCGATGACGGCGACGCCGACGTCGTGGCCGTGGCCGAGCAGATCGGTCAGCGCACGGGTCGCCGCGTAGGCACCGTATTCGATGGCCGTCGGTCGTCCGCGGCCGGCGACGACGCGGTTGGGTGCGCGTGCATCGAGGACCAACACGACGGTCGCCGAGACCTGCCGTTCGTACCTGACCGTTGCGAGCGTCCCTCGTTTCGCGTACTGACGCCAGTCGATGCGGTTCGCGGGGTCGTCGGGGTGGTACTCGCGGGTCGAGTGAAACGAGAGCCCCTCGCCGGGATCGTCGACGGTGAGCTGTCCGACGCGCTGTGTGCCGTCCTCTTCGATCGGCGGCGCGTCGGCGTCGAGTCGGCAGACGACCGACCGATCGCCCGACACTGGCAGCGCCGTCGTCGCCATCGCGCTCGCCCCGAGTCCGCGAACGCGACACTGTGGCCGCTCGAACGCGTACTCGCCGCGGCGGGCCACCACGAGGTACTCCACGCGAATCCGATCACCGGGCTCGAGCGTCCCGCCGGCCCGGGGCGATCCCTCGAGAACGGCCAGCTCCCCGGGAACGCCGTCGACGACTCGGAGGTCCGTGATCGTCCGATCGGAGTCGTTGGTTACCTCGAGCGTGACGGTGACGGGCTGGCCAGGGGGTGCGGGCGTCGGCGTTACCGTCCTGGTCGCGACGAGCCCCTCGGGGACTCGAACGCGGGACAGCGAGCCGGCGGCGACGAAGACCAGCGGGATGACCGCACCCAACAGGAGAACGGGGTTTCCGTCGGCGACCCCGGCGATGGCGAGCGCGACCGTCGCCGCGATGGCCCCTCGCCAGCGTACCTGTCGGTCGATCACGCGTCGGTCACCTCCCGATCCTCAGCCGGGCCGTCTCCGTCCCGTTCGGTATCGGCCGGTCTCTCACTCGCATGCTCGAGGTCGTCGTCGATTCGGGGTCGGATCGGCCGTGGGCCGCGAGCGATCGCCCGCGGCTCGATGGCCCGCTGCAGTCGCCCGTCGGCCCCGCGCTGGAGTTCCTCGAGCCGTGGTTGCAACACGGGGACGTTCCGGGGTGCGGTCTGGCCCGGCACCGTCGGCAGGGCCTCGTCGGCGACCTCGGCGACCGCACTCGTCGCCCGATGTGCTCGCCGTCGGACGACGCGTTCGGGGTAGAGCCACGCACGCACGCGCTCACGGAACGGCCGGGTCGGCGGGGCGACCTCCGTCGCGAGGACGCTGGCGGCGACCTCGTCGTCGGTCCAGCTCCCGTCCGCGATCGCCGCTGCTGCCTCCGACCGCGACCACCCCCCGTGCTCGAGCGCGTCCAGTAGTGCTTCCCGGAGCGGGGGCCGAACGACCTCGAGGCCGTCGGCGACGGCCCCCGCGTTGCGGGCTTCCTCGCCGGCTGCCTCGATCACTCCCGCCAGCGCGTCGCTCGAGAGGGCGGGATCGCGAGTGGTCCGCTCGGGTGCCGGACTCGCGAACCGATCGTCGGCCGCCCAGGGAACCGTCGGCGCGTCCCCGCCCGATCCGGGCGTCCCACGGAGCTTCCAAAGACCGATGCCCAGCGCGACCAGCGCGAGCACGACGACGAGGGCCCCGGCAGCGCTCGATCCGCCGGCCCCGCCGACGCCCAGTACCGTCCCGATCCCGACGACCGTCAGCCCCAAGAGGGCGACGACGAGCTGGTATCGTCGGTTCACGGCTCTCCCTCCGTGGCCGACGCCGGTTCGGTCGCAGACTCCGGCCGGTCTTCGGCGTCCGATTCCGTGGATTCGTCCCCGATTCGAGCCCGCTCGACCGCGTCGTAGGCGTCGGCCGCCCGTTCGCGACGACCGCTCGAGCGCGGCCGACCGCCGTACTCAACCTCGCGAAAGAGCGTCGTCAGCTCGCGAACCGGCTGCCGTGGATACCCCTTCGAGAGGGCACGGCGCTCGATCTCGCCGGGCGTCCGGGTTCGCCAGCGCCCCGGTTCGACCCGGCGTGCGAAGGCCCGCCACAGCTCGCGGAACGAGCGCCGTTCGTCTCCCGAGTGATCGGGAGCCGTCTCCGTCGCCGTGGAATCGGCCGTCTCCTCGTCCGCTGTCGTCGGTTCGGCTTCCGTTTCCGTCTCGTCGCGTCGGCGCACCACCACACCGGCGACGGCGAGCGCGACAGCGACGAGAGCCGCCCCCCGCCCGCCGTCGACGACGTAGCCGCCCGCGACGAGGACGAGGGCCCCGAAGCCGGCTGCAACCGTCCGAGTGGGGAGCCCCCGAAGCCAGGCGGTGAACCGTGCCCAGAGGGCTCGTCCCGACCGGGGCAGCGACTCGAGCCACTCCCGGACGGCCCCGGCCAGCGAGTACCCCCACTCGAGGGCGGCCTCGAGCCGTTCGACAACGCCGACTGTGAACCCGACGAGCCACGACGTCAGCCGCTCCAGCCGGTCGCGGATCGATGGCAGATCCCGGCGGCTCGGCCGACTCCAGCCGGCCCGACCCACGACGACGCCGAGGCCGAGCAGGAGGCCGATGCCGAGTACCGCGAGCGCAGCCGTCGCCCCGTAAACCGCCTCGACGACGAGCACCGTCAGCAGCGCCGCCGTGACTCCGACGACCGCGACGGGGCCGCGACGGCCGTAAATCCGGAACGAGAGCGCTGCCAGCACGGTGAGGACGAGCGCGATCGACAGCGCGTTCACGCCGTACGTTCCGACCACCGACGTGCGTGCAGTCTGTCGCTCCGTGGTGACCGTCACGGTCGTCGTCGGATCCCGCGGGAGTTCGATCGCCAATCGGCCGTCTGCCCCCGTCGTTCCGTCGGACTCGCCGTCGACGGTTACCGTCGCCCCGTCGACCGGCTCGCCGCCGACCGTGGCTTCGACTGCGCCGTCGCTCCCGGGCACCGGCAGGAGTCCGTCGGAGACGAGCGTCGCCTCGAGTACCAACACGTCGACGGTCGTCGTCCCTGCGAACTCGCCGCGGGCGACCTCGATTTCGAACGCGTCGGCCCCGTCGTCGGGGACCGTCACCGTGGCCCGCCCGTCTTCGTCCGTCTCGCCGACGCCGGTCCCGTCGACGGAGACGGCCGCCTGGCTCATCGGTTCCCCCTCGATGGTGGCCTCGACGGTGATCGGCTCCCCGGGATAGGGATCGCCCTCGACCTCGAGGTCGACCTCCCCCTCGACCTCGTAGGTGCTGGTGGCGTTCGTCTCCGTCTCGCTTTGGACGCTGGGTTGGTCCGGCGTGGCCATCGAACCCGTCGTCGACGCTGCCGAGGCTGCGGCCGCCGCTCCCGAACCCGCACTCGCTGGTGTTGCCATCGCCGTCAGTTCGCTCGAACGTCCGCTCACGCTGGCCGGCTGCTGGCTGCCGACTCCGGAAGCCACTGTCGATCGCATCGACGTGCCCGTTCCGGCTCGACACGTCGGATCGGTCGTCCCTCCGACGCGGATGACCAGCTCTTCGACGTACGGAACCTCGCCGGTCACCCGTCCGTTTCCGTCAGTCTCGCCTACCTTTCGGTCCTCGAACCAGACCGGCGCGTCGGTGAGCGCCTCGCCGTCGTCGTAGATCGTCGCCGTGACCTCCCGTCCGGGGACCGGCTTCCGGTCCAGCGTGATGACACACTGGGGATCCACTTCCGTCTCCGTCTCGCCGTTTCCGTTGCCCTCGTCGCCGCCGATGTCGAGCAACTCGAGCAATCGCCGCCAGTCGAACCCCTCGCCGGGCTCGTCATCGGAGTCGTCACTCTCACCGCCGCCACCGCCGTCGACGTCGTCCCCGCCGCCGTCGGTACTGGGGTCGAAATCGAAATCGAAGTCGAAATCGAACCCCGGTTCCGACCCGGAGGTGGTTCCGCCGGTCATTCCGGGTGCGAACGCGGCAGCCAGTACGAGTGCGAGTACCGCGAGTGCGACGAACGAGACCTGCCGGTAGTCGGCCCCGCCGCCGGCGTCGTCGGTGGTGGAATCGTCGGACACGTGCCGTCACTCCGTTCGCGGTCGGCTCGGCCACCGACCTGTCGCTATCACAATGAGTGAGTATGGAACCTACCCCACAATGAAAGTACACGTTCGCACTCGGCCGTCCTCGCGCGAACACGTAACCCGTCGCCGGCCGTTTTGGCGCGTTCTTGTCTCGGTTACGGCAGCGCCATCTCTCGAGGTCCGCGAGCGCCACGTTCACCACTCCGTCTCTGGGAGTGTCGACGGCCGGTAAGTCGACCGCGATCGCGGAGCGCACGGAGTTCGACGGCGTCTCCGAGGGGTTTCTCTGTCCGCGGACCGTACGTCGACCGATGAGCGGGAAGCGACTCCGCACGGTGTTCGCCCGCGTCCAGCCGGCACCGCGGCTCGTCGACTGGTCGCTGTTCGTCCTCGTCGGCCTCGAGGTCGCGAGCGGGCTGCTTTCCTTTACCGTCGGCCGACCGTCGGGGTGGCCGGTCTTCGAGTTCCACCGCATCGCGGGGGTGACCATCGTCGCCTTGCTCGCGTTCAAGCTGTACCGCGTTCGGCGTCGGATACTCGATCGTGACCGTTGGATGCCGTCGACCGCTGTCTCCGTACTCACCGCCGTCGCGGCCCTCGGGGCGCTGTCGACGGGATTCCTCTGGGTTGCCGGGCTCGACGTCCGGATCGCCTACTGGACGCTCCTCTCCGTCCACGTCGGCTTCGGTCTCGCACTCGTTCCCCTCCTGATCGCACACCTGTCCACTCGCTTCCGGCCCCCGCGACGGGTCGACTTCGAGGGGCGGCGGACGGCCGTCCGCTTTGCCGGGTTGGTCGTCGCCAGTGCCGTCGTCCTTCGTCTGCAGCGCCTCGCGAACGCGGTCCTCGAGACCGGCGGTAGCGACCGCCGATTCACCGGTTCGCAACCACGGGAGGGGGCGGGGAACGCCGCGTTCCCGGTCACCTCGTGGGTGGCCGACGACCCCGATCCGATCGACCGCGACGCCTGGGCACTGTCCGTCGACGGACTGGTCGCGTCGCCGATCGACCTCGAGTTCGGCGCGCTCGAACCCGACGCGGAGCGCGAAGCGCTACTGGACTGTACGAGCGGCTGGTACACGGTCCAGCGGTGGAGCGGGATTCGAGTCGGAGACCTGCTCGAGCGAGTCGACGCCGAGGCGGACGCCACGCACGTCCGGTTCGTCTCCGTGACCGGCTACCGGTGGACGCTACCGATCGAGGAGGCCCGCGACGCCGTGTTGGCGACCCACGTCGGCGGCGAGCGGTTGAGCCACGGCCATGGCGGGCCGCTCCGCCTCGTCGCACCCGGCCGCAGGGGATTTCAGTGGGTGAAGTGGGTCGACCGCGTCGAGGTGCGTGACCGGCCGGATCCAGCCCAGTGGCTGGTGACGTTGATCAGTGGCTTCGACTGAGACGGTTTGCTGTCGCGGTGGGACCGCAGGGCGGTTCCGGTCCCACCGGCACTGACGGACAGGAGACCGTCTGAGCGTCCCTTCGCGTCAGCGTCGCGCCTCGAGTTCCGCCTCGAGATCCGACAGCTCCACGTCCTTCATCGCGAGCAAGACGAGCAAGTGGTAGACGATGTCGGCGCTCTCGTGGGCGATCTCCTCGCGGTCGTCGTCTTTCGCGGCCAGCACGAGTTCGGTCGTCTCCTCGCCGAGTTTCTCCAGTACTTCGTTCTCGCCTTTCTCGTGGGTAAACAGCGAGGCGGTGTAGGAATCTTCAGGCAACCGTTCCTTCCGATCCTCGATCACGGCGAACAGTTCTGCGAGCGTCTCGTCCATCTAGATGTCACCCGACACGTTGCGGATGTCTTCGAGTTCGTCGAACTTCTCGCTGTCGTCTCGGCTGTCCGCGAAAACCGCTTCGCTGACCTCGATCGGGGCGTTGGTTCGGGCAGCCAGGGCGAGCGAATCGCTGGGCCGGGCGTCGACGACCGTCTCGCCGCGGGGCGTCTCGAGGTGGATGTCGGCGATGTAGGTCCCACCCTGGCCGGCGTCGCGTTCCTCGATCTCGGTGACGACGACGCGGTCGATCCGGCTCCCCAGTTCCTCCATGACGTCGAGCAGGAGGTCGTGAGTCAGCGGCCGTCCGATATCTTCGGCCTCGAGTCCACGGGCGATGCTGGTCGCCTCGTTGAAGCCGATGAAGATCGGTACGACGTCGTCTTCCCCCTCGACGGCGAGGACGACCACCGGAACCGGGCCCTGGGGCGTCCCTGCGACCCGAACCGCGTCGATGGATGCCTGCATACCCATACCGTTGGGAAGGAGGGAGAAAACATGTCCGGTCGCGAATGCATGCACGGCCCGCTCGCGGTCCCGTCGGGTCGGAGCCGACGAGAGCGTCAGTGACTCGTCGATTCCACGACGGATCGATCGACTCCACCGTCGACGCTACGACTCATCGATCGACGACGATATCCTCGCGTGCACGCTGCACGTTGAAGATCCGCCAGGCACCCTCTTCGGGCCGTAGTTCGTAGGATTGTGCCGTTCGTTCGCCGTTGAGCTCCTGCTCGAGTTCCACCACGACGCGGTCGTGGTCGTCCCGGACGCGGTCGATCTCACCGACGATCGAGAGCTCGCCATGCGAGAGAATCAGCTGTTCTTTGGGCGAGAACTCCTCGGCTAGCGTCCGGGAGTGGTACAGCTCGTGGGCGCGGTCGCCGTCGCCGTCGGCGAGCAGGTCGAAAAACAGCCGGACGACCGCTTCGGGCGAGCGCTCACCTGCCTTCTCGTCGAACGCCTCGTCGTCGTCGGACTCCTCCTCGACGTCGACGCTTCGGAGGTGGTGGCGGTACTCGCTCGTCTCGATCGGGTACAGGAGCCGCGAGGTAACCTCGTCTTCGATCGCATGCACGATCTGTTCCATTCCGATACGGTCGTCGGCCATGATCGCCGCCAGCCGCCCGATCTTCGAGATCTGACCGCCCGTCAGCTCGACCTCCGCGAGGAGGTCGTACTCGAGGTCGCCGGTCGGGGCGTCGTCGGGGACCGCGGCCCGCCAGATCGCCTCGCGGACCGGCGGTTCGGGGTTTGGAAACCACACCGAGTGGTCGATCCGACGCCCGAACGCGTCGTCAATGTTCGAGGCGTAGTTGGTCGTCAACACGACGACGCCGTCGTAGCGCTCGAGGCGCTGGAGGAGGTAGTTGACCTCGGCGTTGGCGTAGCGATCGGTTGCGTCGGCGACCTCGGCGCGGTCGCCAAAGACCGCGTCCGCCTCGTCGAACAGCAAGATCGCGTTCGACTGGGCGGCGGCCTGAAAGATCCGTTCTAAATTTTCCTCGGTCTCGCCGATGTACTTCGAGACGACCGTCGAGAGGTCGATCTTGTACAGCGCCATCCCGACGTCGTTGGCGAGCACCTCCGCGGCCATCGTCTTTCCCGTCCCCGACGGCCCTTTGAAGAGCGCGACGACGCCGCCGGTGCGCGATCCACCCTCCGCGAACCCCCACTCGCCGTAGATGCGTGCCTGCCCCGTAACGTGATCGCGGATCAGCCGGAGCTCGCGCTCGGTCTTCTCGCGAAGCTGGATGTCCGTCCAGTCGTATGCAGGCTCGATCCGCTGGGCGAGCTCGTCGAGCCCGTCCGCAGACTGTGCGCGACAGCCCTCGTAGACGTCCCCAGCGGTCGGCTCCCCGTCGGCCAGCGACCGGGCCGTCGCCAGCGCCGCCTCGAGTTGGCTCCGGGTCAGCTCGAACGTTCCTGCCAGTACCGCCGGATCGACGTCCGCGGGTAGCTCGTCCGCTCGTTCCTCCCAGAACGCATGACGTGCGTCGATCGATGGGCGGGGAAACTCCACGATAAAATCGATCCCGACGGTCGTCCCCGTCGGGTGCCACTCCTCGGTCCCGGTGACGAACAGGTCCGCCTGGAGGTCGTCGAACCGGTCGAACACGTCCTCGAGCGAGTACTCGACGCCCCGCTCGGCGAGCGCGTCGGCGTCGGTGAGGTGGACGGGACAGTCCTGCAGGAGTGCCTCCCGGTGGAATCCCTCGAGCGCGTCGGCCTCGAGCACGGCCGGCAGCGAGGCACGCAGCAGCCGGTCGTCCGCCAGCGCCTCGATCGCCGCGTCGCGCTCGTCGGCGTCCGGCCCGTGGAAATAGTAGCGGCCGCTGGGTTCCGATTCGATGCGCTCGAGTCGGTCGTGGAGTGGTGGCTCGAGCTGGAGGTCCTCGAGAGTGCGATCGGGCGGAGGGAGGTCGGCTACCCGCTCGAGGGCGGGGTCGAGGTCGACGTGACCCTCGAGATACGACACCAGTCGCGGATCGACGGTCACGAGGCGATGCTGATGGGAGCGGCTGTTGCCGACGGGTTCGGAGAGGGTTACGAGGTCGTGCTGGCGGAGTGGGGAACTGGGGGCGACGAGTGCAGTAGCCGCGAGTTGCTGGTCGGTCGTTCGAGAGAATAGATCGGCGATCAACTCGACTGTGGGATGGGTAATGTCACTATCGTCGTGTAGTTCCCGGAACATCGTCTGGTAGGTAGCGTCTATTTCGGCCGCAACCGCCAGCAGAAACACGTCGAGATGAGGACGAGAGAGATCGAAGCGCTCCGCTAGGATTTTGAGTCGGAACGAATTCTCTGTGGCCGTCTCCGAACACCGGCGGTCGATCTCGGCCGCACGTTCGGCGAGGCGTTCCGCCGCGTCGGTCGGGAGCCCAACCGACAGTCGGGCGGGTTCGTGTGCTAACTCGACCTCGCCAACAGCAGGCGGATCGTCACTCGCAGGGACCGTTTCGGTGATCGTGTCGTACGCCCGGAGCAGCGACTCGATCCGCTCGAGTTCGGCTATGAGATGCGCACGTGTATTCGCGTAGGACATTCGAGCGAGTACCCGAGCCAAGACGGCGAGACGAGATAAAATTTACTAGGCCAATAGATGGGAAATATTATCATCGAGGTAGCGAAAGTACTGGTAAATCAAAACGATGGGACGGAACTCCTCGCGGGCGGGGCGATCCGACGACGAGGTCGAGTCGGATCTGTCACACCTGAACCATATTGACCAGGCGACAGGGACACTGGGTCCCTCAGACGCTTCTATACAGCGGACGAGCGCCGAGGAAACGGCGTCGGCGGAGCCGACGACCACCCCGAAATCGATGGGTGCGATGGACTCGTCGACGGAGTTGCTTCAGCGGGTGAGAGAGGGAACCGGACCGGTTTCCGGTCCGATTATCGGCGATCGTCCTCTCGGTGAACGCCGGGAAGCCGAGCGAAGCACTCCGAAATCGCTGCAACGGAGTGCAACAGCTGGTCGGGACACGAACCCAGCCGGTGAGACGCAGGTTCCCGATTCGGTTCGGGACGTCATTTCCTCGCGTGGCCGCTCGTTGGATACGTCTATTCAGCGCGCAGTAGAGGATCGGATGGGTGACTCGCTCGGCGACGTACGGATTCACACCGGCCCGAAAGCCGCACAGGCGTGTGATGAGATCAACGCTCGAGCGTTCACCGTCGGGAATCACGTCGCGTTCAACGCCGGCGAGTACGATCCGAGTTCACCAGAGGGCCAACACGTGCTGGCCCACGAGTTAGCGCACGTGCGCCAGCAGACCGGCGGGGCAGTGTCGATGCTCCCCCAGGAGAATCTCGACCTCGAGATCGACCCGGATCCCTAGTTAGAGCGTGAGGCCGAGGAAACGGCCCAGCGGGTCATGGAGGGTGGCGAATTGGGCATTCAGCGGATGGCCACTACTGACGTCCACGTCCAGCGAAAGGATTGGAACTCGGGGCCATCGAACGTGGAGCGGTTGTCGAGGGACGAGGGGTCGGGTTTCGTCGAGGGGACAGTCGACGACCTCACAACCAAGACCTACAGACTGACGCGCGACCAACTGGCTGATCTGGTCGAGCAAGTTGACAGTGCGGAAGAATTACCGGCCTACATCGAGGCGAACGATATCGACGCCGCAAGTCTGCTACAGGATTCGATGAGTAGTGGCTTCAAGGGCGCTACCAAAGGCTGGAAAGCGGGATCGATGGCGGGATCGTTCGCTGGGCCGACCGGGACCATCGTCGGCGGACTTGCCGGAATGCCTATCGGCTATGTTTTTGCGAAGAAATTCGGTGATACCACTGCCAGCGAAATACAAAAGCGTCTCCGAGACTTACTCGATCTTAATACCGATCAGGAATTCGAAACGCAGCAAGAAATGCAAGATAAGAGCGGTTGGTTCAACGGGTTGAGATAACACATGAACGCCACCATTCTCGGGGAAGACGAAGAAGGAATTGGAGTGCTATTAACGGATAGTGGAGGACGAGAACATGAGCTTGGCCTGAATATTGAAGGCAAAATTATCCACCACTTAGTAGATCAAATACCCGATGATCCCTCAGATAGAACCAGAGAACAAAATGAGGCATTCTCCAGAGCCCGCCGCTATGCGAAATATTATGTCGCCCAAGAAACAGGGTACGACACTGCTTCGTGGGATCTGAACCCCGACCGATTCGAGGACGTCCGTCAGGCTCTCATGGCCCTCTCGAGTGACGAAATAGACGAGCTATTCGGCGACTTGTTAGCTCAGAGCCTGAGCCACTACCGTAACGATCCGAACGTGGATACCGCCGGAATCTCCCGCCCGTTCGACCTGCCCGCGGACAAGATCGGAACGGACGATGCGGTCCTGTACAAGCAGGAGATCTATCTGGACGAGGCTGGCAAAATTGAGGCAGTCTCGGGCGTACTGATCACCTACTACGTCGCGAGAGGTGAGCGAACGACCGTTCGTCACGGCGAGGCTCCCGACCGCGACCCCGATGCGTGCGTGGAAGTGTCGCCTGCGCCGTTCGTGGCCCCCGAACCGTTCCGGGATTACCTCGTCTACAATCTCCGCTGTCAGATTCGGGATTGCTACGTCGGGATGGGGCTGGAACCGCCTGAAGCGTACAAAATCCTGGGTCCCGGCCAGTACCGCTTTACCGGGAAATATCAGCACTTCGATTGCTATCCGAAATACTACGACAAAGACGCTGCTATCCCCGGCTACAGCCACGATTTCGTGCCCGAACTACCGGTCTCGGAAGCGGAACTCGGGGGATTAGTCGATCCGACCAGCGAGACGTCTCTGTACGATCAGATCAAGGGCGCGCTCTTCAGCAGGTGACCGGCTCGGGGGTTTCTGGTTGGCACTCGAGTGATCTACGTAAGCCGCTATTCTCCCTGACTATAGTAGCAACTGAGGATCTCTGGCGGGCCTATTTTTACGATAAATGGATGCAAACTCCTTCAAATCAATATCGCACAATATTTACATTATACTACAGTTCATTTGAGAAGGAAGGAACCCGATGGGATATCCGCCGAAACACTCTCGTTTAATATCGGATACCAAGACGAGGATACCCTCGAGCTGGCGACAGCAGTCCACTGACTCGAGGGTGCCAGTGCACCGAACGAGCGACGACGGGACGACAGCGGCGGGCTCGGTAGAGATGCCCGCGTCGATGGGCTCGCTCGGGTCGACGGCGGAGCGAGTGCAGCGGCTGAAAGACCACCGCGACTCCTCACAGTCGGAGCACGCTTCGGGCTCGCTTGGGGCGCTGGATGGTGCGGCACGCCTCCAGCGTCTGAAACAACAAACCGACTCGAGTCTCGGGCCGAAGTCGACCGGCGGATTGGGCGCTTCGGAGCGCGTTCAGCGACTCAAAGAAACGACCGGAACGGGGGCGTCTCGGACAGCCAGCGGTCCTCGGTTCGGCACCCACTCGAGTCGAGGAACCTCGGGCGCACTTCAGCGCAGCGCCGAAGGTGGGGCACAGACGGGGAGGGCAGGTGAGACACGGGTTCCGGAGGGCGTTCGGGACGTGATTTCCTCGCCCGGTCGCTCGCTGGATACGTCCATTCAGCGGGCAGTGGAAGACCGCATGGGCGACTCGCTGGGCGACGTGCGTATTCACACCGGCCCGAGAGCCGCGCAGGCGTGTAATGAGATCAACGCTCGAGCGTTCACCGTCGGGAATCACGTCGCGTTCAATTCCGGTGAGTACGATCCGTCGTCGCCGGAGGGCCAGCACGTACTGGCTCACGAGTTAGCTCACGTGCGCCAGCAAACTGGCGGCGCGGTGTCGATGCTTCCACAGGAGCATTTAGGTCTCGAGATCGATCCGGATCCACAGTTAGAGCGCGAAGCCCAGGAGACCGCCCAGCGCGTGATAGCGGGCGACGAACTGGGGATTCAGCGGATGAGAAAGACGGGCGTGCGCGTCCAGCGGCTGGAGGTGGTTCGCTGTTCGGGAGTAGTGGATCCCAGTCCTCGAGCCAATCAGCACGGTTTTCGTCCAACAAACGGCGGTGTGATAGATCGTCGACGCGGGGAACGGAAATCCTGATCCACGCCGCTGCAGGGAGTATCCGCTGAAATGCCCTGGGTGATGGCACACCCGAGACGTGGCTGCCACACCGGTGTGGTTTCGACCCATGGTGCCACAACTCTCCCGGAGTGCAACCGCCCCGCGCGACTGTCGTATCGGTTCGGCCAGACCGAGTAATCGGGACAGGCGCGGATGCGAGCCCCTGGGTGCTTGGGTCGAGCCGGGGGTGCTGACGGGTTCAGCGCTCCGTCGGTTCGACGACGACGCACTCGTCGCTCGAGACGGTCACCCGACAGCCTTCGTAGGAGAAGGAAACGTCGACGGACTGGTCTCGAGCGGACGTTACGAGGTCGGTGAGCGCTTCGGGATCGACCGTGTCGTAGAGGGGCGACATCGCGACGAGTTCCTGGTTCGTCACGGCCGCCACGGCTTCGACGATCTCGAGGATGATCGTGTCGGAACCGTCGTCGAGTCGACCGTCAAACTCCGAACTGTCATCACCGGCCGGTCGAGACGGAGAAGGGCTGGAGCGGGCTGTATCGTTACTCATTGAACTCTAGTAGCACAGATGTCGTCCTAAGGGATGACGCTGACTAGTCAGTGGCCCTCCGCGCCGGACTTCTCGAAGAGGTGCTGGAAGACGGTCTGCTCCGCCTTGCGGAGGTGCTGGTTGAACGTCTGGCGGGTGACGCCGAACCGATCCGCCAACTCGTCGCCGGTGCTGGTCCGCGGCGTGGCGAAGTAGCCGCTGAAGTACGCGGCGTCGAGCGCGGCCAGCTGTCGGTCGGTGAGCGCGTCCGCGACGATGTCGGAGAGTAGTTGGGGCGAGTAGACGAGTGTCTCGGCGACCAGTTCGGCATCGGGGTGGAACCGCCGGATCTCGTCGCCGGCCTGTCGGTGATCCACGTCGCCGGGAAGTTCGCCGCGGAACCTGACCTCGTCGGACGCAATGACGATCTCGCGGGGACGGCCGCCGAGCGCGGAGAACACGTGGGCGACCGTCTCCGATTCCGAGTGGGCTTCGATGCGATTGTAGCCGTCGACCGAACTGAGCAGCCGCGCGTCGAGGTAGTGGGGCACTTCTTCGGTGGCGGTGACGAAGTCGCTCGCGGTGAGATCCGCCGTCCCCATATACTGGACGGTGGTCCCGTCGGGGAGTGAGACGACGGAATCGATGTCGATCCACGTCGGTTCGTCCTCGACCCGCAGCGAAGGCGGGACCGCCGATTCGTCCGCACGGAACTCAAGCAGCCGGACGTGGTCGCTGGTCAGGCGCTTCTCGCCTCGCTTCAGCGCGGTCACGTCCTCGAACGCGATGGCGACGTACTCGACGGTGCCGTCCTCGTCGAACAGGGGCGCGGCGTTGCTCGAGAACCACCGCTCGCCGCCGTCCGTGCGTTCGATCCAGTGTTCGAACCCGACGACCGGTTCGCCCGTTTCGAAGACGCGCGTGACGGGGTGGTCGTCGACGGGAACGGGCGTTCCGTCGTCGTAGTAAAGGCCCCACTCGGACGGATCGTACGGTCGGCCGACGAGGTCCTCGTGTGCGAGTCCGAGCGTCTCCGCGGCGCGGTCGGTCGCGTGGACGATTTCGCCCGTCGCATCGATTAAGACGGCGCTGACCGGACACGCGTCGAAGAACCGTCTCGCGAGGTCGGCCGGAAGCGGCCGCCGCGACTCGCTCTCGTCCGAGTCGCGTTCGACCGGCTCACCGTCGCGAAATCCGCCCGCCGACGAGTCCGTCATCACGCTCTCGTCCGCCCGAGGCACGGGGGAGCCGCCTCGAGTCGCTCGCTTTGCGTCCCGGTGTCTCGGTCGTTCGCTCTTTCGGGGTGTCGATACCCACGCATATCGTCGGTACGGCCCCGACGGATAAATGTGTACCACCGGTCGTCACGCCGACCCGCGGCGGTCCTCGGGGAAGATCCCGTCCGGAAGGTACGCGGAGACGACCCAGTTCGGGGCGTTGACCACCTCGTTGATCTTCAGGTCGACGGCCACCGAGCACAGCATGTAGGCCTCGTTGCGCTCGAGGCCGCGTTCGGTCTCGAGGTGGTCGATCATCTGGCGGACGGCGTCTCTGGCGGCCTCCTGCAGGTCGTCCGCGATCCCCGTCGTCCCGTACATCGGCTCGTCCCGGCCGCTCGAGGTGAACGGGCCCGAGGTTTCGAACTGGGGCTGGTCGATCGACAGGTCCGACCGGAGGTCGAACCGACAGGTGACGTCCATCGGAGCCTCGATTCCGGTCCCGCAGACTTCGCCGTCCCCCTGGGCAGCGTGTCCATCGCCGACGCTGAACAGGGCATCGTCGACCGCGACGGGGAGGTACAGTGTCGAGCCCGCCGTGAGTTGTTTGATGTCCATGTTCCCCCCGACCGACCGCGGCGGGAACGTCTCGTGAGTGCCGTCCTCGGCGGGTGCGACGCCGAGAACGCCGGGAAACGGATCGAGCGGGACCGCGATGTCGTTCGCGAACCGAGCGACATCACCGTCGAACTCCCAGACGTACAGCGACGGGTCCGGGAATTCGTCGGCCAAAAGCCCGAGCTCCGCCTCGCTCGGGAGGACCACCGTGTACCCCCAGCCCCGGTGGTCGACCGCGAGCAGTTCGATCTCGAGGACGTCGCCCGTGCGGGCACCGTCGATCGCGACGGGGCCAGTCAGTGTGTGGACCCGGTCGACGTCGAGGTCGGCGACGTCGGCGACCGTCGAGTCGGGGCCGAACTGTCCGCCGGTCGAGTCCCTGCACGTGAAGCGGACAACGTCGCCGGGCTCGATCGTCCGCACCGGATCGAGGTCGTTGTCCCACGCGCTGTGAACCGTCTCGTCGTCGGCAGCTATCTCGTACGCTGGGGCGTCGTGTCCGCTCGACATGTTCCTGCAGCACATCGCGTGCCGGTATAAATCAGTCGCCGTCTCGCCCCACCCTTGCGCGCCGGGCCGACTACTGCGCGTCCTCGAGCGCCGGCACCGCTGCGGCCTCGTTTTCGAAGAAGGCTAGGCCGTGAATCCGGCTGTCGGCGGTCAGTTCGGGGTGAAACGAGGTGCCGACGACCGGGCCATCACGGACCGCGACCGGGCGGCCGTCCCACGACGCCAGTACGTCGGCGTCGCCGACCGCGTCGATGGCGGGCGCACGAATGAACACTGCAGGGTAGGGGTCCGCGAGCCCGTCGACCGCGAGCGGTGCTTCGAAGCTGTCCTTCTGCCGGCCGAAGGCGTTGCGCTCGACGCTCACGTCGAGCACTTCGAGTTCGTCGACCCGGTCGTCCCCGGCATCGCTCGAGGCGACGATCAGGCCGGCACAGGTGGCGAGCAGCGGTTTGCCGGCGGCGACGTGATCCCGAATCTCGGGGGCGATCCCCTCGCTGTGGACCAGCCTGGAGATGGTCGTCGATTCGCCGCCGGGCATCGCCAGCAGGTCGCAGTCGGGGACGATCCCGCCGTCGCGGATCTCGCGGACCGTAACCTCGCGGTCGTGGTCCTGGGCGGCACGTTCGATGGCGGCTGCGTGTTCCTCGACGTCGCCCTGGACCGCGACGACGCCCGCAGTCAGTGACATGGCCGGGGGTATGGATGGTGTGGTGAAAAAGTTCGCGTCACGAGAGCGGGGGCTGGGGGAGTTCCCGCATGCGGTCTCCTGTCCGTCAGTGCCGGTGGGACCGGGACCGCCTGCGGTCCCACCGGGACATCGGGACAGCAAACCGTATCAGCGCTCGTCGCGTGGCCGGGCAACGCCGGTCAGTTCGAAGCGAGCGCCCCCTGCCTCGCTCGCCGTCGCCTCGAGATCCCAGTCGTGGGCGTCGGCGACCCGCTTGACGATGCCGAGACCGAACCCGGTCCCGTCCTCGTCGGTCGTCACGCCGATGTCGAAGATCGTCTCGCGGACGTCGTCGGGGATCCCTGCTCCGGTGTCGGCGACGTAGAACCCGTTCTCGCAGGGGCCGACCGAGACCGTTAGTTCGGCGCTGGTCTCGCCTTCGGGGACGCCGTGATCGAGCGCGTTCCGGAACAGGTTCTCGAGCAACTGTTGGAGCCGGTCTGGATCGGCCCGAATCCAGGGCGCTGCCTCGAGGTCCAGGGCAGCCTCGTCGGTGTCGACCATCGACCAGGCCTTCGTCGCGCAGTCCCGGACCGACACCGGCTCGAGATCGGCGGTCGTCGCCCCTTGCTCGGCCAGCGACAGGAGTTCGTCGATCAGCTGTTCCATCCGCTCGAGTGCCGCTTCACACTCCGCCAGTTGCGACCGATCGCCCTCCCGTGCCAGTGCCAGCGAGCCCTGTGCGACGTTCAACGGATTCCGCAGGTCGTGGGAGACGACGCTGGTAAACGCCTGTAACCGGTCGTTCTGGCGCTCGAGCGTCTCCCGTGACTGTTCGCGCTCGGTCTCGTAGCTGACCCACTTGGCCATCAGTTTGACCAGCGACCGTTCGGCCTCGGAGAAGCCGCTCCCGTCGCGGGGGTCCCTCGAGGCGAAACAGAGGGTCCCCCAGATGGCCCCGTCGACGGTCACCTTCGCGCCGACGTAGCTCCCGAGTTCGAACAGCTCGTAGGCTGGATCGCCGGTCCAGCCCTCGTCAGGTGCGTTCGCGACGGTGACGAGTTCGTGGGTCTTGATCGTCTTCCGGCAGTAGGCCTCGGCGAGCGGGCAGGATTCCCCCGTCTGTAAGAGCGGGTGATCGCTCCGCGATTCGACGACCGTCTGTGTCCGCTCGTCGAGGTTGATCCTGGTCAGGAACCCGTAAGGAAGCTCGAGGTAGTCACAGCCGAGGTCGAGCAGGGCCGGGAGCTTCTCCCCGAGCGAGGCGTCGGTTCTGGTCGAGATATCGTAGAGCGTCTGTAGTGTGGCGACGTTCGCCTCGAGTTCCGCTTCGGCCCGGATTCGATCGGTGACGTCGGTAAAGAAGATCGAGAGGCCGTCTTCGGAGGGAAAGGCTCGGATCTCCAGCCAGCGCTCGAGGGGTGTGAAATACTCGGTGAACGTGACTGGGAGTTGCTCCTCGAGGGCGAGATCGAGTTGGTGCTCGATCTCGCTGTCGACGATGTCGGGAAACACCGACCGTACCGACGCTCCGATGAGTGCGTCCCCTGGCCGTTCGAGCAGGTCGCTGGCCTGTTCGTTGACGTAAGTGTACTCCCAGTCGGCGTCGATCGAGACGAAGGCACCGGTGATTCGCTCGAGCGTGGCCTCGCGTTCGTTCCCTCGGGTCACCCGCTCGACCGCCCGTTCGATCCGCGTCGCGAGTCGGCTCCCCTGAACGGCGCTCGATTCGGCCAGACACCCGGTCGCTCCGGCCTCGAGTGCGGCGCTGGCAGCGGCCTCGTCCCAGTCGTCGGTGACGAGGAAGACGGGGAGCCGCGAATCTTCCTCGCGAACGCGGTCCAGCAACGGATACCGATGGGCATCGTCGGCCGTGGTCCGACCGACGAGGCACTCGATTCGATTCGTCCGGACGCCCTCGAGGGCTGTATCGTCACTGATCGATTCGACTGTGAGCCGGTCGTTGGCCCCCTCGAGTGCCTCCGGAATCTCGGTCGCTGTCGGGTCGTCACTGACGTAGCCGACACTGATTCCGTCCGTCGAGGGTGGCCCCGAAGCGGCGGACTGCTTAGTCATGCGCGGAGTCTCGAATACGTGACGTACAGGCACTGCATAGTGATAAACGGTATGGCAGCTCGTCCGTCGAAATCCCGTCGTGTTGGCCCACTGGCATCGTCACGGCGGCTGTTTTTACTCCTGCCCCACGGTACCACGAGCGTGTCGACGATACCACGGACGGCGGAGCGACTTCTCGAGAGTGAACCCCTGATGGCCCATCTGGCGACCAGCGTGGAGGGACGCCCGCACGTCGCGCCGGTCTGGTATCGGTACGCGGATGGGTGCGTCGAGATCGTGACGACGGGCCGGAAGCTGGCGAATATCAGGCAGAACCCGCGGGTTGCGCTGTCGGTACAGAAAGACGAGGCCGGGCAGACTCAGTGGATGGTGACGCTGCTCGGGACGGCAACGGCCGTCGACGACGCAACCGAGACCGCGTCGGCTCGTCGCCGGATCAACGAGAAGTACGACGCGGACCCCGACGCCCACGCCGACAACACGCTGGTCCGGATCGATATCGGGTCGGCATCCTATCAGACGTACTGACGCCGGCCCGGAACGGTGGGGCCCCGTCGTGGATCACCGCTGGAAGAGATCCGCGGCAAGAGCTCCGAACTCGCCGCCCTCGTACCGGTGTGCGGACCAGCCGGCGTTCTTCGCGCCGTCGACGTCGCTCTCGCTATCTCCGACCATTCCGTACCGAGCCGCCGGCAGTCGCTCCTCGAGTGTCCGGTACGGTGCCGCGTCCGGCTTGTGTGCCCCCACCTCGTAGGAGGCGACCACCGCGTCGAAATACGCCTCAAGGTCGTGTGCCCGAAGTTTCGCCAGTTGCCACTCGCGGAGCCCGTTCGTGAGCACGCCGAGTTCGAACGACTCGGCCAGCCGTTCGAGGTCGGTGTGAGCGTTCTCCGGTGGGGACAGCGACTCGATTTCCCGCTCGTGGAGCGCCCGCACGTATGGCTCGGGATCCGTACAGCCATCTATCCGGGCGAACGCCCGCCGTATCGGGTCGGGGTCGCACGCCGAAAAGAGCTCGAAGAAGGCCTCGTCGTAGGTCTCGAGCCACTCCGCGGGGGCGTCACCTCGGACGTCCGCGATCGCGTTCGCCAGCAGGTCCCGGTACTCCCGGTCGGTGTGAAGTACCGTTCCGTCCAGATCGAAGACGATCGCCGTCATGGACGGACGTTCCTGTCGGCGCGTAAAAAGTAGTTTGGGTGATACGATTGGCGCACTACTCCTCGAGTCGGTCCCGAGCCGCTGCGACCACGAGCGGCAGCGTGATCGTCGCGTCGGCGTAGACGGAGACGTTGTCGGCGTCTTTCTCGAGTTTGCCCCACGAGCGGGCCTCGTCCAGCGTCGCGCCGGAGAGGCCGCCGGTCTGTTTGGGGTCCATGGTCAACTGGACGGCGTAGTCGTACGCGCCGGGGGTGACGAGCATCGTCTGGAGGGTGAAGTTCTTGGGGACGCCGCCGCCGACGACGAACGCGCCGGCTTCGTCGGTGTCGTAGGCGATGTCGGTCAGGCCGGTCATGTCCGCCAGCGCGTCGAGCGAGAAGCCCGAGGTCTGGGAGTACATCCACGCCTGCAGGCCGAGCACGGAGTCCTGAATCGCGGGACAGTAGATCGGCACGTCGTTCTCGTAGGCTGCAGCGGCGATGCCAGCGTCCTCGTCGATGCCCTCGCGCTCGTTGATCTCGGCGTTGGCGCGGCCGAGTTCCGCCGTGAGTCGCTGAATGGGGACGACGCCTTCCTCCTCGAGCACCGGGAAGACCTCCTCGCGGAGGTGCGATTCGAAGGTCGCGAAGAACTCCTGTGGGAGGTAGACGTTGTAGATGCGGTCGACGCCCTCGTCACGGAGCGTCTCGTCGTGTTCGCGTTCGGTCTTGCCTTCGGCGTGGACGGCACCGTGGTGGTGTTTGCCGCCGATGGCCTCGATGGAATCGTGCGTGAGGTTCGCACCCGTGGTGACGAGGACGTCGATGTAGCCGTCCCGGATCAGGTCGGCGACGATCGCCCGCATTCCCGTCGGCACCATCGCGCCCGCGAGGCCGAAGAAGACGGTCACGTCGTCGTCGAACATCGCTTCGGTCACGTCGACGGCCTCGTGGAGGTTCGCCGCGCCGACGCCGGCCGAACCGTACTCGTCGGCGAGTTCGCCGACCGTCATTCCGGCCCGAACCTCGGCGTGGCCGATCGGGTCGTGTGCGAACGTCTCTCGATCGTGGCCGTGGTGACCGTCCTCGTCGCCGCCGTCGCCACCGTGATCGTGCTCGTCGCTCATATCCTCGTATCCGCGAGCCAGCGGTTTGAACGCCGCGGTTCGGCACGAGCACGACGGCCACGACTTCGACAGCGTCTCGACACCCGACGGAACACGGCGTCCCTTTCGAACGGGACTCGGTAGACGACTCGCTCGAGGCCGAATAGAAAGAACGATCAATCTCTACGGGAGCATCTCGATGTTCTTGCGGCGAAACCGCAAGCGGGCGAGAAGCCGGCTTACGCCAACTTCTCGATGTTGTCGACGACTTCCTCGGCGAACTCGCTGGTGGCGAGTTTCTCGGCGTCCTCGAGCTGGCGCTCGAGGTCGTAGGTGACCTTGCCCGAGGAGATGGTCTCCTCGACGGCGTCGCGGACGAGGTCGGCGGCGTCGGACCAGCCGAGGTACTCGAGCATCATGCGGCCCGAGAGGATCATGGCGGTCGGGTTGACCTTGTCCTGGCCTTCGTACTTGGGCGCGGAGCCGTGGACGGGCTCGGCCAGCAGGAGGCCGTCGCCGAAGTTGGAACCGGGGGCGATGCCGAGGCCACCGATCTGTGCGCCACAGGCGTCGGACATGTAGTCCCCGTTGAGGTTCATCGTCGCGACGACGTCGTACTCGTCGGTCCGGGTCAGGATCTGCTGGAGCATGTTGTCCGCGATGCGGTCGTTGACGACGACCGCGTCGTCGGGCGCTTCGCCGTCTTTCTCCTCCCAGAGCGTGTCCTCGGTGATGACTTCCTCACCGTACTCTTCTTCGGCGACCTCGTAGCCCCAGTCGCGGAACTGGCCCTCGGTGAACTTCATGATGTTGCCCTTGTGGACCAGCGTGACCGAGTCGCGGTCGTGCTCTAAGGCGTAGTCGATGGCGCGGCGGACGAGGCGCTTCGTCCCGAACTCCGTGATCGGCTTGACGCCGATGCCGACGGGGCCGTCGTGGATGGTGCTGTCGAAGCCCATGTCGTCCTCGACGAACTCCTTGACCTCCTGGACGTCGTCGGTGCCGGCCTCCCACTCGATGCCGGCATAGACGTCTTCCGTGTTCTCACGGAAGGTGACCATGTCCATCTCGCCGGGGTTCTTGACCGGCGACGGAACGCCGTCGAGGTGGTAGGTCGGTCGGACGTTCGCGTAGAGGTCGAGTTTCTTCCGCAGGGCGACGTTCAGCGAACGGAATCCGGCACCGACGGGGGTCGTCAGGGGACCCTTGATCGCGACACGGTGTTCCTTGATCGCTTCAACGGTTTCCTGTGGCAGGTTCTCGTCGTACTTCTCCCGAGCGGATTCGCCGGCGTACAGTCGCATCCAGTTGATGTCGCGGCCGGTCGCTTCCGCGGCGGCTTCCAGGACCTTCTGTGCGGCGGGACCGACGTCGCTCCCGACACCGTCACCGTAGATAATCGGAATAATCGGGTTGTCAGGCACCTCGAGTTCGTCCTCGGTACCCGCTTTCAGCGTGATCTGCTCCCCCTCGTCGGGGACCTCGATCTTGTCGTAGCTCATCTCGTCTGTACGGTTCTTCGACGGGGGTAAAAGGTCTACCATTTCCTTCGCGGCTCGGCAAAAATTGAACGATACCCATTCGGGCCGTTTCCTCGTCGAACGCCGAAAACAGCCGGTAGACGCGGCGAATTCGGGGAAAAGCTCTTCCGGGGCCATATAAAAACCGTCAAATAAGGGGATGGTTCGTCGCAAAATCGGCAGTTTCCGGAGCGCCGAACACGGCACGTTCGGCGCGACAAACCGCCGCTGACCGCGACTCGAGACCGGGGTGATCTACCCGCCGGGATGTCGGTCGCGTCCTCGGTCTCGCGTGTCGCGATCGCGGCTCTCGAGACCCGGATCAGTGGCGTTTCTCACGCCGATCCGACGTCGGACCGGAGTGAGTATAACTCGTGTCGACCGTTTCACGGACCCTCGTGCCGTTTCGTTCGTGAACGGTCGGGCGTCACCCGTCCGTATAGGACGCGTTGAAACGGATCATACACTCCTTGAGGTACGGGCCCGGTGGTCGCGCCGTCGCAGCGACTCTTCGTTCACTGCTTGCGCTTTCGAAGCTCGACGAACACCGGCCGTCCGTTGGTGTTCGACGATCGTCGTGGAGTATATTTATTATTGACGTACCCGTTTCATCGATCATGCTTCGAGCGCCACAGCACGCTGCCAGCCAGTGTCCACGCTGTACCGTGACGCTGTCGAACGTCCAGGGAGTCGCTGCCTGCCCCGAGTGTAACTGGGTCGACGGACGGTCCGAGAGCCACTGACCCCGAGAACCGACCGACAGACACCGGTCGACGGAGAGACGGAACCTCTTTTTGTCGACCTATCTAACCTCCGGGCATGGCCGAATCCGAGGTGGACCTCGAGTCCGAGCAGTACGAGAAACACCGCGAAGCGGGGGCGATCCTCGCGCAGGTGCGCGAAGAAACCGCCGAACGCGTCGAGGTCGGCGCGAGCCACCTCGAGGTCGCCGAGTACGCCGAAGACCGGATCCGGGAACTCGGCGCGAAACCCGCGTTCCCCGTCAATATCTCGATCGACGAGGAGGCCGCCCACGCGACGCCGTCGATCGACGACGAGACGACCTTCGGCGAGGAGATGATCAACCTCGACATCGGCGTCCACGTCGACGGCTGGCTGGCCGACACCGCGATCACGGTCGATCTCTCGGGCAATCCCGAACTCGCGGAAGCCTCCGAACAGGCCCTCGAGGCAGCGCTCGATATCATCGAGCCCGGCATCGACACCGGTGAGATCGGCGCGGAAATCGAGGACGTGATCGACGGCTACGGCTACAACCCCGTCGTCAACCTCACCGGTCACGGGCTGGGCCACTGGGAACAACACACGAGCCCGAACATCCCGAATCGCGCCGTCTCACAGGGGACGACGCTCGAAGTCGGCGACGTCGTCGCGATCGAGCCGTTCGCGACCGACGGCGGCGGCAAGGTCACCGAGGGTGCCAGCGAGGAGATCTTCTCGCTCGAGCGCGAGGGAACCGTCCGCAACAGACAGGCCCGCGATGCCCTCGACCAGATCACCGAGGAGTTCCGTACGCTGCCGTTCGCGACCCGATGGCTCGAGACGGATCGTCCCGAAATGGCCCTGCGTCGGCTCAAGCGCAACGACATCGTCCACGGCTATCCGGTGCTCAAAGAAGACGACGGCTACCTCGTCAGTCAGAAAGAGCACACGATCATCATTACCGAGAGTGGCTGTGAAGTCACGACTGAGTGATCATCGTCGCGACTGACCGGCGTTTTACTCGTCGATACCTGTAATCCGACGCGGCGTTTCGGCGACTCTTCGGGGCCGTATTGATCCCGATTTTCACAGTACTGGCGAGAGTGTCGAACCGCTACTATCGTTCGAAAGAACGGAAGACCGAGCAACGAGGACGATCCTGGTTGTCGACGGCCGTCACGCGGAAGACTCAAGCGTTGTTCATCCGTTGGCTCGAACGGTTGCCACACCGCTGGCACTCGCTCACGCGGTAGGGTTCGCGGGAGAACTGTGCGTTCTCCTGTTTGAGGCTCTCGGTCCTGATCTGGACCGAGACTTCGTGGAGCGTTTCCAAGTCGCATTCCTCGCAGTGCTCGGTCATCCCGTTAACAGAGTCGTCAGTCGTTGCCATTGCTGTATTACTCGCGGTATCCCTCTATTAAATCCCCGTTTCGTTTTTCCTCGTGGTCGCCAAAATCGCAATACGGCGTTAACTTATCCGCGAAACGGACTGAGATGGCTCTATACCGTTTAGATGGCTTTTTGGTGTCTTCTCGTCGGAATTATGGGGTACTGTGTCATAGTTTTATGGATGATATTACCATTACTGGTGACGGTCGATAGCGGACTGAAACGCTTTAGGACGCCCTCGAGAGGGAGTATACATGGAGCAAGTGTTCGCACCGTGGCGAATCGAGTGGATCCGGCGTGAGGAAAAGAATTCCGACATCGAGGAGTGTGTCTTCTGTGAACTGCCCGAGCGGGATGCCGATCGGGAGAACCTGATCGTCGCACGAAGCGAACACGCGTTCGTCATGTTGAACAACTATCCGTACAATCCTGGCCACCTTATGGTGATACCCAACACTCACACCGGCGAGTACGGAGCGCTCGACGACGATGTCCTGCTCGATCATGCCCGCTTGAAACAACGAACGTTCGATGCACTTGACGCTGCACTCGAGCCGGACGGCTTCAATGCAGGCTTGAACCTCGGTGATGGGGCCGGTGGTTCGATCGACGACCACCTCCACACGCACATCGTCCCGCGGTGGCAGGGAGATACCAACTTCATGCCGGTCCTCGGTGAGACGACGGTGATCGTCGAGGCGCTCGAAGCGACGTACGACCACGTCCACGAGGCGTTCGCCGCCCAGGTGGGCGCGACCGTCCCCGACGAGACTAGTGCCGTCGTCTTCGAGTGACGAATCGTCGGTCCGGTCTGTCGAGCGGGCAACGGGAGGTTTTTGGTGATCGTTTTCGTGTGGTAAGATAGCATGGAGTACGAAGTGGTGCAGACGGAGGACGTACCGATGACCGACCTCTCCGATGTCGACGAAATTCCGCCGGATCTACGCATCCGCGCGCTCGACGAGTTCTTCGAAACCGACGCGCTCAACCTCAAACTCTGGTACTTCGAGCCCGGCGACGAGATCCAGTATCACGCCCACGCCGATCAGGAGGAACTGTACTACGTCCTCGAGGGCGAATTCTCGCTGAAGCTCGGTCGCTCGGGGGACGAAGAGTACGTCGAGGCCGGACCGGGGACGTTCTGGATCGCCAAACCGGAGATCGGCCACGGCCATCGAAACGTCGGTGACGAGGAGGGCGTCGTCCTCGCGATCGGCGCACCCGCGGTCGAGGATCCGGGACTCGATCCGCACAGTCTCGAGGACGGCGACGAGTAACTGCCGCTCGGACGGACCGCTGTCAGTCAGTGTTGGCGGC
Organism: Natrinema longum; assembly: GCF_017352095.1. Lineage (NCBI taxonomy): Archaea > Methanobacteriati > Methanobacteriota > Halobacteria > Halobacteriales > Natrialbaceae > Natrinema > Natrinema longum. Next base: position 2,025,613 of record NZ_CP071463.1, read on the forward strand.
TCCACGACCCGGCTGTGGGGTCACCGGGGACATCGTTACAGCAAACCGTCTCAGGCGTACGTCGTCTCGAGGTAATCGAGGATCCGCTCGGATTCGGCCATCGTCACGCCGCTGTCCTCGTCGACGACGACCGGCACCTGCCGCTGGCCCGAGACGCGTTTGACCTCGTTGCGTTTCGAGTGGAGTCCCTCGACCCAGACACTCTCGTAGTCGACGTCGAGTTCCTCGAGTCGATCCACGACGTGTTCGCAGTACGGACAGCCTTCTAGGCGGTAGAGCGTGAACATGGCTATGGGTAGTGGCCCAGCCGTCAAAAGGGTATGTGCCGCCGCGGGCACTCTCTCGGCGGTCGGTTCGGCCGCGGAACGGAGTTTTTTGTCCCCGCGGGCGCATCCTCGCGTATGCCACCGACAGAGGGTGAGACCGTTGCCGACTTCGAGGCGCTCTTGTGTGACGGCGAGACGTTTCGTTCCACGGCGTTCTCCGACGCGCTCGGCGCTCGAGGGGGCGTCGTCATCTGTACCGGATTCGCGTTCAGCGCGATCGCACAGAACTGGTGGAAGCAGTTCGTTCGGGCCGGCTGGGACGAGTTCGAGGACGTTCCGATACTCGGCGTGAGCCGCGATGGCCCCTACGCGCAAAACGAGTTCCTTCGCTGGTTGGACCGACCCGATTTCCGGTTTTTCGCCGACGTCGACGGCGACGTGAGCGAATCACTCGACCTGCTCGCCGACCGATCACACATGGCGAACGTCTCGACCCCCTGGCGGTCCGCGTTCGTCCTCGATGCCGACCGGGAGGTACAGTACGTCTTCGTCGCGGACGACTGGATCTCGCCGCTTCCACGCGAGGAGATCGAAGACGCCGTCGCGGACCTGTAATCCGGGGGACGACCGCTTTGGGTGCCGTCCGCTCGAGTTGCTCGCCACCGAAACCCCGACGAGGCGGTCGTCAGGGCTCACAGTACAGGACGTTTCCGTTGCACGTACACTCGATGCGTAGCGGGTCGTCGTAGGTCACCGACACGCGATCCATAGCCTGAACGTAGTGGCCAGGGGTACCGGTCCGCGAGCGGTCGTTGAGCTGTGAGATGAGGCCGGCCTCCGTGAGGCTCTCGACCTTTCTGTACGTCGTCGATTGCGGGATGTCGAGCGCCTCGGAGATGTCACGGACCGTCGCCGGCTCCTCGACGAACAGATACACCGCTCGCGCGTCGTCGTCGTTGAGCAACTCCATGATCCGATGGGGGTTACACCCGATCTCTCCATCCCGTTCGATCCGCGGACACCGGGTCGGTTGATCGGCTGTCTCGCACATACGTCACGATTCGATGTGCTCTTACTTTGCTATCTCACCCTATTCCCGGGAACTGAGGATCGATCTCCACCGATATAGTGCCGACGGCGCGACCCTACACCGGCTCGCCGAACGCGTACATCGTCTCGTGGGCAGTCACTTCGAGATCGACGAAATCGCCGGGCTCGAGACCGTAGTCGCTCGCGTTCTGGACGATGAGCTGGCGGTATGCGGCGTCGCGACACTTCACCGAGTCGGCGGTGCCGTCCTCGACGACGAGACAGTCCTCGCGGACCTCGCCGACCATGTCCGCGTAGGCGTCGGCGACGATCTCGCGTTTGACCTCGCTCATCTCCTTCGAGCGTTCCTTCTTGATCGTCCCACCCAGCCCCTTCATCTCGGCGGCGTCGGTGCCGGGCCGCTTCGAGAAGCGAGTGACGTTGATCTTCTCCGGACGGGTCTCGCGAAGCAGGGCCATCGACTGCGCGTGGTCGTGGTCGGTCTCCGTGGGGAAGCCGACGATGAAGTCCGTCGAGAGCGTCCAGTAGTCGAGCGCGTCGTCGAAGGTCTCGACGACTTCGACGTACTCCTCGACCTGGTGCTGGCGGCGCATGTCGCCGAGCACGTCGTCGCTTCCGGACTGGACTGGCGCGTGCAGGAAGTCGTAGAGTTCGTCGTTGGCGGCGAAGACGTCGGCCAGCTCCTCGCGGATGCCGTGGACGCCCTTCGGGTTGGCCATCCCGACGCGGACGCGGAACTCGCCGTCGATCGCACAGATCTCCTCGAGCAGGCGATGGAGCTTGCGCTCGCCCTCGTCCCAGCCGTAGACGCCGGTGTCCTGGCCGGTGATCCGGATCTCCTTCGCGCCGGCGTGGATCAGCGCGCGCGCCTTGTCGACGTTTTCCTCGATGGAGGGCGAGTCGATCTTGCCGGTCGCCTGCTTGGTGATGCAGTACGAACAGTCGGACATACAGCCCCGCGCGATGGGGAGGATGCCGATGACGCCGTCGAGGATGGGGTCGGCGTCGGGCGTCGTCGTCGGACACTCGCCGTTGGTGACCGCTTCGGGCACTTCGTCCCAGTGGAGCACCTGCCCGTCGACGTCCGCTCGGGCGAACTCCTCGCCCTGTGCGAGGGCCATACAGCCCGTGATGAAGAGGTCGGCCGTCTCGTCGGCCAGTTCCTCGGCCCGCCGGAGCATGTTGCGTTCGGTCTTCTCGACAACGGTGCAGGTGTTGAGGATCGCGACGTCCGCTTCGTCCGGGCCGTCGACCCGGTGGTGACCCGCATCGCGGAGTCGCCGCTCGATCTCGCGACTCTCTCCGCGATTGGACGTACAGCCGTACGTTTCGATGTGATACCGGGCCATTCGTCGATCGACTATCGGGTCCGGCGGGCCAAAAGCGCGACGGATCGGGGCCACGAGCAGTAGCGCGTCTCGAGGACCCGTCCACGTGGAGATCTCGGCCGCAGGGCTGATTCTCGATCCCGTAGTGTGGAATGTCCGGCGCACTCACGACCCGTTGTGGGACCGTGCCGGTACGCAGTGATGGCAGCCAATACGAGACGGAGAAGAAGTCAGAACCGTGTGCTGGGAGTGGTTAGAATTCGTGTTCGACGTCGTCTTCGTCCGCTTTCTGGATGATTATTTTGCCGTCCCGGACCCGGACGAATACCTCGTCGCCGATATCCATGCCCGCGACCTCGAGTTCGTCCTCGTGGAGGTTGAGGTGGACGTTGTGGTAGTTACCGTCGTCGTCTTTCGCACCGCTTGGACTCAGCTTCTTTTTCCGTACCATCGCGGGATTCTATTCCGAACTTCGCCGTAGGATATACTTAAGTGTTTTCGACGCCGTAGCGAACGCATGCCGTCAGCCGCCGATCGCCCGATGATTCCGGGAGGGCGGCGACCACTGACTGTGCGTACTCCGAGAAAACGCCGGTCGCACCACACTTAAAGATACCGGCGCAGTCGGTCGGTTTTCGGGGATATCTTTATGTCGGATCGTGTGCTGGTCTGACACGGAGGCCACGATCATGGTACGTGAAGACGGAAAACGAAACTTTGCACTGCGCGAATCGGGCGGTGACGAGTCGAGCGTCTTCTCGGGCAACACGCCCCGACAGGCGGCGCTCAAGGCGGCCCGACGCCTCGAGCCGGGCTCGAGCGAGGACGATGCCGACCGCGTCGAGCTCCGGTTACGAGAGAAAGGGACGGACAAGGTCCACATCTACGACGGCTGGGCGTGGGAGGAGACGGCTCCCGACGACAAGCCCGACTGGATGCCCGGCGAAATCACGGAGGCGAACGTCTCGAAGAAAGGGATCGAACACCTCGAAGAGTAAGTCGTCCGATCGGTAGATTTCTCCGGCGCGCAGTCACCCGCGAGCGATGGCAGTGCGCCTCCTCGAGGCGTGAGGCGATCCTCTGCCCCGAGTGACCGGCGCTGACTGACAGCGGTCCGGATGAGTCCGTTCGGTCGGAAACACTGTGGCCGGACTCGGTGTCGTGATCGGGTGGTGCTGGGTAGAACCGACCGAATATTTCTATATACTGGGATTCGATTCGATCTCTTGATTTTATACGCGGTATTGGGGTATTTGTACGGAAGATAAAGGCCATAATATTGGGTGTATTTGTGATGATCCTTCCTACTGGTTGGGAGGGTGTTAATAAGTAGGTTTATACGGTAGTCGGCGGATCACTCGAGTGAAATATGTGGGAGAACGTCGAAGTAGAGGCCGATCTAGGGTTTGTAATCGAGTCTATATTCCAAAGTACCAAAACATTCGAATCGAGATTTGCGCAAACAGGTTTAGAAACGTGTTTCTCTATTTTACGGCCGACCGGTGGTGACCAGCCGTGATCGAGATGACCAAGTGGCGGACGCTGGTGCTGGCGACGATCGGGTTCAACTTCTCGTTCCTGATCTGGTTTTCCTTTGCACCCTTCACGGGGCCGATGGCCGACGAGTTCGGTCTCTCGCTGGCGGAGATCGGGATCCTGGCGAGTGCGGCGATCTGGCTCGCGCCGTTCGGCCGGATCCTGACCGGGTGGCTCTCCGATCGCTGGGGTGCGCCGACGGTGTTCGCCATCGTTTTGACCTACGTGGGCGTGTTTTCCATCGCGAGCGCTTTCGCCCAGTCGTATTCCGTCTTCTTCGTCACGCGACTGATCGTCGCGACGGCGGGTATCACCTTCGTCATCGGTATTCAACACGTCTCGGAGTGGTTCGACGAGGAACAACTGGGAACGGCCGAGGGGATCTACGCCGGCGTCGGCAACGCCGGTGCTGCCGGGGGTGCGCTCGTTCTCCCGCGCGTGTTTACCGAGGGCTGGAGCGGCCCGATCTTCGACACGAGTTGGCGAGCAGCCTTCTTCTACACCGGGATCGTCTCGATCCTGCTGGCGATCGTCTACTACACGATCGGTGAAGCCGCCAAGTCCGAGGAGCGCCGACAGGCGACCGCCGAGAGCGCGACGCTCAAACAGTGGCTCCACACTGCCACGCGCTACGGGACGGTCGTGCTCGCACTGGCGTACGTGATGAGCTTCGGCCTCGAGCTCTCGATGAACGGCTGGCTCGCGACCTACTACCGCGAGGGGTTCAACACCGACAACCTCGTCCTCGCGAGTACGTTCGCGGCGACGTTCTCCGTCGCGGCCGGGCTCCTGCGACCGATCGGCGGCTACGTCAGTGACCTGCTGGCCCGCAAAGAGAAGAACGTCTTGCCCGTCTTTACGGGCCAGTACCGTGAACAGTGGACCTTCCTCACGCTGTGTTTCATCGTGCTCGCGATGATCGGGATGAGTCTGGCCGGATCGACCGGCGAGGTCCTGTTGGCCGTCGGGGCTGGCTTCGTCGTCGGGATGAGTTGTGCGTTCGCCGAGGGAGCCATCTTCGCACAGGTGCCGGCCATGTTCCCCGACAGTTCGGGAAGCGTCGCCGGCGTCGTCGGCGGGGTCGGGACGGTCGGCGGAATCGTCTATCCGCTGGTCTACGCCGCCCCGGTGATGCCGACCCTCCATACCGGCTACTCCGCCGTCGCGGCGACGATGGTCCCGATCGTCGTGCTGTGTGCGTGGGTGTTCCAGCCCCACGTCGCCGCTCGCGCGACCGACGACGGCTTCCTCGTCTCGAGCGGGCGCGGGGCCGGCGCGCCGACCGACGACTGATCGGTCTCCATCGACTCGAGCGGTCCGAGACCCGACGGTCTTTTGACTCGTACCCTGCTATCGGAGGGTAATGGCTGCAGTTACCCTCGGACCCGAAGGAACTTACTCCCACAGAGCGGCGGGCGCGATCGCCGACGACGAGGAGATCGATTTCCGGCAGTCGGTGACGGCGATCGTCGACGCCGTCGCCGGCGGCGAGTACGACCGTGGCGTCATCCCGATCGAGAACAGCATCGAGGGCAGCGTCACCGAGAGCCTCGACGCGATCGCCGACTACGACGTCGCCGTCGTCCGGGAGATCGTCACCCCGATCAGACACGCCCTGCTGGCACAGGGGCCGACGTTCGAGACGATCGCCAGCCACTCCCAGGCGCTGGCCCAGTGTCGGTCCTACCTCGACCGCGAGTACCCCGACGCGACCCTCGAGGCCGTCGCGAGCACGGCGCAGGGCGTCGAGTTCGCCCGCGACGATGCCGCCGTCGCGGGGATCGGCCACCCCGCGAACGCGGACGGCGACCTCGAGGTGCTGGCCGAGGACATCCAGGATCAGGACTCGAACGCGACGCGGTTCTTCGCCATCGCACCCGCCGAGGAGCGGTCGAAAGGCGGCGGCAAGACCTCGCTCGTGGTCTATCCGAACGCGAACTACCCCGGCCTGTTGCTCGAGTTGCTCGAGCCCTTCGCGGATCGGGATATCAACCTGACCCGCGTCGAGTCACGCCCGAGCGGCCAGCGACTGGGGGATTACGTCTTCCACATCGACTTCGAGGCCGGGCTCTACGAGTCGCGAACGAACGAGGCGATCGCGGAACTCGAAGACCTCGCCGAGAAGGGGTGGGTTCGGCGGCTGGGCTCGTACGATACCGAGCACGTCGTCGAATAGCGACAGGGAACGAGACGAGTCGTTCTTCGGACCGGATCAGCCGCGAATCGGAAACCGGTAGTGTAGCGTCCGACCGTCGTTCGAGCGTGAATCCGGCGGGCTTATTCGGTCGTCGGACTGCTCTCGGGACGGACCCACTCGCGGAGCCGGTCGGCGTAGGCGACGACGCCCAGCCCCGCCACGAACGAGAGGAACGCCGGAACGAGGATCCACAGGAGGTCGGGATGTTCTGTACCAGTGTGAAGCACGATATCTTCCATACGCGATCATGGGCAAACGCCGGCATAATACGACCGATGTTGGCAGAAATGACCGTGACCTGTGCTGGATCGAAACGTTGCTACGGCGTCGTCCCTGTAACTGTCCACTCGAGGAACTCCGCGGCTGACGACTCCGGCGGCGGAACAGTCCGGGTGCGAGAATCGAACTACGCGTCTCAGCCTGCACAGGCTGAAGGATACCCACTACCCCAACCCGGACACGAGCACACTGCAGGCACGGCTACCACGCCCCTCCTCTAATACGTCCGGAGATTCTTCACGCGCTGTAACTCACGGCGGGATACTTACGGACCGTTCCACCTGTGAGGCGATGCGACGGGGGGCGACCGCCCACAGCGGACCACAAACCGTTTTTCCGCGCTCCCAGTAGCACGAGTATGCCACTCGCCCCAGGCGACGACGCACCGACTGTGACTGCACGGAATCAGGACGGCGAGGACGTAACGCCTGCCTTCGAGGAACCGACGGTCCTCTACTTCTATCCGAAAGACGATACTCCGGGCTGTACGATCGAAGCGAATCAGTTCCAGCACGAGTACGAGACGTACCGAGAGGCCGGCGTCGACGTCTACGGCGTCTCGACCGACGACGTCGACTCCCACCGGTCCTTTTGTGACTCGGCGGGCCTCGAGTTCGATCTGCTCGCAGACCCCACCGCGGAGATCGCCGAGGCCTTCGGCGTCGAACTGCGGGACGGCAAGACGGCGCGGACGACCTTTTTGCTCGTCGACGGCGAGGTCGAGGCCGTCTACGAGGGCGTCGACCCGGACGGTCACGCGCGCGACCTCTTGCTCGACGCGCTCGAGGACGGCGTCGTGACGCTTCCCGACTGACGCTTGGCTTCTGTCGTTGTTCGGCGGGCAGAATTTATCCCCCTCGGGAACCTACAGTCGGATATGCGACGGAATCCGTTCGACAATATCGAGGAGATGCTCGACCGCGTCAGTCGCCAGGTCGAGGAGGGAATGACCGCCGGCGGGCTGCAAGTACCGGGATCCGTGCCGGTCGACGTCGCCGACAGGGACGAGGAGTACGTCGTCATGGCCGACCTGCCCGGCTACGAGACCGACGACATCGACCTGACGCTTTCGAACGGCACGCTACGACTCGAGGCCACCCGGACCGGGGATGCCGAGTACGCCGAGGGTCGATATATCCGCCGTGAACGAACGGAAACGTCGGCGAGTCGGCGGATTCGTCTGCCCGAACCGGTCGACGAGGAGGCGGTGGCCGCCGGCTTCGAGAACGGCGTCCTGACGGTGCGATTGCCGAAAGCCTCGAGCGGCGAGGACTCGAAACGGATCGACATCGAGTAGTTCGCCCGGCGATGGGCCGTCGCTCGAGGGGCGTTCCATCGATACCCTCGAGGCGCGCCCGCTCTCTTTCGGCCTGAGCGACGAGCCGAACGGACGTTCCGTCCCGGCTGAGCAGGCGTCAGCACGGGACCGCTGGCGAAGCGGATACCTCTCATTCAATTGAACGGACGGAGATGGTGAACGTTATAGGAATCGATTCGGTAGTACCGACATCGCATGGATGTCACGCAAATCGGTCTCGGGGTTGCCCTGCTCGCTCTCGGCGCCCTGACCCTCGCCGGCCCGGCCATGTCCGTCTCGGGGCCGTTCGTCTATCTTCTGACCGGTGGGACGCTGCTCGTCACGGGGTACGCGCTGGTGATCGGGCTCTGGCAGCGCCGCCAGCCGGCCGACTTCTGAGTTCACCGCCGCGGTGCTGTCGGGGGAGTCCTTCGGCGAACGAGGGCAGGAGTTCTGGGCCCGTTCCTCTGCGACGGAACGGTGCGCAGTCAACGGGAGTGAGTTCCGGTGGGCCCGCCAGCGCTGTCCCGACTGCAAGATCGGTAGAGGCCGCCGTGACTGCTATCGGAGGCGCTGAAACGATTCACACACTGGTCGGACAGCTGTCGTGCGATCAGGTGTGCAGTGACTTGCAGTAGCTCCGATAGGATCAACTCGAGGGAGCGGGGACGCCGAGGAACTCGAACGGTTCGGTTTCGACGAGTTCGTCGGCGACGTCGCCAGCGAAGACGTTCGTCTGGTTCTCACCGAGCGACAGCGATCGAACGCCGGTATCGGTATGGAAGTCGATTCCGTCGAGGTCCAGCCAGAAGACGTTCGGCGAGAGCGCCGACTCGAAGTAGTAGCGTCGGTCCCGATGATCGGCGACCGTGCGCCAGCGCGTCGAGGAGATGTGCGGTTCGTCCGGCGTCCTGATCCCGTAGGGCACGGAGACGTTGCGGATCGCGCCGAAGACGCTCGCCGTTGCGGTTCGACGGTCCTGGGTCTGTGGGATCGCGTCCACGTAGAAACTCGCACGGGCGAACCGATCGGCCGGGCGATTCGTTCCCGGCAACATGACCGTGCCACCGATCTCCGACCAGTACGCGTCGAGTGCGAGTTGCTGGTCGAACGGCGGGGAGTTCGTCAGCACCTGATACTCCCGATCGTGATAGATCGTTAACTCGCCGTCGACGTACTCGAGGACGGCGCTGTCACCCGTGGCGTCCGAGATGGAGAGATGCAGGGTCGCGAACCGGCCTTCGTCCGGAATTTCGTCGGATACGACGACGAACTCCTCGTTTCGGTGGTTCTCGACCACTTCCGCAACCGTCGCGAAGTTGTCGAGGACGTACTGTGCCCACAGCGAGATCGACAGTCCGGGTGTGTCGCCGTCCCACTCGGGGTAGTCGGATTCGGTGAGCCACAGGACGTTCGCGACCAGCCCCGCCTCGTTCATCCCGTCGGTCGTCGCGATATCGTACGCGGAAGCGATGACACTGCCGTACTCGGCAGTCCACTCCATCGAGGCCGGACCGACTTCGCCCGTTCGCTCCAGTCCGCGTGGGAAGACCCAGATATTGGTCCCGATCTCGCTGTGCCAGTCCATCGACCGACCCGTGAGGACGATCTCTTCGGGGCCGAGATACACCAAGCGCGTGCACATCTATTGTCCGTTTCCCGTCTCCCGTTCGTTGTGCGTTCTCTGCCCGACCATGGGTCCGTCGTACCTCGAGCAGGATCATAAGTTGCGTCCGGTCCGAATTGATATGTCTCGGCTGGGCCGGGATCTCCCCCGTCCGAGACGGGACGCGAGCAGTCCTGCATCGTGCCCCGGATTCCACCGTGTCCGACGGCAACAATTGTGGTCGCGTGGTTTCCGGACAACAGCGGTGTCCAGTTTTCGAGACGCACTTCGGGATCGATCAGCGCGATTTCCCGGACCGTTCGACACCGAGTCCCGGCTCGCACCTTAGAGGAGGAACGTTTCGTGTCGGTCGCCGAGGTCCAAGAACGAATCGGAGGCAGCGATGAGCTCCTCGGCCGTCGACGATTTGAAGGCCATCACCTCCACGCGGACGCCCTCGTGGCGCAGGTGCGAGCAGAGCCGCGAGAAGTCGCCATCGCCCGTACAGAGGACGATCGTATCGACGTGGTTCGCGAGGGTCACCGCGTCGAGGCTCATGCCGACGTCCCAGTCTGCCTTCTTCGTCCCGTCGGCGAACGTCTTGATATCCTTGATCTTCGGCTCGAAGCCGATGTCGACCAGCGCCTCGAAGAAGCTCTCCTCTTCGGGTGACTCCGCGCGGATGACGTAGGCGATCGCGCGCGTGAGCTGGCGGTCCTGAACAGCCTTCTCGAGCAACGCGGAGTAGTCGATATTCCGGCTGTGAATGCTCTGTGCGGTGTGATAGAGGTTCTGGGCGTCGACGAGAACGGCGACGCGCTGACCCGGGTGAATTTCGGTCACGTACTAGCGTGTCGCGGGCGACCGTAAAAAATCGCGGCGTTCGGATCGTCGTCGTTTACCGTGTCAGACGGCGTTAGCTTCGGAGCTTCTCGATGCGCTTTTCGGTCGGCGGATGCGTCGCGAACAGCTGTGCCATGAGGCTCTTGTCGGCGTTGAAGATACACAGCGCGTTCATGTTGTCGTTGACCGTCGACTCGCGGCCCTGGGACCCGCTGGAGATCTTCTCGAGTGCGCGGGCGAGGGGATCGCCGCTCCCGATGTACTGCCGGGCGTCGTCGTCGGCGACGTACTCGCGGTACCGCGAGATCGCGAGGACGAAGACCATCACGAGCATGTTCGCCAGCGAGGAGGCGACCATCGCGAGGATCCAGGTGCCGATGTTCCGCTCGCCACCCATCAGGACCGCGAAGTAGGCCACGTAGCCGACCATCATCCCGATGGATTGGCCGATGACCATCGTGATCACGTCACGGTTCTTGATGTGGGCGATCTCGTGGGCGATGACGCCCTCGAGTTCGTCGCGCTCGAGCAACTGCATGAGTTCTGTCGAGACGCAGACGACGCCGGCACCCTTTCGGCCGACGGCGAAGGCGTTGGGGACGCCCATGTCCATGACCATCAGCGTCGGCTTGTCGACGCCCATGTCACGAGAGAGCGATTCGGTCATCTGGTGGACGTCTCGATACTGGCCCTCCGCTGGCATCTCCTCGGCACCGCGAAGCGCCATCCACTTCCCGAGTTTGTACTGGATCGCAGGGAGGATTACGATGCCGGCGGGGAGAATCAGGAGCGGGCTGACGCCGAACATCAGGGCGAGAACCGTCGCCGCCCCGACGTAGAAGGCAAACAGAATGGTTCCGACGACGACCATCCGTATTTTCAGTCCGAAATCTGTCATAGATACTTGTAGGTAACGAGCCGGGATAAATGACGCGACATCGTATGTCGAATGGTAGCAATCAGTGCGGTCGATTCACACGGACGCCGGTCGGCTCGGTCGAAGACATAACGGATAAGTCAGTTCGGTTCCCTGTATCGGGTATGCGCCACGTCGCTCACCCGTCCGTCGGCTCCGTCGTGAGCGACGTCTGCCCTCGTTTTACCAAACGCAAACGTGTGTGAGTGTGCTCGCGGCGGGCGTGGCACCCCGTCCCGGGTACGGTTCGACCGCACACGACTCTCACCACGTGGCTGACCACTGATCGGCCACCGATCGGAACCGATACACCCTACCGATTGGGGACCAACACACGACCCAACGCATACCAAACACATGACTGCTATCGACCTTTCGGGCGTCTTCCCGGCGATGTGTACGCCCTTCGACGAGGACGAACGAATCGACTTCGAAACACTGCAAGCGGACGCCCAGCGCCTCGAGGCGGCTGGCGTCGACGGGCTCGTCCCCGTCGGCTCGACCGGCGAATCGGCGACCCTGACCCACGACGAACACGTCCAGGTCGTCGAGGCGGTCATCGAGGCCGTCGACGACGTCCCGGTTATCGCCGGCAGTGGTTCGAACAACACCCGCGAGGCGCTCGAACTCTCCGAACGCGCCGCCGACGCGGGCGCGGACGGCCTGTTGCTCATCTCGCCGTACTACAACAAGCCCGAGCAGCGCGGACTGATCGACCACTACCGGACGATCGCGGACGCCGTCGATCTGCCCCAGATCGTCTACAACGTGCCTTCGAGAACGGGTCGAAACATCGAGCCCGACACGGTCGTCGAACTCGCGAGCCACGAGACCATCGCGGGCTACAAGGCCGCCAGCGGTGACCTGGGGCAGATCGGCGAGATCGTCGAGCGAACGACCGACGAGGAGTTCGCCGTCCTCTCGGGCGACGACCCGCTCACGCTGCCGACCGTCTCGGTCGGCGGCACCGGCACGATCAGCGTCGTCGCGAACATCGAGCCCGAGCGAACCTGTGCGATGGTCGGTGCGGCACTCGACGGCGACTACGCCCGCGCCCGCGAGATCCATCACGAACTCGGACCGCTGGTTCGCGAACTCTTCGTCGAAACCAACCCGATCCCGGTCAAAGAGGCCATGCAGATCCGCGGCTACGGCCCCGCTCGGATGCGCTCGCCGCTTTCCCGACTCGCCGAGGAGTACCGCGCGGACCTCGAGGCAGTCCTCGCCGACCTCGAGCGCGACGCGACGGAACTCGCGGATGCGGAGGGTGATCGATGACGACGCGGATCGGCGTCACCGGTGCAACGGGTCGGATGGGCCGAGAAGTGATCGCCGCCGCGACGGGGCGGGCGGACTGCGAGGTCGTCTTCGCGGTCAACCGCGAGCCCGACGGCGAGACCGTCGCAGGTATCGAAATCGAGCCCGCAGCCGAGTTCGACTCGCTGCTCGTCGATCGCGAGCCGACCGTCGTGATCGACTTTACCGGGCCGGAGTCGGCCGCCGACTACGCGCTGGCCTGTGCCGACGCCGGCGTCGCGTTCGTCACCGGCACCACCGGCTTCGACGACGACGAGTTCGAAGCCCTCCAGGACGCCAGCGAGGATATCGCCGCTCTCCACGCGCCCAACTTCGCCCGCGGCGTGCAGGCGCTGGTCAACGTCGTCGGCGAGGCGGTCCGGAACCTGCAGGGCTACGACGTGGAGCTCGTCGAGACCCACCACAACGCCAAACGCGACGCCCCGAGTGGCACCGCAAACCGGCTACTCGAGGAGATCGAGGCGAACGGGGAGTTCACCGAGCGCACGCACGGCCGCGAGGGCGAGGCTCCCCGCGAGTCGGGCGAGATCGGCGTCCACGCGCTGCGGGCGGGCGACGTTACCGGTGAACACGAGATCGTCCTCGCGGGGAACCACGAGGAAGTTCGTCTCACGCACCGCGCCGAGGATCGCGGCGTGTTCGCCGCTGGCGCGGTCGATGCGGCGGTCTGGATCGCTGGACAGAAGGCAGGCTGGTACGACTTCGCGGACGTGATCAGCGAATGAGCGCACTCGAAACCGAAATCGACGAGCTGTGGGAGCGCAAGCGAAACGACGAGATCAGCGCCGACACCGCGGGTGAGGACGCGTACGCGACCCTCGAGGCCTTCCTCGACGCCCTCGAGTCCGGCGAGGTCCGCGCCGCCGAGAAACGGGGCGGCGAGTGGGAGGCAAACGAGTGGGTCAAGCAGGGCATCCTGCTCAACTTCGGCCTCCGTGCGACCGAGCCCCGCGAGTACGGCGGCGTCACGTACAACGACGTCCTGCCGCTGGCGGACTCGAGCGACTACGGCACTCGCGGGAGCCGCAACACGCCCGACGGCACGGTCGTCCGCCGCGGCGCGAACATCGGCTCCGATTGCATCCTGATGAGCCCCGCCTTCGTCAACATCGGCGCTCGCATCGGCGACGGCACGCTCGTCGACTCCTGTGATACGGTCGGCTCCTGTGCCCAGATCGGCGACAACGTCAAACTCGGCGCGAACACCCTCATCGGCGGCGTGCTCGAGCCCGTCGAGGACGCGCCGGTCATCGTCGAGGACGACGTCTCGCTGGGCGCGGGCTGTCGCGTCACCAGCGGGTTCGTCGTCGGCGAGAACAGCGTCGTCGGCGAGAACACGCTCCTGACGCCCCGTATCCCGGTCTACGACCTCGTCGAAGAGGAGGTCCTCTATGGGGAACTGCCCGCCGACCGCCGCGCCTTCACCCGCTTCGTCGAGTCCTCGATCAGCGATCACGACCTCTTCGAGGGCGGCGCGTACAAGCCCGCCGTCGTCGCCACGGATCTGGAGACGGAGACGCTCGAGGCGACCGAACGCGAGGACGCGCTGCGCGAGTAGACGTTTCCAGCCGAAAGCGGCGTGTAGCGATCGAACGCCCGGATGCCGATTTTACTCGGGATGTGAGAACGCCACCGGATTACAACCGGTGCTGGGGAACCGACCATGTCCTTGTAAGTACCAGAGCCATAGCTGGTAACGACGTACGCCCTCTGCCGGGGCACACTGGGAAACCGCCATCATCATCTCTCGTGTCACTACAGCCTGCCCCGGCCCTCTCGACAGTGACGAGTATAGTAGCGTAGCGCTTACCAGCACCTCGGTAGCAAATCTGCCGCCAAGAGTAACGAACGCCACCCTCATAGAAGCGAGTTCTTCTGCTACAACTTCACCCCGACAACTGCCGCGATCTGTCGATGTAGCCGTTGTTAGCCGGTTTGGTTTCCGGTCTCGTTTCCGGTCTCGTTTCCGGTCTCGTTTCCAGTCGTGTTCCCGCCAGTGGTGTCGCCGGCATCGCCGTCACTTCCGACTTGAATGTCGCCGATCATCGTCGTCGGGTGGATTTCGCAGATGTACGTGACCATCTCGCTGCTGGCCTCGAACTCGAGCCACTGGTCTTCGGGTTCGGTGACGACCTCCGTCTGAAGATCGTCGATGACCTCGTCGTTTTCGTCGCGGATTTCGATGTTGTGCTGGGCACCATCGCCGGTCGTCCAGCCGATCTCGTAGGTTTCACCCTCTTGAAGGATGAGCGTCGGGTTCTCCGCGTCCGCGATCGAGTCGGGTGCGATGCCGAGCCAGCCGGCCGTCTGCCCGTCGAACTCGATCTGCGTGCCGGGATCGATCTCCACGCCGCCACCGTCAGTGCCACCGTTCCCACCGTTGCCGCCGTTCCCACCGTTGCCGCCATTACCGCCGCCACCGCAGCCGGCGACGAACGCTGTCGATGTCGCGACACCTGTTAGCTCGAGTATTCGCCGTCGGGAGACGCGCTCATCCTGTGTCATCGAACTAACTAAGGTTCTCACAGGGATAGTCCGACGCCCGTATAATGCATGGAAGCCAAATCCGATCGGATCGTTTCATATCCGGACTGATCGTATTCTCGATCGCGGACAGGGGCGTTGAAGGCGAGAATCCGTGTGGACTCACCGCGGTGTGATAGACCTCTCGACAGGACACTTACAGACCTATCGCCACCGAAAGTCACTGCACACCCGATCGGACAACGGCTGTGCAATCGGCGTGTGACTCGGTTCGATTATCACTACACTGACCGACCGGTTCACCGTGGACGTGGGGTGTCACCAGCATCGTCGGAAGACTTCTCTGCCACCCTCGAACGCGGCTGTCGTGGCTGGTTCAGTGGCTCGAGTCCACACGTCGTCGGAAGGACGGTCACGAACCCAAACCCTTGAATCCTCACGGTGAGTTGGACATGATAATGACTGACGTTGCGGATTCATCGTCCATCCGCCGCCTCTCCGAGTGGGACGCGGCCGAACTACGGACCCTCACCGAGGAGTACGGCTCGCCGCTGTACGTCCTCGACCTCGAGCGCGTCCGCCAGAACTACCGGCGACTCGTGGCCGCGTTCCCGGACGCCGACGTTCTCTACGCCGTGAAGGCGAACGCGCTGGGCGACGTGCTCTCGACGCTACGCGAGGCGGGAGCCGGCCTCGAGTGTGCTTCCGCCGGGGAAGTAAAGCGGGCGCTCGAGGCCGGCGCGTCGGGTTCGGAGATCCACTACACCGCCGTGAATCCGCCCGCGGGTGACCTCGACTGGATCGTCGACGCCTGGGGGGACCACCCGGCGCTGACGGTCACTGCGGGCTCTGCGGACACGATCGATCGCCTCGCCGACCGCGGCTACGACGGTCGACTCTGTCTCCGCGTGAATCCGGGGATCGGTGCCGGCCACCACGAGAAAGTGCGGACGGGCGCGGCCGCCAAGTTCGGCGTCCCGGCAGAGCGCGCGGTCGACGTGCTCGAAGACGCCGCCGACCGCGGCTTCGATGTCGTCGGGATCCACGCCCACGTCGGGTCGGGCGTCTCGAGCGACCAACTCGACGCACACCGGGAGTTCGTCGCGCGGATGGGCGACCTCGCAAGAGACGTCGCAGGGGCAGTCGGCGACCTCGAGTTCGTCGACGTCGGCGGCGGCTTCGGCGTGCCCTACCGCGAGGACGAGGAGCCACTGGTCCTCGAGTCGGTCGCGGACGCCATCCGGGACGCTCTCGGCGCGGTCGACGCCCGACTGACGATCGAACCCGGCCGCTACGTCGTCGCGGACGCGGGCGTGCTCCTCACCGAGGTGAACACCGTCAAGGACGCCCGCGAGACGACCGTCGTCGGCGTCGACGCGGGGATGACGACGCTGATCCGGCCGGCGATGTACGACGCGTACCATCCGATCCGGAACCTGGCGGCCGATGCGGCCGCCTCGAGCGGCGAAGGCGGGCGCGAGACCGTCCCGCAGACGGTGGCCGGTCCGATCTGCGAGAGCGGCGACGTTTTCTGTGCTGACCGTGAACTACCAGTAAGCGAACGTGGGGATATCCTCGCGATCGGCAACGCGGGGGCCTACGGCTACGAGATGGCGAACCAGTACAACTCCCGACCCCGACCCGCGTCCGTCGTCCGCGGGGACGGCGACGTTCGACTCGCTCGCCGCCGCGAAACGGTCGCGGACGTGACGCGACCGGAACGCGAGGCACGACGGATCTCCGCTGCGGACCGAAAGACCGACGACCCCCGAGCGAGCGATTCCGACAACGACCTAGTACGATAGTACGATGACTGTCCCATTCCAGAAGTACCACGGCACCGGCAACGACTTTCTAATCATCCACGCGGACGAACACGTCCCCGATCGGGGGGCACTCGCCGAACGCGAGTGCGACCGCGACGACGGCGTCGGTGCCGACGGGATCCTCTTTCTCGCCCTCGAGGAGCAGTTCGACCCGCCACGCGTCGTGATGACGCTGTTCCAGCCCGACGGCGCGACGGCACCCATGTGCGGTAACGGCGCTCGCTGTGCCGCCGAGTGGGCGATGGAACGAACCGGCACCGACAGCGTGATGATCGATACGCAGGCGGGCACCTTACGCGCCGAACACGACGGCGAGGACGTCGTCGTCGAGATGACCGACCTCACGTTCGATCCCGAAGCGGTTCCGGTCGACGCCGACGAGCCGGTCCTCCGCGAGGAAATCGAGGGCCTCGAGGTCTCGGTCGTCAACACCGGCGTCCCTCACGCGGTGAGTTTCGTCGACGACGTCGACGACGTCGACCTCGAGGAAATCGCGCCGCCGGTCCGCTACGCGGACGCCTTCCCGAAGGGAACGAACGTCTGCGTGGCGAGTCCCGACGGAAACGGCGGCTTCCGCCAGCGAACCTACGAACGCGGCGTCGAGGGCGAGACCGACTCCTGTGGCACCGGCGCGGTCGCCATCGCCGTGGTGGCGCGTCGTCTCGGCCTCACCGACGCCGATCCGGTCGCCGTCAGCCCGCCGGGCGGTGACCTCCGGGTGAGCTTCAACGACCGCGGGCGGCCGACGCTCGCCGGCCCCGTCGAACACGAGTTCGACGGCGAAGTGGTCGTCCGATCACCAGTCGAGCCGTGACGGACGCCGATTCCGCCACCGACGCCGGGAGCGCCGACGCGTTCGACCTGATCACCTTCCTCGAGACCGCCGTCCAGTACCCCTCCCACGAGGACATCGGGCCGATGCGGGAGTTCCTCTGTGAGACGCTCGAGGCCCGCGGCATCGACCCACAGGCCGACGACGCCGGAAACGTGGTGGCGAGCCGTGGCGTCCCAACGGACGAGGCTGAAACGCACGTCGTTTTGAATACACACATCGACACGGTCTCGCCGCACGTTCCCTCCGAGCGTGACGAAGACGCGCCCGAAGCCGACGGGGGGCCCGTCATCCGCGGTCGCGGCTCCTGTGACGCGAAGGGACCGCTCGCGGCCCTGCTCTCGGCGTTTTTCGCGGTCGAGCCGACCGACGGCCGCGTCACGCTCGCGATCACGCCCGACGAGGAAGTGCTCTCGACGGGTGCCTACGCGCTGGCCTCGAGCGACGACCCACCCACTCGAGGCGCGGACGCAATAATCGTCGGCGAACCCACCGGTCTCGACGTTTGCACGGCTGCGAAGGGCCGATTCCAGGGAACGATCCACCTGTCGGGAGCGAACGCTCACGCCGCCGAACCCGAGACCGGGACGAACGCCGTCGCCGCCCTCGAAGGGGTGCTCGAGGCGGTCCGGACCTTCGGCGAGCGCGCGGACGCGCCGCCGGCCCACCCGCAACTCGGCGCGGCGACGCTGACCCCGACCGTCGTCGAAGGCGGTGACGCGACGAATCAGGTGCCAGCCGACGCCGCACTGACCGTCGACCGCCGGAGCGTGCCGCCGGAGACGGCCGAGGAATTCCACGAGGCACTGACCGCACACCTGCGGGCCGCCGTTCCCGACGACGTGGCCCTCGAGTTCCGGTTTACCGACCGGCCGACGCCGTTCCTCGAGGCGTGGGATACCGATCCCGACGCACCGGTCGTCGACGCCCTCGCGGACGCGTCCGGCGGAGAGGTGCGTCCGTTCACGGCGGCGACGGAAGCCTCCTACTTCGCGGCCGACGCCCCGACGGTCGTCTTCGGTCCCGGCGTCCTCGCGGACGAGGACGGGGCCGTCGCACACGCACCGCGGGAGTACGTACAGGTCGAAGCGGTTCGTGAGGCGGCACGAGCGCTCGAGGCGACGCTCGCGGACCTGCTCGAGTGAGACGGACCGACTTCCGTTCCGGTGGATCTGGTACGGTTGCGATCCCGATAGATCACACGACGACGAACGAACTGTTTTTGTCAATAACCGTCCAACTCGACGTGGGGTGAACGGGATGCAAAAGAACGACGGCGGAATCGACCGTCTCGGGCGTCTCGTCGTCGGTATCGTGGCCGTTCTCGCCGGTGTCGCTGCGCTGACTGGCTACCCCGTCGGCCTCGTGATCGGCGGTATCGCGTTCCTCACCGGCGTCGTCTTTCTCGTGATCGGGACGACCCAGAAGTGTCCGGTCAACGAGGCCACAGGTATCGACACGACCGACTGACCACGCCGGCCGTCGGTGTGGTCCCCGAACCGGTTCTCCCGGACGGATCTCGGCAGGAACGTACACGCTCGAACCGTGGTGAGATTGCATTTCGGCCCCTTAAGAATTACACGTATGGCGGTAGGAACATGACGACCGAACAGCGACGAGCAGGCGACATGACGAACGGCCGTTTCTCCTCGACACAATGACATCCGAATTCGATCCGTATCCGTCGAACTGGACACACAGACTCCTCGTGCGAAAGAGGGGACCGACCGATCGGAGCTACAACGTTCGACTGATCGAGGCCGAAAACGCGGTCCTCG
The DNA here is from genome assembly GCF_017352095.1 of Natrinema longum. Lineage (NCBI taxonomy): Archaea > Methanobacteriati > Methanobacteriota > Halobacteria > Halobacteriales > Natrialbaceae > Natrinema > Natrinema longum. The sequence continues at coordinate 2,045,168 of NZ_CP071463.1, forward strand.
AGTGGGCCCTCGAGCACGGAACGGCGCTTCGCGTCCTCGTGTGGGAAGACGAACTCGACGCTCGCGCCCCAGCGGCGCTCGAGGCGCTTCGAACCGACTTCCGGCGGGTGTCAGACGAACGTCGGCTGTGGGATCCGAACCTCGGAACCGAGTTCCACCGATCGCTCGAGGGCGACGGATGGGCGGCGATGGCCCCGTTCTCGATTTCGCCCGAATCGGAGCCGGCGTGGCGTCTCTACGACGTCAAACAGATTTTGGTCGTCGACGACGACGAGTGGCGGTATCACTCGACGCCGGACGAGGTGCACGTCAGAAACGTCAACCTCCGGCGCATCGATGCCACCACGAAAGCCGAGTTACGAGGAGCCGTTCGTTCGCTCGACGAGGCGTGCCTGGTCGCCCGATCGGACATGATTTCCTGGAACGCCGGCGAACGACGGTACGAGTTGCGGGCAGGCACGACCGGCGTCGAGCTCGTCATCGATGGGTCCACGCGGTCTCGGGCGTACGATCTCGACGCTGTCGCGGCTATCGAGTTCGACGAGACAAACCTGAGCGCCGTCTTCACCTGGTCGACCCCGGACGGATCGATATCGACGCGAATACGCCGACAACTCGGAGGATTGCTCGGTCGTCGCCGGCCGTCCGAACTACGGTTTCCCGACGCAGAAACGATGGAATCCGTCAGGGAGGCCCTGGATCGAATCTCGACCGCGTGTGAGTACGATGTTCGACTTCGAAACCGCCGATAGCGGCCGATATTGGCCCTGAAACGTGATTTTGCTACCGGTTTCGTCGACGCGGCGGACGGCGCGGATCGCGCCGGAACCCGTCTACTCGAGGTCGTCGACCAGATCGCTCGCGACGCCGGTGTAGCCCGCCGGCGTCAGCGCGTTGAGTTCCTCGCGAACGCCCTCGTCGACCTCGAGGTCGTCGAACAGCTCGCGGAAGTCCGCGAGCGTGACGTCCTTGCCGCGGGTGACGGCCTTGACGCGCTCGTAGGCGTCGGCCTGTCCCTCGCGTCGGAGGATGGTCTGGACGGCCTCGCCGATGATCTCCGGCGTGTTCTCGAGGTCCTCGCGCATGACCCGTTCGTTTGGAACGACCTTCGAGAGCCCCGACGCCGTCTTGCCGTAGCCGATCAGGCAGTGGGCGAAGGCCCCCCCGATATTTCGCTTGACCGTCGAATCCGAGAGGTCCCGCTGGAGCCGCGAGGTCGTGACGTAATCGGCGAGGAAGGTCAGATCCGAGTTCGCCTTCGAGAGGTTGCCCTCGCTGTTCTCGAAGTCGATCGGGTTGACCTTGTGGGGCATCGTCGACGACCCCGTCTCGCCCTCGACGGCCTCCTGGCCGAGATAGCGGTCGGAGACGTAGAGCCACACGTCCAGATCGAGGTCGAGCAGGACGGTGTTGGCCCCGCGGACGGCGTCGAACAGCGCCGCGAGATCGTCACAGGGGTTGACCTGCGTGGTGAGGCGTTCGAACTCGAGATCGAGACCGTCCTCGACGAACGCTCGAGCGAACGCCTGCCACTCCACGTCGGGGTAGGCGGCGTGGTGGGCCGCGTAGGTGCCGGACGCGCCGCCGAGCTTTCCCCGGAGGTCGTCGGTCGCCCGCCGAATGCGGCCCGTCGCGCGGGCCAGTCGCGCGGCGTAGACGGCCATCTCCTTCCCGAAGGTCGTCGGCGTCGCGGGCTGGCCGTGGGTGCGGGCGAGCATCGGAAGGTCCCGATACTCCCGAGCCATCTCGGCGAGCGTGTCGCGGACGTCGTACAGCTCCGGTAGCAACACCTCGTCGACGGCGTCGCGGACCAGCAGCCGATGGGCGAGGTTGTTCACGTCCTCGCTGGTCAGCCCGAAGTGGATCCAGGCCGACGCGTCGCTGTCGTCGGGCAGCCGGTGGCGGACGAAGTACTCGACGGCCTTGACGTCGTGGTTCGTCGCCTCGAACTCGGCGTGGCCCTCGGTCTCGAGTTTCTTGATCAACTGGGCGTCTTCCTCGGCGAAGTGCTGATAGAGTCCCCGCAGGTGGGTGCGCTCGTCGAGGTCGAACTCGAGGGGCGTCGCCTCGAGGTCGGCCAGCGCGATCAGATATTCGACTTCGACGCGAACGCGGGCGCGCATGAGCGCGGCCTCGCTCGCGTACGGCGACAGCGGCGCTGTCCGGCCGCCGTACCGACCGTCCAGCGGCGAGACGGCGTACAGGGCGTCGATCTCGGTCATACTGGTCGTTCGTCCGGGCCGTTGCAAAAGCGTATCGAAACGGAGAGCGTTCGACGCCACGAGCGTGCATACCTCTCCGAATCAGGTCTCGAATATTGCTGTAATTATACACGGTCGTGCACATTATGGTGGCCGAGACCGCAACCACTTTGCCCCTCGCGGGCGGGGGTACGACCATGACGCGAATCGCCGGGATGGCCGGCAACCGAGGGCGCAACCTGTTGAACATCGCCGACCGCGAGCCGGGGGGAGCCGAGTTCGTCGTGATACTCGCGACCGACGCGGACGCACCGGTGCTCGAGGCCGCCGCCGAGCGCGGAATCGCGACCGAAGTCGTCCCGCTCGCGGACGATCTGAGTCGCCGCGAGCACGAGCAGCGGGTGCTCGAGGCCCTCTCGGGCTACGAGTTCGACCTCGTCTGCCTGGACGGCTACATGCGGATCCTCTCGGACACGTTCCTCGACGCGGCACCCACGACGCTGAACGTCCACCCCGCGCTGCTGCCCGCCTTCCCCGGCATGGACGCCTGGGGCGACGCGCTCGAGGCGGGCGTCTCGGTGACGGGCTGTACGGTCCACGTCGTCACGGACGCGACCGACGAGGACGGGGCGGTCGTCGAAGAACGAGTCGACGCCGGTCCGATCGTCACGCAGGAGCCGATCCCGGTCTACGAAAGCGACGACGAGGAGACCCTGAAGGATCGGGTTCTCTACGAGTGCGAGTTCCGCGCCTACCCACGAGCCGTGAGGTGGTTCGCCGAGGGTGCGCTGGATGTCGACCTCGAGGCGGGCGAGGTATCGGTCGATGCCGACGTGGCGAGCACCGACGGAGACGATCACGACGGTCTGCCCGCCCGCAGACTCGTCTCCGACGACCGCGCGGACACGCTTCGCTACGGGGAAAACCCCCACCAGGACGCCGCGGTCTACGCCGACTACACGACGGACGAGGCAAGCGTCGTCCACGCCGACCAGTTGAACGAGGGTGCGAAGGCACTCAGCTACAACAACTACAACGACGCCGACGGTGCGTTGAACCTGATCAAGGAGTTCGACGAGCCCGCCGCAGCGGTCATCAAACACACCAACCCGGCGGGCTGTGCGACCGCCGACTCGCTGGCCGAGGCCTACGAGAAGGCCCTCTCGACGGACCCGATGAGCGCCTTCGGCGGGATCGTCGCGTTGAACCGGGAGTGCGACGTCGAGACCGCCGAGCAGGTCATCGACTCCTTCAAGGAGGTCGTCGTCGCACCCGGCTACACCGACGACGCCCTCGAGGTCCTCTTCGAGAAGGACAACCTGCGCGTCCTCGACGTCGGCGAAATCGGTGAACGGACGGAGCGCTTCACCGAGAAGCCCCTCGTCGGCGGCCGACTCGTACAGGAGCGTGACCTGCAGTCGATCTCGGCCGACGACCTCGAGATCGTCACCGAGCGCGAACCGACCGACGAGGAACTCGAGTCGATGGTCTTCGCGTGGCAGACGCTCAAGCACGTCAAATCGAACGGGATCCTCTTCGCGACGGGCACCGAGACGGTCGGCATCGGGATGGGGCAGGTCTCCCGCGTGGACGCGGTCCGACTGGCAGCGATGAAGGCCGACGAGCACGCGGAGGGGAAAGACGCCGAGGGCGCGGTTATGGCTTCGGACGCGTTCTTCCCGTTCCCGGACGGCATCGAGGAGGCTGCCGAGGCCGGCATCGACGCGGTGATCCAGCCCGGCGGCTCGGTCAACGACGAGGACGTGATCGAGGCTGCGGACGAACACGGCATGGCGATGGCGTTTACGGGTCAGCGATCCTTCCGACACGATTGAGGGCTGTGGGCGAGTGCGACGAGCGAACAGCGTTTTTGGGCCGGATTTTTGTGCGAGCGGTGACCGAAGGGACCCGTGAGCCGCGCCACGACTATGCCCGAGGGCTTCGGAACGAACCGCCTGAAGAAGGCGTGGCGATTCCCCATAGCAGGTGCTCGCTGCCGTCATGTCTCACCTCGGTGACGAAGAACTGCTACAGCGGAATCGTGATCAGCCGCACGATAACGAGCACCATACTGAGCACACCCAACACGACGAACAGCGCGTTCTCGAGGTCCGGATCGCCGGACTCGATCGGCGTCGAACTGGCCTCTGGCGCGTAGTCGTCCTCGATCGGTCCGTCGTCGGCCGTCCCGACGTCGTCGTCAGAACCGGAGAGATCGAGCGGGATCCGATCGTCGTCGGCCACGCCCCACTCGTTTCCCCTCGAGTCGGCGCTGGTATCGTTCTCGGACGGGTCGTCCGTCATAGCAGGTCGTACTCGGCCCGCGATCAAAAACCCGCGGTCCGATCGCGGCGGTTCAGGCTCGTTCGGTGCGGTCGTCGATCCTCCCGCCGTAGACGACGCCGCGTTCGGCGTCGACCGTGACCGTTTCGCCGTCGGCCAGTTCGGTCACGTCCGCATCGCTGATCATGGGGATCCCCAGTTCGCGGGCGACCAGCGCCGGATAGCCGGTCATGCCCCGTTCGGCGTTGACGATGCCGCCGATCCGACTCGTGTCGCCCGTAAACTCCGCGTCGAAATCGGCGGGCACCGCGACGATGGCACCCTCGGGAACGGCCGTGAGATCGCCGTCCGTGATCCGAACCACGGGGCCCGTTGTCCGTCCCTCGACGACGACCTGCCCGGTCGTCAGCGCGTCGGCCGCGACGTGGACCTTCAGCATGTTCGTCGTGTTCGCTCCCTCGAGTTCGGTCATCATCCCACAGAGGACGACGACGGTGTCCCCGCTTGCGGCGACGCCGGCGTTCAGGGCTGCCTGCACTGCGTTCTCGACGACTGCGCCGGCCCCCTGCCCCGAGACGTTGGCATACAGCGGCGTCACGCCCCAGGTCAGGGCGAGCTGGCGGCGAACCGACTGATTCGGCGTCGAGGCGACGACCGGCACGCCCGGGCGATACTTCGCCGTTTTCAGCGCCGTATACCCGGATTCCGTCGCCGCGACGACGGCGTCCGCATCGATATCCCGCGCCAGGAATCGTGCCGACCGAGCCAGTGCGTCGGTTCGTGCCTCGCCCGATGCCGGGACGCGCTGCTCGAGCAACTCGGCGTGCTCGTTGGAGCCTTCGACCTGGCGAATGATGCTGTCCATCGCGTCGACGACCTCGATGGGATGATCGCCGACGGCGGTTTCGGCCGACAGCATGACCGCGTCGGTACCGTCGAGAACGGCGTTGGCGACGTCCGAAGCCTCGGCCCGCGTCGGTCTGCGGGCGTGGACCATCGAGTCGAGCATTTCCGTCGCCGTGATGACCGGCCGACCCGCATCGCGACACTTGCGGATGATCCGCTTTTGAATCATCGGGACGTCCTCCATGGGACACTCGACGCCGAGATCGCCGCGAGCGACCATCACGCCGTAGGCGGCGTCGATGATCTCGTCCAGGTTCTCGACTGCGCCGGCGCGTTCGATCTTCGCGATGATCGGGATATCCACGCCCTGCTCCTCGAGGACCTCACCGACCTCGTAGACGTCCTCGGCGTCCCGGACGAAGCTCGCGGCGACGAAGTCGACGCCCTTCTCGGCGGCGAGTTCGAGGTCCAGCCGGTCCTGCTCGGTGACGACGTCGAGATCGAGTTCGACGCCGGGGACGTTGACGCCCTTGCGCCCGCTCAACTCGCCGCCGGTATCGATTCGCGCCCGGACCGCGTCGCCCTCGTGTCCCACGACGGTCGCCTCGATCAGTCCGTCGTCGAGCAGGACGCGATCTCCCGGCTCGACGGCGTCGATCGACACCGAGAGGCCGACCGTCTCGGGCGTCGCCTCCTCGCCCTCGACGAACCGGATCTCGGAGCCGGCCTCGAGCGATACTGTCTCCCCCTCGGGCAACGGCGCGGTCCGGATCTCCGGCCCCTTCGTGTCGAGCATGACCGCGACGGGCTCCGTTCGCTCCTCGTCGACCGAGCGGACCCGATCGATGAGTGCCGCACGATCCTCGCGGCTGCCGTGACTCGCGTTCAGCCGCGCGACGGACATGCCGGCCGCGGCGAGCTCCCGGATCGTCTCCCGGTCGCTCGAGGCAGGCCCCAGCGTGCAGACGACTTTTGCGTTTCTCATGTCGAAGACTAGCGCCAGCAGCCTCTAAAAGATGATCACTTACTCGTCTTCGAGTTCCTGTCTCGGGCCCGGCCGCTCGTCCCGTCGTCCGTCTCGCCGATCCACAACCCCGAGAGGACGAGTCCGGCCGTCATCAGGACCGCGTAGGCCCTGGTCGCCCGCTCGGGGCCGTCGGACTCCTGAAAGTGCAGGTCGATGCTCGTGAGATCGACTACCTGGAACGCCGTCTCCACGAGTCCGACGGCCCCGAGCAGCGCAACGCCTCCGATTCCCTCGACGACGATCGCGGCGAAGACACTGATCGGTGCCAGCGTCCGACGCAAAACCGGCCGATTACTCGAGTTGAGAGCGGTACAACGACCTGGATGTGAGGTACACGTCCGATCCTCGAGTCGCAGAGGCGGCTATTTGATCTTCTCGCCGACGTTCGCGTCACCGTGTGTCGTCAGCAGGTCCGCCTCCTCGCCCGCAGCGAGGATCATGCCGTTGGACTCGACGCCGAACAGCTCCGCCGGTTCCATGTTCGCGAGCAACACGCACTTCGTCCCCGGCAGGTCGTCGAGATCGTGGAGCTGTTTGATCCCGGCGACGACCTGGCGGGTCTCGAAGCCGATGTCGACCTCGAGGCGCGCGAGGTCGTCCGCGCCCTCGATCCCTTCGGCCGATTCGACCCGGCCGACACGAATGTCCAGCTCCTGGAACTCGTCGAAACCGATTCGATCCTCGGTCAGCGCCTCGAGATCCTCCGTGTCCGTCATACCGTCGGATTCGTCCCCGCCGGTGTCGTCGCTTTCGGTTTCCGCGTCGTCGGAGGCCGCTTCGACGCGGTCCTCGAGCTTTGCGGTGAGTTCCGCGACGCGGTCGTCCTCGATCTTCTCGAAGAGTTCGCCGGGTTCCTCGAAGCTCCGCGGCGGAGCCGCGAGCGCGTCCTCGAGGTGGGCGTCCGCAACGTCGCCGTCCTCGCCGATCTGTGCCCACAGCGCCTGGGCCTTGTCGGGGGTGATCGGCTCGAGCAGGACGGCGACAGCCTTGGCGATCTGGACGCAGTCGCGGATGACCTGCGCGGCCCGCTCGGGGTCGTCGTCGGTGAGTTTCCAGGGCTCGTTGCGCTGGATGTACTCGTTGCCGAACTGCGCGAGCCCGGTCGCCGCTTGGCCCACGCCGCGCATGGAGTAGTCGTTGACGCTCTCGCGGACGTCGCCGATCGCGCCCTCGATTCGCTCTCGGACTTCCGCGGAGACGTCCGCCTCCGGCGTCCCCTCGTAGTTGCGGTAGGCAAAGAGCAGCGAGCGGTACCAGAAGTTGCCCACGGTGCCGACGAGTTCGCCGTTGACCGTCTCCTGGAAGGCATCCCAGGAGAAGTCGACGTCCTGCTGGAGCCCGCCCGTCGTCGTCAGGTAGTACCGCAGCAAGTCCGGATGGAAGCCTTCGTCCAGGTACTCCTTCGCCCAGATCGCTCGGTTCCGGCTCGTCGAGAGCCCCTTGCCGTTGATCGTTATAAACCCGGTCGCGGCGATTCCGCGGGGTTTGTTGTAGCCTGCACCCTCGAGCATCGCCGGCCAGAAGATCGCGTGATGCTGGATGATGTCCCGGCCGATGACGTGCATGATCTCGCCGTCGCCCGTCCAGACCTGCTCCCAGTCGAACTCGTCGGTGCCGACGCGTTCGGAGTACTGCTTCGAACTCGAGATGTACTCGATCGGGGCGTCGACCCAGACGTAGAGGACGAGGTCGTCGCCATCGTCATCGTCTCCGGGATAGTCGATCCCCCAGTCCATATCCCGCGTAATACACCAGTCCTGCAGGCCGTCTTCGATCCACTGCCGGGGCTGGTTGCGCGCGTTCGACGTTCCCTCGAGGCCGTCGAGGAACTCGGTGAGGAAGTCGGCGAACTCGGAAACCTCGAAGAACTTGTGGGTCCGCTCGCGGTATTCGGCCGGATTGCCCGTGATCGTGCTCGTGGGGTCCTCGACTTCGCCCGGCTCGAGGTGGCGCTGACAGCCCTCGTCGCACTCGTCGCCGCGGGCCTTCTCGCCGCAGTAGGGACAGGTCCCCTCGACGTAGCGGTCCGGGAGATACTGGTCCGCATCCGGGTCGTAGGCGACCTGGATCTCCTTTTCGTAAATGTGACCCTCCTCGTCCAGCGTGCGGACGATCTCCTGGGTCGTCTCGACGTTGGTCTCGTCGTGGGTGTGGCCGTAGTTATCGAAGTCGACGTTGAACTTGGGGAACGTCTCCTCGTACTGGCGGTGCCAGTCCAGCGCGAAGTCTTCGGGATCGACGCCCTGCTGTTCGGCGTTGACCGCGACCGGCGTGCCGTGCATGTCCGATCCACAGACGTAGATCGAGTCCTGGCCCAGCGTCCCCAGCGCGCGGTTGAACGCATCTGCACCGATATACCCCCGCAGGTGACCGATGTGCAAGTCGCCGTTGGCGTATGGCAACCCACAGGTCACGACGGCGGGTTCGTCCGTCGGAAACTCCTCGTGGCTCATGCTCGTCACGTTGCGCTCGCGGGCGTAAAACCCGCCGGTTTCGATCCTCCGATCGGCGACCGCTCTCGTCTCCCGGTCCCGCCCTCGAGGGCGCTCACGGTGCCGAGTACGCGCCACGCGGCACTCGTCGACTTGTTCGCTGAAGAAGACGCCCGAGGCGGGATTTGACCGACCTGAACGCACTCGCTCCGCTCGTTCGTTCCGTCGTTCAAATCCCGTGTTCGGGTTTCGAGGACCGGCGACTCGCTTCGCTCGTCGGTTTGCTCCTCGAAAAAGCGCCCGAGGCGGGATTTGAACCCGCGTCACAACCGTGACAGGGTTGTATGATGGGCCACTACACCACCCGGGCTTGCAACTCTTCGTTTCCCGCTGATGGTATTAAGGGTTTTGCTCCGCGACCGTTCTTATCGTCCCGTGACATATTCTCTCCCCACCGAACGAAGAATCCGCCAGCGTCGATCGATTGCGTCGAATACGACTCTCTATCAGACATCTTATAGCTGTATGCTCGAAGCGAGATTTGACCGACCTGAACGCACTCGCTTCGCTCGTTCGTTCCGTCGTTCAAATCCCGTGTTCGGGTTTCGAGGACCGGCGACTCGCTTCGCTCGTCGGTTTGCTCCTCGAAAAAGCGCCCGAGGCGGGATTTGAACCCGCGTCACAACCGTGACAGGGTTGTATGATGGGCCACTACACCACCCGGGCTTCAACACATCGTTACCCGGTAGTGGTATTAAGGCTTTTCAATTGGACACCGTGTGGTACGGGCAGCCGCGCCACGATCGCCGTCTCGAGCCCGCTCGCCCGTCATCTATGTCATCAGATCACATGGCCCACAAGGAATATAACGGAGAACCGGATACTCTCGAGTGTGATCGACGGTTCCGGTCAGGTCCGCCCGGCCGGATAGCTCCGCTTGTGCCTCGAGTTAGTAACCGTTAAATGCCTCCCGACGCTACCTGCCTGTAGTATCCCGTGACAGCCGCTTCTCTCCCAATAGCCGACACGCACACCCATCCCAATACATGGTAGACGTAAGCCAACACGAACTCGTTCCGGAGCACACCATCCTCGAGGAGGAGACGCTCGAGGGCGTGCTCGAGGAATACAACATCGATCGTACAGATTTACCGAAGATCAAGCGTACCGATCCCGCCCTGCCGGACGAGGCGGAAATCGGCGACGTTATCAAGATCGTCCGGGACTCGCGGACGACCGACCAATCAATCATCTATCGACTCGTGGTGGAATAAATGGCAACGGAACTCAATCGCGACAAACGACGAGAGATCTCGCGCGAATACTTCTCGAAGGAACGGATCGCCGAACACCACTACCGCTCGTTCAACGCCTTCCTCAATCGAGGCATGCAGGAGGTCGTCGACGAGAAGGCGACGATCGACACGGACATCGGGGACAAGGAAGGCGAGGAACCGGTCCACGTCGAACTGGGCGACGTTCGCGTGGTCACGCCCCGCGTCCGCGAGGCCGACGGTTCCGAGGAACTGCTGTACCCGCAGGAGGCCCGCCTCCGGAACATCACCTACTCCGCGCCCGTCTTCATGGAGATGTCGATCGTCAAGGGCGAAGAGGGCGACCAGCGGGTCGTCGACTCGACCGAGACGAAGATCGGCCGGATGCCGATCATGGTCGGCTCCGACAAGTGTAACATCGCCGGCTTCTCCGACGAGGAACTGATCGAGATCGGCGAGGACCCCGCCGATCCCGGCGGCTACTTCATCGTCAACGGCTCCGAGCGGGTGCTGATGACCAGCGAGGACCTCGCGCCGAACAAGATCCTCGCCGAATACGACAGCAAGTACGGCGACGAGATTCAGGTCGCCAAGACCTTCTCCCAGCGCCGGGGCTACCGCGCTCTCGTGTTGTGCGAACGGAACCGCGAGGGACTGCTCGAGGTGTCGTTCCCCTCGGTGTCGGGCTCGATCAACTTCGTGACGCTCGTGCGTGCGCTGGGACTCGAGTCGGACGAGGAGATCGTCCACAAGGTCTCGAACGACCCCGAGGTCGTCAAGTACATGCTCGAGAACTTGGAGGAAGCGGAGGTCCAGAGCGAGGAAGAGGCCATCGAGGAACTGGGCAAACGCGTCGCCTCCGGCCAGGGGAAGAACTACCAGCTCAAGCGTGCGAATTACGTCATCGACCGCTACCTCCTCCCCCATCTCCACGAGGACGGCGTCGAGGAGGAAGACGTCCGCATCAACAAGGCCCACTACCTCTGTCGGATGGCCGAGGCCTGTTTCGAACTCGCGCTCGGGCGGCGGGAATCCGACGACAAGGACCACTACGCGAACAAGCGGCTCAAGGTCAGCGGCGACCTGATGAAAGACCTGTTCCGGACCGCGCTGAACAAACTAGCCCGGGACGTCAAGTACCAACTCGAGCGCGCGAACATGCGAAATCGCCAGCTCTCGGTCAACACGGTCGTCCGATCGGACGTCCTGACCGAGCGACTCGAGCACCCGATCGCGACGGGCAACTGGGTCGGCGGCCGCTCGGGCGTGAGCCAGCTGGTCGACCGAACGGACTTCATGGGCGTCCTCTCACACCTGCGCCGTCTTCGCAGCCCGCTCTCGCGGAGCCAGCCCCACTTCGAAGCGCGGGACCTGCACGCGACCCAGTGGGGTCGCATCGGGCCATCGGAGACGCCGGAGGGACCGAACTGTGGTCTCGTGAAGAACTTCGCGCAGTCGATGGAGCTCTCACAGAACGTCGAGGACGAACAGGAACTCAAACGCGAACTCGCATCGATGGGGGTCGAGGGCATTCCCGGCCTCGAAGGGATCGAACGAACGGCAGCGTCAGGGGACGACTAAATCATGAGCAGCCAACAACGAGAGGCGAAAGTCTACGTCAACGGGTCGTTGGTGGGGACACACCCCGATCCACACGAACTCGCAGAACAGATCCGCGAAGCACGACGCATCGGCGACGTCAGCGAGATGGTCAACGTCTCGGTCAAAGATCGCACCCGCGAAGTGATCGTCAACGCCGACGCGGGACGGGCCCGACGACCCCTGCTGGTCGTCGAGGACGGCGAACCCCGCATCGCCGATCAGGAGATCGAGGCGCTCCACGAGGGCGACCTCGAGTTCGAGGATCTCGTCGATCACGGCTACATCGAGTTTATCGACGCCGAGGAGGAAGAGGACATCCTCGTCGCCGTCGACGAGGACGATCTGACCGAGAACCACACCCACCTCGAGATCGACCCGTCGCTGATCTTCTCGATCGGTGCGGGGATGATCCCCTACCCCGAGCACAACGCCAGCCCCCGCATTACGATGGGGGCAGGGATGATCAAGCAGTCGCTGGGGCTGCCGAGCGCGAACTACCGGATCCGGCCGGACACACGCCAGCACCTGCTGCACTACCCCCAGCTCTCGATGGTCAAGACCCAGACCACCGAGCAGATCGGCTACGACGAGCGGCCGGCGGCCCAGAACTTCGTCGTCGCCGTGATGAGCTACGAGGGGTTCAACATCGAGGACGCGCTGGTCATGAACAAGGCCAGCGTCGAGCGCGCGCTCGCACGCTCGCATTTCTTCCGGACCTACGAGGGCGAGGAACGCCGCTACCCCGGTGGACAGGAGGACCGCTTCGAGATTCCGAGCCAGGACGTTCGCGGTGCCCGCGGCGAGGAAGCCTACAACCACTTAGACGAGGACGGTCTCGTCAACCCCGAGACGAAAGTCGACGAGAACTCCGTCCTGCTCGGCAAGACGAGCCCGCCGCGCTTCCTCGAGGAGCCCGACGATATGGGTGGCCTCTCGCCCCAGAAGCGACGGGAGACCTCCGTCACCATGCGCTCGGGCGAATCCGGGATCGTCGACACCGTCACCCTCATGGAGGGCGAGGACGGCTCGAAGCTCTCGAAGGTCTCGGTACGTGACGAGCGGATCCCCGAACTCGGGGACAAGTTCGCATCGCGACACGGTCAGAAGGGGGTCGTCGGCCACCTCGCGCCACAGGAGGACATGCCCTTCACCGAGGAGGGCGTCGTCCCCGACCTCGTCTTGAATCCCCACGCCTTGCCGTCGCGGATGACCGTCGGTCACATTCTCGAGATGATCGGCGGCAAACTCGGTTCGATGGAGGGACGACGCGTCGACGGGACGCCGTTCCTCGGCGAGGACGAGGACGAACTCCGCCAGGGGCTCGAGGACGCCGGCTTCAACTCCGCCGGCAAGGAGACCATGTACTCGGGCATCTCCGGCGAGAAGATCGACGCCGAGATCTTCGTCGGGGTCATTTTCTACCAGAAGCTCTACCACATGGTCTCGAACAAGCTGCACGCCCGTTCGCGCGGGCCGGTGCAGGTGCTGACCCGACAGCCGACGGAGGGGCGCGCCCGCGAGGGTGGGCTCCGTATCGGGGAGATGGAACGCGACGTGTTCATCGGCCACGGGGCGGCCATGACGCTGAAAGAACGACTCCTCGACGAGTCCGACCGCGAGTTCATCCACATCTGTGCGAACTGTGGGATGAGCGCGGTCGAAAACGTCGAACAACGGCGTGTCTACTGTCCGAACTGCGACGAGGAGACCGATATCCACGAGATCGAGATGAGCTACGCGTTCAAGCTCCTCTTGGACGAGATGAAGGCGCTGGGTATCGCACCGCGACTCGAACTGGAGGACGCCGTCTAACCCATGCAAGATACGACACCAAAAGACATCGGACGGATCTCCTTCGGGCTCATGGAGCCCGAGGAGTACCGGGAGATGAGCGCGACGAAGATCATCACCGCCGACACCTACGACGACGACGGGTTCCCCATCGACATGGGGCTGATGGACCCGCGGCTGGGCGTGATCGACCCCGGCCTCGAGTGCAAGACCTGCGGGAAGCACTCGGGTTCCTGTAACGGCCACTTCGGTCACATCGAACTGGCCGCCCCCGTCATCCACGTCGGCTTCACGAAGCTCATTCGGCGACTCCTGCGAGGAACCTGCCGGGAGTGTTCGCGACTGCTCCTGACCGAAGACGAGCGCGGCGAGTTCCACGACCAACTCGAGGAGTCCCGGAAGCTGAGCCGGGATCTCAACGACGTGACCAAGGCCGCGATCCGGCAGGCCCGCAAGAAGGATCGGTGTCCGTTCTGTGGCGAGATCCAGTACGACATCGACCACGAGAAGCCGACCACCTATTACGAGGTGCAGCAGGTCCTCACCAGCGAGTACTCCCAGCGCATCGCCGGCGCGATGCAGGGAGACGAGGAGGAAGGCATCGAGCGGACGACGCCGGACGAACTCGCCGAGCAGACCGAGATCGAACTCACTCGAGTCAACGAGATCCTCTCGGGCTCCTTCCGGCCGCGGGAGAGTCAGCGCAAGGCCATCGAGAAGGCCTTAGACATCGATCTCACCGAGGAGGACACGAACAAGCTGATGCCAAGCGACATCCGGGACTGGTTCGAGAACATTCCCGACGAGGACATCGAGGTACTGGGGATCAACCCCGAACGCTCCCGGCCGGAGTGGATGATCCTCACCGTCCTCCCCGTCCCGCCGGTCACCGCGCGGCCGTCGATCACGCTGGACAACGGCCAACGCTCCGAGGACGACCTCACGCACAAGCTGGTCGACATTATCCGGATCAACCAGCGGTTCATGGAGAACCGCGAAGCGGGCGCGCCCCAGCTGATCATCGAGGACCTCTGGGAACTCCTCCAGTACCACGTCACGACGTTCATGGACAACGAGATTTCGGGCACGCCGCCGGCGCGACACCGTTCCGGACGGCCGCTCAAGACCCTCTCCCAGCGCCTGAAAGGCAAGGAGGGCCGCTTCCGTGGCTCGCTGTCCGGGAAGCGCGTGAACTTCTCGGCTCGGACCGTCATCTCGCCGGACCCGACCCTCAGCCTGAACGAGGTCGGCGTCCCCGACCGCGTGGCCAAGGAGATGACCCAGACGATGAACGTCACCGAGCGCAACCTCGAGGACGCTCGCCGATTCGTCTCGAACGGTCCCGAGGGTCATCCCGGCGCGAACTACGTCCGGCGGCCGGACGGCCGTCGGCTGAAGGTGACGGAGAAGAACTGCGAACAACTCGCCGAGAAGGTCGAAGCCGGGTGGGAGGTCAACCGCCACATGATCGACGGCGATATCGTCATCTTCAACCGCCAGCCGTCGCTCCACCGGATGTCGATCATGGCCCACGAGGTCGTGGTCATGCCCTACAAGACGTTCCGGCTGAACACCGTCGTCTGTCCGCCGTACAACGCCGACTTCGACGGCGACGAGATGAACATGCACGCGCTGCAAAACGAGGAGGCCCGCGCCGAAGCGCGCGTCCTCATGCGCGTCCAGGAACAGATGCTCTCGCCCCGCTTCGGTGAGAACATCATCGGGGCCATTCAGGACCACATCTCCGGGATGTACCTCCTGACCCACGACAACCCCCGATTCAACGAAACGCAGGCACTGGACCTGCTGCGAGCGACCCGGATCGACGAACTCCCCGAACCCAGCGGCATCGACGACGAAGGCGAGCCGTTCTGGACCGGCTACGACGTCTTCTCCGAACTGTTACCCGACGATCTCAACCTCGAGTTCACGGGGACGGTCGGCGACGAGGTCGTCGTCGAGGACGGCCAGCTCCTCCAGGGAACGATCGCCGAGGACGAGGTCGGCGAGTTCGGCGGCGAGATCGTCGACACGATCACGAAGGTCTACGGCAACACCCGCGCCCGGATCTTCGTCAACGAGGTCTCGACGCTGGCGATGCGGGCGATCATGCACTTTGGCTTCTCGATCGGGATCGACGACGAGACCATCCCCGAGGAGGCCCAGGCCCGCATCGACGAGACGATCGACGACGCCAACGACCGCGTCGAAGAACTGATCGAAGCCTACGAACGCGGCGAACTCGAGAGCCTCCCCGGCCGGACGATCGACGAGACCCTCGAGATGAAGATCATGCAAACGCTCTCGCGTGCGCGTGACAACGCCGGTAACATCGCCGACGAGCACTTCCAGGACGACAACCCCGCCGTCGTCATGGCCAACTCCGGTGCCCGTGGGTCGATGCTCAACCTGACCCAGATGGCCGGCGCGGTCGGCCAGCAGGCAGTTCGTGGCGAGCGTATCAATCGCGGCTACGAGGATCGGACCCTCTCTCACTACGAACCCAACGACCTCTCGGCGGAGGCACACGGCTTCGTCGAGAACTCCTACACGAGCGGCCTGACCCCGCGGGAGTTCTTCTTCCACGCGATGGGCGGCCGCGAGGGCCTGGTCGACACGGCAGTCCGGACGTCGAAGTCCGGCTACCTGCAGCGTCGGCTGATCAACGCCCTCTCGGAACTCGAGACCCAGTACGACGGCACGGTTCGGGACACCTCGGACACGATCGTCCAGTTCGAGTTCGGCGAGGACGGCACCTCGCCGGTCAAGGTCTCTTCCGACGAGGACAACGACATCGACGTCGAGCACATCGCCAGCCGCGTGCTCGACTCCGAGTTCGAGTCCGAGGAGGAACGCCAGGAGTTCCTCGGCTCCAAGCCGCGGCCGACGAACCTCTCCGAACACGCCGACGATCGTCTCGCCGAGGGCACGGGGGTGAGCTCCGATGACTGAAGTCGAGTACGACGTCGACGACGACACGATCGCGGTCGTCGAGGACACCGACCTGCCCCGCCGGCTCAAAAACGAGGTCTACGAGACGCTCGAGGCGCGTGCGGGTGCGACGGTCGAAGAGGCCGACGAACTCGCGAAGGCCGTCGAGACTCGCTATCTCGACACGCGCGTCGACCCGCTCGACCCCGTCGGGACGGTTTCGGCCCAGTCGATCGGCGAACCCGGAACGCAGCTGACGATGAACACGTTCCACTACGCCGGTGTCGCGGAGATCGACGTGACCCAGGGGCTGCCCCGGCTCATCGAACTGGTCGACGCCCGGAAGACCCCGGATACGCCGATGATGACCGTCCACCTCGAGGGCGAGTACGCCACCGAGCGCGAGAAGGCCCACGAGGTCGTCTGGAACATCGAGGCGACCAAGATCCTCGCGCTTGGCGACGTGTCGACGAACGTCGCGGATATGCGCGTCCAGATCGCGCTCAACGAGGACACCCTCGAAGAGCGAATGATCACCGCCGAGGAAGTCGCGGAGATCATCGAGGACTCGCTGGGCGTCAACACGACCCGGCAGGGGACCCGAATCGAGTTCGGTCCCGAGGAACCCTCCTACCGGGATCTGCTCCAGCTCGTCGAGGAGCTTCGTGAGATCACCTTCAAGGGGATCGAGGAAGTCTCGCGGGTCGTCATCCGCCGCGAAGAACTCGAGGACGGCGAGGAGTTCGTCCTCTACACCGAAGGATCGGCCTTCGGCGACGTCCTCGAGATCGAGGGCGTCGACGCCTCGCGGACGACGTGTAACAACATCCACGAGATCCACCGGAACCTCGGTATCGAGGCGGCCCGCGAAGCGATCATCGAGGAGACGAACAATACGCTTGCCGAGCAGGGGTTGGACGACGTCAACGTCCGCCACCTGATGTTGGTCGCGGACATCATGACCAACCGCGGCGAGATCGAGTCGATCGGCCGCCACGGCATCTCGGGGTCGAAAGACTCCGTCCTCGCCCGGGCTGCGTTCGAGGTGACCGTCAACCACCTGCTCAATGCTGCGATCCACGGCGAGATCGACGATCTGGATGGTGTGACGGAGAACGTCATCGTCGGCAAGCCGATCAAGCTCGGTACCGGTGACGTCGACCTCCGGATGGGGTCGACTACCTCCGGAAGCAGTCAGGCTGACTGATCGATGGGCGTTACCCTCGACGACGACGCCCGCCAGTATCTCGCTGCGTTCGAGGACGTGACGGGAGTCGACGGCCGCGATTGCCTCGTCACCGAGGACGGTGACAGGCTCCTGATCGTCGTCGAGCGCGGCGGGATGGGCGAAGCGATCGGTCCCGGCGGTCGGACGGTACAGCGGTTCGAGGACCGGGTCGACGCACAGGTCCGTCTCGTCGAAGGCGCGGACGAACCGGAGACGTTCGTCGCGAACGCGCTCGCGCCGGCGGCGGTGTACAACGTCACGATCAGCGAGAACAACGACACCGTCGCCTACGTCGAGGTCGCGGAAGACGACCACGGCGTCGCGATCGGAACGGACGGCCGAACGATCGACGCTGCTCGGACCCTCGCGAACCGACACTTCGAGATCGACGACGTACAGTTGCTGTAGGCGACCTGTTTGTCAGCTCGCGGTCGTCGGCTTCCTCCCCGTTTGGATCACTCCCCGGTCAGGCCGAGTCGTCGTCCGACTCCTCCGATCGCCAGCCGACGCTGGTTTCACGCTCCTCGACGCGGACGAACTCCTCCTCGTTTAGCGACTGAATGACGACCGGACTCACTTCGATCGTCGCCGACGGCTGGTGGGTCGCGTCGGGAAACTGCGACCACAGCGACAGCAGTTCCTCGAGCGGTTCGTCGGTAATCGAGATCGAAAGCGGCTGCTCCTGGAGGAGCGGTGCGGGCGCGTCGCCGGGGTCGATGCGACTGTTGTCGTGAAACAACTGGAGGACCGCTCCGAGGAGGAGCTGGCGTTCGACGGGATCGGTCTGCCCCTCGTCGTCGTCCTCGCCGCCGTCGTCGACGGCATACGTGGTCACGAGATACCGGACCGACAGCGCCAGCGGGCGATCCTGACGCGACTGCCCGTCGGTCGTTCGGCTAACCGATCCCATCGCGGCGTCCGTTTCGATCTGATACGGGTAGAGCACGACATCGACGCTCGAGAGGGAGTCGATATCGGCGGGGGAGGCCACTTCGATCCCGTTCGGATCGAGCGGACTCCGTGCGCCGGCGTTCGTCTTGATGAGTTCGACCAACACGTTGCTGACGTCCGCGATGGCGCTGTATGTCATCGGCTGAGTGCTACTGCAATGATGGCGCTGTGCTATTAATTTTACCACTCGGAAGATATATTCGAACGGGTTGTTGCCAAGCGGCTCTAGTCGCAACTGAAACGGTCTCCTGTCCGTCAGTGCCGGTGGGACCGGGACCGCCCTACGGTCCCACCGGTCAATCGGGACAGCAAACCGTATGAAACGATTTACACACTGATCGCAATGCTGTCGTGCGATCGGGTGTGCAATGACTGTCAGTTGCGACTCTAGTCTGTGGTCCCTAGTTGCCGTGTCGCTCCCGGTGGAGTCGCTCTTTGGCTTCCCGCTCGGTCGGTCCCTGGAGGTACTCGAGGTAGGGTTCGAAGTCCTGCTCGCGGATGCGGCTGTTTCGATCCCGTTTGTACTCCTCGAGGGCTTCGACGACGTGGCGCATGGTGATGGTGTCCTCACCCCGATCGGCGACGTAGATGGCGACGTGTTTGGCGAGTTTCTCGATGGTGCCGCCGCTGTAATCGAACGCCGCGAGCCACTCCCAGTCGATCCCCTCGAGGGGGCAGTCGTCGGGGAAGATCCCCTTCCAGATCTCCTCGCGCGTGTCGTCGTCGGGCTCGTCGAACCGAATCGAGTGGGTGATACGGCGAGTAAAGGCCGTGTCGATGTTCTGTGCGTAATTCGTCGTCAGGAAGATGACGCCGTCGTAGGTTTCGACTCGCTGGAGCAGGTAGTTCACTTCGACGTTGGCGTAGCGGTCGGTCGCGTCGCTGACCTCCGCCCGGTCGCCAAAGATCGAGTCCGCCTCGTCGAACAGCAGGATGGCGTTTGACTGCTCGGCGGCCCGGAAGATCCGTTCTAAATTCTCCTCGGTCTCGCCGATGTACTTCGAGACGACCGTGGAGAGGTCGATCTTGTACAGCGCCATGCCGACGGCGTTGGCGAGCACCTCGGCCGCCAGCGTCTTGCCGGTTCCAGGGTGGCCCTTGAACAGCGAGACGATGCCCGCGTTGCCGTCGGCCTCCCTGAACCCCCAGTCGTCGTAGATCAGGCCCCGATTCGTAACGTGTGTCTCGAGTTTCCCCAGCTGGCGCTCGGTCCGTTCGTCGACCTCGATGTCGGCCCAGGTCTTCGAGGGGTCGACGTGCTGGGCGAGCTCCGCGAGTTCGCTGCTGGACTGGGCGCGACAGCCCGCCCGAACGTCCTCGAGGGTGGGGTCGTCGCCGCCGGCGAGCGAATCGGCGGTCGCAAGCGCCGCCTCGAGTTGGCCCTGCGTGAGATCGAACGTGCTGGCCATCGTCTCGGGCTCGAGGTCGGCTGGAAGGTCGTCGGCACGGGCCGCCCAGAACTGGCGGCGCAGGGCGATCGAGGGACGGTCGAACTCGTGGATGGCGTCGACGCTGGCCCGCCGGCTCTCGGCGGGCGTCCACGACTGCTCGCCCGTGACGAACAGGTCGTTGTCGAACGCGCGGAAGCGAGCGAGGACCCCCTCGAGGGAGTGGTCGGACTGCCGGTCGGCGACGGTAGCCTCGTCGGCGTTGACGAGCTGGACCGGGACGTCCTGAATCGTCGCTTCGCGGACGAGCGCCTCGAGGGCGTCGGCGGCGAGGACGGCCCGGAGATCCGCCTGCAGATAGCGTTCGGCCCGACAGCAGGCCTCGACGGCCCGGTCGACGCCGGACCCGGGCGGGCCACAGAAGTAAAACCGGCGGCCGGTCCCGTCCTCGCCGTCGGGCAGCGATGCCAGCGCTGCGCGACCGTCGTCGTCGATCAGCAGGTCCTCGAGCGTGGCCTCGGCGGCCGTCTCGGTCAGGTGCTCGTCGAGATCAGCCGGGCTGTGGGCGTCGATGGCCGCCTCAAGTGTCGGATCGATGCCGTCGTAACCTTTGAGATACTCGAGGATGCGGTCGTCGACGGTGTACTGGCGGCCGCGTTCCGAGGGAAACCCCTCGGGCGGTGAGTTGACGGTGAGTAGCCCGTGTTCCTGAAGGGGTGAATTACTGGCGACGAGCGCGCCGGCCGCGAGGCGTTCTTCGGGGGTCCGACCGAAGAGTTTCTCGAGAAGAATTACCGTCAGGCTGGGGAGAGCCGAGTGTTCCTGGATATGCTGGTACTGGGCTGCGACGGTGTCGTCGAGTCGCGGAGCGAGTGCGAGTAGGAGTACGTCGAGGTGGCGACGCGAGAGATCGAACCGCTCTTCGAGAACTCGTAGGCGCAACGTGATGTCGGCACCAGTGTCCTCGCAGTTTTGCTCGATGGTCTGGGTCAATTCGTCGATCTCACGGCGGTCGCCCTCGGGTAATGCAAGCTGGAGGCTCTTTGGCTCCGTCGCCATGGTCGCCGCGTTGGGTTCCTCGTCATCGGGTGCAGACTTCCTTGGGTCCCCGGACTCCATCGTCCTCTCGTAGCGATCGAGAATCATATCGATCCGCTCGAGTTCCGCGAGAAGGTGTTCCTGTGTCGTCGCGTAGCCCATGAATCCGTCTCCGCTCTGAAGAGTATATTAATTCCGGTATAGGCTAATAGCTATTTTTGGTCGAGCGAGCAGAACCAGTTGATCGAAGCTTGTTTTGTATGAATATACCCACGCACAATATTTATGGTGGTGGTGGAGAAATGCAACAGCAAGAACAACACGCATGGGATATCGATCATCACGGTCGGCCGAGTCCGACTCCTCGAGTGCCACGACGCATGCCCAGATCGCACAGCGATCGGGGAGGGCTGCGTCGGGTGGCTCGGGAACCGGAGCGTGGTCGTCGGGGCCGACGGACGAAGCGGCCGAAGACAGGTTCGGGATGGCGATCGAAGATCAGGAGACGAAGACCGAACTCCTGCGCCAGGAGAAGATGAACGGGCTCGCCCAGGTCCAGCAGTGGGTCGACGAAGGGATGACTACCGAGGACATGGGGAATCCGCAGACGATGGAGGCGTTCCGACAGCGTCAGGCCGAGCGGCCCGCGGAAGTACCTCGAAACATCGAACGCCAGAACCGGCGTTCGGTCCTGCGCAGCGAGAAAGCCGCCAGCGATACCAGCCCGGCCGGGAACGCGGGCGTTCCAGATCCGGTTCGGGAGGTAATTCAGTCGAAAGGCCAGCCACTGGAGGGCGGAATCCAGCGGGCGATGGAAGACCGGATGGGCGATTCGTTCGGCGATGTACGCATTCACGCCGACGCGACCGCCGCGAAGGCCTGCGAAGAGATCAACGCGCGAGCGTTCACCGTCGGAAATCACATCGCGTTCAATCACGGCGAGTACGACCCTGAATCGCCGGAAGGCCAGCACATCCTCGCGCACGAACTGACTCACGTCCGCCAGCAGACCGGGGCCGATGTCAGCATGATGCCCCAGGAGGACAGCAGGCTGGAAATCGATCCCGATCCCTCCCTCGAGCGGGAAGCCAAAGAGGCAGCCCAGCAGGCGATGGCTGACGGGCCAGTGACGATCAACCGGATGGGGTCGGAGATGCACATCCAGCGAATGCCCGACGCGGAGCAACTCCAGAATGGCCGTGAGCAGGCTGCGTCCCGAAATGACGAGATGACACTCGCACAGACGGTGGAACAACTCGAGGATCGGGTGTCATCGATCGAGGAAATCGTCACGGGCGAGGAGTCGGTGATGGACAGCGTCGGCAAAGCGCTCTCACAGGGTGCTGTCGGTGCGGTAGGGGGTTTGATTGGAGGCGTTGCTGGTACTATGGTCTCACCTGGCCTCGGTACTGTCGGTGGTGCTGCAGTGGGGCAAGAAATGGCTAAGGGGATGGCCGGTGACGTAACCAAGACGCTCACTGCCAAGGCCTACGACAAGGGAACGAATTTCGTCGCCGAGAAAGGCAACCAAGCCAGAGACTTCCTTGAACAACTTATCGAGGAAAAGGTTAGTAACGCTCTCGATGGATCTGACTATGGCGGTGACTCACGGGGGCTTAGCTAACTATGGACGCTAAAATCACTGGCGAAGATGATGTCCGTGTTGGCCTTCATGTGACCGACCAGAACGGTGAGAAACATCGGATTGAGATGGAATTTAATGGTGACATAAGATTCCATCAATGTGATGCGTACGCTACCAAAGCAGCTGACCGCACTCCAGAAGAAAACGAATACAACGAACAAGCACGAAAGTTCGCCCAGTATTACGTCTACACGGAGCAGGGATACGATACGGTGCCGTCGACGGACCATCCAGAACGCATTAACGCTGTCAGGCTCGCTATTCAGGATCTCGGCGACGACCGGTTTGACGACTTGTTTGGCGACCTCTACAGCCAGTTGCGGAGTTACTACGACTACGACGCCGAACGACCGATCCCTGTTCCACCGCTGGCAGCCGACTCTGACAGCGTTCTCTACCGCCAGAACGTCTATCTCGGGATCGATCCGCTCGAGACGGACGTAGCCGCCGAGGCCGAGGATATGGCAACGGTCTACGGACTGGAGCTATCGGAGACATCGGTCAAAGAGCAAGCGCTGGACGCACTGTCTCCGAGCGCGATCGCTGACTGGAAATCATTCGCCGCAGATCTCGTCGATGAGGCCGACGAGGAAGAGATCGATCTCGCCGACGGCGCGTATATCGACGCCGTCTCAACGCTCTATACGTCGTATCTCGACAATGGTGGCGAGCAACATACTGCCGAGCCGGACACTGATCCGTTCGAGCGCGAACCTGACACACTAATCGAATTACCGCCGATCGATCCGGGCCCACTCGCGGAGTTCCGCGAGTACCTCGATCACCATCTCAAATGCCAAATTCGAGATTGCTTCGTCCGAATGGGTGTTGAACCGCCCGAGACATTCCGTGTGCTCGGTAACGGCCGACTTGAAGCGACAGCCGCCTACAAACTTCTGGATATATATCCCCGATATCACGACCCCGAAGAACAGCAGCTACTGGGATAAGAATGATCCCTGTCTGCCAGTCGAGACGGCATCCGCTCACACACGACTTGGCCCATGTCACGCAGCAAAACTGCAGTAAGGAGGGCAGCATAATGCCACAAGCGGATGCCGAGTTGGAGATCGATCCCGACCCACGACTCGAGCGGGAAGCCGAGGAAGCCGCTCAGCAGGCGATGGCCGACGGCCCGGTGACCATTAACCGGATGGGATCGGAGATGCACATTCAGCGATCGGCCAAAGGCGAAACTGAGTACGTCACCAAGGACGAGGTCCTCGAGATTGTCGACAACTACTATCGCGGCCACGTCGAAGAGCAGGCCGAATCCGATCCGACTGCGGCCGGTCCCGAACGCGATACTGCGCGTGGATCGCTCGAGCAGTCTAGCAGCTCGGCAGAGAGTAGTGGATTCTTTGGAAAGATGAGGGAAGCCTGGGAGAACACCAAATCGGTCGGAAGCGATCTCTCCCAGGCGATGACCAAGGGTGCGATCGGCTCGCTGGCCGGTGCAGGTGGAAAAATCGTCGGGAAGGTCGGCGGTGGAAGCCTCGGTGCTCTCCTCGGGGGAGCCGTCGGGAGTCTCGCCGGGCCGGTTGGGACCGGTGCGGGCGCTGCTGTTGGCTACCAGATCGGCGGAACGCTGGGCGGCGAGATACTCGGCGGAGCCGCCGGCGACGTGGCCAAACAGCTCACCGACTACTCCTTACCAAACGAACACGCTGCGTCTGTTGCTGATCTTCAGCAAAAATACCAAGCACTTGAAGAGAAAGTCAAACAATTGGAGAATGAACAGATGGCGACTGGAGGGGGTCGCTCACGTGGTCTTTCCCAAAGTATCTCGGGAGGTAATTGAAAATGGAGGTGTCAATAACTGGGGAAGACGATGTTGCGGTCGGCCTGTGCGTAATTGATAACGATGGTGTCGAGCATCTCATCGAGTTGGAGAGAGACGGTGAAATATATTATCATGACCAAGATGGCTATCCCGACGATCCAACTGATCGAACAGAGGAAGGAAATGAGCGAGTAAATCAGGCCCGTCGATTTGCAAAATATTTCGTCTTGGCTGAACGAGGATACGATACGGTTCCAGCGGCTGAAAACCCCATTCGAATTAACGCTGTCCGGAAGGCGATCAACGAGATGACCGCTGATGAATTTGAACGCCACTTCGGCGACCTCTATCAGCAACTCGCTTACGAGGAGGGCAACGCCACCTCACCTGCAATTACTGTTCCACCGGAAGCTACTGACTCAAGTATCTTCTGTCAGAACATCTATCTTGGAGTTGATCCCTTCGAGACAGATATTGGTGGGCAACTTGCCGACGAGTACGGCCTTGCTATCGACCAATCGGCCGCCAATATCGATCTTACTGACGTCTCGGCGGATGAGCTTGATACGTGGGCAGAATATGCCGGCGAATTCACTGGTCGTGTAGAAGAGACTGACCTCGACCTGAGTGAGGCCACGTATATTGATGAGACTTCTCAACTCTACATCAAGTATCCGAACGGACCAAATCTGACAGCTGTCGACGACCATCTCGAGCCGGCAGCGCGCGACGCAGACACGGTCATCGAACTGTTGCCGATTGACCCGCAGGATCTCGAGTATTTCAAATCCTTCATGGATCACTACCTTCGCTGTCAGATTCGGGATTCGTTCGTTGAGATGGGTGTCCATCCACCAGATGAGTTTCAGGTGATCGGGATGGGTCGGTTCATGTCTACCTGGCGGTACGACAATATTGAGTTCTATCCCGAATTTCACAATCCGGACGCCGAGGCGTTCCACTGATTTCTAGAGAAATGCCATCTCACCTTCTGTGTAGGTCTAAGACACGGCTGACTCGCTGCCTCGAGTTCGGCTCACGACACAAAACGGGTGTCGCCACCCTCAATCCCTTACCTCGAGTCGCTCCTTTTCCCCGGGATGAACTCCGCAGAGACGGGACAGCCACAGGGTGTCGCTTTGTGCGTGAGCGGGCCGTAGCTAACGATCAGCCCGATGAGGGTGTCACAGTGGGGACACCGAAGTGGCTCTCGTCCGGCCGGCGAGTTGCTGGCGGCAATCGAATCCGCGTCGACCGTCAGATCGCCGAGTCCGGACGATTCGTCGGTATCGTCCTCGCTCATTGGTTTCTCCGGACGTACCACTGCTGTCGATGTGGCCACTCGAGCGCGGCGGCTCGTCGTGTACGATACTGTCGTCGTGCGAGACGTTTATGTCTCGGTAGGAGTAAACGAAACATGGCTTTCAAATCCCGTGTCGGGGATTGGAAGCCAGTCTCGGGTGTTCCCGCACCCGGGGCACTTTCGTATGCCCCCGCTGGAGCCTGACTTCCAGCCAAATATTCCGGTGGTTGTGACTTATATCTAATGGAAAACGAGGAGATTGGAGTCCACTGTCCCGTTGAATCGCCATTCTAGAGATCGATACGACTCTCCATTCTCGGTCCCTGCGGTCTTCTTTTGTACCATCTCTATCAAGATTTATAATACTTATATAGGAATATCATACAAGAACGATTCGTGGCAATTTGGTCAAGTCGATCAGAGACTGACGAGACGTCGTCCGCGGCGGCACTCGCACAACAGGGGATGGACTCCGAGAGCGAGTCCGCCGCCAGCGGGGCTAGCCTCAAGCAGGAAGAGGCCGAGCAACGGTACAACCGTGACATCACCAGCCACGATCAACTGCTTCACCTCCAGCGCCTAGAGGAACGCCACGGCCAGCAGTTCCAGCAGTGGGTCGACGAGGGAATCCCTCGAGAGGCGATGGGCGACCCCGAGGCAATGGCCCAGTACCGGCAGGAAGGTGGCGCGACTGCAACGGCTAGCGCAGATAGCGCGGCTGTGCAACGGAGCTCGAGCGCCCCCGCGTCGGGAGCCTCGGATGGTGCTCAGGCTGCAGTGCAGCAGGTTCTCGAGAAATCGGGCCACCCGATCGATCCCGACCTGACCACGCAACTCAACGAGCGGATGGATGCTGACTTCTGGGACGTGCGGATTCACACGGGCTCGGAAGCGGCGGCGGCCTGTGACGCGATCGACGCTCGAGCCTTCACGTGTGGGTCTGACATCGTGTTCAACTCCGGCGAGTACGAGCCCGATTCGCCCGAGGGCCAGTATCTGCTTGCGCACGAACTCGCCCACGTCAAACAGCAAAACGGCGGGGCCGAGGTCAGCATGATGCCGCAGGAAGAGGCCGAGTTGGAGATCGATCCTGATCCGCGACTCGAGCGGGAGGCCGACGACGCAGCGACGAACGCGCTCGAAGACGGGCCTGTCGTGGTCAACCGAAAGGGGATAGACACGCATATCCAGCGGTCTGCCAAGGGCGACGGAATGTTGTACGAAGCCGTCGAAGACCTACAAAATCAGGTCGAGGGGTTGGAAAATCGCCAATCACAAATCATGGAAACGATGCTTGAAGCAACCCCAGGTGCTCCCGAAGGCTTTGATCTGAAGGGTGCTGCGGCCAAGGGAGTGGCTGGCTTTGCGGCTGGCGCATCTGTGGGATCAATTTTGGGCCCCGGCGCAGCCATAACTGGAGCCGGAGGCGCATTCATTGGCATGGCGAGTGCAGTAGCTGGAGACGTTGCCAAGGAAACCGTTGGCACCCTGGCGGACGGTCGTCCCGGTGGAAAAGCCGAGATGATCGAGGATATGTACCTCGACATGGCCAAAATGTACGAGGAATTCATTGAGGAAAGGAAAGATCACGCCGACAGCTCAGAGGGTGTGTTGAATATGGGTGAGGTTACACAATGAAGGCTGTCATCACTGGCGAAAATGATGAGCGCGTTGGTGTTAATCTTCTTGATAATAACGGTGCTGAGCACGGCATCGAAATGGAATTCGATGGTGAAATCAAACATCACCAGTGTGATGAGTACGCGGCTAGAGCCAGCAAGCGGACATCTGAAGAGAACGAGCATAACAACCAGGTACGGCGATTCGCCAAATATTACGTGTTTGCCGAACGGGGCTACGATACAGTCGAACACGTAGATAATCCGACCTACATCGACGCTGTTCGACGAGCGATCGGCGACCTCTCGGACGCTGAGTTCGAGCGATACTTTGGAGCGCTGCACAAGCAACTACAAAGTCATCAGGAAAACGTCGAGCGCCCGGTCGATCTCCCTGCCGATGTCCGTAGCCCCGACGCGGTGGTTTACGAACAAGACATCTACCTCGGGATCGACTTGGACGACGAACGAGTCGGTGATCGCGTTCAGGAGCTGGCAAATGCTCACGGGCTGAGTCTCGAGAACCACAGCGACGTGCAACCCGTGTCGGAGCTATCCGATTCGGATATCGACCGCTGGAAAGCTGTCGGTGACGACCTCGTGGATATCGTCGACCGTGAGGGGCTTGATCCCGACCTGACGATCAGTGCCGTCTCTGGGATTCACGTCGGCTATCCCGATGCTCGTGGCAAGCATCAGGTTCAGAAGGCAAACGACCCGATGAACCGCCAAGCCGACACGCGATTGGAACTGCTCCCATACGCTCCGAGCAATCTCGACGAGTTGCGGGATCATCTCGATTATCACCTCCGTTGCCAAGTACGGGATTGCTTCATCAAGATGGGTCTCGTCCCACCGGAAGAGTACCAAGTACTCGGCTTCGGCAAGTTCCACGATGCCCGTAGTTACGACCACTTCGAGATGTATCCAGAGCTCCACAAACAGGACGGTAATCACACTCCACTCCTTTCATAATCGGGTCTGATGATCGAGGCTAGTCTCGATACCGTCCTGCTCACGCAACCCCCTCTTTCGTGCGAGAGAACCAATACTCGAGCAGAGGCCGAGTCCGACTCCTCGAGTGCCACGACGCACGCCCAGATCGCACAGCGATCGGAGAGGGCTGCGTCGGGTGGCTCGGGAACCGGAGCGTGGTCGTCGGGGCCGACGGACGAAGCGGCCGAAGACAGGTTCGGGATGGCGATCGAAGATCAGGAGACGAAAACGGAGCTCCTGCGCCAGGAGAAGATGAACGGGCTCGCCCAGGTCCAGCAGTGGGTCGACGAAGGGATGACTACCGAGGACATGGGGAATCCGCAGACGATGGAGGCGTTCCGACAGCGTCAGGCCGAGCGGCCCGCGGAAGTACCTCGAAACATCGAACGCCAGAACCGGCGTTCGGTCCTGCGCAGCGAGAAAGCCGCCAGCGATACCAGCCCGGCCGGGAACGCGGGCGTTCCAGATCCGGTTCGGGAGGTAATTCAGTCGAAAGGCCAGCCACTGGAGGGCGGAATCCAGCGGGCGATGGAAGACCGGATGGGCGATTCGTTCGGCGATGTACGCATTCACGCCGACGCGACCGCCGCGAAGGCCTGCGAAGAGATCAACGCGCGAGCGTTCACCGTCGGGAATCACATCGCGTTCAATCACGGCGAGTACGACCCTGAATCGCTGGAGGGCCAGCACATCCTCGCGCACGAACTGACTCACGTCCGCCAGCAGACCGGCGCGGATGTCAGCATGATGCCCCAGGAAGACAGTGGACTGGAAATCGATCCTGATCCCTCCCTCGAGCGGGAAGCCAAAGAGGCAGCCCAGCAGGCGATGGCTGACGGGCCAGTGACGATCAACCGGATGGGGTCGGAGATGCACATCCAGCGAATGCCCGACGCGGAGCAACTCCAGAATGGCCGTGAGCAGGCTGCGTCCCGAAATGACGAGATGACACTCGCACAGACGGTGGAACAACTCGAGGATCGGGTGTCATCGATCGAGGAAATCGTCACGGGCGAGGAGTCGGTGATGGACAGCGTCGGCAAAGCGCTCTCACAGGGTGCTGTCGGTGCGGTAGGGGGTTTGATTGGAGGCGTTGCTGGTACTATGGTCTCACCTGGCCTCGGTACTGTCGGTGGTGCTGCAGTGGGGCAAGAAATGGCTAAGGGGATGGCCGGTGACGTAACCAAGACGCTCACTGCCAAGGCCTACGACAAGGGAACGAATTTCGTCGCCGAGAAAGGCAACCAAGCCAGAGACTTCCTTGAACAACTCATTGAGGAGAAGGTCGACGAACTCCTTGGGGAGTCTGAACACGGCGGAAATACAAAGTTTAGGGATTGATAAGTATGAACGCAGAATTCCTTGGTGAAGATGACGTTGATATTGGCGTGGAGGTTGTTGATAACAATGGCGCATCACATCATATAGAACTGCATAAAAACAGCGGTGAAATCTATGCTCACCACTGCGAATCCTATGCTGATAATCCCCAAAACCGGACTTCTGAGGAAAACGAATACAATGAGCAAGCTCGAAAGTTCGCTCAATATTACGTCTACGCAGAGCAGGGATACGATACGGTGCCGTCGACGGACCATCCGGAGCGCATTAACGCTGTCAGGCTCGCTATTCAGGACCTCAACGACGACCGGTTCGTGGAATTGTTCGGCGACCTCTACAGCCAGCTGCGGAGTTACTACGACTACGACGCCGAACGACCGATCCCTGTTCCACCGCTGGCAGCCGACTCTGACAGCGTTCTCTACCGCCAGAACGTCTATCTCGGGATCGATCCGCTCGAGACGGACGTAGCCGCCGAGGCCGAGGATATGGCAACGGTCTACGGACTGGAGCTATCGGAGACATCGGTCAAAGAGCAAGCGCTGGACGCACTGTCTCCGAGCGCGATCGCTGACTGGAAATCATTCGCCGCAGATCTCGTCGATGAGGCCGACGAGGAAGAGATCGATCTCGCCGACGGCGCGTATATCGACGCCGTCTCAACGCTCTATACGTCGTATCTCGACAATGGTGGCGAGCAACATACTGCCGAGCCGGACACTGATCCGTTCGAGCGCGAACCTGACACACTAATCGAATTACCGCCGATCGATCCGGGCCCACTCGCGGAGTTCCGCAAGTACCTCGATCACCATCTCAAATGCCAAATTCGAGATTGCTTCGTCCGAATGGGTGTTGAACCGCCCGAGACATTCCGTGTGCTCGGTAACGGCCGACTTGAAGCGACAGCCGCCTACAAACTTCTGGATATATATCCCCGATATCACGACCCCGAAGAACAGCAGCTACTGGGATAAGAATGATCCCTGTCTGCCAGTCGAGACGGCATCCGCTCACACACGACTTGGCCCATGTCACGCAGCAAAACTGCAGTAAGGAGGGCAGCATAATGCCACAAGCGGATGCCGAGTTGGAGATCGATCCCGACCCACGACTCGAGCGGGAAGCCGAAGAAGCCGCTCAGCAGGCGATGGCCGACGGCCCGGTGACCATTAACCGGATGGGATCGGAGATGCACATTCAGCGATCGGCCAAAGGCGAAACTGAGTACGTCACCAAGGACGAGGTCCTCGAGATTGTCGACAACTACTATCGCGGCCACGTCGAAGAGCAGGCCGAATCCGATCCGACTGCGGCCGGTCCCGAACGCGATACTGCGCGTGGATCGCTCGAGCAGTCTAGCAGCTCGGCTGAGAGCAGTGGATTCCTGGGCAAGATGAGGGACGCTTGGGAGAACACCAAATCGGTCGGGAGCGATCTCTCCCAGGCGATGACCAAGGGTGCGATCGGCTCGCTGGCCGGTGCAGGTGGAAAAATCGTCGGGAAGGTCGGCGGTGGAAGCCTCGGTGCTCTCCTTGGGGGAGCCGTCGGGAGTCTCGCCGGGCCAATTGGG
Source organism: Natrinema longum (assembly GCF_017352095.1). NCBI lineage: Archaea > Methanobacteriati > Methanobacteriota > Halobacteria > Halobacteriales > Natrialbaceae > Natrinema > Natrinema longum. The sequence continues at coordinate 2,076,420 of NZ_CP071463.1, forward strand.
GCGGGTGCAGGCGTTGCCACTGGCTACCAGATCGGCGAAACCCTCGGCGGCGAACTCCTTGGCGGGGCGGCCAGCGACATGGCTAAACAGGTAACCGATTATGCGCTCCCGAAAGAACACGCTGAGTCTGTTGCAGATCTTCATCAGAAATATCAGAAACTCGAAGAAGAAATAAACGAACTGAAGAAACAGGGACGCCGACCAGATGAGGGTCAATCACAAAATGTTGGTGCAAGTCGGAGGTAATTGTACATGGATGGATTAATCACCGGTGAAAATGATGAGCGTGTTGGCCTGAGTGTTATTGATAACGATGATGTGGAGCACGTAATCGAGCTCGAATTCGACGGTGAAATCAAGTATCACGAGTCGGACTACCCAGAACCAAAACAAGCGACGGATGAACAAGAAGAGCGGATAAATCAGGCATGTCGATTCGCCCAGTATTATGTCTTCGTCGAACGTGGCTATGACACTGTCCCGGCTTCCGAGAACCCGGTTCGAATCGACGCCGTTCGCCAAGCAATCAACGAGATGGACAGTGCCGAATTCGAGGACCTATTCGGCGACCTCTATCAGCAACTCGAGTTCGAGGAAGGAAGCGGGACCTCGCCGGCGATGACTGTCCCCTCAGGAGCGACCGATCCGTGCATCTACTGCAAGAATATCTATCTCGGAATAGACCCGCTGGAAACTGACCTTGGAACGCAACTCGCGTCGAAACACGACCTCGACGTTACGAAGTCGGCTGCCGAGATCGACCTCGCCGACGTATCCGAACACGAACTCGAGTCGTGGGGAGAGTTCTCGGGTGAGTTCGCGGCTCAGGCCGCTGATTCGGGCCTTAATCTCAGCGATGCAGCCTACATCGACGAGACATCGGATCTCTACGTCAAGTATCCCGACGGTGCACAGTTAGCGGTCGTCGACGACCACCTCGCACCGGCGGCGCGCGACCCGGACACTGTTATCGAACTGCTGCCGATCGATCCGCAGGATCTCGAGTATTTCAAGTCCTTCATGGATCATTACCTGCGCTGTCAGATTCGAGATTCGTTCGTCGAGATGGGTGTTCACCCACCAGAGGAGTTTCAGGTGATCGGGATGGGCCGATTCATGGCTGCTCGCGGTTACGACTATATCGACTTCTATCCCGAATTGCATAACCCGAACGCCAAGGCGTTCCAGTAATTCTTTGTATTCACACGTTGCAACATACGTAGAATCGGTTAGAATGGTCGGTCTTCCTCGTGTCCATCACCAGAACAGGACCGTTGTCAGCATGATGCCACAAGCGGACGCCGAGTTGGAGATCGATCCCGATCCGCGACTCGAGCGGGAAGCCAAAGAGGCAGCCCAGCAGGCGATGGCCGACGGCCCGGTGACGATCAATCGGATGGGGTCGGAGATGCAGATCCAGCGATCGGCCAAAGGCGAGGCCGAGTACGTCACCAAGGACGAAGTCCTCGAGATCGTCGACAACTACTACCGTCCGTCGACACCCAGCACTTTACCCGTCAGGCCACCTATGGCGTCGTAGATGGGACAGGGAACGGAGTTCGGATTGGTCGACCTCGAGGAAGTCGATACCCCGGGGGACGAGTGGGAGGAGATCGACGTCTCGGATACCGAAGCGGATCGGATCGCCCGCAAGCGCGACCGCGAGTTCGAACAGTTCGAGGAACGCATCAAGGACGCAGACCAGTTCAAAGTCGAGCAGTCGGTGTTCGACGACGCGACCTTCGCGGCGCTGTACAAGCTGGTCCAGGACGGCTACGTCGAGGCCTTTGGCGGGCCGCTCTCGACGGGCAAGGAGGCCAACGTCTACCACGCCTTGGGCGACGACCGCGAGGTCGCGGTCAAGATCTACCGGATCAACGCGTCGAACTTCCGGCAGATGCGGGACTACCTCGAGGGGGATCCCCGATTCGAGGGGCTCGGCGGACAGAAGAAAGACGTCGTGCTCGCGTGGACGAAAAAGGAACTGGCGAATCTTCGACGGGCACAGGCTGCCGGGGTTCGGGTTCCGGAGCCACTCGCGACCGAGCGCAACGTGTTGGTCATGGAGTACATCGGGAACGCCGAGGGTCGCGCGAAACGGCTCGGCGAGGTCCACATCGAGAACCCGCAAACCGCCTACGAGGTCATGCGCGAGTACATGCGCCGGCTCTACTCGGCGGGCCTGATCCACGGCGACCTGAGCGAGTACAACGTCGTCTTCGACGAGACCGAGGGGCAACTCGTGTTCATCGATCTCGGCCAGGCCGTCACGGTACACCACCCCAACAGCCGCGAGTTCTTAGAGCGGGACTGCCGGAACGTGGCGGGCTTTTTCTCGCGGCAGGGGCTCGAGGTGACTGACGACGATCTCCTCGAGTTCGTCACGAGTCCGGAGCCGGATCCGTCCGGGGAGTGATTCGACCCGGCGACGGCCCCGCCGAAATCTTCTTTGCTGTCGGCTGAAAAGAGCGCGATAGTGACGTCCGCTCTCGGGTGGCAGTGGCGCTGGGAGGCCCCTTCGAGAGCGGACAGTATCGTCGCGGCGGGCGACGCGGCCTAACCCGTCGCCCCCGGCGACGGATGCTCCCTCCGCTCGTTTTCGTCGAATCGTCTTCCAGCCGCCACAACCGACCGACACGAATGACAGCGCCAGACGAACCCACAGACAGTACCGACCGTACCGACTCGAATCCGTCCGCCGACCAGTTCACCGTCACCCCCTACGCCGTCGAGGGTGAGGTCGACTACGAGAAACTCCTCGAGCAGTTCGGAGCCGATCGGCTCACCGACGGGCAGATCGCTCGCTTTCCCGACCACCCACTGCTCCGTCGCCGAACGTTCTACGCGGGCCGTGACGTCGACCGGTATCTCGAGGCCGCCGAAACCGGAGCCCCACACGCGATCGTCACCGGGCGGGGGCCGTCGGGACCGATGCACCTCGGCCACGTCTTACCGCTCTATCTCGCGAAGCGGTTTCAGGAAGAGACCGGCGCGACGGTCTTCGTTCCGCTTTCGGACGACGAGAAGTTCCTCGCGAAGGAGCAGTCGTTCGCGGCGATCGGCGAACACACCCGCGAGAACCTCCGCGACGTGCTCGCCGTGGGATTCGATCCCGAAAAGACGAGGATCGTCGTCGACACCGCCGATGCGGACGTGATCTACCCGATCGCCGTTCGGTTCGCGAAGCATCTCACCCCGGCGACGGTCGAGGCGGTCTACGGCGAGCAGGATACCGTTGGCTTGCAGTTCTATCCCGCCGTACAGGCGACTCACCTCCTGCTCCCGCAACTCGTCGACGGTCGGCAGCCGACCCTCGTTCCCATCGCCGTCGATCAGGATCCCCACGTTCGGGTCTGTCGCGATATCGCTGCCAAGGAGGCGCTCCCCGTCGACAAACCCGGTGCCCTGCTCGGACGATTCCTTCCCAGTCTCGAGGGGCCCGGGAAGATGAGTTCCTCCGGCGATGCGCCGTCGATCGAACTCACCGCCGGTCCCGACGCGGTCGCCGAGACGATCCGAACCCACGCCTACACCGGTGGCCGGGCGACCCTCGAGGACCACCGCGAGACGGGCGGTGATCCGACCGTCGACGTCCCGTTCCAGTACCTCCGATACTTCTTCGAACCCCACGACGCCGACCTCGAGCGAATCGCGACCGAGTACCGGTCCGGCGACCTCCTCAGCGGCGAACTGAAGGAAATCGCCATCGATCGGATTACCGAGTTCCTCGACGCACACCAGCGCCGGCGCGCGGAACTGGGCTCGCTCGAGACCGACCTCGAGCCCTACCGGCTGACCGACCGAGAGCGGCGACTCGCACTCGAGCGAGCCGGCGTGCCGTCGCTCGAAACGTAGTTCCGAATCCACACAGGAGCGCTCCCCATCTTCCCCGAACGCCTTAGTGGATCGCCATCGCGGGAACGTACATGAACATCGGCATCATCTCGGATACGCACGACAACGCCGAGGCGACCGAACGGGCGACCGAGATCTTTCAGGAGGAGGGCGTCGAAATCGTTATCCACTGTGGTGACTTCGTCGCTCCGCTGATGGTCCCGTACTTCGAGGCCTTCGAACTCCACGGGGTCCTCGGGAACAACGACGGCGACGTCGCGAACCTCCAGGCCGCGTTCGACTCACTCGGTAGTGAGAGTCAGCTTCACGGGCGGTTCGCCGACCTCGAGTTCGACGGGCTCTCGTTTGCAGTGCTCCACGGCGAGAGCAAAGCCGAAGTCGAGGCGGTCGCGGCCGGCGAGACGTACGATTTCGTCTGCTATGGCCACCACCACCAGCGCGAACACTCGGACTCGGGGCGGACGACCGTGCTCAACCCGGGTGCGCACTTTCTGCCGAAGTCCGACGACGATCGAACCGTCGCAATCGTCGACACGCGCTCGGAGTCGGTGCGGTTCCGTTCGGTCCGCGAGTAGTGTCGGCTTCGGCGTGAACCGTGCACGTGCGTCGGTGCCACGCCCCATCCAGTGCTCGCGGACCAAGCGCTTAACCTCACCCAGCCAGTATCGGGCAGTATGCAGCACGTGAAGATTCCGCAGGACCGCATCGGCGTTCTCATCGGTGAAGGTGGCGAGACGATGCGCGAGATCGAGGCGGAAGCCGAAGTGCGACTCGACATCGACTCGGAGAACGGCTCCGTCGCCGTCGAGACCGTCGGCGATCCCGTGCTCGGCCTCAAAGGCCCCGAGATCGTTCGCGCAATCGGCCGCGGATTCGCGCCCGAGGACGCCCTGCGGCTGCTCGAGGACGACATGATGTTGTTCGACGTCGTCGATATCGACGCCGCTTCGCGCAACAAGACCGACATGAAACGCAAGAAGGGCCGGCTCATCGGCGAGGGCGGCCGGACCCGCGAACTGATGGAGGAGCTGACCGGTGCCGACGTCGTCATCTACGGCTCGACGCTCGGTATCATCGGCGCGCCACAGGAGGTCGACGCCGTTCGCAGCGCCGCCGAGATGCTGCTGGACGGTGCGCCCCACGGCGCGGTCTACTCCTTCCTCGAGGAGAAACACAACGAGATGAAACACAAGGGGATGGAGTACCACCGGTTCCCCGGCGGCCAGTCCTGACCCCGTCTCCTCGTCTCGATCTCGTCGGGTCGCTGATTCCGGCGACCGTCCTCGAGTGAGGCGATCGTCCGAACCGCTTTTTCATCGCTATCTGATTCCCGTTTGAATCCCCAGCAACGAGTCATCTATCCGCCGTTTCTCGGGCTATGTCGGTATAAATACCCGAACGGTCGTCCGATCGAAAACGCACGACAGGGGCCACCTCGACTGTTCCTACCGATCCGATAGGAAAAGGTTTATATAGAATAGCAATCAATCTTTCGAGTGACTATGGCTCAACAGCAGATGGGCAACCAGCCCCTTATCGTACTTTCGGAGGACAGCCAGCGAACCTCCGGAGAGGACGCGCAGTCGATGAACGTACAGGCCGGGAAGGCCGTCGCCGAATCGGTTCGGACGACGCTCGGCCCGAAGGGGATGGACAAGATGCTGGTCGACTCCTCGGGCAACGTCATCGTCACGAACGACGGCGTCACCCTGCTCTCGGAGATGGAGATCGACCATCCCGCGGCCGACATGATCGTCGAAGTCGCGGAGACCCAAGAAGAGGAAGTCGGTGACGGCACCACCAGCGCCGTCGTCGTCGCCGGGGAACTCCTCAGCCAGGCCGAGGACCTCCTGGATCAGGACATCCACGCGACCACCCTCGCTCAGGGGTACCGAGAGGCCGCCGAGGAAGCCACCGCGGCCCTCGAGGAGATCGCCATCGATGTCGACGAGGACGATACCGAGATCCTCGAGCAGATCGCCGCGACGGCGATGACCGGCAAGGGTGCGGAGAACGCCAAGGACCTGCTCTCCGGACTCATCGTCGAGGCCGTTCGCGCGGTCGCCGACGACGACGGCGTCGACACGGACAACATCAAAGTCGAGAAGGTCGTCGGCGGCTCCATCGAGAACTCCGAGCTCGTCGAAGGCGTCATCGTCGACAAGGAGCGCGTCTCCGAGAACATGCCGTACTTCGCCGAGGATGCCGACGTCGCGATCGTCAACGGCGACCTCGAGATCAAGGAGACCGAGATCGACGCCGAAGTCAACGTCACCGACCCGGACCAGCTCGAGCAGTTCCTCGAGCAGGAGGAGGCCCAGCTGCGCGAGATGGCCGAGCAGATCGCCGACGTCGGCGCTGACGTCGTCTTCGTCGACGGCGGGATCGACGACATGGCCCAGCACTACCTCGCACAGGAAGGCATCATCGCCGTCCGTCGCGTCAAATCCAGCGATCAGGCCCAGCTCGCTCGCGCGACCGGCGCGTCGCCCGTCTCGAGCGTCGACGACCTGACCGAGGACGACCTCGGTGCCGCGGGCAGCGTCGCACAGAAGGAGATCGCCGGCGACCAGCGCATCTTCGTCGAGGATGTCGAAGACGCACGGGCCGTCACGCTGATCCTCCGCGGTGGCACCGAGCACGTCATCGACGAGATCGACCGCGCCGTCGAGGACTCGCTTGGCGTCGTCCGCACGACCCTCGAGGACGGCAAGGTGCTCGCCGGCGGCGGCGCACCCGAGATCGACATTTCGCTCTCGCTTCGCGACTACGCCGACTCCGTGGGCGGCCGCGAACAGCTGGCCGTCGAGGCGTTCGCCGACGCCCTCGAGGTCATCCCGCGCACGCTGGCCGAGAACGCGGGACTCGATCCCATCGACTCGCTGGTCGAACTGCGCAGCGCTCACGACGGCGGCGACACCGCTGCCGGACTGGACGCCTACACGGGTGACACCATCGACATGGACGCCGAGGGCGTCTACGAGCCGCTCCGCGTGAAGACCCAAGCGATCGAGTCCGCCACCGAGGCGGCCGTCATGCTGCTGCGCATCGACGACGTCATCGCCGCGGGCGACCTCGCGGTCTCCCACGACGACGACGACGAAGACATGCCCGCCGGCGGCCCCGGTGGCATGGGCGGCGGCATGGGCGGTATGGGCGGCGGCATGGGCGGCATGATGTAGGCGAGGTTCGGAACGAGCGAAGCGAGTGAGAACCTCGTAAATGCGAGCGGGGAGCGAATGCGACCCGCGAGCCAAACCGAAATTTAAGCGCCCCTCCCTCTCCGACGGGTCGGTCGTCGGCCCTCGCGGTGGGAGATGTCGCCCTTCGACTGCCGTCTCTGCCGTTCCGAATCGCTTCATCTTCTTTGCCGTTTCGTCGTCGCGTCCGAATCCCCTTCTCGCAGTCCTCGACGTCGCGGCCGGTCAGTCGTTCGCGACTCGCGCTCACGCAACGCTCATGTATTTTCACCACAAGAGACGTCCGTGACGGACGACACCGACAGAAAACGGGACGTCGCGAACGCCTTTGGCGGGGCCGCGGACGGCTATCTGGAGGGGACCGTCCTCTAGCAGGGCGCGGACCTCGAGCGACTCGTCGAGCAGGTGTTCCGACGCGACGTGCGCACTCGACGTCGTAACTGGGCGGGCACGTCGCCGGTTCGCTGTCTGAGACGGGCGTCTCGAGATCGACGCCTGGCTCGATCGACGTCCCGGCCGACGACCGCCGGCGGATCAGAGCGTTGCTGGTAGACGCGCCGGACGCCCTCGAGGCTGTATTCGAGTTCCAGCACGAACCTGCTGGGGACGGCGGCGAGCGACTGGCGTCGTATCGGACCGGCGTCGTGTTGTTCCGAGCGACGGTCTGACGACCCCCGAACCGGGAACGGTCACCACAGCTGGTGGAATCAGGGTGCATACCGGGCGGTCCCGTCTGACACGGCGGCCTCGAGTCACGACGAACTAAGTACGAGCCAGCAATATTCGCGGGTATGAACACGCTTCTGTTGGACAGCAACGATGTCGACGAGTTCGCGCGACTGTCCGAGGTCATCGACGCGGTCGAGCGGGCCTTCGGGGCATTCGAGCGCGGAGACACGCAAATGCCGGCGAAGTCCTACATCGACCTGCCCCAGTACAACGGCGACTTCCGGTCGATGCCCGCCTACCTCGAGACCGACGAGTGGGACGCCGCCGGGCTGAAGTGGGTCAACGTCCACCCGGACAACCCCGAGGATCACGACCTGCCGACGGTTCTGGGGACGATGATCTACTCCGACCCCGAGACCGCGTTCCCGCTGGCGATCATGGACGGGACGACGCTCACGATGAAACGCACCGGCGCGGCCGCGGCCGTCGCCACCGACTACCTCGCCGTCGACGACGCCTCGAGTCTGGGTATCGTCGGGGCCGGCGTCCAGTCGTACACGCAACTCGAGGCGATCAGCGAAGTCCGATCGATCGAGGAAGTCGTCGTCTCCGACCCCGACGAGGAACGCGTCCAGCGGTTCGTCGACAGCTACGAGGACCGGTTCGACGTTCGCGCGGGGTCGATTTCCGAGGCGGGCCACTGTGATATCCTCTCGACCGTGACCCCCGTCGAAGAGCCGATCGTGGGACTTGAGGACGTCGGCGAGCGGACCCACGTCAACGCGATCGGGGCCGACGCTGAGGGGAAACACGAGTTGAGCGACGACCTCCTGCAGGCGGCGCGGATCGTCATCGACGACCACGAGCAGTGTACCCACTCCGGGGAAATCAACGTCCCTTACGGCGAGGGTGTCCTGACCGACGCGGACATCCACGGGGAGATCGGCGAACTCGTCGTCGGTTCGAAGGCGGGACGGACCGAGGAGACCGGCGTCACCGTTTTCGATTCGACCGGGCTCGCGATTCAGGACGTTGCGGCCGCGCGAGTCGTCTACGAGACCGCCCGCGAGAACGATGCCGGCTACGACTTCGGGATGATCGAGACCGGCCAGTAGGCAGTCCGTTCGTAGCCGTCGAACCGACGACGTGACTCGACCGGCCGATTCTCGACCGTTAATCGTCTATCTCCGTCACTCGGGGCTGCTCGCCGGCGTCGCGTCCGAACGCCGTTTCGCGGAGGTCGGCTTCGATCGCCTCGAGCGTGCGGCCCTTCGTCTCGGGCACGAGCAGATAACAGAAGAGCAACGCGAGCACCGAGAGCGCGCCGTACAGCCAGAACGTTCCCGCCTGACCGACGATGTCGATCAATCGGAGGAAGGTCAGCGACACGAGCAGGTTGCCGGCCCAGTTGACGACAGTGACGACGCCCATCGCCGTGCCGCGGACCTCCATCGGGTAAATCTCGGAGATCAGCAGCCAGAAGACCGGTCCGAGGCCGATCGCGAAGAACGCGACGTACAACATCAGGCTCCCGGTCGCGATCCAGCCGATCGCGCCCGAGAGGCCGGGCAGGTAGAACGCGACCCCGAGGACGGCGAGCATGACGGTCATCCCGGCCAATCCCGAGAGCAACAGCGGCCGGCGGCCGGTGCGGTCGATCAACAGCACCGCGACGACGGTCATGACGACGTTGACGACGCCGATACCGACGGTCGCGAGGATCGAGGCGGTGTCCGCGAAGCCGGTCGACTCGAGGATCGTCGGCGCGTAGTACATGACCGTGTTGATGCCGGTCACCTGCTGGAACGCCGCCAGGCCGACGCCGACGATCAGCATCGGTCGCACCCACGGCTCGAAGAGGTCGCGGAGCGTCCCGGACTCGGTGCGGATGGTCTCTTTGATCTCGCGCAGTTCGCCCTCGACCTGGGTCTCGACGCGGGTCCTGGCGAGCACCTCGCGAGCGTCGCTCTCGCGGCCGTGTTCGTAGAGCCAGCGGGGGCTCTCGGGCATGAACAGCATGCCGACGAACAGGACCGCGGCGGGGACCATGCCGAGGCCGAGCATCCAGCGCCACTCGCCGCCGCCGGCGAACGCGAAGTTCACGAGGTAGGCGATGAGGATGCCGCTCGTGATCGTCAGTTGATTGAGCGAAACCAACGACCCGCGGATCTTCGGCGGTGAGATCTCGGAGATGTACAGCGGACCGACGACCGAGGCGAACCCGACGCCGATCCCGTCGACGATTCGACCGACGATCAGTATCTCGACGGTCGGCGCGATCGCCATGATGAGCGACCCGACGAAGAAGACGACGGCACCCACGAGGATGAGCCGTCGTCGACCGAGTCGATCCGCGAGTCGGCCGCCCAGCGCCGCCCCGATGATCGCGCCGATCATCGCCCCGCTGACGATGACCCCCTCGACTAGCGAGGTGTTCATCGAATACCCGAAGACGGTCGCCAGTTCGAACGTGTTTCGAATGTACAACATCGCGCCGGAGATGACGCCAGTGTCGAACCCGAACAGTAACCCGTTGAGCGCGGCCAACGCCGCGACGACGTAGATGAACGAATTCCGGTCGTTGCCGGCCAATTCTGTATTCTCCATTGAGATCTGCCCTGTGTCTGAAAGTTGTTTCACGCCATAGTTAACAAACCCAACGATGCGTGCTTCTACAGTGGTACGGAGTCGACTCTCCCTGTTACGCGGTCTCTATCAGCGCTTCGAACGGTGACCGGTGTGTGCCCCGTTTCAGTTCCCCCCCCTCTCGGATCGTCCCGTCTGCGCACTCGGTCAGGTGCCGATTCGTCGGGGGATCGCGCCCGTCATCGACAACTCGTCGGCGTAGTGGACGATCGGGTCGCCGGTCGGCGTCGGCAGGCCGTTGGCCTCGAGCATCGTGTTCTCGTAGATCGTCACGTCGGCCGGCTGGAGCGGCCACGGATCGTGTGCGATCTCGCCGGTCAGCACACCGGCGGCTTCCGACGCGTAGAACCGGCGTCGCGCCGTGAGCCAGTATTCGATGGTCCCCGGATCGGCGGTGAATACCTGACCGTTCGGGCGATAGGTCGCAGCGAATCGAGCGGGTTCACCCTTCCGCCGCTCGCTTTCGAAGGCGACGTGGTTTTCCTCGGTGGCGCTGACCCGTATCCGGGCGTGGCAGACGGGCAGTCGAGTCGTCCGGCGGACGGTCGCCGCGACCAGCGAGTTCCCGATGTCGATACTGAAGAAAAACAGGCCGGGATCGCCCCGATACCGGACGTACGTCCGGACGTTGAGTTCGGGGAAGGCCAGCCGTGTTATCGACGGCGCTCCGCGGAGTCCGACGTCCGTGAGCACGAACGGGAGCACGCTCACCCAGGCGTGGCCGTCCCGTGTCTCGAGGCTCACTTGCTCCGGGACGTGCGGGCGAAGGGCGTCGGGGTCGATCGGCCAGTGGGCGAAGAGCCCGTCGCGCCAGGTCATCGAAGCGACGTGTGGTGTTTTCGGGAACGACTCGTCCGCGAAGGGCCATCGAAAGGGGTCCGTCCGTTGTGCGTTCATCCTCGAAGCCAACAGTTGCTGTCCCGACCCTACGACGGACCGGCGTATAAAACGGATCGCCTGCTGTCAGATCCGATGGCGGTCCGGCCGTGGCACCGTCAGTCGGCCGGCTCGACCGCGGCGTCGTCCGACTGCTCGAGGGCGACGTCGTCCGATCCGCCCTCACCTGCGCCGCCCGATTTGATCTCCCCGATGATCTGGTCGGTAGCGCCGGTCGCCCGGAGTACCAGCAGACAGAACCCGGTCCGCGTAAGGAAGTCGATGTAGCTCCCGATGAAGATCCCGCCGAAGGCGTCGAGGAGTCCAAAGCCCTGCCGCGACATGAGGCCGATGACGAGGTACGCTCCGAACAGTATCAACAGCAGGTTCCGGAGCTTGCCGTAGAGCAGGACGCGCTCGCCGCTTTTCTCGCCGGAGCGTCGCGTGATCGGCCAGATCAACATGTAGGCGACCGCACCGAGCAAGACGAAATTGGCGATGTTGGCCACGTACACCGTCGGCTCCGTGAGGAAGTAGCCGGCGAGCGTGGCACCCGTCCAGCCGACCATGACGACGTTGAGCGCGACCAACTGTCGACGTGATGCACCGGCAACGATGCCCGCGATGGTAACCATCAGCGGGCCCGTGATGAAGTAGTCGACGTACCGACTCGTCTGAATCGGTTGCCCCGTCGGCGTCGTCACCTGGTAGAACTCGATCGACATGCCGAAGTACGCCAGCGACAGGATCCCACAGAGGACCGGAATCGGGAGGTAGTAGCGCCGCTTCCCCTTTGGAAACCGGCTCACCCAGAGCAGGAAGAACACGGTTGCCGCTGCCATCACGTAACACGTGATCCGATAGAGTCGGAGTTCGGATATCATCGGGACTCACCTCCGTGCCCCGCGACGGGTGCAGTCGAATCGATCGTATTCGAGACGGTGAACTCGTCGACGGCGTCCGCGAGTTCGGCCGCCCGCTCGTCGAGTCGCGTCGCCTCCGCGGAAACGTCGGTAATCGTCGCGGTCGTCTCCTCGGCGGCCGCCGCGGCCTGCTGGGCTTGCGACGTCGTCTCGTTGGCGACGCTTGCGACGTCCTGGACGATCGTCGCGAGTTCCTCGGCGGAACTGGCCTGCTCGTCGGTCGCCTGATCGATCTCCTGGACGCCAGTGGTCACCTGTTCGATCTCCATGGCGATCCGGTCGAGCTTGTTCGAGAGGGAGTCGACCCGTTGGGTCGCCGATCCGATCGTCGATTCGGCCTCCTCGATCTGCGTTGCACTTTTCGTCGCTCGCTGCTGTATCGATTCGATCATGGTTTCGACGTCTTCGACTGCGGCCTGGGTCTGCTCTGCGAGTTCCTTGACCTCGTCGGCGACGGCCTGGAAGCCGCCGCTCTCGCTCGAGGCGCTCTCGGAGCGGGCCGATTCGATGGCCGCGTTCAACGCCAGCATGTTGGTCTGGCCGGCGATTTCGTCGATCAGTTCGACGATGTCCTGGATCTGTTCGGCCTCCTCGTCCAGCGATCGGATCGTCTCGGCGACGGCTTCCGTTCGGTCGCTGGCCGCGTGCATCTCGGCGGTCGTCTCCTCGGCGGCGGACCGGCCCTCCGTCGCCAGTTCGTCGACCTGTCCGGACTGATCGGCGATGGTACTCGTGGCCGCAGCGACCTCCTCGACGGTCGCGGACATCTCCTTGACCTCGGTCGTCGCGACCGCCAGGTCCTCGGCCTGTTTCGAGGAGCCGTCCGAAATCTCCTGGACCGACGTGCTGACCTCCTCGCTGGCCCGCCGAATCTCGTCGGAACTGGTCTGGACCTCGGTACTCGTTCGGGCGACCTCCGCCGAGATCGTCTTGACCTGTGCGACTGCCCGCTCCAGATCGGCGATCATCTCGTTGAACGCCTCGGCGATCGACACCATCGCCTCGTGGTCCGTCTCGGGGTCGAGGCGTCCCTCGAGGTCGCCGTCGGCACACGCCGCCATGACCTCGCTGTAGCGTTCCGCCTCGGCCTCGAGCTCTCGGTTGCGTTCTTCGGTCCGTTGCTGGGCCTCGCGGGCGCGTTCGCGCTGGTCCTCGAGGTCGGATAAGGTCTCCTTCAGCGAGTCCCGCATCGACGAGAACGAGTCGTAGAGGATTCCGACCTCGTCGACCCGATCGGTCTCGAGGTCGACCTCGAGGTCGCCCGCTCCCATCCGTTCGGCTTTGCTCCCGAGCCGACGGAGGTACAGCGAGGTGTTCCCGCCGAGAATCACGCCGACGAGTCCGAGATGGAGGACGAAGACGAAGAGTACTGCCAACAGTGACGAGGTTGCGGTCTTCTGTGGGCCGTAGACGGACGCTGCGGTGTCGTAGGTCGTAACCGTCAGCGATGCGTCGCCCACGTCGATCGATGCCGCCGTCGCCGCAAACTCGGTCTCGGAACCGTCGGGGGTACCGGTGACGACGTCGCTTCCCTCAGTCGAGAGCGCGCCGAGGACGGCTTCGTCGCCAGCTGCCGGCTCCTCGCCGACTGTCGCGATCGTCTCGCCGTCGCCGTTCGTGACGACGGTCCGTCCCTCCGTCTCGAGGGCCGACGCGAACGCGTCGGTCGGCGCGGAGACGGCGACGTATCGCTGATCCTCGCCTGCCACGCTCGTGACGAACGAGAGGACGGAGTCGTTGGTCGCCACTCCCTCGTGGGGGGCACTGGGGCCGTTAGTGGGACCCTGAACGTCGGCCGTCTCGAAGAAGTTCTGGCCGGTAGCACCGTCCGCGCTGCTCGCGAGTACCTCGCCGTCGCCGTCGACGTAGTGTATCTCGGCGACTCGATCCCCGCGAGTGGACTGTGCCGTCTCGAGTCGTTGGCCGATCTCGTCGTCGGTACCCGTCCGCACGGTCGCGTCCGTTGCGAGGCCGTTCGCCGTTTCGACGTTCGTCTCGAGCCACCCGGCCGCAACGTCGCTGCGGTCGTCCGTCCGGTCGCTGAAGTGTTCCTCGGCCGCCGGACCGATGGAGCCGGTGACGTGGCCGAAAAAGAGCGCTGAGACGAGGATCGTCATCACGACGACTAACACGAAAATGAGCCCGATTTTTGTACTGTACGTTTCTCTGATTCGATCGGGGAGATAGTCCTCGAATGCCATATTGTCACACAAGTTATTCGAGCAGCGCGTTGCTGCCCGGTGTCTTCCTTACCACTGTTCACCCATCCCCATTGAATGTATCGGTCGGATTGATTGTCTCGGAGTGCGACCAGTCGAAACCTCACACGGGCGCGGGCTAGAGGGGGTTTGAACGGCATCCGCCTCGAGACAGAATATGTAGGATAAACGTGAATTCAGTTTCAAGAAGATTATGTCCGTAGAAGTCCCGTATCGTCCATTGGTGGTCGATGAAGAAGATTAATAGTGCACATAGTTGAATTTATAGAACCTCTCCGGATACCGACAGTCGTACGGTCCGTCGTGCGTCAGCGACGGTGTCCCCGAAAGACAGTGCGGTTACAGTGGTAAATCGTTCCAGTCGACCGTCTCGTACGGTCGGCTGTACCGAACCGGCGCAATCACACGGTGGTTCGCGGTCGCGCCGGTAGTGACGGACGGTAGCCCGTCTCAGTCGTCGATTTCGATCGCCGGTCGACCGGGTTCGGCGTTTTTCAGGGTTGCGTCGTCGACTTCCTCGGACCCGACGACGCGAACCGGGGCCTCGAACTCGCGTTCGATCAGCCAGGCGGCCGACTCGAGTGCCGCATGCTCGTCGTCCGGATCGAGCGTCATCGAGAGGGCTTCCCGTTCGGCCTGGAGATCCTGGCCGTAATCGGCGGCGGCGTCGCCCTCCTCGCGAATGTGTGTATGCCCCATGAGTTCGCCGATCAGGTTGTCGGCGTCGCTTTCGATCGCGATCTCGAGGGCGTCGTACTTCCACTCGGGGGCGATGACGACGTCGATCGCCTTCGGATCCTCGATCCCGGCGACCTCGACGATGTCGCGGATGTCCTCGCGGGTGTTCTCGACCAGTCGGCGGCGTTTGGCGACGTGGTCACGGTCGACCTGGGCGGTCGGCCACGCGGCCTCCGCGACGAGCCCGTCGCCGCCCAGCTCGTCGTACAACTCCTCGGTGAGGTGCGGTGCGACCGGCGCGAGCAGCCGAACGACGGCCGACAGCCCGCGCTCGTAGGTCTCGGCGTGGGGTTCGGTGTAGTCCGAATACTGTCGGAGCGTCCGCACCAGATCCTGCGTCTCGCGCAGCGCCTTGTTGAACGTCAGGTCGTCGTACTCCGCGCTGGCGATGGCGATCGTCGCGTCGATCTCCGCGTCGACGTAGCTGGCGATCGCGTCGTCGTCACCCTCGGGTGCCTCGGCCGCGAACTCCTCGACCATCCCCTTGAGCCGTGTGAGGAAGGCGTAGGTCGACTGGACCCCTTCCTCGCTCCAGTCGAAAGCCGTGTCCGGCTGTGCAGCCTGCATTATGAACAGGCGCGCGGTGTCGGCTCCGTACTCCTCGACGATCCGCTGGGGCGAGACGACGTTGCCCTTCGACTTGGACATCTTCTCGCCCTCGAGTTGCACCATCCCCTGTGCCAGCAGGTTCTCGAAGGGTTCGCGGTGCTCGAGGCCCTCGTGGTCGGCCAGCACCTTGGTGAAGAATCGGGAGTACAGCAGGTGCATCACGGCGTGTTCGATGCCGCCGACGTACTGGTCGACGGGCATCCAGTCGTTTGCCTGCTCGCGGTCGAAGGGGGCGTCCGCGAGGTCGGGAGAGACGTACCGCAGGAAGTACCACGAGGAGTCGACGAAGGTGTCCATCGTGTCGGTCTCTCGGGTTGCGTCGGCTCCACACTCCGGACAGCTCGTCTGCTTCCACTCCTCGGCGGCGTCGAGCGGGTTCCCGGTCGTGTTGATGAACTCGGGGAGTTCGACCGGCAGGTCGTCTTCGGGAACCATCACGGGCCCACAGTCGTCGCAGTGGACGACCGGGATCGGCGTGCCCCAGTAGCGCTGGCGGGAGATTCCCCAGTCGCGCAGCTGGTACTGTTTGGCCTCCTCGGCGCTGTCGATCCCTTCGGTCAACCGCTCGCGTGCGGTCTCGCTGTCCAGACCCGAGTACTCCCCGGAGTTGATCAGCACGCCGTCCTCGGTGAACGCCGCTTCCTCGACATCGGGGGCCTCGGGCTCTTCGCCGTCCTCGGGTTCGGGGGCGATGACGGGGACGATGTCCAGTCCCTTCTTCTCCGCGAAGGCGTGGTCGCGCTCGTCGTGGCCGGGGACGGCCATCAGTGCGCCGGTCCCGACGTCCGAGAGGACGAAGTCCGCAACGTAGACCGGGATCTCCTCGCCGGTGACGGGGTTGGTCGCGGTCAGGCCGGTCTCGACGCCGTTGGGTTCGTCGCCGTCGGGATCGGCCTCCTCCTCGACGAAGCGGCGGACGTCCTCGTCCTCCTCGGCGAGTTCCTCGCTGATCGGGTGGTCGGGCGCGAGCGCGAAGAAGGTCGCACCGTAGATGGTGTCGACGCGGGTGGTGAACGCTTCGACCGGTCCGTGCCCCTCGATTTCGAAGTCCAATTCGGTCCCGTACTGGCGGCCGATCCAGTTGCGCTGCATCTGGCGCACGGAGTTTGGCCACCCCTCGAGGTCGTCGATCGCCTCGAGCAACTCGTCGGCGTACTCGGTGATCTTCAGGAACCACTGCTCGAGTTCGCGCTGTTCGACGGGCGTGTCACAGCGCCAGCACAGTTCCGCCTCGCCTTCGACCTGTTCGTCGGCGAGGACGGTTTCGCAGTGGGGACACCAGTTGACGTCGGCGTCGCGTCGTTCGACCAGTCCTTCCTCGTGGAACCGGGAGAAGAGCCACTGGTTCCACTGGTAGTAGTCGGGCGTGCAGGTGGTGATCTCCCGGTCCCAGTCGTAGCCAAAGCCCATCGCCTCCATCTGGTCCGTCATCGTCTCGATGCAGTCGAACGTCCAGTCGCGCGGGTTCGTGTCGCGCTCTTTGGCCGCGTTCTCCGCGGGGAGGCCGAAAGCATCCCACCCCATCGGATGGAGGACGTCGTCGCCGTGCATCCGCCGGTAGCGGGCGTACGCGTCCGTGATCGTGTAATTACGGACGTGACCCATGTGGAGTTTGCCTGATGGATACGGGTACATCCCCAGGACGTACGTCGGATCCTCGACGTCGTCCGGCGTCCGGTAGACGTCCGCTTCGTCCCACGCCGCTTGCCAGCGCCGTTCGACCGTCGCGTGGTCGTATCCCGCGTCACTCATTTGCTTATATACGTATAGCGTGAGACGCCGCCCTATACCTTTCCATACACTACAGTAGCCACTGCAAGTCGCTACACACCTGATCGCACGACAGCTATGTGATCGGTGTGTAGATCGTCGCAGTGGCTCCTATAGCCCGCCGACCCTCGATCGCATCTCGCGATCACCGTTCGAGCGCAACGTGCCCGCGACTGGCCCGACTCGAGTGGGGAGTCGAGCGCCGAATCGCCGGAATACCGATCGGCGTCACCGGACCGACGAGTCGCTGGTGGGACTCCTCGAGTCCAGCGCCGGCGGATCCGGTCCGACGGTGCCGGGAAGCGAGGTGTTTTATTCTCGGCTCGTCCCATCAGAGTCATGGTAGCAGACGACACTGTCTTCGTCACGGGAGCGAGCCAGGGACTCGGCCGGGAAATCGCGATCGCGTTCGCGGACGCGGGTGCGAACGTCGCGCTCGCGGCCCGGAGCGACGGGATCGACGAGACCGCACAACTGATCGACGCACCCGACCGAACGCTGGCGGTCGAGACCGACGTGACCGATTCGGACTCGGTGGCCGACGCGATCGACGAAACGGTCGCGACCTTCGGCGGGCTGGACTGTCTCGTCAACAACGCCGGCATCGCCGGCCCCACCGCGCCGATCGAGGAGACCGAGGACGGCGAGTGGCTCGAGACGCTGGACGTCAACGTCGTCGGGATCGCCCGAACCACGAGAGAAGCGGCTCCGCACCTTCGTGACGGGGCGGACGGGAGTATCATCAACATCTCGTCGATCGGCGGCAAGCGGCCCTACGCCAACCGGACGCCCTACGCAGCCTCGAAGATGGGTGTCATCGGACTCACTCGCGCGCTGGCCGCCGAGTTCGGCGACGACGGCGTGACGGTCAACGCGATCTGCCCCGGCCCGGTCGAGGGCGATCGGATTCGGACCGTCTTCGAGAAGCAGGCCGAGGAGGCCGGCGTCCCCGTCGAGGCGGTCGAGGGCGAGGTCCTCGAGACGCTCATGATCGACGAACTGGTCCCGCCCGAGGAAGTCGCCGAACTCGCGGTCCACCTCGCGGATTCGGACTCGCGTCACGTGACGGGACAGGACATCAACGTCTCGTCGGGCGGGGCGTGGTATTGAGCGGCTGCTCCAACCGGCGGCTCGAGCGGCGTTCCCGACCGCGTTCGTCACTCGAGGTCGACTCCCGTCTCGGCGAGTAGCGACCGGAACGCGTCTTCCTCGAGGATCGGCACGTCGTTGTCCCGTGCGTCCGCCTGTTTCGTCGCCCCCGGGTTCGTGCCGGCCACGAGGAAGTCCGTGTTGCCCGAGACGCTGCTCGTCGCGTTCGCGCCGTGTGCTTCGACGAGTTCCTGTGCCTCGTCTCTGGTCAGTTCGTCGAGCGAGCCGGTAAAGACGAAGGTCTTCCCCGCGAGTTCGTCACCGGTGGCGGCCGTCTCGACTGTCCGTGGGGAGACGTGCTCGAGCACGTCGTCTACGACCGCGGCGTTGGCCTCGCTCGCGAAGAACTCGTGGATCGTCTCGGCGACCGTCTCGCCGACGTCGTCGACGCCCTCGAGTCGCTCGGGGTCGGTTTCGGCGGCCTCGCGGAACGCCTCGAAACTGCCACACTCGCGGGCGAGTTCGCGGGCCGTCGTGGGGCCCACGAGCGGGATGCCAAGCGCCGAGATGAAATCGGCAAGCGGCGGCTCGCGGCTGTTTTCGATCTCCTCGAGCAGGTTTTCGGCGCTTTGCTCGCCCCATCCTTCGAGTGCCAGTAGCGCCGCTCGCTCGAGGTCGTACAGATCCGCGACGGACTCGAGCAGGCCGGCGTCGACGAGTTGGCGGACGCTTTTCTCGCCCAGCCCCTCGAGGTCGAGGCCGTCGTCGCCCGCGTAGTACTCGATCGAGCGCCGGAGCTGAGCGTCACAGCCCAGCCCGCCGGTACAGAAGGCCATGGGGCCGTCGCGCTCGACGGGACTGTCACAGACGGGACAGCGGTCGGGGAGTTCGTAGTGGCCCTCGCTGCCCTTCTCGACGACCTCCTCGACGTAGGGGATCACGTCGCCGGCGCGCTGGACGCGAACGGTGTCACCGACGTTGACGTTCTTCGCGGCGATCTCCTCGGGGTTGTGCAGGCTCGCCCGGGACACGGTGACGCCGCCGACGTCGACGGGCTCGAGCAGTGCGACGGGCGTCAGCCGCCCCGTCCGGCCGACCTGTACCGCCACGTCGGCGATGGTCGTCACCTCGGCGCGGGCCGGGAACTTGTAGGCGAACGCCCAGCGGTCGTGGCGCGCCGTTCGCCCGAGTTCCTCGCGCGCGTCTCGGGAGTCGACCTTGATGACGACGCCGTCGATCTCGTAGTCCAGGTCGTCGCGGGCCTCGAGCAGGCGGTCGCGGTAGTCGATCGCGCCGTCGATGTCGTCGACTACCTCGACGCGATCGTTCGTCCGGAGCCCGAACTCGGGGAGGCGCTCGAGCTCCGCGCGGTGGCTGTCCGCGAGGTCGCTGGCCTCGAGGACGTCGAAGAAGAAGACCGCGAGCGGGCGCTCGGCGACGACCGCGGGGTCGAGTTGGCGGATGGTCCCGGCGGTGGCGTTTCGGGGGTTGGCGAAGGGGTCCTCGCCGCGCTCGATGCGCTCGCGGTTGTGTGCCTGAAACGCGTCCTTCGGCATGTAGACCTCGCCCCGCACCGCGAGGAACTCGGGATAGTCGCCGTGGAGGTGCTGTGGGACGGAGCCGATCGTTCGCGCGTTGCGGGTCACGTCGTCCCCTTCGTGGCCGTCACCGCGGGTAACCGCACGCTCGAGACGGCCCGCGTCGTAGACGAACTCCATCGAGACGCCGTCGAACTTGGGTTCGCAGACGTATCGGACGTCGCCCACCGCTCGACGAACGCGCTCGTCGAACTCGCGGACGTCCGTTTCGGCTCCGCTGTTGTCGATCGAGAGCATCGGCGCGACGTGTTCGACCGTGTCGAACTCCTCGAGTGGCTCGCCGCCGACGCGCCGCGTCGGGCTGTCCGGATGCGCGAGCTCGAACTCCCGCTCGAGTTCCTCCAGCCGGGCGAAGAGCGTGTCGTAGGTCCGATCGGCGATCACGGGAGCGCTCTCGGCGTAGTACCGGCGGTCGTGTTCGCGGACGGCCTCGCGTAGCTGTTCGACCTGTCGCCTGGCCTCCTCCTCCGAGAGCTCCGCGACCGGCGCGAAGTCGGTCGGCGGGTCTCGGAGGTAGGGGTTGTCCGCGTTCTCGTCGGCAAATGACATCGCTGTTGCTCGAGGATACCCCCTCACAGCCGTTAACGTTACTGAAGCACTCGGTCGGCCGGTCCGGGCCGCGTCCCGATCGCGTTCCGGACGACGACGGGCCGGCACTGAGCGGCGGGAGCCCGCCTCACTGCATTCGCAGCAACTGTGCGTGCAGGGTCGCCCCGACCTCGAGGACGTTCGCCTCGTCGACGAAGCCCGCTTCGACGGCGAGTTCGACGGCGCGGGTGCCGACGATGTTGGCGACGGACGCCTGTGCGAGGCTGTCGATCGCCGCGCTCTCGTCGACCGCGTCGCCGCCGTAGAACTCCTCGGTGACCGTCAGGGAGAGGTCGCCCTCCTCGAACGTTTCGCCGAGAACGTCCTCGTCGCAGACGGCGACCAGCAATCCCTCCGGCGTCTCCCGTTCGTTGACGATCATCCGATCACTCGAGTTCCCACTCGCGGTCGTCTTCCTCCTCCTCGTCACCGACGCCGAGATCGGCGACGCCGAGGTCGTCCAGCCCGACGTCGCCCCCTCGCCCGGGCGACTGGCGGTTCGCGCCGCGACCGCCGAGCCCCCCTCCGGCACCGCCCGGTCGGCCTCCCGCACCGCCGCGTCCGGCACCCTGACCGCCGCCCTGTCCGAGCAGCTCCTCGCGGTCGTCCATCATCTCCTGTTCGGCCCGTTCGCGCATCTGGTTTGCCTCGTCGGCGATCTCCTCGGCCTGGTCGAACTCGCCGAGCTCCTCGAGGATCTCGGCTTTCGTCTCGAGCACCTTGGCGTTGCGCAGGCCCAGCCGGATGGCGTTGTCGACGCAGTTGAGCGCCTCTTCTGCCAGTCCCCGCTCCGAGAGGAAAAAGGCGCGGTTGAACCAGCCCGCGGCGAAGCGCTCGTCGATCTCGATGGCGCGTTCGGCGTGCTCTAGGGCCTCGCTCGTCTCGCCGAACTCCCAGAGCGCGTACGCGAGGTTCGTCTCGGCCGTGGCGGCGTGTTCGCTCTCCTCGTCGATCCGCAGGGCCTCGCGGTGGGCCCCGATCGCCTCGTCGTACTCCTCGAGTTCGGCGTGGGCGACGCCCTTGTTCACCCACGCCTCCTGTGCGAGCTTGTCGTCCTCGGCGAAGCGGGCGGTCCGCTCGAAGGCGTCGGTGGCCTGTTCGTAGCGGTTGATCTGCATGTAGTTCAGGCCGACGTCGAGCAGTTCGCTCGCGTCGACGTCGTCCTGATCGATGTTGTGCGTGTCGAGCGTGTCGGTGACGACGCGGGAGTCGACGGGGTCGACCTTCGAGGGGTCGACGCCGAGCTCCGGCGGGTCCAGATCGAACTCCTCGTAGGGATCGCCAAAGCCCTCCCCCTCGGAGAACTGGTGGTCGCGATCGTCGTCTCGGTCAGTCATTGTCAGAAGTTGGCGGTGACGACTGTTAAGGGCTGCGACCCAGGTAGCGGCGGCGTTGGATCGGCGTTCGACCCCCGCTTCTCAGACCCGCTTGCCGAGACGACTGGTGATCCCCCGAAGGGACTGTGTCACCTCGGCCGGGTGTGGCAATCCGAGCCGGTATCGGAGCCGGTCTTGCCCTTTGAACGGCTCGAACACCGCGGGCTCTTTGAGTTCCCAGAGTTCCGCACGGCCTCGAGCGCCGTGTCGATCGAAGATCGCGTTCGCCGCTCGACGCCCGGCCTCGTTGGCCGACTCCATCGAAGCCAGATCGGAGTTCGTTCGGACGTAGTCGCTTGCCAGCGTGAGGTTCCGGACGCTCACGTCGGCCGGCGGCCGGTTCCGAAGCGATCCCACGGTGTTGATCAACAGCGGCGATCGGTTCTCGACTCCGGTATCCGTTTCGACGATCGACGGATCGAGGAACCAGTCGACCAGCATGTCGTCCCGCAGCCGCTGGGTGGGCCTGTTCAGGTGGGTCTTCAACTGCGCCCAGATCTCCTCGGCGATCTCCTCGCGCGTACACGCTCTCGCGGGTTTTTCGTGGTAGATCCCCGGTGTGTCCCAGTCGGAGGCGATCACCGACAGGACGCCCTCGACCTCCTCGGGGCCACGGTCCTCGAGATCGTAGCCCGTCCAGAACTGGCGCTGGGAGATCGAGGTCAGCGCCCACGGGGCGTCCGCGTAGACCTGGTGACCCCGCGTCAGTTCGACGTCCTCGGTGAGGTAGAACTGGATCCCGTTCATCCAGGCGGTATCGAGCCGGTCGATCCGTCCCAGTGCCGGCGCGGCCCGTCGCAGTTCCGGCGTGACGAACTGCGGGGCGACCTCGACCGGAACGGCCAGGACGAACTCGTCGGCCGTAACCGTCTCCCCATCCGCCAGTTCGGCACCGGTGACGCGCTGCCCGTCGAACTCGAGGCCCTGCACGGGGGTGTTCGGCCGGAACTCGACGCCCAGCGTCTCGAGGTGGGCGAGCCAGGGATCGATCCAGGCCTCGTTCGTCGGTGCGTTCAGGATCCGTTCGGTCGGCTCGGTCGGATCGAGCTGGCCGAACAGCAACTGCAGGTAGATGGTGCCGACGGTCCGGGCGCTGCCGACCTGCGGTCGGAGCGCGACGAGCGCCTGCGTGGCGTAGGCGAGCCGATCCCGGAACTCCGGCGAGCGGTTCTCGGCGTCGATGAACTCCCACCAGGAGACGTCGTCGAGTTCCCCCTCGCGTCGCTCCTCGCAGGCGGTCAACAGGTACAGCAACCGCTCGAGCAGGAAGCGAACGTCCTCGCGGGGCAGGTCCTCGGCGAAGGCGGGCCGGAGCGCCTCGAGCCAGCCACGCAGCGAATCGGGCGTACGCGTCTCGGCGATCCGGCCCGAATCCGTGGTACTCGCGATCAGCGTCGCTTCGGTCTCGACGAGATTGTCTTCGACGGTGCCGGCACCGTCGGGGATCCGGGCCATCGTGTCGACGACGTGTCGGTAAAACGCCGGGAAGAACCGGAAGCCGTGCTCGCCGTGGAGCGCCGCCGGGTCGTCCGCGATCGGCATCGATCGTGCCTTCCCGCCGAAGCGGTCGTTTGCCTCGACGACGGTCACGTCGTACCCGCGCTCGGCGAGTTCGTGGGCCGCCGTGAGACCGCCGATCCCGCCACCGAGTACGGCAACATCAGTCATTAGCGTTCCTGGGGCAGCGATCGACATAACGGGCGTCCCTAACTACGAATCCCTCGAGACGGTCCTTATCGTTGCCGGCCCCGCCACCGTCACTATTGAGTACGGCGACCACGAGGACCCGAGTATGCGGCTGTTCGTCAGCGTCGACCTCCCCGACGATCTCGCCGACCCGGTCGCCGACCTGCAAGCCGAGTTCGCCGACGCGAGCGGGCTCGATTTCACCGACCCCGAGCAGGCCCACGTGACGCTGAAGTTCCTCGGAGATGTCAACGCGGATCGGCTCCCCGCCCTCGAGCGTGCACTCGAGGCCGCGGTCGACGATGCCGGCGTCGATCCGTTCCCCGTCAGATACGGCGGATTGGGCGTCTTTCCGAGCCTCGAGTACATCAGCGTCGTCTGGCTGGGGGTCGAGCGGGGCGGCGACGAACTCACTCGGCTCCACGAGGCCATCGAGGACCGCACGACGGCGATGGGTTTCGACGCCGAGGACCACGACTTCACCCCCCACGTTACGCTCGCCCGAATGGAACACGCCGGCGGGAAGGAACTGGTCCAGGACCTCGTGCGGGAGCGCGAGCCGACGATCGGCGAGGATCGCGTCGACGAAATCCGGCTGACCGAGAGCACGCTCACGGACGACGGGCCGGTCTACTCGACGGTCGAATCGTTTCCACTGTAGGCGACGGCGACGAGCGGATCCGGCAGCGCAGTCCTCGCCCCTGCAAGATGGACAAGATTTTAAGCCACCGCGGGCTACGTCCGGCTACTATGGGTAAGAAATCGAAGGGCAAGAAGAAGCGACTTGCCAAACTCGAGAACCAGAACAGCCGCGTGCCGGCCTGGGTCATGATGAAGACGGACATGGAAGTCCAGCGCAACCCCAAGCGACGCAACTGGCGGCGCAACGACACTGACGAGTAACGATGAGTGCAAGTGATTTCGAGGAACGTGTCGTCACCGTTCCGCTGCGCGACGTCAAGAAGGGAGCCAACCACGAGGCCGCCGACTACGCGATGCGACTGGTCCGCGAACACCTCGCGAAACACTTCGCAGTCGACGAGGAGGCCATCCGACTCGATCCCTCGATCAACGAGAAAGTCTGGTCGAACGGCCGCTCGAACCCGCCACGCAAGCTGCGCGTTCGCGCAGCCCGCTTCGACGAGGAGGGCGACGCCGTCGTCGAAGCCGAGGTCGCCGACTAAACTTGCAACGCCTCGCCTTCGCCGGGTCGGCCTACGTCGGCGTCTTCGCCCGTGCGACCGACTCGTGCGTACTCGTTCGCCACGACGTCGACGACGACGTTGCTGCCGACCTGACCGACGAACTCGAGGTCCCGACGATCCGGACGACCGTCGGCGGGTCCTCGACGGTCGGCGCGCTAGCGACGGGTAACGAAAACGGATTGCTCGTCAGCTCCCGCGTCCTCGAGTACGAACGCGAGACGCTCGAGGAGACGGTCGATCTCCCGGTCGCGGAACTACCGGGCAGTATCAACGCTGCCGGCAACGTCGTCCTCGCGAACGATTACGGTGCCTACGTCCATCCGGACCTGCCCCGCGATGCGGTTCAGATCGTCAAAGACACCCTCGAGGTCCCCGTCCAACGCGGCGACCTCGCGGGCGTCCGGACCGTCGGGACGGCCGCGGTGGCGACGAACACCGGCGTGCTCTGCCACCCGAAGGCGACCGACGCGGAACTCGATGGGCTCGAGGACGCCCTGGACGTCCGGGCCGACGTCGGCACGGTCAACTACGGCGCGCCGCTGGTCGGCTCGGGTCTGATCGCCAACGAAGCCGGCTACGTCGTCGGCGAGGAGACGACCGGCCCCGAACTGGGCCGGATCGAGGACGCGCTCGGCTATCTCGACTGATACGGTTTGCTGTAAGTCATTGCCGGCACAACCGCTGCCCGGGTCGCGGTTGCGCCGGTACATCGTTACAGCAATCCGTATGAGGGCCCCTTCGAGGGCCACGTTCGTTTTTCACCATCTCGATCGAACTCACGGACTCGAGTTCGATCGCGTCTCACCGACGTTCGAACCGATGTAACACGACATCGCTGTCGTCGTCCCACTCGAAGTTCTCGTGGGCGCGCTCGAGCAGGCGACGGTACCCCTCGAGATCCTCCATCCCTTCGGCCCGGGCATCCTCGTCGGTCAGGTCCCCGAGCGTGCGCTCTCGGATGGCGGTCACCTCGAAGGTCGCGTCCTCGATCGTGAACGTGTCCCCTTCCGCGGCGTACTGGTGGCCGCGGTGGATCTGTGTGACCTCACCCTCGAGGGCCTGGGTTTGCATTCGCTCGCTGGGCAACAGTTCGCCGGGATCGAGTTCGCTCATGGGAGCGGGTTCGGTCCGGCGGAGTAAAATCCTTGACCCTCCGCTCGGTGGGTGATTCGAGGGTGACAGCACGTCTCGTCGTCCGTCCCGGCGGTTGCACCCGCTCGAATGGGAAGGGAAGATTCTTCCGACTGCCTGCCGGATGGAGAGGTATGAGTCAATTTACGGTCAGTGGTCGGTTCAAGAGCCGCGACGGGTTCGCGGAGTTCGAGACGACGATCGACGCCGAAAACGAGAACGTCGCCCGCGAACACACCTTCTGCCAGTTCGGCAGCCAGCACGGGCTCAAGCGCAGCGAGATCGAACTCGAGGAGGTATCCCAGCAATGAGTCAACAGCAACTCCAGCAGCTCTCCCAGGAACTCCAGGAGATCGAAGAACAGATCGAGGCCCTGCAGACGAACGTCGAGGCAATCCAGCAGGAAAAGACCGAGGTCGACGAGGCCATCGAAGCCCTCGACACGCTCGAGACCGGCTCGACCGTCCAGATGCCGCTTGGCGGCGGCGCGTATCTCCGAACGACGATCGAGAACATCGACGAAGTGATCGTCGACCTCGGTGCCGACTACGCCGCGGAGTTCGAGGAGGACGACGCCGTCGATGCCCTCGAGAACAAGAAAGAGCACCTCGACGACCAGATCGACGAGCTCAACGAGGAGATCGCCGAACTCGAGACCGAGAGCAGCGAACTCGAGCAGCAGGCCCAGCAGCTCCAACAGCAGGCGATGCAACAGCAGATGCAGGGGATGGGTCAGGGTCAGCCCGACGAGTAACGCGGCGCAGGCAGTCTTATCGATACCATGTTCGACAACCTGAAGGATAAGCTCGGGAGCTTCCGGAAAGACGCCGAAGAGGCCGCCGAAGAGAACGTCGAGGAGGTCGACGAGGACGAACTCGAGGACGAAGAGATGGAGGCGGTCGACCCCGACGCAACGCCGACGGAGGCGACGGCTGCGGAAGCAACCGATACTACCCCCGAAACGGCGGCCGCCGAGACGGCAGCCTCGGCGTCCGCTGCGGTGGAGCCGGACGCGGACCGAGAGCCGGACGCGGAATCGAAGCAAGGGGCAACGACCGAGTCCGCCACTGCGGACGCGGCCGACGCCGCCGGACAGGAGCCGGCGACCGATTCCGACTCCGACGACGCCGATTCGGTCACGGACGAACCGAGGTCCGCCGAGGAGCCGACCGAGACGGCGGCCGGTGACGAGGAATCGCCTGCCGACGAGGACGAGGGAGACGACGCCGACGACGGCGGACGGACCGGCTTCGGAGCCAAGGCCAGATCCCTCTTTACGGGGTCCTCGGACGACCCCGAGTCGGACTCGGACGAGACGACTCCCGAGGAAGCGCAGGCCCCTGAGGCAACTCCGGGCGAGGAACCGGTCGACGTGGCGGCCGGTACCGAGGAATCGCCCGTCGACGAGGACGAGGGAGACGACGCCGACGACGGCAACTCGACCGGGTTCGGCACGAAGGCCAAGTCCCTCGTCAAAGGGAAGTTCGTCATCGAGGAGGAGGACCTCGAGGGGCCCCTCCACGAACTCGAGATGGCGTTGCTCTCGAGCGATGTCGAGATGGGCGTCGCCGAGGAGATCCTCGACAACATCCGCGACGAACTGGTCGGCGAGACGCGGACCTTCACGACCTCGACCGGCGAGGTCGTCGAGGAGGCGCTACACAACGCGATCTACGACGTGATCAGCGTCGGCCAGTTCGACTTCGACGAGCGCATCGCCGTCGAGGACAGGCCGGTCACCATTATCTTCACCGGTGTCAACGGGGTCGGGAAGACCACCTCGATCGCCAAGATGAGCCGCTACTTCGAGGAACGGGGCTACTCGACGGTGATGGCAAACGGCGATACGTACCGTGCGGGTGCCAACGAGCAGATCCAGGAACACGCCGACGCCCTGGGAACGAAGTGTATCAGCCACGAACAGGGTGGCGATCCCGCTGCGGTGTTGTACGATGCCGTCGAGTACGCGGAGGCAAACGACGTCGATATCGTCCTCGGCGATACGGCGGGCCGACTCCACACCAACGAGGGGTTGATGGACCAACTCGAGAAGATCGGTCGCGTCGTCGATCCCGACATGACGCTGTTCGTCGACGAGGCCGTGGCCGGACAGGACGCGGTCAACCGCGCCCGCGAGTTCGACGAGGCCGCGGAAATCGACGGTGCCATCCTGACGAAAGCCGACGCCGACTCCAACGGCGGTGCGGCGATCTCGGTCGCTCACGTCACCGGGAAGCCGATCCTGTTTCTCGGTGTCGGGCAGGGGTACGACGACCTCGAGCGGTTCGATCCCGACGAGATGGTCGAGCGGCTGTTGGCCGACGAGTAGGCGGCCGTCGCCACGTCGGATTTCCAATTATTGCAGAAGACACTTATTGTTTCTTTGAGACGTTTGCGTATGAGCCGCCTTCGTTCCCGACGCGCCCTCCTCGCCTCTATTGCGACGTCTATCGCGGTCACGACGGGCGGTTTCGAGTACGGTGCGAGCGATCCGAGCGAGCGGCTCCTCGAGTCGGGGACCGTCCCTGCGGACTGGTACGAGTGTCGCGATGTCACTCGGCCCGAGCCGGACCCACCGGACGATGCGGACGCACTCGAGCCCCTGGAGTATCCCACACCGCCGTCGCAGTCCTGTTTCGAGGGACAGCGTCCCCCATCGAACCGTTCGTCGGCGACGCGCTCGGATGGGGACTCCGATCGGCCGGACTGTTCACCAGCGTCGGTGCAGGTCTCGGCTGCGAGCCAGTACGTTCTCGCGTTCGAGCGGGCGTATCGACGGAACGCGTTCATCGAGCGGTATCGGTCCGCGGCGCGAATCGTCGAGCTTCGACGGGTCGACTATCGAACGGCTGCGGTCGGCTCGACCGCCAACGCCGATGCCGTCCTGGTGGCACTCCGCTACGATCTGACGACCGGCACACGACAGTCCCCCCGGGACTCACGTGTGCAGTGGGACATCCGTACGACCTACTACGTCGATGACCGGTCGGTTTTTCGGGCTCGATACAGCGGCGTCGCCGAGGAGCTGACGTTCGTTCCCGATCCGCGAACGCGGGGGGAACTCGTCGCCTGTTTCGGCTAACGTTTCCCGTGGGCGCTGTTGGTGGCCGCCGGTCTCTGGTCGTCCACCCGTCTCGAAGCACTGGCCCGTCGTGGACTCGCGTCGGTCACTCGGTACCGGGTATAATTGCCTTCATTACCGACGCTTCGATCGTCGGTCTCGACCGTAACCGGCGTCTAATGGCGTCCCGTCGACGATTCCCGACTGGTTTCGTGATCGGTCGCCGAACCTTGTGGCAATATTTACTGGTGGGGCCGACCCACGTCATGATTCGCCGAGTTACGGAGGCGTATAGGTGTGGGGTTGCATTACCCGTTAAACAATGGCTCTTCAAAAGCATCTGCGACAGACGGCACGTGTCGGTTCGTTCGCTGCCGTCCGAACGCAGAGGTGGTTCGTGTGAATACAGTCGAAGAACACAAACAGGAGAAACATCCCCTCGACGTCGTCGACGACGTCTACGACTACGCCGACGAGGAACTCTCCTTCGAGGAAATCGAGGATCGTGCCGGCGGCGGCGAGTGGGAGCGGCTGAAGTGGGCCGGCATGTACGCCCAGAAGCAGGAGGGCTACTTCATGATCCGGACCAAGGTGCCGGGCGGGAAGCTCACGCCCGAGCAGGCCGAAGTGATCGGCGAGGTCACCGACGACCTCGCGGTCGCCCCCGAGGAGTACGGCGGCGAGGAACAGAACGAACTCTGGGGCGACGCCTACCTCGACATCACGACCCGACAGGACATCCAGAAACACTGGATCCGCGTCGAGGACGTGCCCGAGATGTGGGACCGCTACGACGAGGTCGGCCTGACGACGGTCCAGGGCTGCGGTGACTCGGCCCGAAACGTCCTCGGCTGCCCCGCGGCCGGCCTCGACGACCACGAGTGTTTCAACGCGCAGCCGGTCATCGAGGCGGTCTCGGACTTCTTCACCGAGAACCGCGAGTACGCCAACCTCCCCCGGAAGTTCAAGATCACGATCACGGGCTGTGCCCACGACTGCGCCCAGTCCCAGATCAACGACGTTGGACTCGTCCCCGCAAAAAAGGAGATCGGCGTCTCCGGCGAAGCCGGAGGCTCGTCGGACTCGTCCGACGGTGGCGAGTCCCTCTACGGCTTCCACGCCCGCGTCGGCGGCGGCCTCTCCGACGGCCCGCGGATGGGCTCCGAACTCGACGCCTTCATCAGGCCCGAGGACGCCGTCGAGTTCTGTCGCGCCGTCGCCCAGACGTTCAAGGAACTGGGTGACCGGAACAACCGCGGCGTCTGTCGCATGCGGTATCTCGTCGAGCAGCTGGGGGCCGAGAAGTTCGAGGAGGCCGTCCGCGACCGCTGTACCGTCGACCTGCCGACCGGCGGCCAGAACCTGACCGTCGGCTATCAGGGCGACCACGTCGGCGTCCACGAGCAGAAACAGGACGGGCTCAACTACGTCGGCTTCAACGTGATCGCCGGCCGCATGGGCGGCGACGAGTTCGCCGCGGCGGCCCGCGCTGCCGAGACGTACGGGACCGAGGACGCTTCCGTCCGCCTCGCGACGGACCAGAACTTCCTCATCACCCACATCCCCGACGAGAACGTCGACGACCTGCTGGCGGAGCCGTTCGCTCAGGAGTACAGCCCCGATCCGGGGCCGTTCTCGCGGGGCGCAGTCGGCTGTACCGGCAACGAGTTCTGTAACTACGCCATCATCGAGACGAAAAAGCGAACCAAGCGCTGGGCTCGCGAACTCGACGACCGCATCGACGTCCCCGACGACATCGAGGCCATCCGGATGCACATGTCCGGCTGCTCCGCGTCGTGTGCCCAGCCCCAGATCGCCGACATCGGCTTCCGCGGCGAGACGGTCAAGCTCGAGGACGGCGACGACATCGTCGAGGGAATGGACTTCGGTCTCGGCGGCTCGCTGGGTGCCGACAACGAGTTCCTCGACTGGGTCGAGAGCGCCGTCCCCGCCGATTCCGTGATCCCGGCCTTAGAGCAGTTGTTCGAGGCCTACAGCGAGGATCGCGACGAGGGCGAGAAGTTCTACGAGTGGTGTCGTGGCGTCGACAACGCCGAGCTGCGATCGATCATGCAAGGGGCCGACGCGCCGGTCGCACGGGGTGTTGCCCATGGGGATTAACGGCGAGGACGAACAGCGTTTCCCCCACGTGCCGTCGTCGGACGACGATGACGACGCCGTCGTCGTCCCCGACGCCGAGGGCGGCGCGTCCCGTTCCCGGGAGAACACGGACCACGCTCGAGAGGGCGCTATCGCGACCGACGGCGGCGCGAACGCCGAGGGCGATAGCTGCTCGCCGAACACCTGCACCTGCGGCGAGCAGACCGGTACCGACGCCGAACCGGAAACGAAGCCCGTCGCCACGGACGGTGCCGGCGTCGCCAACGTCGACGAGATGGGCGAACTCGGCGACCTCGAGTTCACCGAGCCCGCCGAGAACGTCAGTCAGGACGTCTACGACGACGCCCCCGACACTCGCGTCGGAATTCCGGACGGGGTCGACCTCGAGACGCCCGAGTACTCGATCCGCTCGCGGATGAACGACATCGAGACGCCGGATGAGAAGACCTGGTTCATGGAACTGGACGAGGCGGTCATCGACGAGGGACGGTGTATCCAGTGTGGGACCTGCGTCGCCGCCTGTCCGTCGGACTCGATCGGCGTCGGCGACGACGGCCTGCCGGAACTGGTCAAGATGTGTACCGGCTGTTCGATGTGTTGGGACTTCTGTCCCCGCGGCGGGATGCGCTACGAGCGCCAGTGGAAGATCACCGGCGGCGAGGACAACGTCAAGGGCGCGGGCGACCCGATCACGGAGTTCTCCGCGAAGGTCGAGGACGACTGGACCGACGAGGCCCAGGACGGCGGCGTCGTCACCGGCGTCCTCGCGACGCTGCTCGAGGAAGGCGAGATCGACGGCGCGCTTGTCGCGACCGAGAGCGAAGACGAAGCCTGGAAGGCCGAGAGCTACCTCGCCACGACGACCGAGGACCTCATCGCAAACGCCGGCACCGTCTACAACCAGACGCTCGCGCTGGGCAACCTCGACCTCGAACAGTGGGAACACAAACTCCCCGACAAGGACTGGGAGGACCTCTCACTGGCCATCGTCGGCACGCCCTGTGAGATCGAGGGCATCCGCGCCCTGCAGGACTTCGAGTGGGACTACCAGGCCCAGGACGAGGGTATCCGCGCGGTCGATTACACGATCGCGCTGATGTGTACCAAGAACTTCAACTACCACAGCCTCATGGGCGAGCAGCTAGAGGAGCAACGTGGCATCTCACCCGCGGAGATCGGCAAGATGGACGTCCTCGACGGCAAGATGATGGTCTACGACCACGACGGCGAGATGATCGTCGAGGAGGACATCGAGAACTTCCACGACGCCGCGCTCAAGGGCTGTGACGAGTGTGCCGACTTCACCGGCTTCTGTTCGGACATCACCGTCGGCTCCGTCGGCTCGAGCGACGAGTACTCGAGCGTCATTATCCGGACCGAGCAGGGGATGAAGGCCTGGGAACTCACCGAGCCGAACCTCGACTACCACGACTTAGAGGACAAGTCGGCGGTCGGCAAACTCCAGGGCTGGGACAAGAAGAAGGCCTTCGAGAGCCTCGAGCGGCCCTTCGATCCCGACGCCCCGCGGTTCATCGAGTACACCGACCACGCCGAGAACTACGGGACGGCACTGAACCCCCACGATCAGGGGCACTGACCGGGCCCGATCCGGATTCATCGCCGGTATCTTTTCCCGTCGTTCTTTTCCGGTGAGTAGTGAGAACTAGCTGTTCGAGACCGCACGCTACGGCGAAGCGAGACGCGCCTCCGTGCGGACGAACAGGAACAGTCCGAGGAGAGCGAACGCTGTTGCCGTCACGCCAGTAATCGCGCCGATGAGGGGGTATGCCATTCCACCCAACAGCCACAACACACCGAGATAGAACGCAAAGCCCGTCCCGAGAAGATAGAGAATCGGATGCCAGTATCGCGTCCTGGAGACGACTGGGCCAACGAGGAGGGCCACTCCGATGAGGCCAAACTGGAGCGCGGATCCGGTCGCCATCGGCGACACGAAAACGGCCAGATACAGGTGGATACAGGCGAGGGCGAGACTCAACGACAGAAACAGTCGCCGTAATAGGCCCGTGTCGCTCCCGGATGTGGCTCCCATTTTCGTCCACTACAGACGATCACCGTATAACGGTTGATGAACGCCGCTGCGAGGACGCTCCACGTCGAATCCTCGTCTCGGCGGGATCCACGACTACGAACGGTCTGCGTCTGGGACCTCTGCCGTCAGGGACGACTCTCACTGGAAGAACGACTCCGGAATGCGCCGGCCGGGAATTGAACCCGGGCTATGAGCTTGGGAAGCTCATGTCCTACCACTAGACCACCGGCGCTCACTCACTGCGTTCGCTCGCGCCGTCGTTCACAAATCCGTCGGATTTGTTCACCACCGGCGCACACCTACTGCGTTCGCTCGCGCCGTCGTTCGCAAATCCGTCGGATTTGTTCACCACCGGCGCACACCTACTGCGTTCGCTCGCGCCGTCGTTCGCAAATCCCCTCGATTCGCTCACCACCGGCGCACGTCGACAGTCGTGCATACCTCCCGATTGCACTTGAACGTAGCGCTCTCGAGTTCGCCCACGTCCCGGCGATCGGAACTCGCCTGCGAGTCGTCGATTGAGACGGGTGGCTTCCCCTCCGTCCGCGAACGACCGCCCAAATCGACCGTCCGGTCAGTTTTTTCCGGTGAGGGGAGGCTATTAGGTCTCGCCGCCCCTAGTAGCCTCCATGATCGACCTTCGGTTTTCGGAGGCGGAACTCGAGCAGCGGCGCGAACACATTACCGGCTTCATTCGCGAACAGATCGACGCCGCGGGTGCCGAGGGTGCCGTTCTCGGCCTCTCTGGAGGGATCGACAGCACGCTGACCGCGACCCTCGCCGTCGAGGCTCTCGGGGCCGAGAACCTCCACGGCCTCGTCCTGCCGGCGACCGTCAGCAGCGAGGGGAACATGAGCGACGCCGAGCGGGTCGCCCAGGACCTCGAGATTGGCTACGACGTGATCGAGATCGAACCGCTCGTGGATTCGCTGCTGGCGGCGTATCCGGAGGCCGAGGGCGACCGCGAGGCGGTCGGCAACGCACGCGCTCGCCTCCGGGCCGTGCTGAACTATCTCGTCGCCAACCACGAACAGCGACTGGTTCTGGGAACCGGCAACCGCAGCGAGGCTGCGGTTGGCTACTTCACCAAGTACGGCGACGGAGCCGTCGACTGCCACCCGATCGGGAACCTCTACAAGGGGCAGGTCCGCCAGCTCGCCCGTCACGTCGGCGTTCCCGAGGAGTTGGCAGCCAAAACCGCGACTGCGGAGCTGTGGGCCGACCAGACCGACGAGGACGAACTGGGGATCAGCTACGACACCCTCGACTCGATCCTGGCCGCCCACATCGACGGCCCGCTCTCGGTCGCCGCGACCTGCCGGCTACTCGAGGTCGACGAAGCGACCGTCGAACGGGTCCGCGGCATGTACGAGCGAAGCGAACACAAACGAACGGTCCCGCCGGCACCGCCGTCGCTCGAGTAATCGCCACCCTCGCGTCAATCCGCTCGTTCTCGCCACTCGTCCTCGAGCAGGCCGTACCAGTAGACGTCCTGGTACTCGCCATCGACGAACTCGCTATCGCGATGAACGCCCTCTCGCGTGAACCCGAGTGCCTCGAGAAGCCGCTGTGACGGCTCGTTGAACTCGAACACGTGGGCAGAGATCCGATGGAGACCGAGCTGGTCGAAGGCGTACCGGACGACACGTTCCGTCGCTTCGGTGCCGTACCCCTGTTCGTGGTGGTCGGGTGCGATCCAGTACCCGATCTCGGCGGTCCGGGCCTCCCAGTCGAATTCGAAGAGACCGATCGTTCCGATCGGCGTCGAATCGGCGACGATCAGCAGATCTACAGTGTCGTCGCCACAGATCACGTTCTCGAAGAACTCGCGTTCCTGCTCGCCGTTGAGGGGTCTGGATCGTCCGATCGACCGCCAGATCGTCGGATCGTTGACCCGCGCTTGCAGGAATTCGAGATCCTCCTCCTCGACCGGTCGGAGCGTTACGCGGTCGGCGTCCAGAAACACTGGGCCGGGCATACCCACCCCGTAGCTGTCATTCAATAAATTACTTTTCAAAAACCATTCCGGGACGGGTACTCGAGCGATGTCGCTTACTCGAGCAACGCGTCGATATCGTCGGCGTGAGCGGCGACGAGGTCGGCGAAGGCGGCTGCTTCGCGTCGTTCCTGGATGGCGCGCTCGCTTCCGTCACGGATCCGGTGTTTCAGGACGCCGAGTGTATCCGCAGCGTTCCCCGCGATCTCCTCGGCGACGGACCGTGGGTCGTCCTCGAGACGCGAAATCAGCCCGATCCGAAGCGCTTCCTCGGCGTCGATCGACCGTCCCGACAGCGCGAACTCGAGGGCGTCGCCCTCGCCCAGCACGCGCGGCAACCGAGCGGTTCCGCCCCAGGCACCGAACAGGCCGAAGCTAACTCCCGGTTCGCCGTAGGTCGACTCGGGCGTTCCGACCCGCACGTCACAGGCCAGCGCGAGTTCGAGGCCGCCCCCGCGTGCGGGGCCGTCGATCCCCGCCACGACGACCGCCGGCGAGTCTTCGATCGTTCGAGCCACGCGCTGGCCCAGGCGCGCGAACTCCGCAGCGCGGTCGCGATCCCCCTCGAGCGCTGCGACCGCGTTCAGATCGGCACCCGCGGAGAACGCCGGGCCACGGCCACGAAGATAGATCACGGGCTCCTCGGCGTCGTCGACCGCCCGCTCGAGGGCCCCGAGTCCGTCGACCGTCAGCGCGTTGCGCGCGTCGGGGCGGTCCATCGTCACGGTGCGAATCGGTCCGTCGGCGTCGACGTCGATCATGTCAGCAGTCGACCGGGCGTTTCCAAAGGTCTTTGCCTCCCCCGTCGTAACCCCCCGCTAATGGAGAAGGCCGACAGTTGTCGGCGTGCCGCCGCCGAGGCCGTCGCGGACGTCGAACCACCACAGCTACACGACTATATCGAATCTACCCTCGATCGGGCATCGATGGTCCCCGCCACGCTCACGCTCGAGAGCGCTGCGATGATGGCAGCCGAGCGACGGGTGCTCGAGGACGATCAGTTACTTGACGACGACTTCGATGTCGATCCGGATCGAACGCAGACGGCCGCCGATCGCGACGACGACGTCGGTCGCGGGGCAGACGAGATCGCCACCCACGCGGCTGGCGTCCAGCTCATCTACGAGGGGTTGCGACTGACGCGGTCGCTCGCCCACGACGAGCCCTGGTCGGCGACCGATGCCGACGCCAGCGACGGCGATCTCGCGATCCTCGCCGCCGACATCCTCGTGGCTCGTGGGTTCTACCTGCTGGCCCGTACTGACGCCGCCGACAAAGCCGTCCGCACCGTCCAGTCGTTCGGTCGCGATCAGACCCGTCGCAGCGAACACGCCGCCGACAGCGGGCTCGAGACGGATCCTGCCGACTACGACGGCGAAACCGAATCCGCAACCGGAATCGGGGCCGACAGCGTCGAGCCCGGGTCGCTCGACGCCAACCTCGAGCGCGACGTGATCGAACTCGCCGTCCTCACCGGGGCCGTCGCCGTCGGCGAAACCCCCTCGCCACGGCTGCTCGCCATCGCCGAGGCCCTCGCCGAGACCGTTGGCACCTCGTTCCCGCCAGTCGAAGGCTCGCTCGTCGACCTCGAGCCCTCGATCCGAGAGCAGTCCCTCGAGGAGCAACCGACCGATCGGGCGACGTCGGCGACGGATCCCTGACCGGCCGCGACGACCGCGGGAGGGGACCGCGACAGACCGACGCATGGCCCACTCGAATCGAAACCCATAAAGACATCTCCGGTCAACGAAGAAGTACGCGCCTGGGTAGCTTAGCGGTAAAGCGCGTCCTTGGTAAGGACGAGAGCCCGGGTTCAAATCCCGGCCTAGGCTTCCGCGCGTTTCAGCGCCTCTCCGTCCATTTTACGCCCTTCTTTGGAGAGAACAAATGAAACGCAGGAACGTTACGTTTCACTACACGGGAACCCCGTCGCCGTCTTGCGATTCGTATAGCTGTCAGGACACCATAACGTCAGACGTTACGCCGTCCGGCGATTCGGGGGGTGAGCGTTCTCGATGAACCGGACTGACCCACTCGATAACCTCGGCAGTGGTGATACCATGTCCACGGAGGTTCCGCCCGCGCCCGAGGACTGCGAGTTCGATTATCCGTTGGTTAGCGAGCGCTCGAAGCGCGACCTGCAAGAGTTCGGGCTGAACATGGTAGACGACTACCGTGACTTCAAGCGTGAACTGCTGTCGTGGCTCGCTAACTACGGGAAGAACCCCGAGAAGCACGAGGGACTTGCTCGCTCCACGCTCGAATCCACCCACTACAAACTCGAAACGGCCTTCCGCTGGCTCTGGCGGTACGAGAACCAGTACACCACGCAGTTCACGCCCGACCACGCAGACAAGTTCGTTCGAGTCCTCGACCAGTCGGACGGGATGATCGACTCGACCGTTCTCCACCACGCCAAGGACATTAAGCGGTACTTCCGCTTCAGTAACCACGTCCGGGGAACGGATTACGAGTGGGAACTCGACGTAGAACTCTCGCAGTCCAACGGAGACGAACGAGACTACCTTCGTCGTAGTACGTTCGAGCCGCTGTATCAAGCGGCGCTCGAACACTCGTCAGTCAAAAGTTACCACTCCGTCTCGCCTGATGAACGTAGTCAACTGAAGGCCTTCGTCGCACAGCGGCTTGGTATCCCGAAAGAGAAGGTCGGTCCGGCGGAGTTCAAAGAAGCGAACTCGTGGAAGTACCCGTCTATGATTGCGGTCACTCTCGACACTGGATTACGTCCCATTGAGGTTGGGCGGGCAAAGGTGTCGTGGGTGAACCTCGAAGACAACGAGTTGAACATCCCCAAGGACGAGTCTACGAAGAATGAGGCACACTGGAACTGTGCGATCAAGGGTCGAACTGCGAAGGCTCTGAAGCGATGGCTCGATGAACGGGCGTCGCTGGACAAGTACGAGGACAGGGACGAGTTGTGGCTGACGCAGAAATCGTCACCGTACAGTTCCAAGTCCTGCAATGCGCTCCTTCATCGAGTGATCGAGAGTGGGAACGTTCCGATCCCCGAGCATAAGGAGATTTCGTGGTACTCTATCCGGCACGGTGTGGCGACCTATTGGGCGAACCACGTGGGTCCTCACCACGCAAAAGAGCAACTGCGCCACAAGAGTCTGAACACGACTATGAAGTATCTTCATTCGGATGCAGAGACGCGGAATAGTGCTGTAGAGCAAATCTGGTAGACGGAATCACCCACCTGAACGTTTTATTCCGCTCGTCCGTACTCACTTGTATGACCTTCGGCACGACGTGGCACAACCTTCTCGAGAACGTCGAAGAACTCCCCTCTGATGCGACCCTCGTCACCCCACTCTCGCGCAAGGCCTTCGGCGTCACTGACGTACAGGAACCTCGTGTCCTGATTCAGTACCGGCACGATGACGAGACGATTCCTCTACAGCGCGACCAGTTCGAGACGCTCCATCGGCGTATTCAAAACGCACATGGTGAGTTCGACCTTGATCGGCTTCCCCCGGACGCCGAACCCTACGCGACCGTGCTGTCCCTACACCCACGCTTCGAGGTAGACGACCGTGTGGGAACGCTTACAGAGAGTGAAACGCTGACAGGCTCGCCACTGGTGGACGCGACCGAGAACACCGACGACGGCGATCAAGAGCGGGAAGAGCCGGATGTAGACGTGTATGCGGACGCTCTGTTGCTGATAGACGCCCTCGAGCGCCACGACGTGACCACGCTCGAAGACGTGGAAACGCCCGCACTGGTGAACCTCTACACGCTCTTGTCGGACGTACAGCGGAACGCCAACGATCTACGCCAAGAGGTGCGTAGTGTCCTTCTCGACCGACTCCACCATGACCAGCCGGTATCCGGACAGTTCGGGTCAGTCCAACGGACGAGTCGTCGGAACCGGTCGCTCAAGGACGACGAGACGGTACTGAACGCCTTCGAGTCCGCTGGTATCGAGCGCGAGCGGCTGACCACTGTGGATTCGAACAAGGTAGACGAAGCACTCGAGGTGACTGAACTGTCCGAGAGCGATGTGTATGAGGTCGAAGAGAGTGAATACGTTCGGAAGGCTGACGTGGACGAGGACCGGAAAGAGACGCGCCTACAGGGCCTCAAGGATCAACTCGCGGCGACCGAGGGAGAAGAGGCCGAGGAACTCCGCGAAGAAATCGAGGCACTCGAAGAGCGAATTTCCGAACTCACCGAGTTCCAGTCAGGGCGCTCGTTCCACGAGTCAGCCCGTAGTGGGTAGTCGTCTCTATTTCGAAAGCCGATACGTTTCGCTCGAGCGTTCTACTATCAATCACGACGCCTGTCGGTAGGCATACCCGATGAACGCGCCGACGAATACCACCTGTAGGAACGAAATGAGAAACACATCTGTTCCGGTGACGAGCGGCGCGTCGAACGAGACGAGCAACATGAACAGACTCGGGAGCGAAACACCGACGAACATCCCGAGCGCTTTCGTCCGCTTCATTTCTCTAATTGGAATTGGTGGTCAGAACCCGACCGAGACTTCGACTTCGTACTCTTCGATACGGCTCGCGTCTTGGCTCGTGTACATACAGTCGAACTCCCATTCACGACCAGCCGCGAGGTCGTTCACGTTGTCGAGTCCTTCACCGATCTGCGTCCCATCGGCGTCGAGGAACGTCGCGGTCGCTTCGACGTATGAGAGTTCCCTGCCAGCGTTGTTGATAGCAGTGCCACGGACACCCGACTGAAATTCTTCCTCGTAGAACTCGTGGTCGAGAATCTCTACGTCCGACTGGTTGTCGTCACCGTTGTCTCCGGTGTTGGTGTCGCCGCCGTTGTTGTCTCCGTTATTGTTTCCGGAGTCGCTGGTATCGCTGTCACCGCTGTTTCCGTTGGCGTTTCCTTCGTCTGAATCACTTTCGTCGCTGGTACAGCCCGCGAGGGCGAGGACGGTAGCAGTCGTTCCGAGACTCCCGAGGTATCGTCTTCGATTTAGTTCCATACCAGTTCGTAGTAGTGAGTTATTGGATTATCAAAGTTTGGTATCCAACTTTGAGTTTGAAACTACACTATTCGGCGGTATCACCACTCAACGGCGCGTTTCATCCTCTTATGCGATTATCGGGTGACTTCATGGTAATCTGTGATGACCGAATCCTCGAATACCTCGCGGAGAATGAGACAGGAACGCCGAAGGAAATGGCTGACAGCGGCCTTGTGCGGTTCAGTCGGTCGTATATCACACAACGAGCCAAGATCCTCCTGAACTACGGACTGGTTCGGCACCTCGGAAACGGAGTGTACACACTTTCGGAACGAGGCCAACAGTATCTCGACGGCGATCTTGACGCCGCAGAACTCGAGCCGGACGAGGACTGACCATGTTCGTTCCCTAAACCGGAAAGAGAACTCTTCTACTGCAACTTCCGGAGGTGTCCTTGTCGCCAACGACCGCGAGAGCGATGTGAGTGGCTCGTGAGTGCGGTTGCCGTTCAAGCGAGTGTCTTGATCATCGGATTTCCTGATCCGCCTCAACGGCATTGAGCGGCTATATGAGACAAATAGAATACTCCCCATGCATTATCTATAGAACTATAATTCCTAAAAATAATAATGCTACAGCCCCTATTATACAATAGAGGGCAACCGCTTCTCGGGCTTAACTCGCGTCGAAAAGCCCGCGTGCTGGAGACACGCGAGCGGTGGCCTTCAGAGGGAAGACCAATGCCAACTACGCACGCCGAGAGTCAAGAGCGTACCGAACAGCAGACACTTCGAGAACTACCGGGATTCCATCTGGATTCCGGATCGCCGTGTGCCTGTGGCGTCGAAGCCATTCAGACGAGCAAGTCGGTCGGCTACAGCGAGTTCGTGACGTACACCCATCGTTGTACCGAGTGCGGGAACGAGTTCGTCACCTACATCGAGGGATAACGATGGCGGCGATTTCCCCTACCAATGTGGTGGACGTACTTGACGCCGACGTGGCAGTCGAGAAGCGAGCGCAGTGGGAAGCGTTCTCGTTTGCGCTGCTCGGAGACGGCGACGTAGAGGTAGTCAACGGCTCCCACGAGGACGCTGACGACCACACCTATACCGTCCATGTCGAGGGCGGTATACCGAGCGATTGCACCTGTCCGGCCTTCGAATACCAGTCGGGTCCGTGCAAGCACATGATCGCGGTCGCTATTCGAGAACCAGTCCTCGAAGCGGCCAGCCGGGAGCGGTCCGTTCGCGCCGACGGTGGTGTGACGCTCGACTCGTTCGCTACCGAGGACACCAACGAGAACGAGTGCTGGTGTGACGACCACGACTTCCCGTGCTTCGACTGCTATCGGGATGGTCAGCGCGATCTTCCGGGTGATTCCGAATGACGAAACTTCCTCCGGCAAAAGCACTCAACGGAGAGAAGACGGGTACCACCTGCGACTCGTGCAACAAAGGAATCCGAACGGGTGACAAAGCGGTCGCCTACGCCACGCACTACGATGGCGACGGGTGGATCGTCCGGCGGGTATCGTGTACCGACTGCGGCCAGACGAGTATCGATCTACCGACTGACGGAGCCGATGAAGTCGTCATCGAGGCAGTTGTCTGGCGTAATCGACTCGTCGGTGTGACTACGGTGGATCGAAGTCGGCCCGAAGAATAGTAGGCAGTTTTTTGACAGACCGGTTATTGGTTCCCGGTATGCCCGAATTTGCTTCGCTTGAAGCCCAAGAAGCACGCGAGTATTGGGAGCATGAGGCGCAAGAGTTCACTCCGTGGATAGCAGATGAAATCCGCGCAGAGGGCGTTTCCAAGTTGGAAGACTCGTTAGGGTTGGACCTCGAGATAATCGAGGAAGAGAAGAGCGTTGGACGTTACAACGTCGATATTCTCGCAGAGGTCGTAGACGATAACCGAAACGTCGTTATCGAGAATCAACTGAACCCCTCGGATCATGACCACTTGGGGAAGTCTATTGCCTACGCCTCCGGTGTTGACGCGGACATTATCGTGTGGATAGCGCCTCGATTCTACGACGAACACCGAGATGCGATGCAATGGCTCAACGAGAACAGTCGTGAGGGCGTAGACCTGTTTGCTATCCGCCTCGAAGTATGGAAAATAGGTAATTCCGATCCTGCTGTCCGGCTCAATCCTGTTGCAGAACCGAGCGAGTGGAAGGAGAAGGCCAAACGATCAGAGGGTGAGCTGACCGAGACGGAGACATTGCAGGAAGAGTTTTGGACCGAGTTTCGGGATCGGATCGAGGACCGCGATACTCCCTTGAGCGCACGGAAACCGTACCCGGAATACTACTACAACAACCCGATTGGAAAAGCGGGCTTCGAACTTCAGTTCACCATCAACTCGCGCGACAACGAACTCGGGACCGGGCTTGTGATCCGAGACGACGCCGAAGCGTATCGAGAGTTGATCGAGCAATCCCAACAGATCGAGTCCGAATTTGACCGAGAACTAACGTGGAACGAACCAGAGGAAACACGTTCAGGGAAGAAGCGAAGTCGGATTGTGGTCACGAAGTCCGCTGATGTGACGGACCAAGACCAATGGGATGAATACCTCGATTGGATGGTTGAACACGGTGAGAAGTTCCACGAGGTCTTCTACGACCGGATTCAGCAGCTATAACGTTACGACAACTCGTCGTACTTCTCCAAGACTGTCTCGAAGTAATCTTCGTCCATCAGGCGCGGGTTCTGTACTCGGTGGAAGTCGTCGAGGACGAACTCGGTCTGGTCGCGGTCGAGTCCATAGGCATGGAACGCGGCGGCGTCGAGTTCAGCTTGAACTTCCCGCCGTTCGTCCATGTCAGTTGCCGGGTCGATACCACCGAGCCGGTCGCGAATTTCCTCGAACTGCTCACCGTAGCAGTTGAGTCGAGCGGCTCGCTTCCAGATATAGTCAAACCACTCATCCCCCTCTGAAAGGTGAGGCATTTGCGTTTCTTTAAACTTGTAGGTGACAATATGGGTGTCCACCTTGGTTCGGATAAGATAGTCAAAGGGAAGAGAATTAAGCAGACCAACCCCGACAAATAGCTCTTTATCTGTGAATATCCGCTGGTAGAAGCTGTGTAATGGATCTTCTGTTAGTCCTTCCTCAAAGGGTTCAATCTGATAATTGCGAACTGTTCGGAGGGTATTATGAC
This sequence comes from Natrinema longum, assembly GCF_017352095.1. Taxonomy (NCBI): domain Archaea; kingdom Methanobacteriati; phylum Methanobacteriota; class Halobacteria; order Halobacteriales; family Natrialbaceae; genus Natrinema; species Natrinema longum. The sequence goes on from NZ_CP071463.1 coordinate 2,119,960, forward strand.
AGACAATTCCTTCAGGAAGAACTGTAGAAATGAGTGTCCGCTCGTTTGTGGAATTTGTAATATCTCGCAATACAATTCGAGCTTCTGTACTATCAAGGAGAACGTCTTTTTTACTCAAGGATCTTCCACGATGTTCTTCCAGTAAGTTATTGACAAAGCTTTTCTGCGAACCAGATCCATCAAATTCTTCATAAATAGCTTTCTTTAGGTCCCCTACTGTCTTTTCACGCATACGTTGCTTGGCGCTCTTTTCCGGGTTAGTCTCCTCTTCAACGCTCCAGAATTCAGGTGAATCTATATCTTCAAAGAATTTATTATTATATGAGAATTGATATATATTGCTACCACCGTAGACGGGATATTCGCCCTCTGATTCATCAACAAATCTGTCAGAATCGCTTGTCCGACGAAGCCCTTGATACGGCTCCATATACCAATTTGAGGCAGTCTTATCTCCTAAAGGCGGTTTTTCAATTAGGGTCTTGATAACTTCCAATTTCTCCTCTGACTCGATATATGGGAAGATACGAGCTTCCGGTGAATATGATTCGAGAACTTTCTTCGGAATGTCGATCGCGTCTCTCTCAAATGTCTGGAGTATCTCAACATTCCCCTCCTGATAGATTCCGGTTACGTCATCAGTTGAACCTTGATTCTCAAAGACGGGAACTCCAAATTTGTATTGTCCATGAATCTGGTCAAAGATACCGTGATTCTCGAAGATGGGTAACGCTTTGAGTCGTGTGTTGTCAAGGAGATGACTCCGTAAGTCTTTGCATGATGCTCCGTTGAACACTGCGCCGGGGAGAACCTGTGCTATATGTGAACTACTGTCTGCAATATTGAAAACCCGTTCTAAAAATAATGCCGAGAGATCATTCGGATTTGGCTTCACCCGGCCGTCAATCTCTGGCCTCTGAAGTGAATACTCGGAACTATTTTTGAAGTATTCCGATCTTTTTTCCATGTTCTCAAGATATTCATTCCATCCCTCCGCAATCCTATCATCATTCAATAACTCTTCCTGCTTCTGGTCTTTCTCATCTGGTGGCAGAGTTCGGAAAGTAGGGTAATACCGTGCGAAATAATCATCTCGAAGAGGTTTCAGTCGGTCCCACGGAGGATTCCCGACAACCACATCAAATCCGCCTTCAGCATATACCTCTGCAAACTCCAACACCCAATTGAAGGGGTTCATCTCCGCGACCTCCTGTGGAGTGATTTCGTCCACACCCGCTTCTTGGAAATCACGGTGAATGTCATCTATCAGGTCTTCACGGGCCTCGCGTAGTTTCTCGAATGCCTTCTGTCGGTGTTCTTCGGCAACTTCGGTGTCCAGCGCTTGTTCGTGGTTTTCGATTTCGTCTATGATCCCCTGATACCGGTCCCGAACACTGTCTTCGGTGAAACTCCCGAGTGTGTATTCTCCGTCGTCAGTCGTCTCGGGGAAGCCAGTGTAGCCAATGAGGCTGTTCCCTTCCCGCAGGTTGAAGACGATGTTTGGTAGAGCAAGCTCGTCGTCGTCAAGATCGTCCACTACATCCTCGTCTAACTCGGAAATGATGGAAAGCCACAGCCGGAGTTTCCCGATTTCGACGGCAGATCCCATCAGGTCCACACCGTAGATGTTGTTCAGTACCGTCGTCTTCTTCAGCCGGTACTCCTGTGGGTAGTTCTCGTTCTGTGCGTACAACGCCTTGCGGACGTTGACGATTTCTTCGAGGACCGACGTGAGGAAGTGTCCACTCCCGCAGGCAGGGTCCACGACACGGAACTCGTCTACCTCTGCGAGAAGGGTACTAATCAGGCTCCAGTTGCCCGGCAGATCCTCAATGAGCGAATACACCGAATCATAGTTCTCGACTTCCGGCTCGGGCCACCCACGCTCTTCGACCAGCACGCGACCGAAGCGATCCAGAAGCGCCGGTCGAACCGTCTCTTCGGCGCTGAATCGTGTTATTTCGCTCGGTGTGTAGTAGGCTCCGAGTTCCTTGTTGTTGTCCGCGTTGTCGCTGGTGATGTAGTTGATAGTCTTCTCGAAGACGTTCCCGAGGACACTCGGGTCAAGATCGGTCGGAGAGCCACCTGCGGAGAAACTGTAGCGTTCCAGCAGGTCGATGATGGATTTCAGTACCGAGTTCCGCACGTCGAAGTCCTCTTCATCGAACTCGTCGTCGCCAAGAGACGGACGGAACAGCCCACCGTTAAGGTACGGAATGTCCTCGAAAACGTCGATGTTTTGGACCGTCGAGGGCCGCTGGTCGGGCTTCTCGTTCATCACGTCGTAGAACAGCGGCTTGACGAACTCGTCGTAGAGCGACCCGGTGTACATCCCGTCCTCGTAGGTATCCTTGAGCGTCAGCAGAAGATCGGGGTCAACGAGTTCCTTGTCTTCGAGGAACTTGATGAACACGAGACGATTCATCAACTCGACGGCGAACAATCGAGCGTCGTCTTCGGTGGCACCGTCGGGTTTGACCACGCCATCGCCAATCAGCGAGCGCGGCGTCTCTTCGTTCTCGTCTACGATCCCGAAGACGTAGCGAATGTAGTCGTCGTAGAACTCGTCAGTGATTTCCTCTTGAGTCCGCTTGATTACCTGCCGAGCCTCGACAGCGATGGAAACGAAGTTCCCGAACTCGAAGGTACGTAGAAGCCGAGCGACTCGTTCTCGATCAGCGTCGAAGACGGCTTCCTCGACGGGGTCCCGCGTCCCGACCTGATTCTCGAAGAGCGCGAGAAAGACAGGCTGAAGGTCTACTTCTTCGATAACGTTGTGGCTGTACGAATCAGGATCGTACCGGACGAACGCCCACCGAAGACCATCGGTAGCGAATCCAAAGTCGGACTCGAACTCGCGCTGACTCAACCAGTCACGAACCTGTCCGATACCGTGTTCACGGCTGTCCAGATCCTTGTTGACCGGCTCGGCTTCGATAAGGAGCCGAGTCGAATCGGTATCGTAGTCGCGTAGGGAGACAGTGTAGTCCGCGACCATCGTCCGCCCACCAGAAAGACCGCCTGCTTCGGTGTCGAACGAGTGGCCCAACTCGGCTGTGTTGAATCGCCATACAGCGGTGGATTTCACTGTTTGACGGCCCGCTTGATGTTATAGACGACACACATCAGGGTAATTTCACGGAACTCTCGATACCAAGTACGCGCTCGCACGGCGTAGCCGAGCGAGCGCTTGATTGCGGAGTTCACTGTTTCAGTCATTGACCGCTGAGCGTACCGATCGTCGTCAATACGGGCGTTGTGAGCGTGATCGTAGGGAGCGAAGATCCGGTGTTTGATCAGCGGGCGAATGTCGAGTTTGCGGAGCTGGTCGCGGAGCGCTTGCTTATCGTAGCCCTTGTCAGCGGCAAGGGATCGCAGATCGCCCGCGTTCCGGCGGGCGATCTGCTCGGCGAGGTCTGCGTCGCTTCCTTCTAACGTCGTCGAGCAGTGAAGATCGAGAACAGCTTGCGTTGCTGTATCGACGAGTTTTGTGACTTTGAGCGTTTGAACGCGGTAATTTGTTCGGTGGCAGTAGTGGCGGCTCGCACGATCACGTTCGTAGAATGTTGCGTCGATAGCAGCGTGTTCAGAGGTGTCGTGCAACTGCGCCGACTGGCGCAGTAGCACTCGACAGACACCCATTTCGATCCGATCAAACGCCTTACACAGCGTAGATGGAGCGGGGAGATCGGCCACGTCAAGGCCGATCTCCCCTGTTATTTGCGGCATTTCCTTCAACAGATCGATCGTCATCCGGTAGGACGTATCGAGGTAAATCCGGAGGCAATGCAGCGAAATGAGGGCATAGTCGGCGAATCCGCCGCCACCAGTTGGGGCAGCGGATTCGCCTCGTTCACCCGTAACTCTTTGTGCAATCGAGACGCAACGCTCGGTGAAGCGGGAGATTTGTGTCATGGACAACCAAATTTTCCCGCTTCAACTCCTTCGATTTACTGACCTTCCCCGACGCCGTCTAGTGATTCAACGCAGCCCCCAACTCCGAAAGCAGTGGTTCGATAACCGCCTGTTGGGTGAAGGGTTCGGGTTGAAGCCCGTCTCGAGTCATGTCGCTCCGAAGGCGATACGATCCGGCGTCGGCCCGTAGGATGTTTTCCAGCGTATCGTCGTCTATCTGTTCCCGAAGACGGGATACAGCGTCATCAATAGCCTCGAGAAGCCGTATCTCGTCTTCGTCTTCGACCGTCGTCTCGAAGGCTTCCTGAACGAACTCGGTTTGCGGGGTAGATGTTGTAGCAGGTGGCATATGATGTTCTCCGAAGGGATGTTTCAAGCCAACCAATCAAACCACGTTAAAGATTGGGAAACGAGTAATAGCGATAGCACGACTGAACGTGAATCTATAGGACTGCAAGGTTAGATCTGTGAGTGTTTTGACTTGGCTGGTGCCCCACTCTCAATACCCCTATTGGCCAGTCTGCGGTACAGGAAGAGACAAATTAGCGGCGGTCACGCCAATATCCCTATCAGAAAGAATCCCCGGAAATTCCGCTGATATACATATCAGTATATTGATAATACTTATGTGCCCGTGTCTCCATAGTCTTAATTGCTATGTGAGCTACTAATCGAGAGATTCGACAGCAAAGGACGACGCCGCCGGGCCAACCTTACAGGGGACGGTCCCGGTTTCGGCGTCGAGCAAGTGAGAGCCGAGTTCCCCCGGACTCTCTATCTGGTTCTACCGGGTAGGGAATCAAAACCGTTGGGGACGGCTCTCGGCAGTTTCCATGTTCACACAATGAAATACAGAACACCTCGCGGAAGTCAAGCAGGTACAGCCAAGCGATCCCTACCAGAATCGAGCGCTCGAACGACCCCAACGACGAATCATACCAATGAGTGACGAAGAGTTCAATCGAGACGAACTGTGTGCGGCTGTTGGCGAAGACAACGACCTCGAGCCGCTCGAAAAGGAAATGCAGATTCGCTGGTCGAAAGCCGGTGAACCACTACCGGAGTCAGTTCCATACGACGACCCTGTCGTGTGGGTCTATTCGGAGATTCGTGGACCATGTCGGCGTCTCCTGCGACGGAGCAATTTCTGGCCGACGGAACTCCGTGTTGAAGGTGGCAGAAAGGTAGCGCCACACAACTTCTCTGGCGAACGTATCACCGGGGTCGGCGGATACATCCCAAGAGGGTCCCTGAAACTACAGGGTTCGATTCGCTCCGACTCTACCCATGCCAGCGTCGTCTCTAATGACTGGTCGGAGTCCAATAGTTCTGTGTCATCCTCTGGTGAATCTTCTGAACCATCGAAGAACAAGAGTCAAGACGGAACTGACGGTGAAGATACTGATTCGGACGCCGACGACGGTGACGCCGGGGATACTACTAACCCGTTAGACTGGTAGTGCCCTTGTCTTCTATCTATCTCGTCTTTCTCTGCTGTTCGTTTAGAACAACTACAGCAACACTCTATCCCTTTCGTATGTTTTCCCTTTCTCTCTTCTACAGTAGTCGTAGTTGTTCGTCCTATACAGTCTATAGAACGAAGAGTATCGTTCGTTCTACTCTTCATATAGTATAGGGACGACAGACGACCCTATCGTACTATCTCACTGTTGTCCTACGTAGTGTCGAGGGTCGTCCCTCATACTACGTCTATAACGTTATAGAGACTACACAAACGACGACCTACCACTAACACAAGGATAGATCATCCACATAGCGTCCCGCTTGAAGACCGCGACCACTACTAACTACGAATGAGGGTCCGCTCGAGGTAGCACAAATGCCGCTGTAGGTCAGACACGTTGACTGGAACTATGCTGATGAACCTTTCCCCACCATCGGGAGGGAAACATCGTCTCGACCAAGCTGACCGCGAAAGTGTCGAGTCAGTCAACCTCTAAACCCCGAATTGGTAAAATTGGTTTGGCACTCTCTGCGGATATTCTCCGCTCGAAACCCACCCGCCGAGCAGGAGCTTTCTGGTTCTTCGACCCCTCCCATCGCTAATAGTCAGCAACGTTTGTTAGCACAACCTCTGTAGTGGGTGCCGTCCCGGCAAGGGACTTGGTCGTCTTACACGTTTGCCCATCATAGGGATCATCTTACTGTATCCCTGTGACTGCTGACGCCGTCGTGGGACAGGGGGGACCCCGTAGGGGTGGGGGAGTGGGTCTGCCGGGGTGTCCAATGGGGTAACTGGTAGTTGGGACTGGCTCTCGGTGAGGACGGGGGTCGGCGTTAGTCGGGTTGGGGTCAGCCGACCCGAACTTATCTATCTACACACTCGTACCAGCACCCTGTGAGCGCTCTACAGAAGCAGGGCCAATGGGTACCCCTCGGGGATCGGGTAGGCTGATAGGGGTAGGAGAGGCGGGGGTCTGGCCGGGGTGGGGGATCAGGGGGTTATCGTGGGCGGTCGAATGGGACCACTCGAGTCGTAGATGGGATAGCCTCCTGATGAACCCGGACCCCCTGACCCCCTCTCGCGCTCTCTCTGAATGTCCGATTTTCGGGGCCAAATCTAACCGAGATATTGGTACCGTGTTTAAATAATTGAAGTAGGTGAACTCGAGTGTCTACCTGCTACAAGTCGCCAATCAGGCGAGCCTGTGCGACAGCCAGCGTCTTCTCTTCGTCCGTCTCTGCTTCCGCAATCTCTATCACCTCGTCCTCGTCGTCAGGTAGTCGAATATCGGGATTCCCGTCGGTCATATACGGACCGTCACTCTCAACGAATGAATCCCTTTCGTCGGTGGCAACCACATAGGTAGTCACGGTGGGCGCTGGTCATATCACCAGAAACAGCCGAACGAGGCCAAATCAATCTTGAAAGTTAGGGAAACGGATTGGTCTTGACTCGACATACACTGCTCCCACCCCACATTTTATAAAAGTACAGTTACTATAATATCATAAGAAGGGCCGAAGTGGCGCACTCTCCGGCAATACCTGCCCGAAAATAGGCCAGAGAGTGCTTGGGTAAAGCGCGTCCTTGGTAAGGACGAGAGCCCGGGTTCAAATCCCGGCCTAGGCTTTTCTCGCGTTTCACTCTCTGATCCCGTTTTGTCACTGTCTCCGGAGTGATCGCCCGCTTCGTTCTCTCGCCTCTCTATCGACTCACTCGAGATGTCTCTCGGAACGATTCTCAGGACCCAGACTATGGCCGAACGGGATCGAACGTCAGTCGAGCGCGACCCGACACCTCGTCTCGGCCGATTCGTATGCGGCTTCGATAGCGTGTAAGTCCGCGAGGCCGTCCTCGCCGTCGGGCTCGGGGTCGGTGCCGGTGAGCACGCAGTAGCCGAAGTAGTCGAACTCCTCGCAGACCTCGTCGATGGTCGGGCCGGTGTACTCCATCCGGACGTCGCCGCTTTCGACGACGATCTCCTGGGGGACGACGCCGCCGAAGGGCGACTCGATGTCGATCATGCCCTGGGTGCCGACCAACTCGAGGGCGCTCCGGGCGTGAGCGTCGAAACTGGCCGTACACGAGGCGGTTGCGCCGGTCTCGTACTCGAGTTGCAACGCGACGTGCTCGTCGATCCCCGTGAAGGGACCGCCACTCGAGGTGGTGGTCGCGTACACGCCCGTCGGCTCACAGTCGAGGAGGAAGCGAATCGTATTGAGGGGATAGACCCCGAGGTCGACCAGTGCGCCGCCACCGGCGAGGTCGGGATCGAGCCGCCACGTGTCGGGGCTCGCGGTCTCGAGAAGCGGGTGTGAGAAACTGCCGTGGACTTGCACGACGTCACCGATCGCGCCCTCGCGGACGAGTTCTCGCGTCCGGCGAACCGTCGGCTCGGTCTGGAGCCGATAGGCGGTCATCAGCGTCACGCCGGCCGTGGTGCAGGCGTCGACGACCTCCCGAGCGCGCTCGGCGGTCGTCTCGAGCGGTTTTTCGCAGATGACGTGTTTTCCGAAGTCGGCTGCCGCGGTCGCGTACTGGCTGTGGAAGGCGTTCGGCGTCGCGACGTAGACGCTGTCGTAGGCGTCCGTATGGGTGCCCGCGAGGAACGCGTCGTAATCGATGACGTGTGGGACGTCGTACTCCTCGGCGACGTCAGTCGCGCGATCGGGGGAGCTCGTGACCAGTACTGTCGGCTCGCAGTAGTTTCCGTTGTGGATCGCGGGCAGCGCACGCTGGCATGCGAAGCCGCCGACCCCGATGATTGCGAGTCGAACCGTTCCCGCGATCGATTCGCGCTCCCAGTCCCGTCGCGTGAAGTTCGAGAAGGCCTCTTCGAGCGCCATACTACTGCTACGAATCCCAGCGAAAAGGGCTCCACTGACCGGAGTCCTGACTGTCTGTGTTCGGAACTCATCGGTTCCGACGAACAACCGACAATTGGTTTTCGGTCGTTGTATACGTCGATGGTATTCCCCCAGTATCCTTTTTCGAAGGAAAAAGTTATTCAATAGTCGCCACTGATATGCAAACAGCCACTGGTGACGTAAGATGGTCAAAATGGAAACGGCGGAGCTGGAAACTGATCTGAGTCTGTTCAAATACGACACCCTCGAGCAACTCCCATCGAGGTACCGGGAGCTCGAGGAAGACGAACGGACCGAACGCATCGAGGCGGCGCTCGAGGAACTCGGCGACGACGTCGTCATCCTGGGGCACAACTACCAGCGACGGGAGATCGTCGAGCACGCCGACTTCATCGGTGACTCCTACCAGCTCTCGAAGGAGGCCGCTGAGGCCGACGCCGAGTACGTGATCTTCGGCGGGGTCACGTTCATGGCCGAGAGCGCGGACATCATTACGGACGACGACCAGTCCGTGATCCTCCCGAGCATGGAGGCGTCGTGTCCGATGGCCGGCATGGCCGAGGCCCTGCAGGTCGACAGCGCGTGGGCCGAGATCACGGCGGCCGCGCCCGACGCCGATATCATCCCGATCACCTACATGAACTCCTACGCGGACCTGAAGGCCTTCTGTGCGAGCCAGGGCGGGCTCGTCTGTACCTCCTCGAACGCCCACGAGGCGTTCGAGTACGCCTTCGACGAGGGTGACAAGGTCCTCTTTCTCCCCGACAAGCACCTCGGGGAGAACACGGCCCACCGGCTCGAGATGGAAGACGAGATCGCCGAGTGGGACCCGTGGGACCCCGAGGGGAAAGACGCCGACGAGGTCGCTGAAAGCGACATCATCCTCTGGGACGGCTACTGCCAGGTCCACGAGCGGTTCCGCGAGGACCACATCGAACAGGTCCGGGCGGACAACCCGGATGCGAACGTCATCGTCCACCCCGAGTGTCGTCGCGAGGTCGTCGAAGCGGCGGACGTGGCGGGTTCGACCGCGACGATCTGCGAGACCGTCGCAAACGCCGACCCCGGCGAAACGTGGGCCATCGGCACCGAGATCCACCTCACGAACCACCTCCAGCGTTGGCACCCCGAGGTGAACGTCGTGCCCCTCTGTGGCGACGCCTGCATGGACTGCAACGCCATGCGCCAGATCGACCCCAACTACCTGACCTGGGTGCTCGAGGAACTCGCGGAGGGACGCGAACACAACGTGATCGAGGTCGCACCCGAGGAGAAGGAACTCGCGGGTGTCGCGCTCGACCGCATGCTCGAGATCTAACGATGACCGAAACAGACACCAGCACGGCGACGACGACCGACGGCGAGACCGCAGACGTTCTCGTCGTCGGCAGCGGCATCGCGGGCTGTGCGGCCGCACTCGCGGCCGCCAGAGACGGTGCAGACGTGCTCTTGCTGACGAAAGCGACGAAACCCGACGACGCCAGCACCGACTGGGCCCAGGGCGGCATCTCGACGACGCGCGGGAATCCGGAGTCGCTCAAGGAAGACATCATCGACGCCAGCGACGGCACTGCCGATCCGGACGCTGTCGATACCCTCGTCGCCGAGGCCGACGACGCCGTCGAAGACGTGCTCGTCGACACCCTCGAGGTCGGGTTCGACGAGGCCGACGATGGGGCGTTCGACTACACGCGCGAAGCGGCACACTCCGAGTACCGAATCCTCCACGTCGACGCCGCGACCGGGACACACATCCTGCGGCCGTTCCTGAACTACGTCGACGACCACGAGCGCATCGAGGTCCGGCAGGACACCGCCGCCCTCGAGTTGATCACGGCGGAGGGACGCGTCCACGGTGTCGTCAGCGACGAGGAGTCCGACGGGCACCCGATCTACGCGGGTGCGACCGTCCTCGCGACCGGCGGCGTCGGCGCGCTCTACGGGCGATCGACGAACCCCGACGATGCGACCGGCGACGGCATCGCCATGGCCGCGCTCGCGGGCGCGGATGTCGCGGACATGGAGTACGTCCAGTTCCATCCGACCGCCTACGCCGGCGACGATCCCTTCCTGCTCTCGGAAGCCCTCCGCGGGGAGGGTGCAGTGTTGCGAAACGGCGACGGCGAACAGTTCATGGCGGACTATCACCCACAGGGTGATCTCGCACCGCGGGACGTCGTCGCCCGCGCGGTCGAAACCGAGCGCGAGGAAACGGGCGAGGTCGTCCTGGACGTGAGTCCCCTCGAGTTCGCGGCCGAGTATCCCGCCATCGCGGAGAAGTGCCGCGACCGAGGTTTCGAGGGCGACGAGATCCCGGTCGCTCCCTGCGAGCACTTCCTGTGTGGTGGGATCGACGTCGACGACCGCGGTCGCACCTCGCTCGATCGGCTCTACGCCGTCGGCGAGTGCGCCCGGACCGGCGTCCACGGCGCGAACCGACTGGCCAGTACCAGCCTGCTCGAGGGACTCGTCTGGGGGCTCCGCGCCGGCGAAGATGCGACCGGTTTCGAGGCCGAGGCCGTCGAGGCTCCCGAACTCTCCAACCGGGACCCCACTCTCCCCGAGCGCTTCGCCGCCGAGAAGTTCACCCGACTCACGCAAACGACGGACGAGTATCTGGGCCTCGAGCGCGATCCCGAGGAGATCGCTCGCGCGAGTAGCGTCCTCCGGCGGCTCAAGGGCGAGGTCGACGCCTACATCCGGACCCGGACGGCGCGGGACCTCTACGAACTTCGAAACGCCAGCGTCGTCGCATTGCTGATCGCGCGGGCGGCCAGCGAGAACACCGAGTCCGTGGGCTGTCACTACGTCGCGACCGACGCCGACGAGTCGGTGCCCGAATCGCCGGCGGACGATTGACACAGCTATGATCACCGACGCACAGGTCGAACGCTGGCTCCGCGAGGACGTCGGCCACCACGACGTGACGAATCAGGTCCCCGGCGAGACGACCGGCAGGCTCGTCGCGAAGGACTCGGGGGTCGTCGCCGGCCTCGAGGCCGCGACGGCCGTCTTCGAGTATCTCGACGTGACCGTGACCGATCGGCTCGAGGACGGCACCGCCGTCGAACCCGGCGACGACGTGCTCCGGGTCGAGGGGACAGCACGCGAGGTCCTCCGCGGCGAGCGCGTCGCCGTGAATCTCGCGGGCCACGCGTCGGGGATCGCGACCCGGACGCGGACAGCCGTCGACGCGGCCAGGGCCGAATCCGAGGCCGTCTCGATCGCCGCGACCAGGAAGACTACCCCGGGTCTGCGTGGCCTCGAGAAGCGCGCCGTCGTCGCGGGCGGCGGCGACACCCACCGGCTTGACCTCTCCCACATGGTGATGGTCAAGGACAACCACATCGCCGAGATGGGGCTCGAGGACGCGATCGAACGCTTCCAGGAGCGGACCTCGTTCGCGACGAAGATCGACGTGGAGGTCGAGACCGTCGCGGATGCGCCGCGGGCGGCCGCTGCCGGTGCCGACGTCGTCTTGCTCGATAACATGTCGCCCGGGGACACCCGGCGAGCAGTCGCCGAGCTCGCCGACTACGAGGGCGTGCTGGTCGAAGCCAGCGGCGGGATCACCGTCGCGGACGTTCCCGACTACGCTGCCACCGGCGTCGACGTGATTTCGATGGGGTCGCTCACCCACTCGGCACCGTCGCTGGATCTCTCCTTCCGGACCGACGAGTAACCGGCCTCACTCGTCGTCCGGACCCCACGCCCGAACGTCCGACTCCTCGAGGAACAGAGACGGATCGTCGTGGGAGAAACTCACCCACTGGTCGGTCGACTGGGTCGTCACGTGGGTCAGGAGTTCTTCCTCGAGGAGCGCCGTCTCGAAGACCGATCGACACGCCGCCAGATCGTACGTGAGCGGAACGAAGATCGCCGTCTCGGCCGCGTCGTCGCGTTCGACCGTCAGCGCGACCCGTCGATCGCTCCCCGTTTCGGCGGGCGGGCGGTAGTAGACGTCGGCTGCCGTGATCGTGACCTCGCCCGCTTCGACGAGCTCCGCGACGATATCGTACTCCGCTGCACTGACTGTGACGTCGAGCCCGACCCGTTCGTCCTGCTCGACCGGCGAGACGGCCGTCGGCTCGAGGACGACGGCGTCCCAGCCGTCCTCGCGGTACTCCTCGGCGATCGATCTCGCGTCCGCGAGGAGTTCCTCCCAGAGCGGGTCCGTCGTCTCCGGGGCGTCCGCCGTCATCGACGAGCCTCCGATCGCACCGGTCGCGTTCGGTGTTCCATACTCGAGTCCGACGGCGCGGAGCGGAAAAACGTTACCTCACGTCGGTCCCGTCGGGCGGCAGATCCAGCCGTTCCATCGGGTCGCGCCAGACGTCTTCGCCGTCGGGATCACACGCCGCTTGCCACTCCGCGGGCGGCATGATCGTCACGTCGATCTCCCCCTCCTGGGCCGCCACGGGCGGGTCTATCCGGACCTGGTGGACCAGCGTCCCGACCCCGTCCGTCTCCCGGATTCGGGCCAGTGCCGTCGTCGCTTCCTCGATTGTCAGGAAGGAGAGTAGACTCTCCGTCACGAAGACGTCGATCTCGTCGATTCCGAACGCCTCGCGCAACGACGCGACGAGGTCCTCGTCGCGGAGATCGGCCTCGAGCAGCCGCTCTCGGACCGGCGACGGTGCCGTCTCCAGAACCGTCGGCGACGAGTCGAAGCCGTACGCGTCCACGTCGTACTCGCGTAGCTGTGCCACGGTCGTCCCCGCTCCACAGCCCGCGATGACGACCACCGGCGCTCGCTCGGCGTCGACGCGGGAGTCAGCGACGGTCGCGAGTTCCCGGACGCTGTCGTATCTCTCTCCCATGCCACATCACCGGTCCACGCGTCGAAAACACTCTCGGTCGTTACTCGCCGTCGATGCGTTCGGCCGACACGTCGGTCGCGTCGCCGATCAGGGCGTTCTCGATGGTCGATCGGACGGCCGCGGGCTCGGAGGGACCGCCCGCGTCCGCGACGGTGCCGACCGTCGCTGCGTCCAGTGGCACCGCGAGCGAATCGTAGACGCCCTCGAGAACCCCCGTCACCGCCTCGCGGTTGGCGACGAGGACGATACCCGCGACGAGGGCGGCGTCCTGTCGGACGCGCTGGGCGAGCCCGACGACCTTCCGCCGTCGCCCGCCGTCGGCGGTCGCGTCCGTCACCGACAGCGAGTGCGTCCCGGGACAGAACGCCTCCTCGGGCTCGCCGCGGATCGGTTCGAGCCCGAGGGATCGAAGCGCCCCCTCGAGGGCGGTCGTGGCGCGCTCGTACCGTTCGGTCGAGCCGGTACGGAGATCCGCTATCGGTTCGGCGCGAGCGAACGCCAGCGTCGTTTCGCCGTCGTAGGCGACCGCTCGACCGCCGACGTCGCGCTCGATCGGCGGAAACCCGCGCTCGCGTGCGGCCTCGCGGGCGCGGTGGTAGCCTTCGAGACGGGTGTCCCGCCGACCGAACGCGACCTGGCGGTGTGGCGTCCAGACGCGGACGGCGGGTTCGCCGTCGGCGGCGATCGAGAGCAACGTTCGGCTGGCCTCGCGATCGCGCTCGATAGACGGGGCCCGCCCGCGAAATACACGCATACCGGACGTTCGACCCAGTGCATCTAAACGCTCTCGCTACCCAGACTACGGTAATCGATGGCCGTCACTCTTCCCGAGTCCGTACTGGCGCGCTACGAGCGGTTCTCGCTCTACAACTCGCCGTATCCCGCCCACGACGGCGGCTGTGCGATCGATCTGTATCCGGGCACCCTCGTCGATGGCCGGACCACCGTCGCGCCGAGCCCGGTCTCCGGCATCGTCCGCGAAACCCGTACCGTTCGCGCACCGCCGAAGCCCTACGCGCCCGAACACGACCACCTCATCCTGCTCGAGCCCTCGAGTCCCGACCCGCTCGACGGATTGACGGTCAGGATCCTCCACGTCGAGCCCTCGGTCGAGGTCGGGGAGCACGTCGAACGGGGTGACTCGCTGGGCCGGCTTATCCGGGCGGGCTTTTTCGCACCCTGGGTCGACAATCACCTCCACGTCGGCGTTCGCGGCCCCGATCAGAACCCCTACCGCGCGTCCGACTCGCTGCCGATCGAACTCGGCGTGTCGATACGGCCACTCGAGTGGGACGGCACCGGCCGCGTCGTCTCGACCGGGGACACCTACGCGGTACTCGACGCACCGGCACATCCGAACCCCGGCGCGGCGTTCGTCGGTGTGGGAGCCGACGGGGGCGGCGTCGTAGACGGCGGCCTCCCACACTACGATGGTGGCGGATTGCTCGCGCGTGACGGTTCCCTCGAGCAGGCGGGCACCGACGAGAGCGTCGTCTCGCTGAACGGGGACCGCCTCGGCGTCGCGGCCGGCCGAACGATCGCGTGGGACGACGTGACCGTGACGGCAAACGACGAGCCGATTACCGGACTGTCGCTGTTCTGTGCTCGAGACGGCGAGTTCGGCGCGAAACTGATCTGCCCGGATCGGTCGTTCGAACCTGGGGAGGGGGTTCGGGTGCGGATTCGCTCGATAGAGGCTCTTTGAGTAGCCCCGTTCTTTCGTTTCGACAGGAACCGTAGCTCAGACGGATCTCTTCTTCCAGTGCCTCTCTTTCTTCGGTGCCGATAACCGGATATCTGCCCTTCTGATCCCTGTTATGCGATCTCTCTGTCCTCCAGTATCGTTTCGTGAGATGGAAGTATCGACCGAGCCACTCGCACGATAGATTCCGTATTAAAAGTACCGTCGAATATTCTGATTCGTAATTCTATAGGTAAGATCAATACTACAATTGACTAATATCTTATCGCGATGTCTGATGGAAAACCGAACGGACTCGGTCGACGTCCCGCTCTCAAAACTCTGGGTCTCGGTCTCTGTGGGTTCGGACTCACCTCTCAATCGGTGACTGCCGACAGTGCTCCAGCGGCGGGTTCCGCGGATGATGGTCCAATAACACGGGCGACACGGATCGACGAAACGGACGACGGGATGTCCGACGAGGAACACAGGGAATTCATGATCGAAATGGCGGACAAGTACGGGGATCGAAAAGCTCTCGACCTCGTTCCTCGAAATACGCGATCAGATAGTGCGATCGTTCCTGCATCGTTGCAGTCCGACGACGTCGAAATAGCGGGGAAGAATCCTGCGACAGATCCAGGCGAAATCAAGTGGTCGGATAGGGACACGTTAAAAGTGAAGAGTCCGGGCGGCGGGACCGTCGTTGAAGCGGATTGTTACGCCGCACGATATAAAACTGGAGTCTACAACGAAGAGGGAGACGAGTACTACATGTACTGGATGTGGATGTCCGCCCGATCGCAAGACCACTCTCATTATACGGGTAACGCTCTTGCGTAGTTCATTGTTGATTTCAGAGTGTTGCTCGAATAGCGTGTTTGAGTGCGTCTCGTCCCGGTTTTCGATATAGTTCTCGGCGAAGCTGGAACGCTCTGAGATACTGTGTCAGCTTATCTTTCGAGATACCTCGATGCGGCGAGAGCCACCGTCGCGTCAGCGACGCGTGGCTCTCGCAGGTATTGACGTGGACCTCTTCGTCGGCGTATTCACCGTCACCGTGGACGACGTATTCACGGGTGAATGCGTCGTCCGCTTCGAGTGGCTCGTACGCTCGAAAGCCGTCAGTATAGACAGTCAACGACTCCTCTTGGCGGTCTGCCAAGAGGAGTCGAATCGTCGACTCGTTGGCGGCTTTCGCTGGGATTACGTACCGCTGTCCTGTGCCGCGATCAGCGAGAATGAACACGGGTGGCTTGTCGCCGTCATATGAACCTCGCCCACGCGTGGACAGGCCACGCGAGCGCGACTCCTGGTCGCGCTCGCGGCCTTTCTTCCCGGCAGAAACGTACACTTCATCGATTTCGACTGGGCCGACAAGATCGAGAGAGGGCGCATCGAGCGCTCTGGCGAAGCGCTCGATGCGCCGGTGCATCGTTTTATGTGTGACCTCGATTTCGCACTGGAGTTGTCGGAGACTCGTGTTAAACCGGAGAAACGCGTAGATCGAGAACAGCCACCGGCGGAGTGCAACCTTCGAGTGAGCGAAAATCGTGCCCGTCTTGTCGTTGAACGTGCGGTCGCAATCCTTACAGAGATACCGTTGGAACTCTCTGTAGCTGCCGTTTCTGACCGTACGGTCAGAACGGCAGCGGGGACAGGTAACACCGTCACGCCAGCGAACCTGCTGCAACAGGTCCGCTGCGACCGATTCCGACCCAAACACATCGAGTGGAATCATTCGTGTCGGGCACCGCTGACGCGGTGCCCTTGTCCTCTTTGACTTCACAGCGACCGCTCAGCAGTATCAACAATCTCCTACGGATGAGCGTACGGGTAATATCGAGAACTTTTGGTCGCAGATGGATCTGGGAATCGCCGACCTCGAGAGCTACGACCCGGGCGGAGACAAGTCAAAGAATGGAATGACCGTCGACGTCGGTGCGCAGGTCAGCGGTGAAACGTCGGGTGGCGCGGGTGCGTCCGCCGGTATCTCCGGGTCGTTCGTCCTGAACGAAGACACGGTTCGGCCTCATCGGCAAAAGACCGGTTTCGATATAGACTCGTTTGCGGTCGAGTGGATCGGTGATTACGAGGGGACACAGGAGATCAATGGTACGTGCGTTGTATCGACCGCAGGAGGGATCGACGCGACGTGGCGACGCTCGCTGGATGGCGGCTATATCGGGCTTCCGTGACGATACGGTCATGAGTAGAACGGAGCGCTCGACCCGCTCGAAAACGGCAACAAACTATAAATCAATAATGGAATCACGAAATAAAACGGGCGTCTCTCTCGTGGTACTGATCGCCGTACTCGCTACCCTTGCAGGGTGTTCGATGACTTCCGGAGTCACGGAATCGGGCAAAGCTGGTGATTGTGAAATGTTTTACAAATCGGGTGGTAATCATTCAGTCATCGGAGAGATCGGTGCGAGTCCGACAGGGGACGGCGACGCGGTGTTCGACGTTACACTCTATCGATCGAACGTGACCGAGAGGAACGTCGATATCGTCAGACTCTACGACGCTGACCGGAACCTCGTTAGTTCGGTTCCGATCCCCGAAAACCACTCGCGCGACGATACCGGGACCCGCGAAACGTACAGCGTCCACCTCGGAGAAAAGCCGCTACACGGTCGTTATACGGCCGTCGCAACGACGGTCGATGGAGAGAACATCGACGAACGGACTGTCGATTTCCACTGCTGGGCGTCCGATGCGTAATCAGGTATCCGATTCGCCCTGTTCCGAAGGGATCCCCGATCGGACACGTTCACACGGAAAGAGAGAGCCGTTCGCTCCTCCGTCTTCGAGCGAACAAACGCTTGACAACGGACACGCCAGGAAACGCAGCCGTCAAGACCGTCGCCGAGAGACGGGTGGCTATGACCGAGGAGCGGCCGACGATGGACGCGGTTGACGAGTTCGACGACCTCGAGAGCATGCTCCAGTATTTCCTCGAGGAGAACCAGGAGTTCCTCTCGTGGCTCGGCACGAACGTCGACAACGTCGGCGACGGGACGATGACGATGTCGATTCCTTACGACGAGAAATTGACGAACATCCGCCCGAGCGCCGACGCCGACGAGCAGGGGGACCTCCACGGCGGCGTCGCGGCGACGCTCATCGACACCGTCGGCGGGCTCGTGCTCCGGACGGCGATGGACGACCCCTTCGACGTGCGGATCGCGACGATCAACCTGAACGTCAACTACCTCCGGCCGGCGACGGCGGATCTCGTGGCGACCGCGGACGTGATCCGGGTCGGCGGCAGCGTCGGCGTCAGCGAGATCACCGTCGAGAGCACGGCTCCGGACGGCGAGACGAAGCCCGTGGCGATCGGTCAGGGCGCGTATCGCGTGTTCCGTCCGGAGTAATACTGCTGGACAGAACGACGTGAAGCCGATCGCATGTCGACGATCGTCTCCGCAGGTGACGGCCCTACACTCGCGACCGGCTTCGTATCGACTGCGATCCAGTAGTATCCGGGAGCCGTCGCGTTCGACCGTCGCTGTTTTCGCGTCTCCGTCGCGCGCTACCGTCTTCGCGAGCGGATCGCCGCTCGAGCGGTGACTTCGGGACATAAATTCATTACTGTTCTATACGGAATCATACCTGTCGAGTAGTCCGTTACTAGCTTTCGCCGAACACGTTCACCCTCCTTTCCAGTCCGCAGGAAGTCATCTCTCTCCTATTAGGGTGGACCCTCGAGGGCGAATCGTAACGAGCGGGATCGCAGGTTGGTGCCTGCAATCCCGGATCACACGTCGCGTGGCGACTGCGGACGAACTTCGACAGGACAATGACCCGACCCAACGATTCCGACGACCGATCGACCGAGACGAACAGCCCCACCGAATCGACGCTCGACGCGGATTCGGAGCGTGACCCGCTGTTCGACCGTATTCCCAGGCGGGATTTCATGAAGGCAGGGGCTGCAACGGGCGCGATGGCCTCGATGGCTGGCTGTACGGGACTGCTCGGCGGCGACGATTCAGTGGCCCTCGAGGACGTCAAGACCGACGTCAAACCCGGTGAACACGACGACTACTACGCGTTCCTCTCGGGTGGTCACACTGGTGAGATCCGTGTGTACGGGCTGCCGTCGATGCGCCAGCTGATGCGGATCCCGGTGTTCGGCCGCGAGAGCGCCCGTGGCTACGGCTACGACGACCGCACCAGCGAGATGCTGGAAGACGCGGGCGGCTACTCGTGGGGCGACACCCACCACCCGCGCGTGAGCCAGACCGACAACGACTACGACGGCCGCTGGGCGTTCGTCAACGACAAGGCCAACGGCCGGATGGCCCGGATCAACCTGAAGTACTTCGAGACCGACGCCATCGTCGACATCCCGAACCAGCAGGGGACCCACGGGGCCTGCTGTCTGCTGCCGGACACGAAGTACGTCTTCGGCGTCGGCGAGTTCCGTGTGCCGATGCCAAACGACGGGCAGGACCTCACCGACCCGGAGAACTACACGTCGGTCATCGCCGCGATCAATCCCGAGACGATGAACGTCGAGTGGGAGGTGCTCGTCGACGGCAACATGGACAACGGCGACGGCGGCAAGGAGGGCCGGTGGTTCTTTACGACCGGCTACAACAGCGAGCACGCCACCACCGAGAGCGAGATGTCCTCGAGCGACACCGACTGGGTGAAGGCCTTCGACGTACCCGCCATCGAGGAGGCCGTCGAGGCCGGCGAGTACGACGAAATGAACGGCGTTCCGGTCGTCGACGGGACCCGCGACAGCGCACTGAACGAGGGCGACCGCCCCATCGTTCGCTACATCGACGTCTCGAAGAGCCCCCACGGCGTCAGCGTCACGCCTGACGGACAGTACGCGATCGCCAGCGGGAAACTCGACCCGACGGCGACGGTTATCGACATCGAGACGCTCGCCGAGGCCGACGATCCAAACGAGTCGATCGTGGGCCGTCCGCGACTCGGCATGGGGCCGCTCCACACCGCCTACGACGGCCGCGGCCACGCCTACACGACGTTGTTCATCGACTCTCAGGTCGTCAAGTGGGACATCGAGGCAGCGGTCGAGGCCAGCGAGGAGTCGACCGATCCGGTGATCGAGAAGATCGACGTCCACTACAACCCCGGCCACCTGATCGCCGCGGAGTCCTACACGACCGATCCGCAGGGCGACTGGCTGATCTCGCTGAACAAGCTCTCGAAGGACCGGTTCCTCCCGGTCGGGCCGATGCACCCCGAAAACGACCAGCTGATCTACATCGGCGACGACGAGGAGGGGATGTCCCTCGTCAAGGACACGCCCTCCTACGCCGAGCCTCACGACGCCTCGATCGTCAGCGCGGAGAAACTCGACCCCGCGAAGGTCTACGACCCCGAGGACTACGACGAGGAGTTCGTCGGGCACGAGGACATCGACATCTCCCGCGAGGACGGTCGCGTCCACGTGAAGATGTACTCGACGCGCAACGAGTTCGGCTTCGAGGAGGTCACCGTCACGGAGGGCGACGAGGTGACGATGACCGTCACCAACATCGAGCAGACCCCCGACATCCTGCACTCGATCGCGATCCCCGAACACGACATCAACATGAAACTCGCGCCACAGGAGACGCGCGAAGTGACCTTCACCGCCGACGAACCGGGCGTCTACTGGATGTATTGTGCGTTCTTCTGTAGCGCACTGCACCTCGAGATGCGCTCGCGACTGATCGTCGAACCCGCGGAGTGATCTCACGATGACCCGATCCCGCCTCACGCGGCTGTTCGAACTCAGACGCCTCCTCCCGCTCGTCGCAGCCGTGCTGTTCGTGCTCGCCCTGCGCGTTCCGGTGTGGCGGATCACGCTGACGGCACCGCAGTACGTCGATCCGCTCGTCGTGGAGCTCTATGCCCATCCCCGGATCGGCGGGGACTGGCAGGAGGTCCGGGGGCTCAACAAGTACGTCGGGTTCTACTACCCCGATCCGGTGTACGTCGAGCCCAACTACGAGCCCCACGAGAAGGCGATCGCCGTCCCCGAGTGGGTCCTCGGTCCGGTCGTCTTCATCGGGATGGCCGTCGTTTCGGCGGCCGTTGCAGCCCTCCCGACTCGCAGAATTTCGACGGGGCTGACTGCCCTGTTCGCCGGCTCGATCGCGCTCTTCAGCGCGATGGGTGCCCTCATCCAGTACCGGCTCTACCAGGCCGGTCACTCGCTGGATCCGGAGGCCCCGCTCAACGGCGTCGAGGGCTTTACGCCGCCGCTTGCCGGCACCTACGAGGTCGCGAACATCAGCGGCACCGCCTGGTTCGGTCCCGGCGGCTACATGATGGCCGCCGGGGTCGTTCTGCTGGCCATCGCCTTCCGCTACCGAGGGTCGGATACCACGATCACCGAGACACCCGCGATCCTCCGCGGTGGCTGGCACCGAATCCGAAATCGGATTCGACGTCGCGGGAACGACGACGAACCGGCCCCCACGGGGACCGATCGGAAACGGAACCCCGACTCCGAGGAGGGACACCGGCTCGAAACCGACGGCGGCGTCCGTCCGGACGCGGACAGCGACGGCGACCGTCAGCAGGCGGCTCGAGCCGACCGCTCGCGTTCGGCCGACGCGTCCGGCGACGATGTGGCTCCGGACCGACGCCCACGAACCCCACCGGACGGTGACCCGCCATGAGGGAGGAATACTTCGCCGTCGCTGCTGCGGTGGTCCTCGTCTGTTCGGTAGCCGGTGGGGCCGTCGCCGCGACGAGCGGATCGGCCGAGACCGAAAGCGTCGACGGCTGGGAGGCGGACGTTCCGGCCGTTCACGACGTCGAGGAACCCCGTTCCGACGGCGTCGCGACGGTCGACGACCGCGAGTTCGACTCGGTCCAGGCGGCGGTCGACGCCGCCGAGCCGGGTGAGTCGGTTCGCCTCGAGGGCCGATTCGACGAACGGATCGTCGTCGACACGCCGGACGTGACGATCGCGGCCGCCGAACGCGACGGTGCGGTGATCGACGGCGGCGGCGAGGGCCAGGTCGTCGCGATCGCGGCCGAGAACGTCACTCTCGAGAACGTCTGGATCCGCAACTCCGGTTTCGACCGGCAGGACACCGACAGCGGCGTCGTGGTCAACGGCTCGAACGCGACGCTGTCGACGCTCCGACTGACCGAGATCCAGTTCGGAATCTGGATCGGCAGCGTCGACGACGTGACCGTCGAGGATTCGATCGTCGCCGGGCGCGAGGACGTCCCGCTGGCCGAACGCGGCAACGGGATTCACCTCTGGGAGGCGACCGACACCGAGGTGCGAAACAACTCCGTGACGACCGTCCGCGACGGCATCTACTACCAGTGGGCGGAGGGCGTCGTCGCCGAGGGCAACACGATGTGGGACATGCGCTACGGCGTCCACTACATGTACTCCGACGACAACCACCTCGAGGACAACGTCGCCTTCGACAACGACGTCGGCTTCGCGCTGATGGTCTCGAAGCGGCTGACGCTGCTGAACAACACCGCCGTGAACAACGACGGGACGAGCGGCCACGGCATCCTCGTCAAAGACGTCGAGGACAGCGAGATCGTCGGCAACGACCTCGTCGGTAACGGGAACGGCCTCTACGTCCACAACTCCCAGGACAACCGCCTCGAGTCGAACCTCGTCCTCGCAAACGACGTGGGCGTCCACATCACCGGCGGCAGCAGCGGCGAGACCGTCTCGGGCAACAGTTTCATCCGGAACGGCGAAGCGGCCTTCGCCGAGACGAACTCGCAGACACACTGGAACGACACCGACCGGGGCAACTACTGGTCGGACGCACGCGTCGCCGACCTCGACGACGACGGGATCAGCGAGAACCGCCACCGGCCCGCCGGTGCCGTCGAGGGGTTGGTTCACGAGCGGCCACAGGCGGCCGTCTTCGCTCAGAGCCCTGCCTTCGACGCGGTCAAACTGGCGGAGAGTTCGTTCCCCGTCCTCGAGACGCCGGGCATCGTCGACAACCGACCCCTCGCCGACTCACCCCACGACCACTGGAGGTCCTACTATGAAAATCACGATCACTGACGTTCGGAAACGGTACGGCGACGTCGTCGCCCTCGACGGGCCCTCCTTCGAGGTTCCCTCGGGGTCGACGTTCGGCGTCCTCGGCACGAACGGTGCGGGAAAGACGACGCTGTTCAAACTCCTCGTCGGCCACGATCGGCCCGACGCGGGGCGCATCGAGGTCGGCGGTCTCGACGTCGAGGCGGCGGGCCATCGCGTCCGCGAGCGCGTCGGCTACCTCCCCGAGCACAGCGGCTTCCCGCCGTCGATGACCGGCCGGGAAGTACTCGACGTCCACGCCCGCATCCGTGGGCTCGCCGACCGCCGCGAACGGATCGACGAGTGTCTCGCCCTCGTCGGCCTCTCCGAGGCCGCCGACCGGGCCGTCTCGGGCTACTCGAACGGCATGGCCCGGCGGCTCGGTCTCGCGTCCGTCCTGCTTTCGCGCCCGCCCGTGCTCGTCCTCGACGAGCCCACCGCGGGGCTCGACCCTCGCGGCGTCGCGGCGTTTCATCGGATCGTCGAGCGGATCGACCGCGAGACCGACGCCACGGTCGTCATCTCCTCGCACGTCCTGAGCGAGATCGAACGCCTCTGTGACGAGGTCGCGATCCTCCAGGACGGCCGGTTGCGCGCAAACGGCCCCATCGACGATCTGCGCCGGGCGGCCGGCGACCGCGTGACCGTCGTCTGCCGACCCGCCGACGACCGCGCCGCCCTGCTCGAGGCCGTTCAGGGTTACGGCGACGCGACCGATGCCGGCGAGGAAATCGAAATCGCCTGCGATCGTGCGGACGCGTTCGACCTCGTCGCCGCGCTCGGCGAAACGCAGGCGCTCGTCGATAGTTTCGAAGTGCACGAACCGGGTCTCGAGGCGGCGTTCCACGACGCGCTCGCTGCGGAGACCGACGACGAGGAGGTGCCAGCATGACGACCGATCGTCGGCGGGACGACCGCGATGGGACATCGGCTGCGGGAACGAGCGCCGACGCCGACCGGACGGCCACCGGATCGGACTCCGCCGACCCGAAACCCGACGGCGGGTACGAGACGGCCCCGGCCGTGGCTCACAGCGGCGACTCCGGAACGATCGCCGGCCAACTGTTCGTCGTCGCGGAGACGGAGTACCGGCTGGCGGTGCGGAGTCGCTGGGCGGTCGCACTCACCGCGATCTTCGCCGTCTTCGCCCTCGGGATGGCGACGTTCAGCGGTTCGGACGCCAGCCCGGCCGGCTTCGAGCGGATCGTCGCGAGCCTGGCCGCGCTCGTCGTCTACCTCGTCCCGCTGGTCGCGCTCGCGTTCAGCTACGACGCCATCGTCGGCCGCGAGGAGAGTGGCTGGCTGCAGACGCTGTTCTCGCTGCCCGTCTCGCGGTCGTGGGTCGTCCTCGGGACCGCCGTCGGCCGTGCGACCGTCCTCGCGAGCGCGACCGTCATCGGCTTCGGGGCGGCCGGCATCCTGCTCCTGCTCGAGTACGGCTTCGGTGGCTTCGAGTCCTACGTCGGCTTCCTGCTCGCCGCGGTCGGTCTCGGCCTGGCTTTCCTCGCCATCGGCGTCTTGCTGTCGACGCTGGCCCGCGAAAAGACCCACGCGCTGGGCGTCGCGCTCCTCGCGTGGGCCTGGTTCGTCCTCGTTCACGACCTGCTCGCACTCGGCGTCGTCGGGGCCTTTTCGCTGCCCGACGTGGCCGTCTCGGCGATGGTGCTTGCCAACCCGACCGGCGTCTTTCGAGCGCTCGTCCTCGGGGCGCTCGGCGCGGGCGGCGACGCCGGGTTCGCCGCCGTGCTCGCCGAGGCGGGGCTCTCGACGGGGCTGCTGGCTGCCACGCTCGTCGCCTGGATCGTCGTTCCGATCGCGCTCGCGGCAGTTGCCGTCAACCGACGACGACTATGACGGGGCGACGACCACCGACGGCGGTCTCGCCCTCTCGTCGTCGGGTACTGGCCAGCGCGGGCGCGCTCGCGAGCGCCGGCCTCGCGGGCTGTCTCGGGTCTGGTGTCGACGCCGAGCCCGCCGAACCGATCGCTCTCACCGACGGGCAGACGTGTGACGTCTGCGGGATGACGATCGCGGACCACTTCGGTCCCGCGGGACAGATCTTCTACGCGGACGACAAACCTGACGGACGGGACGGACCGGCCTGGTTCGACAGCGTCGTCGAACTCCTCAGCTACGCCGCGAAACGTGATGCACGCGGCTGGACGACGCGTGGGACGTTCGTCACCGACTACTCGAGCGTCGACTACGACCTGGTCGACCGGAGCAGGTCGACGTACATCTCGACGCACGTGGCCGCCGCGGCGTTCGCGGACGCGACGAACTGCTTCTACGTCGTCGACAGCGACATCCGTGGTGCGATGGGGGAGGACTACGTCCCCTTCTCCGAGTACGAGGAGGCCATGACGTTCGCCGACGAACACGACGGGACGGTGCGTCAGTGGGAGCACCTCGCCGACCGATAGCGGACTCCTCGAGTCGCCGTTCCGTCGTCGTACGGATTCGTGTCATCAATTACCGCCGATCAGCCTCGCGGGTCGCCGATCGGCGGTAACTACGGACACGAATCCGTATCAGTCGTCGGCGGTCACGGTCCGGAGGCGGAGCACGAGTGCCACCGTCACGAGTCCGAACGCGGCGGCGTACACCGTCGCACCGACCGAGAGGTAGTACCAGAGCGCGTACGCACAGCCTGCGACGCCGATCAGGTACACCGGTCGCAGCCGTTGCTCGTTCATTCGACATCCCGCTCCGTTCTCGACCCGAGTCGCGCCTGACCGATCGGCTCGCCGTTCCCCGGTTGTGCTCCGTTCATATCCGCTCGTTCGACCGACGATCGGAAAAGCCCCTCACTCGAGGCCGACTGTGGCGTCGCGCGCTCGTCTCTCAGCGATCGGTCGACAGCATCCGCAGCCGCACCACGAGATACACCGCCACGAACGCGAACGCACCGGCGTACAGCCACGTCCCGTTCGTGACCGCGTACGCGAACGCCACCGCGTTCAGTGCGATACCCACCAGATAGATCGGGCGCAACCGCTGTCGGTTCATTCGCTCTCACCGTTGCTCGTCCGCTCGAGACGCGAGCAGTGTGCCGTCGCGAGGTACGGTCGGATCGCGGTCATACCCAGTGTTGGACCGAGGCCGTGAAAAATCGCCGGTGTGGCCGCGTCGCCGGTCGGTTACGCGAACTCGATCGCGTCGCTCGGCTCGACCTCGCCGAACAGCCACGCGGCGTGTTCGAGGGCGTACTCGTGGTGCTCGTCCTCGATCGCGCCGATACAGTCCTCGACCATGATCGGTCGGAAGTCACGCAGCCCCGCGCTCCCGCCGGTGTGGAGCACGCAGACGTTCGCGAGGGTGCCACAGATCACCAGATCGTCGATCCCGCGGGCGTTCAGCCACCCTTCGAGTTCCGTGTTATGAAAGGCGTCGTAGGTGTGTTTCTCGACGATGTCGTCGGCGGCCTCGACGGGGAGTTCGTCGACGATTTCGGCCTCCCAGGACCCCTCGAGGACGTGCTCGCCCCACTGTTCGAACTCGTCGTAGTAGTGGGCGTCGTCGAACTGTTCCGGTGGGTGGACGTCGCGGGTGAAAAGCAGGCGTGCGCCGGCGTCGCGGGCGCGGTCGACCAGTTCTGCGATCGGTTCGACGACCGCCTCGCTGCCCGGCGCGTACAGCGAGCCGTCGGGATGACAGAACCCGTTTTGCATGTCGACGACCACCACTGCCGTGTTCGCTGGCTCGAGGCGCATGGCTAAGCGGTCGTACGGACGGGACGGTAAAAACGTTCGCGCCGCGTGCGGGGCGTCCTCGAACGCCGAGACCGGAGCGGCAACCCGATCGGCGGCAGGTGGCGGGCCGCCGAGGCCCGCGGGCGAACGGGGGACGCGACGTTGGCGATGGGTTCCCGACGCCTCGGACGAACAGGCGACTCGAGTGGACCACGGGACGGCCACGGCATCGACCCTACTCACCCGGAGACGAGGCTGGCCGTCGCCCTCGATCACACCGCCGATCCACACGCGGTCGCAGCCGACGGCGGTCGGTCTCGAACAGTGTAACCGCCGCCCTTTTTGCACGGCCGTTCCAACGGATAGCTAGTCAATCCACATGAGATCGACGCGTACCCGCCCGTCCGTTTCCCTCCTCGTGGTCGCACTCACTGCGGTGCTGGTGACCGGTGGGCTCGCCGGCCCGGTGCTGGCAGCGAGCCCAGCCACGAACGCGACCCCCGATTCGACCGCCGTTCAGACCTCCGATTCGGCCCCAGACGCCGCCCTCGAGTCGACTGCCGCTCGGAGTACGGTGGCCCAGGACGGCCGCCCCGCGGATCCGACGACCGAGGACACGATCGGCTACGTCGAGGGCTACTGGTACGACGACGAACTCCCCGTCGACGAGCAGTCCGACGCCGTCGTCGAGGAGGACGCGCTCGATCCCGTCGTCTACCGAGCCATGGCCCGCGTCGAACGGATTCGAAACATGACGTTCGAGGAGGAGGTCGACGTCGAAGTCGTCTCCCGAGCGGAGTACCGGGAGACCAACGACGGCCGCTTCGTGAACGTCTCGTCGGCCAACCGCCTCGAGCAGAACGTCGCCTACGAGGCGCTGTTCATGGTCGATCGGGAGACGGAGGCCGTCGACGCGACCCAGACGGTCTACGGCGGTGCCGTCGCCGGCTACTACGACCCTGAGACCGACGAGATCGTCATCGTCTCGGAGAGCCCCGAGACGCCGGAGCTCGACGAACTCACGCTCGGCCACGAGCTCGTCCACGCCCTCCAGGACCAGCGGTTCGATCTGTCCGCCCTCGGAGGACGGACACAGGACCGCGAACTCGCGAAAAACGGACTGGTCGAGGGCGATGCCAGCCGGGTCGAACGCGAGTACGAGACCCGCTGTGGGTACGAGTGGCACTGTCTCAGCCCCACGGAGGGGGACACCGATCGATCCCTCGACATCAACTGGGGGATCTACTTCACCGTCTATCAGCCCTACAGCGACGGCCCTCACTACGTCAACTACCTGCGCCAGCAAGGCGAGGGCTGGTCGGCGGTCAACGCGGCCTACGACGATCCGCCGACGACCACCTCGGCCGTGATCCATCCCGGCTCCGAGCGCGACCCGGTCAACATCTCGGTTCCGGATCGCTCGAGCGAGGACTGGCGACAGCTCCGCGTCGACGGCGTGGTCGCCAACGATACCGTCGGCGAGGCGGGCATGGTCGCGATGTTCGCCGCCGGCGCGCTCGACGGCGGGTCGTCGGTGATCGGAACCGACGAACTCCTCGACGACGAGGGGTACAACTACAACCACTCCTACACCAACGGGTGGAGCGGCGATCGGCTGGTCGTCTACACGAACGACGAGGCCGAGGCCGCGAGCGACCCGGCCGAGGCGGCCGGCCACGCCGGCTACGTCTGGCGAACCCAGTGGCAGTCGGGGACGGACACCCAGCAGTTCGTCAACGGCTATCTCCGCCACCTCGAGGGCCACGGTGCCGAGCCCGTCGAGGGCCGGCAGGACACCTACGTGATCGACGACGGCGGCTACGCCGGCGCGTACTATCTCGATCGAACCAACCGGATCCTGACGATCGTCCGTGCGCCGTCGGTCGCGGAGCTCCCGAACGTGGAAGCGGGTGCGGCACCCGACGGTGAGGACACCCTCGAGATCGTCGAGGGGAGCGATAGCGTCCCCGGCTTCGGCCTCACGGCGGCTGTGGGCGCGATCGCGGTCGTGGTACTCGGCGCGGGGACGCGTCTCGCCTGGGGTCGGATCGGTAGCGATCGGGACTGAGCGCCGACGGCTCCGACCGATGCACATTTGGCCGTCTCGCCGAACAGTGATCCAATGGGCCGAGTGAGGCTGTTCGTCGTCGTCGCCCTCGTCGTCTGTTCGGGCTGTGCCCTCCCCGGCAATCCGGACGGCTTCGACACCGACCGCGAACTCGGTCACGTCGGCGAGTACGCCCACGACGACGTTTTCGCGTTCGACACGAGCGGCGACCTCTCCGAGAAGCAACTCGAGGCAGTGATGTATCGATCGATGGCTCGGATCGAGGTCGTCCGCGGCCTGAAGTACGAACGCGACGTCGAACTCGAGGTCACGACCCGGAGCGAGTACCGCGACCGGCGGACCAGCGGGACCGAGAACGCGTCGGCGTTCAGCAACGAGGTCTGGCGGGCCGCGTTCCTCGTCGACGGCGACACCGACGTCAATCGGGCGTTCGACGACCTCTACGGCGATTCCGTACAGGGATACTACGTAAACGATCGGATCGTCATCGTCGTCGACGAGACCGACGCGATCAGCATCGATCGCCGGACCCTGGTCCACGAGCTGACACACGCCCTGCAGGACCAACACTTCGGCATCGCTCGCGAGAGCGAGACGATCGACGGGCTGCGCGCCGAAAACGGCCTGCTCGAGGGGGAAGCAGCCTCCGTTCCACGGCAGTACGATCGCCGCTGTGGGTCCGAGTGGCAGTGTCTGCCGGCGACCCAGGGGGCGACGGCGTCGGGCGAGGCGATCACACAGCGCCCGTTCAACGACGGGCTCTTCCTCTCGATCTACGCCCCCTACGCCGAAGGACCGGGGTTCGTCGCCGACCGCTTCGAACGCGGCGGCTGGGCCGCCGTCGATCGCGCACACGCCGAGCCACCACGGAGTACTGCCCAGCTCCTCCACCCCGATCTCTATCCGGATACCGACCCCGTCGACGTCGACGTCCCGGATCGCTCGAGCGACGACTGGAGACCGATCACCGAGAGCGCCGGTGACGGCGACGGCGAACCCCGAACGGAGACGATCGGCGAAGCGACCCTGTTCGCGACGCTCTGGGCCAACGGCGTGGTCGAGCGGCCACTCACCGAGGGGGCTACCGACGGCTCACGATACAACTACTCCTACCCCGCGACGGAGGGCTGGGCCGGCGACAGCCTCCGGGTCTACCGAAACGGAGACGAGCGGAATCGGACGGCACACGTCTGGCGGCTCGCCTGGGAGCGCCCGGCGGATGCGACGGCGTTCGCCGATGCCTACCGGCAACTCCTCTCGAACAACGGGGCCGAGCGGGTCGAATCCGCCGGCGACGGCGTCTATCGGATCCCCGACGGCGAGCCCTTCACCGGCGCGTACCGCGTCACGGTCGCCGACGACACGGTCGAAATCGTCAGCGCGCCGACCGTCGACGAACTCGCTGCCGTTCACGCGACGGCATCGGGATCGAGCCCGTCGCTCGAGTCCGGCCCAGCCCGCGAGCCGGCGGCGACAGTGTCGACGCTACCGACCGACAGCCCGGCTGCGTCGCGTTCGTCGGCAGACGGGTAGCTTTTTTGCCTCCCACGGGAAACCGACGATATGTCAAATCCGTTCGGAACTGTTCCCCCTGCAGCGATTCTCGAGGGGGATGCAACGGACGCGTACTTCGAGCGCACACGGACCACGCTCGAGCACGCGGCGAAGAACCCCCACGTCGTCGCCGAAGTGACGGCAGACCAGTTCCCGACGGGGAGCTTCGAGGTCTTCACGGGCGTGAAAGACGTCGCGACGTTGTTCGAGGGCCGGAACGTCGATGTCGATTGCCTTCCCGACGGCCAACTGTTCGACGGCGGTCCCGTCTGCCGGATCGAGGGTCCCTACCTCGAGTTCGCCGAACTCGAGACCTCGCTGCTTGGCTTTTGCTCACAGCCAAGCGGGTTCGCGACGGCCGCACTCGAGGCCAGATCGGCGGCCCCGGACTCGCTCGTCCTGTCGTTCGGTGCGCGACACGTCCATCCCTCGATCGCGACGACGGTCGAGCGAGCCGCGTTGCTCGCCGGTCTCGACGGGTTCTCCCACGTCGCAGCCGGCGAGGTGCTGGGCCGGCAGGCGGGCGGGACGATGCCCCACGCGCTCATGTTCTGTTTCGGCGAGGGCAATCAGGCCGACGCCTGGACGGCGTTCGACGAGGCCGTCGGCGAGGACGTCCCGCGGATCGCGCTGACGGACACCTTCTGGGACGAGAAAAGCGAGAGCCTGTTGGCCGCCGAGACGCTCGGCGACGCCCTCGACGGCGTTCGACTGGACACGACCGGCTCGCGACGGGGCGATTTCCGCCACATCGTCCGCGAAGTCCGCTGGGAGCTCGACGCCCGCGGCTACGAGGACGTCGACATCTTCTGTAGCGGCGGGCTCGAGCCCGAATCGATGCGATCCCTGACCGACGTCGCCGACGGGTTCGGCGTCGGCAGTCACATCACGGGTGCCGACGCCGTGGACTTCAGCCTCGATATCGTCGAGATCGAGGGTGAGCCCATCTCCAAACGGGGCAAACTCTCCGGCGTCAAGGACGTCTATCGGACCCCCGCGGGCGGACACCACGTCACGCTCGCCGACGGCGATGGCCCCGCCGACGGCGAGTCCCTGCTCGAGCCGCTGGTCCGCGATGGGGAGATCGTCCGGGAGTTCGACCTCGAGACCGCGACCGAGCGGTGTCTCGAGGACGCCGCGCTCGTGGGATTCGGCGATCAGGTGGCGTAGCGGAGCGATATCGGCCGTTCAGGTCGGCAATCGCTTCGCGACAACCGCGAGCGAGCCCCGCCCCTGGACCTCGCCCTCGAGGGCGGGCAGCGTCACGACCTCGAGGTCCGGAAACGTCGCTCGAATCGTCGCGAGCTGTTCCTCGTGGCGTTCCTGTCGCGATCGACAGCGCGGACACCCCTCGTGGGGATCCTCGAGCACGCGATTCACGAGCAGCCGCTCGACGGGCACGCCCCCCTCGCGAAGCCGGTCGACGAGCCGTTCCGTCTCCGAAACCGCCATCGATTCCGGGAGGAGCACCACGCGAAACTCGGTCCGATCGGGATCGACGAGCAGCTCCCGGGCGCGCTCGAGTCGGGCCTGAAACGCCTCCAGACTCTCGTCTTCGTCGTCGCTGTCGCCGGTCATCATCGACATCGGCCCCAGGACGGCCGTCCGGGCGGCGTTGCCGATCCGCTTTGCCTGCCCGCGAAGCGACCGGGCCGTCTCGAGTGCCAGCCCCATCACGTCGGGCATGTCGAACAGCCGCAGGGTGTGACCCGTCGGTGCGGTGTCGAAGACGACGGTGTCCCACTCGCCCGAGTCGACGTACTCGACCAGGAGATCGAGCGCCGCGATCTCGTCGCTGCCCGCCGGCGCACCCGTCGCGAAGAGCCGTTCGACCTCCTCGTCGGAGAGACTGATGCCGGCACGCCGGAGGTCTTTCGCGAGTGCGCGTGCCAGTTTTTCGTAGCGCTCTTTTTGGACGTCCGGGTCGATCTCGACGGCCCACAGGCTCCCCGCTCGTTCCGACTCGTCCGCCATCGATCCGGCCCCCTCGAGCGCCGCGGGCGACTCGAGTTCGGTCGGTTCGGAGCCGATCTCGGCCTCGAACGAATCGGAAAGCGAGTGGGCCGGGTCGGTCGAGACGACGAGGGTCGTCCGGCCGGCGGCGGCCAGCGAGAGTCCGGTCGCCGCCGCGCAGGTCGTCTTCCCGACGCCGCCTTTGCCGCCGTAGAAGATGCAGTCGGTCACACCGGCGGCTACGACGGCGATCCCTGTAAACTGATCCCCGCACGGAGCCGAACGTCCGCTGTGGAGGCAAAGCCACCGCGATGAGGGCTCCCGTCCGGATTCTGCAAGCAGTGTCGGCGACCAACGGACCCGTTATGGGGTCGCCGGTCCCACGGACCGACGGCCCCTCTCATACGGTTTGCCGTCCCGATGTCCCGGTCCCACCGGGACTGACGGACAGGAGACGGTATCAGATGTCGACGCGATCGAACCAGAACAGCGCGATCGTGATCGGGACGACGATCCAGAACAGCAGAATAATGAACGAAAACCAGTCCTGCAGGAAGAACGGGATTCCGTTGGGGTAGGCGACTTCCCGCACTGTCGTCCCGATCTGATCGCCCGAAATCTCGCTGAAGATCGTGATCGTGTTCTGGTAGGCGTTCCCCGGGTCGAGCATGTTGATAAACTGGGCCCAGCTCGGCAGCCGAGTGAACTCGAGTTGTCCACCGCCCGGACCGGACATGGTGTAGGCGACGCCCTCGATGTATCCACGATTCATCAGGAGTCGCAGTGCGGTCTGAATCGAGTTCCAGACGATATAGAAGACGACGAAGACGCCGAACATCGCCGCGCCAGCGATCGTCGTCGAGCGAGTCAGCGAGGAAAGCGAGATGGCGATGCTCATGTACGCGAGCCCATAGAGGATCGTCAACACGAGGAAGGCCATGTACGCGGGGAAGGAAAACTCCGTGACGGCGAAGGCGACCGCGACCATGGCGATGAGGAGGCCGATGATCAGTGACAACGAGAGCACAGCTGTCCGCCCGAGCAGCTTGCCGAGGATGACGTCCCGCCGCGAGTGGGGCAGCGACAGCAAGACCTTGATGCTCCCGGTCTCGCGTTCGCCGGCGATCGCTTTCCAGCCCAGAATGAGCGCGATCAGCGGGATGACGAGTTTCGCAACCGAACTGACCGTGCTAATGAAATCGATCGTCGTGAATCCGTCCGGACTGATCCACGCGAGAATCCCCGCCAGGCCTGCCATCAGCGCGAAGAAGAACACGCTCAGTCCCCAGAACAGCCACGACCGAACCGCGTCCTGGAAGTCCTTCTTCGCGATCGTGCGGACGCTCTCGAGATCGATCGAACTCGAGGCCGAGCCAGTTGGGGCCGCCGGCTGGGTGCCGGTTTCGGAACTCATCGTGCGTACACCTCCGTATCCGTCGTGTACGACTGGAAGACGTCCTCGAGGGAGGCTTCGGTCGTCGAGAAGTCCCGGACTTCGATCCCCCGATCCTCGAGCGTGGAGAGGACGGTCGTCTTCGAGCCGTCGACGTCGACGACGAGCGTCGGTGGCTGCTGGTCCTCGACGGTCGCGCCGCCGACGTCGGGCAGCGATCGGACCGCCTGCAGGGCGTCGTCGTCGATCCGATCGACGGTGACACGCAGGGTCGTCCCGCCCCCGACGGAGTCACGGAGTCCCGCGACGGAGTCGACGGCGACCATCTGCCCGTCGCGCAGAATGCCGACGCGGTCACAGACCGCCTCGACTTGCTCCATGATGTGACTCGAGAAGAAGACGGTCGCACCCCGTTCGTTCTCTTCCTGGACGATCTTGCGCATCTCGCGGGCACCGTTGGGGTCGAGTCCAGTGGAGGGCTCGTCGAGGATGAGCAGATCGGGCTCGCCGACCAGCGCCATCGCGAGCATGAGCCGCTGGGCCATCCCTTTCGAGTAGCCGCCGGCTTTCTTGTCGATCGCGTCGACCAGCCCGACGCGCTCGAGCAAGGCTTCGGGGTCGTCGTCTGCGCCCTTCGAGTCGATGGCGAACTCGAGGTGTTGTCGGGCGGTCAGGCGGCCGTACAGCTGGACCCCTTCCGGGAGAACGCCGGTTCGCTGCCGGATCGTCCGGCTGTGGCGTTGGGCGTCCATCCCGAGGACGCTCACCTCGCCGGCCGTCGGGCGGGCGAAATCCAGCACGATGTTGATCGTCGTCGATTTGCCGGCACCGTTGGGGCCGAGGAAGCCGAATACTTCGCCCTCTTCGACCTGGAACGAGAGGTCATCGAGCGCGAGGGTCTGACCGAACGACTTGGTCAGATTATCGACTGTGATAGCGGGCATGGCTGTGTGGTCGCGGCGTTGCCCGATAAGGTTTTTGACATCACTACTCGGCTGAAAGCATCGGTTTCCCCGCGGAGAGGCGTCGATGGTCGACGATCCTCGTTTCGGGGGTCGACGGTCGTCCCCGTCGCGGCTAGATCGGGTCGTCCGGATCGTATCGGCCCGCGGTCCGGTCGACCTCCTCGGCGTACCGTTCGCGGGTTTCCTCGTCCGGAACCGGCTCGAGTTCGTCGGCGGGGATCTCGGTGGCTGCGGTCACCGTCGGCCCGGTCCGCAGGGCCGTCGACGACCGCTGGCGTTGGTGGTAGCGCGAGCCATCGGGCGTCGCGTAGACGAGCGTGACGAAGTCCCGATCCCCGATCTCCCGTTCGACGAGCCAGCACTGTACCGTCGAGTCACTCATGGCGGGGGATTCAGTGTCGATCACCGAGAATGTACCGAGTCCCATCGACTGGAAGGCAGCCCCTACCGGTCTGAACGAGCCCGGACGTACTTGGTCGATGGCGTCGGAGCGGTGACGATGGTCGAGACCCGAAGCGAGCGCATCGATCAGTGGTCCGACCACGCCGCGGAGCTGTGCCACGAGGGTGAGTTCGTCGTCCACCGCGCCGACCTCGAGGACGCGACGCTCGTCGTCACGAACCAGCGCGTGCTGGCGTTTACGCCCGACGCGGCGGAGCCGAAGTTCCGCCACGTCGATCGGCCCGATATCGGGACCGTCTCCGTCGAGACGGACACCCCCCTGCGACGACTCTCTCTTGGGGCCGTCGCCGCGGTCGTCGGCGTCGGGCTGCTCGAGCTCACGAGGACCAGCAGTTTCGCGACGGCGGTTCCGACCGTCGATCTCGAGGGGAGCCGGACGATGCCGGGAGTGACGCAGCTCACACGCGTCGTCGAGGCGGCGCTCGGAGCCCTCGAAACGGCCCTCGTGGTGCTCGAGGGGGGCCTTCTCCTCCTCGGTATCGTCGCCCTCGTCGCAGCCTCCGTCTTCGTCGCCTCCGTCCTCCGATCGCGCTCGAAACGACTCGTCGTTCGCGTCAGCGGGGGGACCGACATCGAGGTCCCCATCGGCGACGCCGCCATCGACGCCGGAGCGGTCGAGGACCTCGAGCGCGCGATCCGACCGGGATCGACGGCGCTCGAGGCCAACGGAGACGGCGAGACGGGAGGGGCGACCGGTGCGGCGGTCGACGCCGAGGAGTCAGGCTGAAACCTCCTGCCTCCGTAGGGCCGCCGATGAACGCCGATGGGGTTCGCGAGCGCGCCGGATCGTTGCCCCGCGAGCCGGGGGTCTACCAGTTCCGCGAGGGAGAGACGACCCTCTACGTCGGAAAGGCCGTCGACCTGCGGGATCGGGTGCGGTCCTACGCCGATCCCCGCAGCGCTCGGATCCGCCGGATGGTCGACCGCGCCCACGACGTCGAGATCGCCGTCACCGACACCGAGACGCAGGCCCTGCTGCTCGAGGCGAACCTGATCAAACGCCACCAGCCCCGCTACAACGTCCGGCTCAAGGACGACAAATCGTATCCGATGGTCCAGCTGACGGCCCACGACGCCCCGCGGATCGAGATCACCCGCGATCCCGACGAGTCGGCGACCGTCTTCGGCCCCTACACCAGCAAGGGACACGTCGAGACCGTCGTCAAGGCGCTCCGGGAAACGTACGGCGTCCGGGGCTGTTCGGACCACAAGTACGCGGGCCGCGACCGGCCGTGTCTGGACTACGAGATGGGGCTGTGTACCGCGCCCTGCACCCGCGAGATCGACCTCGAGAGCTACGGCGAGGACGTCACCGCGGTCGAACGATTCCTCGAGGGCGAGACGGGGATCCTCGCGGATCCGTTACGGCAGGAGATGGAAGCCGCGGCGCAGCAAAAACACTTCGAGCGCGCGGCGAACCTGCGGGATCGCCTCGAGACCGTCGCAGCCTTCCACGGCGAGGGCGGCGAGGCGGTCCAGTCGGTCGGCGATGAACGGGGCGTCGACATCCTCGGCGTCGCCATCGAGGGCGAGGACGCGACCGTCGCACGGTTACGCGCCGAGAGCGGCAAGTTGATCGACCGGGACCGGCACACGCTCGAGGCACCCGGCGCTACCGGGGACGGCGTCGCCGGCGAGACCGAGGGCGTCCCCGCCGTCCTCGCCGCGTTTATCGTCCAGTACTACGCCG
The DNA here is from genome assembly GCF_017352095.1 of Natrinema longum. Taxonomy (NCBI): domain Archaea; kingdom Methanobacteriati; phylum Methanobacteriota; class Halobacteria; order Halobacteriales; family Natrialbaceae; genus Natrinema; species Natrinema longum. The sequence continues at coordinate 2,156,532 of NZ_CP071463.1, forward strand.
AGCGCGAGCTGCCCGACGCCCTGCTCCTGCCCGAACGTCACGGCGACGAGGAGGTCGCCGCCTGGCTCGAGGCCGCGGGCGTCTCGGTCCGCGTCCCGGGTGCGGGCCGGGAAGCCAAACTCGTCGAACTCGCGCTCAAGAACGCCCGGCGCAACGTGGGCCGACGCGACGAGTGTGGCATGCTCGCGGACGCCCTCGAGATCGACTCGGCTCGGCGGATCGAGGGCTTCGACGTGAGCCACGCGCAGGGGAAAGCGGCGGTCGGGAGCAACGTCACGTTCGTCGACGGCAGCGCCGAAAAAGCGGATTACCGGCGGAAGAAGCTGACCGACCAGAACGACGACTACGACAACATGCGCGCCTTGCTCGAGTGGCGTGCCACCCGCGCCGTCGAGGGGCGGGACGACCGGCCAGACCCCGATCTCTTGCTGATCGACGGCGGGGAGGGCCAACTCGAGGCCGCCCGCGACGCGCTGTCCGCGGTCGGCTGGGACGTACCGGCGATCGCGCTGGCGAAAGCCGAGGAGCGCGTGGTCACGCCCGACCGGACGTTTTCGTGGCCGAGCGACGCGCCGCATCTACATCTCCTCCAGCGCGTGCGCGACGAGGCCCACCGCTTTGCCGTACAGTACCACCAGACCGTCCGCGACGAGGTGAAAACGGTGCTCGACGACGTCCAGGGGGTCGGTCCCGAGACCCGGAAACGCCTGCTCGGTCGCTTCGGCAGCGTCGAGAACGTCCGCGAGGCGACCCTCGAGGACCTCCGGAGCGTCGAGGGTGTCGGCGAGAAGACCGCCGAGACGATCAAGTCGCGACTGTAGCGGCGCTGGGTCGGCGCTTGCCGATTCGGCTCCGTTGCGAAGGCAGGGACAGGGCTATCCCCGTTCCCAGCCCATGTGACGATATGGCAGACAACGACGACGATCTCGACGACCTGCTCGACGAACTCGACAGCCAGGGGGACCTCGAGACCTCCCAGCAGGTGCTGTCGCTTCGGACGGAGAGCAGACGGTACGACAAGCCGGTGACGATCATCGAGGGGTTCGACCTCACCAAATCGGAGATCGAATCGACCGCGTCGGACCTCAAGCAGTCGCTCGGGACGGGCGGGACGGTCGACGACGGTCGCATCGAACTCCAGGGCGACCACCGGGACCGCGTTCCGGACCTGCTCCGGGACCGGGGGTTCGACGTGCAGGAGTGATCCCACCGGTGGGGACGGTTCGGTGTTCCCACACGCTCCGTGTCGACCGCGTCGTCTCCGCTCGGAGTGAGCGTCTCGTGTCAGCGTGTTATTTATGTCCCACGTTCAATGATGAGGTATGAACGTTCGATCCGCGACACCCGACGACTTCGAGGCGATCACCGCCGTCGCTCGCGCTACCTGGCACGACACGTACGACGAACTCGAGGCCGACATGATCGACCGGACCGTCGACGAGTGGTACACCGACGACTCGATGCCCCTCGAGGCCCCCGGCACGGTCGTCCTCGTCGCCGAGGAAGACGGGGAACTCGTCGGCTTTACGCACGCGGTCGCACAGGGTGACAGGGCCGACATCCTCCGGATGTACGTCCACCCGGACCGTCAGGGCGAGGGGATCGGGTCGCAACTCCACGAGCGGCTGATCGAGGAGATCGAGTCCCACGACGTCGAGCGGGTCCGGTCGATCGACTTCGCGTTCAACGACACCAGTCGCGCGTTCTACGAGGGGTTGGGCTTCGAACAGACCGACACCGGCGAGGTCGAGATCGACGGGGAGTACTACGACGAAGCGGTCTACACGCTCGAGTTGTAGCACCGCGTTCGAGTCCGGCCGACGGGTCGGGACGTCGGTACGGCAGACCGACGAGCCTAACTGAGACGGTGCAATCACTTTGTCACTCGCTGTCGTACCGTCGGGTATGGAGATCAGACCAGCGACCCGCGAGGACCGCGACCGAATCAGGGCCGTCGCCCGCGAAACCTGGCACGCGACCTACGACGAACTCGAGGCCGACACGATCGACGAGACCATCGACGAGTGGTACGGCGACGAGGCCCTCGAGACGGCGATGTCGAAGCCGGGGACTGCCTTCCTCGTCGCGGAACGAGGGGGAGAGATCGTCGGCTTCACCCACGGCGTCGTCACCGAGGACGAAGGCGACGTCCTCCGCATGTCCGTCCACCCCGACCACCAGGGCGAGGGGATCGGCACGGCGCTGTACGAACGGCTCCGCGAGGACCTGCGGGACTTCAACATGGAGCGGATGCGCGCGATCGACCTCGCCTCGAACGAGGGTGGCCGGAAGTTCTACGAGGATCACGGGTTCGAACCGACCGACGAGGACGACGTCGAGATCGGCGGCGAGCAGCGACGGGAAGTGGTCTACACGCTCGAGTTGTGAGTCCCTGTCGACGCTCGCCCGACCCGTCCTTGCACATTCATAGCACGGACGCAAGTGGACAGCCGATGAGGTCAACTGTAGTACGATGTCGACGAAACGGCCGAGCGAGGCCGACATTTTGCGGCCGATCGGAACGGTCTCGCTAACGTACTTCGCGCTGGTCGCCGTCGCAGGACTGGCGTTCGTCGCCTTCCTGATCGGCTGGGCTTACCAATTGAACGAGGGATTGATCGTCACCGCGCTGGGCGACTGGGGGAGCGGCGGTGGCGCGACGTGGGGAATCTACATCGGCGCGTTCATCTGGTGGGTCGGGATCGCACACGGCGGGATCATCCTCTCTGCCGCCGTCCGGCTGCTCGGGATGGACCGGTACATGCCGGTGGCGCGACTCGCCGAGTTGCTGACCATCAGCGGCCTCTCGGCGGCGGGGTTTTACATTATCGTCCACCTCGGCCGACCCGACCGGATGGTTACCAGCGTCGTCGGCCACTACCACATCACGATCCACGGATCGCCACTCGTGTGGGACGTGACCGTCATCACGGCCTACTTCGTGTTGACGGCGACCTATCTCGGGCTGACGCTGCGCTACGACGTGAGCCGACTGCGCGATCAGCTACCAGACCGGCTCGACCCGATTTATGGATTCATCACGATCGGCTACACCGAGCGCGAAGACGCGGTCGTCGAGCGCATGGTCTGGTGGCTCGCGCTCGCGATCATCATCATGGCACCGCTCTTGCTCCACGGGGGGGTCATTCCGTGGCTGTTCGCGGTGATCCCGACGATGCCGACCTGGTTCGGTGCCGTCCAGGGCCCGCAGTTCCTCACCATCGCACTGACGTCGGCCATCAGCGGCGTCATCATTCTCGCGTTCTCGTTCCGCCGTGCCTACGACTGGGATCACATCATTACGGACGACATCTTCCGCGGACTCCTCCTGTGGCTCGGGTTCTTCTGTCTGCTCTTCCTGTGGCTCCAACTCCAGCAAAACATCACCGGCCTGTTCCAGGCCCCCGTCGACCTGACCGTCGCCGCCCGGGCCAGGGCCACCAACCCCATCTATCTCACCTCTATGTCGCTGGTCTTCCTGACGCTGACGTACATCTTCGCCCAGACGCTCCGTCCGACGCTGTTTACCAAGCGCCGGGCCGTCGTCTCCGGACTCGCGGTACTCACCGCGACGATCCTCGAGAAGGTGCTGTTCGTCGTCGAGGGGTTCCTGCACCCGACGTTCGACATCTACGAGGCCGTGCCGGGAGTCTACGTGCCGAGCCTGATCGAGATCGCGTCGATCACGGGAACGATCGGCATGGTCGCGCTGTTCTTCCTCACCGTCGCCAAGATCTTCCCCGTCGTCGAACTCCACGCCATCGAACACCTGCGTGACGATCACGAGTAGCGACCGGCGGCCTCCCGGTTTCTCGAGCGATCGACGGCACCAGCCTCGAGAGCGGGCTCCCGTGTCGGATTCGACGAGTCACCCATAAGGATTGCAGCCACCAGCAGCTATATACATCCCGACGCTAAACTCGTTTTTAGAGATGTCTAATCTTTGGCCCACCCGAAGCCAATCTACGGGTGAGGCGCAATGAACGAGGTACTGGAGGTCTTTCTCGCCTCGCTGCGAGACGGCTACGTTCAGGTGAGCGCGTTCGTCGCGGTGACGGTGTTAGCGTTCGGCCTGATCCAGTACTGGACCGACGGAGCCGTGATCGGTGCGATCGAGGGCAACGAGCGGCTGCAAGTACTGTTCGGCGGTCTGCTGGGGCTGACACCGGGCTGTGGTGGTGCGATCGTCGTCATGCCGCTGTACGTCCGCGGGACGGTCAGTTTCGGCACCGTGGTCGCGACGCTGGGCGCGACCGCCGGCGACTCGGCGTTCGTCATCCTCGCGCTCGCACCCGAGGCCGCGATCTACGCCTACGCCATCGCGTTCGCGGCCTCCGTCGCCACCGGCTACCTCGTCGACGAGTTCGGACTGGGCGTCGGTCGCGTCGACAACGCCGTCGCGAAACTCTCGCCGGCGATGGCCGACGGCGGCACCGTGGTCAACAGCGGCGTCGGTCCCAACCCCGCCCACGACTATGGTTGTGCGGCCCCCACCCATGCACACGAAACGGGGCCGGATCGCCGCTCTCGAGTCCTCACCCCGCTCTCTCACCTCGCACACGTCCTGTGGTGGGTCGCCGCGGTCGCTGGACTCGTCCTCGGGACGCTCTACCTGTTCCGTGGCGGTCCCGAGGTCGCGCTGGTCGCGGACTTCGGCTTCGACGGCCTGTTTACCGTCGCCGGTATCGTCGGTGCGGTCCTGTCGCTGTACCTCTACGTGATCGGCCGCCACTACGTCGGCGAGGGAGAGATCGCCCGCGCTCGAGACTCCTTCGGGTCGATCTACGACACGCTCACCCACGCGGCGATGGAGACCAGCTTCGTCACCGTCTGGGTGCTCGTGGCCTTCCTCGTCTACGAGTACGCCGTCCTTTTTACCGGCGTGAACGTCGCCACCGTCGCCGCGGCGGCGGGCGTGTTGGCCCCGATCGGCGGCGCGGCCGTCGGGTTGATTCCCGGCTGTGGCCCCCAGATACTGCTGGCGAGCGTCTACGCCGAGGGCGGGCTCCCCTTCTCCGCGCTTTCCGCCAACGCGATCGCCCAGGACGGCGACGCCCTGTTCCCGCTGCTGGCCGTCGACGCCAGGGCCGCCATCGTCGCCACGATCTACAACTTCCTGCCAGCCGTCGTCGTCGGCGTCGCGCTCCACTTCCTGTGGAGCCCCGTCTTCGGCATGGCCGAGTTCGGGTTCGGCGTGCTCTGATCTCGAATCGGCGACGCCCGCCGGTCCCGCCGAAGGGGTCCGTTCCAACTCGAATCGGCGGGGACGGGTTTTCTTTCCCGCTCGGCAGGATCGTGGAGGCGGCTTACAGATCGATCCCCGATCCGAGACGAATCCTTTTATCGCATCGCGAACCTATCGTACGGTGTGTCCGAGACAGCCGGGTACATGCGCTTTTTCCCGTACGACCAGCCCTACGCGAACCAGCGGGAGGCGATGGACCGCATCCACAACTCCCTCCATCGGGGCCAGGACGTGCTCTTCGAGGGAGCCTGCGGGACCGGCAAGTCCCTCTCGTCGCTGGTTCCGGCCCTCGAGGTCGCCCGCGAGCAGGACAAGACGGTCGTCATCACGACGAACGTCCACCAGCAGATGCGGCAGTTCGTCGCCGAAGCCCGCGCGATCACCCGCGAGGAGTCGATCCGTGCGGTCGTCTTCAAGGGCAAATCCTCGATGTGTCACATCGACGTCGGCTACGAGGAGTGTCAGGTCCTGCGGGACAACACCCGCGCCGTCGTCGACGCCGAACGCGACCGCGAGCAACTCGAGCGCCGCCAGCGCGAACTGCTCGCGGAGAGTCAGGACGGCGACGGCTCGGCAGCCGACGCCCGCTCGGCGGTGATGGACGAACTCGATGACATCGAGGACCGACTCGAGGATTTGGAGGAGCAGAACGTCTGTGACTACTACCGGAACAACCTCACAGGGGAGACGGACGACTTCTTCGGCTGGCTCTTCGAGGACGTCCGCACGCCCGACGATATTTACGAGCACGCCGAACAACAGCAGTTCTGTGGCTACGAGCTCCTGAAGGAGGGGCTCGAGGGCGTCGATCTGGTCGTCTGTAACTACCACCACCTGCTCGATTCGGCGATTCGCGAGCAGTTCTTCCGGTGGCTGGGACGGGATCCCGACGACGTGATCGCCGTCTTCGACGAGGCCCACAACGTCGAGGACGCCGCCCGCGAGCACGCGACCCGGACCTGCTCCGAGCGCACCTTCGATTCCGCGCTGGACGAATTGGCCGAGACGGACGATCCGCGCTCGGAAGACGCCGCGAACGTCCTCTCGGCCTTCCACCGCGCGCTCGTCGAGACCTACGAGGACGCCTTCGGATTCGGCGATCGCGAGGGCATCGGCGGCAACTGGTCCGACGTCCCCATCGCCAACGAGGACCGCAAGGACGACCTCACGCTCGAGTTCCTGCAGCGCTACTCCGGCCGGGGGATCGACGACGACCTCGAGGCCGCGATGAAACTCGGTCAGGAACTCGACGAGCAATACGAGGAGGCGTATCGGGAGGGTGAGACGGCCACGCGCACGGAGTGTCAGACCCTGCAGGCCGCCGGCTTCGTCAGCGCGTGGATGACCGAGAGCTCGGCGGAGGGGCTCTATCCGGTGGTTTCCGTCACCCGAGACGCCGGGACCGACGAGGTCTACGGCCGCGCGGAGCTGTACTCCTGTCTCCCCCGGCAGGTGACCGGTCAGCTGTTCGAGGAGGTCCACGCGACCGTCCTGATGAGCGCGACCATCCACCCCTTCGAGGTCACGGAGAACGTGCTCGGCCTCGAGGACGCGGTGACGATGGCCTACGGGCTGGAGTTCCCCGAGGAGAACCGCCGAACGTACGCCGTCGAGACGCCGCCGCTGTTCTCCTCGGATCGCGACGATCCCGCGGTTCAGGAGACGGTGGCGGAGACGATCCACGATGCCGTCCGGATGACGCCCGGCAACACGCTCGCGTTCTTCCCCAACTACGGCGAGGCGAGTCGGTACGCCGACCGGCTCGCGAGCCGAAGCGATCGGCCGCTCTATCTGGACGAACCGGGCCAGTCCGTCGAGGAGCTTCGCCAACAGTTCGTCGCGGACGACGGCGCGGTGCTCTGTACCTCGCTGTGGGGAACCCTCGCGGAGGGGGTGAGCTTCGACGGCGACGATGCCCACACGGTGTTGGTCGTCGGCGTTCCCTACCCGCATCTGGACGACCGGGCCGAAGCCGTTCAGGACGCCTACGACGTGGCCTTCGACGGCACCGATACTGGCTGGCGCTACGCCGTCGAGATCCCGACGGTTCGAAAGACCAGACAGGCGCTGGGGCGGGTCATCCGCTCCCCGGAGGAGGTCGGCGTCCGCGCGCTGCTCGATCGCCGCTACTCGAGGCAGGCCAAACCGGATCTCGGCAGGTACAGCGTCAACGGCACCTTCCCACACGAGGAACGCGAGGAGTTGATCGACATCGCCCCGGACAAACTCAAGTTCGCGATGCTCAACTTCTACGGCGGGCACGACGAATACGACGGCGAGCCGCCGAGTCCATAGTCGCCCCCGCTTCGATCGCCCCGATGGAACCGAGAACGGGTGTGACCGGGAGAGCGTTCATTTAACTTACACGCGGCCCAACGGCCAGTATGGCGCTTTCGGATTTCCTCGCCGCCGTCGTCGCCGTCCTCCGTCGTCGACCGGGAGACATCCTGCCGATGTACGTCCTCGGCGTCGCGGTCGCCGCGATCGTGCGGGTCGTTCCGTTCGTCGCGATCGCCGCCGGCGTACTCTTCCTCGCGACGACCGGTCGTCTGGAAGCGATTCGAACCCAACTTGCCGATCTCGAGCCGCCACCGACAGACCCCAACGCCGATCCCGAGGCGGTCGAGGCGTGGGCAACCGATCTCGAGCCGATCGTCGAGCAGCTCCTGACGCCGCCGCTTGCCGCCCTCGCCGTCGTGACGATCGTCGTGAGCCTGTTGCTGTTCGTCCTGCTTACCGCCGCCGTCGCGGCGGGGCAGCTCGCAGCCTGTTACGGCCGGTTGCGAGACGACCGCGGGCTCGTGGCCGGGCTCGCGGGTGCCCGCCGCTACTGGCCGCGGTTCCTCGGGCTCTTCGTGCTCGAGGTGCTGTGCTGGATGGTGATACTCGCCACCGTCGGAATCGTGGCGGCGCTGATCGCCGGCGTGGCCTCGCTGGCGGCCGAATCGATGGGCGTCGCCGTTCTCGTGGTCGGGCTGGCGATCGTCGTCGCGATCGTCCCCCTCGTTCTCGTTCGAGCGCTGTTCGCGTTCGCACCGGTCGCGATCGTCGTCGACGACGCCGGCGTCTTCGAGTCGGTGCGCAGCGCGGGGGCATTCGTCCGCACACAGCCGGTCGAGGCGATCTTTTACTACATCATTGCTCTCGTGATGGGTGGCGGCTTCGTCGCCGTTACTGGACTCCTCTCGCTGGTCAACGTCGCCACCGTCGGCTCGCTGCTCGCCCCGCTGGTCCTGTTCCCGGTGCTCGATCTGCTGAAGACGGCCGTCTACTGTGACTACCGGGATCGATTGACGCCGCCGGAGTCACCGACGCGGCCGCTTCGGACCCAGTTTCGGGCCGGGCTCCGACGCGGCTGGGGCGAACTGACGTCGTTCGTGCGGGCGACGCCGGGAACACACGCGCTGGTGATCGGGCTCGCCGTCCTCGGGTTCGGGATCGGCTGGCTCGCGGCCGAACCGTTCGTCGGCACGGTCGAGACGTCGATCGCGGCCCGACTCGAGGGGCACGTTCCACCCACGGCCGCCATCGAACTGTTCGGTAATAACTGGCTGGTCGCGCTCACGACCGCCTACGGCGGCATCGCACTCGCGATTCCGGCGATCGTTTCGTTGCTGTTCAACGGCGTCTTCCTCGGACTCATCGCCCGGCTCGAGGTCGATCCCGCGGAACTCGCCGCCTTCGTGCTCCCACACGGCGTCCTCGAGATTCCGGCGATCCTCGTCGCCAGCGCGCTCGGCATCTCCGTGGGCGTCACCGCCTGGCGAACGTGGCGGGGTCGCGAGACCCGGGCGGGGCTCGCGGACGCACTCGAGCGGGCGTTCTGGGTGCTCGTCGGCGTCGGCATCCTGTTGGCGATCGCAGCCGTCATCGAAGGATTCGTGAGTCCGTACTACTACCGCCTGCTTCTCTGAGACGGACCAACCGTGGGCGTTTACGCTCGCGGTCGGGTTCTTCCGAGCGCGGCGACCTCGCTCAGTGCTCGGGTTCGACGGGCGGTCGATCGGCGGCATCCGGAGTGGTCACGAGTTCCCGCTCCGTCCCCCGCAACTCGAGGGCGAACTCGGGTCCGAAGGCCGACGCCGGCGTCTGGAACCCGGCCAGGCCTCGATCTCCGGCCTCGAGAACCCGCTCGGCGGCCGTCACCGCTGACTCGGCCGTGAGCGCGTAGGGGTTCGGCGTTCTGAGTCGGGCACAGGCCCGCCTGCCGGTGTCTTCGTCGACGACTTCGCCCCAGACGACGGCGCTCCCGGTCGCCAACTGCCGTCCGTCCGGTCCGTCGAGGCGTGCGTCGACCACTCGTTTCAACAGCCCTTTGACGGGCCGGCGTTCGAGGAGCCACTCGAGCGAATCGACGGCCGAAAGGGCACTGGTCGCCCACGAGGGTGTGGCAACGTAGACTTCGATCGACTCGATACCGGTCGTGTGGGACGCGGTGACGACGTCGCCCCACGGGATCGTGACGGCGTGTTCGGGACCGTCGCCGAAGTCGACTTCGCGGGTTCGGAACGCGGTCGGAACCTGGACAAGCCGGCCGTTCCGCCGGACGACCCCGCCGGTGCCGAGTTGTTCGACGAGCGTGCGGGCCGTCCCCCGAGAGAGGTCGCTGCTGCCCTTGATTCCGAGTGCCAGTCGATCCGCGTCGGGAAGTTGCTCGTGGAGAAACCCCGCCAGACAGTCCGACGGAACGACGTCGAAGCCGACGCCGGGCAGGAGCGGGACCCCCGACTCGCGGGCCGCGCCGTCGCGCTGGCGAAGGGACTCGAAGACGGAGAACTCGCCCGTGATGTCCAGATACCCCGTGTTCGCCTCGAGACAGGCCTCGACCAGCGGCCCGGCCGTGTCGACGAACGGCCCGGCACAGTTCAACACGGCGTCGAAGGGGCGGAGCTGATCGTCGAGACCGGGAGCCGCGAGGTCGAACGTCCGCCCTTCGACGCCGAGTTCGTCGGCCTGACGGGCGACCGCGCGACCGTCACGTCCGGCGATGGCGGGCGAGCCACCGCGCGCGACGGCCTCGCGTGCGATCAGTCGGCCCGTATAGCCGTAGGCACCGTAGATGAGAAGGGAGTCCATAGGCAGTGTTGGGTGGAGATGGAGTTAAAACTCCGTCGGACGGGTACCCGTTCGGTGTCTCGACGGCCATCTCCCCCGCAACGGACCGTCTTCGTTTGTCCCGTTCCGTAACGTTCAGGACGACCGACTCGCAAGCCGAAGCCAATGGAAACAGGACGGATCGCGGCGCTTTCGGCCATCCCCGAGGATTCGACGTTTCTCTTCCGTGTCGCCGACGAGTCCGGCGAGGAACGGGAAGCGATTCTCGTCGCACCCGAACCGGCGACGACGGACGGCGGCGAACCGAATCGCGCGGAGACGGACGGCGATGCCGTCGCCTGCTGGCTGAACTACTGCCAGCATCTCACACACATCAAACTCGACAAAGGCTCCGGTGCACCGATGCGAGACGGCGAACTCGTCTGTGCGAACCACGGTGCGTACTTCGAGGCCGATTCCGGCCACTGTACGTTCGGCCCCTGCGAGGGTGCCTACCTCACCGATCTCGAGACCACCGTCGTCGACGGCGACGTCTACTTGACCGACGAGGAGTACGAGTTCCGCGGTACTGGCCCGCTCGAGAGCGACGATGTCGATCGGACGTCGACCTCGAACGTCGAGTTCTAGCCTCCGCCGACGCCGCTAGTGGCGGTCCACGCCGGCACTGGGGGTCGATCACATCACCGACCCTGCAGTCGACGGGTAGAACGGTACTAGATCCCGTCGGGTGCCACCAGATCCCGCTCCTGATCGTACTCGAGTAGACCGGCATCGACCAGTCGCGGGAGGTGGTCGTGATACAGGGAGAGATAGACCTCCTGGACCCGTTCTGCCGAAATGTTCGTCACGTTGTGGCCGGTTTCGCGAACGGCGACTTCCTCCGCTGCGTCCGGCAGCGTCAGTTCCTCGCCGTAGGTTCGCATCACAGTGAGCAACAACCTGCGGCGCTGATCGGCGAGAAGCGCGAACGCAGCGTCGAACGACTCGTCCGACGGGCCGGCCCAGTCGTGGTCGTCGAGCCAGTCGAGGGTCGTCCGCACGGACTCGACGCAGTCACGCTCCGAGTGGGATTTGGAAGTCATATGTTCCGTCGTTCTCGAGTCGAACGGACAGGACGGAGAACGGAGCCGACAGCTACCGTCGATCGGACGCGGCTGCCGTTCGCTCGAGGGTTCGTATCGGGTTCTCACTTGCGCCATAAATATGAGTGTCGAATCCGATCCGTCATCGGTAGTTAGCAACGACAATCATCCCGGCTCGATTGTCAGGTTCCGTCACTCGATCGTGAGGGTCGGCTCGTCGATCGACTCGCTTTTGCAGTCGGGACACCGCGAGGGGAGATTCAGCAGGTCGTCGTAGTCGTCGAACCCACAGTCCCGACAGGTCGGCGGCGCGACGAGAAGTTGCTCGTCCGTCCCCTCGACCGAACGGGAGACGTGCTCGGCGTGGCGGACTATCGAGTGGGGCGTGAGATCGAGCTGCGTCGCGAGTTCGCTCGGGGTTGCCGGCTCGGCACGCAAGGCGTCGGCGAGTTTCTGTCGCGTCGTTTCGTCGGCCTCTCGCATACGTTGGTTCATGGGTGCGCCGTATTTATACTGCCGGCTATCGGTCAGTCGATGGATGCCGGACCGAGTGTGGCGATCACGCGACCAGGAACGCAGCGAGCGTCCGTTTTTCGCTCCGCCTGGGCCGTTGGCCGGTCGATCGGGCGACGGGTTCGGATCCAGTGAAAGGGCAAGTAACTTACCTTCCCCAAGTGAAGTCCGGCCCATGAAGGCCGTCGTCCTCGCAGGCGGGTACGCGACCCGAATGTGGCCGATTACCAAACATCGGCCCAAGATGTTCCTCCCGATCGGCGAGTCGACCGTCGTCGATCGCATCTTCGCGGAACTCGAGGCTGACGATCGGATCGAGGAGGTCTACGTCAGCACCAACGAGCGGTTCGCTCCCGATTTCGAGGCCCACCTCGCCGACAGCGAGTTCGAGAAACCCCAACTCTCGGTCGAGGAGACGACCGAGGAAGACGACAAGTTCGGCGTCGTCGGCGCGCTCGCACAACTGATCGACCGAGAGAACGTCGACGACGATCTCCTGATCATCGCCGGCGACAACCTGATCAGCTTCGACGTCGCCGACTTCCTCGACGAGTTTCGGGAACGAGACGCACCCACGCTCGCCGCCTACGACGTCGGCTCCCGCGAGAAGGCCAAATCCTACGGGCTCGTCGACCTCGAGGGCGACCGCGTCGTCGACTTCCAGGAGAAGCCCGCCGACCCCAAGAGCACGCTCGTCTCGATCGCCTGCTATGCGTTCCCACGGACCTCGCTCGATCTCCTGGAGACCTACCTCGAGGACGGGAACAACCCCGACGAGCCCGGCTGGTTCGTCCAGTGGCTCCAGAACCGCGAACCCACCTACGCCTACACCTTCGAGGGGGCGTGGTTCGACATCGGAACCCCCAAGAGCTACCTCGATGCCGTCGCCTGGCACCTCGACGGCGACTCGCTCGTCGCCGACTCCGCGACGCTGGAAGACACCACTATCGGCGAGAACGTCCACGTCATGGACGACGTGACCCTCGAGGGAACGACGCTCGAGCAGACGATCATCTTCCCGAATGCGACGGTTCGAGACGGCGACATCCGCCGCTCGATCATCGACGAGGGGACCTATCTCGAGGAACTCGATCTCGCGGGGGCGCTCATCGGCGCGCACACGACCATCACGAACGGGACGGAGTAGCGCTCTCCTCTTCGGCGATTCCGACCCTATTGCCGATCCGTTTGCTGGAACCCCGCGGGCACGCGGCCGGCGGCCGACGCCCCGAACCGGTCGGTACAGCTATCAATCCCCAGTATGATAGGTGTGGACAACGCGTATGAGTCCCGACACGGCAGCGGAGTCGCTCCTCGAGCCGTATGCGGACGGCACGCCATACGAGGAACTCGCGGCGGAGTTCCGCGAGTACCGGCGCTGGACCGGCGACGATCCCCCGTTGCTCCTCGCGGAGGCCGCCGCCTCGACGACCGGCCAGGGGTTCGTCGACGGCATCGCACCCACCGTCGCCCGGTTTCACGAGTCGTTCGTCGCGAGCGACCGCGTCGACTCCTTCGGGGACCTCGCCGCGCTCGATCCCGAGGACGACGAACTCGTGGCCGCCTTCGGTGCCCAGCGCAAACGACACGTCCTCTGTGAGGCCGCGTGCGTCCTCGCAGAGCGACCGGAGGCCGACGATCTCGACGCACTGCTCGAGTGGGCGAGCAGGGCCGATCACTACCGGTACGAGGCAGACCCCATCGGCTCGATCGCCGGTGTCGGCCCCTCGACGTTCCAGTACCTGCGCCAGCTCGCGGGCGTCGAGACGATCAGACCCGCCCCACCGGTCGTCGCACTGATCGACCGCATCGACGCCGAACTCGAGTCCTCGCCCCTCGAAACGACGACGGCTCTGTGGACGATCGCGTCCGGCGAGTGGCTGGCGATGACGTCGTCGTACTCGCCACTCGAGATCGACCGGCTCGCGTGGTGGACGGAGACCGACGACGACGAGCGCGAGGCCGTCGCCGACATCCACGCGCGGTCGATCGACGCAGTAGCCGCCCGGTCGTCGAACTCAGGCGGGTAGCTCCCGGACGAACGGGTCTCGGTCGGTCTCGATCGTGCGGGGCTCCTCACTGGACGGACCCATAGCGATTGGCCCGTCACACGAAACGCCCCGACCGGCTCCTCGAGTCTCGGTTCCGTACTGCGCGGGCCACCGGAGCACTCGATACGAATGGGCCAGTGAACGGATGAGAACGTAGTCGCTCTATTTCGCTTCGTTCGGCCGATCCTCTACACGACACAGTTGTAGTACTTGTCGAACGTGGAAATCCTTCTCCGATGGATCATCGTTCTGTAACGCTTCCTCTAAGTGTGCTCTGCTTTCAGCACTTAGCTCCCCCATTTCGTTCTGCGGTATCCGCAGCAAGGGATTTAAAATATTTGATGTCTTTAGCACATATGTTATGGTGATTGCTGATAACGTCACGACGGCGCGATTCGCCTCTTCAGTGGGATTCGGGTCGCTATTCGACGAGGACGGCGAACAGATGACCGGCGTTCCTGACGGCGAGCGAACCGCCGACCGGCTCGAGTGAGCGACGCATTTGGGTCTCGTACCAGCCAAACCGATTCGCACACCGATCGCATAGCTGTCGGGCGCTCGAGTATGGAGTGACTTTCAGCGGTTACTATCGGTCGTCCGATACGGACCGCTGGCAGGCAGTGCTGGCGACCCCACAGACGGGTCGTGGAGTCGCCGGTAAATCGGGACGGCAAACCGGTCGATTCTACCGTCTCCAACTCGCCCGGCCCGTCTCGGAGTGGAACGCCGTCTCGACGGGCCCTGCGACATCCCCGTCCATCGACTCGCCCTCACGTTCGAGTCGATCCGTATCGAGGGATTCACTCGTCGGTGGTCACCGGGTAGTCGTCGCCCGCCACCTCGGCGGGCGTGTTGATGGTCAGATCGACGTCCTGGGCGAGGGAGACGAGCGCGTAGACGGGTGCCCGCCGCGCCCATTCGTCGATCAGATCCCGATCGAGACCCTCGCCGTCGATCTCGACCTCGGCGGTGAGGTTCTCGAAAACCGAGTCAGCCGCCTTGAGTTCCTCGAGACTGAAGAGAACCGCTGGATCGAAATCGGTCCCGACGCGCGTCTCGAGGTGGTCGATGTCCACGCCGCTGGCGGCGGCGTTGATGCTGATGCCGACGTTGATACAGGCGGCGAGCGCCGACAGCGCCACTTCTATCGGTTCCATCCGGTCGGTCGCGCCGATCCACCCACCGGCGTCCAACACTTCCTTCCAGCCCCCGTAGGGAATCGTGTATTCGCGCGTTTCGCGAGTGATCGTCTCGCCACCGAGGTCGTAGCTGTCGATCTTCGCCAGGCTGTGTGCGGCCGTCCCCTCGTAGGTCGCGGACGCACGGAGCCCGAGCTGGACCGCTTCGGGATTCTCGGCGGCGTGTTCGGCGAACCCCTCGAGCGTTTCGAGGTCGGTGCCGTGTGCGGTCTGCTGGGTATCTGTCATGTGAGGTGCCTCCCTGCCAGCGACGCTACGCTGGCGAAGATACTGTAGTTACTTCGTGGCAGACCGCCGGGAGCTGCTGTCGTGGCAGTCACTGCAACCGTCGCATTCCCCGCGACTCGAGGACGGTCGGGACCGACCGTCTCCCCGCCGACCCCGGTACGACCCCCTCGAACGAGCCGAGGACACAGCGGCCTCCGCATCAGTCACGTCTAGCAACGAACCTTGTCGTCTCTATTCTACTGAGGGTCGACCGGCTGTGCCTCTGCTGTGTACGTTTCGAACACCGACTGCGCCCACTCGCGGACAGCCGCCGCGTCGGTGTCGATCAATGCCTGAACCGTCCCGCTGTCCCGTTCGTAACAGCTGATGGCGACGCGCTCGTCGAGGACGCTGATCCCGTGTGATGGAAGGTCGTCGTGTTCTAACACCGTGAAATTGTCCCGTTGCATCATCTCTCCACTGCGCTCCGGGTACGTCGAAAGGAAATACGTGTGGCTGTGTGGTCTGCCCACCAGAACGACGTCCACTCCCGCATCGACCTGGTGCCAAAGCACGTCGAAGCAGGGCTCCATCAGGGCAATTTCGGGACGAACGAATCGAAGTTCGTCCGTCCCCTCGAGCAGTGACTCGAATCGGTTCACCGGGCGGTAGGGCGCATCGGGGTCGGCGACTGTGACGGTCATGGCCGCCCACGTCTCGAGGGGGTACTCGCTGACCACGTCGGGGAGCCAGTGCCAGACGTCACGCAATTTCCGCTCCGTTTCCACCCGTTCGATCAGGTCCACCATCCCCGACGCGATCACTTCACCCAGCGGTGTTGCCGTATACTGGTAGCTGTCTTTGCGGATCCAGATGCGGTCTTCGAACTCGTCTAACGTCCGCCGTATCGTGGAGGACGACACACCGGTCAACTCGCAGAGTTCGGAGCGACTTCGAGGGCGCTCCGTCAGTGCGACGAGCGCCGGAACGCGATGGTGGGACCGGGCGAGATACGCGATGTCGTCGATTGGTGACCCTGGTGCTTGGTATGGTATGGTGCCACTTGCCATATTTGGAGTACGTGAACAAGTGTGAAAACGATTCGTCTTTCTCGTGCGACGAGCAATCGTGGATCAGCCGTATCATCTGCACTCTATTGGTCTTGAGGCTTCAACACGGCGTTCAGAGGTGAGACGCGACGGTTTGAGCACCTCCAAAGACGGCGCGGACCTGCTGTGCTGTCACCTCTCTCAGCCGAGTCGCGCGTCGGAGATCCGCACCCGACTACGGATCCCCTCTCACTCGAGTTCGGACTCGAGGGCGATCCGCCGATCCATGTGTGGACCGTCCACCACGAACGTCTCGGAACCACCTTTTTCCGCTCGGGTTCGGTCACTTCGTTCCCTCACCCATCGCGCAAAAATCTGGACCAAAAAATCCCGCTCGTTCGCCGCGCCCTCGCTCACTCGCGGTACGCCACCTACGCTTCGAGGTGCGCGTCCGTGATCCGCACTCGTCCCCGCGTCCCCTCCCATTCGGGTTCGGACTCGAGGGCGATCCGCCGATCCATGTGTGGACCATCCACCACGAACGTCTCGAACTCGCCACCCTCTCCCAGGATGTGGACGCCGTACTTCTCGTGGAGCGTCTCGAGTTCCGCGATCGCTTCTCGATCGAGGGTTCGACCGAGCCAGGATTCGTCCAGGCCGTGAGCGGCGACCTGTATGATCTCGATCTCGAAGCCGGCCTCGAGCATCGCGTCGGCCAGTTCCGCGGGGTCTTCCTGCCAGAGCGGAGCGAAGAGATCACAGCCCAGCCGGTCACACATCCCCTGGATGCGGCTCGTCTGGTACTCGCTCTCGACGGCTCCCGCGGTGACGCCCGCGATGCCCCCCAGGAGGTCGCGATCGAGGGCCTCGAGGGCGACCTCGAGGGGCTCGAGTTCGTCGTCGCCCTGCACGCTCGAGTCGGTGGCCGTGTCGGCCGCGAAGTCGTCGGGTTCGACGTCGACCAGTTCGATGCCGATGCTTTCGGCCGCCAGCGCGGCCAGCTCGGTCGCGGGGACGTGATACATGTACGAGTCGCCTGCGGGATGGACAGTGACCAGTCGCTCGACTGGCAGCCCCTGCTCGAGGGCCTGATACAGCGCCCACGACGAGTCCTTGCCGCCCGAAAAGAGGCTCACCCACGCGCCGTCTGCATCGCTCATGGTCGGAGGTCGCGGAGGAGGGGTAAATGGGTACCGAGTCGGGCGAGCTTACCGGGTCCGCTCTTCGGAGGCGTCGGGGTTCGTGTCGGCCCCGCCGTCGGTGAGCTCCGGGTCCGATCCGCCGTCGGTCCGATCGGCAGCGTCGCTCGAGCCGCTGACGGCGGCGGCGACCCGTGCCCCGACGAGGCTGATGACGATCGCGCTGACGACGAACAGCGCGAGTCGTTCGCCGGTTCCCATCACGAACCGCTCGTTCGAGAAGATGAGGAACTCGTTGGCCGGGACGACGAACTGACCGATGACGTCCTGTTGCTCGAGGAAGTACGCGGAGAACCCACGGACGACCAGACTGACGGCGACGACGATGAACGGGAGGTTGAGGAACGAGCTTCGGATCGGGTCGTCGCGGATCGCCTCGTCGAGCAGGCGGCCGGCGCTGGCGGTCAGTGCGGCCATCGCCAACCATGGGATGCTGTCGTACGCGAACTGCATCGCCGGAATCACGACGCCGGGGGTCTCGCCGAGAGTCGAGACGCCCAGCGCGCCCACGAACAGGCCGACGAACGTGAGTCCGGCCGCGACTACGTAGGTCACGACCGATACCTGTCCGGAGTACAGCGATTCTCGCGTCTGGCGGGCGAGCCTGGTCAGGAGTTCGTCGACGTTGAACCCCTTGTAAAGAAGGAACAGGCCGATGACCGTCGTGATCGCGGCGGCCCCTTCGGCGGGTCCGACGGTCGTCGCGAGTAGGGGGAAGACCAGCAACGTCAGTCCGATCGGAATCAACACCGTCTGGCGGAGCTCCTCGTCCGCGAGGAACTGCTTGAGGAGGTAGTACGTCGACTCGATATCGCGAGCCTGGCGGACCACGACCCGATCGACGGAGTCGACGCGAACGCGGCTCTCGACGATCGGAATCAGCCGCTCGTCCTCGGCGCTGTCGGTCACGACGACCGCCGAGTCCGGCTCGTGGTCGGCGATGAGGTCGTCGAGTTGCTCGGCGACGGCCCGATCGGCCGACACCATCGACTCGTGGTCGCCCGAGACGACCGCGACGACGACCTCCTCGTTTTCGTCGCGGAGGTTCTGGGCGACCCGCAGCGACTCGAGTAACGTGTTGACCCCGGAGTCTTCCGGATCCGCGAGGCCGACGTCGGTTACGAGCGCGCGGACTGCCTCCCAGCCGACGACCGGCGAACGGAGACCGGTCTTGCGGCCCACGTCGTCGGTCCGGTCGAGGCAGACGACCAGCGTTGTCACGGATAGGGATTGGACCCTCTGCAACGATAAAACCACGTACTCGGGAGGCGGAGCCACTCCGTTCGGGCGTCGCCTCGATCCAGTCCGACCGCCGGGCGGTGGCACCGATCCGCTACGTTCGAAGCCGAAACTCCCGGTCGCCGGCGACGCCAGCGATTCCGGCTCCGAAGGCGTACGCGACCCGTTGGGCACCGGTTCCGACGCGAGCCATCAGCGGCCGTTCGGGCTCGAACGCTTCGACGGTAACCTCGTCCGTGTCGAGTCGATCGGCGAGTTCGGCCTCGATCTCCCGGCGGGTACCGAGCTGATCGACCAGTCCCATGTCGGCGGCCTCCTCGCCGAGGTAGATCCGGGCCTCGGTGTCGCGGACGAACTCCGGCTCCAGATCGCGACCGTCGCTGACCCGTTCGACGAACGTCTCGTAATAGTCGTCGATCACTCCCTGCAGGTACTCGCGTTCCTCCTCCTCGAGTTCCTTCAACGGGGTGCCGGCGTCCTTGAACTCGCCGGCGGCGAAGCGCTCGTAGGAGAGGCCGACCTTCTCGGCGAGGTCGCTGGCGTTGACCCGGGAGCCGATGACGCCGATCGAGCCGACGATCGATCCCTCGCGGGCCCAGAGCTCGTCGCAGCCGCTGGCGATCCAGTAGCCACCGCTGGCACAGACGTCGGTCGCGTAGGCGACGGTCGGCCCGTCGAAGCGCTCGGCGGCCAGACGAATGTCGTCGCTGGGAACGACCTCGCCGCCGGGCGTGTTCAGCTTCACCAACAGCGCTCGCACGTTGTCGTCGTCGTTCGCGCGATCGATCTGTTCGACGACGTCGTCGGCCGGCGTCGACCCCGGACTCGTGGGCAGTCGGCCGCCGCCGCCGTCTCGGCTGATCGGCCCCTCGACGGCGACCTCCGCGACGTCGTAGGTCGGAAACAGCGAGTCCGCGATGTTGCTCGCGAACCGCACGCCAACGAGGGCGACGGCGATCGCGACCAGTACGCCGAACAGGTCCGTCAGCGTCTCCGGGTAGACGACGAAAAGGGCGATTGCGACCACCGCGGAGGCGAGCCCACCGAGGCCGACCGTCAGGAGTCGATCTATCCCGCCGCTACTGACCACGGACAGCACCTCGAGTCATATCGGAACCTGGGGGCGGTTCCGGTTAAGGGTTGACGTTCCGAGAGGAGTCACGGACGGTCGCTGCGATCCGAGTCGAGGTGTCCGCTCTTTTCGCTCGGAGACGGCTCTCTGATCACTGTGTCCCGGAGACGGTCACCGTGACTCGGATCGGGACCCACCGTCTGTCTGGGCCGACCGCGTCGGATCCCCCTCCGCAACCGGGTTCGTATCCGTCGGTTCCGCCCGGTCGTCGCTCTCGACGACGGTCCCGTCCTCGATCTCGATCTCGGTTTCGGTCGGGGAGTCCGAATCGGATTGGGTCTCGAGCCACGCTCGCACGAGGTTCACGCCGTCCTGGAAAAACGGCACCGGGTCGGCGGCGGACGCGTAATCGAATCGTGGGTGTCGAAGGAGCGACGTGGCGACCTCGCGGGCGGCGGTGCCCAGCGAGGGCCGGTCGACGAGCGGGTACTCCTCGGTCGCCACGCTGTGGAGATAGCTGAGTTCCCCCCGGAGGAGGTGGCCGCCCATGCCGACCGCGTACGTCGGGCCCGTTTCGATCCGTTCGCCCGTCGCGAGCTGCCAGTAGTAGTGGGGGAAATCCGCGCCCGCCCGGACGGAAAACGGCAGCGACGACCAGAATCGTGGGTTGATCTCCATCAGCTTGAACTCGCCGTCCGCGGGATCGCGCAGGAACTCGACCATCGCGAGGCCGTGCCACTCGAGTTCGCCTAGGAGCGCCCGCCCGGCGGTCTCGAGGGCGGGAACGTGGATCGACTCCCGGTAGGCGCTTGGCCCGCCACAGTACTTCCAGCCCCGGCGCTGGCAGTGCTGAAAGGTCGCGACCGGTTCGCCGTGGTCGTAGAGGGCGAAGAATCCGAACTCCCGTACGTCGGGGATCCGTTCCTGGACGAGCGGGGTGTGTCCCCGCCGGTCCCGCATTGCCTGTGGGTCCGGTCGCGTCCCCGGCTGCTGGTACTCCGTCGAGCCGATTTCGGCGTCGTCGAACTGCGAACCGAGATAGGCGGGAGCAGCCACGGTGTAGCGTGGTTTCACGATCGTTTCCCGGTCCCAGTCGTCCCACTGGTCGAGGAGGGCGGTCTCGGGAGCGCCGACGCCGGCCGCGCTGGCGGCCTCGAAGAGTTCGACTCGATCCTGGACCCGTCGGAGCGTCTCGAACTCCGGCCAGGGGGTCGCGATCTCGGCGTCGAAGGCCTCCTTTCGGTTCGCGAGAACGTAGACGTCTTCCTCCCGGACTGGGATGATCGTCCGAACGTCGGGTCGCTCTGCCAGCGAGAGCAACGCGTCGCCGTACGCGACGAGATCCGTTTCGGGGTCGGGGAGACTGACGAACTCGTCACGGTAGGTCGAGGCGGCTGCCGGAGTCGACCGTGACTCGGAGCCGACGATGGTTCGGACGCCACGCGGTCGAAGCGAGCGGAGACAGGCGACGGTACTCGGCGCGTCGATTCCAGGTACGACCACGCCAGCCTCGCCCCTGTGACGTTGCATGAACGACAACTGGGTATCGTCTCGCATTGTTATGGATCGGCTACGCGATGCGATCCCTCGGCGTTCGCCGGCCGTCCCCATCGCCGGCCGGACGTTTCGTACACGGCTCGTTATATCCGCTCGCGGTCCACCACCGGGAATCGTCGCCCGTCCACGCCCCCCGCAATCGGGGTTCGCATCGCGTACACCGCAGTAGGTGGCGATTACTGGCTCGCGGAGGATGGCTCCGGGCTGTTCAGATCGTCGCTCTCCGGTCGACGGCACCCGGACGGCCGACGCCGCGCTGGCGAGTCAGGGAGCCCCGTCCGCGATCACGTACTGGACGTGGACGAACTCCTCGAAGGACATGGGTGCTCGCCCTTCGATCTTCTGTTGGATCTCCTTGGCGTCCAGGTCGATCTCGAGGTAGCTCTCGACCGCATCCACGTCGAGAACGGCGGTCGACATCCCCAACAGCAGGTGCTCGAGCGCCATCGTGACGATCGTTTCCGAATCGGGTTCGCCCTCGCCCAGCGCCTGGAGCTGGGCCGCCTCGGTCACGGTCAGGTCGGGCGAGTCACCGGCGAGTAGTGCCTCGAGCGTGTCCCCCTCGAGATCGGTTTCGGCTGCGACAGTCTCGGGGCTGTGGCGGTCGACGATCGTTTCGAATTCGTCCTCGTACTCGGACCGGAGTTCGGCGGGCGAGTCGGGGACGGTCATCCGTTGTTCGTAGAACATACCCGAATGGAAGGGGATACGGCTGAAAGGTATTGTGACCGTCACCGACCGGTGACCGGATGCCGGCCATCGGACGATGGGCGTCCGTCGGATACCGGCTCGAGCTGCGGGACCATCGGTCAACTTACCGAAACGTTCAACTAGTTCTGTCGAAATGTAATACGCATGAAAGTAGCCCTGATCGGAGTCGGTCAGGCAGGCGGCAACGTCACCGAACGGCTCGCCCGGTTCGACGCGAACATGGGCTTCGAAGCCGTCCAGGGCGCGCTGGCTGTCAACACCGCGGAAGCCGACCTCCAGTCCCTCCAGTTCGTCGACACCCAGTTGATCGGTGCCGACCGCGTGAACGGGCACGGCGTCGGTGCCGACAACGAACTCGGTACGGACGTGATGCAGTCGGACGTCCAGCAAGTACTTGACGACCTCGACGGCCGCGTCACGTCACGAGCCGAAGCCATCGTCGTCGTCGCCGGCCTCGGCGGCGGCACCGGCAGCGGCGGCGCGCCGGTCCTCGTCCACCACCTCCAGCAAATCCACGACATCCCGATCTACGCGCTGGGCATCCTTCCGGGACGGAACGAAGGGGCGATCTATCAGGCCAACGCCGGTCGCTCCCTGAAGACGCTCCTCCGGGAGGCCGATTCGACGCTGCTGATCGACAACGACGCCTGGCACGAACAGGGCGAGAGCATCGAGAGCGCCTTCGAGACGATCAACGAGCGGATCGCCAAGCGGGTCGGCCTGCTCTTTGCCGCCGGCGAGGGAGTCGACGACGCAGCCGCCGCTAGCGTCGTCGACGCGAGCGAAGTGATCAACACCCTTCGGGCGGGCGGCGTCGCGGCGCTGGGGTACGCCTCCGCGGTCGCCAGCGAGGACAGCAGCGAGAACATCACGAACACGATGAGCGTCGCTCGACAGGCGCTGTTGACGGGAACGAGCCTGCCGGACGCGACGACGGCCGACTCGGCGCTGCTCGTCATTGCCGGCCAGCCCGACGCGATCCCGCGCAAGGGCGTCGAGCGCGCCCGCCGCTGGCTCGAGGACGAAACCGGGAGCATGCAGGTCCGCGGCGGTGACTTCCCCATGGACAGCGACCGACTCGGCGCGCTCGTCTTGCTCGGCGGCGCGGAGCGTTCCGACCGGATCGAGGCGTTCATGGAACGCGCCCGCGAGGCGAAAGACGCCCAGGAGGCCGAGGCCACGGACCACGCCGAGGAGTTCGCCGACGATCGCCTCGAGAACCTCTTTTGAGACGATCGGACGGGACGATTTGCGGATCGAGTCGCCTCGAGACGCAAACCGTCGGTGCTGCCCGTCCTCGAGACGCGAGTCGGTGTTCACGGACGGCTATCCGACAGGGCGACATCGACGGCCCGTCCTCGCCGTGGACCACGAACGAAGCCGACGGCTCGCAACGAGTGCTGCGGTCGGTATCGACCTGCTCTCGGTGTCGCCACGACACCGAGAGCACGCTCCGCGTCGGCGGCCCGGCTTCGAACTGGGCGTCCAATCCGCCGGGTCAAAGCCGGCTCTATTTATGTTCGCCGGCCACCCGCTTGTCATCAGCTAACACGGGGGTAGAGGCTCCTGTGAACCGTTTTCAGGGTATCTGGGACCGGTAGATTTAAACTATAGGCGACAGTAGTTGTCGTCACCAGAACGCCACCGGGGCGCGTATCGCTCGACGAACGATGACAGGAAATCTTATTCACCGAGGTTTCGCAGATCGTGAGCAGTCGCTTCGAACGGTCGGCTTGCTGCCCGTGAGTCGCTCGCCCAGCCGTCGGCGACCGACTCGAGTGGGCGACCGACCGTTCCCCGGTGCGGGTATGGCACAGAGGTTTAACTAACATGGTAGACGAATCGAAGAACATCGAACTGACAGAGGACGACTTAGAAAACAAATCGAAAGGACAGCTCATCAAGATGGCCGGTCAACTCCGAGACCGGCGAAACGACCTGAACCAGATGGCTTCCGAGCGGGCGTCAAAGCGTGACGATCTCAACGCGAAGACCCGCGAGAAGGTCGACGAAGCCCAAGAGCACCGCGAGAAACGCGACGAGCTCAACGAACAAGTCCAGGAACACAAGGAAAGCCGCAACGAGCTCAACGCCGAGGCCAACGAGCTGTTCGACAAGGTCGAACAGCTCAAGTCCGACATGGAGCTCGACGAGGGCACGGACCTCGAGGAGCTCAAAGAGGAGATCGAGCAACTCGAGTTCAAACAGCAGACCGAGGTCCTCTCGAGCGAGGAAGAGAAGGAACTCATCGAGAAGATCGAGAGCAAGCGCGAGGAGTACGAGGAGCGCAAACAGAAACTCGATCAGAACGAGGACTTAGAGGAGCTCGTCGAGGAAGCCGAAGAAGTGCGATCGGAAGCCTCCCAGCACCACCAGAAGGTCACGGAGCTGGCGGACAAGGCCCAGGAACATCACAACCAGATGATCGAGGCCTATCGCGAGGCCGACGATGTCCGTGACGAGGCCGACGAGATGCACGAGAAGTTCGTCGAAGCCCAGGAGGCCGCCGACCGCCACCACGAGGACTTCGTCCGCGTCCAGAAGCGCCTGCGCGAACTGGACAAGAAAGAAGAGGAAGAGCGCAAGTCCGAGCGCGACAAGAAGAAAGAGGAGGCCAAAGAGGAGGCCGAAGAGATCTATCAGAAGTTCAAGGAAGGCGAAACCCTCGAAACCGAGGACCTGATGAAACTCCAGAAGACGGGACTGCTCTAATTCGATTCCGTCTACCGCGGCTTTTCTCCCCGAATTTTCGGGTTTCGCGAACGGTCGTGTAGTGGCGTCGCTCTCGGCACCGCGTACTTCGGGCGTCGATCTCCCCCGCCGGGACGGATCGCCGTACACACCGTTCGATAATACTGTCCAAAAGACAGTGAACGCCGCCTCGAGCGGTGAAATTATGCGTATTCGACCACGAGTCCCGGTATGGACGTTGCAATTCTCGGCTGTGGGTACGTCGGCATCGAGCTGGGCCGACAGCTCGCGACACGAGAGCACGAGCCGATCGGCGTTCGGCGGTCGGCGGCAGGAATCGAGCGGATCGAAGACGCGGGCTTCGAGGCGGTCCGAGCGGACGTCACCGATCGCGAGGCCCTCGCGGCGGTCCCGGACGTCGATGCGATCGTCTTCGCCGCGAGCAGCGGCGGGCGGGGTGCCGAGGCCGCCCGCGACGTGTACGTTGAGGGGCTGCAAACGGCGATCGAGGCGTTCGGCGAACGCGAGCACCCGCCCGAACGACTGGTCTACACCTCCTCGACCGGTGTTCACGGCGATCACGACGGTGACTGGGTCGACGAGGAGACGCCGCTCGATCCCACGACCGAGAAGACGGCGGTACTCGCCGAGGCCGAACGGATCGCGCTCGAGGGCCCCGAAGCGTACGGCTTTCGGGGGACCGTCGCACGGTATGCCGGGCTGTACGGCCCCGACCGATACCGTCTCGAGCGGTATCTCGAGGGGCCCGTGACCGCGGGGTATCTCAACATGGTCCATCGGGACGACGCCGCCGGTGCGGTCCGATACTTGCTCGAGGAAGACCTCGCACGCGGGGAGGTCGTCCAGGTAGTCGACGACGAACCCGCCTCCAAGTGGGCGTTCGCGGACTGGCTGGCCGCGGAGTGTGGTCGGGAGGGGCCGCCGACGCAGACGAAAGCCGAACGGCTCGCGGACGACGATCTCTCCGAGGCGGGCCGACGCCGGATCCTGACGAGTAAACGCTGTTCGAACGACCGGCTTCGGGAACTGGGCTACGAGTTCGCCTATCCCACTTTTCGTGAGGGGTATCGAGAGGCGATCGAGAGCTATCGCCGTCGGGGATAATCAGTACTCACTCGTTCGTGAACCGGGAACCACGACTCCGGTCCTGACCGTGGGCCGTACGCGGTGTGTCACTCGTTTCAACGACTGCGATACCGTCGTGAGGCCGTCGACTGACGGTTCGTGACGATCGACGGCCCTTCTCGAGCGGACAAACCGTCGGAAAACTCTTGGTGGTTCGATTTGATTCCTCGGTATGAGCTATCGGCGCGCCTCGAGGGGCGGTGCCTTCCTCGGGGCGAATCCGTTGGTAACCGAGTCGCTCGGTGACTCGGTCCGATCCCTCGAGCCGCTCGTCCTCTCGTTGCTGGTTCTCGTCGCCGTCGCGCTCGTCCTCGGTGGGTGGTGGGCGGTTCGATGGGTTCGACGACCGCCGGGCGTCCGGCTCCAGCGCGTCCTCGCCGGCGAGGACGAGGTGACGGTATTGATGCATCCGAACCCGGATCCCGACGCCATGTCGTGTGCGATGGGCGTCGCGGCGATCGCAGCGTCGGTCGACACCGACGCGACGCTGCAGTTCTCGGGCGAGATCCGCCACCAGGAGAACCGCGCGTTCCGAACCGTCCTCGATCTCGACATGGAGTCCATCGAGGCGAGTTCACAGCTCGCGTCGAACCCGGTGGTCCTCGTCGATCACAACACCCCCCGCGGGTTCACGGGTGCACAGACCGTCGAGCCGATCGCGGTCGTGGATCACCATCCTGGCAACGGGGCCGGGAAGAAGTTTACCGACGTCCGGACCGACTACGGTGCGGCCTCGACGATCATCGTCGAGTACCTGAACGATATCGGCGCGACGATGGCCGCCGAGGACGGCTCCGGCGGGCTCGAGGTGTCGCCGGAGCTGGCGACGGGCCTTCTCTATGGCATCCAGTCGGACACGAACCATCTGACGAACGGCTGCTCCCGGGCGGAGTTCGACGCCTGTGCGACGTTGTTTCCCGGGATCGACGAGGACCTGCTCGACCGGATCGCCAACCCGCAGGTCAGCGACGACGTGTTACAGATCAAGGCGAAGGCGATCACCGAGAAACGGATCGAAGGCCCATTCGCCGTCTGCGGCGTCGGCGAGATCGGCAACGTCGACGCGATTCCACAGGCCGCGGACGAACTCATGCACCTCGAGGGCGTCACGGCGGTCGTCGTCTACGGTGAACACGACGGGACGCTTCACCTCTCGGGGCGGTCCCGGGACGACCGAGTCCACATGGGCGAGACGCTCCGCCACGCGATCAGCGATATACCGATGGCCAGCGCGGGCGGTCACGCACGAATGGGCGGTGGCCAACTCTCGGTCGATCACATGGAGGGGATCGGTCCCTCCGACGGGATCGGCCGCGCGGAGTTCGAGGAACGGCTCTTCTCGGCGATGGCGGGCGAACGGTGACGACGACCCTGCTCGGAGTCGGTCGGTGGCGTCTCAGTGCCCGTCGTCACCCGCCGTCATCGGATCTCTTTCCACTCGGACTTGCAGTCCGGACAGATACGGACCGTCTTGATCTCATCCGGGTCGTTTTCGGTCTTCAGTGGCTTCTCGCACTCACCGCAGACGAGCCGATCGTAGGTGTCTTTCTCGAGTTCGCCGGCACGGAGTGCCTTCCGGACTGATCTCATGTTCACCCTGTAGGCAGGTGGGGAAGAAAAAGACCAATGCTTCCCGGCCTCGAGTCGCTGCCGCCGTGTCGTCGCCGTCGTTACGGGAGCCGGTGGCAGGACGGTTCCCTGCCTCGAGTGACCGGCGACCCCGCGGCCGGGTCCGTGGGTCGCCGCCACTGCTGAGAGCGGTCCGTGGTGTCTATCTGGCCGCATCCGTGGCCGTTTTACCGGTCCGCTCGAACACCCCACCGATGGAGTACGTCCAGGAGCGGATCGCCACGCTCCACGAGTTCGGCGACGGGGACGGGCGGCGGACCGACCTCGCCCGCGAGGCCACCGCGGCAGTCGCCGAGACGGCCGTCGTCGTCCCGATGACCGGCCGCGAGTACGAGAGCCCCGCCGCCGAACGCGTCCTCGGCGAACTCGAGACCCTCGAGCCGGAACCGGCCGCGGTGTTCGTTCCCGTTCGCGCCGAGCCCGATCGGATCGGTCCGTTTCGGAACTGGCTCGAGGGGTTCGAGCTGCCGATTCGCGTCCTCTGGTGTAACGCGCCCGGCGTCGAGACGCTCCTCGCCGACGCCGGACTGGGCGGCGAGTTCGGAAAGGGCCGAGACGTCTGGCTCGCGCTCGGTCCTGCCGCCGACGTCGCCGACGCTGTCGTCGTCCACGACGCCGACGCTCGGAGTTACGAGGCGGGCCACGTTCGCCGCCTGCTCGCACCGCTGACGATGGAGTTCGAGTTTTCGAAGGGATACTACGCCCGCGTCGAGCGCGGTCGACTCTACGGGCGGCTTTGCCGACTGTTCTACGAACCGCTCGTTCGTACCCTCGCGGACGCTCACGATGCGCCGATCGTCGACTACCTCGGTGCGTTCCGGTATGCGCTGGCCGGCGAGTTCGCCGCGACCGCCGACCTCGCCCGGCGGCTCCGCGCCCCCCGTACGTGGGGGCTCGAGGTCGGAACCCTCGGCGACGCCTACGAGATCGCCGGCTTCGACGGCAGTGCACAGGTCGACCTCGGCCGGCACGAACACGACCACCGCGCCGTCGCCGGCGAGACCGGCCTCGAGGGGATGAGCCGCGAGGTGGCCGCCACGCTCCTGTCCCTCCTCGAGGAGCACGGGGTCGACCCCGACTACGGGACGCTGCCCGAGCGGTATCGGACCGTCGGCGACGAACTGATCGAGCAGTACCGCGCCGACGCGGCGATCAACGGGCTCGCGTACGATCCGGCGGACGAACGGGAGCAGCTGGCTCGCTACGCCGAGTCGATCGTCCCACCGGGGCCCGACGACACGCGCCTGCCGCGATGGATCGACGCGCCGTTCGCGCCGGGCGACGTGCTCGAGGTAACCCAGCCCTGGCGGGAGCGACGCGTCGGCTCGCGCTCGCAAGACTAATCCCCCTATCGGCCGTTGGGCCGCGTATGGACGCGACCGCCGACGAACTTGCCGGCGTGGTCGATCTCTTTGGCGGGTTGACCCGTGCCGAACTCGAGCGGGCGCTCGCCGAAGCCGCCTACCGTGCCGACGGGCAATCGGTCGACGACGGGGCCCTCGAGGCGGCGATCGACGAGGCGCTCGAGTCGTTCACGCTCGTTCGGTACGATCCCGCGGACGAGGACGTTGCGTCGATGGCCGACGGCGAGGCGTTGCTGGTCGCCGGCCCGACGGCCTTTCCGACCGTGCCGGCGGACGCGGAAGACGTCCCCCACATTCTCGACGTCGAGCGACGACGGCTCGATCGGGACCTGTTGGGTGAGCGGACCCGCGAGCGTGTCCGCGAGGCTGCCGACGAGGCCATCGAAGCCGAGGAGAGCGAACGGATCAGGGTCCTGATCGACGTCAGCTACGACGTCGAGTCGTGGGCACCGGTCGATCTCACGGACGAACGGACGCGACTGGAGGACGCTCTCGACGAATGATGGCGAGGAGACTGACGCTCGATCCCGTCGCAGCGTACGACCCCACCGAGATCGGCGACCAGGAGTACGACGCCGCGGTTCTCGCGCCGATACTCGATCGGGACGGCGAGGACCACCTCCTCTTTACCCGGCGGGCCGACCACCTCGGCGAACACCCCGGACAGATGAGCTTCCCCGGCGGCGGAGCCGAGCCACAGGACGACACCATCCTCGAGACCGCGCTCCGTGAAGCAAACGAGGAGATCGGCCTCGAATCCAGCGAGGCCGAAATCGTCGGCCAACTCGACGACATTCGAACGGTCACCGAGTACGCCGTTACGCCGTTCGTCGCCCGCGTGCCCGATCGGGAGTACGTCCGCGAGGAGAGCGAGGTCGCCGAGATCGTCGTCCTGCCGCTGTCGGGGCTGCTCGATCCGGACAACTACGAGTACGAGCGCCGATCTCACCCCTACTACGGCGAGATCGTCATCCACTACTTCCACGTAAACGGTGCCACCGTCTGGGGCGCGACCGGCCGGATCCTGGTGCAACTGCTCGAGCTGGCGACCGACTTCGAAGCACCAGAGAAGGTCGATCGGTCGGATTTTTAGTCGGTTACTCGCCGAATTGCTGGAGTTTCCGCTGAATATTCCGTCGAGTACCGCAGTGCCGTGGTTTCCCTCCGTGAGCACTGCCTCCCGAACTGCCTCGACCGTCCCTCGTCACCCGTGGCTGTCCCGAAATCGAGTTACCTCTCGGAGAGGTCGAGAACGGAGTGATACGGACCGCTGTCAGGCAGTGGCGGCGACCAACGGACCCGTGGGGTCGCGGTCACTCGCGACAGGGGACCGTCCGAATCGATCGTGGGTCACAGCCCCTCGAGCGACCGCAATTTCTGCTCGACGTCGGGCGGCGCGGCGCTGGGGCCGTCGCGCACGCGGTGGTCGGGGACCAACAGCGGGGCCGGGTTCTCGTCGAGTGCGGTCCGGACGAGGATGATGTCGTCGTCGTCCTCGTGATCGAGCCCGGAGGTCATCCGGGCGAGCGTCTCGACGCTGACCTGCTCCCCGTAGGGGATCCCCTGGACGCCCTCGAGGACCGCCCGCTGGTCGGTCGGCATGGTCATCGCGACCTGCACGTCGTCGAAGGTGATCTCCTCGAGGCCGTCGAGGTACTCGAAGATTCGATCGAGGACGGGATGGTCGTCCTCGGCGTCGTCGTCGGGGATCTCGGGGAACGAGACGCTCAGGACCCGCCCGCTCGCGGCACCGAGTTGGACGTACCGGTCGAGGTACGGCGATTCCCGTGCGTAGATTCCGGCATCCGTAACGTCCTCCATAGCTAGGCCTAGACCATCGGGGCTTGAATAGTCGCCGGTCCTCGGTTTCTTCTCGTCCGGACTCGCCGGGAGTCTCGCCTCCACTGACGAGGAACACCACGCCTTCCCCAGCCGACTTCTACTCACGGCTCCGACAGTCGACGTTCGTATTTCGGAGGCTTCGCAGTCCTCACCGCGGCACAGCGCGCGCCACTGCACGTGGGCAGATCGCGTTCTCCCTTCTTTTCTCCGCTCCCACGTGCCGCCATGACGCAAGCCTTATGTACATATGAGTACGTCGATGTACAATAATGAACTCCGATACGGAGCTCGCTCCCGCGGTGGAGTCGATCCTCGAGGCGGCACGGGAGCGGTCGGGTGGTGAGGGCGTCGTCGACGTCGACGCGCGCTCGCTGTCGGACGCGCTTGCCGACGCCGAGGCCGAGGGGCGAGTCCCAGTGATCGCGGAGGTGAAACCGACGAGTCCGACGGCGGCTGGCACTCGAGCCGACG
The DNA here is from genome assembly GCF_017352095.1 of Natrinema longum. Lineage (NCBI taxonomy): Archaea > Methanobacteriati > Methanobacteriota > Halobacteria > Halobacteriales > Natrialbaceae > Natrinema > Natrinema longum. The sequence goes on from NZ_CP071463.1 coordinate 2,187,854, forward strand.
ACCCGGTCGAACTGGCACGGGCGATGGTCGACGGCGGCGCGGCGGCGATTTCGGTACTCACGGAGCCGACCCACTTCGGCGGCTCGCCCGAGGCGCTTTCCCGCATCCGGGCGGCCGTCGACGTCCCCGTCCTTCGCAAGGACTTCGTCCTCGAGGAGGCCGGGATGGACGTCGTCGAGGCGGACCTGCTCTTGTTGATCGTCAGGTTCGTGGACGATCTCGAGGCGCTCGTCACCGCCGCCCGCGAGCGGGGCTTTCAACCCCTCGTGGAGGTCCACGATCGAGCGGAACTCGAGACCGCCCTCGAGGCGGGCGCGGAAATCATCGGCGTGAACAACCGGGATCTGGCGCGACTCGAGGTCGACCTCGAAACCTTCGAGTCAGTCGCACCCGAGGCTCCGGACGACGTAACCCTGATCGCCGAGAGCGGGGTCTCGTCGCCGGCCGATGTCCGGCGGATGCGCGAGGCGGGTGCCGACGCTCTCCTGGTTGGCAGCGCCATCATGGACCACGGCGCGGGCGACAGCGACGTGACCGCGAACACGCGGCGACTCACGCGAGCGGAATCGAGCACGACGACTGAGACGACACGAGCGCACGACGGAGAGACACAGACATGAGCACGGAACGCGAACGGGACGGCGAGTACGAATCCGGACGGACGGGCAGCTTCGGCGACTACGGCGGTCAGTACGTCCCCGAGGCGCTGATGCCGGCGCTGCAGGAACTCGAGGACGCCTACGAGCGCTACGTTCTCGAAAACGAGGACGGATTTCTCGACGAGTTCCGCGAGCGCATGCGGGACTTCGGCGGGCGGCCGACGCCGCTGCAGCGCGCGGATCGGCTGAGCGAGCGCTACGACCGCGAGATCTACCTCAAGCGCGAGGACCTCCTCCACGGCGGGGCCCACAAGCTCAACAACGCGCTCGGACAGGTTCTCCTGGCCAAGTACATGGGTAAAGAGCGGATCATCGCCGAAACCGGTGCCGGACAACACGGCACCGCGACGGCGATGGCCGCGGCCCATCTGGACATGCCCTGCGAGATCTACATGGGCCGGACGGACGTCAACCGCCAGCGACCCAACGTCTATCGAATGCGAATGAACGGGGCCGAGGTGAACCCGGTCGAGGCCGGCAGCGCCACGCTGAAGGAGGCGATCAACGAGACGATGCGCGACTGGGCGACGACCGTCGAGCGGACCCACTACGTGATCGGCTCGGTCGTGGGGCCACACCCGTTCCCGCAGATGGTCCGTGACTTTCAGGCGGTCATCGGCGAGGAGATCCGCGATCAGATACAGGAGCAGGCGGGCCGACTCCCGGACAGCGTCGTCGCCTGCGCGGGCGGTGGCTCGAACACGATGGGCACGTTCCACGCGTTCGTTCCCGACGAAGCCGTCGACCTCTACGCCGTCGAGGCCGGCGGCTCGAGCCTCGAGATCGACGAAGACGCCGGACTCGCGCCGAACTCCGCGACGCTCTCGACGGGCACCGACGGCGTCCTCCACGGCGCGATGACGAAGCTCCTCCAGGGCGGTGACGGCCAGATCGTCGAGTCCCACAGCGTCAGCGCGGGGCTCGACTACGCCGGCGTCGGTCCCGAGCTGTCCCACCTCGTCGAGACCGGACGGGTCACGCCCACGAACGTCGACGACGACGCCGCGCTCAACGGCTTCCACCGGCTCTCGCGACTCGAGGGGATCATCCCCGCGCTCGAGTCGAGTCACGCGCTCGGGTATCTCGAGGAGGAACACGACGAACTCGGCGACCTCGTCGTCGTCAACGTCTCCGGTCGCGGCGACAAGGACCTCGAGACGGTGCTCGAGGAGACCGAGAAGCGTGAGCTCGAGGCCGCACCGGACGTCGAGGTGTTCGACCAGTGACCGACGAAGCACGATCCGAGAACGACGCGGCGTACGACAGCGACGTCGAAGCGGCCATCCGTGAGAACCACCCCGCGCTCGTCACCTACATCACCGCGGGTGACCCCTCGCTCGAGGACACGAAGGCGTACGTCGAGGCCCTGGATCGCGGGGGCTCGGATCTGATCGAGCTCGGGCTCCCGTTCTCGGAACCGATCGCGGAGGGGCAGACGATCCAGGCCGCGATCAACCGCGCGCTCGCGGCCGGGACGACCCCCGACGGGTTCTTCGAGCTGGTCGAAGACCTCGAGACCGAGGCACCGCTGCTGGTGATGACGTACTATAATATGATACTGCAGTATGGAAGCGAAGCCGACGTGCGGCCGTTCGTGGAGCGGGCCGCCGAAGCCGGCCTTTCGGGAATCATCGTTCCCGACTTGCCTGCCGAGGAATCCGATCCGCTTCGGGAGGCCTGCGACGACAACGGGCTCGACCTCGTCTTCATCATCGCGCCGACGACCGAGGGCGAGCGACTGGACAGTATCATGTCCCAGGTTTCGGGCTTTGCCTACGTCCAGGCCCGCCTCGGGACGACCGGCGCGCGAGCGAACGTCTCGGGTGCGACCCACGACAGCCTCGCGCGGCTCTCGGAGTACGACGTCCCCAAAGCCGTCGGCTTCGGCGTTAGCAAGGGCGAACACGCGACCGAGATCGTCGAGGCAGGGGCCGACGGCGTCATCGTCGGTAGTGCTCTCATCGACATCATTTCCTCGAGCGAGACGCCCGGCGACGCGGTCGACGCACTCGAGGCCAAAGCGGCGGAGCTCAAACGGGGCGCACGTCGCGGCGCGGATTCCCTCACGGTCGATCCGGAAGAACGACCGGAACCAGAACAGCCATAACGGCAAGCTTGTTAGACTCCCGCAATGACCACAGGAACTGACGCACGACTCGAGCGAATCGGCACAGACGGATCGTACGTGATCATCCCGATGGACCACGGCATCACGATGGGTGCGGTCCAGGGACTGAAAGACATCGAATCGACGATCGACGGCGTGACCAGCGGCGGGGCGGACGCCGTCCTCACGCAGAAGGGCGTCGCACCTCGCGTCCACGACAACAAGAACGGGAAGGGGTACATCGTCCACCTCAACGGCTCGACGACGATCGGACCCGACGAACAGGACAAACGGATGACCGGGACCGTCGAGGAGGCGATCCGAGTGGGTGCCGACGCCGTTTCCTTCCACATCAACGTCGGCTCCGACCACGAACCCGACCAGATCAGCCAGCTCTCGGAGGTCACCGAGCAGGCACAGCGGTTCGGCATCCCGGTGCTCGCGATGGCCTACGCTCGCGGTCCCGGCGTCGACTCGGCGGACCCAGAAGCGCTGGGCCACGCGGTCCGACTCGCCGAGGAACTCGGCGCGGACATCGTCAAGACGGGCTACAGCGGTGACGCGGAGAGCTTCCAGCACGTCGTCGAGTCGACCCGACTGCCGGTCGTCATCGCCGGCGGTTCGAAGGGCACCGACCGCGAGACGATCGAGATGGTCCGGGGCGTGATGGACGCCGGCGGTGCCGGCGTCTCGATGGGCCGATCGATCTTCCAGCACGAGGACCCGGAAGCCATCGCGCGGGCGGTCGCCGGCGTCGTCCACGAGGACCTCTCGACCGACGAGGCACTCGCCGAGTCGGGGCTGGCACTCGAGGCCTGAGGCCCTTCGTTTCTCTTCTCGCTGTCGACCGCAGTAGCGTCCGCGATACCCCTCGCGGTCAGTGGCAGTGCGTATCGAGATACACGTCACGGTCCGCATAGTGGGGACTCAGTTCGACGGTCGCGTGATCGACGCCGTGGCGGGCGAGTTCGTCGTGGACGCGAGCGACGACCGATTCGGCCTCGGCCATCGTCTCGACGCCGGTCTCGAGGTGGACCGTCGCGACCGTGATCTGACTGCAGATCTGCCACGCGTGGAAGTCGTCGACTCGATCCACGCCGTCGATCCCGGTAATGTGGGAGCGAACGTCGGCGCTCTCGAGGGGCGTCTTGAGGAAGAAAATCTCGCCGCTGCCGCGCAAGACGGTGACCGCCGACCAGGTCACCACGGCGGCGATGAGCGCCGCGGTGATCGGGTCGACGACGCGGATGCCGGTCACCTCGATGGCGAGCACGGAGACGATGACGGCGACGGAGCCGCCGGCGTCGCCGAGCAAGTGGTAGAACGCACCCTTCTCGTTGAGGCTCATCGCGTCGCCGTGGAGGACGTACACCGAGCCGACGTTGACGAGGAGGCCCCCCGTCGCGATGGCGATCGTCGGGCCGGTACCGATGGCGACGGGCTCGAGGAAGCGTTGATAGGCCTCCCAGAGGATGAACCCGACCATCGGCAAGAGGAGGAGCCCGTTGAGGAACGCGGCGAACGGCTCGAGACGGTGGAGGCCGTACGACCAGCGCTCGCCGTCGCCGTACTGTTCGGCGACGTGAGCGGCGGCGAAGGCCATCACGTACGCCAGCGCGTCGAACAGCATGTGGACGGCGTCGCTGATCAACGCGACGGAGCCAAAGGCCAGCCCGCCCGCGAGTTCGACGAGGAAGCCGACGACGTTGATCAGCGAGACGGCGGCGAGTTTGCGACTGCTCGTCGAATCCCCGCCGTGGCTGTGCCCCCGTCCGTGGCTGTGGTCGTCGCCTGCGTGCGAGTCGTCGTGAGCGTGCGCCGACTCGTGTTGACGCATCGTACGTCGAACTCGGTCCCTCGATCTTATTAATATAGTTGCTATTAGACGCCGTTTTCTATACTAATCGCAGCAAAAATACCTGGCTAAGTTATTAAAACGTGTCTGGTGCATCGCCGCTTCTCACCCGGAACGGGACCGAATCGGAACGATTTCGACGGGAGCCACCTAGTACGAGCCCGTGACCGACGGCGAGGAGCTGACGCTCGCAGACGAGATCGTCGCCCGCGCGCGGATTCACGCCCGTGAGGTCCGCGAGGAGTACGAACTGGCCGTCGACCTCGGGGCCCTCGAGTGGACGGTCTCCCCGCGAGCGCGCCGCCGGGCGGGCCTTTGCAGGTGGAACGCGGACAGCGGCGTCGCGACGATCGTGCTCGCCCGCCGGGCGTACGACCACTACGACTGGCCCGAGTTCGCGGGGATCGTCCGCCACGAACTCGTCCACGCCTGGGAGTTCCAGCACTTCGGCGAGTCCGGACACGGGGAGCGATTTCGCGACCGGGCTGGCGCGCTCGAGGCCCCGCGCTACTGCGAGGCGTTCGCGGAGCCCCGATACGTCCTCCGGTGTCTCACCGACGGCTGTGACTGGCGGGCAACGCGCCACCGTGCGTCCACGCCCGTGAAATCGCCCGATCAGTACCGCTGTGGTGCCTGTGGCGGCCCCTACGAGGTCGAGCACGCGGAAAGCGGCCGGACGTGGACGACCGCCGGCGGCTACGGCGGCGCGAAAGCGGCCCTCGGCGACGAGTGGTAGTGCGATCGGTGCGCGAATCGGGCGAGCGACGGGTCGAGCGCGGAACACTTATTCGCCTCACCATGCCTGTGTCAGGTATGGGAATACTCGAGTTGATGCTGGGTTCGTCCGGCCCCGGCGAACAGGGCATCGAGGGGAAATCGTACACGCTCCCGAAGGAGACCCACGACTTCGTCTATCCGATCGCGGTTCGCCGCGAGGAGGTCGAGGCCTTCGGGGAGTTGCTCGAGGCGGCCGGCGACGGGTCGCCCGCCGAGACGGATCCCGAGGAACTCCAGGCGGTCATCGACGACGTGGGGGGCGAGGAGGGTCCCGATATCGATACCGACGCGCTCGTCGAGCGGCTGCAACGGCCCCAGAACGCGGCCGCGTCGGTGATCGGGACCTGGAGCGAGACCCTCGAGCGAGACATCGGCGTCGTCTACGCCCGTCGCGGGACCCTCGAAGTCCTGGTCGAGTTCGTCAAGCGCTGTAAAGACCGCGACGAGGACGAGTCGGACTCGTTCGAACTCCCCGAGAGCTTCCCGAACGCGGCGGCGCTGCTCAAGCGACTCGAGGAAGGGACGGACACCCAGTATCGGGCCGTCGTTCACACGGATCTGCTGCCTGACGAGTAGGGGTTCGAACCGCCACTAGACGATCGTTTCGAAGGTCTCGAGCGACGCGAGCTCGTAGGTCGGCTCGTGTTCGCTGGGGCCGTCGTCGCGGCCGGTGTCGAGCCAGGCCGAGTCCAGGCCCATCGCGTTGGCCCCTGCGATGTCGGCGTGTAACGAGTCGCCGACGTGGATCGCCGCGTCCGGCGTCACGTCGAGGTCGGTGAGTGCGCGTTCGAAAGGGGCCGCGTTCGGTTTCGGGAGGATCCCCGCGCTTGGCTCCGTGAAGACGTGGGTGTCGAACGCGTCCTCGATACCCAGCGATCGGAGTTTCCGGGTTTGTGTCTTCCGGCCACCGTTCGTGATGAGCGCGACGGATGCACGCTCGCGGGCGTATTCGAGTGCGGGTTGCGCGCCGGGCCGGAACCGGACGGCGGTCGGCTCCTGGACGTCGAGGTAGTTCGCCGCGAGCGTCGGCGCGAGATCGGGAGCCACGCCGGCCCGCCGTGTGACTTCCGTAAAGAGGTGCTCGTAGAACTCCCGATCCGTTTCGGCGGTCGGCAGGTCGGGCACCGCGGCTCGCAGATCCGCCGGCGTACAGAACGGGTCACAGCCGGCCCGCTCGAAGGTCGACTCGAGCAGGCTCGCGGCATCCTGGGTCGATTCGCAGAGCGTCGAATCCAGATCGAAACAGATCGCGTCGTAGGCGGCCATCTGTTTCCGTGTAGGGGCGGGGGCGTTCTCAACGTTTCGCCGAGGTCCTACCCACTCGAGACGAGGGTATCGTCACCGACGAGAACTGCCTGAAAGTCCCGTTCAATCCCGCCAGACTGGTTGTTCGACCGGGGAGCCGACCTCGCCGGCCGATCGGGGCCGACTCGAGCCTCTGTATAGAGTCGCCTACCGATTCCGTAGCAGTTATTCTTATTGACACGCCTCTCGGCGTATGGAGGTCGTCAAGCGAGTCCACGTCGTGCCGCTGGGCTACGAGTTCGATCGGATCTTCGAGCCGATCCGGGACCAGCGGGCGGATCTCGTCTATCTGCTCGAGGGTGACGGCGTGGGCGGCAGGGGGAGGAACGGCAACGGAGGGGAGCGGAACGGAACGACCGAGCGAAACGCCACGGCAGCCGCCGAGTACCACGAGGAGTTGCGCGCGGAACTCGAGTCGATCGTCCCCGAGGTTCGGACCAGGGAGTGCGATCTGACGGACGTCTACGCCGTGCTCGGAGACGTGACGACGATCGCCGACGAGCACGCAGACGATCAGGTGTACGTCAACGTCTCCGGGGCCGGGACGATCCCGGCGATCGGTGCGACGATCGCGTGTATGGACGTCTCGACTGACGCACACGCCTATTACGTCGAGCCCGCGGAGTACGCCCACGACGGGACCGACGAACCGGTCTCGTTCGGGCTCGACGAGATCGAGGAGGTCCCGACCTATCCGATCGAGTCGCCGTCGCGTGACCAGGTCGCGATCATGGAGTTCCTCTCCGATCCGCCCGCGTGGGACGGATTTCACGACGATCGGACGGCCCCGCCGAAGAAGAAAGACCTCATCGAGTACGCGCGCGACCACGACCTCTCTTTTATCGCCGACCGCCGCTCGCCCGACGAGCGCTCCGGCGAGGACAAGGGCGCGTTCCGCGTGCTGGATACCCACGTCCTCGAGCCTCTCGCCGAGGACGGCTACGTCACGATCGAGTCGGTCGGCCGCCGGCGCGTGGTCGAGTTGACCGAGCGAGGCGAAAACGCCTACCGGGCGTTCCGGCACAAACTCATCGGTGACGATACCGAATCCTGAGACGGTTTGCTGTCCCGATTTGCCGGTGAGACCGGGACCCGCTGTGTGGGTGGGTCGGGACCCAGTGACACCGGACCGTCCGAACGGCGGTCGGCCAGCACACGCGTCGCCAGTTCACTCCTCGTGAACCAGCCTGTACAGTTTCGTCCCCAGCCGGGCGAACTCGAGGTCGGCCTCGAGTCGCTCGACGTGGTCTCGAAGCGCCGCCGCGTCGAGTCCCGGGAACTCGCGGTCGGTGCGGGAATCGAGGTGGCTGCTCGCGCGTGCGAGCAGGAAGGGCGCGGCGTCAGCGAGGTGCGAGCCCGGCAGCTCGGGGCCAGCGCCACGGCCGCGCTCGACCGCGGCCAGCACTTCTCTGGCCACGATGAGCCGCCGCCGGAGCCGGCGGATCTCGTCGTCGTCCGCGGGCGGCGTCAGGTACCGCGACTGCAACTCGTCGGCCGCGACGACGCGGTCCGGATCGACGTCGAACTCCGCCGCGAGCCGTTCACGGTCCGGTTCGCCGACGCCGGTCCGGCGAGCGGCGAGCCGGATCGCGCCCAGCATGGCAGCCGGCTGCCCGTACTCGAGGACCGCCAGCTCGCCGGCGTGATCGTAGACCGCTCGCGCGATCGTGGCCGTGGACTCCGCCTCGAGACGGCGGGCGGCGCGGTCGATCGACGGTTCTGCATCCATCTCGAGGTGACGCTGACCCATGTTCGATCGATCGCCCGGAGATATCTTATCAACTTCTGAGAAAGTGTCCGTACTATCCTTACTATCGCGGGTGTTGGTACTATCTGTTCTATTACGGCTTTCGACCGGCGGTATCGGGCCCGACGACCCGGAAACGGCTGCCGTCGATCCGTTGGACCGATCGATCCGCCGGCCCTGCCCGATCCGCCACGTTCAAGCCGGTCCCCTTCGAGGATCGATTCATGACGCGAGCTGTCTGGGTGAAAGCCGACGATACCGTCGGCGACTGGAACGACCGCCGGGCGCGGATCACCACCGCGCTCGAAGCGGGTGCAGACTGGGTACTGGTCGACGAAGACGACGTGGGACGCGTCCGCGAACTGGGCGACATCAACGTCGCGGCGTTTCGAACCGATGGCGACGTGACCCTGGTCGACGACGCCGAGAGCGAAGACGACCCTGCTTCGCAGGCCGACGCGATTATCGTCGGCAAAAACGGCGAGGGCGACGCGACGATCGACCTGCCCGAGGACTTCTCGGGCTCGGCGGATCTCTCGACGCTGCGACGGGACGGCGACTTCGACCGGGGCGCGTACGTCCGCATTCTCGGCACGGAGTACGAACGCTTCGCGGAAACCGCCGCCGAGGAAGCCGACCACACGATCGTCGTCGGCGAGGACTGGACGATCATCCCCCTCGAAAACCTGATCGCGCGTATCGGCGAGGAGACGGACCTCGTCGCGGGCGTGACCAGCGCCGAGGAGGCCAAGACGGCGTTCGAAACCCTCGAGATCGGCTCCGATGCCGTCTTGCTCGACTCCGACGATCCCGACGAGATCCGAAAGACGGTCGAGGTCCGGGACGAGGCAGCCCGCGAGAGCCTCGATCTCGAGTACGCCGAGGTACTCGACGTCGAACGGGCCGGCAGTGCCGACCGGGTCTGTGTCGATACCGGCAGCCTGCTCGAGCACGACGAGGGGATGCTCGTGGGGTCGATGAGCCGCGGGCTGGTGTTCGTCCACGGCGAAACCGCGGAATCACCGTACGTCGCCTCCCGTCCCTTCCGGGTGAACGCGGGCGCGGTCCACGCCTACGTCCGCACGCCCGACGGCGGGACGAAGTACCTCTCGGAACTGCAAAGCGGCGACGAGGTCCAGGTCGTCGATCTTCAGGGCAACACCCGCGAGGCCATCGTCGGTCGGGTCAAGATCGAACAGCGACCGATGTTCCGGATCGCCCTCGAGGCCGCGAACGGCGACCGCGTCGAAACCCTGCTCCAGAACGCCGAGACGATCAAGGTCGCCACCGCCGACGGACGCAAAGCGGTGACTGACCTCGAGGCCGGCGACGAGATGTTGCTGTACTACGAGGATACGGCTCGCCACTTCGGCGAAGCCGTCGAAGAAAGTATCATCGAGAAGTAGCGGTCCCCGTCGGCTCCTCGCCCGCTCGGCTCGTACGGTCTCCCGTACCGATGCAACCGCGACCTGTCTTGGGGGTGTACCGTCGATGACTTCCAGCAGACCGTCCTCAGATATCGTTCGTCTCTGCCTCGGGCTCTGCCGGTTCGAGTCGCGTCGTACACCAGTGACAGAACGCGAGGTCCTCGTCGATTTCTTTCCCGCACTCGGGGCAGGTCGATTCGTCCGTCTCCGTATTACCGCCGGGCAGGTAGCCCAGCGCGCGAAAGGCCGAATCGACCGCGGCGAACAGGGCGATAAACGAGAGGAAGAACTGTGCCATCACGTCGGTTTCTTCGGCCATGATCGTCGCTTGCTCGAAGGCCTCGTCGTAACTCGTTATCGGACCGGCCGCCGTGAGTTGATCGATCGGGAGAAAGAAGGCACTCACCGAGAGGAAGAGCCCGGCAAAAAGGGCAGCGCGGAGCCAGTCACGAACGAGGACGTGGCCCGCACCGGGCATGATCACCGACAGGCCGGCGGCGAGAAGCGCACGGAGCCATGTCATTGTACTGGGATGGTAGGGGCCCCCTGCCCTTAACATTCCGATTCTCCTCGTTTTCGACTCACTCGAGTCGTGTCACCAGTTCCGAGAGCGTCTCGAGGTCGTACTGTCCCGGTGCAGTCGCCGCCGCGGGATCGACGGGCGCGTAGCCGATTTTCGACCCGTACACCGGTGCGACCGCACGCGTGTGACTCCCCACGTCGCCCATCGCCATCGTCGCGACCGTGTCGCCGTGGGCCGTCAGCTGTTCGGTCGCGGACAACACCGCGAGCGTATCGGCCTTCGAGTCCGCAGTCACCGCCAGTTTCGCGACGTCGGCGTACTTGCCCGCCTCCGTCAGCGTCCGGACCAGCCCCGTTCGAGGCGGCGTCCCCTCGAAGTCGTGGGCCGACGCGACGATCGAGACATCCCGGTTGCGAGCCGTCTCGAGGGTCTCCTCGGCGTCGCCGTCCACGATCGACTCGAGTTCGACGTCGATCGCGGCGACGGCATCGAACCCGGTCGCTTCGGTCAGCGCCTCGAGTCGGCCGTCCTCGTCGGCGTCACCGCCCTCCCAGTCGGCTCGATTCGTCGCGAGGAGCGGGAGCTCGCCGTCGTAGGCCTCGAGTGCGGCCAGTGGCTCGTCGGTCAGGTCCATTCGAAACTCGATCGCGTCCGCGTGCTCGCGGGCCGTGGGTTCCTCGGAGAGGTCCGCCGTCGACGCCGCGAGTACGAACGAGTCGAAGTCAAGTTCCATTGCTACCCACTGCGGACGAGCGTGGCAAAAACGGTATCGTTCCGGCGAGTTTCAGTCGTCGTTGTTCCGAGTTAGGCCATCCCGATGGTCTCCTCGGCCTCGAGGAGCTCGTGGTAGCGGTTTCGGATGGTGACTTCGGAGATGTCGGCGACGTCGGAGACGGCGGCCTGCGTGGTCTTCTCGTTGGTCAGCAGTGCGGCGGCGTAGACCGCGGCGGCTGCGAGGCCGACCGGCGACTTGCCCGAGTGGACGCCCTTCTCCTTGGCGTTCTGGAGCAGGCTTCGCGCGCGGTGCTCGGCCTCGTCGGAGAGTTCGAGTCCCGAGGCGAACCGGGGGACGTAGCTCTCGGGATCGGCCGGCTGGACCTCGAGGCCGAGTTCGCGGACGACGTAGCGGTAGGTGCGGGCGATCTCGTTTTTCTCGACGCGGGAGACGTCGGCGATCTCGTCGAGGCTCCGGGGGACGCCAGCCTGCCGGGCGGCGGCGTAGACACACGCCGTCGAGACGCCCTCGATGGAGCGACCGGGGAGGAGGTCCTCGTCGAGCGCGCGTCGATAGATGACGCTTGCCGTCTCGCGGACGTTCGTGGGCAGCCCCAGCGCGGAGGCCATCCGGTCGATCTCGCCGAGTGCCTGCTTGAGGTTGCGCTCCTTGGAGTCGCGGGTGCGGAAGCGCTCGTTCCACTTGCGCAGGCGCTGCATCTTCTCGCGCTGACGCGAGCCAAGGGAGTTCCCGTAGGCGTCCTTGTTGCGCCAGTCGATGTTGGTCGAGAGGCCCTTGTCGTGCATCGTGTTCGTCGTCGGCGCGCCCACGCGGGACTTCTCGTTTTTCTCGGCGGCGTCGAACGCGCGCCATTCGGGACCGCGGTCGACCGAGTCCTCCTCGACGACCAAGCCACAGTCCTCACAGACGGTCTCACCGTGTTCGTCGTCGACGACGAGGTTACCCGCACACTCGGGGCAGGCAAGATCCTCCTGCTCGCTTTCGGTCTCCTGTTCGTTCGTTTCGGGTTCGCTACGTCGTACTCTCGTATTCGATGGTGCGTTAGTCATACGATGGCAAGTGCTCCCGGCCGAACCGATCGTAAAAGCCCGGACGGATTCGTTACCTCCCACGTTCAGAGACTCAAGGTTTAACGGTTTCGGAATCCGGATCCAATATGCTCCGAAAACGGATAATTCGGACGAACGAGTATGACAAATAGAAACATTCAAGAATAGAACGAAACCGTCACCGATCGCTCACGACGACGGTCGGCCCGCACAGTCGGGCCGATCGGGATTCGAGCCGGCCGACGATCTCGCTTCGAAACGGAGGTCCCAACTCGGTTCCGTTCGAACGGCCGGTATGAACCTCGCAGTCGGCAGCACGAATCCGGTCAAGATCGATGCGGTCGAGCGAACCCTCGAGCGATACGAGCCGACCGTAACCGCGGTCGACGTCGATTCCGGTGTCGACGAACAGCCACGGTCGATCGCGGAAACCGTCACCGGTGCCGAGAACCGCGCGCGACGAGCGCTCGCGGCGACCGACGCGGACTACGGGATCGGCCTCGAGGGCGGCGTCGCCCGACTCGGAGCGACGCCGGGACTGTCACTGATCATGTGGGGTGTGGCCACGGATGGTGAGCGGACGGAACGAGGCGGCGGCCCGACGCTTCGGCTTCCGGATCACGTCGCCGAGCGGCTCGCGGACGGTGCGGAGTTGGGGCCGGTGATGGACGACGTACTCGGAACGACGGGGGTCGCTACGGGGGCGGGAGCCGCCGGCGTGTTCACCGACGGCTTGACCGATCGGACGCGAGCGCTCGGCGAGGCAGTTGCGTGTTCGTTTGGCCCCTTGGTAACGACGGCTTACGAGACGGAACCCTAACAGTCCGCGATGGCGAGCGGTTTTCCTCGCGCGTCTCCGTTCGAGTCGAGTCGCTGCCCCCGTCGACCGGAAACGTTCACGAACAAAAGACACTCGCCGGAATACATATATTAACCAGCCGTACCAACGAAACCTTTCCGTCCAGTTAGTACCGAATTACTTGCCAGCAAAACCGCAAGAAGGCGACGGGTTAACCGCACGTACCAAACCCCCTAAGGGTGTTCCTGTCATCTGGACGAATATGAGCACTGCAATGGCCCCCGACCTCACGAGCAAACAACAGCGGATTCTGGAGTACTTCCGGAACAACGCGGCGACGAAGACGTACTTCAAATCCCGCCTCATCGGCCAAGAGCTCGGTATGACGGCCAAAGAGGTCGGCTCGAACATCACCGCGCTTCAGGAGGGCGACTACGATGTCGAGATCGAAAAATGGGGGTATTCCTCGAGTACCACCTGGAAAGTAAACTGTTGATGGGACTGGCGCGACACGAGTCCGGCGACGTCGTCTTTTACTGATCGTAACGACGTGACTACTATCGCGCGCCGAACACCCTTTGGTTCGGCGCTCCCTACATCGTCGCTGAATGACGGTGATACTATTCGATATGGACGGCGTCGTCCTCGAGGGCCCGCGAACGGACCCGCAGGTGTACGCCGACGCCGCGGACGCCGCGCTCGCCGCGCTCGAGGCCGATCCGACGCCGGCCCAGCGTCGCGACTGCAGAACGCACGACCACGAACTGATCCGGACGCGGTGTGCGGAACTCGGGATCGATCCCGCCCGGTTCTGGGAACTGAAAGAGAGCTACGCCTCGAGTGGGACCCACGATCGCCTTCGATCGGGCGAGCGTGCCACCTACAACGACATCGACGCGATTCGCGATCTCGCCGAACGGACGCGGATCGGGCTCGTCACCAACAATCGTCACGAAACCGCGGCATTCGTCGCGGGGTTCGTCGGAATCGATTTCGACGTCGTTCGGGGGCGAGCGCCGACGTTCGAGGGGTACGACCGGCGCAAGCCGGATCCCTACTACATCGAGGACGCGCTCGCGGCCCTCGGCGTCACCGACGGACTCTACGTCGGCGATTCCCCGAAAGACGTCACGGCCGGCCGAGCGGCCGGCCTCGAGACCGCTTTCCTCCGGCGGTCGCACAATCGCGACCACGAACTGCCGGCGGACGCGACCTACGAACTCGAGTCGTTGGCCGAACTGCCGCCGCTGATCGAATCGCCAGAATCGGCGTCGGCCGGACGGAAACCGCTTTCCCTCGAGTAACGGTCACTTACCCCTGGTACTCGAGGAACTGGTCCGCGTCTTTGGCGAGCGTCTGCGCGCGGTCGCCAAACGAGTCCGCGTGGCGGACGACCAGGACCAACACGGTCTCCGGTCGCTCGACCGCGTAGCCGTCTTCCCGGGAGAGCAAGCCGGCGTCCTCGAGTTGACCGGCGTACTTGCTCACCGTCGGTGCCGAGACGTCCAGCGCCTCGGCGAGGTCGCCGGCAGTCGCGTCCGACTGCAAGAGCAGTTCGATCAGCATGCCGCGGGGCGTTTCCCGGCGGAGATAGCCAAGCGCTCGCTTTTCGAACTCGTCGAACCGATCGGCCGTGACGAACCGCTTGTAGTCGCCGTCGCGGTACCGCTCGATGGCGTCGAGTTCCTCGAGGCGGCGGAGGTGGTGTTGGGTTTCGCCGGTCCCGAGTTGCAGGTCGTCACGGATCTTCGAGAAGTGCGCGCCGGGCGTCGTGGAGAGATAGCCCGCGATCGCATCGCGCGCGTCGCTCTCGCCCGTGTCAGCCGCCGCTGCGTCGGCGCGGCCGACCAGCGGGGAGGCGGCACCGAGGGCGGCGAATCGGCGCAGGGTCGCGCGTTTCTCGTCGTCGACCCCATCGGGCTTCGTCATTTCTACCTACCGTCTACAAGGGCACGACCCGTAAAACAGGTTTCGCTCCGCTTTGTTCACCGAATACGACTGGTTACGAATTCAATACGAGCCCCGTGATACAGCGAGTCGTCCCCGGTCAGTGTCCCGAGCCGGAACCCTCGCGTTCTTGCGGCCACATCTCGGGTCGGCCTACGTGAAGTCCGGCGAGCGAAGGGGAGCGGGACGAGTCGGTCGGGAGGGCGAAGACTCGTTACTCGCCGGTCGAGGGGTTGTCGGCGTCCGTCTCGTCGACCGGGATGTCGGTCCCGCCGTCGGCCTGGCTCTGGAAGTCCTGATCCATCTCCTCGATGACCTCGTCGGGATCGGAGATCTCCGCGGGGTCCTTGCCCTCCTTGATCGCCTGGGCTTCTTGCTCCATCGCTTCGACGTCCATATCGGCTTCCTGGTCGATCTCGCCGATGATCTCGGCGATGTCGTCCAGGCCGATCAGTTCGCGCGTCTCGTCGTCGAACTCGCGACTCTCGAGTTCCTGGCCGTCCGCCTCGACGTCGCTGCCCGAGAGGTGCTTGCCGTAGCGCCCGACCAGCGAGGTGAGTTCCTGGGGCATGACGAACGTCGTCGACTCGCCCTGGCCGATGTCGGCGAGCGTCTCCATCCCCTTGTCGATGACGGCGCGTTCGCCCATCGATTCGGCCGAGCGGGCACGCAGGACCGTCGAGATCGCGTCACCCTGTGCTTCCAGGATCTGGCTCTGTTTTTCACCCTGGGCACGGATGATCTCGCTTTGTTTGTCACCTTCGGCCTTCTCGACGGCGCTGCGGCGTTCACCCTGTGCCTCGAGGATCATGGCACGGCGTTTCCGCTCGGCGGAGGTCTGTTGCTCCATCGCACGCTGGACGTCCTTGGAGGGGTTGACCTCGCGGACTTCGACCGATTCGACGCGAATCCCCCACTCGTCGGTGGGTTCGTCGAGTTCCTCGCGGATGCGGGCGTTGATCTCCTGGCGCTTGTTCAGCGTGTCGTCGAGTTCCATGTCACCCAGCACGGCACGCAGCGTCGTCTGGGCGAGGTTCGAGACGGCACGCTTGTAGTCGTCGACCTGGAGGAACGCCTTCTTGGCGTCCATCACCTTGATGTAGACGACGGCGTCGGCCGTCACCGGCGAGTTGTCGCGGGTAATCGCTTCCTGTCGTGGCACGTCCAGCGTCTGCGTTCGCATGTCGAACCGATAGGTGTTCGAGACGAACGGCGGGACGAAGTTGATCCCCGGATCGAGCAGTTTGCGGTACTCGCCGAAGACGGTCAGGGTTCGTTTTTCGTAGGCGTCGACGATCTCGATCGCGCTCAACAGCGCGGCGACGACGACGACGAGGGCGAGGGCACCGACGAGCAGCACGGCACCGCCGACGGTTTGCATCGGGAACAGTTGTACCACCATATTTCGGACTTACGGCGGTGGGGAGAAAAACGTTCCCTTGTTTCGGCGACATATGTCGTCCGGTAGCACAGCAGGCCCCCGTGTCACCGTGTCGACCGCGCACTCGAGCCCGTCCCCGCTGTGGGGCTCAAGCCGACGGGCGCGGCCGGAGTGGACTCGTCGGCACGGCTGGGTGTCCTTAGCTCGATTTCTCGGTTTCCCGCTCGGTGTCGATCCCGGGTATCGATCCGTCGTCGTCGCGATCCGATTCGTCTCGCTCGCTCCGTGCTGCCGCATCGCGTGCGAGCGCGCGATCGATCTCGTCTTCGCCGAGCGCGTCGAGGGATTCGACCGTGAGCACGTTTCCGCCGCCCGGATCGAGGACGATGACCTCCTCGCCTTCCTCGATCGTGCCGCTGGTCGTCCGCGCGCTGTAGTAGGGAGCGAACCCGCCCTCGTCGAGTTTGACCTCGCCGCTGCGGGTCGTGACGGGTTCGGTGACGTACCCCGTCTTGCCGGACAGCGAATCCGAATCCGTCGTCTGAGCGGTCCCCTTCCCGCCGTAGAAGTCGAACTCCCGGTAGATGTAGGCCGCGACCATCCCGATACCGAGCGTCAGCGCCGCCAGTACGAGGACGTTCGCTGCGGGCGGAAAGAGGACGCCGATGAGGCCGGCCCCAACCAGCGCGATGCCGATGACGATGAGGTGGGCTCCGGGCGAAATCGCCTCCAGTACCATCAACACGAGCCCCGCCACCAACAGCAGGAGCGGCACGTTCCCCACGAGGGATTCGACCATACTAGAGGTATACTCCCGCCGGAGGTAAATGTTTGTCAACGACCATGGATCGGTGGTCGGGGACAGTCGTCGAAACCGACGAGTCACGCCCGGTACCCGCTCGACTGCCGACGCCCGTCCGGAGCGATCACCCCCTGTGGCGCGCTTTTCGATTGCTCTTTCGCCGCGAGGTGATCCCCGAGGGAACCCGGTCTCGAGCGTTCGACGGGGACGCCGTCTCGAGACTACTGGTCCGAATCCTTTTGGAACGTTTATGAACGTTCCGTGATATGGTGTGAGATACCATGACAGTATCAGGGCAGACGTACGATTACGTCATCGTCGGTGCGGGGCCGGCAGGCTGTGTCCTCGCGAACCGGTTGTCGGCCGACGCCGAGACGGACGTGCTGTTGCTCGAGGCCGGGGAACCCGATACGGAGCGCAAAATCGGGATTCCGGCGGCGTTCTCGGAGCTGTTCCAGTCGACCGTCGACTGGAACTATCACACCGAGGCGCAGTCGGAACTTCACGACAGGGACCTCTACTGGCCCCGCGGGAAGACCCTCGGGGGCTCGAGTTCGATCAACGCGATGATCTACATCCGCGGCCAGCCCGCGGACTACGACCACTGGGCGGAGCTGGGCAACGAGGGGTGGGGGTACGAAGACGTGCTGCCGTACTTCATGCGGGCCGAACACAACGAGCGCGGCCCCTCGGACTATCACGCGATCAGCGGGCCGCGGAACGTGGCGGATCCCCAGTCGCCGAACGAACTCAGCGAGGCGTTCGTCGCGGCCGGGCAAGCGGCGGGACTGCCACACAACGCGGACTTCAACGCGGGCGACCAGGCGGGCGTCGGGCTCTATCAGGTGACACAGGAGGATGGTCGTCGCCACAGCGGTGCCGACGCCTACCTGAAGCCCGTACTGGACCGCCCGAACCTGACTGCGGAGACGGGGGCACAGGCGACCCGAATCCGATTCGACGGCCAGGTGGCAGTCGGCGTCGAGTACGCTCGCACCGATGCCGACGGGGGTCCGGCGACGGTCGACGCAGCCCAGGAGGTCATCCTCTCGGCCGGGGCCGTCAACTCGCCCCAGTTACTGTTGCTCTCCGGTATCGGTCCGGCCGACCACCTCGCGGAACACGACATCCCCGTCGTCGCGGACCACCCGGGCGTCGGTCGAAACCTGCAGGATCACCTGCAGGCCGGCGTCGGCTACGAGTGCGAACGACCGATCAGCCTCGCGGACGCGGACTCGATCTGGAACCTCCTCACATTCTTGCTGTTGAAGCGGGGGCCGCTGACCTCGAACGTGGGGGAGGCCGGCGGGTTCGCGACCGTCTCCGAGACGGCCGACACCCCGGACGTTCAGTTCCACTTCGCCCCGTCGCACTTCGTCGAACACGGGCTCGATAACCCCGATGGCCACGGGTTCTCGCTGAACGTGCTTCGACTGCGACCGGAGAGCCGCGGTCGGATCGCGCTCGCGTCGGCCGACCCCTTCGACGACCCGGTCATCGATCCACAGTACCTGACCGAGGGGGCGGACCTCGAGGTGTTGCTCGAGGGTGTCAAACTGGTTCGGGAGATCCTGCGGGCCGAGCCGTTCGACGAGTATCGCGGGGCCGAGCTACTGCCGGGATCGGACGTCCGGACCGACGAGGAACTGATCGAACACATCCGCGAGACCGCCGAAACGCTGTATCACCCGGTCGGCACCTGCAAGATGGGCGACGACGACATGGCCGTCGTCGACGACCGGCTTCGGGTCCACGGCCTCGAAGGACTGCGCGTCGTCGACGCCTCGGTGATGCCGACGATTCCGAGCGGCAACACGGATGCGCCGACGACGATGATCGCCGAGAAGGCGGCCGATTTCGTTCGAAGCGGGACGTGACCGCGGTCGATCAGTACCCGTCGAGCTGAAATTAGCAGATGAACAACTATTTCACCTGACTTCCCCAATAGGACCGGTAGAGCCGACTCACGGCTCGGTATACCATGAACGTCGACGAATTCGTTACCGCGAACGAACCGAAGGATGGGGGCGAAACGTTTCAACTCGAGAACGGCAAACTGCTCGACATCACCCTCGACGGGACCATCATCGCCAAAGCCGGATCGATGATCGCCTACGACGGGGACATCTCCTTCGAGGGGAAGTCCTCGGCCGAAGGCGGGATTACGGGATTCCTCAAGGAGAAAGCGACCAGTGAGGGGACGCCCGTTATGGAGGCGACCGGAACTGGCCATCTCTACCTCGCGGATCAAGAAAAGAAGATCCAGGTGCTCGATCTCGATCCCGGACAGGAGATTTCGGTCAACGGCAACGACGTCCTCGCGTTCGAGTCGTCGGTCGACTACGAAATCCGGACGATCAATAGTATCGCTGGCTTCTCCGCTGGCGGACTGACGAACGTCTCGCTCGTCGGACCCGGTAGCGTCGCGATCACGACCCACGGCGAGCCACTCGTCCTGGAACCACCCGTCAGGACCGATCCCAGCGCGACCGTCGCCTGGAGCGGGACGACTCCCGGTAGTCACGTCGACAATGCCCTCTCGAACATGATCGGCCAATCCTCCGACGAAACCTACCAGCTCGAGTTTACGGGCTCGGACGGATTCGTCGTCGTCCAGCCCTACGAGGAGCAAACACCACAGCAGTAGCAGGCAGGAGCCACATCGCACCGTCCCACGTAGGAGTCGCCGACCAGTACGCGGTCGGAGACGATTTCCATGAGACGACAGGCGTTGGGCGCGATTTCGGCCGCGGTCGCACTGACACTGCCGTGGGTCGCCGTGATCGGGGCCACCGATATCCTCCCTTGGCTCGCGACAGCCACAGGGTTCGAGTATCGGGCCCCGGCCCTGCTCCGATCGCTGTCGACGCTGTGGACGGTGTTCGTGACTGGCCTCGCCGTGCTGGGGTCGGCGTTTCTGCTCGCGTGGGCGGCTGAAACCGCCGAGAAGGACGTGCCCCAGGCGTTCGCGATCGCCGTTCTGGCGGTCCTCGCAGTCGCCCCGGAGTACGCCGTCGACGCGCTCTACGCCTGGAACGCGGGCGTGTTCGCCGGGACCGAACGCGGGATCGAGGCCGGCAACTTGGCCGTCGCCAACATGACCGGCGCGAACCGAATCCTCATCGGCATCGGCTGGGCCGGCGTCGCCCTCTTTACGATCTATCGGCGGGGTTCGTCGACCGATCCCTCGGTCGAGAAACGCGACGGCCGCCTCTCGGATGTCGTCGTCCTCGATCGGGAGATCGGCCTCGAGGTCGTGTTCCTGCTGATCGCGACGCTCTGGGCGTTCCTCGTCCCGCTCAACGGCGGGATCGATATCTTCGACATGCTGTTTCTGGTCGGGCTCTACGTCTGCTACATCGCGGTCATCCTCCGTGGCGAAGTCGAACCGGACATGGACCACGTCGGCGTCCCGGCGTACCTACAGCGGTTGTCGAAACCGGCCCGGATCGCGACCGTCTTCGTGCTCTTTGCCTATTCGGGCGTGATGATCTTCACGGCCGTCGAACCCTTCGCTCACGGCCTCGAGTCACTCGGCGAGAGCGTCGGCATTCCTTCCTTCTTCATGATCCAGTGGATCGCGCCGCTGGCTTCCGAAGCGCCGGAACTCATCGTCGTCGTCTACCTGGTGAACAAGGCCCGCTCGACCGCGGGCTTCAACGCGCTCATTTCCTCGAAGCTCAACCAGTGGACGCTGCTCATCGGCACCCTCGTCGTCGTCCACTCGATCGCGCTGGGTCAGTACGGCGTCCTCGCGTTCGACTTCAAGCAGTCGGCGGAAATCTGGCTGACCGCCGCCCAGTCGTTCTTCGCCGTCTCCCTGTTGCTCCGCTTCGAGATCTCGGTCGGGGAAGCGGTCGTCTTACTTTCCTTGTTCCTCTCGCAGGTCTTCCTCGAGTTCGTCATCATCCGCGAGTTGGCCACGTTGCCGGTCTCGAGTACCGACCTGTTGCTCATCTACAGTGGGATCTACGTCGTGCTCGGGACGGCGCTGTTCGTCAGTCGGCGGCGAGCGTTCGGCCGTCTCGTCCGGCGAACCGCGGGGACGGTCGGCGATGCGATGTCGACCGGCGGCGAGCACCCCCACAGCGCCGACGACTGAGACGGCTATGGGGTCCCGGCGCTGCCTGACAGCGGTCCGTCTGAACGGGCTGGCCACAGACCTATGGGGGAGCCGATGGTGGCTCACATCGAACGATGGTCCCGATCGGATCACTGGGTCCCGAGACGATGCTCAGGCTGGTGTTCGCGATCGCCCTCGGACTCGTTCACCTCTTCGCCGGCCGGCTGGGGTTTGGCGGCCGCATTCCCCGGAGCCGCTGGCTGTCGGCCGCCGGTGGCGTCTCCGTCGCCTACGTGTTCGTCCACCTCCTCCCCGACGTCGGGGCGGCCGCGGCCACACTCGAGGCCTACGGGACGTCGACCGCCTTCGCCGAACACCACGGTTATCTGATCGCCCTGCTCGGGTTCGTCGTCTTCTACGGTCTCGAGCAACTCGCCCGACGAGCGAACACCGGTTCGAACGGGGACGAGGAGTCGTCCGGGACCGGCGTGTTCTGGATTCACGTCGGCTCGTTCGCCGCCTACAACGCGATCGTCGGTTATCTCCTCTGGGATCGCCAGCTCGGCAACCTGTTCTTCTACGTCGTCGCGATGGCACTGCACTTCGTCGGTATCGACGACGCGCTCCGAACGCACCACGGCGTCACGTACCACCGTCGGGGCCGCTGGCTCCTCTCGGCGGCGGTGATCGCCGGCTTCGCGAGCGGCTACGCCCTCGAGGATATCGGCCTCCTCATCGCGGTGTTCGTTCCGTTCCTCGCGGGTGGAATCATTCTCAACGTGATCAAAGAGGAGTTGCCCGCCGACCGCGAGAGCCGGTTCTGGTCGTTCGCGGTCGGGGCAGCGGGCTACGCAGCGTTGTTGCTGTTCGTGTGAGCGACTCCCGATTATAGGAGCCGGCCTCACAGTGCGAGGGTCGCGTCGTCTCGAGCAGTGACGGGCGGTCTCGATGCGATCGATATCGGCGGTGTCGAGAATTCCTCGAACGGGACCGTTTTGCCGTTCCGGTATAATCACCTGCTATGAAACTTCGACGCCCGCGCCGTCCGCGCGACTTTCGGCTCGCGGACTCGGCCCAGCAGATCGTCGGCGGGTTCCTGCTCGCGGGTCCGTTCGTGGTTACGGAAGAAGTCTGGGTCCTCGCCGGAAACATGCACGTTCTGCAGGCGCTGACGATCGTCGCTATCGTCTTCGCGATCGGCTACGCGGCGCTGTACAAGGCGGATACGACCCGCGACCTCGACGACGAACAGGAGGTCGCCGGCGTTCCGGTCCGCTTTATCTCGCTGATGGTCGTCACGTTCGGCTCGGTCACTGCACTCGCCCTCCTGTTCGGTGCCCCCGAGACGTTCCTCGAGGGTGCCACGACCGCCTGCAACCCCGTAGGCCTGTTTCGTGCGCCCGACCCGGTCCTCGAGAACGCCGCAACCTCCTGTGAACTCGTCTTGACCTCGTTCAAAGCGGTGACCGTCGGATCGGTGTTCAGCGTCGTCGGTGCGGCGACGGCCGACAGCATCTTCGCGAAGTGACCGCGACGCGGTTCGGGTTCGATCGGCCGACTCGGAACGGCCGGAGCGACGGGCTGGCCGTACAGTGGTCGCGTATCAGAGATGCGACCTGTCGTACGACTCCTCGGAGCGCTCCGCGTGTGAGTTGCCACACTCGCTACACTCGAGTCGTTCCATGTTGTCCATCGAGACGTCGAGCGAGCCACAGTTCGCACAGTAGTATCCGTACTGTTCGGTGTGGGCTTCGTCTTCGTAGGTGCCGAAAAACGGTGCTGCAGTCCCCGACTCTTCTTCCCCCCGGTCGACGTACACCGTTTCGTCGCCCGCAGTTGCCGTCAGGTGCCCGTCCGTCCGCTCCGTTTCGGGGAACGTCGCTGGCTCCGCGTTCTCCCCGGCCGCCGAATCAGTCTCCCTCGACTCCGTCGGGAGATCCACGTCGACGTCCGAATCGGTGTACACGTACTTCACGAGGGACTCGCCGGCGACTTCGATACGCAGATCGCCGTCGTGCTCGAGGCCGAACCGTTCGACGAAGTCGTGGCCTTCGGTGTTGGCCTCGAGGACGGTGACACAGACGTGATCGACACCGCGATCGCGGAGGGTTTCGGTCGCGGCGTCGTATAGCGCCGTCCCGATGCCCTGTCCTCGATGCTCCGGATCGACGAACAGCCAGTTTACCTCGCCCCACTCGTCCTCGAGGCGTCCTTCGACGAAGCCGGTGATGGTCTCGCCCTCGATGTTCTCGCCGCTCTCGGCGACGTAGAGGACGGTGTCCTCGTCGTCGATCTTCTCCGTGACGGCGTCGTCGTCGAACTGGCCGTCGGTAATACCGTCGATCCGGCCCGGGCTGAGCCTGAACGAGGTCGTCATCGAACTGTCCACGACGGCTCGAATTCGCTCGGCTTCCGCCGACTCCGGCTCCCGAATCTCCATACCGGTGAGTGGGTATCGATCCGGATAAGATGGCTGCCGGCGGGTACATGCGGAGGTCTGGGCTGACTCGAAGCGAGAGTCAGTACGTCGGCCACCGTCGAGTCCCCGTCGTGTGTCTCGAGCCTGCTGGGTGAGCGATTCGCCTCGAGTACCGCCAGGATCGGAGACGTGCAGCGACCCGGGTCGGAGAGACTGGTGTTCGCCGGCCGTCGGATTCGACAGCAGTCGCGAGCCACAGCGGTCGTCGGACGGGAGGGTCCCCCTCGAGTACAACGAGCGTTAGTTGCCGCTCCCGGTAACGACGACCGGGCGGTCGGAATTGAGAATAATGCCCTGCGTGGTACTGCCGAAGATCGCCTTCCCCACGGGTGAGCGTTTCCGACCGCCGAGGACGATCGAATCGACGTCGGAAGCCTCGGCTTCCTCGAGGATGTCTTCCTCAGTGTCGCCGCTGTCCTCGAGGATCGTCACGTCGACGCCGGCTTCCTCGAGGGCTTCCTGGGCGCGGCGGACCGAGCCGATCCGCGAGGCGGATTTGAAGTTCTCGAACTCCTTGGGGAGCTCCTCGCTGTCCCCGGTGAAGACGAACAGAATGTACGCTTCGACTGTGTCCGCGGCGTTCGGAAGCGATGCGACGTACTCGGCCTGTGCCAGCGCACGGTCCTCGCTGGTATCGACCGGCATCAACACGCGATACATGGACAGGCATTGGCATGGTGTGATTATAAAACCGACTCTCACTCTTGCCGTCTCGGAGCCGTCGGCGGCGACGTCAGTCGTCGGTCGCCTCGTCGTCGGTCGCTTCGCCCGTTTCGCCGTCGCCGGTCCCGTCGTCAGTCGTTTCGGCCGTTTCGTCGTCGGTCGCTTCGCCCTCGACTGAGACTTCGGCTTCGACTTCGATCGTCAGCCCACCGGCCTCGAGTTCGCCCTCGAACTCGCGTTCGTCGCCGACCTCGATCTCGAGTTCGGTGGAGTCCACTTCGACTTCGACCTCGACGTCGACGGTGACTTCTTCGTCCATATCGGTCCTTCGCCGGGCTCCCCTAAAGGAATATCGCGGGATTTCGAGGATCGACGGCGCGCATCGAGTCGGGACCGACCGGCGCTCTCCCGGAACATACTTTTAGGCTGGCCGAAAACAGTGGGTATGACCGATCCCGTCCGGGTAACGCTCGAGGGAGACGACGAATCGACATCCGCTCGCGTCTACGACGACGAAGGGGACGTCTCGATCGAGAACGCGACGTTTCGATTCAGCGTGACGGGTAGAAGCGAGGGCGACGAGATCGATCACGACGCCCTCGACGGCGACGCGACCGCCACCGACGAGCCGCGTCGGATCGCCCCGCTCGCCGACGTGCCCGCGAACGGCACGTTGCGGTGTGAGGCCCGATCCGGGGCTCGCGGGACGGAACTGATCCTCCAGCGGCAGGGTGAGGACGCCGTCGCGTGGCGGAATTCCTGTCCCCACAAACCGGACGTCCGGCTCGATCCTGGTTCCGGTGCGATCGTCACGGACGACCAGCTCGTGTGTCACGAACACGGCGCGCGCTTCGAGTGCGGCGACGGCGTCTGTACGGCCGGGCCGTGTCGTGGCGACGCGCTCGAGTCGATCGCCGTCGCGGTTCGCGACGGAACGGTCTACCTGACCGACGATCGATTCGAGTCGTGCAATCGACTGGACGATCCCGCCGCGTGACGCCACCTGGATATAGTGGCCGTTCGTCCAGCTTTCTACCCACTTGTATGGGTGTTCAAGTATAAATTACCGCGCCCTTCTTTTACTACTCACTCCAACCTAGGGTATGTCTCCACCTATCAACGATGCCATTACGATCTTGCTAATCGAGCCCAACCCCGGCGACGCACGGCTGTTCTCCGAGTCCTTCGCCGATGCGAACGTCGCGAGCGAGATCCACGCTGCCGCCGACGGCGAGACGGCGCTCGATTTCGTCTACCAGCGCAACGAGCACGCAGACAGCCCGCGGCCGGACATGATCTTGCTCGACTTCCGGCTCCCCGACGTCGACGGTGCCGATATCCTTTCGGAGCTCAAGGCGGAACCGGCGCTGCGATCGATCCCCGTGATCGTGATGACGAGTTCCGCATCCGAAGCGGACATCGCCCGCTCGTACGACCTCCACGCGAACGCGTACGTCCGGAAACCGATCGAGCCCGACGAGTTCGTCGAGCTCGGCCGATCGTTCGAGGACTTCTGGCTGACGTTCGTCCGCTTTCCCGCCGACCGGACCTGTAGTAGCTACTGAAACGATTGATACATTGATCGCAACGCCGTCATTCGGTCGGGTGTGCAGTGACTTTCGGTGACCACTATAACGAATCCGCCGAGCCTACGATTCGAGCCAGTCGGGAACGTCGTTGATCGACTCGAGGACCGCCGCCGCGCCCTCGCGCTCGTACTTCCGCCGGCCCTCCTCGCCGGTCAGCCCCCCGGTCAGGACGCCGATGCCGTGGTACTCCCGATCCGAATCGGCCTCGTTGGCATTGACTGCCGTCCTGACGTCGTCCAAGGTATCACCGACGAAGACGGCGCTTGTCGCCTCGAATCGTTCCGCGAGCGTCGTCAGCGCGCGCGGATGCGGTTTCCCTTCCTCCCAGTCGTCCATCGTAAAGCGGTGCGCGACGGGAATCGCGTCGTCGAGTCCCACCCGCTCGAGGGCGATCTCGGCTTCGGCCGCCGGCCGGCCGGTCAGGACGCCCACGTCGTACCCCTCGAGCAGCCGGTCGCGGGCGTCGGCCTCGAGCAAGACCGGCTCGTCGTGAATGAACCCGGTGGTCTCGCGGTCGAGGTCCGGCTCGCCGCCCTCGAGACCGCGATAGAGTTCGTCCCCGAGGTACAGCTGCTGGAAGACGTCCCGAAGCCGCGTCCGGTCTAACCGCCCGGTCACGCGCTGGGTGGCCCGCGCGCCGATCGCGTCGCGTACGACGGTTTCGGCGGCCTCGAACCCGCCACCCGCGGCGGCGATCTCGTCGGTGAACGCCTCGAGCGACCGGTCGTAGCCCTCCGCGGCCGCGAGGACGTAGAGGGCGGCAGCGTCGGTCAGCTCCCAGTCGTTGTTGAACCCGCCCGCGTCTTTGAACTCCTGAATGTCGGCTTTGCGGATCGTCCGGTCGTAGACCGCTTCGACGGACTCGACGATCGCGCGCCGATAGGAGTCGGCGACGTCGACGAGCACGCCGTCGATGTCCAGGACGACGGCATCTGCGTTCATACTCCCCCAGACGGCCCGCCGAAAATAAAGCCCACCCGTTTTACGGTCGCCAGAACATTCTTGGGACCGCTGTCCGATGAGCAGGCATGAGTAGTGCGGCCCGATCGCTCTCGGAACCGCAGGTGCTGGCTCACACGAAGCGGCGGCTCTTTCCCGCGGCCGACGAGTCGACCGCCTACGCGGTGGCCGACACCCAGTTCTCGATGGCGGAGTGGCTCCCCGGCCGGCCAGTCGATCCCGCCGTTCGGGACTGTCTGGCACCGTTCAACCACGTTCGGATCGGCGGCGGCTATCCCGACCTCGTGGGGGTTCGCACCCTCGAGTCCGACCTCCTCGCCGTCGAGCGGCTGGGCGAGGAACCGCCGCTGATCGCCGTGGAGGCGAAAGGGGAGACCAGCGGCGGCGTCGATACGCAGCGCGGAATCCTCCAGGCCTACGATCGGCTCCACGAGGCGAACGCGGCCTATCTCGCCGCGCCCGCGACTGCGATCTCCGAGACCGACCGGACGCTCGCGCGGGAACTGAACGTCGGCGTACTCGGGGTCGATTCCGCGGGGGAGGTGGATGCACTCGAGGTGCCCCGCGTCGTCGGGAATCGGACGACGACCGAGGCGACGGCGCTGCGGTTTCAGGCGAGCGCGCAGGGCGTCGCCGACGCGTCGTTCGGCCTGAACCATCCGAAGAACTATCTGGGGTATCCGCTGGCCCACTACGCGGCCGGCGATACCGGGGCGTTGCTGTCGGAGTACAAGGTCGTAAGCGCCGTCGATAGCGCCCGGCAGGGAGCCGCCTTCCTCGGACTGATCGAGGAGGGGGTCGGTGTCGAGGGCAGCGCGAGTGTCGAACTGACCTCGCTGGGCGAGGAAGTCGTCCGGTTCGCGACGGGCCGTTACGGATCCGTCGAGGCGGCCCTCGAGGAGTTCGAGACCTGGTATCGGTCGGGAAAACGGTTCGTCGATCTCGCGCCGGCGTGGGGGCAGTTAGCCCGCCGCGTGCTGTTCGACTACGAGGCGACGGCGCTGCTCGTCCGCGAACTCCAGTGCATGCACGACGACGGGATCACGGAGCCGTCGCTCGTGGACGTCGTGGAGTACTTACACGAGTTGCACCCGTCGTTCACCGTCGAACTGTTCCTCCGCGGGGCCGACGGCGTCCGGCGTCGCGTGCTGACCGAGGACGGCGAGCTCCGGCCTGCGGCGCTCGAGGACGGCTCCGTCTACCACTCGCCGACGGTGTTCCAACTGAAGGCGATGCTGTACCACAGCGGAATTCTCACTCACCGTGGGGCGGAACCGAGTCGGCTCGAGCCACTCGAGGACGTCTGGGCGCTTCGGGAGCCGGTCTGAGCTGGTTTGGTTCCGAGTACTCGAGACGTCACCGTGCGAAAGCGCGTATCGCTAGCCACCCAGCGGTGGTTTGGCGCACCTGCTATCGCGTACTCGAGTGTCACTGCGAGCGAGTAGATGGACAAGCGTGGCCGTTACTCGTCGGCCGGTTCGAGATCGTCGGCATCGAGTTGTCCCTCGAGATACGCGACTCCGAGGTCGTCGATCTCGTAGTAGCCTCGTTCGACGCGGGTGACCAGTTCGTAGTCGACGAGGACGGAGAGACGACGATTGACCTGTTCTCGACTTTTGTCGATATTCTTCCCGATAACGGCCGGTGAGAGGGTGAGACCCGACGAGTCGAGGACTTCGAGAATGCGCTCGTCAGTTGGCAATTGCATCCATTCGCCGGGTTTTCGCATCGTATGGGTGTTCCTGAATAGATTCTTACGCCTATCGGTCCATCACATTCGAGTCATCAATATCCTACCCATAGATCATGTATTAGTGATTAGATTTATGAGGATGGCAACAGAGCCGTTGAATTACGGGAAAGTGAAACTGGCAGACTAATCGGTAGGCCTGCCAGAAACAAGCGGTCCGGTGTGTAGGCACCGAGCCGCGACAGCTCCCGTATTCCAGCTCCGGAAGCCATGTCCGACCACAATTCGCGGGCCCTTGAAGGCCCCGACCGATCAGGTGCATCGATGTCGAACGCTCGAGTCCGCGCCGATGGCGGGACACAAAACGAGTCCGTCCGCGATTGCCTCGCGTCGATCGACTACCTCACGCGCACCTTGCTCGCGTCCATCCGGATGACGAGACG
Organism: Natrinema longum; assembly: GCF_017352095.1. NCBI lineage: Archaea > Methanobacteriati > Methanobacteriota > Halobacteria > Halobacteriales > Natrialbaceae > Natrinema > Natrinema longum. The sequence continues at coordinate 2,216,855 of NZ_CP071463.1, forward strand.
GACCTCGGGACGACCACCCACGAGAGCCGTCTCGAGGCCGCGCGACACGTCCGCGGGATCAGGGTGGAGGCCAGTCGGGTCGGACTGTTGTTGGTCGGCCCCGAAGCGGTGATCCCCTACCAGCCGGGCGACGATCCCGACCGCGGTTCGTCGCCGACCGATCGCTCGCGCTCGTTCACGACCGCCTATCTCGGGCCGGACGCGGAGGCCCTCGAGCGCCAGCGGGGGGAGAGTGGGTGTGACAGTGGTGATAAATGATGTCGGTGCAGCGGTGGTCAGACGTTGTCAGAGTTCGAGGAGACGAGACTGTCAGCGAACGTAACTGACGAGAGAGTCGGTTGCCTCGGTCACGAGCCTGCGTTCGATTCGCCCTTGCCAGTATCGATATCGTCTCGTGCAATCGACTGGACGCCCCACGGAACGATGCGACTATCGTCGGGAGTGCCGCCACGAATCCATGCATTCGCAGGAATTTCGATCAGTCCATCCATCCAGGTTTTGGTCGTGAGTGAGAGCGTGATGTACTGCTCGCCGTGGAACGGCCGTCCGTCGTGGTTCGAAAGGACGAGCCACGGTCGCGCTGCATCGTCCCCCTTGTACGGATCAGCACCGTAAACGACGTCTCCACGCTGGTAAATCGGCTCACTGCCACTCACTGTGAGTCCTCCTCGAGACTCGGATGGGGCTCCGACGGCGCGTGTTCTTTCCACGCCGCTTTCTCCTCGGCTCCGAACTGCTCGTTGAACAGGCGCGTCGCACGGCTGTAGCCGTCGTATCGCTCGAGTCGCTGTGCATCGCTCGTGATCGCCCAGTACGTCCCCTTGTGTTCGACCAGTTCGCGGTTTTTCAGCCGTGTCAGTGCCGTGCTGACCGTCCCGCCGTCGAGTTCCGTTCGGGCCGCGATCTCCGTCGCCTTGAACGCGCGATCGTCGTTCGCAGCCAGAAAGCCGAGCACCTGCTCCGTGCTGGAGAGTTCCTCGAGTTCGTCCTCGCTCGAGTGGTCAAACGTCTCCCGATCGATGGACATGATCGAGACTACTGTAGCGCGTGTTATATGCGTTACTCCTGTAATGGCCGTTATTGCGCGTCGTACAGGATATTCTCTGCGATGAGCTGGGGGGAACGAGTTCGTGCACTCCCCCGTCGTTGTGGAGTTACTCGATAATATCTCTATCGACCGGCGTCATCCAGTCGGCTAACCTCGGGCGTATCTGGAGCCACGACGTTCTCTCCCCGTTTGACTATTTTCATTGCGTAGTTGCTAGAGACAATAGAGTTCGATGAACAATAGAACTGTCGTTAGTTTTGATTCGGATGAAAACAATACTGTTTGTCACGGGAACGATATACGGGTCCATTCGATTGATCCGTGGCAAAATGCAGTCCAGTGTATAGGCACCGGACTGCGCTACCTCCCGTATCAGTGCTACAGAAGCCATGTCCGACTACAATTCGCGAGCCCTTGAAGGCCCCGATCGATCAGGACGGAGGCCAGCCAGGTTGGGCAGTTACTGGTTGGTCCCGAGGCGATGATCCCCTACCGGCCGGGTGACGATCCCGACCGCGATTCGTCGCCGACCGATCGCTCGCGCTCGTTCACGACCGCCTATCTCGGGCCGGACGCGGAGTCCCTCGAGTCCGAACTCGAGCGCCAGCGTGGGGCGACTAGCGATGAGAGCGATACAGAATAACCCCGCGGTGGTACAGTCTCGGATGACCCAATCGAGAACGTGAACGAGATCTACATCGATTCGAACCCGTGGCGTTCTCGATGTGCGGCGAGGAATCTCGCGTGTGGACGGCGATCCTCGTCCGCCGGTAGCGTCAGTGAGTCTCCCTCGAGTAAACCTTCACGTCGCTTGAGGGCGTAATAGCAGTTATGTCCGAGTCAGCGCTCGCCGACCAGGAGTGTGAGGCCTGTACCAGCGAAGACGACCCCCTCGAGCCCGAGGAATACGCCGACTACCGCGCGGAGATTCGCGACGACGTCTGGACGGTCGTCGACGATCACCACCTCGAGGGAACCTACGCGTTCGAGGACTTCCGTGACGCCCTCGAGTTCACCTACGAGGTGGGCGAGTTGGCGGAGGAAGAGTGGCACCACCCGGATATCGGCCTCGAGTGGGGCGAGGTAACGATCGAGATGTGGACCCACAAGATCGACGGGCTTCACAAGACCGACTTCGTGATGGCCGCCCGGATGGACCGAATCTACGAGGAGTACGAACCCGACGCGGACGCGTAGGTACTCGGCGGAAACTCGGAGTCGCTACTCCCGTGTCCGGCTGTCGAGAATCGTCGATGGCGGAGCCGACCGGAGGGATGACCTCGAACGCCGACGGACTCGGCTCGCGTCGAACGCGACCCGACGAGGACGACCGCCGGCCGGCGAACGCGCGGTACAGGGCCATGTGTCTCGAGCCCCTCGCCCCGGTATGGCTATTCCCGGCTACGATCCGAGTCGCGTCGCCGAATATACCCTCGAACAGGTGGGTGCCCGCGTCGCCGTCGTCGCGGGCGTCGTCCCCGACTCGTTCGACCTCGCAAAGAGCAGTCGCCAGCCGCCGATCGATGCGCTCGCGGATCCCGTCGATCTCGTGGCACTCGAGGAGCTGAAGGCGGTCGAAGCCATCCGGATCGCGCTCGTCTACGATCCCGCCGAACTGCCGCCCGGTGCGAGCCCGACCGACGTCGCGGTCGCCGTCGAAACCGGCGGTGGGTCGGAGACGCAACGAGCAGAAAGCGACGCCGTCGACGACGGCTGGGTCCCACTCGAGTCGACGGTCGATCTCGAGGAGACGACGGTGACGGCGGTACTGAACGACCGCCCGCCGGGTTCGACGGTGGTCGCGGGGTACGACGATCGGGGCGCGGAGAGCGACGAATCGACGGACTGATCGAACGAGAGAACGAGCAGACGGAACAGTGCGACGGGAGACGGCTGCGAGCGGTTAGGTCTCGGGTTCGATGTAGACCTTCTGAACCTGATCGTCGTGATCCCTCAGTGCGCGTTCGAGTTGGGTAATCCGCTCGTTGATCGTCCCGGTGTCGAGATCGGACTCGAACGCGACGTCGGCGGTGACGAGGAGTTCCTCGGCACCGAAGTAGACGGTTCGGAGGTCGACGAGTTCGGTGACGCCGTCCCAGTCGGCGACGATCCGGCGGAGTTCGTCCTCGTCGGCTTTCGGGAGACTCTCGCCGAGGATGAGCCGCTTGTTCTGCCAGGCGAGCGCGAGGGCAAAGCCCATCAGCATGATGCCGATAAGGAGAGCCGAGCCGGCGTCGTAGACGGGGTTTCCGGTGGTTCGTGTGAGGTAGACGCCGAAGAGCGCGAACCCGGCACCGGCGAGGGCGATCGTGTCCTCGGTGAGCGCGGTCAGCGTCGTCACGTCGCTGGTCTTCGCGAACGCCTCGCGGAGGCTCGTCCAGCCGTGTACGTCCATCTGCCGACTGATTCCCTGGTACGCCTTCCAGAGCGCGTAGGATTCGAAGAGAATCGCCCCGAGCAACACGGCGTAGTTGACGTAGACCGGATCGAACGTCGCTCCGAGCAACGTGATGTCTTCGCTGGCCCGGTGGACGCCGCCTTCTCTCAGCGCGCTGAGACCGTGACGGGCGCTCTCCCAGCCGGCGATACCGAAGAGCATGACGCTGACGAGCAGACTATAGAAGAACTGCGCCTTCCCGTGGCCGAAGGGGTGCTCTCGAGTCGCTTCCTGTGCGCCGTACTTGATCCCGACCAGCAGAAGGACTTGATTGCCCGTATCCGAAATCGAATGGTACGTCTCCGACAGCATGGCGGGGCTCCCGGTGAGTGTGAAACCGCCGAATTTGAGAACCGCGATTGCGCCGTTCGCAAACAATGCCGCGAGAACGACGGAAGTACTACTGGCCATCGACGGCGACTACGAAGGGGCTCCCTAAAAGTGTAAGCGGTTCTAGAGCCGGCCGCTCCGCAGTTCGGTGCCATCGCTGACTTTAACACCCGACCCGGCCCGCAGTGGCGATCGCATCCGAAAGGAACCTGTCAGTGCCGAGCGAACGTCGACCATGATCGCGATCTTTTCGGACACGCACAGCAGCCGGGGCCACGAACTCGAGGGAGCGGCCGTGACCGCGGCCCGCGAAGCCGACACCGTCGTTCACGCGGGAGACTTTACCAGCGAGGCGGCACTGGAGGCCTTCCAACGGGAGTGTGACCGCCTGTTCGCGGTCCACGGAAACGCCGATAGTGCGGCGGTACGCGACCGTCTGCCGACGGCGCGCGTCGTCGAGGCGGGTGGCGTCCGGATCGCCGTCACGCACCGCCGGGACGGCGGCGAGACCGGACTCGCGATGTTCGGTCGCTCGCGAGGTGCCGACGTCGTCGTCTTCGGGCACAGCCACCGGCCGACGGTCGTCGAGACCGAGGACGTCGTCCTGCTCAACCCCGGCAGCCACGCCGATCCGCGCGGGAATCGACCGGGGTTCGCTACCCTCGAGCCGTCGGCCGACGGGACGGGCGGACTCGAGGGAACGATTCGCGAGCCGAACGGGACCGTCATCGAGACGTTCGACGTTCGGACTGGGACGGAGTGAGACCTAGAGACGAGTCAGCGAACGCTCGGCGGGCTGAACGACGGCGAGTAGGAGTTTCCAGTGGCTCGCTCAGTCGGCGCGTGGCTCGTGCTCGACGGGTAGCGAAGCCATCCCGACTCGAGGACAGCGCCAGCGGGGACGTCGGGCGGGAGACTGGCGAACGGAGAGCGACCGTGGGAGTTCGGGTGTCAGAGGCGAACGGATCCACGGACAGCGTGATCGGCGGTGGGACGATTCGGGCAGCTGGCCCCGATCTCGAGGCCGGCCCTCGAAACGGGTAGGGAGGGGAGGTGGGCCGACGATCGAGGCACATATCGACGGACGAGCCGGCCGACGTTATAGTCAGCGCAAGCTGAAATCACGGTTTTAGTTACCGAAGCGGGGGCAGGATTCCACCGCTCGAGGTCGAAACTGTTAACCACGCTAACAGTGTACTCGCCGCGTATGCTGGACCTCATCACCGGTCTCCTCCCCGACGATCCGGTCATCATTGCGGTCGTCCTGATCTTGCTCGGGTTGGTCTTCTTCGCCTATCTCCTCCTCCGGCGGACCGTCCTCGAGTTCCGCGACGGGATGCGTGGGGATCGGTAGCCGACCGTCCCTCCTCAGGCGACGGCCGCTTCGATCCGCTCGAGCGCCCGCTCGACGTCCTCGCGAGCGATATCGCGGTGCGTACAGAAGCGGATCGTCGTCGGTCCGAACGGCGTCGCCAGCACGTCTCGGTCGCGGAGGGACTCGAGGACCGCCGGCGGTTCGAGTCCCGTTCCCGAAACGTCCACGAGGACGATATTCGTCTCCGGCTCCTGGACCTCGAACCCGTCGACGTCGTCGAGTCCCTCGGCCAGGAGGCGCGCGTTCTCGTGATCCGTTTCGAGGACGGGGACGTTCTCGAGGGCCTCGAGAGCAGGGCCTGCGATGATCCCCGCCTGTCGCATGCCGCCGCCGAACAACTTTCGCGTGCGACGAGCGTGATCGATAAACGACTCGCTGCCCGCGAGCATCGAGCCGACGGGCGCGCCCAGCCCCTTCGAGAGCGAACACATGACCGAGTCGACGGGGGCCGTGAGTTCGGTGACCGGCACGTCGAGCGCCGTCGCGGCGTTGAACAGCCGAGCGCCGTCGAGATGGACCGGGACGTCGCGTTCGTGAGCCGCCGTCGCCGCCGCGTCGATTTTACCGGGGTCGATCGCGAGTCCGCCGCGGGCGTTGTGCGTGTTCTCGAGACAGAGCAGTCCGGTGCCGGGCCGGTGCAGGTCCTCGTCGACTATTGCCGTAGCGACCTGCTCGGGGGCGGGAACCCCGCGGTCGGTATCGAGCATTCGCACCTGTAGTCCCGAGTGCTGCGCCAACCCGCCGAGTTCGTACTTGACGACGTGGCTCTGCCGGTCGGCGACCACCTCCTGTCCCTGCTCGGTGTGGACACGGGCCGCGATCTGGTTCGCCATCGTCCCCGTGGGGACGTACAGCGCCGCTTCGGTCCCGAGTCGGTCGGCGACGCGGGCCTCGAGTTCGTTCACGGTCGGGTCCTCGCCGTAGACGTCGTCGCCGACTTCGGCGGTGGCCGCTGCCTCGCGCATCGCCTCGTCGGGCGTGGTGACGGTATCCGAACGCAGGTCGATCATACGTCGCCGTAGCTCCGGAGGGCGGAAATAGCCGCTGGTCGATCGGTTCGACGTGTGCGCACGGAACGGGCGGGTTTAACTTCACGTTCACCAACAGGTTCGTATGGTCCCCGCCCCCGGTGCCGGGTCGCCCCCCGACGACGGTCCACCGACGACCACGGACGGCTCGAGCCCCTTCCAGCGGCACGTGTCCCGCGTCATCGATCGACTCGACGATCTCTGGCCGTTCGCCGTCGTGCCCCTGATCGTCTCGCTGCTCGAGTTCGAGAAGGTGGGACGAGCGCTCGGCCCCGCGGGGAGCGGGTTCTCGATCAACCTCGAGTTGCTGTTCCCGAGTCCGCTCGTGACCCTGTGGCGGTTCGCCAAGCCGCCGGATCCGCCGCGCGTGACCACGCGATCGCCGCGCGACGAGCCGTTTGGCTCCTCCTCGTTCGGCGAGTCGACACCGAGTGGCGGCTCGTCGACACCCACCGGATCGATTGGATCCGGCGCTACCGACCTGACGATCGAGACGCCCGTCGGACCCCTCGAGATCCCCTTCGAGGCGATCGGACCCGAGACGATCGCGTGGATCGGGCTCGTGCTCGCCGTGTACGCAGTGCTTTCGGGGATACTGCTGGCAGGCTATCTCGGCGGGATCGACCGGCGACTCCGCGGGGAGCCGATCGCCATCGGCTCGTGTCTCGTCGCCTACGCGCCACGACTCGTCCTGTACAATCTCGTCGTCTCCGGCGCGTTTTTGCTGGGCGTCTCGATCGTGTTCCTCGTCCCCCTGCTGTTCTTGCTCGCCGTTCCGGTCATCGTGCTCCTCGGCTACGTCTTCTATCCCGTTCCCTTCCTGTTCGTCGTCGACGACGCACCGTTCCGTGCGGCGTTTCGGCAGTCCGTCCGGCTCACGACCGCGGGCGGGCCGGTGCTGAGCTTCGCGCTTTGGCACCTCGCCGTCGGGATCGTCTCCTCGCTTGTGCTGTCACTGTTCGTGAGCGCCGGCGGCGCAGGCTTCCTGCTCGCACTGATCGGTTCGGCACCGCTCGGACTCGTGTTGACGGCTGCGACGATTTCGTTCCTCTGGGAGTTCCTCGAGAGCGACCGTCCCGAATCGACGGGTCGTCCCAGAAACGGCCGCCCGGGAACGGACGAGACCGACGAATACGGCTGGGCGAGCGACTGAGCGACCACGACCGACCCGATCGAACGCCGACGACGGATTCCCAATCACGAACCGTTTTTTCCTCCCCCTGCAAATACCGGGGCATGGACCCGCGAATCCGCGAACACGCTGAGATCATCGCCGATCACTCGGTCGACCTGGAGGAAGGCGACAACGTCGTCGTCGACGCCCATCCAGTCGCAGAGGACCTGGTCGTTGCTCTCCACGAAGTGATCGGCGACCGAGGCGCGAACCCGATCACGACGAGCCAGCGAACCGGGAAACGACAGCAGCGTGCGTATCTCCGGGCTGCTGACGACGAGTTCGACACGCCGGAACACGAACTCGCTCTCATTCGGAACACCGACGTCTACATCGCCATCCGCGCCACGGACAACGTCACCCAGACCAGCGATGTCGATCCCGAGACGCAAGCGGCCCACCAGCAGGCCCACCGTCCCATCCTCGAGGAACGCCTCTCCAAACGTTGGTGTCTCACTCAGTACCCCGCACCCGCAAACGCCCAACTCGCCGAGATGAGCACTGAGGGGTACGAGAATTTCGTCTGGGACGCCGTCAACAAGGACTGGGAGGCACAGCGCGAACACCAGGAACACATGGTCGAACTCATGGATCCCGCCGAAGAGATCCGGATCAAGAGCGGCGACACGACCGACGTGACGATGTCGATCGACGGCAATCCGACGATCAACGACCACGGCGAACACAACCTCCCCGGGGGCGAGGTCTTCACCGCACCCCAGCCCGACAGCGTCGAGGGCGAGGTCCTCTTCGACATGCCGCTGTACCACCAGGGCCGGGAGATCACCGACGTCTTCCTCGAGTTCGAGGGTGGCGAGGTCGTCTCCCACTCGGCGGCGAAGAACGAGGACGTGCTGACGGAAGTGCTCAACACCGACGACGGCGCGCGTCGACTCGGCGAACTCGGCATCGGGATGAACCGCGACATCGACCGGTTTACCTACAACATGCTCTTCGACGAGAAGATGGGCGACACCGTCCACATGGCCGTCGGCCGGGCCTACGACGACACCGTCGGCGAGGGCAACGAGGCCAACGACTCCGCCGTCCACGTCGATATGATCGTCGACATGAGCGAAGATTCGTTCATCGAAGTCGACGGTGAAGTGGTACAGCGGAACGGAACGTTCCGATTCGAGGACGGGTTCGCGGACGACGTTTGATCGGCGCGACCGCCTCGAGCTATCGAACGCGAGCGTCGTGAGCCGCGAGGAGGAGCGGCCGCGACGAACGGTCGTGAGTCGCGGCATTTTTCATCGAAGTTTTTGCGCGAGCGGTCGCGAAGCGACCCGAGCGGAAAAAGTTCGGAGCGATTCGTTCATCGAAGTCGACGGCGAAGTGGTCCAGCGGAACGGAACGTTCCGATTCGAGGACGGGTTCTCGGATGACGTTTGATCGGCGCGACCGCCTCGAGCAGCCGGCGGCGGCGACCGCTCGAGTCTCGTCTCGTTCAGCCCGGCCGCTCGCCGTCGGCGGTGGGTCCGATGTGTCGTCCGATGACGGGTAACCGACTGTCGCCACGACTCGAGCGGGAAGTATCGGGCGGGTTTATACTCCTGAACGGTCGATCACAGGTATGGCAATACTCGTCGCATACGACGGCTCCGCGCCCGCACAGGAAGCGGTCGAACACGCGTTTACGACCTATCCGGACCAAGAGATCGTCCTGTTGCGTGTGATCGAAGCGGCGGAGGGATCGACGGGAGCCGGAATCAAACTCGCACAGGAGGTGTTTCGGGAGCGAGAGGAGAAAGTCTCCACGGAACTGCCAACGGAGATTTCGGACCTGATCAGCGATCCCGACAGGGAGTTTCGGACCGAAACCGCCGTCGGGAAACCCGCACGGGAGGTCGTCTCGTTCGCCGAGGAGAACGACGACATCGAGCACATCGTCATCGGAAGCCACGGCCGAGCCGGTCTCTCCCGCGTCCTGCTCGGCAGCGTCGCGGAAACGATCGTCCGACGGGCCCCGGTCCCGGTCACCGTCATCCGCTGAGACGGGTTGCCGTAACGATTTACCGGCGACCCCACGGACGAGTCCGCGGGTCGCCGGCACTGTCTGACAGCGGTCCGTCTGCGGACGCTTGAGGTGGGTCGACGAACGCGCCAGCGAGCTCACGGGAGCGTTCGGTTATCGGTGTTCACGCGTTCGTTCGTAGGCGTAATCGAGCGCATCCTCGAGCGAACCGGGGCCGTCGTAGCTGGCCGAAAAGAGGTCCATGAATTCGGCGGCGATCCGGTCGCACCGCTCGAACGTCAGGACGGTCCGGACCTGTATCGTCTCGGAGAGATCGAGCCCCGGATAGCTCGTCGCCGTCAACGTGTAGCCGGGGTGATCCGCACCGTCGAGCGAGGCGGGCGCGACTTTCAACCGCAGATCACCTGATTCGTGGAGATACGTCCGATACTGCAGTTCCCGGTCAGTGTCGGCAGACGTATAGGTCCGACACTCTTCGGTGTTCCACTCGAGCGGCACGTCGGCTTCCATCGATCACTCGTACCCTCCGGAGCGCTACGTTCGTATCGCAACGAGCAATATTATCGAACGATGGTCCAGTTACTCGAATATTGGTGGGTTCGATGCCTGTAAGAGGATTATATTCTGGACAAACGTCTGCTATCGATCGGGTTATTCGGATGAACGACGAATCGGATGCTCTCTCGCGAGCGGTTCCTCGTTCGTGTCCCGCGATCGGCTGGCGATCTTCATCGCCGATTGGAGACGGCGCGTCGTCAATCGTCGCTCGAGGACTCCGCTCCGGGGACCGACTCCTCGTCGGCTTCGGGACTGACGCTGCCGGTCCGGTAGCCGTGGAGGTCGAGCGTGACGTGATCGAAACCGAGCGTCGAGAGCTCCGCGCGGACCGTCTCGACGAACTCCCGTTCCAGGGCGCGCTCGAGTTCGTCGGGTGCGACCTCGATGCGGGCGAGGCCGTCGTGGTCGCGGACGCGGAACTGGTCGAACCCCCACTGTCGGAGCAGCGCCTCGGCCCGCTCGATCCGCGTCAGTCGATCCTCCGTGACCTCGAGGCCGGTGGGGATTCGGGAGGAGAGACAGGCCATAGACGGTTTGTCGGCGACCGACAGGTCGTAGCGGGTGGCGATCTCTCGGACCTCCGCTTTCGTGATGTCGTGGGCCAGCAGCGGCGAGTGGACGGCCAACTCGTCGACCGCCCGGAGACCGGGCCGGTGACCCGCGCCCGGATCGTCGGCGTTGGTCCCGTCACAGACTGTGCCGACCCCGAGTTCGCGGGCGGTCTCGAGCATCTCGCCGAGTCGCATCGTCCGGCAGTGATAGCAGCGGTCGTCGTCGTTTTCGACGAACGCGTCGCTCTCGAGTTCCGAGAAGGAGACGATCTCGTGGCGGATACCGATCTCGTTTGCGACCCGTTCGGCGTCCTCGAGTTCGGCGGCAGGGAGCGTCTCGCTCTTTGCGGTACAGGCGATCGCGTCCTCGCCGAGGGCGTCGTGGGCGAGCGCGGCCACCACGCTCGAGTCGACCCCGCCGGAGAAGGCGATCACGACCCCGTCACGGGCCGCGAGATCCTCGCGGGCGGCCTCGAGTTTCGCCTCGACTGTTGTCATGGACCGTCGTTCGAACCGAGCGGGCAAAAGGACGTTGTCGTCGACGCAGCGATCCACGTCCCGTTGACGTAGTTGCCTCAGCCGTGGCGCTGCGAGCGGCCGCCGAGTTCGGAGACGACCGCCTGCAGTAAACAGCGTGCCAAGCGATTAAGAGACCGTCCGTGGTACCGCTGTCATCGAGAGTACTATGGCTGTCTCCGATCGATTACGACGCCTGCGATCGATCACCGAGACGGAGGGGCACACCAGCGGCGTCGACGCCCACTCCCGCGAGGAACACGTCGCCGACGCGGTGGCCCGCGGGATCCAGGGCGGGTTCGTCGCGACGCTGCTCATGACCGCCTTTCGCCTCCCGCTCCTGCGATCGCTGCCGCCGTCGGCGAACTTCTGGTCCCAGTACGTCACCGGCGACGATCCCGACGGCCATCCGATCGCGGGGCTCGCGTTGCACCTGTTCTACGGCGTCAGTTCGGGCGCGCTCTTCGGCGGACTGTTCTCCCTGTACACCGCCGGTCGATCCATCGAACCCGAACAGCGCGGGCTCGTCTGGGGCTCGGTCTACGGCATGGTCCTGTCGGCCTTCGGCGTCCAGGTCATGCTCCAGAAACTGCTCGATATCCGCCTCGAGGCCGACGAACTCGCGCTCTTTCACGCCGGCCATCTCGTCTACGGACTCTCGCTGGGAGCCTGGGTCGGCTCCCGAACCGAGGGCGTCGAAGACCCCGAACGGGAGTACGAGTACGACGACGGGAACTGAGATCGCCCGGTCTCTCGAGACGGCCGTTGCCGAGTGCCCGACTCGAGGCTTTCACGACTGCCGATCGGACGAGAACGAGAAGGCCGAGCAACAGGAGTCCGCGGCCCCAGTTTCCCGGCGGCCGCAAGCCCGTTCGTGCCGAACGGGACGTCGATTTGCCTCGTTCACTCTGGATCGAAGCCGCCGACGAGGTACTCGAGTGCGAACAGCGCGATCACCCCGACCGCGGCCCACGCGGCCGTCAGCGCGATCGTCTCCGTCGTCCAGGCGTGGGCCTCGGCGATGTTGTGCAACGGTGCCGGAACGGAGCCGGCGATGAGGCTCACCAGGAAGACGAGCGTCACCCCGCGGTTGCGGGCCAGCGCGGCGCGGACGACGCGGGCGATCGTCACGAGGCCGACGATCCCGCCCGCGACGAAGAGAGCGACGGTCGTTCCCGGATCGACGACGGCCCCGAGCGAGCCACCCCCGAGCAGGTCCGCGCCGGCGCGAACGAACGCGCTCAGCTCCCCCGAGAGGAAGACGTACTGGCCCAGTAGGATCAGGATGAGCGAGCCCGAGATCCCCGGCAGGATCATCGCGCTGATCGCGACCGCGCCGGCGAGGAAGATCACGACCGGCCCGCCGCCCGGTAGCCCGACGACGTCGGCGGCGACGAGCAACGCGAGCGTCGTGCCCACGGCTCCAGCACCGACGTGTGTCGGCGAGGCGAACTCGAGGCTCCGACCGAGGGTGATCGCCGAGGCGGCGATCAGCCCCGTAAAGAAGCCGAAGATCGCGATCGGGTGGGTCCCCGCGAGCGACGAGACGACGTCCGCGATGAGCACGACAGCAGTGACCATGCCGACGCCCAGCGGAACCAGAAACCCCAGATCCAACTCGAGTATCGCTTCCCGGGCCCGGGTTCGGCGCTCGGGGTGGTAGCCCCGGAGGATGGCGAGCGCTCGACGGGGCGTGAACGCGGTGACGGCGGCGATCAACCGACCGTAGAAGCCAAGCAGGAGTGCGACGGTCCCGCCGGAGACGCCGGGGAGGGCGTCGGCCGTCCCCATACAGAGCCCGTAGCCGTAGGCCCGGAGCAACTCGAGGCGGTCGACGACGACGTCGGATCGCTCATACTCCATGCGTCCGCTCCTGACGGATCCTGATCCGGTTTGCGGGGCCGATCGACCGTGTTCGGCTCCCTGGACACCTCGAGGCTGTCGGCGACTGTCGTCTCGAGTCCGAGCGGCCGGACTGCCGTTTCGGCTGCATGCTCGATGGGGCGACGTGCGGCCGTATAAAAGTGTGACAACCTCGTCAGCGCGTGTACCCCGAGCGCGCCGACTGGCATGCGTCGGGCTATAGTAGCCACCGCAAGTCAATACACACCTGATCGCACCACAGCTGTGCGATCAGTGTGTAAACAGTTGCAGTTGTTACTCTCCCACGTCCGCCACGAAACGCCCGGGCGGGAACTTTTTCTCGCTCCGGTTTGATACGCACCTCGAGAACATGGACCTCGAGTCGATTCCGGGCGTCGGCGAGAAGACGGCCCGAGCGCTGGCCGAACTCGACGATCCCGAGCGCGCGCTGCGGACGGGTGACGTGGAAGCGATCGCGACCGCGCCGGGGATCTCGCAGGGCCGAGCGGCCCGGATCGCACGCGGTGCGATCCGACTCGAGCACGACGATCCCGGCGGCTTTCTCGCGACCGATCGGGCGCGCGAGGTCTACCGTGACCTCCTCGAACTGCTCGAGGAGCGCACCGTAACCGACTACGCGGCCCAGCGACTCGAGACGATCTATCCGAGCTCGCGGCGCTCGCGCATCGACGAAGTACAGGCGTTCGTCCGCGAGGCGCTCGAGCGCGACCCCGATCCCGACGTGCTCGAGGCCCTCGAGGGGGTCGAACCGCTCCGGGAGCCCGGCGACGTGCGGGTTCGGGAGCGGTGTCTGGCGACGACCGACGCCGAGCGGTACTCGGCGGCCCGGGAGGCGGTCCCGGAACTCTCCGTCGAGATCGTCGAGGACGCACAGGGACTGGCCGAACTCGCACGAGGGTACGCGACCGTCATCGCCCTCGACGAGTCCTTCGCCGGCGTCACCCTCGAGGGCGACGTACAGGTCCGACCCGACGCGCTCGACACCCCGGCGGAGATCGTTCCCGAGCGGCCCCTCGCCTTCTTCGCGCGCAATCGAACCCGGCTGCAGGCGGCCGCCGCGGTCCATCGGGCCGCCGGGCTCGAGACGCCCTGCGACCTCGATGCGCTCGAGGCCGGCCTCTCGCGGCTCGACGAGGACGGGACGGTCGCGGGCGACGACGAACTCGACCGGCTGACGACGGCCGTCGACGACCTCGACGCAGCGGCGGGTGCGGCCGAAAGCGTCGCCAACGATCACCTCCGGGCGGCGATCCGCGAACAGGACGTGACGATCGAGGGCTCGGATCTGCTCTCGCTGGTCGAGCGCGGAGCCGGCGTCGACTCCCTGCTCTCGCGGGAGCTCGCCGACGAGTACGCCGCGGCGATCGAGGCCGCCCGCGATCACCTGGTCGACGCGCTCGATCTCGAGCAAGGCGAGGCCGAGATCGCCCGCCGGACGTTCGGCGACGAGCCGACGTTTCCGGTCGAACGTGACGAGGACGTGGTCGGGCGGCTGCGCGAGGAACTCACCGCGGCAAAGGATCGCCGTGCGGGCCGGCTCAAACGCGAACTCGCAGCCGATCTCGCCGACCAGCGCGAGGGGGCCCGCCAGCTCGTTCGGGACGCCCTCGAGCTGGATGTCGAACTCGCCATCGCCCGCTTTGCCCGCGAGTTCGAGTGTGTGATGCCGGAATTCGTCGCTGACGATACCGTGGCCGACGTGGGGTTCGCGATCGAGGGCGGTCGCTCGCCCCTGCTCGAGGAACCGCTCGAGGCCATCGATCCGGTCGATTACGACGTCTCGGGCGTCGCCTTGCTCTCGGGGGTCAACAGCGGCGGGAAGACCTCCACGCTGGATCTGGTCGCGAGTGTGGTGATTCTGGCACACATGGGACTGCCCGTCCCCGCCGAGGGCGTTCGCCTGCGCCGGTTCGACGACCTGCACTATCACGCCAAGACCCAGGGAACGCTCGATGCGGGCGCGTTCGAGTCCACCGTCCGGGAGTTCGCTGACCTCGCACAGGGTGGCGAGGGCTCGCTGGTACTGGTCGACGAACTCGAGAGCATCACCGAGCCCGGTGCGTCGGCGAAGATCATCGCCGGCATCCTCGAGGCGCTCGCCGAGAACGGCGCGACGGCGGTGTTCGTCTCGCATCTCGCGGGCGAGATCCGCGAGATGGCCGGGTTCGACGTGACGATCGACGGGATCGAAGCCGTCGGACTCGTCGACGGCGAACTCGAGGTGAACCGCTCGCCGGTCAAGGATCACCTCGCGCGGTCGACGCCGGAGTTGATCGTCGAGAAACTGGCAGACGAAGCGCGAGACGCGGACCTCGCAGCCAACGGCGGCGTGCCGGACGACGACGGGGGCGATCCGGAACCCGTCTTCTACGATCGACTCCTCGAGAAGTTCGAGTAACGCCCTGCGACGGAGCGACGAAAGACGCGCTGGTGTCGAGGTCGGTTTGACGCCACCGACGTAGTGGTCCGAAACGGTGGTCTGTGCAAAAACGCGGCCACCGTGCTTTTTCCTCGGTTGTCCACACTGGGAAACGGCCGTCAGTCCCCTCGCTGTGCAACGCCCATGACCGTTCGTGATACCCTGCCCCCGGCGAGTGCACAGAGCGCCGCCAGTAACGCACTGGCTGTGATCGCGAAGAGAGACCACAGCACTCCCACCACGACCGCGAGAGCCAGAATGTCAAGCGATGCTGAAAGCTCTGATGCGACGAGATCCCCAGAGGACCAGACTACCGGTAAGCCACCGACGGCCCCAGTCCGAAGGCCGGCACGTTTCACAGAGCCAGAGTGCGTTCCATAATATAGCCCAGACGCGAACCCGGCTACGACAACCGGACTCAAGTTGATTATCGCCGGGTCTGCTGTCAGAATCAACGTGAACGGTATCGAGGCAATGCCGAGGAGTACATCCACCCTCATGTAGCGGTTTTGGAACGAGGGGGTATTACTGGTGCCATTCATAGTTCTGCTGAGTAATTATATCGTTCTATTGGCATGTACTTTTGTCAGTTCCATCGATGTCGCCCTCCGACTCGTCGTCGACGGCGAAGGCTCGACGGGCGCGCGTACGAACAGGGTCGAAGCCGTCGTCGAGAAGGCGCGCTCGAGAAGTTCGAGTAACCTTCGCGTCCCGGTGCTACGTGACTTCCCGACGGTCCCACCGATCGGTCGTCGTCGCTGTCATTCGTGCCAGTCCAGAATCCGCTGTTTCCCCCACTGTTCGTCCTCGTCGCTCGACTGCCCGGTGACCTCAGTGAGCGAGTCGGCATCCTGGTCCTCGAGGAACGCGGCGAGTTCGTCGACGTACGCCGCGACGGCCTCGAGCGTCTCCGCGTCTTGCAGCGCGAACGCCTCTTTGGTCGTATCGGGCATCCCGTCGGGTGCCACGTACGTTTCTTTCCGGGCGTAGTCGCCGATTCCTCGCAGGGTCTCCGGCGGGAGGTCGTCGAACTGCTCGCTCAAGAAGTCGGGAATCACGTCCGGTGGGGTCGGTGATGTCATCGGTATTCCCTAAATTAATATAATGTATATTGAGTCTTGTGGGCGTGTCGTATTGTAACCTATACCATGATCGTCCGAGCGCAGAACGGGCCACCGAACCATTAAGACGCTGCGGAAGCAGGGTGAAAGTGATGGGAGACGACCCCGAGGAGGGGATGTTGTCGTGGGACGAATCCGTGTTCCGCAACGAGCACGTCTTCGAAATCGACTACGTCCCCGAGACGTTCAAGCACCGCGAGGGCCAGACCCAGAGCCTGACCTACGCCTTGCGTCCGGCGGTGCGGGGGTCGCGACCGCTGAACGTCGTGGTTCGGGGACCGCCGGGCACCGGAAAGACGACGGCGATCCAGAAGCTCTTCGACGAGGTGGGGGCCCAGACGAGCGACGTTCGGACGATCCGGGTCAACTGTCAGGTCAACGCCACCCGGTACTCGGTGTTCTCGCGGCTCTTCGAGGGGACGTTCGACTACGAACCGCCCTCGTCAGGGATCTCGTTCAAGAAACTGTTCGGCCAGATCGCCGAGAAACTCGTCGAGGAGGACAGGGTCCTCGTCGTCGCGCTCGACGACATCAACTACCTCTTCTACGAGAACGAAGCGTCGGATACGCTCTACTCGCTGTTGCGCGCCCACGAGGAGTATCCCGGCGCGAAGATCGGCGTTATCGTGGTCTCCTCGGACCCCGCACTAGACGTGATCGACGAACTCGACTCGCGGGTCCAGAGCGTCTTCAGACCGGAGGACGTCTACTTCCCGGTCTACGACCAGCCCGAGATCGTCGACATCCTCGAGGAACGCATCACGCGCGGCTTCCACGAGGGCGTCATCGGCCGGGACACCCTCGAGTACGTCGCCGAACTCACCGCCGAGAGCGGCGATCTGCGGGTCGGCATCGACCTGTTGCGCCGCGCGGGACTCAACGCCGAGATGCGAGCCAGTCGTACCGTCGAGCGCCGGGACGTCGAGGACGCCTACGAGAAGTCCAAGTACATCAACCTCTCGCGAAGCCTCTCCGGATTGACCGACACCGAACGGACACTGCTCGAGGTGATCGCCGAGTACGACGGCGAACAGGCAGGCGACGTCTACGAAGCGTTCCACGACCGGACCGAACTTGGCTATACACGCTACTCCGAGATCGTCAACAAACTCGATCAACTCGGGCTCATCGACGCCGACTACGCGGACGTCGACGGCCGGGGGCGCTCGCGGTCGCTCTCCTTGTCCTACGAGAAAGAGGCGGTGTTGGACCGACTCGAGTGATCCCCGGCCGAAGCCGATTCCGTGGCGAATCCCCTTCAGACGCCCCAGACGACGGTGATCCCGACTGTCGTCACGATCGCGAGCAGCAGCTGTAGCGGTCCGCCGACTTTCAGGAAGTCGGTGAATTTGTACCCGCCGGGGCCGTAGACCATCAGGTTCGTCTGGTACCCCACCGGCGTCATAAACGAGGTCGCGGAGGCGAACATCACCGCGAGGAGGAAGGAAAACCGTGTTGCGCCCAGGCTCCCCGCAGCGTCGACCGCGATAGGGATCATCAGGACCACCGTCGCGACCGGCGTGATGACGTTCGCGAGCAGTCCGGTCACGATGGTAAACAGCAACAGGACCGCGACAAGCGGGAGGAACTCGGCAGTGGCGACCAGCCCACCGGCGATGACCTGCGAGCCGCCGGTCGCCTCGAGGGCGACGCCGAGGGGAATCACGCCGGCCAGCAGGAACACGATGTTCCAGGAGACGGCATCGTAGGCCTCGCTCGTCGACAGACAGCCGGTCACGATCATGAGGAAGACCCCGGCGAACGCCGCGATGACGATAGAGACGAGACCGAGCGCGGCGGTCCCGACCACGCCGGCCATGATGGCGAGCGCGACCGGCGTCTTCGGCGACAGCGGCGCGATTTCCTCGACCCGCTCCTCGAGCAGTCGGTCGGAGGCGTCGTCGACGACGACGAGATCGCCGGTCTCGGTCACATGCTGGATCGTCTCGGGGACCGTCTGGACCAGCAGGAGGTCGCCGGCCTCGAGCGTCCGCTCCTCGAGGTTGGTTCGGAGCAGTTCGCCGTCGCGACGGATCGCGAGCACGGTCAGCTGGTAGAACTCCCGGAGATGCGTCTCCGAGAGCGTCTTCCCGACGAACGGCGACTCGAGCGGGACGATCGTCTTTGCGAGTTGCTCCTCGCCCCCGGACTCGTCGAACGTCTCCTCGGTGACCGATTCGCGATGGAGTTGCCGCAGGGTCTGGCGCTCGACGAACCGATTGACCGCCTGCAGGGTGCCGTGTACCGTGAGTACGTCGCCCTCCCGGATCCGCCGGCCCGACTCGAGCACTGCGGTCGGGTCGCCCGCCCGGACACGCTGCTGGCTCTTTGCTTTCACGTCGCTTCGTGATCCGACGGCTCTCTCGGGGTTGGTCTGCGTCTCACGCTCCGCCCCGTCGACGCCGGCCTCCGAATCGTCGTCGCCATCGTACTCGAGTACGCGCTCGTTCGCGGCAGGTCTGTCTTCGTGGCTGCCGTCCCGACGGTGCTGGAGCACGCGCACGTCCGCGCCGATCTGCTCCTCGAATTCCTCGACCGTGAGTCCGATCGGCGTCGAATCGGCGTCGACGCGGACCTGCGTGAGGTGGTCCTCGAGATCGAACTCCTCGACGAGATCCGCGTCGGCCGGGATCCGCGCGGGCGTCAGCCACCGGCCGACGGTCATGAGGTAGGCGAGGCCGACGACCAGAATCACGAGCCCGAGGGCCGAGAACTCGAACATGCTGATCGGCCCCCGATCGAGCAGGGTGGCGGCGAACTCGCTCGCTAGCAGGTTCGTCGAGGTCCCGACGAGCGTCAGTGTGCCGCCGAGGATCGCCGCGTACGAGAGCGGCAAGAGCAGTTTCGACGGCGAGATTCCGGTCTCGTCGGAGAGATCGGAGATCATCGGAATGAAGATCGCGACGACCGGCGTGTTGTTGATAAAGCCCGCGATCGGCCCCGTCGTGGCGATCGTCGCCGCCAGCGCTCGGGTTTCGTCGCCGTCCGTGAACGCAGCGAGCGAGAGGCCGAGTCGCTGGACAACACCCGTTTGCTGGATCCCCGCGCTGAGCATGTACATCGCGACGATCGTCACCGTCGCGGTGTTGGCAAAGCCCGAAATCGCCGCCCGGTGGCCCACGCCGGTCAGCGGCTCGAGTGCCGCCAGCGAGACGATGATCCCGATCGCCGTCACGTCGTTGGGGATGAGTTCGGAAACGAACAGGACGAGGGCGACGGCGATGAGACCGAACACCACCAGCACGCCCCCCGATAGCGCCGCGCCGATCATCGTGTGCCGTCCGGTAGCCCGTCACCAGTCATACCCTCGTGTCTGTGAGCTATTGCTAAATCTATGTTTCGAGAACGAGTCGCCGAGAGCGAACGCGGGCCGGTCGTCGATCGGTTCGAGCGGGACGGCTTCGACGAGTTGCTCGCGGAGGCGGCCGCCGATGCCGACGGCGTGGGGCGGTTGCCAGGCGGGCACTGTGCCGTGAGCGTCGGCGTTACGCTTGCTCGACGGTTTCGCGATAGTCTTCGACCGTTTCGATCGCCGATTCGACCTTGTCCGCGGTGGTGCCGTCCGCCCGTTCGCGGACCTGTCGGAGCGTATTGAGTCGCGCGTCGAGGATGGCGTGATCCGGTGCAGTATCGCCCATCACGTAGTCGGCGAACGCGTCCGTCGTTTCGCGAATATCCCCGCGAACGTCGTCGCTGTCGGCCGACTCCGCCGCCTTCTCGAGGTCGTCGCGGGCCTGCTGAAGGTGCTCCGTCATGGGCGATACCTCGCCGACCCGATGCATAACGATTGGGCGAGCAATGGCCACGTCCGGTCGGTCCTGCGACGACGGGGAGCGGGGATCCGATCGGCGGCTGTAGGGTCCCTCAAACCGCCGCCGCGTCGCGATATGCGCGTCCTTCCGGCGACAGGGAACGCATACACGACCGCCGCGGATCGGAAACGGAAGCACTACTCGTGAGACGAACTATCGGCTTTTTTCGACCGTGGTCCTCCGACTCGGGTGCATCATGCCAGTAACACGACGAACTGCCCTGAAGACGATGGGGATCGCAGGTGGACTGACTGCAGCGAGTGGCACCGTTCTGGCCGCCGGTGAATACGAACACGACGAGCGGCCGACCAACGACGAGAAATCGACCGACGACACGGATCCGGCGGCCGTTCCGGGTGCGGCCATCCGGGTCGCGCACTTCTCTCCGGACGCACCGAACGTCGACGTCTACGTCGACGACGATCGCGTGCTCGCGGACGTCGCCTACGGTGACGTCTCGCCGCACCTCGAGATCGAGCCGGGAACGTACACGGTGACGATTACGGCCGCCGGCGATCCGGAGACGGTCGCGTTCGAGGGCGACGTCACGTTCGGAGCCGCGTTCTACACCGTCGCCGCGATCGGCGAGCTCGGTGCCGAGACGTTCCAGCCGGCAGTGCTCGTGGACGCCGGGTCGGCACTCGTCCGCCTCGTTCACGCCACACCCGACGCACCCGCCGTCGACGTGTACGCCGACGGCGAGCCGGTCTTCGAAGACGTTTCGTTCACCGATTCGACGGATTACGTCGCAGTCCCCGCCGGCGCACGCACCGTCTCGGTCCGACCGGCCGGCGGTGATTCGGCGTCCGCCGTCGCGTCCTTCGACGTGACGCTCGAGCAGGGGACGGCCTACACGGCCTACGCGATCGGGTACCTCGAGCCGCCGGCGGACGCGACCGATCGAGCGTTCACCGTCGAGACGACGGTCGACGGGCCGATGGCCGACGCCGCCGGGGCCGACGACGGCAATCACGACTAGTACCGTCCACCCGTCGACTGCAGGGTCGGCGGGGATCAGACCGCCGGATTCGACGCGGCAGTGAGGCTGGACCACCACTAGCGGAGTCGGTACAGCCGGTTTCGCACTGTTTTCCGACGAGCGGTATCGAGGCGTCCGGAGGGCACCCCCCGCCAGGCGGCGGGTCGCGTGCCGTGTACGCGTTCCATCACAGCGTGGGGCCCGTCCAACCGATCGCGACGACGCACTCCCTCGAGGAGCGCCGATAGGATATGCGAGCGGGTCAAGTGGCTCGAACCCCTGACTCCGATAATGAGTGACGCGCAAGGCCCCCTCGAGCCGGACCGTCCGGACGTCGACCGGCCGTTCGCAGTCGATGCCCCCTTCGAGCCCGCGGGCGACCAGCCGGAAGCGATCGACCAGTTGGTCGACGGGTTCCGATCGGGGATGGACAAACAGACCCTGCTGGGCGTGACCGGATCGGGCAAGACCAACACCGTCTCGTGGGTCGTCGAGGAGATCCAGAAACCGACGCTGGTGATCGCCCACAACAAGACGCTGGCGGCCCAGCTCTACGAGGAGTTCCGCAATCTCTTCCCGGAGAACGCAGTCGAGTACTTCGTCTCCTACTACGACTACTACCAGCCCGAGGCCTACGTCGAGCAAAGCGACACCTACATCGACAAGGACGCCTCGGTCAACGACGAGATCGATCGCTTACGCCACTCCGCCACGCGGTCGCTGCTGACCCGCGAGGACGTCATCGTCGTCGCCTCGGTCTCCGCCATCTACGGCCTCGGGGATCCGCGCAACTACATCGACATGTCGCTGCGCCTCGAGGTCGGCGAGGAGATCGGCCGCGACGAGTTGCTCGCGCAACTGGTCGACCTGAACTACGAGCGCAACGACGTCGATTTCACGCAGGGTACCTTCCGGGTGCGGGGCGACACGATCGAGATCTACCCGATGTACGGCCGCTACGCCGTCCGCGTCGAACTCTGGGGCGACGAGATCGACCGCATGGTCAAGGTCGACCCCCTCGAGGGGAAAACGCAGGGCGACCAGCAGGCGGTGCTCGTCCACCCTGCAGAGCACTACTCGATCCCGGAAAACACGCTCGAGGAGGCGATGGACGAGATCCGGGACGATCTGGACTCCCGAATCTCGTACTTCGAGCGCCAGGGCGACATGATCGCCGCCCAGCGCATCGAGGAGCGGACGACGTTCGACCTCGAGATGATGCAGGAGACGGGCTACTGCTCGGGGATCGAGAACTACTCGGTCTACCTCGCGGACCGCGAATCGGGCGAGGCCCCCTACACGCTGCTCGACTACTTCCCCGACGACTTCCTGACGGTGGTCGACGAGTCCCACGTCACGTTGCCCCAGATCCGGGGCCAGTACGCCGGCGACAAGTCCCGCAAGGACTCGCTCGTCGAGAACGGGTTCCGGCTGCCGACGGCCTACGACAACCGGCCGCTGACGTTCGAGGAGTTCGAGGAAAAGACGGACCAGACCCTCTACGTGAGCGCGACGCCTGGTGATTACGAGCGCGAGGAGAGCGATCGGATCGTCGAGCAGATCGTTCGACCCACCCACCTCGTCGACCCGGCGATCGAGGTATCCGACGCCACGGGTCAGGTCGACGACCTCATGGACCGCATCGACGACCGCATCGAGCGCGAAGAGCGCACCCTCGTCACCACGCTCACGAAACGCATGGCCGAGGACCTGACCGAGTATCTCGAGGAAGCCGGCGTCGACGTCGCCTACATGCACGACGAGACCGACACCTTAGAGCGCCACGAGATCATTCGCTCGCTCCGATTGGGCGAGATCGACGTCCTCGTCGGGATCAACCTCCTGCGGGAGGGGCTGGACATCCCCGAGGTCTCGCTGGTCGCGATCCTCGACGCCGATCAGGAGGGCTTCCTCCGCTCGGAGACGACGCTGGTCCAGACGATGGGCCGGGCCGCCCGGAACGTCAACGGCGAGGTCGTCCTCTACGCCGACGAGCCTTCGAACGCCATGGAGTCCGCGATCGAGGAAACGAAGCGCCGCCGTCGGATTCAACAGACGTTCAACGAGGAACACGGCCTCGAGCCCACCACGATCGAGAAGGAGATCGGCGAGACGAACCTGCCGGGCAGCAAGACCGACACCAGCGAGGTCTCGGGCCGGGACCTCGAGGGCGAGGACGACGCCGCCCGCTACATCGACGAACTCGAAGCCCAGATGCAAGAGGCCGCGAGCAATCTCGAGTTCGAGCTGGCCGCCGACATCCGCGATCGGATTCGCGAGGTTCGCCAGGAGTTCGAACTCGAGGGCAGCGACGAGGGAATCGCGCCGCCGACCGAGGAGTTCTGATCGGCGCGTACCCCACACGGAGCGAGCGCTATCGGAGTAACAGCTAACCCTCGTCCGGCATATCCGTAGACGATGGAGGTTGCCCTGCTAACAGTCGGCGACGAACTGCTATCCGGCGACACGGTCAACACGAACGCGAACTGGGTCGCAACGCAACTGACCGACCGCGGCGTCACGGTTACGCGCATCGTCTCCGTCCCGGACGACCACGACGTCATCGTCGACCACGTCAGGCGGTACAGCGAGGCGTTCGACGGCGTCATCGTCACTGGCGGGATCGGTGGGACGCCCGACGACGTGACCATGGAGGCGGTCGCAGCCGCCTTCGACCGCGAACTGCGCGTGCCGGACGTGACCCGATCGGCCGTCGAACGTCACCTGGACGCCCTCGAGGAACGACTCCCGGACCGAGAGCTCTCGGTCGACGTCGCAGCCGAGGCCGCGATCCCGGAGCGAAGCCGACCGCTGTTGAACGACGCGGGTCTCGCACCGGGCTGTGTTCTCGAGAACGTCTACGTCCTGCCGGGGATTCCGGACGAACTGAAGTCCATGTTCGCGACGGTCGCCGACGAGTTTACGGGCGACCGACGCTCGACGTTCCTCTACACGATCGAACCGGAGGCGAACATCGTCTGGGCGCTCGAGGACGTGATGGACCGCTTCGAGGTCACGGTCGGCTGTTATCCCGACCGGGAGGCCGAACACAACCGGCTGAAGATCACCGCGACGGACGACGCGCAGTTGGACGGAGCGCGCGACTGGCTGGTAGACACGATCAACGCGAGCGAAACGCCCGTCTCGCGTGACTGGGGTGGCGACGACTCCGAGACGGAGACGAGTTGACCGTCCACTCATCCAGTAACGACTCGGTCTCGGGAGCGCCCGACGTGAGCGGTCCGAACCGACTCGAGTAGCCCTCCCTCGCCCTCCTCGATTCGTCGTCCACAGCCGTTCGCAGGTCACGGCACGAACGCGACACCGAACAGCGACAGCGCGAGGACGAGCAACGATCCCGGGACGCCACCGATCGCGACGATCACCAGCACGATCGGCGTCACGGCCACCGGCAGTCCGAAGCCGAACTGTGCGATAGCCAATACGACCAGCCCGACCACCGCGTTGACGATGAGGGGCCGAATCACCTGCAGGAGCCATCCCACGACGAGAACACCCACGAGAACGGCGACTAACAGCAGGATCTCGAGGGTCGTCATACTCGAGGCTACCACGTTGGTGGGCAAAACCGTTCGGATCGTAACGAAACCCTTTATGACGTGCGGACGGAAGGGGTGTGTACGGGATCGTGGGTTAGCTTGGTATACTTCGGGCCTTGGGTGCCCGTGACCCCGGTTCAAATCCGGGCGATCCCATACGGTATAAAAGTAAAGCGGGCGCTTTTGCCGCTTTACTTCAGACGTTCTCAGACCGGTTAGCGGCCGCTTTCTGGCGGTAGTCGCGTGAGGGAGCTATTCTGGTGAGTCGACTGTCCGAACTCGAAAGTCGGATTCTTGCCCTATACATCAAACGACCGACATCAATGGGGGATCCGACAGTATCGTGAGAGAGTCACAGCGTCCACCGCTTTGGCACTGGTGAAAACGGGAGTCGAGGATCGGGCATGTCGGTGCCGGAACACGATCGGCCGGCGTGCGCCATGGCAGGGAACGCACAGGTATGGGTCACAATAGCCACAGTGGGTGTTCGTGGATCGTCGTTTTGTGTTAATGTGTGTCATCACCTCCACACCACTCACCACACGCTGTCCAATAATAAAGCTTTTCGATAGGGCAATAGCTATACAACGACCAATATTAGGGGTCGTATGTGGTATCAAATGGATCAAAATACAATATTTTAATTTCTTTATCTGCCATGACAATGATTTGTGTTCGAATCGTATTCGAGGGGCAGCGTAACGGGATCGGTCGGCATAGATCGATCGCCTGCCTGCAAGCCAAACGGTTTCACAAGTCGGTCGATTGCCGACCCACATGGCTGCGCTCGTCTCGAGGTTCCAGCGATTGCTCATCAATGGAGTCGTGATCACGATTCCACTGGTCGCGACGCTACTCGTCGTCCTCGTCGTGTTCGATTTCATCCTCGGCGTGCTCTCGCCGATCGTTTCCGGTGTGACGTACGCCTGGCCCGACGAACCGCCGGTGGCAGTGATCCAGTTCGCGACGCTGCTGTCCGTGATCGGCTTTTTTCTGGTAGTCGGTCTCGTTGCGGAGTACACTCCCGGAACGTATCTCTCGGAGCGGGTCCACGCGACGATGGAGACGATTCCCGGCGTCAGTACCGTCTACGAGAGCGTTCGACGGGCGAGCAGGCTTCTCGCCGACGACGAAACGGATCAGTTTCAGGAGGTCAAGCTGGTCGAATTTCCCCACGAGGGAGCGTACATGCTCGGCTTTCTCACCGCGGAGACGCCGGCCGTGGTCGAAGACAGTGCGGGCGAAGCCGGGATGGTGACGATCATGGTACCGCTCGCCCCGAACCCGGCGACGAACGGGTACGTCATGCACATGCCAGCCGAGAACGTCCACGAAGTCGATCTCACTGTCGAGGAGGCGTTCCGATCGATCGCGACGCTCGGGGTCGCTGCCGATAGTCTCGGCGGCGACGGGTGACCGGATCAGTTCCACCCCGGTATACGACCATTTATACCGGATGGCAGCCCTAGGAGGGTGCAATGGCGCAAGCGGGAAATTCCGAACTCGTCGACGCTTTCGAGCAGTTCTTCCGCAACTACTACGACAACGAGATCAAGCAGCTTGCCCAGCGCTATCCGAACGAACAGCGGTCGATCCACGTCGACTGGCAGGACCTCTACCGATTCGATCCCGATCTCGCGGACGACTTCATCGCACAGCCCGAGCAACTCCAGCGCTACGCCGAAGAGGCGCTCCGACTGTACGACCTCCCGATCGACGTGAGCCTCGGGCAGGCCCACGTTCGGATCCGAAACCTCCCCGAAACCGAGTCCCCCGAGATCCGGGAGATCCGCGCTCGAGACATGAACTCCCTCGTCCAGGTTCACGGCATCGTCCGCAAGGCGACGGACGTCCGCCCGAAGATCGAGGAAGCGGCCTTCGAGTGCCAGCTCTGTGGGACCCTCTCCCGGGTCCCCCAGTCCAGTGGCGACTTTCAGGAGCCCCACGAGTGTCAGGGCTGTGAACGACAGGGCCCCTTCCGCGTCAACTTCGATCAATCCGAGTTCGTCGATTCCCAGAAGATCCGCGTCCAGGAGAGCCCCGAGGGACTCCGCGGCGGCGAAACGCCACAGGCACTCGACATCAACATCGAAGACGACATCACCGGCGAAGTCACGCCCGGCGATCACGTCTCCGCGACCGGCGTCCTTCGACTCGAGCAACAGGGCGACCAGCAAGAGAAGTCGCCGGTCTTCGACTTCTACATGGAGGGGATGGCCGTCGAGATCGACGAAGAGCAGTTCGAGGACATGGACATCACCGAGGAAGACAAGAAGGCGATCTACGATATCTCCAATCAGGACGACGTCTACGAGAAGATGGTCGCCTCCATCGCACCCTCGATCTACGGCTACGATCAGGAGAAGCTCTCGATGATCCTGCAGCTGTTCTCGGGGGTGACGAAACAACTGCCCGACGGCTCGCGGATTCGCGGGGATCTGCATATGCTTCTCATCGGTGATCCGGGTACCGGGAAGAGCCAGATGCTCGCATACATCGAGAACATCGCGCCGCGGGCCGTCTACACCTCCGGGAAAGGGTCGTCCTCGGCCGGTCTCACGGCTGCGGCCGTTCGCGACGACTTCGGGGACGGACAGCAGTGGACGCTCGAGGCCGGCGCGCTCGTCCTCGCAGATCGGGGGATCGCCGCCATCGACGAACTCGACAAGATGCGGTGTGTGACAGGTGATACACTTGTCTACACTGGTAACGGCATCAAACCGATCCGTGAACTCGCGCACGAATCGGTTACTGACGGCTCGATCGAATCACTCGAGAACGGCCGGACGATCCGAGATGTCGATACAGAGGTCTGGACGATGACTGCGGACGGGGCCGTAACCAAACGCGACGTCCGTGCGATCCACGAATACGACGCACCGGATGAACTCCGTGAAATCGAACTGGAGAGCGGGGAACGGCTAGCGACGACAGCCGACCACCCGTTCTTCGTTCTGGAGGATGGAAAGCGAAAAGAACGCCACGCCCAGCACCTCAGCGAGGGCGATTGGGTATACGTTCCTCGAACGGTTCCGGCGGCAGTCACAGACGGTGGCGTGAGCGTGTTGCCGGCTTCCGAGAGCGATGCAGATATCGAGCATCTCACCGCCGCCCACGGTGCAATTTTGGGATATATCGCCGGTGATGGAAACGTCATCTACAATCGAGACGATGGAAGCTACGGCTTCCGCTTTACGAACAAAGAAGCAGAGCTTCTGAACGACTTCGAAAAGGCCTGTACGAAAGCGTTCGATACACAACCCGTCCGCCACCCGAGTGAACAACGCGACGACGGTGTCGAAACGGTCCGCATCCACGGAAAACAGTACGTCGACGAACTTCTCGACGCGGGTGCAAACCTCGAGACGTACGACGGGAAACGACTTCCGGAGGCAGTTACCCAGGCGTCCAGAGAAACGAAAGCCGCGTTCGCCTGCGCCCTCGCAGATTCGGAGGGGACGGTCGACGAACGCGCCGTCAAGATCCATTCATCGAGCTACGAGCTACTGCTCGGGACGAAAATGCTCCTGCTCGAGTTCGGTATCTCGAGTCAGATCCAAACACGAACGTACGAAGACCAGCGTGATCTGTTCGTCCTCGCAATCACGTCCCACCGATCGTTGGAGGCCTTCGATCGTCATATCGGATTTACGCTCGAGCGAAAGCAGCGCGCGCTGAAACGAGCAAGCGAACGAACGACCGGAACTCGAACGATTTTGGACGTACTTCCGGAGTGTGGAGAGCTGTTCGAACAGGCACGCGGTGCACTTCGTCTCTACCAATCCGAGTGCGGCCTCGACAACGATTCGACTTACTGCAACTTCGAGAACGAGGATGCGAACGCATCGCTGCGGCTCTCGGAGAGAATTCTCGAGGCGTTCGAAGACAGAAAAGCGACTGCAGGCGATCACTACGACGAACTCGCGTCCAAGACGTCCTGGGCGCGGCTAGAGGTACTCCGTGAGCGATACCACGTGTCACAGCAGGAGCTAACGGCAGAGCTATCGTTCTCTCAGTCGCATCTCTCGACCCACTGGGGGAGCGATACTGAACTCCGAGAACGAGTTCGACGACGGCTACGGGAGCTGCTCGCCACGCCGGCGTCGGTCGATCTCGAACCGCTCCGAAACCTCATCAAAGCCGACGTGAAGTGGCGCCGCGTAGCGAACGTTCGATCGATAGCATCGCGAGATCACACCGACACTAGAGTACAGGTGCTCGAACAGCGACTCGCCGACGAAATCGGAGCGACGACCGTCGACTCGGTTCAGGAACGGGCACGGTCGTTGACCGAGACGGACGAAGTAGCCGAAACGTGGGACGGACTGCGGAAACAGCTGGCGGAATACGGAATTTCGTTCCGGCGAGTCGCAGCGGAGATGGACGTCGACGGGTCCACGGTTTCACGATGGTTCACCGGGACCGTCGATATCGGAAACTTCGATACCGTCCGCTCCGTCTGTGGCGAGTTGCTCGAGATAAAACGGAAGCGAATCGCAGAACTGCTCGGAAAAATCGAGCGGCGGGCGGAGCCGCGGGTATACGATCTCACCGTCGAAGGCACGCACAATTTCATCGCGAACGGAATGGTCGTCCACAACTCCGAGGACCGGTCCGCCATGCACGAGGCCCTCGAGCAACAGAAGATTTCGGTCTCGAAGGCGGGGATCAACGCCACGCTCAAGTCCCGCTGTTCGCTGCTGGGCGCGGCAAACCCCAAGTACGGTCGCTTCGACCAGTACGAGCCGATCAGCGAGCAGATCGACCTCGAGCCGGCGCTGATCTCGCGGTTCGATCTGATCTTTACGGTGACGGACACGCCCGACGAGGAGAAAGACCGCAACCTCGCGGAACACATCATCACGACCAACTACGCCGGCGAGTTGACGACCCAGCGCGAGGAGATGTCGAGCCTCGAGGTCAGTACCGACGAGATCGACGAGATGACCGAGCAGGTCGACCCGGAGATCGACGCGGAGCTCCTGCGCAAGTACATCGCCTACGCCAAACAGAACTGCCACCCGCGAATGACCGAGGCGGCCCGCAACGCGATCCGGGATTTCTACGTCGATCTGCGTTCGAAGGGGACCGACGAGGACGCAGCGGTCCCCGTCACGGCCCGCAAGCTCGAGGCGCTGGTTCGGCTCTCGGAGGCGAGCGCCCGCGTTCGGCTGTCGGATACGGTCGAGCAAGACGACGCCGAGCGCGTCATCGAGATCGTACGTTCGTGTCTCCAGGACGTCGGGGTCGATCCCGAGACCGGCGAGTTCGACGCGGACATCGTCGAGGCCGGGACCTCGAAGTCCCAGCGCGATCGGATCAAGAACCTGAAGGGGCTGATCAGCGATATCGAGGAGGAGTACGACGACGGCGCGCCGGTCGATATCGTCCTCGAGCGAGCCGAGGAAGTCGGGATGGACCACTCCAAGGCCGAACACGAGATCGACAAACTCAAACAGAAAGGCGAGGTCTACGAGCCGAGTACGGACACGCTTCGGACGACGTAGCTGCCATGCACCTATCGCGGGCCGCGCGATCGGGCCGTCGTTTTGCTCGAGATCGACGAAGCCATAGCTGAGATGGCTGTCGATGGCAGTGCCGAAGCGCAAGGGGGGCGGTCGTCAGGATCGCTGCAAGACCAAGCACGCACCGAGAAGGGCAACGAGGCTAGCCGTCACACCGAATCCGGGGACGGTATCCTCGCCGCTGTCGTTCTCGTCGCCGGAATCGGTATCAGTTTCGTTTTCAGCAGTCGTTTCGTCGTCGGTATCGACGCTACTCTCGACAGTTTCGTTGTCCGGCGTTTCGTTGGTCGCTGAGGTATCGAGGGTGAAGTTTCGCGTCGTGGTCTCGTTTACCTCGATCGTTACTGTCCCATTGGTACGGCGGTCTTTGTCGTGTGCTATCGCAGTCACGTCGTACTCGCCGGGCTCGAGGTCGATCTCGAACTCGCCGTCGTCGTTCGCAGTGGCGGTGAACGTTCCGATTGAACGAACTCTACTGTTCGGTATCGGATCACCGTCTTCGTCGGTGATCGTGCCGGTGAGCGTTCCTGTCGGCGTTTCGTTGATCGCCGAGGTGTTCAACGTGAAGTTCTGCCTCGTCGTCTCGTTTGCCTCGATCGTTACTGTCTGATCGGTGTAGCGATTTGGACTGCTCATCGTGACAATGA
Organism: Natrinema longum; assembly: GCF_017352095.1. Classification (NCBI taxonomy): domain Archaea; kingdom Methanobacteriati; phylum Methanobacteriota; class Halobacteria; order Halobacteriales; family Natrialbaceae; genus Natrinema; species Natrinema longum. The sequence goes on from NZ_CP071463.1 coordinate 2,247,797, forward strand.
CGGTGTACTCTCCAGGCTCGAGGTCGACCTCGAACTCGCCGTCGTCATCCGTGTTCGTGAGAGACGCGCCGGATAAGTGGAGTGTGGCGTCCGGTATCGGGTCTCCGTCTTCGTCAGCGACTGTCCCGGTGAGCGTTCCGTTAGTCGTTTCGTTCGTCTCCTGACTCGCAATGGACTCGGTGCCGGGGTCGTCTTGGAGGCGATGGAAGTCGCTCTCTGCGGCGGTAACACCACTGAGTCCACCGATGGAGACGAGTACGAGCACCGTGATGGAGAGGGCGGCAAGTCGGTTTCTATCCATGTCCACAGCATCAATACGACTATTATATAATTTAAATTTTATAATTTAAAGAAATGGTTCGAATCCGATTACGGACAGATCAGACCCAGTCCGCTGCTTGGCCGTCTACGATCACATATGCAAATACCGACAAGTCGATTAATAGTACGGAGGTCCCCGTAGACGATACTATACGAACTTATGACTGTTATGTAGTCTAATCGAAAGACTCGGAGTGCCTCTGAGCGGACTATTAATGATCCCCAACTACGCCCGACTGAGACCGTTCTCGGGACCGCATCTCAGAGTTTCCGCAGTGCGGTGACGGTCGATCGAATCGTCACTGGCGCGACGTCGGCGACCTCGGCCGCCGCGGCCTGCGTCAGTGACGGCCACTCCTCACGTTCGCCCGCGGCTTTGTAGAGACAGCCGGCAGCGACGCCGCTGGGATTGCGGCCGCCGATCAGCCCGGCCTCGAGCAAGGCGGTGACGTGTTCGCGGGCGCGACGCTCGACGGCCGATCCGACCTCGAGTTTCGAGGCGTACCGGGGCAGGTACTGCGTGGGGTCGATCGGCCCCGTCGGGAGACCGAGTTCCCGGTTCAACGCGTCGTAGGCGACCGAAAGCTCGTCGCCGTCGGCTCGTGCGACGTCGGCGATCTCGTCGGTCGTCCGGGGGACCGAACGGGTTCGACAGGTCGCATAGATCGCGGCAGCAGCAAACCCCTCGAGTGACCGTCCCTGAAGCAGGTCTTCGGATTGAGCGGACTCGAAGAGGGCACAGGCTTGCTCTCTGGTCGAGTCCGGCAGCGAGAGCAAAGCAGTGATCCGTCTGATTTCGGCGAATCCGTACACCTGATTCCGCTCGGCCTTCGAGGAGATACGCGCGCGATTGTGTTCCCGGCGTAAGCGGGCGATCTGTCGGCGTTTGCGGCCGGTCAGTCGGGAACTATATCCCGACTCCGAACCGGAGCCGTAGCCGATCTCCGTCGAGAGTCCCCGGTCGTGTCTCGATCGAGTCAGCGGTGCGCCGGTCCGTCGCCGATCGGTGTCGTCGTCCTCGAACGACCGCCATTCTGGGCCGTGATCGATCCGATCTTCGGCGGAGATCAGTCCGCATTCCTCACAGATGATTTCAGAACCGTTCCGCCGTAATCTGCCGTTGCACTCCGGGCAGATTGCACATGAATCGGTATCTGCCATTGGTTATTCCTTACGTTCAGTTGTCTACCCCTGGTATTTAAATTGTTGGGGATATGAACCAAGGGCCGAAAACGGGAGACGAAATGGGCCGGCTACCGGTCGAGTAACCGCGCCAGCAGGGACCGCGATCGAGAGTCGGACGACGCAAGCGACGGATCGTTCGAGTCGTCCCGATCGGACAGCACGCGTTCGTACTGATCGACGACGGCCTGTCGACGGGTTCTGCTCGCCGCTAACGCGTCCTCGAGGGCGGCGATCCGCGTTCGGAGTCGGGTTCGTTCGATGCGGTACGAAAGCGGCGGTTCCCGCAGTTCCGAACCGGTAGGTCGGTGGGGCGGCTGTCGGCTCCGGATACTCGAGCCAGCAGTCGGATTCTGTGGAGTGATGCGAGTCGGCTCGTCACTGACGACGGAAGAATCGGGACCTCGTTGTTCGGCGGACATGGCTCGTTTCGGAGTTCTCCACGGACCGGCAAAAAGCTCAGTCAGTCGGGTGTCAGACGCGTCTGACGCGGGTCGCACGTTCGACCGACGTCACTCCGAGAGGTGCTCGAGCACGCCCTGCGTGTCGGCCGGCACGGGTTCGGGTTCGCTGCCGGCGGCGGCCGCGGCGTCGGGGTCCTTGAGCAGGTGGCCGGTGGTGAGACAGGCGACGCGTTCGTCGTCGTCGACGATGCCCTCAGCGCGGAGTTTTCGGAGGCCGGCGACGGAGGCGGCGGACGCGGGTTCGACCCCGATGCCCTCGCCGGCGATGTCGCGCTGGGCCTCGGTGATCTCCTCGTCGGAGACTGCGACGGCGGTCCCACCCGTCTCGCGGATACCGGGCAGGGCTTTCGGCGCGTTGACCGGGTTCCCGATCCGGATCGCGGTCGCACGGGTCTCGACGTCCTCCCAGCGGCGGATCTCGTCGGCTCCGTTCTCGATCGCTTCGACCATCGGTGCGGCCCCGTCCGCCTGGACGCCGGTCAGCTTCGGGACGTCGTCCTCGTCGAGTGCGCCCGCCTGGACGAGTTCGCGGAAGGCCTTGTACAGCGCCGACGTGTTACCCGCGTTTCCGACGGGGAGGACGATCCGATCCGGCGGAGCGTCGTAGTCCGCGAGGAACCCCTCGAGGATCTCGAGACCGATCGTCTTCTGACCCTCGAGCCGGAACGGGTTCAGCGAGTTCAGCAGGTAGGCCTCGCCTTGGCCCGCGAGTTCCTGGACGATGTCGAGACAGGCGTCGAAGTTGCCGTCGACTTCGAGGATGCGCGCACCGTGGAGGCTCGCCTGGGCGATCTTGCCGGCGGCGACCTTCCCTGCGGGAAGAAGCACGAGCGTCTGCATGCCGCCACGAGAGCCGTAGGCTGCGAGCGCGGCACTGGTGTTGCCCGTGGATGCACACGCGAGTCGGCCGACGCCGAGTTCTTTCGCGACTCTCACGCCGACGGTCATCCCGCGGTCCTTGAACGAGCCGGTCGGATTCATCCCCTCGTGTTTGATCCGCAGGGCTTCGATGCCGATGTCGTCTTCGAGTCGAGGGACCTCGTACAGCGGCGTCGCCCCTTCCTGGATCGACACGCCGGCCTCGAACGGCAAGGCGTCGGCGTAGCGCCAGACGCCCTGTCCCTCGAAATCGTCGAAGGTCGGGAGGTCGGCGTAGCGGACCTCGAGCAGTCCGTCACAGTCGTCGCAGGTGTATCGGACGTCGTCGAAGGGAGCGAACGTCTCGCCACACTCGATGCACTCGAGCCAGACGCCGTCGTCGGCGTCGGCGGGTTGTTCCGGCTGGTCGGCCGAGAGACTGAGACTCATTGTCCGTCGGGAAGGCCGCAAAGGGGAAAAAGTGAGTGGATTCGGCGGTGGGACGTCTCAGTCGTCCCCGCCGTCGAACTCGTCGATCACGTCGTGAACCGTCGCCGTCCACGCGTCCAGTGCCTCGTGGAGCATCTCCTTTGCCTCCGGTAACGCGATGGCGGTGTACTGATAGACGTAGCCACCACCGTCGAGCAACCGTCGGTTTCGACGAACGAGGCCCCGGTCGTGGAGCGTCGACAGCGAACGGTTGACTGTACTTCGGTCGCGCTCGAGGGTACTCGCTAGCTCCTCGATCGTACTGCCGGGCTGGTCACACAATACGAGATAGGTGCGGGTCTCGTGCCCTTCGATACCGAACACGCAGCTCAGTACCTCCTCGAACGCCGGATTCGATTGCTCCATCAGCTCCCCGAGGCGGTGCTGGGGGGTCTCGGCCATACCCGTTCGTACGGACGTGAGCGTAAAAATACCCGCCGCAGTCGATCGGGACGATGTGCACGATCGTCACGTGTCTTCGGCTCCCGCGCCGTACCCCATCTTCCGGATACACCGTCGCATGTCCCCTTCGCTCTCGTGGCGGTGGAGCCGCGTCGGCGTATCACAGTAGTATACCGAGCCGTCGTACCGCAGTGTCACTTCGGACTCCGTCTGCCCGGTCGTCGTCGTAATCACGACCCGTCGGCCGTCTTGAATCGCGGACATGATTGCTTCTAGCTCGAGTTCCCCGGCCGAAGCACGGAGCGGATTCGACATCGGGTCGAATTGGGCGGGCTGGTTCAAAGAACCTTCGCGTCTCCCCTGCACCCACGGCGTCCTCGCCCCGTCGAACAGTCGGGTGCCGGCCGACCGAACCGATCCGTCCGGAAAACCGACTGTGTACGGCTATCGCCAGACCGCGATACCACTACACTGATGTATGGCGTGCGGTACCATATGGCATCAGAAACGATGACCCGGCGATCGGAACGAACTGCAACCACACTCGCGCCCTGGCAGGCGGGGACCGTTGGCGGTATCGTCGGCGCGATCGTGTTCGGTGCGATGATGACGATGCAGACGCCCGGCGTGATCGAGGCCGCGATCCCGGCGCTGTACGGACTCGACGGCGGTACCGTGGGGATGGTCATTCACGTCTCTCACGGGGCCGTTCTCGGCGTGGTCTTCGCGGCGTTGCTCGTCGCGGCAGGCAGAGCCGATCTCGGCTTCGTTCCGACCATCGGCGTCGGACTCGCCTACGGGATCGGTATCTGGGCGGTCTTGGCCGTCCTCGTCATGCCAGTCTGGCTCTCCGCGGTCGGGTTCGGAATGGCACCCGGCGTTCCGAACATCGCCATCGAAAGCCTCCTCGGCCACGCGGCGTACGGACTCGTCCTTGGCACAGTGTACGCAGCCCTCGAGTGAGTCCGGTCTTCGAACCGCAACCCGGACGATCGTATCCGTGATCGGTAGCCGATACTCCGTCCCTATAGTAGCAGCATCGCGAACAGGGCCGCTGGCCCCGACAACAGCAGGATCGTCGCGAGTAGCAGTCGGAATGACATGGTTCGATCGACGATCCGATCGAGTGAGATATAATACTCGAATACTGTTCAATTTTCTATACAGTCATTACCACGTCTAAACACCGTCTTGATCGACGAAACAACCGATTTCCTCGCCGCGTCGGCGGGAATTCGAGCGGGACGGCACCCTGGCTCCCGGTTGGCCGGTGTTCGAACCAGCTACTCGAGCAGCCAACTCAACAGCGCTTTCTGGGCGTGTAGCCGGTTCTACAGCCACCTTTTTTCTTCGGGTCCTCCCTCGCTCCGCTCGCTCACGGCGACGCCGTTCGCTTCTCGCGGTTCTCGCTTCGCTCCGAACCGCGCATCGGTCGAACCGCTCGAAAAAATCTGGACCAAAAAGCCGAACGCTCACGATGTTCGCGTTCGGTTGCTTACTCGAGGAGCCAACTCAACAGCGCTTTCTGGGCGTGCAGCCGGTTTTCCGCCTGATCGAACACGATCGACCGATCGCTCTCGATGATCTCGTCGGTGATTTCCTCGCCGCGATGCGCCGGAAGGCAGTGCATAACCGACGCCTCGGGGGCGTGCTCGAGCAGGTCCGAACCGACCTGGAACCCCTCGAAGTCGTTCATTCGGACGTCGCGTTCGTCCTCCTGTCCCATGCTGATCCAGACGTCCGTGTAGATGACGTCGGCGTCGGTGACTGCCTCGACGGGATCGGTTGTGACCGTCGGATCGCCACCGAGTTCGCGGGCGCGATCGAGGACGTCGTCGTCGATCTCGTAGCCCGCCGGCGTCGCGACCGTCAGATCGATGTCGGTCAGCGCAGCGCCGAGCGCGAACGACTGGGCGACGTTGTTGCCGTCACCGATCCAGACCGCGGAGACGTCCTCGAACCCGCCCTCGTGTTCGCGGATCGTCAGCAGGTCCGCGAGCGTCTGGCAGGGATGGGCGTCGTCGGTGAGTCCGTTGACGATCGGCACGGAGGAGTACTCCGCGAGCACCTCGATGTTCTCGTGTTTGAACACGCGGGCCATCACCGCGTCGACGTACCGCGAGAGCGTCCGCGAGGTGTCTTTCAGCGGCTCTCCCCGCCCGAGCTGGATGTCGTCTTCCCCCAGGAAGACCGCGTGGCCGCCCAGTTGGGTCATCCCCGTCTCGAAGGAGACGCGGGTTCGCGTGCTCGGCTTCTGGAAGATCATTCCCAGCGTCTGCCCGTCGAGATCGGCGTGGTCCGCACCCGTTCGCTGGGCGCGTTTGTACGCCTCGGCTCGCTCGAGGATCGTCAGCAGTTCGTCGCGCGAAACGTCGTCGATGTCGAGGAAGTGTGTCGGCTCGGTCGTCATTACTGATCACCGCGTGTTCGTGTTGCTGGCAGCGGGCGCGTTGCCGTCGCCGTCATTCGTCGTCCCCTCCGCGCAGCGTCGTCGCGACCCGCTCGAGCACCGCGACCGACTGATCGAACTCCGGCAGCGAGAGCCGTTCGTCGGGTGCGTGATCGAGCGCCGAGTTGCCGGGACCGTAGGTAACCATCGGACAGTCCCAGGCGTCGGCATAGAGGTTCATGTCGCTGGTTCCGGTCTTGCGGAGGAGACGCGGGTCGCCGCCCTCCGCTCGGATGGCCGCCCGGAACGCGCGGGCGACTTCGGTACGGGGGCTCTCCATCACCGGCGGGATCGGCTCGTCCCAGGAGACGGTCCCGATCTCGAGTTCCGCTTCGGCCGTCTCGCGGACCGTCTCGACGTCCAGCGACGGGGGGACCCGCAACTGGGCCTCGAGGGTGGCCTCGACGGAGAGGCCGTCGTCGCTGATCCCGCCGTCGATGGCGACGGGTTTGGCGGTTACGCGCTCGAAGACCGGCGTGTACTCGTCCTGTTCGAACGCGTCCTCGACGCTCCTCCACCAGTTCGTCGCGTGCTGGATGGCGTTTGGCTCGGGTCGAGAGGTATGGCCCGATTCGCTGGTCGCGACGTAGGTCCCGTCGAGGAACCCACGGTAGCCCAGCGTGATGCCCGTCGCACCGCTTGGCTCGCCGTTGACGACGGCATCGGGTTCGGCCTCACGTTCCGCGACGAGATGGCGGGCCCCCAGCGAACTCGTCTCTTCTTTGACGACGCCGACGAAGGAGACGCCGGTCCGGACGGCCGCGACGGCCATCGCGGTCAGGGGACCGGTCGCGTCGACGCTGCCTCTCCCCCAGAGGATCTCCTCGCCTTCGTGGGCGACCTCGGCGTCCTCGTCCGCGGCGTCCGCAGTCTCGACGCGGACCGGGATCTCACCGGGGACGGTGTCGACGTGCGAGGTCAGGAGGACGGCGTCGTCGGCCGGCGCGCGAACGTTGCCGACGTCGTCGATCCAGGCCTCGCGGCCGTAGGCATCGAAGAACTCGACGAGCCGCCGTGCTGCCCCATCCTCCTCGCCGGAGGGAGAGGGCGTCGAAACGAGATCGATCAGGAGGTCGCGGGCCGCCTCGAGCGAGACGTCGGCGGTGTCCTCCATGGTCGCGCTCATGATTCGGAGTCGGCTGCAGGTGCGATGACCGCCGTCAGTGCGTCCACGAGCTGGTCCGCTTCGTCCTCACCGATCACGAGCGGGGGCAGCAGGCGCAGTACGGTCCGGCCGGCGGGAAGCGCCAGGATCTGGTGGTTCATCGCCAGATCGCGGGCGACGCGGTTCGCGCCGCGTTTCAACTCGATGCCGACGAGGAGGCCCTCGCCGCGGACCTCACGGACCGCCTCGCCCAGCGCCGCCTCGAGTTCGGTGACGAGATAGTCGCCGATCTCGGCGGCGTGGGTGGGCCAGTCCTCTTCGACCAGCGTCGAGACGGTCGCGTGGACCGCAGCGGCGACGACGGGGCCGCCGCTGAACGTGGCGTTGTGCGAGGCCGCGCCGTCGGCGATCCAGTCTTGCACCGCGAGCGCGCCGACGGGCAGGCCGTTGCCCAGCCCCTTCGCCGTCGTGAGTACGTCGGGCGTGACGCCCGCGTTCTGACAGGCCCACATCTCGCCGGTGCGGCCCATGCCGGTCTGGACCTCGTCCAGGACGAGCGCCGCGCCGGCCTCGTCGGTGACCTCGCGGGCGGTCTCCAGATACCCCACGGGCGGGACGTTGATCCCGCCTTCACCCTGAATCGGCTCGAGGATGACCGCGGCCGTCTCGTCGTCGACGGCAGCCGCGAGTTCCTCGTCGTCGCCGTAGGGGACGAACTCCATGTCGCCGGCCAGGGGCTCGTAGGGCTCTTTGTACTTGTCCTTCCAGGTCGCGGCGAGCGATCCCATCGTCCGCCCGTGGAACGATCGGGTCGCGGCGACGATCTTCGACTCGCCGGTCGCCGACCGGGCGAACTTCAGTGCGGCCTCGTTGGCCTCGGTCCCGGAGTTACAGAACCAGGCCCCCTCGAGTCCGTCGGGCGCGGCCGCGACGAGCGCGGCGTAGGCGTCCTCGCGCGCCTGAACGGGATACGAGGAGTCGACGAAGGTCAGCTCGCCGACCTGCTCTTGAACCGCGTCGACGACCGCGGGGTGACAGTGGCCCAGCGGCGTGCAGGCGTAGCTCGCACCGGCATCCAAGTACTCCGTGCCGTCGGCGGTGTAGAGGTACGGGCCCTCGCCTTTCTCGAGACCGATCGGCTTGCTACCGGAGACGAAATCCAGGTCGCTCATCGTGTGGCCTCCGTTTCCACGTCAGTTGCGTCCGCGAGCACGCCGGGCTCGAGGGTCGTCCCCTCGCCCGCTAACGCGGCTGTGATCGGCTCGTCGGCGTTTGCGGTCGCGACGATCACCGACGCCGCGCCGCCCTCGAGGGCCTCCTCGGCGGCCATGACCTTCTTCGTCATGAACCCCTCGGCGGCGTCTTTCACGGCGTCGAACTCGGTGGGCGTCGACGCCGACTCGATCTTGGTGGACTCGTCGTCGGGATCCTCGTAGATACCCGACACGTCCGTGAGGACGACCAGATCGGCCTCGAGCGCGCCCGCGACTGCGGCGGCGGCGCGGTCGGCGTCGGCGTTGACCGCGGTGTAGCCGCCTTCCTTCTCCCGTCCGAGCACCGGGACGGAGACGACGGGCGTGTAGCCCCCCGCCAGCATCGTCTCGAGCAGGTCGGCGTTGACCGACTCGATCGTGCCCGAGTGGTCGCCGCGCTTGATCTTCTTCTTGCCGTCCTCTTCGACGCGGACGGCGGACTTGCGCTTGCCTTCCAGCAGTTTCCCGTCCGTGCCCGAGAGGCCGACGGCGTCGACGCCCTCGTTGTGCAGGCTCTCGACCAGATCGGTGTTGAGCTTGCCAGGCATCACCATCTTGAACACGTCCATCGTATCCTCGTCGGTAAAGCGCCCGACGACGCCGCCGGGCGTCTCGACGTAGGTGGGTTCCTCGCCCAGCTCTTCGAGGGTTTCGTCGACGGCCGTCGAGCCGCCGTGGGTGAGAACCACGTCTTCGCCGTCCTCGACGAGTGCGGCCACGTCCGCGAGTGCGCCTTCGGGATCGACGGCGCGTGCGCCGCCGATCTTGACCACTACAGTCATGGTGCCCCCACGGGGTGCAGTCCCGTAAACTCGAGTCCGGCCGTCTCCTCGAAGCCCAGCGCGACGTTGGCGGCGTGGACCGCCTGTCCCGCGGAGCCTTTCATCATGTTGTCGATCGCCGAGAAGACGACGATGCGCTTGTTCGAGGGGTCGAGTTCGAAGCCGACCTCGGCGAGGTTCGTTCCGGCGACCGCCTTGGGCTCCGGATACCGATACACGCCGGAGCCGCCGGCGGCCATGCGGACGAACGGTTCGTCCTCGTAGCAGCCCCGATAGGCCTTCCAGAGGTCGCCCTTCGAGACGGGGCCCGAGGGGAAGACGTGATTCGTCGCGCTGGCACCGCGGATCATGTCTACGGCGTGGCAGGTGAAGGAAACCGAGGTGTCGAGGAACTGCTCGATCTCGGCCTCGTGGCGGTGGCCCGTCGGCGCGTAGGGGCGGACGACGCCCGAGCGCTCGGGGTGGCTCGAGGCCTCGCCGCCGCCGGCACCCCCTTCGGAGGAGCCGACCTTCACGTCGACGACGATCTGCTCGCCGCCCTCCAAGATCCCGTGTTCGAACAGCGGGTAGAGCCCGAGGATCGTCGCGGTGGCGTTACAGCCGCCGCCGGCGATGAGTTCGGCACCCTCGAGGTTGTCGCGATTGATCTCGGGAAGGGCGTATTCGGCCTTCTCGAGGTACTCGGGAGCCTCGTGGCCGTCGTACCACTCGTCGTACTGGGCCTCGTTCTCGAGGCGGAAGTCCGCCGAGAGGTCGACCACGGTATCCGCGACTTCGAAGAACTCGTCGATCTGACCCATCGAAACGCCGTGTGGCGTCGCCGCGAACAGGACGTCGACGGACGCGAGGTCCTCGGGTTCGGTAAAGCGCAGGTCCGTCCCCCGCAACGGCGGGTGGACGGAGCCGACGCTCTTGCCGGCCTTCGAACGGCTCGTGACCTCCGCGATATCGAAGTTCGGATGGCCGGCGAGCAGTCGCAGGAGCTCGCCACCGGTAAAGCCGGAGCCGCCGATGACGCTCGCGGTGACCGTCTCGGCGCTCTCGGCCGACCCGGGTTCGGCGTCGACTGCCATCAGGCGCTCACCTCGAGTTCCGGATCCGCCGCCTGCGCTTTCGTCTCGAGCCAGTCGACGACGGTCCCCGCGACGTCGGTCTCGACTGCGCCGTCGAGTGCTTTGAACTCCACCGTGTGGTTGACCTCGTGGACCGTGTACGAATCGCCGGTTTCCATGAGGTCCACACCGAGGAGCCCGCCGCCGACGGCGTCGCTCGCCTTCCGAACCAGCGTTCTCGCCTCGTCGTCGATCTCGAAGACGTCCGTCTCCGCTCCCTTGGCGGCGTTGGTGATCCAGTGATCGGACGACCGGACCATCCCCGCGATGGGTTCGCCGTCGATCGCGAGCACGCGAACGTCGCGGCCGGGTTTCTCGACGAACTCCTGGACGTAGAAGACCTTGTGCTCGTAGTGGCCCAGCGTCGCCTTGTGCTCCAAGATGGCCTCTGCGGCCGACTCGGAGTCGATCTTGGCCATCAGGCGACCCCACGAGCCGACGACGGGTTTGAGGACGCAGGGATAGCCAAACTCCTCGATGGCCTCCATGGCCGTCTCCTTCGTGAAGGCGACCTTCGTGGCGGGCGTGGGAACGCCGGCCTTCTCGAGCGCGAGACTGTTCTTTACCTTATCGGCGCAGATGTCCGCGGTCTCGTGGCTGTTGACGACGGGGATCCCGTACGATTCGAAGAACTGCGTGGCATACAGGCTCCGGCTCGTCGCGAGACAGCGGTCGACGACGATGTCGAGGCCGTCGAACGCCGCGGGTGCGTCCGAGATGTCGAAGGTTTGCTTGCGAACGTCGATCTTCGTGACCTCGTGATCGCGCTCGCGAAGCTCGCTCAGCAGGAGCTTCTCGTCTTTGCGGATCCGTGAATAGAGTACGCCGACGTTCACGCGAGCCACCTCCTGGCTGTGACGAGCGGCGCGCTACGAGTCCCTCGAGTCGTGGACGCAACGCGGGCCTGTGTCGTGCCCGTCTGCAAGGTCACTCACCCCAGTCCTCTTCGAGCTCGGGCGCTCGTTCGAGGACTGGCGGCTCGGTGTCGACGACTTCAAGCTCTGCTCCACAGGTCGTACAGTCAACGATCTCTCCCGCTTCCAGATCGTCGTGCAGGGACAGTTCGGCCCCACACTCGACGCATTCGGTCATTGTACTCGCACGTGGGAGCCCGGCTCCCTTAAAGCCTTCGAACTTAACAGCAAAATTATACTAACTGCACGCCACTCTAACGGTCCGTGGAGGCTACGTTACCGCAGGTCTACTTTGACATATCATGAAGTCGGTAATTAATCCCCTCGCGGGGATCGTCGCCGAAGCGGCCGTTCGACGGCCCACGACAGCGGTGGCCGCCCGATCCCCCGTGCTCGAGTCTCCCACTCAGACATACCCGTTCACCTCCGACCGGAGCGCCTCGCGAGCCGACTCGAGCGGGCCGCTCAGCTCCTCGAGCGCGTCCGCGTCGGTCGCGAGTGCCTCGCGGGCCGACTCGAGTTGGGTCTCGACCGCCTCGGGGGCTGGCCCGCCCTGGGAGTTCCGGCTCGCAACGCTCTGGACCGGGTCGAGCGCGTCTTCGACGGCTGCGCGATCGACGACGGCCTCGAGCGACTCGCCGAGGACGTCCTGTGCCGCGGCCTCGAGGGCGTCGTAGTCCGCACCGGTCGCTCGCGGTTCGTCACCGCTCGCGTTCTCCGCGGAACTGCGTTCCGCGCTATTCTCGGCGGCGATCGCGACCAGTTCGTGTGCGGTCCGGAACGGCAGCCCGTTGGCTGCCAGCAGGTCCGCGACGCCGGTCGCCGTCGAGAACCCCTCGCCGGCTTCCGCGGCCAGCGTCTCCTCGTTCCAGTCGGCCGTCGCCACCGCGCCCGCCGCGACCTCGCTCGCTTCAGTCACGGCGTCGACGGTCTCCCAGGCGTGGGTCGTCGCCCGCTGCAGATCGCGGTTGTACGCGCGTGGCAGTCCCTTCAGTGTCGTCGTCAGCCCCTGGACGCCGCCGGCCGCGTCGCCCGCGACCGCACGGACGAGTTCCAGCGTATCCGGGTTCTTCTTCTGGGGCATGATCGACGACGTCGAGGAGTAGTCGTCCGCCAGATCGACGAAGCCGCGGTTCGCGAAGACGATCACGTCCTCGGCCAGTCCCGACAGCGTCGTCGCGTGTGTCGACAGCGCCTGCGTCGTCTCGAGCAGGAAGTCCCGACTCGAGGCGGCGTCCATCGAGTTCTCCACGACACCGTCGAAGCCCAACAGCTCGGCCGTACGCTCGCGGTCGATATCGAACGTCGTTCCCGCGAACGCGGCCCCGCCCAGCGGCGACTCGTTGATCCGGTCGTAGGCCGCGAGCAGTCGTTCGGTGTCGCGGCGGACGGCCCCCTCGTAGGCCAGCGCCCAGTGAGCCACGGTGGTCGGCTGGGCGGGCTGGAGGTGAGTATAGCCGGGCATGATCGTCTCCGTCTGTTCCTCGGCGACGGCCACCAGCGACTCGCGAAGCGCGAGCGTCGTCTCGATGGCCTCGAGGACGTCCTCGCGCAGGCGATAGCGGATACAGGCCGCGACCTCGTCGTTGCGCGAGCGCGCGGTGTGCATCTTGCCGCCGTCCGCGCCGATGCGGTCGATGACGGCCGTCTCGATGGCCTCGTGGACGTCCTCGCCGTCCGGCAACGAGCCGTGGCCGTCGACCTCGATCGCGTCCAGCGCCGTGAGGATCTCACCGGCCACGTCGTCGTCGACGATGTCCTGCTCGGCGAGCATGACCGTGTGTGCGCGGTCGACCTCGAGATCCGCCACGAAAATCCGTTCGTCCGCCGCGAGCGAGGAGAGGAAACTCCGGGCGGGGCCGCCGCTGAAACGGTCTCGGCGGACGACGCCGTCGGACCTCTGATCCGACGCGGATTCCGATCCGGCGGACCGCTCGCCGCCATCCTGAGTGCTCTCCTCGGTCATGATTACTCGTCGTCTTCCGCGGTGTTCGCAGCGATCGCCTCGTTCGCGAGGCGGCGCTGGAAGCCGTGGTACTTCGCGACGCCGGTCGCGTCCTCCTGTTTGATCTCCCCGACGGTCTCGGTGTCGAAGGAGGCGTGTTCCGCGGAGTAGGCCGCGAACTTGCTGTCGCGAGCGACCGGACGCGCCTGCCCGCCCTCGAAGCGGATCGTGACCGTGCCGGTCACGCGCTTCTGGGTCTCGTCGATGAAGCCCTCGAGCGCGCTCACGAGCGGCGCGTCGATCAGGCCCTCGTAGGCCTTCTGGGACCACTGCTGGTCGATCTGGTTCTTGAACTGACGCTCCTCCTGGGTGAGGACGAGCCCCTCGAGGGCCTCGTGGGCGTTGAGCAGCGTCGTCGCGCCGGGGTGTTCGTAGTTCTCGCGGACCTTCAGTCCGAGCATGCGGTCTTCCATCATGTCGGTGCGGCCGACGCCGTAGCTCCCGGCGAGGTCGTTGAGGTGTTCGATGAGTGCGACCGGCTCGTACTCCTCGCCGTCGACGGCGACGGGGTAGCCGTTCTCGAAGGAGATTTCGATCTCCTCGGTCTCGTCGGTGGGATCCTCGGTCCACGCGTAGATATCCGTCGGCGGGACGTAGTTGGGGTCCTCGAGGTCGTCGCCCTCGACCGAGCGGCTCCAGATGTTGGTGTCGATCGACCAGTCGCCGCCGCTGCCGCCCTCGACGGGCAGATCTCGCTCGGCGGCGTACTCCTGTTCCCACTCGCGGGTGAGACCGAGTTCGCGCACGGGGGCGATGACTTCCAGATCCGAGCTTCGCCAGACGGCCTCGAAACGGAGCTGGTCGTTGCCCTTGCCCGTACAGCCGTGGGCGATACCTGTACAGTCCTGTTCCTCGGCGACCTTCAGGATCGCTTCCGCGATCACGGGACGGGCGAGCGCCGTTCCCAGCGGGTAGCCCTGATAGGTCGCGTTCGCGCGAACGCTCTCGAGACAGAGTTGCGCGAATTCCGCTCGCGCGTCGACGACGTAGTGTTCGAGGCCGAGCGCCTCGGCGGTTTCCTCGGCTTCGTCGAACTCTTCGGCCGGCTGGCCGACGTCGACGGTAACGCCGATCACGTCGTCGTATCCGTATTCCTCCTCGAGCAGCGGGACACAGACGGTCGTGTCCAGGCCCCCCGAAAACGCAAGTGCCACGCGGGTCATATGGTACTCGAGTGAAATCCCAGGAGAGACTTAAGCTCATTGGTTTAGATTACGTAATTTGTGGATAGAGGCGCTGCTACCCGAAAATAATGCGATTTCGGAAACGTTGGAACGAACCGGGGTCAGGGGAGGAGGTAGAGTACGGGCTCAAAGGCCCGGTCGGAATCGCCGCGGTCGCCGCCGAGCAACGGCCCCGCCGGTATCGGCCACAGCGAATGCGGTACCGACGGAGTCGCTCATTGCTGAAACGGTGCGGATCCACGGTATTAAAAGCTGCTACATCGTTCTGTCGGGGCCGTCAGCACGGCACACTGTCGATCTCGATCGGAACCGATCGAGAGCCGCCCCGGCGACGAACCGGCTCGCGTTCGCCGCTACTCCTCGTCGGGCAACGCCAGGACGTTCTCCCGCCCGATCCGGAACACTTCGATCTCGTCGTTTTCACGCAGTTCACCGACGACCTGACTGGTCTTGGCCTCGGTCCACTCGAGTTCCGAGACGACTGCCTGTTGTTTGATCCGGCCGCCGTGTTCCTCGAGCAGACGCAGCACCCGCTCCTCGTTGCTCAGTAGTTCCGGGGGTGGACCGCCGGGCGAATCCGACTGGGTGGCAGTTGCGCCGTCGGTCCGTTGTGGGGGTCCGGAGCCGTCGTCGCTTGCGGTGTCTGTACGATTGCGGCCGACCAGCCAGCCGACCGTGCCGACGGTCGCGAGCAGCGCAAGCGCCAGCACGACGATCGTCCACGGCATCGCCGGACCCTGGTCGGTCGGCTCCGACTCCGAAGTCGTGTTTCCGCTCTCGACTAAGGTGATCCGTGGCTGATTCTCGGTAAACGACGTCGACTCACCCCGCCAGATGGCCGAGCCGTCGAGTGGCTCGCTCGGCGGTGGGTCGATCTGCCGTTCGCCCCCGTTCTGATAGACGGTATACCCCTCCGGCCAGTGGAACTGTAACTCCGTCCCGTCGTCGAGCGTCAGCCCGGCGAGCGCGGCTCCCGCCTCTATCTGTTTCCACACGACGAGCGCGAAGTTAGACCACTGGAACGTGACGACTGCGTGGCCGACCTCCCGTGGCGCGGAATTCGTTTCCGTGCTGATCGAGACGTTCGAGAGATTCATCTCCCGATCCGTCCGATTTTCGCCCTCGGCGAGGGTTTCGTTCCACTTCGCCCGCTCGGCAGCAGTGTACGTCTCCGGATTCGATTCGATGTCCTCCCGGAGCCGCTCCCACTCCGCCGGGGAACTGTTTCCGTCGTCGAGATGGAACTGATAATCGACGACCACGTTCGCAGTGCCGTTCTCGGCGATGAAGACGTCGATGTGAATTCGATCGGCGTCCTCGAGTTCCAGCGATCGGTCCCCCTCCTCCTGGAAGGCTGCCGACTGAGTACCGGCGTCCGCCCCGGCCACGCCGGGTGCCGTGACGAACGCGACCGAACAGCCCACCACTACGAGCACGCAAACCAGTGCTCGCAGCCCCCATACGTCCATTACTATGACATGCCGGGGCCGTCTAAATAGGTCTTTCCGACGACGAGACGGTGTGTTTTTCACACAGTCACGCTCCCGTGAACGTATGATCGACACGCGCGCCACACTCGAGGTCGAAACGCTGCTGAAGATCGTCCTCGGATTGGTCGCCGTTCTGATCGTCCTCGAAATCCTCGAGGCCGTGATCGGTAGTATCGCTGTCTTGCTCGGTCCGTTCTTCGTTCTCGTCCAGCTCGCGATCGCCGTGCTGATCGTCCTCTGGTTGCTCGATCGCCTCTAATCCGTCCATCGAACGGCCGCCGTCCGTCCGAGACCACCAGACTGATACCCACACCGACGGTATATCGGCGGAAGTGTACAGCGTCAACGTTCCGGTCCCCGGTCGCGTTCGCCAGCTCGCGAACCGGCTCCACCCCGACCTGATCGGGTTCGAGACCGTCCGCGAGGACCACTCGTGTCTGCTCAAGCGACTCGGGGACGTCGACCACGTCTCACAACTGCAACACCGCACCCACCGCGCGCTCGAGGGCGTTTCCGCCGTCGACGCCGAGATCACGGGAATCGACTACTTCGACGACCCCCCGCTTGGCTCCACGCCGGTCGTCTATCTCGCCGTCGAGAGTCCCGGACTCGAGGCGATCCACGCCGACCTCACCGAATCCTTCGAGACCGTCGCGGGACTCGAGGGTGACGATTACGTCCCCCACGTCACGCTGGCTCGGGGCGGCGATTTCGAGGCCGCAACACGGCTGGCCGAGCGCGAGATCGAACCGATCCGGTGGACGGTGAGCGAACTCGAGTTCTGGGATGGCACGGACAAGTTGCCGGTGAGTCGGGTCTCGCTGTCGGCCTGACGAGCCATCGATATCGGGACGTGCGCCCACCGTCACCGCGAGTACGTCTCGAGGCGACGAAGTCGTCCGTCGCCGATGTCGAAGAAATCGGCGAATTCGAACAGCACCGTTTCGTCCTCGATCACTCGGCCGCGAACCGCGACGCGACCGTCCCCGGCGATTACCGACTCGAGTTCGTGGCTCGTCGCCGGGTTCGGCCGCTCGTCGCGCATGAACGCGACGAACGCCTCGCGGTCCGCGAACGTCCGATCGGGGCGATGCTGGACGAACTCGGGCTTGAGGAGCTCCTCGAGTGCGTCGTAGTCGTGGTCGTCGAGCGCGTCGTAGTATCGCCGGACGAGGGCGACGGCGTCCATGCTCGACGTTTCGTCCCGACCCTCAAAAGGATGTGACTCTCCTGACTGGCCGGGCTGGTGTCGCGGCTCTGGCCCCGCGTTACTGTTCCGGCACGTCCCGGCCGTCGGTGAGGTCGTCCGGAGCGGGCAGGTCCTCGCCGTCGGTGGCTCTCGCGTGGGCGCGATCTGCGTCCGCGCGGGGTTCTTCGGCCGCGGTCTCGTCGCCCCGCGCGTAGTGGTCGGCCGCCATCGCGTACCACTTCGCCGCGTTCCGTCGGTCCGTTGCACGCTCGTTCGCGCGTTCCGCCGCTCGGGCTACCGCGTCGTCGTCGGCGTATCGTCTGGCGGCGTCGAAGGCCTCGAGGGCAGCGGTAAGCGGTTCGACTGCGGCGTCGAACGCGTCGGCGGCGGTCACCCAGTCCTCGCCGGCGAACGCGTCCCGGGCCCGTTCGTACTCCTCGCTACCCTCGCGGTAGTGGGTGGTTGCGACTCGGTAGCGCTCGACGGCTGCATCGTCGTCCGAGATCCCCTCGATCGCCGCGCGGATCGCCTCGAGGTCCGGCTGCCGTAACGGGTCCTCGTTCGACCAGACGTAGTGGACCGTTCGTTGCTCGTCGAGGACGAACACCGTTCGCCTGGCGAGCTGTCGATGCCCGCCGAACAGTTCGTCCTCGAGGACGCCGTAGGACGCCGCGATCGAGCCGTCGCCGTCCGAAACGAGCGGAAAGCCGAGGTCGTGTCGGTCCGCGAACTCCCGGTGAGTGAACGCGGTATCCGTCGAGACGCCGACGATGGAGACGTCGTTTTGCAACCCGACCAGGTCGAAGTCGCGAAGCGAACAGAGTTCCTCGGTACAACTCGGGCTGAAATCGGCCGGATAAAAGAGGAGCACGGTGACCCCGCTGCCCCCGATCAGTTCCTCGAACGTGACCTGACGAACCTCGCCGTCGATCGCTGCGGGCCCGTCGAACGTCGGTGCAGTCGCTCCCGTCTCGAGCATACTAGCGGCTCCCGCGCGATACCCGTATGCATGTCGATCCATTGGGATGCACATCCGTCCGCGCTCCCAGGAGGGGGTCTCGTTGGAGCCGCCCTCTCGGACTGGCTCTCGCGACGGGCGTGGAATCGCGTTCCACGTTCCTTTTCTTCCGCCTCCGCGTACCGATACGCCGTGGAGTGTCACGTCTACTACGAGGGCGACGACGACCCCGAGAAGTGTACCGCGCGTCGCCTCGAGAAGTTCGACAAAGCCATCCTCCATCGGTCGATGGGACAGGTACCCTACGGGGTCGTGTTGAACCCCCACGCCGAGCAGGCGCTCTCGCCGGCCGATCTCGCCGAGGGACTCGGAACGCTGGTCGCCCTCGATTGCTCGTGGGAGTCCGCCGAAGCGGCGTCGTTCGAGATGCGTGGCGTCCATCGGGCACTTCCCTTCCTCGTCGCCGCCAACCCGATCAATTACGGCCGTCCGTTCCGGCTGACCACCGTCGAAGCGCTCGCCGCCGCGGCCTGTCTCTTCGACGAGTGGGAACTGGCGGCGGACCTGCTCGAGCCGTTCCGCTGGGGCGAGACGTTCCTGACGCTCAACGAGGAGCCACTGACCCGGTACAGCGAGTGTGCTGACTCGAGCGAGGTCGTCGCGGTCCAAGACGACTACTTGGCCGACGAGGAGTGACCGAGTCGGCCGTCCGCCGTGGTGGTCGGCCGAATCACAGCGACTAAATGCCCCACGAGCAAAGGGCGGGTATGGCCAGTTTCGACGCCGCTGAGAAACGGATGCTCGAGAAGATGATCTGCATGCGCTGTAACGCTCGCAACTCCAAGCGAGCGACCCGCTGTCGCAAGTGCGGGTACACGAAGCTCCGTCCCAAAGCCAAAGAGCCCCGCGCCGCATAATCGACGCCGCGGATCGATCAGTTTTCTTCCGTTCGTCGCCTCGTAGTGACGAGGTCGGACTCGCCGTTTGGATCCGGACCGCAGGAGTCATCCGTGAGTCGAACGCGAGCGATCGCCGTGCCGATCGACGGCGAAACTCCGGGGCGGCGACGGGAGCCTTTCGAAAGGGCTTTAATGTTCACCGGGGTATGAAGAGATGAGTCCTGATAGGGTAGTGGACTATCCTCTTGGCTTGCGGAGCCAGGGACCGGAGTTCAAATCTCCGTCAGGACGCTTTTCCAAACACTACGACGACGAGCGAAGCGAGTCGTCCGTGTTTGGAAAACGGACCCGGTGATTTGAGCAGGGAAGTCGCAGTGGCCGAGCGAAGCGAGGCCGACCGTCTTCCCGCGTTCAAATCTCCGTCAGGACGCTCACTCCTTCCGAGTGCTTCACGTCGTTCAGCACTCGCTGCGTCGTTCGGTCCTGACATGCCCGCCGCTCACTTCGTTCGCGGCGGACTCCGTCAGGACGCTTTTGATTTATAGCAGTCATGAAACATCCAGTACAGATCGACGCCAAATTAGAACGTCACGCTCGCGTCATCTTCGCCTATCTGCTGTCGTAACTCGAGAAGACTACCTGTCCGCTCGGCGACCAGGAGCGACGATGGCGTCGCCACTCGAGGACGAAAAATGGGTGAGAGGAGTAAGCCCCCTTCTGTTCGACCCGGCATTCGGCTGAGCGTCCGCGCCGTCCGCGGCGAGACCGCGGGGCGTTCGGGCTACCACGGCGCGGACTTGCACCGGTGAGGGTTCGCCGTTCCATCGATCCTCGGCCGTCTCTGTGTGGTCGATCACGCCACGCGTGACCCATGGGTTCGAACCATGATCGGTCGACGACACTCCCTCTGCGGGTTGACTCCCCTTCCTCTCGGTCGGGTTCGCACGCATCATCGGTCGGGCCGAGACGTGTCGTTTCTGTTCCAGAGCCAGCGGTCTCCCGCTCCGGACTTGTGTCCGGTCACCTGCCCGAACGGGTGGGGGGACTTTCCTCGCGGGCGCGGGGCACCCCGGAGGGGTGGCCCGCGTTGAGTGGTCGCGCCGTCGCCGGCGTGACCATCGCGGCGGCCAGGCTCTCTCTCCCACTCGATATAGGCTCGTGGGGCGAATAAGTCCCTCGGTCGGGGGCTCGAAACCGCCCTGTGACGAATGGAAGCGTTTTAGGACGACTATCCCCTTGTCCACCTGTATGTCCCAGCGACAGGGCGTCGACCTCTCCTACGAAGACGGTGCTCGCGCGGTCGAACTCGCGCGCGAGTCCGTCGAAGCGTACGTACAACACGGGCAACGAGAACAACCGGGCAGCATGCGCGAAGCCTTCTACGAGCGGACCGGCGCGTTCGTCCGCCTCGAGTCGACCCGCGGCCGGGGGAGCCTGCGGGGCTGTGCGGGGGGCTATCGCTCGGGCGACCAACTCGGCCACGTCATCGTCGACGCGGCGATCGAGGCCGCAAGCGAGGACTCCTGTGGCTCCGAGGTCAGCCCCTCTGAGCTGCCGAACCTGACGGTGTCGGTCTGTACCGTCAAGAACGTCCTGCTGACCGACGATCCGCTCGCCGACCTCGAACTCGGTACCCACGGCGTCGCCATCGACGGCGGTGAGGGCGGCTGGCTCTACCCGACGGTGCCGGTCGAGAACGACTGGAGCGCCCGCGAGTACCTCGATCGGACGTGCCGAAAAGCGAAACTCGCACCGGGAGCCTGGCAGAACGACGATGTCGTCGTCACCCTGTTCGAAGGACAGGTCTTCCGCGAGCGGGAGGCCGACGGAAGCATCGAAGAACTGTAACCACGCTCACTGTTCTGGCGACCTCGGTAGCCGTCTGCCGCGTCTCGAGTCGCGTCCGATCCGCGGGCTCGTCTCCCTCACTCGTCCGTTCCCAGGGACCGGTCGCTCGCCTCGAGTTTGACCTCGAGCAGGTCGTTTAGTGCCGCGAACAGGTAGTGAACCCCGAACCAGAGCGCAATCAGGTAGACGGCCAGTACCAGCGGCACCGAGAGAACCGACGGCCACGGCAATAGCATCCACGTACAGAACCTTGCGACTGCGACGATGACCACGAGTTGACCGGCTAATCGGGTTGCGATGTCGGCGTGAGGTTCGGTGCTCTCGGGAGCCATCGATCGGTGAATCGGTTGTTCGGTAGAAAAGTATAGCTATCTGACGAACGCGCCGGGCGATACGCGTCCCGACAGTCTCGCGTCCGACTGTCCCGAAGCGGGGCCACAGCTGGCCGGATATCCGCAGTGGGGCGGACCAGGTCGAAGGGCTTTCGACCCGTCACGACGAACCTCGGCCAATGAGCGACCCAGCAGACGGGAGTGCGGGCCTGCCCCAGCTTCGGACCATCGCGGACTACCAGTTCGGCGCGGGTGCGGGCGTGGCGCTGTTCCCGCCCGACGAACCGCTGACGGTCAAACGAACGACCTCGGGACGACCACAACAGGTCCACGCGGATGCGGGCCGGATCGTCTCCTTTGGCACTGACGGCCGGTTCACGCTCGGCCTCGAGGGCGGTCGCCGGCTCGCGGCCGCGCTCTCTCACCCTGCCTATCGCGTCGTCGTCGACGACGAGAGCGAACCCTTCGTCCGCGAGGAAAAGAACGTCTTCGCGAAGTTCGTCCTCGAAGTCGGCGACGAGATTCGACCGGGCGACGAGGTACTGGTCGTCCACGAGCGCGGCGAGTTGCTCGCCGTCGGGACGGCACAGCTCGACGCCGGCGCGATTCGGGACTTCGAGACGGGGATGGCAGTGAACGTCCGCGAGGGCGCGCCCGCGGGAACGTAGACACCCGTCGAGCCGTGTCCCTAGAGTACTCCCTCACCCGTCGCTCGCGAGCGGAACCGGACACCGATCGATTGGTTCCACTCGCGAGAGCAGGCTTGACGACCCACTAGAGTCGACACGCTCGCCCGATCTCCCGTTCGTATCGGGCTTTGATCTCCTCGAACAGTGACTCGCCGACCCCAGTCCGGATCCGCGGGCTAGCCGTGGCGAAGAACTCGTCGAGGTTCTCGTACTCGGAGAACGCGTCGTTTCGCTCGGTTTCATCGTAGCGATCCTCGCGTTCGTATGCGAGTGCCTGCAGGCAGTTGTCGATCAGATCCATGTCCTTGACGAACCGTGCAGTCGGCGTTTCGCGCGCCTCGTACTCCTCCCAGAGCGAGAGGAAGTCGCCGTCGGAATCGTCGAACGGCTCGAGCAGGTCGGTGATCGCCGCCCGCTCGCGAGCCGTCTTTTCCTCGCCGGACACCCGCTGCGTGCCGTCTTCGGCCCGCGTCGCGACGTCTCCCGTCCGCGCTTCCCCGAGATCGTGGACGAGCGCCATCGAGATCGCCCGTTCGCGGTCGACATCGTCGCCCCCTCGGTCGGCGTACAGCAGGCACAACGTCGCCATCCCCCAGGTATGGGCCGCGACCGATTCCGGTGACTCGATCCCGCGGAGGACCCATCCCGTTCGCCGCTCGTCTTTCAGTTCGACCGCCTCGAGCAACGCGTCGAATTCCTCGGCCATTGTACCGCGTCACGTGTCGGTGCAAATTGAAAACGTCGATCGACGGTTCGGGAGTTTGAATTGCCTTTTTGCGTGTCGGGAACGTCTCCCAAACACGAATGCTACAGAAACCGGATTTGAGCGGCCAGACCGCGTTCATCACGGGGACGACGCGCGGAATCGGGAAGCAACTCGCACTGGCACTCGCCGAACAGGGCTGTAACATCGTCTCGACAGGCAAGACCGTCGACGACTCGGACTCGGACCTCGAGGGAACGATTCACAAGACGGCCGAGGAGTGTGCGGCGAAAGACGTCGAGACGCACGCGCTCCAGTTGAACGTTCGCAACGAGGACGACGTCGACGCGGCCATCGAGGAAGCGATCGACGAGATGGGCGAGATCAACATCGTCATCAACAACGCCTCTGCCATCCAGATGGGCGACGTCGAGGACATTCCGGCCAACCGGTACGACCTCTTGAACGAGGTCAACGTGCGCGGCACCTATCTGATCTCGCGGGGTTTCATCGACCACCTGAAGGACGTCGAGGAAGACGCCTGGATCCTGACGAACGCGCCGCCGGTCGAGATCGACCGCGCGCCGGGGAAGGCGGCCTATTCGTGGTCGAAGATGGGAATGTCGTTTATCACGCTGTCGCTGGCCCAGGAACTGGCGAGCGACGACATCGGCTGTAACTCCTTCTGGCCGGTGACTGCTATCGATACGCGCGCGACTCGCTACTTCGAGATGGGGACCGAGGACGACTGGCGCACCCCGGAGATCGTCTCGGATACCGTCCTCGAGATGCTGACACGCGACCCGGCCGAGTTCACCGGCAACCACATCTACGACGAGGAGTTCCTCCGCGAGGCCGGCGTCGAGGACTTTTCGGGGTACAACCTCACCGAGGGAGATCCGGCACCGATGTCCGCACAGATCTTCGATCCGGAGTACTCGCGGTGACGAGTCGCGTCCGAGCCCGGTGAAGGATCGCCGTTCTCGAGTCTTTGCCGCCGGCGATCCCCGAGCGCCGAACCCCTCTCGTAGCAGTCGGCTCGTCGCTCCTCGAGGAACGACAAAGTAAAAGGTCGCCCGTGGCGACGTGTCGAGTATGTTTGGAGGAGGCGGCGGCGGACTCAATCCGCGCAAGATGGAACAGATGATGGAGCAGATGGGTATCGACGTCGAGGATATCGACGCCGAGGAGGTCATCATCCGTACCGACGAGTACGACCTCGTCTTCGACGACGCCGAGGTCACCAAGATGGATGCCCGCGGGCAGGAGACCTACCAGGTCATCGGCTCGCCCGAGGAGGTCGAAGCCGGCTCGGCCGGTGGCAGTGCCGGTGACGAGTCCGGTTCCGATGCCGGCTCGTCGATCCCCGACGAGGACGTCGAACTCGTCGCTACGCGCGCCGGCGTGAGCGAGGACGAGGCCCGCGAGGCCCTCGAAGCGAACGACGGCGATCTCGCCGCGGCAGTCGGCTCCCTCGAGTGACTCGGGTGAGCGACCACGAGCGCGCGGACGACGACGCCGACGCCGGGACCGAGAGCGACGCCGACCGGGACCGCGTTCCGGTCTTGCTCGTCCGCGGCGACCGCGAGTACCTCGTCGAACCCGGCGACGAGATGGGGACCGACCTCGGCGTGCTCGAGGTCCCCGAGGACGTCCACTCGGGCGATACCCTCGAGACGCATCTGGGCGACGAGTTTCAGGTCCGTCGACTGCGCGGCCCGGACCTCTTTCATCACTTCGAGCGGACTGGCGCGCCGATGGTCCCCCGTGACATCGGACTGGTACTGGGCGAAACGGGAATCGCCGGCGGCGACCGCGTGCTCGACGCCGGGACCGGAACCGGCGTGCTCGCGGCCCTGATGGCGCGTGCCGGTGCCGAGGTCGTGACCTACGAGCAAGACCCGGAATTCGCCGACGTCGCCCGCGAGAACATGGCGCTTGGCGGCGTCGAGGACGCCGTCGACGTTCGAACCGGTGACGTCCTCGAGGACGTCGACGCCCTCGAGCCGTCGTCCTTCGACGTCCTGACCCTCGATACGGCCGACGCACCCGCGATGGTCGAACACGCGCCCGACCTCCTGGTCGACGGCGGGTTCGTCGCGGTCTACAGTCCGTTCATCGAGTCGACTCGCGAGGTCGCCGAGACCGCCCGCGAGGTCGGCCTCGCGAACATCACGACCCGCGAGACGATTCAACGCGAGATGCAGTTCGACGAACGGGGCTCGCGGCCCTCGACCGCGCCCGTCGGTCACACCGGGTATCTGACGATCGCGCGGAACGAATAGAGCCACATAAATTCACATATCTTTTTGTTCGCGAATTCTCTGTATCCCCTTTGGAACTAGTTCGTGCATCAATATAGATATAGCAATTCCAGAAACTACGATCCAATATATCGATAGGTTTACTAGATTACTATCTACGTAGACGAGAATAAGCGCAATAATCGGTGCCCCTAATAAAGACTTTATCATATCCATTGTTAATTCCATTTTCCAAATGTGACTCAGTTATTTTTGATTCTGTGCCCTATACGCATATAATATCCGGTTATTTAACGGCTGGAGTATTTATATTAGAAGTCAGGGCAATAGCTATGCTCGGGTAGGGCAAAGAATGTCGTCAGACCGGCTGCATCTCGAGAAGGTTTCCAAGAGGTCATCCCACCTTTAAATGTCCACATTTTTTGATCCCGAACATGGGGGAGGCTTTGATCCCATTCTAAACTACCCATCGAGACAACGTTACCGGCGGCAGCACTAATCACTGCTCCAAGTGCATCAGCAACAGAATCTCGCTTCAGGATCTTAGCAAATGCCTTAGGGACTTTTTTAGCCATTGATTTTATAACCTGCCCAACAAGTACTGCCTTTGATACTGTAGCAGCATGTTTATTCAGTTCAACACACGCCACATGGTAGCTATGCTTAAGACAATCAAATGTGCAGGAATCGAGATACACCCGCTTATCCCCAACCCTTTCTATCACGTTAGGGGTGTCTGATGCTTGTATGGCTACATCATTCGTAATTAGGTCAGCTTCTTGGTCTTGAGCATTGGGATCATAAACCAATCCTCGTTCATCATCATTATCATTTGACTGGTTTTTCTGTAGGCCTTTTTTCCCCTTCTCTTCGGGATATCATTCGAACGTCTTTTTCCGTGAGGTTTTTTTATAACCCCGTCCAGAATTTCGTTCGAATATTCTTTCACGTATACTTTTCTCGTGTCTTTTTCAATTATGTTCAGCTTCCTTTCATCATTCTGCTCAAATTGATAATACCACTTATTTTTATCTTGACCAAGATATTCCATACCCTGGTATTCATGGTTCTGATCCTCGCTCAACCGTGCAGCACTACTGGAAGGGATAATCCCCATACTTGTTAGAGCAATCCCGCTCGTCAGCACCTTTCTTCTCCTCATATAATTATATTCAATTAACACATACATATATTTTTTTATTTAAGATAATTAGAATTTTTAAACTTAAATAATATTAATGTATAGAAACAAAGTAATCATTACTGTTATCTCTAATATATCAATTTTATCTTATATTATTTTAATATTTAAATTATATCTATTGTATTCTGGTACCCAAAGAAGAGTGCGCTATCAATCGAGAAGCAACGCTACTAACGAAAACGACACTGCAAAACTGGCAAGAGAGGACGAGGACTTTTATTCAAAAAATTTGCCGAGGGACATCGCGAGCGAGGCGCTCAGTGCCTCGCTCGCGATAGACCGCAGCGCAAAATTTCGTTAGTTGTCGTCCTCGCGCCACTTGTGCTCGCACTCGGTGCAGATGAAAAAGCGCGTCTCGGACTCGTCGGCCGACCGGATCTGTTGCATGTACCAGTGGGCGCGGCCGTTGCCACACTCGGGACAGATCGCGTCGGTTTCGGGCAGCGAGGTCTCGCCGGAGGACTCGATGACCTCGCTGGCCTCCTGATCGTCGGTGACGATATACTGGTCCGCGTCGCCTTTCGGTTTCGTAAACCCACAGCTACCACACTCCCAGAGGCCGTCCTCGGCTTTCATCATCGAACCGCATTCGTCGCAAAATTCCATCGTTGTCCGGGCTACGGGGGTCGAGTGACTTAAGAGACCTGTTTAGGCTCGCCGACCGGCCGCGGGGTCGCCCCCGCGAGCTAGCCCTCTCCCTCCGACTGGTAGGGCTCGCCGACGGCCTCCCGCGGAAGGACGTTGTGGAGTTCCGCCCGGAGGTCGTCCATCGATTCGAAGCGGTCGCGCTCGCTTTTTTCGACGAGCGCCCCCAGATTCCGCTCGCCGTCGGCGAGCAAGAGCGTGACGTCCTCGAGTTCGGTGGCGGCGTCGTCCTGCGAGATCGGGTACTCGAGGTCCGCGAAGACAGCGTCGATTCGACTGAGTTTGACGTCGGACATGGGTAGGTTGACGCGCCGGAGTGGCTTGTAGTGTCGCCCTGCTGGAACGGAGCATCCGCTCACGTGACATTTCGATTCGAAACTATAATCGGGCGAGATAACACAGGTATTGTCCATGCGGAGACTCGTGGAGCGGCTCGTCGCGCCGTTTGCCGTGGATCGACGGGTGCTCGCG
Organism: Natrinema longum; assembly: GCF_017352095.1. Lineage (NCBI taxonomy): Archaea > Methanobacteriati > Methanobacteriota > Halobacteria > Halobacteriales > Natrialbaceae > Natrinema > Natrinema longum. The sequence goes on from NZ_CP071463.1 coordinate 2,275,009, forward strand.
CTGGCGGGTGCCCGGATGGCCGACGGGATCGGGAACTCGTTTCTGATCATCGTCATTCCGCTGTACGTGACCAGCGGCGTCGTCGGCGGGACGGCGTTCGGTCTCGGGGAGTCGATGATCATCGGGCTTGTTCTCTCGCTGTTTGGCTTCCTCAACAGCAGTTTTCAGCCCGCTACCGGCCGCCTGTCGGATCGCATCGGGCGGCGAAAGCCGTTCATTCTGGTCGGCCTCGCCGGGCTCGCGATGACGAACGTGGCCTACGTTTTCGCGGAGACGTACGTCTCGCTGCTGGTCATCCGCGGGTTACAGGGCGTCAGCGTCGCCTTCATCATCCCGTCGTCGGTGGCCCTGGTCAACGAACTCGCGACGACGGGCGATCGCGGCGGGAACATGGGGGTCTACAACACCTTTCGGCTGGTCGGTTTCGGTGCCGGCCCGGCGGTCGCCGGTGCCGTCGTCAGTCGCGGCCCGTACGCGCTTCCCGGCGGGGCGGTGATCGACGGCTTCGACGCAGCCTTTTATATCGCGACGATCACGGCCACGATCAGCTACGTCATGGTGACGGTCCTCGTCTCCGACCCCGAATCGACGGCCGCCAACGCCGGCGCGGACCTCTCGATCCCGATCCTCGACCGGTCGGGCACGAACCTGCTCGATCCCGTCTTCACGCTCGGCGTCGCGTCGCTGTTCATGGCGACCGCGATCGCGCTGTTCGCGACGATCCAGCCCCAGGTCAACGCCCGCCTCGAGCAGGGATCGACCTGGTTCGGGCTGCAGTTCGCGGCGTTCATCATCGCGCAGGTCGCCCTCCAGACGCCGATCGGGCGGGCCTGCGATCGGTACGGCCGACGGCCGTTCATCGTCGTCGGAATGCTGTTGCTGGTGCCGACGACGCTCGTACAGGGATTTCTCTTCTCGTCCGTTTTGATGTTCCTCGCCCGGCTGTTCCAGGGCATCGCCGCCGCGATGGTCTTTGCCCCGTCGCTGGCGTTGGTGGGCGACCTCGCCGGTCCGGGCGAGTCCGGGTCGAAGCTGTCGGTGCTGACGATGGCGTTTGGCTACGGGATCGCCCTCGGGCCGCTTTCCTCGGGCGCGCTGGTCGGGTACGGCTTCGAAGTTCCATTCGTCTTCGGGACGTCACTCGCAGTGCTCGGGGTGGTTCTCGTGTATACGCAGGTCGAAGAGACGCTCGAGACGACGGCCTCCGTTCCGGTCGTGGGAAGCGATTGAGGGGGCGCGTCGCCATACTACTTTGAGGACGGCCCGAGTTGGGGAGTGTATGTGGTCGATCACCACTGTACAGACCAATACTCTCGGAGTCGGGGGATCGCCATGACGACACCCCCCGACGACGACTCGATCCGCCCGTTCGAGGTGTCGGTCGATCGAGACGAGATCGACGACCTCCGGCGGCGGCTGGAACGGACGCGCTGGCCCGACCAACTCCCCGACTCGGGGTGGGAATACGGGACCGAACGCGAGTCGCTCCGGGAACTCTGCGAGTACTGGCACGAGGAGTTCGACTGGGCGGCGTTCGAGGATCGGTGCAACGAATTCGAGCAGTACGAGACGACGATCGACGGCCAGCGGGTCCACTTCTATCACGTTCGCTCGCCCGAGCCGGACGCGACGCCGCTCGTCCTGAGCCACGGCTGGCCGGGTTCGGTCGCGGAGTTCCTCGACGTGCTCGGGCCGCTCGCGGATCCGGCGGCCCACGGCGGCAACCGGGCGGACGCGTTCCACGTCGTCGCGCCGTCGCTCCCGGGATTTGGCTTTTCCGGCCCCACCAGCGAGCAGGGGTACGACGTCCCGCGGGTAGCGGACACCGTCGCCGAACTGATGGATCGGCTCGGCTACGACCGATACGTCGCACAGGGTGGCGACTGGGGTGGGCTGGTCACCGCCTTGCTGGGTGCGAACTATCCCGACCGCGTCGAGGCGATTCACACGAACATGCTCTTCGTGAATCCGTCGTCGCTCGAGGCAGAGGACCCGACGGAACTCCTTGACGAGCAAGGGTGGGCCGACTACGAGGCGACCGCGGAGTTCCGCGACGGAGAGACCGCGTATCACGAGATTCAGGCGACCAAACCACAGAGTCTTGCGTACGGACTCACCGACTCGCCGGCCGGACTCGCTGGCTGGATCGTCGAGAAGTTCCGGACCTGGAGCGACTGCGACGGCGACCTCGACGCTCACTTCGATCGCGACCGGCTGCTCGACAACCTCAGCGTCTACTGGCTCACGGGGACGATCAACTCCTCGATGCGGATCTACTACGAGACGGACGTGGGAGCGGCGACGCCGGACGCCGTCGACGTGCCGACTGGCCACGCCCGCTATCCGGCGGAAGTGTACAAGACGCCCCGCGCCTGGGCGGAGGCGGTCTACGATATCCGTCACTGGTGCGAGATGCCCGAGGGTGGCCACTTCGCGGCGATGGAAGTTCCCGATCTCTTCGTCGACGACCTGCGGTCGTTTCTCGGCGAGTTCGACTGAGAGAGGCGAGGCGAGCGCCCTCGAGCCCGCGCCGGGACGCAACGCAAAAGTAGCGGATCCGCATACGGTTCGACGATGACGCTCTCGGAGGAGGCCCAGGACCGGTTGGCGGACGTGGTGGAGCTACAGCCGACGAAGAATTCCGAACTCCAGGAGCGCTGGGGAATGGACAGCGGCAGCGAGGTCCACCAGTACTTAGAGAACGAACTCGGCGACTACTACTTCCGGGACGACAACAGCCTGATCCGCGCGACCGCGGAGGCGGCCGATCTGGTCGACGTCGAACCGGGCATCGAGAGCGATCCCGAGTCCGACGGCGTCCCCTCCAAGATCCGCGTGCCCGAACTACAGGCCCGGATCGTCGCGGTACTGGCGGGTCCCGAGGAGCGATCCGAGAGCGTCGTCTCGGTGCTCCACAAGCTCCGAGACGAGTACGACGTCGATCCCGAGGCCGAGGCCGTCCGTTCGGGCCTCCAGAGCCTGCGCCGGAAGGGCGTCGTCGAGGTCGAGTACCGCACCGTCCCCACGTTTCGGCTGGTGGTCGAGCGCGACGACCTCGAGGTCGCCGTCTCCGATTGACGCCTCGGTCGGGACGCGTTATACCCCCGGTCGCCGTCGCCGCCGGCGTTCCGCGAGGAGTTGCTGGACCCGTTTTCCGGGCCCGCCCTCGATCGGCCAGCCGCGGGTACGCCAGACCGGCGGCTCGGGTTCGAACTCGTCACAGGTGCCGGAACACTCGGCGGCCGTCTGGGAGCAGCCCTTGGCGGCGCAGTGGGGGCGCGCCTGCACACCGTCTCGAGCGCACAACTCGAAGTATCGGCAGTCGGGACGCATCGTGTCGACGAACGACCGCCAGCCGCGTTCGTAGGCCCGTTCGGCGATCGCGAGCCGTTTCGCGGCTTTCCAATCGGGATCGACGTACTCGAACCGGGCGGCAGAGTCGTCCCGCTCCCCGCCGTCGGGACGGTCGAGGATTCGACTCCCCGGCTCGTCGATCGCGAGCGATCGGGGGTGCCACTCGACCTCGGCGGTCAGGTCGTCGGGCTCGAGTGTGAGGATCCCTGCCTCGACCGGCAGGTCCTCGAAGAGCGCGGGTTCGACGCGCTCGTCCGTTTGTCGGGTTGCAACCCAGACTTCGTCGGCCAGCCCGACGGCGACGTCGTACTCGAGTTGCGAGCCGAGCGCGCGGGCGGCGCTGGCGTCCAAGTCCGGCTTGTTCTCGATGGCGACGACCCGCTCGAGCCAGTCGGGATAGGTCCACTCCCGCCGGATCTCGATCCGATTGCCCCGCTTTCTGGTCTCGAGGATCCCCCGGTCGTCGGCGCGGTGGATCGCCTCGCGGACGTATCGCCAGGGGTAGCCTGGCTGTGGCAGGGCATCGCGGTAGTAGGTCCACTCCCCGGGAGCGTTGCCGACGACGTGGCGGAGATCGCTGTCGAGTCGTTCGAGGCCGAAGTTCGCTCGCTGGCGGAGGCCGTCGCGGTTGCATTCGAGGACGATCGTGTCCCAGCGACGGCGTTTCGTCCCGAGTTGGCGAGCGACGATGACCACGGTGTCGTCGCCGACGGAGTCGTTCCCGGGCGGCCACTCGAGTTCGGCCCACCGGCAGGTCCGCAACTCGAACGCGAATTCGCTCTCGGGGTCTCGAGTCACTGTTCTTCGTAGGGTCAGGGCCACTATGTGTGCTCCGGTGCGTTCGTCCGTTTCCGACCCGGCCACGGCGGAACGCAGAATCGGGCTAGAACGACAGTGACCGATTTCGGTGGTTTTCGCTCCGATTTCAGACAGATGTCGGCGCTGTGGCTGACTGCGAGTCTCGGTCGCGCTGACCGCCGCGGGGGCCTTGCCGAACACGCGGAAGATCGCAACGTTCGCGTCGAATCCGACGAACGACAGGAGTACTCCGCCGACGGCGGGGACCAGCGGGACCGAATTGACGATCGTTGATCGCTCCGATGGCGTGCCTACTCTTCGTCCTCCTCACGTTCGTCGAGGAACTCGTGGGCTTCCTCGAGGATCTCTCTGGGGCCGTCCTGCGTGACGGTGTTGATCGCCTGTTCGTAATCGCGCCACTGGAGGTCGCGATGTTCGTTTGACAGTTCCGCGCTCGCCTCGAAGGACTTCGCGACGAAGAGGTGAACGGTTTTGTGGATTGTTTTCCCGTTCGCTTCGAAGACGTAGTCGTAGTCCCTGCGAAAGCCATCGAGGAGCCGGAACTGTTCGATACCTGCCTCTTCCGTTACTTCGCGGATCGCCGTCTGCTGTAGTTCTTCATCTCCTTCGACACCGCCCTTGGGAAACTCCCAGTCACCTGGGCGGCTCTTGAGTAGAAGATACTCGCGCCGGCCCCGCGTATCGCGGAAGAGGATCGCGCCTGCGCTCGTAGCTTCGACTGCCATTACGTGGGCTAACAGGTGCGACGTTAAGAGAATATCGGACTGTTCGTCCAGCGTATACTGATTCCTGGCCGGATCCCCGCCGGTCACCGGGCGATCGAGCGCCGTCGATGACCGACTGTGGACGCGATCGTCCCGTCTCAGCAGGTTTTTACGCTCCCACCGTGGACGTATGCGACAACACCAGCTATGACCTTCGTCACCCGTCTCACCCTCCAAAGCGGCGATCGAGCCGCGCTCGATGGCATCGTCGAGGACATCAAAACCAACGCGGAACGAAAGGGGGCAGCGCTGAAAGGTCCCCACTCCCACCCACCGGAGACGTTCTCGGTTCCACAGCGCTGTCGGCTCCATGCCGACGACGACCGACAGTTTTCCTCGTGGGAGTACACCGTCTTCACCCGCGAACTCGAGATCCACGGCCACGACAGCCTCGCACGCAACATCGCCGCACAGAGTTTCCCCGACTCGGTCCACATCGAGGCCGAAGTCGAACAGATCCACGGCGCGGGTCGCGGGAACTGAACTGCCGGAGACGGCCCCGCAAGCCGATCGTCTCGAGGAGAGACGGCGACAGGGCTTTTTATCGTTCCCGTCGAGGACAGGATATGACCGCAGACGACCTCGTTTCGCTGCGCCGAGACCTTCACCGGAAACCCGAACCCGCCTGGCGGGAGTTCTATACCACCGCACGGATCGTCGCGGAACTCGAGTCCCGACTCGGCGACGACCTCGCCGCCCTCCACGTCGGTCCCGACGCCATCGCGGGTGACCAGCGGATGGCCGTCCCCGACGACGCGGAACTCACCCACTGGTACGAACGGGCCCGGGAGACGGGCGTCGACGAGGCCGTCCTCGAGCGACTCGAAGGAGGGTACACGGGTGCGGTCGCCGTCCTCGAGCGCGGCGAGGGACCGACCGTCGGCCTCCGGGTCGACATCGACGCCCTGCCGCGGCCGGAGTCGGACGACCCCGCCCACTGGCCCGTCGCCGAGGGTTTTCGGTCCGAACACGAGGGTGCGATGCACGCCTGTGGCCACGACGCCCACGCGACCATCGGGATCGGCGTCCTCGAGGCCGTCGCGGACAGTGACTTCCGGGGCACGCTGAAGGTGTTCTTCCAACCCGCCGAGGAGGTCGTCGGCGGCGGCAAGTCGATGGCGGAAAGCGAGCACATCCGGGATATCGACGCCCTGCTCGCGGTCCACATCGGCCTCGATCACCCGACCGGTGAGGTCGTGGCCGGCATCGACGGCTTTCTGGCAGTCTCTCATCTCGAGGCCGAGTTCACGGGCGAGTCGGCCCACGCCGGCGGCCACCCCGAACAGGGACGAAACGCGGTGCAGGCGATGGCGACGGCCGTCCAGAACCTCTATGCCATCCCTCGGCACAACGACGGCACGACGCGGGTCAACGCGGGCGTCGTCGAGGGCGGGAGCGCCGCCAACGTCATCCCCGACGAGGCCAGAATCGTCGCCGAAGTCCGTGGCGAGACGACCGAACTGATGGAGTACATGAAGCGACGGACCCGACGGGTCCTCCGGAGCGCCGCCGAGATGCACGACTGCGAGGTCGAGATCGAGACCGGGGCCGAGGCTCCCAGCGCAACCAGCGACGCGGAACTCGTCTCGATCGTGGCCGACGTGGCAGGCGACACCGCAGGGATCGAGCGGGTGCTCGAGCGCGACGAACTCGGCGGGAGCGAGGACGCGACGTTCCTGATGAAAGAAGTACAGGAAAACGGCGGGACGGCCTGCTACGTCGGGGTCGGGACCGACCACCCCGGCGGCCACCACACCGCGACGTTCGACGTTGACGAGGCCAGCATCGGCCACGGGATCGACGTACTCGCGGGAGCAATCGAGCGAATTAGCCGTCGACACACCTGATCGAGACGTTCTCGACCGATCTCGAGCGGGAGTGGCCGGGAGCGGGCTCCGAGCAACGCGAGGAGTCCGCGACTCTACGGAAGAGCAAACTCTTCCGAACATCGCGGAAACGAAGGTTCCGCTCAACGGGGAAGGGCAGGCCGTTGCCCAGTAACCGACCGCGAGTGAGCGAAGCGAACGAGCGGGCCGACGACTGACCCGTAATGAACGAAGTGAATGGAGGGGAAGGAGGAGTGCTTTTGATCGAAATTTTACCGAGAGCGCGGCTTCGCCGCGTTCGCAGAGTAAAACTTCGTCTCTAGTACTTGGGCTCGGCTCCGGTCGTCTCGTAGACCGTCTCCATCAACTCGTCGCGCCGAGCCTGCCAGCCCGCCAGCCCCTCGGGACTGGTCGGGTAGTTCTCGTAGTGGGCGAGCAGTTCGTCGGCCCGGCGCTTGGTCTGGTAGAGGTTCCAGATGGTCCCCCAGTGACCGCGGCTCTTGACCAGCGCCTCGAGTTTGAGTTTGAGCCCGATGTCGGTACTGCCCGAGTACAGCGCCTCGGCGAGCTTGTCGCCGGGCATGGCGGCGAGCAAGCTCATCAGGTCGTCGACGTCGACGGCCGTCGAGAGGATGTTGTAGACGTCCAGGGCGGCGTAGCGCGCGCCGAAGTGGTCCATCACCTTCTGGTTGTACTCCCAGAGGACGTCTTCGCTGTAGTCGCCGGTCTCGAGCGCTTCGATGGCCCGCTCGGCGGCGTACTTGCCGCCGTATGCGGCCCCGGCGATGCCGCCGCCGGTGGTGGGGTTGACGTGGCCCGCGGCGTCGCCGATGGCCATGTAGCCCGGATGAACGGCCGAGTCGTAGGGTCGCCGCGTCGGGAGCGCCGCGCCGAGTTTGTCCTCGACTTCCGCGCCGTCGAACTCGGGGCGGTTCTCGAGGTCGCGTTTGAGATCGTCGACGAGCTGCATCGGTTCCTCGGTCATCTGGAAGCCCAGGCCGGCGTTGATCTCGGTGTCGGTCCGCGGGAAGTACCAGAGGTAGCCCGCGGCGCGCTCGGTCGGCTTGAAGACGAGCGCGTCGTCCCACTCGACGGGTTCCTCGACGTGGACGATTTCCCGGTAGGCCGAACAGAAGTGGCTGTAGTTGACGTTCGTGTCGAACGTCGAGTCCGAAAAGTCGACGTTGTCCTGCAGGACGGACAGCGAGCCCGCGGCGTCGATGACGATGTCGGCCTCGTAGGTGAGGGGGTCGCCCGTGCGGATCGCCTCGACGCCCGTAACGCGGCCGTCGTCGGCCTGGACGACGTTTTTGACGACCGTATCGTAATGAAAGTCGACGCCGACGTCCTCGGCACCGTCGATGATCCGTCGGCCGTACTCCCAGCGATCGATGACGGCGAGCTCGCCGGGGACCGGGATCTCGAGGACGGTATCCTCCTGTGGGATCTCGAAACGGCCGTGGTCGACGCCGGTGTTCGTAAAGGCCGGCTCGAGTTTCGACTTCGGGATCGCCTCGGGGAAGGCGTCGGCACCCTTCAGGGCGTCACCGCAGGCGATGTGGCCCGCCTCCTCCTCGTCCTTTCGCTCGAGGACGACGACGTCGTACCCCTCCCGGGCGATGGTCGCTGCGGCGTAGCACCCTGACGTTCCGGCACCGACGACGACGGCGTCCGGCGACCGCGTCGTCGCGCCGGCGGCCGACTGCTCCTGCGTACTCATACCAACACTCTGGACACCGCGGTAAGAAAACGTTTTATGGTCGATCCGGTCGCGAGACGGGTCGAATCCCGACTCGGGACCCGGCGGTTCCTAGAACGCGTAGTGGGTCGCTTGCGAGGCGACGATCAGCCACGTGATCAGGAGGGCGTTGACGAACGCGCCGGTCCAGATCCGGCCGGTGCGGTGGAAGAAGTACGTCGACACCACCGCGATGACCGGCAGCAGGGCGAGGAACTGGAAGGCGATGATCGTCTGGAGCGCCGTGATCGGGATCGCGAGCGCGCCGGTGGCGAACAGCGTGCCGTACTGGATCACGAGCAGGAGCGCGAACCCACCGGTGAGGATCACCGCGTTCGTCGCCATCGCCCGCGGGAGCGACCGCGTCGTCTCCGGCGTTCGGAGCCGGCCGTGCAACAGGACCCCGAGCGCGACGAAGAAGGCGAGGAATGCCGGGAGATAGGTCACGAAGATCCGGGCGTGGACGGCCGACATGAGCTTCAGCCCGAGGACCCAGGCCCGGAAGTCGGTCATGAACAGCGTGTCGACGATCCACAGCAGGACGTAGAGGCCGCCGACCGCGCCGACCGCGACCGCGAGCGATGTCGCGATCGTCCGCGCACCGTCGCCGATATCGAGCCCGTATCGCTCGTCGAAGAGCGACCGACCGGCATCGCGGTGCCACAGCCCGAACAGACCGGCGATGACGACGACGTTCGCGAGCGCCCAGAGGACGATGCCGTTCGTCTCGCCCTGGGGCGTGACCGGAGTCACCGGCACCGATCCGCTGCCGATCAGCATCGTCGGGTAGTAGAGAACGACCGGGATCACGGCCGCGAGCAGGGCCGCGACGTACCAGCCGCGGTCGCGCTCGGTGACCGCGTCGGGCACCGTCCGCGTCGCGTCGGCGAACGGCTCCCGGCCGGTCAGCACGGAGCCGGCGGGAACCAGGAAGAGGAACCCGCCGAGCAGGGCGATCGCAGTTCCGATCTCCTTCCAGTACCAGACGTGATCGCCCGGCTCTTCGTCGGCTCCCTCGAGTGTCTGTTGCGTCCAGCCGACGGTGTCGGAGACGGCGCTCGGCGTGTGGTGTGCGCCGGGGTGTGTCGTCTGCGGCGTGTACAGCGCCCTCGCCGTGCCGTCATCGATCGAGCCGTAGACCTCCCCCTCGTCGATCCCGTCTTCGGTGCCGAAGACGGACTGCAGTTTCTCGCTCTCGGGCGTCGCCGGCCCGGTCGCCGACCCCCACATCAGCCAGTGGAACTCGTCGTAGTCAGCGAAGACCACGCCGAGGTTCCGCGGGAACGTCTCGTTGCCCTCCGGCGCACCGGCCGAGCCCGTCGACGAGCCCACGAGCACGATCGATTCGTAGCTGTTCGGATGTTCCGCGGCGGCCGAGACAGCCGCCCAGCCCCCCATCGAGTGACCCTCGAGCCCGACGTTGTTCTCGTCGACGAGTTCGTGATCGGCGAGGTACTCGAGTGCCGGCGGGCCGCCCCAGCCGTTTGCAAACGCCGGCGGATCCGAGTAGCCGTGGCCGGGTTGGTCGATCGCGAGGACGACGTGACCCCGTCGTGCGTACTCGATCGCGAAACTCGATTGGGTTTCCTTGGAGTTGATGTAGCCGTGGATCGCGAGGACGCCGGGTGCGGGGTCGTCCGAACTGACCCCGTCGGGAACGTAGAGGTAGCCGTCGATCGTCCCGCCGCCGTCCGTCTCTATTTCGACCTGTCGAACGTCGATCTCTCCCCCTGCCGTCTGCCCCCAGTGGGCGAGTGCACTCCCGCTGAAGACGAGCAGCAGCGAGAGCACGAGCAATCCTACCTGTTTGCGTCTCGATGGCATCGCTACGACCCTCTCCACTCCTTGAAAATAAAAACTACGATGATTAATAACAATATTTACCGACCAATCGGGAGCGTGAGTAACAGCGGAAACGGCCAGCCGCCGCAGTCAGTGCGCTGTTTCGATCGGCGTAGCCGTCACAAATAAAGAGTTTTAGTGAGGTCGGTCGTACGCCTCCGTATGACAGAGTACACCATCGAGTTCGTCGGGACGGGTGAGACGATCACCTGCTCCGACAAAGAGACGATCCTGAGCCGGTGTCTCGAGGCGGGCATCGCACAGGAGTACTCCTGCCGGGTCGGGATGTGTCTGGCGTGTACCGCGGAAATTCTCGAGGGCGAGGTTACCCAGCCCGCCGCTCGCGGACTGACGGACGAAGAGGCCGAGAACTACGCGTTGACCTGCATGGCGCGACCGCAGTCGGATCTGAAACTCGAGCGCGGGAAGTACCCACCGAGCATCGAGGGCGATCTCGCCGGCGGCGCGACCGACGGCGCGGTCGCAGACGACTGAGACGGTCTCCTGACCCGATTTACTGGTGGTCCGCCAAGACCGTTCGCGGAGACACCATCACTGACTGACAGCGGATCGTCCGAGCGCCGTCAGTCGGCGACTGCACAGTTGTTCGGCCCGAGTTCGAGTTCGAACGCCGTCTCCTCGTCGACGGTCTCGAGTCCGAGATTCGTCGCCACGATACGCTCGTAGTTCGATGGCCGCGGTGGCAGGTCCTCCGTCGCGTGGTCGACGAACTCGGCGTCGTCCATCGAGAGCGCAGCGAGCCGGTTTCGGAGGTGCTCGAGTCGGCTCGTATACGTTCCATCCGCCCGCGGTTCGGCGGCATCACTGTAGTGACCCGGGGCGATCGTCGTCTCGTCGGGATACTCGAGGACACGATCCTGAAGGCTCTCGTACAACTGTCGCGCGGCGTCGGCTGCCCCCTCGTCGCCGCGCTCCAGATCCGGCCGGCCGACGCCCTCGAGGAACAGCGTGTCGCCGGTGAACAGGGTATCCGAGTCGCCGCCCGCCAGACGAATGGAGACCGATTCGGTCGTGTGGCCCGGCGTCGCCAGCACGGTCAGCGTCGCCTCGCCGACGCGCAGTTCGTCCCCGTCCTGCTGAGCTTGCGAAGCAGGGCTCGCGGAACTTCGTTCTGCCGCGCCCTCGACGGTCGCGGCGTCGAACGCGAGGCCGCGTTCCGTCGCGCCCGCGGGGACGACCGCCGTCGCGTCGGTTCGGTCCGCGAGCGTTCGGACGCCGCTGACGTGGTCGGCGTGGACGTGCGTGTCGATGGCGTATTTCAGTTCCGCGGCGTCCTCGGCGTACCGGTCGGCGAACGCTCGAAGGGGATCGATCACCGCTGCCTCGCCGCCGCTGTAGATCACGTAGGCGAGACACCCGCTCGAGGGACGATCGTACTGCAGGACCGTCGCGGGGGCGTCGACCTCGAGTTCGCGAGCCGTATAGTGGTCCGCCCAGGCGTCCATCCCGCCGGCGAGGTTTCGAGCGTCGATGCCCGCGTCCCGCAGGAGGTCGACCGCGTGGCCGCTCGCTTCGCCGTGGCCACAGACCGCGAGGATCGGCTCGGTCAGGTCGGCCACGAGGTCGGTCACGCCACCGGTCGCCTCCGCCTGGATGAACTTCATATGTGGAATCTGGACGGCCTCGATCCCCTCGCCCTCGAGGTGCCAGCGCTCGAACTCGTCGCGGTCGCGGACGTCGAGGACGGTCATCGGATCGCCGGATCGCAGCCGGTCGGCCAGTGTCTCGGGAGCCATCGAGGCGGGATCGTCGGCCGCTCGGTCGCCGGCATCGCTCCGGTCGCTCATGGCGATCGGTACGCGTTCGTGCCGGTTAAAGCCGCGGCTGGCTCGAACGGCCACCAACGTTCAACACGCCTCGCGGTGTCGTCCCGGTATGGACGCTGCCCAATTTCAGGAGACGGTCGAGGAATCGAACGCCGTCGAACTCGAGCGACTCGGTTCGTCGAAGCTTCTCGTCGCGCTCACCGACGCGACCCTCACCGAGGAGACGGTCCTCCGGACCGCTGCGGGGAGCGAACGGGCTGCGATGGAGACCCTCGAGACGTGGATCGACGACGAGGACCACGACGACGCACGCGAGTTCTTCGTGGCGTCTCGCGACCAGGAACGCGAACACTACGACCGGATCACGGCCATGCTCGAGGACGGCGAAGTCGACGCTGGCAGCGTCGATCCGATGCACGAACGGCTTCGATCGCTCGAGACACCGACGGCTCGCCTCGGCGGGCTCGTCGGTCGGGCGCTGGTCAGTGATCGAACGCACCTCCAGCTCGTGGGGTTCTTCGTCAACGAGGGCGACGAGCAACGGGCCGACTGCTTCCGGGAGTTACGGACCGAAACGGCCACACAGGGCGACCGGGCGGCCGAGTTGCTCGCGGACGTCTGTGCGGGCAACGAGGACTGGGATCGTGCACGGACGGTCGCCGAGGACGTGATCGACGTCGCGTACGACGCGTACGCGGACTCGCTGGACGAACTCGGGCTCGATCCGAAGCCGATCTGTTGAGCGGCGTGGCTCGGCTCGGATCGTCGGCCCCGAACCGGAGCCGGGGCCACGGAACGGTCTCGACCGGAGAGAGAACGAATCGGGTGCGACCGCAAACTGGACTCGAATCGCCGACGCGTGGCTGCTGCGATCGGTGTTACTCGACGAAATCGATGTCCTCGCCCTCCGCGGGCGCTTCGGGCTGGACGGGCTCTTCCCCGTCGGGCCGGCCGTAGATCTGGGGGGACTCGACGCCGGTGACGACGATCATCGTCCGCATGCTGCCCTCGAGGCTCTCGTCGATGGAGGTCCCCCAGATGATGCGGGCGTCGGGGTCGATCCGGTCGTAGATCTCCTCGACGACGCCTTCGGCCTCCTCGATGGCCATGTCGTTGCCACCGGTGACGTTGACGAGCGCGGAGCTCGCACCCGAAATATCGACGTCGAGCAGTGGGGAGCGTAGCGCGGTCTTGACCGAATCCTCGGCTTTGGCTTCGGAGTCGGATTCGCCGAGACCGATCATGGCGACGCCGCCCCGTTCCATGACGGTGCGGACGTCGGCGAAGTCCAGGTTGACGAGGCCGGGTTTCGTGATGAGTTCGGTGATGCCCTTGACGCTGCGCATCAGTACTTCGTCGCTGACCTTGAACGCCTGCCGAACGGGCAGTTTGCCCACCGAGTCGAGCAGTCGGTCGTTGGGGACGACGATCACGGTGTCGGAGACGTCGCGCAGGCGCTCGAGGCCGGCTTCGGCGTTGGTCCGGCGGACCTCACCCTCGGCGGTAAAGGGCGTCGTGACGATCGAAATCGTGAGCGCGCCGGCCTCGCGGGCGGCCTTGGCGACGACCGGTGCGGAGCCGGTCCCGGTGCCGCCGCCCAGGCCCGCCGTGACGAAGACCATATCGGAGCCGTCGATGGCGTCGTAGATGTCCTGCTGGCTCTCGAGGGCAGCCTCTTCGCCGACCTGCGGGAGCGAGCCGGCACCGCGACCGCCGGTTTTCTCCTCGCCCATCAGGATCTTGGTGTCGGCGTCGATCTCGACCAGGTGTTGCACGTCGGTGTTGGCGGCGACGAGTTTCGCGCCGTGGATGCCTTCCTCGTGCATGCGGTTGACCGTGTTCCCGCCGGCACCGCCACAGCCGACGACCGTGATGTCGGTCTGGAGGTCCTGTAGGACGTCTTCCAGCTCGTCGTCGGTCATCGTCCCTGTCTGCCGACCGTCCGATACGTCACCGTCGGGGGAGTTCCCGTCGTCCGACGCGGCGTCGTCGGGGATCGTTCCCTCCCCGTCTTCGGCCTCGTCGATTGCGTCGTCGATTATGGAGTCCATTCTTGCTCCTGTCTAAACAATGGAGCATAATTACCTTTCCCCTACACGTCAGCCACGTGTCTGACATATTATTATGATATTACTTATATGTGTGTCTACAATTCGAATCTGGCGGACTGAAGCGAGTAAGATGGGATTATTGTCGATTTACGAACCGATCAGATCGGAAATCGACGCGTCCGCTCGGTCCGAACCATCTCAGGGCTGATAGTTTCGCCGTCGACGACGACCGATTCGCCCTCGGCGAGCGTCCCGAACTTCGGTCCGGCCGGCACGCCGGCTTTCCGTGCCAGATCCGGGTCGAAAGCCGTCTCTTCGGCGACGACGGCGTCGTCCTCGACCGTCACCGTGTCGTACTTCGACTCGAGGACGGCGGCCAGCCCCTCGACGATCTTCGCACGCGGCTCACTCCCGGTATCGGAGTCGGCCCCGACGTCGGCGTCGGGAGCTGCGACCCGCAAGCCGACTCTACTCCCACCGTTGTCGGTCGCGAAGGCCACGGTGTTCGCTTCGACGATCGTCCGGACGCGGTCGGGGTCGAGCCCCTGTGCGGTACCCAGGAGGTCGGCCGGCAGTTCCACGACGCTAAACGACGCCGTGAGCCGATCGCCGAATCGGATCCCGTCGTCGACGGCACCGAGATCGGACTCGACCGCGTCGACGACCTCGAGGGGGCGGTCGTCGACCTCGCGCAGCCACGTCTCGCTTTTGATCCGGCAATCGATGGTCGCGAGCGTCTCCTCGAGAACCGGCCACTCGCCGTCGAGCAGCGCGATCTCGGCGTCGCTGGCGTCGAACGCACGCTCGAGAACGTCCCGGTGAGCCGTGGGATGGTCCATCGCCTCGAGCGCCCAGTCGGGTGCGACGTGGCCGACCGCCCACGAGGTGTTGCGAACGATGCGCTCGAATCGCGGGGCGTAGTGGTTGCCTCCGAAGCCGACGACCTGTCGGGGGCGGTGTGGGTCGACGTCGCGAAGCTCGAGGATGGCGCGAGCGACGGCGTCGGCAGCGGCACGGTCGTCCCACTGCTCGTCGCCGCTACCGAGTTCGGCGAAGAGGGAGGGACAGCCGACGACAGAGGGGCCGTGGTGGGTTCCTTCCATCCCCACGTCGTACTCGTCGGGCGCGTACTCGCCGAAGGCCGCGAGCAGGCGGGCCAGCGCGTTGGGGGCAGCTTCGGCCAGCGAATCGGGCTCGCCGCCGAACTCGGCCGGGCCGAAGTTGCCCGTGAAATGACCCGTCAGTAACGGTCCGGTGTCGCCGGAGTGTCGCGACGCGAAGACCAGCAGATCGGGATCGCAGTCGAAGGCGTCGGCGGGGCGTTCGAGTTCGATGTGGAGGTCGTCGAAGGAGCGCAGTTCGGCACCATCGGTCCGATAGTAGGTGCCGCCGCCGTCGGCTGTCGGGCGGTCGTCGTCGGTCCGTCGGTCCCAGTCGGTCCGCTCGCGGAGCCTGTCACAGATGTGCTCGGAGGCGCGGTCGGCGCGGCTCTCGACGATGGCGATCACGAGCGGGCGTCGGTGGCGGTGAGACGAATACCCTGCGCTTTCGATCTAGGTCGGACCCGCGGCAGTCTCCGGATCGACTGCTTTCGTGGGATCGAGGTCGGACGTCTCGTCGACGCCGCCGTCACCGATTCTCGAAAGCAGCCGAAACGGAGCGTTCCCACTGGTAAATACTCGTTGCGAGAGCGTCCCATAGCTTTTCCATTGTGGGGAGATAACATATCTCGTAGTAACCTGACGACCGCGACGAGCGATCATCGGTCGAACGTGACGGCGTCGTCCACCGAGACGGAACGCGGCGCAACGGGAACCGACCAGTTCATGGACCATCACCTCGCTGTCGACGAGTTCAGCGCACTCGTTAGCGATCACGCCGTCGCGCTGTTCGATTCGACAGGGAACGTCACCTCGTGGAACGAGGGGGCAAAGCGACTCGTGGGATACGACGAGGAACGGATCCTCGGATCGCACTACCGGACGTTCTTCCCGGCGGACGCGCGGGAAGCCGAACGCCCGGAGCGGTTGCTCGAGCGGGCGCGATCGGACGGTGCCGTAGAGAACGAGGGAGTGCGGGTCGGGAGCGGCGGACGCCAGCTCTGGGTCCGCGAGGTACTCGCCGCGCTCGGCGACGACGGCGAGCTCGGAGCAAACGCGGGCGACGCCGAACCGGCGGGATACATCTGGTACGTCTCCGACCGTACCGACGAACACGAGCGCGAGCGGGCACTCCGCGAGGAGAAAGCCGTCGCCGAGACAGTCGTCGAGGTGCAACCGGACATCCTCTATGCGTTCGATGCGGCGGGGAATCTGATCGAGTGGAACGAGCAGTTCGAACGGGTGGTCGGCTACCGGCCGGACGAACTCGCCGGCATGCATCCCCTTCGGTTCATCGCACCGACCGACCGAGACCACATCGGCGACGCGATCGAACGAATCCTCGAGGAGGGCGAGCGCGTGACCGCCGAGGGACGGATCCTCACGAAGGACGGCGCTCGGATCCCACACGAGTTCAACAGCGCTCGGATCACCGACGACGACGGGACCGTGCTGGGATTTACCGGAGTCGGTCGCAACATCAGCGAGCGGAAGACCCGCGAACGGGAACTCGAGCGGCTCGAGCGGCTCAACGCGATCGTCCGGCGGATCGACGAGACGATGGTCGCGGCGGAGTCCCGGGACCGAATCGAGACCGCGGTCGTCGAGGAGTTCGCGGCCGCCGACGGGTACTGCTTCGCGGGTATCGGGCGGGAACGATCTGTCCTGACGAGCGATGGCCACTCGTGGCGGCCCGCGGTCTGGGCGGGAATCGACTCGACGTCGGTCGGAGACGTCCTCGCGTCGTTCATCGACCCGCCAACCGACACGGCCGGCGCGTCGCCGTTCGAAACGCGGCGCGTCCAGCGGTACCAACATCTCCAGGAGAGTGCCATCGACGAATGGCAAGCCGACGCTCGCGAGCGCGGCTACGGTTCCGTCGCGGTCGTTCCGATCGTCGCAACCGATCGGGTCTTCGGTGTGCTCGTGATCGCCGCCGACGACCCGTCGGCGTTCGCCGATCGAGAGTGTGAGGTGTTACAGGAGTTCGGGGTTACCATCGGCCACGCGATCAACGCGACGGCGATCCGACGGCTCCTCTATACGGACTCGGTCATCGAACTCGAGTTCGAGTCCACCGATCGTGGGGACGCCTGTATCGCCCTCTCAGCCGAGACTGCCACGACTATCGCGGTCGACCACGTGTTGCCCCTGGACGACGTGTTCGTCTACTACCTTACCGTACCCGACAGCGATCCCGGTGCGGTTCGCGACGCTGCGGCCGATTTACCCGCGATCACGGAACTGCGTTGCATCGACGTCAGCGAGGACGAAAGCTACTGGGAAGTCGTCGTCCGCGGGTCGACGATCAGCGAACTGCTCGTGGGATACGGTGCGCGGCTGCAGTCGAAAGTCGTTCGCGACGGCGTCGCATCGCTGACGGTTCAGGTGAGTCCCGACGTAGACCTCCGGGAGTTCGTCGACGCGATCACGTCGGCTTACCCCAACACCAGACTCGTCTCGAAACGGACCGTCGATCGGCCGGTCGAGACACGCGGCGACTTCCGGCAGACCGTCGAATCGAACCTCACCGAAAAACAACGTCTGGCCCTCGAGGCAGCCTACCACGGCGGCTACTTCGAGTGGCCGACGCGAAACAGCGACGCCAGCGAAATCGCCGACCGGCTCGGCATCGCTCGCCAGACGTTCCACCAGCATCTCCGCGTCGCGCAGGCAAAACTGCTCTCGGCGTATTTCGGCGCGAGCGACTGACGACGATCGACGATACCAGAGCATGCTGGTACACCCCTTTCCCCCGCTCGTCGTCTTGCTCCACCAATGAGTCAGGCCCTCGACACTGCGCCGACAACGACTGCGTTGACGGCCCTCGCGAAGCCACGGCGGCGATACCTGCTCGCCACGCTACTCGGGCGCGAGGACACGTCCACACCCGACGCGACGTCGGAGTCGATGTCGGTCGCCACGCTCGCAACCGAGGTTGCGGCCACGGAACGCGACTGTCCGATCGTCACCGACGACCAGCGCGAGCGAACCCTGACCACGCTGGTTCACACCCACATTCCACGGTTGATCGACCACGGTATCCTGACTCGACGTGGAGACGGGGAGACGACCGCGGTCGCGCTCGCCGATCACCCGCTTCTCGAGACCGAGTGGGTACGGGCGCTTCTCGCGGATCCGACCGGCGAGGAGTTCCCCGCCCCCGAGGCGACGCTGAACCGAACGCTCGAGGCCCTGCGTCGCCCGCGTTACCGAACCGTCTGTACCGTCCTCGCGAGGCAGCGCGGGACCGTTTCCGTCGCCGATCTCGCGGCACTGGTCGTGGCACAGGAGGACGGTGACGGGACGCGGCTGGTCGACGTCACCGAGGCGGCGTGTACGGCTGCCGCAACGATGCTCGTCCACGAGGCGCTGCCCGCGCTTTCGGACGCAGGGCTCGTCGCGTACGACGACGCCGAGAGACGCGTCGGACTCGCGACCGACGCACCACAGTGGGGGGCCGACTGGCTGCTCACGGGGCCGCTCGCGGACGCTGCCGACCCCATCCGAACGGTTCGAGACCGCACCGGCGGTCCTGCCAGCGCGGGGCCAGCGACGACGGACCCGGCCACGGAGGGGAGTACCGGAAGCGAAGACGCGTGCGTCAACAGCTGTCGGACGATCAGGGGCCGAGAATCCGTCGTCACGGCGGGACTCCAGATCGCCGACAACGCCGACGAGGAACTGTTCGTGACGGTTCCCGATCCCGACCTGATTCAACAGACGTGTCTCGAGCACTGGCGGAAGGCCACCGAGCGCGGGGTCGACGTGTACGTCGGCTCCCATTCCCCGCGGGTTCGCGATACCATCCGATCTGCGGTTCCAGAGGCGACCGTGTGTGAGCCACGACTCGACTGGCTCAACTTTCCGATCGAACGGGGGAACCACGGCCGTATCGTCTTCGCGGACCGAACGACGGCGATGATCGTGACGGTGGACGACGCTCGTTCGGAGACGGAGCCGCGAATCGGTGCGATCACCGGTCACGGACGGCGCAACGCGCTGGTCTCGCTCGTGTGCGAACACATGTGTCCGCGGCTGGATCGGCTCACGACCGAGGGTGACGCCAAAGACGGGACGCCGCTCTCGATCTGATTCGGCGGCGACGAACCGGTCGATGGGGTTCGATCAGGGAACCAGGAGGAAGAGAAATCCCGCGTAGCCGACGACGAGGATCGCACCGTCGATCCGCGTCAGCCGCCGGCCGTATCCCATCATCCCGACCAGCAGGAGGGTAAAGGCGACCATGATGGGGAGTTCGAACCGGAGCGTGGCCGGCTGGATCTCGATCGGCGTGATCAGTGCCACGATCCCCAGGACGGCGACGATGTTGTAGATGTTCGAGCCGACGACGTTTCCGACGGCGAACTCCGCCTGCCCGCGGATCGCACCCACGACCGAGGCCGCCAGTTCCGGCAGCGACGTGCCGAGTGCGAGGACTGTCAGGCCGATCACGAGATCCGAGACGCCCAGTGCCGACAGCAGTCCCGTCCCACCGTCGACGAGCCACCGAGAGCCGACGACGAGAACGATCAACCCACCGACGACGAGCGCAACGTCTCGAACCGAGACGCCCGCTCCCGCGTCGTGATCCTCGGCGACCGACGGCGGGTCCGCGCTGGCGTAGTACAGCAAGAACGCAGTGAATCCGGCAAGCACCAGCAGGAAGACCACGCCCTCGAGGCGGCCGATCCGCCCGTTCGCACCCAGGACGACCAGCAGGACGGCCGCGAGTGTCATCACGGGGACGTGTCGCCGGAGCACTCGCTCCGCGATCGGCAGGGGCTTGATCAACGCGGCGGTTCCGAGTACCAGGCCGATGTTCGCGATGTTCGAGCCGACGATCGTCCCGAGCCCGATATCGCTCGAGACGTTCAGCGCACCGATCGTCGAGACGAACAGTTCCGGCGCTGTCGTCGCGAACGCGATTACTGTCACGCCGACGGTCGTCGCCCGGAGCCCGATTCCGAGCGCCAACCGCCCCGCACCGGCGACCAGTAACTCCGCACCGGCATACAGCGCGACGATCCCACCCGCCACCAGGAGGAGATCGAGCGGGGTTCCCGAGAGCATGGCGGCGGCTACTCAGGAGAGCCCTAAAAGCGACGCGAAACGGACGCTGTCGGCAGGCGCGTCGGGTCGGCCCGGCACCCAGCGGCACACGACGCCGGTATGGCGGTGTCCGTCGCCGAAGCCAGACCCATTATAGGCTCCCCCGACCGAATGGCAGCAAGACAAATGGCTATGGACGTCTACGGACTGCTCGGCAATCCGGTCGGCCACTCGCTGTCGCCACCGATGCACGAGGCCGCCTACGACGACTGCGGCCTCGAGGCCCGCTACGTGACCTTCGAACCCGACGAAGGCGATATCGAAGACGCGATCCACGGCGCTGACGCGCTCGGTATCGCGGGATTGAACGTGACGATTCCGTTCAAGCAGGCGGCCCTCGAGATCGTCGCCCCCGAGGATCTGGCGACCAGAATCGGCGCTGTCAACACGATCGACTTCTCGGGGTCGGGGCCGCCGACGGGCTACAACACCGACGCCGTCGGCGCGTTGCGTGCGTTACGCGATCACGACGTCGGGATCGATGGCGCGCGAGCCGTCGTCGTCGGTGCCGGCGGTGCCGGCCGGGCGATCGCCTTCGGCCTCGCGGATGCCGGCGCGAGGGTCGCGATCGCCAACCGAACCGAGGCGAGGGCACACGCGCTGGCCGAGGAGGTCCCCCGCGCGAGCGGCCACGGCCTCGCGGAACTCGAGGGCCTGGTCGCCAACGCCGACGTGCTGGTCAACGCGACGAGCGTGGGCATGGAGGAAGACGCGACGCCGGTTCCCGCCGACGCGCTCCACGAGGAGTTGGCCGTCCTGGACGCGGTCTATCGGCCCCTCGAGACGCGGCTGTTGGCCGACGCCGCCGACGCGGGAGCGACGACCGTCGACGGCGCGTGGATGCTCCTCTATCAGGGCGTCGAGGCGTTCGAGATCTGGACCGGTCGGGACGCGCCGGTCGACGTCATGAACGAGGCGCTTCGGGCCCGGCTCTGAGGGCCGTCCGACGTCCGAAGCGATCGGCA
Organism: Natrinema longum; assembly: GCF_017352095.1. Taxonomy (NCBI): domain Archaea; kingdom Methanobacteriati; phylum Methanobacteriota; class Halobacteria; order Halobacteriales; family Natrialbaceae; genus Natrinema; species Natrinema longum. The sequence continues at coordinate 2,296,367 of NZ_CP071463.1, forward strand.
ACCCGCAGTAGTCCGATAGTATCAGACGAATTTAAGTGTTGGAACCGACTACACGCCGATAATGGCACTCCTCCAAAAACTGAAGTCCCTGTTGGGGTTCGACGAGTCGGACTCGGAGCGCGGGGGCACTCGAGAGGTCGGCGTAACGGTCGAGCGGGAAGGGTCGGTCGACGACGGCAGCGACCCCACCGAACCGCCACGGTCGACCACGGCCGACTCGAGCGGTGGGGGATCGACGGCGTCGCCAGCGGAACCGACCGACACACCGGAGGAGGCCGCCGAACCGGCGGAATCGACCGAGTCGGAGACCGACGACGTGGCTCCGACTGCGGAAACGGCCGGGCAGGCCGCCGACGAGCCGACTGAGGCAGACCGTCCCGCGGAACCGGTCGACGAAGCCGAACCCGACCGAACCGCCGACGAACCAACCGACGCAGTCGAGACCGACGACGAGCCCGCCGAACCCGACCGGACCGCCGACGCCGAAATCAACGACGACCCCGTCGACTCGATCAAGGGGATCGGCCCGGCCTACGCCGACCGCCTCGCCGACGCCGACGTCGACACCGTCGGCGAACTCGCCGCCGCGGACGCCGCCGAACTGGCAGCCCAGACGGACCTCTCCGAAAAGCGCATCCAGGGCTGGATCGATCGCGCCGAACTCCGATAACGGAGCCGCGACGACCCATCGTCCACCTCCCGACTCTCCATCTGTTTCCTCGAGACGCCCCGTCTCGGCGTTCCCGTCGAGACCCGAAATCGCAAGAGGATTAGTTACCGCCCCCCTCTCGAGGGGTATGAGCGATCCGCGCGTCGTCACGACGCTGGATTCGTTTCGCGCCGCCGCTCGCGACAGTGTCGCGGGCGCGGAGCGTGGCCAGTCGGCGCGCACCCACTGTCGCATCCCCGTCGAGATTCGCGTGACCGTCGACGATCCGTTTCGCGCCTATCGTCGGGCACGCGACGGCGAGGGGGGTGCCTTCCTCGAGACGACCGGCGGCCAGCCCGGCTGGGGCTACTTCGGCGTCGATCCCGTCGATCGGCTCACCGTCGGCCCCGATGCGGTCGCCCGACCCGACGACGGTCGGTCGCCGACGCTCGCCGCACTCGAAGGGCTACTCGCGAGCGACCGGCTCCGCCGTGGCGACTGCGACGTTCCCTATCCCTGCGGAGCTATCGGCTGGGTAGCCTACGACGTCGCCCGCGAACTCGAGACGCTGCCCGACTCGGCCGTCGACGACCGCGGACTGCCCCGCCTCGAACTCGCGGTCTACGATCGACTCGCCGCCTGGGAGGAACCGACCGACGGCGCGGTGACGCTGCGGCTCACGGCCTGTCCGCGGGTCGGCGTCGACCCCACGGCGCGGACGGAAAGCGACCTCGAGGCGGCCTACGAACGGGGCCGCGAGCGGGCGCTCGAACTCGCCCGCGCCGTTCGCGACGGCGATCCCGAGATCGGCGAGCCGCCCGTCTCGGGGACGGAAGCGACCTTCGAGAGCGACTGTGGCCGCGCGGCCTTCGCCGACCGCGTCCGTCGGGTCAAGGAGTCCGTCCGCGAGGGGGACACCTTTCAGGCGAACGTCTCACAGCGGTTGGTCGCGCCCGCCGTGGTCCACCCCGTCGCCGCCTACGACGCCCTGCGGCGGGTCAATCCAGCCCCCTACTCCTGTCTCCTCGAGTTCCGCGCGGCCGACCTGGTGAGCGCGAGCCCGGAACTCCTCCTCGAACGCGACGACGACTTCGTCCGGACCGAGCCCATCGCCGGGACGCGACCCCGCGGTGAGACGGCCGAGGCGGACGCCGCCCTCGAGGAGGCCCTGCTCACCGACGAGAAAGAGCGGGCGGAGCACGCGATGCTGGTCGACCTCGAGCGCAACGACCTCGGGAAGGTCTGCGAATTCGGCTCCGTCGCCGTCGACGAGTACCGGCGGATCGACCGCTACTCCGAGGTGATGCACCTCGTCTCGAACGTGACGGGTCGACTCCGCCCGTCGGCGTCGCTCGCTGACGCGATCGCAGCCACTTTCCCCGGCGGGACGATCACCGGCGCGCCGAAACCGCGGACGATGGCGATCATCGACGAACTCGAGGCGACCCGGCGCGGTCCCTACACGGGCAGCGTCGGCATCTTCGGCTTCGACGGCCGGGCCACCCTCAATATCGTCATCCGGACGCTGGTCCGCCACGCCGACGAGTACCACCTGCGGGTCGGTGCGGGGATCGTCCACGACTCCGAACCGGACCGCGAGTACGACGAGACTCTCGACAAGGCCCGCGCGCTCATCACGGCGGTCGACGACGCGCTCGGCGAGCGGGCCGACCTGGGACTCGAGGCGGAACGCGGAGGTGAACGGCGTGAGTAACGAGCACGGCGACCGGGCGTCGGCGAGCGACCGCAGCGAACGGCTGCTCGTGATCGACAACTACGATTCGTTCGCGTACAACCTCGTCCAGTACGTCGGCGAGGTCGCAGACGAGGTGGTCGTCCGGCGAAACGACGAGATCGATCTCGCGGGCGTTCGCGACCTCGAGCCGACCGGCATCGTCGTCTCGCCGGGACCCGGAACCCCACAGGAAGCGGGCATCTCGATTCCCCTGTTCGCGGAGACGGAGTTCCCGATTCTTGGCGTCTGCCTCGGCCACCAGGCCCTGTGTGCGGCCACCGGCGCGCCGGTGATCCACGCCCCCGAGGTCGTCCACGGGAAGCCGTCGACGATCACCCACGACGGGACGGGGATCTTCGACGGACTGCCGGAGACGCTTCAGGTCGGCCGCTACCACTCGTTGTCGGTCGAGCGCGCTGGCCTGCCCGCGACGCTCGCGGAGACCGCCCGGACGGCAGACGAGCGCGGCGTCCTGATGGCGGTCCGCCACCGCGAGAAACCGCATCTCGGGGTGCAGTTCCATCCCGAAAGCATCCTCACGCGCGGGCACGTGGACGCCGCGGACGGCGACGGCATCTCGCTGTCGGTCGGTAAGCGAATGATCGCGAACTTCTGTCGGTTCGCCGCTCGAGTCGACGCGTGATCGGGCCGCCCGAATCGTCGCTCGAGCGGGCCGATCGGCGGCCCGTCACCGCTCCCGATCGATCACCGCTACCTCGTCGGGTCCGGGACCGAGCACGACACGGTAGCCCTCGTACTCGAAGCGGACAGTGACGGGTGCGCTCGACTCGAGGACCGCGGTGAGTGCCTCGGCGTCGACCGTCTCGGACAGGGGTGGCAGGCCCGTCACGGCACGGTCCTCACGGGCCGCGATACACGTGAGTGCCGTGGCGAGTGCTGGGTGCATGGTGATCGTCGGGGAGTTCGAAGACCGTTACCGCGAACGTCGTCTCGCAGTTCGGACAGGTGGCCGGGTCCTCGGTCGGTGCGATACGAATGTCGGTACCACAGTCGCAGTGGATGGTGATTCTCGAGACCATGAGTCGTTCCGTGTGGCCCCGACGCGGCGGTACACAACCCAGCGAGCGAGTCGGCGACAGGAGCGACTGGTCGGCGGGACGTCGGCACTTCTTTATTTCGCCAACGTCAATGGTGGATTGCTCCCGCGACGCGGGGGCAGCGTGTGAGCCGGAGTGTAAGCTTGGTGGCTGGACTCCGGCTCAGCGCACTTTCGTGCGCGTCTGTGCGTTACGCAATCTACCCTAAAGAACGTTAGGATATTGACTGGTTAGGTGCGTCGATGGGGGCTCGAGAGACGGGACTACGGCCACGGTTCGTCCTTCCTCTCTGCAAAACCGGGACGCCCCTACGGGAGCAACTGCGCGCCGCGCTAGCGAAAAGTCAGGTTGGCCGATTCGGGACGGTACAACCGTACTGCTCCACCAGTAGGAGAGAATGGGACTCCATCCCGAATGTTGTCGAGTCCGCTTAGGAGGGAGCGAATAGGCTATGACCGAGCGGTAAGTACAGGTGGAGTACTTAGCAACTCGACCGACATCGAAGTGTAAAAGAAATGTTCTCCTCGGAGGAAGGAATCTCTTCAATTCCCCCACTTGGAGATGTGACTTGGTTCTGATTGGTCTTTGTTTCGACCCCGCCAGACCTCAGCAAGTATCACACTCCATGTCACTATAGCTAAGAACGGGAGGTGCCATGACGGGGGAGAGATATCTGTGACCATCAGAATATACGGATACGCAACTGCAACCGTTAGGAGGGTAGCACCATACCCTACAGAAAAGAATGTCGGTTCAGCTGAACGGGCGGACAACCTACGATATAACAGAAAGAGGGCATAAGGACCAAAAACTACACATTTTGTGAGGTAAATGAAAAACGGGTATAGCCTCCAGGTTGCGCCTGCTTGACCGATTTTGATCAAGAATCGATCCCCAGTCGAATTTTCTACAGCAAAATGTCCATATTCAGTACTTCCTTCATTAACAGGATGTGGAAACTTCTCATATTCATCGCACAGGAGTAGTCCGGGGCTGCACACAGGGGGTCTCCCTAATGACCGTAACCCAGAACTGAGTGGGTCCTGTTGCTTCGCCTCTTCGTTGGCTTTCAGAAAGGCTCTCAACGGGAATACCACCCTCACTTCTGTGAGAGGCGTGCTCGATGTACTCTTCATAATGTTCTGAAGATTCATGTGCGATGGCATAATGTGTGCTGTCTCCGTTATACGGTTTCATGAGTGTGCCCGGAAATAAGATAGCACCTACAAGGAGAACGGCGATGATGAATGAAGCGCTCAAAAACCTCTTAAATTTCATTGAGCAAGAGTAATCTGATTAGGGTATGTGTTTTGTGGGCTTTGAGTCATCAATACGCACACATAGGTATCGCAGTGTTCAGCCAACCTCCGAGTGGATAGAAGATAATAAAGTACCCTCTCGACTCAACTGTCCCCTTATAGTAGCCACTGAAACGATTTACACACTGACCGCGACGCCATCATGTGGTCAAGTGCGCATTGACTTTCAGAGGCTATTACAGTTAAACGTCGAAGAATACCATTCCACGAATACGCACACGAGATGCGAACCGCGTATGCATGTCAATTGACGATTGCCTCGACGAACCAGCCGATCGCTTAATCGGACGACATACTTTCCCCCGTTCACGGGCTTATAGGCTACTCGAGAAAGTCAAAAATGACGACTCGGAGAGTCGTGTGTACGAATACACGAGTCCGAACGACGGGCAACTCGAGGGAGTCTCGGAATTCTAGAATCCCTCCTCAGACGCTTGTTCGATAGCAGTTCTCGCCAGAGGGTACGGGAAAGACGAGCGCCACCTACCGAGACACGCTACGCGAAATCTACCTCTACCGTTCTTCACCGTCCGTCTCGACACCGGGACCCCACTCGTCAGGATCTTCCAGGTCGAGTCGATTGGTCGCCGTACGAGCGGTCGGCAACGCGGTGAGCGTCGTCTCGAGGCCGATAGGCATATCCGACCCATGTAACTGAACGCAATCGATGTAACTCGAGGGTGACACTTTCGACGAGCAGTGGGTTCATACTCCTTCGAGTGCCACGACGAGATATCTCCGACTCGAGCGCACTGCCATGACCGACGACTCCATCTACCACGTCGACGGCGATCTCGTCCCTGCCAGTGAGGCGACCGTCAGCGTCGACGATCGCGGCTTCCGGTACGGCGACGCGGCCTTCGAAACGATGCGCGCCTACGGTGGCACGATCTTCGCCTGGGGCGACCACCTCGAGCGCCTCGAGCGGACCTGCGAGGCTCTCTCACTCGCACACGGGCTCGACGCGAGCGACCTCCGGACGCGGATCGACGAGACGCTGGCGGCGAACGACCTCGCGGACGCCTCCATCCGCCTCTCGATCACGCGCGGCGTCCAGCCGGGCAAATTGACGCCCCAGCCCGAGGTCGACCCGACGGTCGTCGTCTACGCGAACCCGCTCCCGCGGGGCGGCCTCGAGGGCGAGTCCGTCTGGGACGGCCCGGCGACGGTCGAGACGGTCGAAACCCGACGCGTCCCCGACGAAGCGCTTCCGGCCGCGGCGAAGACCCACAACTACCTGAACGGCACCCTCGCACGTGCGGAACTCGAGGGTGACGCCGACGAGGCACTCATGTGCGACCGCGAGGGCCGACTCGCGGAGGGCGCGACGAGCAACCTGTGGTTCGTCCGCGACGGCGAGGTGCACACGCCGACGACCGACGGGCCGGTGCTGCCGGGGATCACGCGGCGGATCGTCCTCGAGCTCGCTCTCGAGGCCGGCGTTCCGGTTCGGGAGGGTCGATACGAGCCGGCCGACGTTCTCGCGGCCGACGAGGCGTTTCTCACCAACCGTACGTGGGAACTGCGACCGATCGCGACGATCGACGGCCACGAGATCGGCGGCGGCCCGATCACGGCCCGGCTGTCCCGACTGTACGACGAGCGCGTCGAACACGCGTGTTATCGGTAGGCTCTCTGCCCCGTCTCAGCATCGACATCCCTCGAGTCGGGTGCCTCTCCCCTCGTGCGGGACGTTTTCCCGCCCCAGTCTATCCCTCAGTACGGCTAGCGATACGCCTCGAATTCCTCGCCGAACACCAGGAAGTAGGCGGTCCCGACGAGCCCGACGGCGGTCGCGATACTGAACGCGACGATCGGATCGCCGGCGAACAGTTCGCCGCCGGTCAGCGGGTTCGAAACGCCGTCCCAGAGCAATCCGCCCAGCGCGGCACTCGGGATCACGATCAGGTTCCGCAGGAGGTAGTACGCACCCGTCACCCGGCCGCCGGCCCCCTGCTCGGCGGGGCCGACGATCAGCGCCTTGTGCGCGGGCAGGCCAGCAAAGCGCAGCCCGGAGAAGGCAAAGAGACCCGCGAGAACGGCCGCGTCGGCGGGTGCGTTGATCAGCAGGATCGGGAACACCGCGTAGACGACGAAGCCGAGGGCCACGACCGGCTTGAGTCCGATCCGTTCGGCGGCCTTGGCGACCGGGATCATCGTCAGCAGGGCGACGACCATCTCGATCCCCAGCAACACCCCGAAGTACGACTGCGGCGAGAGGGACACGGTTCCGACCGCGGGAACGGGAACCGAGAGCCCGACCTCGAGGACGCGCGTGACGACGAGCACGAAAAAGACGTAGACCATGCCGTTGGCGAAGCGAACGAGCGTATCGCCGATCAGCAGGGGCCGGAGTTCGCTCGGCATCGCACGGAGGTCGGCGAGTAGCTGGGAGACGCCCTCGAACTCCTTGCCGATGTCGTCTTCGTCGGGCCGGTAGCGGACGTGCTGGACGACCGTTCCGAGAGCGCCGAACGCGACGGCGACGAGCAGGATGAGCTGGAAGGCGGTGACGATCTCCCCGTCGCTCGAGCCGAACGGATAGAAGAGCGCGGCGGCGAACAACGGGCCGACGAGAAAGGCAGTCCGGCGGAACGTCTCGGTGCTCGCGAAGCCGGCGGCCAGTTGCGAGGGCGGGACCGCCTGCTTGACGATCGCGAACGTCGCGCCCAGCCCGAAGGACTTCCAGGCCTGTGCGAGGAGCAAGCCGAGGAAGACCGCGACGATCGCAAGCGACGTCGGCCCGATCGTCACGTCCTCGAGCGCGGGGGCGGCCAGCCAGATGCCGAACCCGATCGTCGAGCACAGGCCGAACGCCGTCAGTGCGTACCGCGAGCCGATCCGATCGGAAATCGCCCCGCCGGGATAGGGGTAGACGGCGCTGATGACGTTCCCGAACGACCCGAACAGGCCGACGACGGCCCCCGTCGCCCCGAGCGCGTACATGTACTCGGCCATGTACCGACTGGTCATCTGGAAGCCGAGGCTGAACGCGAACATCGCCGCCGAGAGGACGAGCACGTCGCGCTCGAGCGCGAAGAACTGTCGAAACGGATCCAGCAGATCGGCCTCCTCGGCTGGCTCCCGCTCGAGACTCATACGTCTCAGTGCTCATCGAACGCCCTTGAAATTTCGTTCGCCACGGGGTCGAGTGCCGGACCGTGATCCGAGCGGCCGGCCGTCGCGGGATACGACAAAGGGAAGGGCTCATTAGCCAGTAGTGTGAGTTTCAGGACATGGCTTCGTGGAAGCGGGATTTCGCCAGCGGGCTCATCGTTTTGGTCCCGATCCTCATTACGCTCTATGCGGTCTACTGGCTCTACGGGATCGTCGCCGGGATCACACCCGGGTTGATCCTCGATCCGGACGCGCTCAGCTCGCTCATTTCGGGAACGAGCGACCAGGCCGTCCAAACCCGCGAGCAGGTCGCGCAGTTCCTCCGCGTGCTCGTCGCGCTGACCGTCTTCGTCATTCTGACCTTCTCGGTCGGCTACCTCATGCGGACGACCGTCGGCGGGCTCGTCGAACGGCTCGTCGACAACGTTGCCAACCGCGTTCCGGTGGTCCGCGTCGTCTACAACGCTTCGAAGATGGCCGCCGAGACGGCCTTCGGCGAACAGGAATCGCTGCAGAAACCGGTCAAACTCGAGACCTGGCAGGGGCTTCGAATGACGGCGTTCAAGACGGGCAAGGTGACCGACGACGGCCGCGAGGTGCTCTTCTTGCCGACCTCCCCGAATATCACGACCGGCTACGTCATCGAAGTCGAGTCCGATCGGATCACCGAACTCGACGAGGACGTCGAGGACGCGCTGACCCGCGTGTTGAGCGCCGGTTTCGGTGACGCCAACCGTCGCGGTATGGACGCGGGCGTCTCGATCGACGTCGTCGACGGGGCCAGAACCGACGGCGGCGAGGGAACTGACCAGCTCCCCTCCGACGACGACTAACCAACGAAATATTACCGAGGGCGAGCCCGTAGCGTAACAGTTCGATCACAAGCACTCTTCTCCGTTTCGAGCGCTTCACGCTCTCCACATCGGCCGTCGGCCCGCTCGCTCGCCCTCCGGGCTCACTCGCGGCAGTGTCGGTGAACCGCCTGCCCTCCCCCGAGTCGCGCGCCCCTCGCAGTACTCGCGGCGCGCTCCCGGCCACGGCAATCAATCGTGAGAGAAGCGTCCAGAAGGACGGTCGATTCCCCGTCTATGCGCCCGTTTTGTGTGCGATCAGGGTCGGTTGCTTCGGCTTCGGGAAGCCCCCCTCATACGGTTTGCCGTCCCGATGTCCCGGTGGGACCGCAGGGCGGTCCCGGTCCCACCGGCACTGACGGACAGGAGACCGTCTCAGATCTCGACGTACTCGAACCAGTCGTCGTACTCCTCGGGGGCCCCTTCGACGATGTCGAAGAACCGCTGCTGGATGTCCTCGGTGACCGGGCCGCGGGAGCCGTCGCCGATGACGACGTTGTCGACTTTTCTGATCGGGGTGACTTCGGCTGCGGAGCCGGTGAAGAACAGTTCGTCGGCGGTGTTGAGTTCGCCTCGCGAGATCGAGACGTTGTCGTGGACGGTGTAGCCCAGTTCCTCGGCGATCTGAATGACGGAGTCTCGAGTGATCCCGTCGAGGATCGACTCCGAGAGGCCGGGCGTATAGATCTCGTCGTCGCGCACGAGGAAGACGTTCTCGCCGGGGCCTTCGGCGACGTTGCCCTCCTTGTTGAGGACGATCGCCTCCGCGTAGCCGTTTCGCCGCGCCTCCTCGCCCGCGAGCATGCTGTTGACGTAGAGGCCGGTCGTCTTGGCGTTGGTCGGGATCTGGCTCGAGGCGTGTTTCCGCCACGAGGAGATCATCACGTCGATGCCGTTTTCAAGCGCGTCCTCGCCCAGGTAGGCACCCCACGGCCAGACTGCGATGGCGGTGTTCGTCGGACAGTCTTTCGGGCTGACGCCCAGCGAGTTGTAGCCGTAGTAGGCGATCGGTCGGACGTAACAGGAGGGAAGCTCCTGGCGCTGGATGAGCTCTTTCGTCGCCTCGGTGAGCTCCGCAGGCGTGTGGTCGATCTCCATTTCGTAGGGCTTTGCGGACTGGTAGAGTCGATCGAGGTGTTCCTCCCAGCGGAACAGCGCCGGCCCGTTTTCGGTGTCATAACAGCGCGCGCCCTCGAAGATGCCCGACCCGTAGTGAAGCCCGTGCGTGAGCACGTGGATCTCCGCGTCGTCCCAGTCGACGAATTCGCCGTCCATCCAGATCGTGTCGACGTCCATCTCGTCGAATCCCATGATCGACAGTGTTGCAAGCCACTGTACTAAGTGTTCGCGGTTCTCCTCGAGGAGCGGCTATCAGCGGGCGACTTCGAGTCGCTGGCTCGGGACTGGAACAAGGGGAGTCTGCGTCGAGTCGGGCCGAAGCGGTTACCGGCAGCGCTCGAGGACCTCGCTGCCCTCGAGGTAGGCGAAGCCGTGTCGGTCGGCGTAGGCGCGAGCGTCGGCGGGGGTAAGCGCCTCGCGGGTTTCGTCGTCGAGCATCTCGCAGACGACGACGGCGGGCGAGCGGCCCGCGGCGTCGGCCAGTGCGAGTCCGAGTTCGGTGTGGCCCTCGCGCTGGGCGAGCAGGTCGGGCGCGCCCTTGAGCAGGTGGACGTGGCCGGGGACCCGGAACTCGGTGGCGAAGTCGGTTTCGTCGGGCGTCGCGGCGGCGGCACCGAGCGCCCGAATGGTCGTCGAGCGGTCGTCGTCGGTGATCCCGGTGTAGGTGTCTCGATGGTTGACCGTCAGCGAGAACGACGACCGTTCGTCGTAGCCCAGTTCGTGGTCGTCCGTCGCGGGGTGGTCGACGGCCTCCGAGTAGAAGGGGAGATCGAACGCCTCCGCGACCTCGTGGCCGAGCGCGACACAGACCAGTCCGCCGGCGTCGTTGCGCAGTCGGGCGACGGCCTCGGGGGTGACGGCGTCGGCGTGGTAGATCAGGTCCGTCTCGCCCTCGCGGTCGGCCGCGTCGTGGACGAGGATCGGTTCGCCGGCCCGGAGCGACTCGAGGGCGCGCTCGAACGCGCTCGTCGAACCCGTGGTTCTCGAGGGCGACCCCGCCCCGGTGCCGTCCGCGTTCGACTGTGGACCGGCGTGGTGGCCAGTCATTCGCGATCACCCACGGAGACGGTGACGTGATCGCCGTCCTCGAGGGCGAGTTCCTCGCGGAGCTTTACGGGGGCGATGACCTCGAGTTGGTCGTCGTCGTGGTGGGTGCGTTCGGGGGCGATGGTGTATGCGCCGTCGTAGACCTCGCCATCGGCCGTCTCGATCGTCGCGGGGTAACAGACGGCGGGGCCGTAGGTCCGCTCGTCCGATTCCCAGCCGTCGATGGGGACCGGCTCGAGCGAGGCCATGGCGCTGCGCCGGCGGACGCTATCGTCGCGGAGGTCGACGTTGAGCGTGCCGGGGAACGGTTCGTAGCCCAGTCGGTCCTCGAACTGGCGTTTGTAGCCCGACAGCGAGATGTAGTGGCGACCTTCGCCCATCCCGCTGGTGACGGTCCCCTCGAGTTCGACCTGCGAGTCCGTCTCGAAGATGCGGCGGTAGTCCTCGTACTCGGCGTGGAGCGTGTGCTCTCCGTCGTCGGTGATCGCGACCCACTGGCCGTCGCTGACCGTATCGCGCTCGAGCAGGTCGGCGCTCTCGAGGCGCTGGAGCCGTCGCGAGGCGGTCTGGTTCGATGCGTCGAGGCGTTCTGCGAGGTGAGAACAGGAAATCTTCACGTCCCCCTCGAGGCCGCCCTCGAGTGCGAGGAGTTTGAGCACGGCGAGTTCGTCGTGCCCGACGGCGGACTCGGCTGACACTGACATACACCTACGTATCCCCTACGCCGACAAAAGCATACCGAATGTGGCACGCATCACGGAACTGTGATGGTGTTCACGAACGTTTATCGCGTACTCCAACCTCTCGAGGCGGGTGGAAAAAGCCACCGGTTAGCGGGACTCGCTCGAGGCGTGCTCGGTTCGTCGTCTCGAGGCGTATGCAAGGAGCGGGAGAACAGTCCTTGCACAATGCAAGCCGGTCGGCTTTGCAGCGGACCGTTGAGCGTTGAGGCGTACCTGCATGAAGCGCCTCCTCGAGGCTCTGTTCGGACTGGTTGCACTCACGGGCCTTCCGTATCTGCTCTACCTCGGCGTGTACGTCCTGCGACGGCCCTCGGGCACCCCCGCCCGGACGTGGCCCCAGGAGCCGTCGGTGAGTATCGTCCTGCCGACGTACAACGAGGCGGCGATCGTCGAGTCGAAACTCGAGGAACTGGTCGGACTCGACTATCCGATGGATCGGATCGAAATCGTCGTCGTCGACTCGAGCGACGACGGGACGGCCGACCTGGTCGAGACGTTCTTCGCCGGCCGGCCGGAGCCGGAGCTGACCCTCATCCGGACGGCCGAACGCGAGGGGCTCGCGCCCGCGCTGAACGAGGCCTACGCGGCCGCCGGAAACGACATCGTCGTCAAGACCGACTGTGATTCCCGGATCGCATCCGACGCCGTGCGGAGAGCGGCCGCGAACCTCGCCGATCCCGACGTCGCGGCCGTCACCGGACGCAACGCCGAGGTTCTCGGCGACAGCGAGGTCGAGCGGGGGTACCGCGACGTCCAGACGATCATTCAGATCCTCGAGTCACACATCGACTCGACGCTGATCTTTCACGGGCCGTTCTCGGCGTTCGAGCGCGACGCGATCGTCCCGATCGACGAGGATTCGATCGCCGACGACACCGAACTCGCCCTCAAGATTCGGCGCAACGGGGGGCGGGTCGTCTTCGATCCGGCGATCCACTACCGGGAAGCGGCTCACTCCGCGTTCGGCAAGCGTCGGGCCCAGAAGGATCGGCGTGCGATGGGGCTCCTGCGACTCCTGTGGCGACAGCGCGACGCGCTCGGCCGTCACGGTGCCTACGGGCGCGTCGTCTTGCCGTTCAACTGGTGGTTCATGGTGATTTCGCCGTGGCTCGTCGCCACCGGAATCGGCGTCGCGACGGTGGGCTCGCTGGCCGCCCTGGGGCCGTTCGGGCTGGCGACTCCGGCCGCCCTCCTCGCGTTTACGGCACTCGGTTCCCGGGACGCACTCGGCCCGCTCCAGCCGCTGTACTCGCTGTTCGACAGCCAGATCTCGCTGTTTCGGGCGAGCATCTCGCTGCTCCGCGCTCGAGCAAACGGGGACGACGACGCCCACGACGGCACCTGGTCGCCCGACCGGGAACTCAGGGAGGTGTTACAGTGACCGACGTGGCGATCCTCCACGACCGGTTCCCCGGCATCGGCGGCGGCGAAGAGTTCGCACTCGAGGCCGCGCGGGTACTCGACGCGCCGATCTACACCGCCTACGTCGCCGAGGGGACGGCCATCCCCGACGACGTCGAGGTGATCCCGTTCCAGCAGTCGAAATACACGTCGCTGCCGTGGCGGCCGGTCCTCGAGTGGAAGAACGAGGGGATGAACCCCCTCGAGACGCTGCACGTGGCACTCGATATGACCGACGCCCACGAGGCGCTCACCGAGTACGACGTGGTCCTCGAGAGCGCGCCGCTGTCGAAGTCCTACGTCCCCGCAGTCGACCAGCGGATCGTCCACTATCCACACAGCCCGCCGCGGTGGCTGTACGACCTCTATCGGGATCGGCTCTCGTCGTTCGCGTACCCGTTCCTCGAGACCGGACTCAAGGCGTACGCGAAGGCGTGGCGGGCGCTGGACAAGGAGGCAAACGACTACGTCGACCGCTTCGTGGCGAACAGCGAACTGGTTCGCGATCGGATTCGGCGGTTCTACGGGCGCGACGCCACCGTCGTCTATCCGCCGGTGACCGGCGACTGGCGAACCGACGGCGACGACGGCTACTTCCTCACCTGGTCTCGGCTCGCTCCCGAGAAGCGGATCGACCTGATCGCGAAAGCCTTCGCGGGACTCGACGAACGGCTCGTGATCGCCGGCGACGGCGAGCAACGCGAGCGACTCGAGGCGATCGCGGCGACCCACGACAACATCGAGGTGCGGGGCTACGTCGCGGACATCGAATCCCTCGTCGCGCGGGCCACTGCGGTCGTCTACGCGCCCAAGCAGGAGGATTTCGGCCTGGTCGGTGCGGAAACGATGATGGCCGGCAAACCCCTCCTCGGTGTCGACGAGGGGTTCACGCGGTATCAGGTACAGGAGGGACGGACGGGCCTGTGCTTCGAGCCGACCGTCGAATCGATCCGCGAGACGGTTCGGCGGTTCGATCCCGCCGATTTCGATTCGAACGCGATCAGGGCCGAAGCGAGACGCTACGAGTACGACCGCTTCGCGGAGGGGCTCCGTGCGGTCGTCGAACAGACGGCGGCCGTCGGCGAACCGACGCGGCGCGCCGCCGACGCCGACGAACCCGACCTCGAGGGGGTGACCGATCGGTGAGGGCGGCGTCGGATCGGTCCCCGTTGCGACCGATCGAGCATCCGGAGCCGACCGTCTCGGTCGTCGTGCCGACCATCCCCGAGAACGATCACGACGCGGTCGTCGACTGCCTCCGCGAGCAGACCGCGACCGCATACGAGGTGCTCGTCGTCGACGACGCGGCGCTGGACATCTGTGAGGCGCGCAACACGGGGATCCTCGGCGCTCGAGGCGACGTCGTCGCGCTGACCGACGACGACTGCCGGCCACCCCGGAATTGGCTCGCACACGTCGCAGCGGCGTTCGATCGCGACCCGGACCTCGTCTGTCTGGAGGGGGCCGTCCACGGCGGCCGGACCTACGACGGGGAGCGGCGATACGTCGGCTGCAACCTCGCGTTCGACCGCGAGGCCGCGATCGCCGTCGGCGGCTTCCGGCCGGCGTTCGCCGGGTGGCGCGACGACACCGAGTTCGGCTGGCGGATGGAACGCGACGCGGACGGTCGCTGCGCGTATCGCGACGACGTCCGGATGCACCACCCGGAGCCGCCACGGGCGACGCTCGACGAGGCACTCGAGGCGCGCCTGCGCCGGGAGTATCCCGACCGCTACGAGGCGGTACTCGTTCCCGACACGCTTCGGGGACGGGTCAACGACTGGCTGTGGCGAAAGGGGGTCTGGAACCTCGTCGACAGGGTCCGGTACGACCTGCCAAACGCCGTTGGCCTCGACAGATGAGACGGACGAACCGATCGAATCCATGACGAATATCGCACTGATCGTTCTCGACACGCTCCGCTACGACGCGTTCGAGGACCACTTCGACTGGGTGCCCGGACGGCGCTTCGAGCACGCCTGGAGCACGAGCCACTGGACGGTGCCGGCCCACGCGTCGCTGTTTACGGGACGGTACGCGAGCGAGGTCGGCATCTACGCCGGCGCACAGACGTTCGATATCGCCGACCCCCTCCTCGCCGAGCGACTGCGATCGGCCGGATACACGACGCGGGCGTTCAGCGCGAACCCCAACATCTCCCCGGTGTTCGACGCCGACCGCGGCTTCGACCAGTTCGAGAAGAGCCATCGCCTCCAGCACCACGGCGACGAACTGTTCGACTGGGACGACTTCATCGCGCAGACGCGCGACCGCGGTCCCGAGCGATACGCGCTCGCGCTCGGCAAGGTCCTGTTCGGTGAGGACCGGACGCTCCCGTCCCTGAAACACGGTGCGAAGCTGAAGCTGCGCGACACCCGATTCGGCCACCACCTCGACGCCGTCGACGACGGTGCGAGGGCCGCCCTCGAGTTGGTCCGCGAGACGACGTTCGGCGACGACGAGTTCCTCTTCGTGAATCTGATGGAAGCCCACTCGCCGTACGATCCGCCCCCGGAGTGGAAGACCGTCGACGTCGACATCGACGGCCTGGCCGCCTCGCTGGGCGAGCCGACGGACGACCCGGCGGATCTCGAACGGGCGTACGACGACTGCGTCCGATACCTCTCCGACGTCTACGAGCGACTGTTCGCCCACCTGCGCGCGTCGTTCGATCTGATCGTGACGGTCAGCGACCACGGCGAACTCCTGGGCGAACACGGCGGCTGGGAACACCTCTCGGGTCTCTATCCCGAACTCGCTCGCGTGCCGCTGTCGGTCTTCGACGCGCGCGAGGGGGCCGTCGAGGACGTCACGTACGACGAGACGCCGGTGACGCTCCTCGACGTCCACGAGACGGTCCTCGCAGCCGCCGGTCTCGAGTCCGATCCCGCGGCGAGGGGACGAGACCTCACCGCCATCTCGGACCGCGACTCGGCGGGACGACCAGACGGAGACGAGGGTGGCCCCGACGGCGCGTTCCGCGAGGGCGAGACGCTCGTCGAGTACCACGGCCTCCCCGAACGGCACCTCGACGCCCTCCGGCGCAAGGGGTTCGCGGACCTCGAGTACCGCACCCGGTGGCTCGATGGGGTCGCGCTGGGCGAGTACTTCGGCTACGAGACGTTCGACGGGTTCGAGGAGTGGGGCGAATCGCCCTACGAGGACCCCCGCGCTCGTCTCGGGGAACTCGTCGACGCGATCGACCGTCGCACCGACGTCGAGGAGGACATCGAACTCGACGACTCGGTACTCCAACAGCTCGAGGACCTGGGATACGCATGATCGCACCGACCTCACTCGCGGCGGATCGCTCGCGTTCGCGGACGCCATCGTGGCGACTCGCGGTGGCGGGTTCGGCGACGCTTCGGGAGGTGGTCGACTGATGGGCGTCGGCCGGTTCGTGCGAAAGATGCCCGAACGCGGCGTTCGCCGGTCGCTCGAGGTCGTCTTCGAGTGGGTGGGCCGACGGGTGTGGATGGGCGAGTTCGCCGACGAGACCGTCTTCGAGCGCGAGTGGGACGTCCTCGTCCTGCTGGACGCCTGCCGGGTCGACCTGCTGGCCGAGGTCGCACCCGAGTACGATTGGCTTCCCTCGTCCGAGGCCGTCGACGCGGCCGCGATCGACTCGGTCGCGGGGTCGTCCAAGGAGTGGATGCGCCGGACGTTCACACCGGCAGACAGGGAGCTACTCGAGAACACGGCCTACGTGACCGGGAACCCGTTCTCGGCGGCGGTCCTCGGCGACGATCACCCGCTCGGACTGCTCGACGAAGTGTGGCGCTACGCCTGGGACGACGACCTCGGCTCGATCCGGCCGGACCCGATCACCGACCGGGCGATCGACGTCTGTCGGGCGGATGAGTACGACCGCGTCGTCGTCCACTACATGCAACCCCACGTTCCGTTTCTCGACCGGCCGGATCTCCACGCGGGCTATCGACCGGACTACTGGGGCTCCCCCGACTCGGTCGTCGATCCTGCCGAGACCGGACTGGACGTGTGGGGTCGCGTTCGACGCGGGGAACTGGATCGAGACGTGGTCTGGGGGGCCTACGCCGACAACCTTCGAACGGGGCTGCACTCGGTGGCGACGCTCCGCCGGAACGTCGACGGGACGCTGGCGCTGAGCGCTGATCACGGCAACGCGATGGGCGAACTCGGCATCTGGGGCCACCCCGACACTCCCGTCTCGAGTATCCGTCGGGTCCCCTGGGTCGAACTCGAGGCCCGCGACGAGGGCACGACGGTCCCGACGCTCGACCCCGAATCGGCAGCCGACGAACGCACGGTCGATGCGGACGTTCAGGATCGCCTGGCGTCGCTCGGATACACGGAGTAACCACGATGCATACGACACCAGAACCGAAGACGATCGGCGGAACGAATCGGGCGGAGGTGCGGTCGTCGTGAGCGACCCCGCAGTCGCCCTCGGCGTGAAGGTCTTCAGTCGGACCGAAAAGCTCGAGACCCTCCTGGAATCCGTTCCCGGGGACCACTACGAGACCGTCTACGTCGCCGACGACGGGCGGACCGAGGAGCGCAGTCACCTCTACGAACGGGCGTGGCCGTTCGCCCTCGAGCTGATCGACCTGCCCTACGACGCGGGGCTCGGCGTCGGCCGCAACGCGATCGTCGACGCGCTCACCGAGGAGTACCTGACGATCGTCGACAGCGACCACGAGGTGCCGCCGAACGCCGACGTGCTCGTTCGACAGCTCGAGGCTCGTCCCGAGTTCGGCGGCATCAGCGGGCTGTTGCTCGAACACGGGACGATACAGGGGCTGTGTCACGATCTGTCCGATGACGGTGACGTGCTCGTCCGGGAGACCGGCTCGAAAACGGCGGCGATCGTGGCGGGCTACCCCCTCGTCGCGTTCGACTTCGTCCCGAACGTCGCGACGTTCCGCCGGGCGTGTCTCGAGGAGCAAGGCTGGGACGAACGGTACGTGATCGGCCGCGAGCACCTCGACTTCTTCGTCGCCCACCGGGCGACCGACTGGCGCTTTGGCACCTGCCCAGCGGTGCTCTTTCCCCACCGTCCCGGCGGCGGCGGCGAGTACGACTCGAATCGACTCGATCCCGCCAAACTCCTCGCGAGCAAGTCCTACTTCCGCGAGAAGTGGGGCTACGACCAGGTCGTCGCCCGCGAGTTCTGGCTCGGGAACCAGTCCGTCGACAAACCCCTCGCCGTCCTCGACGGCTCGGTTCCGATCCCCACGTGGCTCGGTGCGAAACTGATGGACGTTCGCGACGCACGGCTGCGATTCGAGGCCGCGACTGCGGGCGTGAGCGACCGACTCCCGGTGGTGAGCCCGCGATGAGCGAGTCGGCGATGACGACGAACACGGACGCTGGTGACTCGATCGAACCGGCACGGACGACGCTGTTAGTCACGGTCGATTCGCTTCGCGCCGATCACTTCGACGAGATGGAGCGGACGAAGGCCTATCTGGAAACGCAGCATCCGCGGGCGTTCGCGACGTCGACGGCGACTCTTGGAAGCTTCCCCGCGATCGTCGGCGGCGAGTACGCGACCGGCGACGGCCTCGGGGAGGCGACGAGCGTGGCCACCGCGTTCGACTGTCGGCGGATCGGGATCACGACGAATCACCTCCTCTCGGCGGCGTACGGCTACGCCGACGCGTTCGACTCGTTTACCTCGCCGAAAGGCGGCGGGGAGACGCTCAAGGAGAAAGGGGCGGTCTTGCTCGAGCGCGGCACGCTCGCCTACGCGATCGCCAGCTGGGGCTGGAACCGGTATCAGGCGCTTCGGAGCCGCGTTACCGACCTCGAGAAGTCGTTTCGCCCGGCCGAGGACGTGATCGAGCAGTTCCTCGCCGAACGCGAGGGACGCGAGGAGTGGTTCGGCTGGCTGCACTTCATGGAACCGCACCATCCGTACGATCCGGAGGGCGCGAGCGTGAGCCGGGCGGAAGCCCAGCGGGTGAGCCGGCGCGTGCTCGCGGGCCGTGGCTCGGTGGCCGACGAAACCCTCGTTCGCGACCTCTACCGCCAGGAGATCGTCGAACTCGATCGGAAACTGGCGCGACTCTGGAACGCCATCCCCGACGAGACGCGGGTCGTCTTCTGTGCGGACCACGGCGAGCTACTCGGCGAAGACGGCCTGTGGGGCCATCCCGGCGAGATGCGGCCGGAACTGCTCACCGTGCCGTTCGGAACGCGAAACGCGCCCGATCTCGGCGCGGTCGTCTCGCTGATCGACGTGCCGACGATCCTCACCGGACGCGAGCACGGCGTCGGAACCCTCGAGCGCGAGGTCGCCTTCGCGGCCTACGGCGAGCGGACGGCGGCGATGAACGCCGAGCACATCGCGACGGACGACCACACCGTCCGGCTCTCGGACGGCGAACCGGCGACCGACCCCGTGCTCGAGGGGCGACTCGAGCGGTTCGACCCCGACTACGTGGTCACAGAGGACGCGCTGCGGGAAGACCTGGAGGACCTCGGATACGCATGATCGACGCTCACAGCCGACCGACGGATGACGCCGAACGGAGGGATCGACGGATGACGCCGGACGGAGGGATCGACGGATGACGGTGATCGTCCTGGCACTGGACGCGCTCGATGCGGGGCTCGTCGAGTACTTCGACCTCGAGGACGTCCGACTCGAGTCCAGCGGCGAGCTGGAGACCGTCGCGCGGACGCAGGACCTCCCGTACACGCCGGAGGTGTGGGCGACGGTCGCGACCGGCCTTCCGCCGGCGGACCACGGCGTGACGGGCGGTGGCACGAGCGAGTGGGACAACCCGGTCCTCGAGGGACTCTCGCGCGTCTCGGGGCGGCTGGACGAGTCGACCCGCGGGACGCTCGGGAAGGTCGTTCGCTCCCGGACGGGCGAACGCGAGCGGATCGGACGCACCGACGCCGAATCGATGTTCGACGCCGATCGGGCGGTCGTCCACAACTGGCCGGGCGTCGACGACGGCCGGCCGCTCCAGCGCGCGTGGGACCTGATGAACGCCGTCGCCCAGGGGATGCCCCGCAGCGAGTTCGAGCGCGAACTGTTCGGGCAGTGCGCCCAGCAGTTCGCCTGGGCCCGCGAGATGCTTCGCCACCCCGTCTCGCTCGCCGGCGTCCACGTCCACGCGCTCGACGCGGCCGGCCACGCCTACGCCGACGACGAGGACGCGCTCCGGCGGGCCTACGCCCGCGTCGGCGAGTTCGTCCGGGGGCTCGCCGACGCGCTCGAGGAGGGCGACGACCTCCTCGTCTGCAGCGATCACGGGATGCGCACGGCGTTTTACCCACCTGACGCCGGCGAGAACCCGGCGACCCACTCCTGGCGGGCGTACGCGAGTTCGACGACGGACTCGGTGCCGGCGTCGGTGTTCGACGTTCGCGAGTGGGTTGAGTCCCGCACACGTCGGACTCGAGTCGGCGATTCCGGGCCGGCGGCCGGTGACGAGGCCATCGACCTCCCGACCGATCACCTCCGCGAACTCGGCTACCTCGACTGATCGCTGCTATCCCGGCGGACGTGCGACGACCGCGGCGCGACCGCCGATTCGACCGTCGTCACTCGAGATATCCCAGGTCCCGAAGCTGTTCCGCCGTCGTGTCCATCACCGCCGGCCCGGAGTCGTCTCGCGTGCCGCCGCTGTCGTCGGCGTGTGCGTCGACCCACTCGCGAACGTCGAACACGTGCTCGGGTGGGTCGTCGTCGAGCGTCGTCGACGCGAGCGCCCGCCAGCTGTGGAAGCCGGGCTCGGTATCGTCCTCGAGCCAGGCGACTTGCATGCCGTGGTCCGACAGGAGCAACAGGTCGTCGACGTGCTCGCGAACCGATCCCAGCAGGCGGTCGACCCGTTCGTACACCGCCCGGAGGCGGTCGGGGTGCGTCGCGAACGCGTGGCCGGCGGCGTCGAGGACGTGCATGTGTACCCCGGCGACGGCCACGTCGGCCCCTCCCATCCCCTGTAGCCAGCCGACCTCGAGGCCCGCGTTCCCGTACAGTCGCCGCCAGAGCTCGTCGTCGGTGATCTCGCCGTTCGAGGCGAGGTTGAGCCAGTGCCAGGTCTCGCTCAGGTGTTCGCCGGGCGTGACGCCGGGCCACCACCGCACGGCGCGGGCCTCGGGCCGGAAGAGGTGGGAGTGTGCCGTCTGTCGCAGCGTCATGTCGACGCCGCCGTCCCCGTCGCTGCCGTCGCCGCCGGCATCGCCGCGGAGCCACGTCCCGAGCGTGATGCGCGCTTCCTTGGGGAGGACGTAGGGAGCGATCGTGCTCGCGTACTCGAGGATCGGATTCTCCCACTGCTGTTGTTCGCCGGTCGATGCGAGGCCGTGTTCCGTCGGCCCGACGCCCGTCGCGACCGACGTCCAGACCTCGAGCGTGTTCGGGTACCGCCCGGAGTGAGCGAACGTCTCGAGGTTGCAGTGGCGCTCGAGCAGGAGGTTCTCACACGCCCAGTCACGCGCGAGGGCGTAGTCGGCGGCGTCGAGGGCGACGATCCCCAGCGTCGTCATATCCACCCTCACCACGAACGGGGTATTCAACGCCGGGGCTGTGTTTCACGGCACGGTCGTCGCGCCCGCCGTCGCGGACGAACCGAGAACCGGCGGCCGGGACGGGCGGCGGTTCGGTGGGCCGAGACAGGCACGGTTCGGTGGGCGGGACGGGCACGATTCGATGGCCGGGGCAGGCAGTACACTGATATGCCCGGCTGATGCAGTGTCTCCCTACGGAACTCGTTCGCTGATGGTGACGATTCTCCGACCGTCCGATTCGCGTCGATCGGCGACGACCGCTCGACGTCGACCGGCAGGGCCATCCAGACGCCACGCCTCGCTCGAGACGAATGACTGACGCGACGTCGGTCAGTCTCGGCGGCGAGACGGTGAAGGCGACGGCCGCGAAGTTCGTGATGGCCGTAATCGGGTTCGCTGGCACCGTCGTCTTCGCGCGGGTGCTCGGTCCGACCGGCTTCGGCGGCTACTACTTGCTCTTCTCGCTCGTGAAACTCGGCGACCGTGCGGTCAACGGGTGGGGAACGGCGATCATGAAGCGGTTCTCGGAGATCGAGGCCCCGGAGCGGGAACTGATCGGCGGTCAACTGGTGTTCACGGCGGCATGGCTGGTGCTCATGAGCGCGGTCGCCGCGGTCGCGTCGCGGTGGCTCGTTTCCTACACGGGACTCTCGGAAGCGCCGGTGCTGTTCGTCGTTCTGATGGGTGCCGTCACGCTCTACGAGCCGACCGATCGGGTCGTCCAGGCGCGGGGACTCGTCGGTGCCTCGATGTGGATCGACACGTTCCGGTCGCTGCTGACGTTCCCCATCCAGCTCGCGCTCGTCCTCCTCGGGCTCGGCGCTGCCGGCATGGCATACGGGCTCGCCGCGGCGACGTTCCTCTCCTTGCCCGCGCTCTGGTACTTCGTGCGGACGACACCGACGGCCCCGACCCGCGAAACGCTCGCGAGTCTCTGGGCCTACGCCAAGTACAGCATCCCGAACTCGTTTCTCGGGCAGACCTACGACCGATTCGATATCCTCCTTCTCGGCTACCTCCTCGCGCCCGCGGCGGCCGGACAGTACGAAGTCGCGCTGAAACTCACCGTCCCGGCGACGTTCGTGATGATGGCCGCCCAGAGCGTGCTGATGGCCCGCGTGAGCCGACTCCACAGCCAGGGCAAAGACGTCAGCGACGACGTGTCGAACACGCTCGCGTTCTCGAGCGTCGTCGCGGTTCCGATGTTTTTCGGTGCGGTCTCCATGCCCGAGCAACTCGTCGTGACGGCGTTTGGACCCGAGTACGCCGATGCCGCCGCGTTGCTGGTCGGCCTCGCGCTGTTCCAGATCGTGAGCACGCAGAGTGGTCCCCTCACGAGCGCGATCGGCGGGATCGATCGGCCCGAGAGCAACACGCGCATCTCGGTCGCGACGCTCGCAGTGAACGTCGTCCTCGGCGTCGCGCTGACGCTCGCCTACGGGGCGATCGGCGTCGTCGTCGCGACGGTCGTCGCCGAGACGCTCCGGTACGTCCTCTCCGCGTTCGTGGTCAAACGAGCGCTCCCGAACGTCGTCCTGTTCCCCCGGACGCTCCTCGAGCAGGTCGGCGCGGCGCTGTTGATGTTCGCCGTGGTCGTCCCGCTCGTGCGAACCGTCCCCATCGACCAGTGGTACCAGCTGCTCGCCATCGTCTCCGTCGGCGCGATCGTCTACTCGGCGGCCCTGCTCGCGATCAGTCAGAAACTCCGCGTGACGATCGAGGGCGTCGTTCGGAGTTCGCGCCTCGAGCTGTAGCGGTGTCTCCGCCCTCCGACGTCGCCGGGTCGTGACCGGTGTGGCGCGGTCACGACGGTCGTCTGAGAATCAGGTGCAGCGAGCGATCCTCGTCGATCCCGCGGAGATCGTCGAACGAGTCCCACGGAAGCTTGACTTCGTACCACATCGGACCCACCAGATCCGTCACGGCGACGATTTCGAGGTCGGCGGCTGCAAGCGTTCGAAGCATCCGATCGATCGTCTCGTCGTCCAACCGGGAGCGGTGGAGTTCGAAAAAGACGACCAGCGGCTGCTCGGACTCGAGGACGCTTTCCATTCCCTCGAATACCTGGGCCTCGTACCCCTCGACGTCCATCCGGACGACGTTGATCGCATCCGGCGGGAGCTCCCGCTCCTCGAGGACGGTCGAAACCGCCTTCTGTGGAACGTCTATCTGCTGTTCGATCCGATGGGCCCGGTTAAAGGAGTCCTCGTTGACGTGTGATTTGTTACTCAATGGCAATAGATTGAACGTGATCGTGTCGTCGCTGTTCCCGATCGCCACGCGGTCGACGTCGATCCGATCGCCGTATCCGTTGCGCTCGATCGACCTCGAGAGGAGGTCGACGTTCCTCGGGTCGGGTTCGAACGCCAGTATCCGAGCGTCGGGACCGAGAACCTGGGCCTCGAGCAGCGCGTAGTAGCCGATGTTCGCGCCGATTTCCAGTACCGTCACGGGCGAGTCGACCTGCCCCGCGAGCCGTTCGATTTCCGCTCGAAAGACGCTGGCCGACAGTTCTTCGCGGCCGCCGTACATGAGCAACTCCCGCGAGATCCCGGCCATCGACGGGTCGAGGACCATCTCGCTGCCGTTGATTTCCCGAACCACGGTCCCGTCGTCGCTTCGCCAGGCGAGATAGTTCGTGTACGCGTTCCAGTCGAGGGTCCCGGCCGTGAGGCCGCCGAGTAGCGGACCGATCTCCCGACGCCGGACCCAGCGATTGACCTTGCGACGATTGGACTCGAACCACGGCTGGACCACGGTCGGATCGGTGAGCGCTTGCGTCGCCTTCGCGATGATGTCCGCCATGATGGGGGCGTCAATGGCCGCTCTTGTGAAGCTATTTTCAACGGTGTGGTTAGTAACGCAGTTCTAGCGTTTCGCTCCGCCGTGGTCGCTCCGTTCACCGGTCAGCCGGCCGACGGGCGATCGTGCCGTCTCTCGAACGGAGCCGGCACGATCACGTCGGAGCGACTGAGTGTCCCATCACTGGTAGCCTCGTTACTTATTACAGTTCCACCCCGACGTGGAGGCAGGATTACATGGCCGACCACGTCTACGTGTACGGCATCGTCGAGGACGCCGACCTGTCGTTCGAGGCCGAGGGGGTCGGCGGGGCAACCGAGATCCGGACGGTCGAGTACCGATCGCTGTCGGCGATCGTCTCGGAGATCGATACGACGGATCCCGATCGGACCGACGAGGACGTCGAACGGCACAACGACGTGTTGGGGACCGTCCTCGAGGAGGGGTACACCGTCGTCCCGATGAGTTTCGGGATGGCGTTCAAGAACGCACGCACGCTCAAAGGAGTGCTTCGGGGGGCGAACCGGGCGCTCCGAAAAACGCTCGCCGAGATCGACGGCACGGTCGAGCTCGGCGTCAAGCTCGTCGACACCGGGCTCGAGGCCGATCCCGACGAGGTCCAGGCCGAGATCGGCGATCGGCTCGACGAGGTGTCGATCAACGACACGGACGACGACCTGTTCAGCGATCGGCTCGTGCTCAACCGCTCGTATCTGGTTGATCGGGACGAGCGCGATCGCTTCGACGACGCGATCGACGACGTCCGTGAGGCGTACGGCGACGCCCTCACCGTCCAGTATACCGGCCCGTGGGCACCCTACAACTTCGTCGACGTCCACATCGGTGCCGACAGGGGGAGTTGATGTTCCTGTTCGACGACCTGCTGGTGCGGCCGTTCGTCTCCTTGCTCGACGTTTTGCACACCCTCGCACTGACCGAGCTCTACGACGTCGAGGCGCTCAGGGACGATCTCAAGGAGAACCGCTTGCTCTACGAGATCGGCGAACGGCCCGAACCGGCGTATCGCGAGCGCAAGGCGGAACTCGAGGCGGAACTGGAACGGGCCCGGGAGCTTCGGGCCGAACTCAGCGACAAGGTAGAGGTGAAAGGATGATCACGAACGGGGACCACCATGACTGACGACGACCGGGGTACCGACCGCGAAACGGACCGACACACCGACCGCGAGAACGATCACGACGGAGACGAGCAGGCGTCCGCTCCCCTCGAGGGGCTCCGTCGACTCCTGGAAACGCTCGACGACCTCGAGGCCGGTGAACGCCGTGACGGCTCGAGACGGATCGACGGCCACGGCGTGTCGGTCGACGGCGAGTACGAGCTGTCGATCGGTTTCGGGGACCGATTCGAGCGGCGAACGAACGCTGCCGACAGCGAGACGACGGGCAGGGCAGCGCCTCGCTCGAGCACCGTCGCGGACGACGCGTATCACGTCGGGCTCGTCGAGTACGACGACGAGACGCTGCTCGTCGCGGATCTCCCGGGGGTCGACGCCGAGGACGTCGCGGTCCGGCGAGGCGACGGGCTCGAGGTGGTCGTCGACGGCGAGGTGATCGAGCGGGTCGACCACGCGGGACGACCGAGCCGTCGGCGATTCCACAACGGCCTGCTGACCGTCGTCGTCGACGGAGGTGAGCAGGGTGACTGACCGCGAACGCATCGTTCGACGGATCTCGCAAACGCGCGACGCCGCTCGCGCTCGGCTGCTCACGCAACACCGAAAACTCGCGCGGGTTCGGGAACGAAACCAGCAGCGGGCCGAACGGCAGGCACAGCAGGAGCGTGGCGATCGAACCGACGGCGACGAAGGTACCGATCGGGCGGGTCGACCGCAGTCGTCGCGGGACGACGTGCCCGGATCGTGGTCGTCGGTGCCCGAACGGCCGCCGACGCGAGACGAGACGCCGACGGCACCCCATCGCCCGCGGCTGTACGGCCACCGACTGCGCCGACGGGCGAACGGAACGGAGGACGACGAATGAGCGGTCCCAAACCCACCCGGAATCAGGGCGACCTCGCGCAGATGCTCGACACGCTGCTCGACAAGGGCGTCGTGATCAACGCCGACATCGCGGTGACCGTCGGTGACACCGAGTTGCTCGGCGTCCAGATCCGGGCGGCGATCGCGTCCTTCGAGACGGCCGCCGAGTACGGCCTCGAGTTCCCCGGCGGGACGGACATGGCACGCGTCCGCGAGGCCGCCGGCGTCGACACACCGCGGGTGGCAACGACCGACGAGGCAGCCGAGGATGCGACCCTCGAGAAGACCGATTCGAGTCCGGCGATCGACGCCGTCGATGCCGGTGAGGCGGTCGCTCCCGACGATCGGGAGGGGGCCGACACCAGTGGCAGGGAGAACGACGACCGATGACGTCGACGATCGACCTCGACGGCGACGGGGAGAACATGCGGGCCGGGTTGCTCTCGCTCGTCCTCGCGATCGTCGAGATCCTCGAGGACTCCCTCGAGCGCGAGGCGCTCCGGCGGATGGAGTCGGGCCAGCTCGACGACGACGAGATCGAGCGACTCGGCCAGCAACTCGCCCGACTCGAGGCCGAAATCGAGCGCCTCGAGCGCGAGGAGGGGATCGAGGAGGACGTCGCCGGCCTCCGATCGGACCTGGATTCGCTGATCGACGACGCGATCTGGGACCTGTTCGACGACGACGCCGTTCCGGGCGTCGGCACCGACGGCGGAAAACCGGGGATGACTGACCGATGACGGTCCCGGAGCGGACGGACGGGGCGGACGACCTCGCTGACGGCCGCTACGTGTACTGTCTCGTGGAGCCAGAGGGCGAGCCGCCCGCGAGGCTCCCCGTCGAGGGAATCGACGGCGAGTCGCCGCGAGTCCTCGCGGCCGGGGGCGTCGCCGCGGTCGTCCACGAGACCGACACGCTCTACGACAGCGACGATCCGGCGACGATCCGCCGCTGGCTGCTCGCCCACCACCGGGTCGTCGAGGCCGCGACGGACCGGTTCGGGACGCCGATCCCGTTCCAGTTCGACGTCGTCGTCCAGGGCGGCGACGAGACGGTGCGGTCGGTCCTCGAGTCGGCCGCGGACGAGATCGAGGCGGCCGTCACCGACGTCGCGGGCCGACGGGAGTATCGCATCGAACTATTGTTCGAACCCGACGCGACGGTACCCGATCCCGAGGGCGACCTCGCCGCGCTTCGCGAGCAAACCGAGGCAGCCGGCGAGGGGACGGCCTTCCTGCTCGAGAAGAAACTCGAGCGAAAGCGAACGGAACTGCGACGGGAGCGAGCAGCCGCCCTCGCGGCCGACCTCGAGGCGGCCATCGACGAGGTCGCCGTCGCCACGGCGTCGGTCGACGGCGATCGACTGGGACTGGGCGACGACGATCGGGAAACGGTCACGCAGATCGCCGTATTGGCCGATCACGACCGCGAGGACGACCTGGGTGCCCGGCTCGATCCGATCGCGGACCGATCGGGCGTCGCCGTTCGGTTTACCGGGCCGTGGGCACCGTACTCGTTCGTGCCGGATATCGATCTGGAGGGCGGTCGGTGATGGAACCCGAGAAGAACGACGACGCCGTCGTCGACCTCGTCGACGTGTTGCTCGAGGACGGCGCAGTACTCGCTGCGGACGTGGTGATCAGCGTCGCGGATATCCCCTTGATCGGACTCCGGCTCCGGTTGCTCCTCGCGGGCATGACGACGATGCGGGACCACGACATACTCGCGGACGCCGACGATGCCATCAGGGACGCTGGTCGCCGGGCGGAGTCGTACGACAGCTGACGGACGACGACGATCGAGTATTAGAGCTGGTCGAGGAGGTCCCGCTTCTTCTCTTCGAACTCCTCGTCGCTGATCACGCCCTGCTCGTTGAGTTCGGCGAGCCGTTCGATCGTCTCGAGGGGGTCGTCGGCCGAGTCGGTGCCGCCGGCCGCCGACGGCGCGGCGTCGCCGCCCGAGTCACCGTTTTCGCCGCCGTCCGAGGACATCGGGGAGCGCGATGCCGGCGATTCGGCTCGAGCGTCGATCGAGTCGCCCGGCGACCGTGCCCGATCGCGATACCGCCGCAACGCGTCGGTGGCGGCGGCGAGTGCCGACTCCTCGTAGGAGGAGTCGATCCAGCAGTGGTAGGTCGTGTCGTCGGTGCGGATCACCAGCCGGTGTTTCATCAGGCCGCGACTGTACTCGACGCCGGTCACGTCGCCGTGGGGCACTTCGAAGAACTCGTCGCCGTCCTCCTTGCCGACGATCATGAACGTTCGCCTGTCGGTGATCGTGATCGCGGCCAGCCCGCCGCTGTCCGGCGTGATCGTGTCCCGCTTGCCGCCGATTCCGATCCCCTTCATCTCGTTGAAGAAGGTGTAGTGGGGTTGTTCGTTCGACTCGAGGTAGGAGACGACCGGCTCGTCGTAAAGGTAGAGCTGGCTGTACCGGTCGCCGCCCGCGAGCAACTCGACCGTAACCGAGTCGTGGTCGGCCGCGTCGACCATCGCGCGAATTCGTGGTTCGTCGATATCGGTCATAGATCTGGCTCTCAGTTCGGTCCGACTCCGAACCCGGAGAGGGCGTCGAGTTCGGGCAGTTGTTCGAGGCTCGTCTGGCTGTTCAGGGCGATCGCGCCGAACAGGATCTTCGCGATCAGGTCGGCGTAGGTGTACAGGAGCGCCTGCATCGTCGGCTCGAGGACCCCCAGCCCCGCCGGGCTGAGTATCCAGATCACGGGATAGATCGTCCAGATGATCAGCGTCAGGTTCCGGAGCTTGCCGAACAGGGCGACGATCGCACCCGGTCGGTCGGTGACCGCCTCGCGGATGCCGGCGGTGAGCATGTAGATCAGGGCGATGTAGGCGACCGAGCCCACCGCGAAACTGCCGTACGTCAGCGCGGGGCCGGCGAGCAACTCGCCGACGAGCCCCGAGCCCATGACGACGACGTCGAGGACGATCAGCAGGCCGATTCGGCCGCGGTCGAGGCCGGCGAGCAATCCGAGATAGAGGATCAACAGCGGCGTCGCGAGGAGCCACTGGCCGTACTTCGCGAGATTGACGACGTTTCCCTCGACGGTCAGGAACCCGATCCCGAGCAGCATGAACACGTACGCCCCCGCCGCGATCCCGGCGATACCGACGAGAATCGCGTGGTAGGTCCGGTTGCGTGCGTCCGTGACGAACGCTCGAACGAAGACGGCGGTTCCGAGGAGCATGACCGCGAGCCCGACGGTGTAGTGGACGTTGACGGCGACCATCTCAGCTCTCCCCCGTTCCCTCGGTGACGCCCTGCGGGGCCTCGAAGTCGAACCCGTCGCTGTCGCCGGAATCCGGCTCCTCGCCGGAGCCGATCGACGAGAGCGCGTCGACCCGTTCGGCGACCGACTGGATCGCTTCGGCCTGTCCGTCCGTCGCGTCGCTGATGTTCTCGATCGTCATATCGAGATCGTCGACGAGTTCGGCGATCTCCTCGAGGGAGTCGAGGGCCCGCCGGACCGTGACCGACGCGTCGGCGGTTCGTTCGTTGACGGCCTGGATCCCGGCGACCGTCTCGTCGGTCTGGGACTGGATCCGATCGATCCGCGTCTCGATCTCGTCGGCGGCCGCTTTGGTCTCCTCGGCGAGTTCGCGGACCTCGTCGGCGACGACGCTGTACCCCTGGCCGCTCTCGTCGGTCCGCGAGGACTCGATGCGTGCGTTCACCGCGAGAATGTTCGTCTTCCGGGCGATCTCGCCGATCAACCGAACGATCTCGCCGATCTCCTCGACCTCCCCCTCGAGGGTTTCGATCTCCGCGGCGGCCGTTTCGATCTCCGACTCGACGGTGTCCATCTCCGTGATCGCCGACGCCGCCGCGTCGCGACCGACCGTCCCGGCCTCGGCGGCCCGCGCCGACGTCGTCGCTACCTCGTCGGCGGAGGCGGCGACCTCCTCGGCGGTCGCCGAGAGGTTGTCCATCTCCCGGGAGATACTCGTCGTCGTCCGCTGGAGTTCGGCGATCGTCGTGTTGATCGATTCGCCGATCTCGGTGAGCGCCTCGCTCTCGCTTTCCGCGTCGACCCGTCGAGAGAGGTCACCGTCCATGACGTCCTGTAACACTTCGTTGTAGTGTTCCGCGGTCGACTGGAGGTTCTCGTTGCGGAGTTCCGTCTCCCGTTGTCTGCGTTCGGCGGTTTCGATGCGCTCTTGCAGCGAGTCACGCATGGCAGCGAGACCGGTCGCGAGCTGACCGATCTCGTCACGTCGGCTCGAGCGAAAGGAGACGTCCATGTTGCCCTCCTCTAGCTCGTTCGCCTTCGACGAGAGGAGCCGAAGCGTGATCGCGGTGTTGCTCCCGAAGGTGACGCCGACCAGCACGAGGCTGATGACCGACGCGAGGACGAGCCCGGCGAATCCGGACGTGACCGACGACCGAACGGCCGGGTCGTCGATCGGCGCGACGATCTGTACGTAGATGTACCCCGCAAACACGACGATTACGACCCCGGCAGCGGCCAGCACCCCTGTCAGCCTGGTCGCGATCGTTCGTGTTCCCCCACTAACGGTCCGTGTTTGCTCCATGTACGAGTACGTGCGAAGCCATCGTTCACTACGTAATGGCTCCATAGTTAGGGATCGTGACCGAAACGAACGCCAATAGGTTCGGCGGCGAGACGGGTCGACGGCTGTGGCGATCGCTCCCGAAGCCGGATCCCCCAGGGAGCGAACGGACGGCGGGTTTTTGCCGGAGCAATCCAACGAGGAATGCATGGAGGGACACCGCGAGTCCGCCGACGACGTCGGCGGGGAGGGGGAGCCGCCAGTCGAGTTGATCACCGCGTCGCTGCCGGATCTCACCTACGGCCTCGAGTCCGGCCGCGTCGTCCGGGTCACGTCGTTCGAGGGCGTGACCCCCGTGCCGGGAAGCGCGACTGCGGTCGACGGCGTTACCGAGATCGACGGACGGGTAACGGTGGTCGTCGACGCCGCGCGGTTGCTCGGTGGGCAGGGACGGGAGCCGACCGAGACGGACGAACTCATCGTGCTCGATCGCGACGAGCAGCGGTCGATCGGGCTCCGAACCCCGCGCGGCGTCGGCGTCGAGACGGTCCCGGCCTCGCGGTTCGAGCAGCCGTCCGCAGCCGATCCCGCCGCCTCGAGTCCCGTCCCGTCGGACGGCGGCGGGCTCGACGACGCCTTGCTCCGGGCCGCCGTGACGCCGGCGGAACCTGCGGAGCCGCCACGGCTCGTCCTGGACGCGGCCGGTATCGCTGCCGCCGTCGAGAGCTGATACCCGGGTGACCGTCGCCCCTGTCGACGCCGACTGAGCAGTGGATCGCTGCCGCTATCGGATGCCGACTGGCCGACCGCACGTCGCCCCGAACTGCCGTCGAGATCCCTAACTGCGTAGGAATGTCCATTATCCGGGTACAGTTCGTCCGTGGTGAGTAACCAATGTCAGTGGGGATTCTCGCCGTCGACGATTCGGGATACATGCGAAACCGGATCAAGATGATTCTGGGGGACGACGTCACGGTTGTCGCGGAAGCCAGCGACGGGGTCGAAGCGGTCAAAACGTACGAAAAACGCGGTGACGAGATCGATCTCGTCCTGATGGACATCATCATGGAGAAGGCAAACGGCGTGAAAGCCACGTCGGCGATCAAACAGCTCGACCCGGAGGTCAGCGTCATCATGTGTACGAGCGTCGGCCAGTACGAGAAGATGAAACTCGCGGCGAAAGCCGGTGCCGACGGCTACGTGACGAAACCGTTCGACCGGGCGGAACTGCTCGAGGCCATCGAGAGCGTCTCCGCATGAGCCGGGAGCAGTTCGTTCGCGAGACGCGATCCGGCATCGATCGGCTCGCCGACGGACTCCTCTCCCTCGAGGACGGGGGAAACGAGGACCGACTCTCCGAACTGTTCCGAACCGCACACACTCTCAAGGGGAACTGCAGCGCGGCTGGGTTCGATGCCCCGGCGCGCGTCGCTCACGCGCTCGAGGACGTCCTCGATGCGATCCGAGCCGATCGGCTCGAGCCCGACCCGGACGTGGTCGACGCCACGCTCGTGGCCGCCGACGTTCTGGACGCGATGGTCGACGAAATCGCTGAAGACGGGCGCGTACGGATCGATCCCGACGGGACCGTCGAGACGATCCGGACCCTGCTCGAGACGCGGGCGACGGACGACCCGCCAGTGGAACCGGCGGCCGACGACGACACGGACCAGCCGTCGACGCTCGCCGAGGAGGCGATTCCGGAACCCGGATCGGGCGACGGATTGACCGCGGAGGAGGCACTCGAGCGGGCGAGTGGCTTCGACGACCTCGAGTCGCTGTCCGCGGACGTCGACGACGGCACTCTCGAGGGGTCGGGATCCCTCGACGAACTGTTCGACGACGAGCCGGGTGACGAGCCTGCAGGGGTGGCTGCGGACGGCCCCGCTGCGGGGTCCACACCGACGAGCGAGACGGCCACGGACGAGCCCGAACCGGCAGCGGACGAGACGACTCCCGACGAGGCTGCGACGGCGACTGAGCCATCCGACGTCGAGATCGCGGGGACCGAGGGGGCCGGCCGCGAGGAGACGGTCGACTTCGATCGCGTCCGCGACGACGTCGAGACGCTCGACGCGGGGACGATGGACGACGCACTCGAGGGGGTCCAGTTCGGCGACGGCGGGGCCGACGACGACGTGACCGTGACCGAACTCCTCGAGTTGGCGGAGACCGACGACAGCGACGGCCCCTCGAGCTCCGAGCGCCCTGCCTCCTCAACCGGGGATCGCCGCGAGTCACCGACTGCCGACGGTGCCAAAGCACAGACCGGTGAGGACGAGGAATCCACGAGTGGCGAACGCGCCGAGCCACAGCAGGCCGAATACACCGAGTCACAGACGGCCCAACACGCCGAGGCGTCGACCGCTGACCGGGCCGAACGGGCGATGGACGCTGCCGGCATCGACGACCAGCAACTCCTCGAGAACATCCAGCAACTCGAGCCGGCCGAGCCGGCCGAGGATCCCGGCTCGTTCGTGTTCGATACCGACGTGGCGACGAGCCAGGAGGACGGTGACACGGGCGGAGCGGCCGATCTCGGCGACGGTGAGCTCGACGACGATCCCGGTTTGGCGACGGAGCGCTCCGTGACCGACGGCGACGAACGCGACTTTCTGGCGGCTGCTGTCGACGGGGGCGACGTCCAGGAAGGATCGGACGCAACGCTGGCGGAGACCAGCGACCGGGCCGTTCCCGACGACGCCCTCGCGTCGTTCGACCGGGACGCGAACGTTCGCGAGTTCGTCGCGGCCTTCGGGGACTCCTTCGACGGGTCGATCACGGACGACCGAACCAGGGCGGTTTCGGACGCCGTGACGACGATCCCGTCCTCGGTCCTCCCGATACCGTCGTCCGACGACGACGGGACTGCCCGCGAGGAGCGTGGCGGCACGATCACCGTCGAGGGGACGACCGCTGATCGCCTGCTTCAGTTGACCGAGCGGCTGACGACGGCGACGATGGCTCTCGAGCGTGACGACGGCGGCTCCCCCTCCGATAGCGCCGACGAGCCCACCCGGATGCGCGAGTTACGCGAGATCGCGACCGATCTCGAGGAGACGGTCACTGCGGTCCGGCTCCAGCCCCTCGAGCGTGCCTTTTCGGGCCTCGAGCGGACCGCACGACGGGTGGCACGGGAGGCCGAGACTCGCGTCGACCTCGAGACGAGCGGGGGGTCGATCGAGCTGGATCGGGACGTGGTCGCCGCCCTCGGGGATCTGCTGGTCCACCTCGTCCGCAACGCGGTCGATCACGGGATCGAACCGGCCGACGAGCGAGAGCGAGCGGGCAAGTCGCGCACCGGAACGGTCGCGATCCGGGCGCGGAAGGACGCCGACGAAGTCGTCCTCGCGGTGACCGACGACGGGCGCGGCCTCGACGCCGACGAACTCTGCCGTGTGGCCATCGAGGAGGGCATCGTCGGTCGGGAGCGGGCGGCGGCGATGAGCGACGAGGCGGCACACGAACTCGTGTTCCATCCGGGACTGTCGACCGAGGCCGAGGTGACCGACGTCAGCGGCCGTGGAGTCGGGATGGATGTCGTCGCCGAGACGATCACTGGATTGGACGGCGACATCGAGGTCGAGAGCTCCCCCGGCGATGGCACGACGTTCCGGCTTCGGGTCCCCGTCTCCGTCGCCGCGACGGAAGTCCTGTTCGTCGAGGCCGACGGCCGCCCGTACGCGATTCCGGCCGCCGATATCGCACGCCTCGAGGAGTTCGACCCGGCACGGGCCGACGGCGACGCATACGCGATGACCGTCACCGGTGAGGACGAGCCCGAGACGGAGCGACGCTCGCTCGTCCGGCTGTCGGAGTGGCTGGGAGCCGACGGCGACACCGATCCGACGGTCGTCGTCCACGTCCGCGATGATCGCGGCGGTCGGTCGATCGCCTGTGACGACGTCGGCGACTGGCGACGAGTCGTGGTCCGGCCCTACGACGACATCCTCGCCGAGACGCCCGGTATCGACGGTGCAACGCTGCTCGGGGACGGCGAACTCGCGAACGTCCTCGACGTGACGGCGATCACTGACGGAGGCTCACGATGAAAATCGACGTTCCGACGCTTGGCACGTTCTACGAGATGGCACGGGAGGGTGCCGGCATCGCCGCCGGTCGCCTGACGAAGATGACCGGCGTTCCGACCCGTGTGGGTGTTACCCGCATGAACTTCATGCAGCTGTCGGAGCTGCGCGCCGAACTCGACGACGGCACCTCGAGCATCGGGACCGCGATCGAACTCTCCGGCGGGTTCGAGGGCGACTCGCTGCTGGTTTTCGACGAGGACAGCGCCCGGACGATCGCCCGCGAACTCGTCGCCGACGTTCCCGCCGACGGCGTCGACAACATCGCCCGGAGCGCCCTCCTCGAGGTCGGCCAGGTGACGACCAGCGGCTTCGTCGACGGCTGGGCCGACATCCTCGGAACCAGCATCGACGCCTCGACGCCGACGTACCTGGCCGGGACCGATCCGACGCCGTTTATTGGCGCCCTCGGCGCGGTCGACGGTGATCTCGCCTTGCTGTTTCGCAGCCGGATCGAGACCGTCGGTGCCGACGTCGACGTCGACCAGTACGTCGTCCCCACCAGGGAGACCGTCGAGGCGCTGCTCGAGCGCAGCAGCGAGGGCGGGACCGGCATCGAGTTCGACAAGCTCGCGGGATTCAACCGGATGGCAGAGCGGGGATCGACGGAGATGGCGAACAGCCTGGAGACGATGACCGGGCTGTCGATGGACGCCGAGATCCGGCGGATCAACTTCCTCTCGCTGGATACGATCGCCGACGAGATCCCCAACGAGCGGCTGGTGAGCGTTGCCTTCCGGTTCCGTGGCACGCCCAGCGGCTACCTGCTGTTCGTCTTCGACGAGCCCTCGGCGCGGACGCTCATGGAGGCGGCGCTGCCCGGCAGCACGAGCGAGGGTCGCTTCGGCGCGATGGAGCGCGACGCCATCTCCGAGTTCGGCAACGTGATGGCCAGTGGCTTCCTCGACGGCTGGGCGAACGTCCTCGAGACGACGATCGAGCACACGACGCCCCGCTACACGCACGACCTGGGTGCGTCCGTCGTCGATCCGCTGATCATCGGCCTGAGCACCGACCAGGAGTTCGCGTTCGTCTTCGATACGCTGTTGTCCGACGCCGAACGCCGGATCGACGTCAGCGTGTTCGCGATCCCCGACGAGGACTCCCTGGAGCGGGCACTGGCCGAACTCGACGTCGACCGAATCGACGACGCGCCGGTCACGGCGACGTTCGACCTCGCACGCGCCGACGCGGACGGGGAAGGGCCCGCGGAACTGGCGACGCCCGAGGAGGTGACCGACCGATGAAGACGTTCGACGACGATCCAGAGCCCGCCTCCGAACGAGGCGACACCGTCTCCGTCGGCGTTTCCGAGTACGTCGTCGCGGCCGACGGCGAGACGCTGATCGCCTACGGCATCGGCTCGTGTCTCGCGATCGTGCTCTTCGATCCGGAGGCGAACGTCGGCGGCCTCGCACAGGCCGTGTTACCCGATCGGGATCACGGCGAGGGCGAGGCGACCGGAAAGTTCGTCGACGCGGCGACCGACGCCCTGTTGCGCGAGATGGCCGAACGCGGCGCGAGCGTCGGCCGGGTTGAGGCACGCCTCGCCGGTGGCAGCGAGATGATCGACTTCGAGGAGCTCGAGACCGGCATCGGCGACGCGAACGTCGCGGCCGCTCGAGAGCGCCTCGATGCGTTCGACGTGCCGGTCGTCGCGACCGACACCGGCGGTGACTACGGACGGACGGTCACGTTCGAGACGGCAACCGGGGACGTGACCGTTCGGACCGTCGACCACGGGACGAGAGAACTGTCGTAGTCGGGCAGCGTCGCTGCCAGCCGTTCGCGGCGATTACAGCTCGTCGCGCGAGTCGCCGCGCTTGTACCGTTCCGTCAGCCCGTACTCGACGACGGCGTCCCCGTCGATGACGAGTTCGTACCGGCCGAGGATGTCCTGGGTGTCCGGCACGGCGGATCGCTCGAGGACTTCAACGAGCACGCGCCAGCCGCGGTCGGTCCGTTCCGCTCGGATGACGCTCTCGGGGTCGTTCTCGAGCAACTCGCTCGCGACTGCCATCGCGTGTCGGCGAGCCTCGATGATACCCATCGACGGCTCCGAGCTGGCAGCGGACTCCGTGGCCCCCGACGCGTCCGCCTCGGTGCTCGAGTCCGGCGCGTCGTCCTCGATCGATCGATCCGGGTCGATCTCGCCTGCAGCGTCAGGGTCGGCGGTCCCCCCGTCGCTCATGTCGGCACCTCCACGTTCGAGACGACCCGCTCGACGTCCGTGCGAAGCGACTCGAGGCCGTCGCTGGTGGGCACTTTCGACGCGAGCACGTCGACGCAGACCGCCGCGAGGGTCGATGCGCTCCGATCGGTGCCGGCGGTGAACCCCTCCGTCGCCATGATCGCCGCGCGCGTCCCGACCGGGACGGAGACCTCCTCGCGCAACCGTCGGACCGTGTCGACGACGGCGGCGATCGTCTCTGCGTCGACGTCGTCGACGTGGGCAGCGACGATCCGCCGCTCGGTCTCGGCGTCGTAGAAGTCGAGGTGGATGCCAACGAGCCGATCGAGCAACGCGTCCTGTGGCTCGTGGACCCCGGCGTACTCCGTCGAGTTCGAGGTCAGGATCGCCCGGAACTCCGGGTGGACGTCGACGTAGCGGTCGCTGCCCGTCTTGCCGGGCAACTCGAGGACCCCCTCCTCGAAAACCGACAGGAGGACGTTGTTCGCGATCGGTTTGGTCCGTGAAAACTCGTTGTAGACGAGCGTCGCACCCTCTCGGACCGCGACGGTCAGCGGGTTGTCAACCCAGCGCTGGCGAACGATATCGGTGCTTTTCTGGACGTTGTGGACGTACTTGTCCCGGACCGAGTGTCGTTCGGTGCCGGAGTGATCCCCGACGAGGTCGCTCGTCCCGAGGTCGGCGTCGCCGTTGACGAACGCAACCGGCCGATCGCGCTCCTGGGCGACCGACAGCGCCAGTGCGGTCTTCCCACACCCGGTCGGTCCGACCAGGTGGACGGGGCGATCGACCGAAAGCCAGCGATCGATCCGGTCGCGGACCGCCGTGACCGCCGGCGTCTCGACGAACGGTCCGGGATCCGGCGTCGGGAGCGATCCTGCCGACACCTCGCCCGCCGACGCATCGCGCGCGGGTTCGTCGGTTCGTCGGGTACGGTCCCGACGCTCGCGGCCGCGTTTCTCCTCGCGGGACGTTCTGACTCGCCCGCCCCGAACCCGCCGATCCGAGCTGCCGGTCATCGATTCACCCCGTTAGTCCTCGGTCCCATCATCGGTGAATGCCTCCTCGAGTTCCGCACGGTGGTGGACCAGGAAGGCGACCAGTTCGTCCTTTTTGGCGGCGTTGAGGTTCCCGTCGTATCCGACCCGGTTTGCGGCCTGCTTGAGCTTGCCGTACTGGAGTTCCCGCAGCCGTTGCTCGAACGCCTCGGCCGAGGCCGCTTCGTCGCCGACGGCGTCGCTGCCGTCGGGCTGCTCGGCCGATCCCGTGTCGTCGCTCGACGCCGCGGTGGTCGTCGCGTTGGGCTCGACATCGTCCAATTGGTCGGTTGCGGTGTCCTGCTCGTCGGTCGATTCTTCCTCCGTCGGTTCGGACACCTCGTCGGCCGTCGCCGAACCATCGTCGGGAGTTGGCTTCGAGGACCCTTCGCCGTCCCTCTCGGTCGTTCCGGCCGACGCCGTCGTCTCGAGGGCGTCTTCGCCGTAGAACTCGCGGGTGAACGACTCGAACGCCGCCCGTTTGTCCGCGATTCCCTCGACGTTCGCCGCGACGCCCTCCCGAAACGCCTCGCGATCGGCCGCGAGGCGCTCGGTCGCGTCGGTAAACGCCGTTCGCGTCGATTCGAACGCCGCGACGAGCGCGTCGACGTCGGCCAGGAACGCGGTCGGATCGCCCGTCGCCGCGGCCTCCTCGCGGATCCGTTCGGCGTCGGCAGCCATCCGTTGGGCGAGCGCGTCCGTCTCGGATCGGTTCGCCTCGAGGTCCTCCTCGAGGGCGCGGGCGTACTCGTCGAACGCGTTTCCGGCCGACTCCATCTCGGCCCGGCGGGTCGCGACGTCTTCGGCGAACGCCGCTACCGACGCGTCGAACGCGTCGCCGGCCCTCGCGAACTCCGCGGCGAGTTCGTCCGCCGCTTCGCGGGCGTCGTCCATCGACGACTGCTTCGCTTCGACGTCCGCGGCGAACGCCGCGGTGTAGGCGTCGAACTCCTCGAGGGTCGTCTCGAGGTAGCCGCGTCGGTTCCTGTACTCTCGTCGTTTTTGTGAGACACTCATGAGTAAAAAACGGGTGTTCCCCCGAGGGAAACGGCGCTA
The DNA here is from genome assembly GCF_017352095.1 of Natrinema longum. Taxonomy (NCBI): domain Archaea; kingdom Methanobacteriati; phylum Methanobacteriota; class Halobacteria; order Halobacteriales; family Natrialbaceae; genus Natrinema; species Natrinema longum. The sequence continues at coordinate 2,335,616 of NZ_CP071463.1, forward strand.
CGCTTCGGGTGCCGTTGCGGCCAGTTCCGCCTGTTCTATCTTCGCGATTTCCTCCGCATAGTGGAGGAAGGTGTCGACCGATGCCACGACGACGCGTGCCTCGACGGTCAGGATTTCGATCCCGACCAGCGAGATCCGTGCGAAGGCGTCGACGACGACGCCCTTGTCGAGGACGCGATCGAGTACTTCAGCGAGACTTGACGAATCAGGTTGTGCCATCTGTATGATCCAACGACTGCTAAGGAAAGTTATATAAAAAGGTTTCGGGCTCCCTATGTTGGAGCGGGGCTTCCGAGCGGATCTGCGGCGGGAATTCACGATCGTCGCCGTTCCGCTGGTGTAATCGATCTCACAGCTATCACTCTCGGTGAGTGATTCGACACGTGATAGAACGATGAGTCGTCCCTCCGCTCAGGAGGGAGTACCCCTCCTCGAACTATGTCGGGACGAGATCCCTCTCTCGAGCGACTCGGTCGTAATCGGACTCGAGAACCGGACTCAGTCGCCCGTGACCGGGTCGCGCTCCCAGAACTCGCTGCCCTTCTGTAGTTTCGGGACCCACGTGTCTTTGGTCTTCGAGAGGAGGGCGACGCGGGAGGCCGGCACGCCCATCACTTCTTCGAAGCCGGGCATGTGTTCCCGAACGTCCTCGGCGAATTCGACGACCTCGTCGTGGTCGGGCATCGCGGATCGGTCGAGTCGGCCCCGCGAGTGACCGACGTGCATGTACGCCTTCAACTCGACGAAGTCGGGATCGGCCTGCTGGTAGAATCCGGCGTACCAGTCCGGATTGTGCATGTTCTCGCCCTTGACGAGCGTCGTCCGGAGCACGGTTCGGGTGTCGTCTTTCTCGGCGAGCACGTGCATCGTCTCGAGGAGGTTCTCCCAGGCGTCGTCCTCCATCGCGCCGACGACCTGATCGAAGGTGTGGCGCTCGGGGGCGTCGACGCTGACGTAGAGTTGGGTCGGGTCACACTCGCGGAGGACCTCGGGGCGGGTGCCGTTCGAGACGAGGAAGGTGGTGATGTCCCGATCGTGGAAGGCCTCGATGAGTTCGGGCAGGTAGGGATAGAGGGTCGGCTCGCCGTCCAGCGAGATGGCGACGTGACGGGGCTCCATCGCCTGCTCGAACACCTCGCGAGGGACCTCCTCGTTGCCGCCAAAGCCCGAGAGCAACTTCTTCTGGAGGTCGATCGAGGCGTCGACCACCGCTTCGGGGTCGTCCCACTGGACGTCGTCCATCTCGTAGGAGTGGCCCTGATGATCGCGCCAGCAGAAGACACAGCGCTCGTTACACCGCACGACGGGGGTCATCTGGATACAGCGGTGGGATTCGATCCCGTAAAAGATGTTCTTGTAACACTTCCCCTCGCCGCGCATGGCGTTGGCCGTCCAGCCACAGGTCTGGGCGGCCGTGTGGTTCTCGCTGTGGTAGTCCGGACTCGAGACCTGTGCCGCTCCGCTACCGTCGCCGTCGGCAGCGTCGGTAGTGGTATCGGCGCTGGCCCCTTCGCGCCCGGGATTCGCGGAGTCGCTCATGTTGCCAGTCGTTGCATCGGCGAGGGCAAAAGGCGTGTGGTCGGTGGCTCCCGATCGGCGGTCGCGCCCGGCGACCTACTCCTCGCCGCGGCGCTCCCTCGAGGACTCGTCGTCGGGACCGTTCGGGAGCGCGTGTGGATCGGCGGGCTCGTCGCCGTGTCTGGCGTCGTCCCGCTCGAACAGGTACAGCGCCGGGCCCGCGATGACGATCACGAGTAAGCCGGGAATCGGCACGTCCGGGGGGCCCAGGTACACGGCGAGCCCGCTCCCGCAGGTGACGACCACGAGGGCGGCCCACAGTCCCGGTCGCGAGAGCGCGAGCCGGGTCGCGTCCCGGTAGACGGCGACTCCACAGCCGAGGACGATCGCGAACCCCACGACGGCGACGGCGGCCGCCTGTAGCGTGCCCATAGTCGAGTCGTACCGCCGGCTGTAAGTCAGTGTGACGATTCGCCGGGTCGCTCGCCGCGTTTGCGACGTGCCCAGTCACGTCCGGTGCCCCGTCTCCGGGAATACGGGACCGGCGTCTGCAGCCCGATTCCGGACGCGAGATCGGGCTTCGAGGGCGGTGGACGGTGACCGGCATGCTCGAGCGCTCTCGTCGCCGTTCCGTGCCCGCTTCCGTACGAAAGCCGCGTGTTCTTCCGCGCGCCGGCCCGACCGTCTCGTATGATCGGTGCCTACACGGTCGGCAAGAAAGCGGTCACTTTCGGCTACAAACGATACGGGATTCCGGGCGCGGTCGCCTCGGGCGGCGCGGCGCTGGCGGGATATCTGATCGTTCGACGCGCCCTGAAATCGTCGACGAGCGACGGCCCCGTCGATTCGGCGATCGATGGCGGTGAGATTCAGTCCGCGGTCGAGGAGACGGGACTGAGCGCGGTCACCGAGAAAGAAACCCTCGATCGGGCCATCGACGAGGAGCAAGTCGGCACCGGGTTCGACATGGACGACGTTCGGTCCTCGGCCGAGGACGAAACCGACGAGTTCGCCGACAGCACGGGCGGGAACGACTCGAGCACGGGGAGTAGCTAACGAGAGCGATTCCGTCGTCGATCGAAGCGACCGATCTCAGGGCTCGTAGTGTTGGCGGTGAACGACCCGTTCGTCGTCCCCGTCGATCGCGGTCACGACGATCTGGTCGCCGTCCGGATTCAGTTCGACGGTTCCGGTCGCGCCCGCCCAGGTCGACGAGGCCGCGCCGGTTTCGTCGTTGTAGAATTCCATCTCCGTGCCGGCGATCGTCGACTCGATGCGAACGGTGTCGGCGTCGACGCCCGGGGAGTCGGTGAGGTGGACCCGTGCCCACTCCGTCTCCTCGCCGAGATTGTCCTGGTCGAACTCCCAGTCGATCTTCGCGACGACGTCGTTCTCCTCGTCTTCGATTGGCTCTTCGAACGCCTCCGTCGGATCCGCCGGCGTCTCGTCTTCGGTACCGACGAAGAAGACCTTCCACTCCTCGTCCTCCGTGACGAACACCCACACGTCGAGGTCTTCGGCCTCGAGGTCGTCGGACGCAACCTCGACGATCGCGATCTCTTCCGAGCCGATCGCCTCGGCGAGCCCGTCGTCTTCGAACCAGAACTCGACGAACTCCAGGTCGGAGACGTCCTCGACGGCGGCGTCCTCGGCCACGCGTTCGATCTCGTAACCGTCGACGTCCGCGTAGGCGTCGCCCTGGAACTCCCAGCCGGCCTCTTCCCAGTCACCGGGATGAAGCGGACTCGAGCCGTGGCTGAGCGTCGCGATCGTCTCGGTGTCTTCGGCGGCGGCCGCATCGAGATAGTCGTCGATGAGTGGCCGCAGTTCGTCCTCGAGAGCCGCCGGTTCGTCGCTGTCCGCGTCGTCACCTTCGGCGTTCGTCGAGTCGTCGTCGCTACTCGAGCCGTCATCAGTCGAGCCGTCGTCGCCGGCCGCGTCGTCGTCGGCAGTGAGCGTGTCGCCCAGGCATCCGGCGGTGGTCAGTACTGTCGTGACCGCACCGCCCTGGAGGACGCGCCGCCGGCTCACGGCGGTGGTCGTCGTCGATGACTCGCTATCGCGCTGTCGGGGGGACCGATTTCGGAGTCCGAACATTGCAGTTGCCCCGAGCAGTCACGGATACGTAAACCCGGATCCGAATTTCGCGGCCGCGAACCGCCGATTCACGGCCGCGAAACGGCAGCTCACGGCACTCGAGCCGAACTCCTCCTCGACGGGGCAGGTCCCCGCTGTGGAGGGCACTCCGGACCGAAATGGGATCGTGGACTGCCGGGACAGCCGCGAGACTGGTGGGGGGACGGCCCTCCTGCCGGACGGAACGGGTCGGATAGCGATCGCGCTCGAGGCGCGGTCGGACGGTACGGAGACGACACGTCAACCCACCGTCTTTCGTTCCGTCTCGACGTGATCGACGTACGAACTCACGACCGTTTCGATGATCCGTTCGCCGGCTTCGGCGGTTGCCTCGTTTGGATCTCCGAGCACGCCGTTCTCGGTGATGGTTTTGAACCCCTCGCTGAGTAGGCGAGCGGTCGCAATCGACCCTTCGTGACCGCGCTCGAGGTTCTCCGTTCTGACCAGCCCCTCCTCGAGTGCTAACACGATCGCCGTCTCGGCCGCCCCGGCGTGAATCACGTCTTGGTCGTATTCGATGCCTGCCTCACTGAGCCCCTCGTTCAGTAGCTGCATGTGTTCGTCGAGGTCGGCAAGCGGAATCACGCTGGCGTCGATCTCACGTGCTATATCCGGTGTGACGGTCTTGACTGGGCCGAAGTTGCCGCCGTGAGTCGGCACCAATACGATGTGCTCGAAGCCGTGTTCGTCGAGCGAGCGGCAATACGAGCGAATCACGTCCATCAGCGTTTCGGGAGGGACTGTAATCGTGCCAGGGAACTCCATATGGTGGCCGGAACAGCCAGGGCGGATCGTGGGTGCAGCGAGAGCATCGCCGAGTTCCCTCGCGATCCGACGAGAGAGTTCGTCCCCGTCCAGCGTGTCCATATTCAGCGGCAGATGTGGCCCGTGCTGTTCGATCGAGCCGATAGCCACGATCGCCGTCCGCGTCCCGTTTTCGAGTGCCGATTCGACCTCCGGCCATACCATCTCCTCGAGGAGTAGTGACCGACGAGAAGACATGCGTTCGGTCTTATTTCAGCTGGAGTGAAAACCTTGTGGGAGAACGGTGCGTGAGATGGGAGTACGGTAATCGAATACTGCTCGTGGTGGCGTCGTTGCACCCGACGACTGCCCTCTCGCGGGCGATCTATCGGTGTCCGCTCGTCTCGGTCAGGTGTCGGCCGTGACGATGTCGCGTGCGAGGGGGTATTCCCACGGCGTCCCGAAGATCGCTTTGACCGTGGCGATCGCCGTAAAGAGGCCCGTGAGCAGCCACGCGAACCCTGCTGCCAGCAACAGTACCGTTCCGACGAGGCCGGCGACCGTCTCGAGCGGTGTGGGAAGCACCGACAACTCCATCGCCTCGCCGGCGACCGTCAGCTCGTCGGCACCGAGGAGGAACGTCACGACGGCGACGACGCTGAGGACGAGGATCGAGAGGTGCCAGTTGAGCGCGTTTCGCGCGTTCGCCCTCGTAAACTCGTTCGTCGAGACGACGTAGACGAAGCCGGCACCGATGATCCCAGTGAAGAGGGCCAGCGGATGGACGGCGATTCCGGCGATCGAACGGTCAGCGAGCAGTTCCGGTCCGTGATTCGGCGTCTGTGTGTTCGAGGACATGCGTATCGTGTCTCTATCGTAATCGTCGGTCGGTCATCTCGTCGGTTCAGTCGGCCGAGAGCGCGTCGAGCGGGCCGTCTCGGGAACGCACCCAGCGTGCCAGCCGTTCGGTGAGCAACAACAGGAGGCTGATCCCGAGCAGGTCGGCGGCCGTATCCCAGAGGACGATATCGCTCTGCGTGCCGATATCCGCGCCGACGACGGTCAGTACGCCGCCGAGCGCGAACGCCACGAGCGTCAACTGGAACCCGGCGAGCACGAGCGTCCGGATGCCGGCCGTATCCCGCATCGTGAGAAAGTCCCGCGTGGAGAGCCGGTCCAGCGGGGAGTCGGTCACGAGCGCCCGTTTCCCCTCCGGCGACAGGGGCCAGTCCGACTCCGGATAATCGATGTAGTACAGCGTCACCGACTCCGGATACGTCTCGGTGGCGACGACGTCGATCTCCTGTAATTCGTTGAGGCGGTTCCGAACGGTCGCCTTGCTGATGTCCGGCTTGACGCGCGCTTGCAGCTGTCGAATCGAGAAGAACGGCCGCTCGGACTCGAACATCGTCTCGACGACGTGCTGTTGGGTCAACGTGTTGTCGAGGTTCCTGTCGATCCGGTCGTCGATCCAGTTCGGAAGGGCGGACACGGTAGTTCGGATTGTCTCCAGGAGGGACATAAAAGTAGGAGCGCATTTCGCGGCCGTGAATCAGCGGTTCGCGGCCCCGAAACCCCGTCACATCGTTCCGCGAACCCGCTCGAGGACGGCGAGGGTCCCGTCGGCGTGGCGTTCCTCGAGTACCTCGTCTGCGGCCGCTTTCGCCGCCTCGTCGGCGTTTCCGACAGCGAACCCGCGACCGACGGTCTCGAACGTCGAGACGTCGTTGATCGAGTCACCGACGGCGACGCAGTCCGCGAGGTCGACCCCGACGTGATCGGCGATCCGCGCGATCCCCTCGCCTTTGTTCGGGTCGGCGTCCTTGACGTGGTAGGCATAACCCGTGTCGATCACCTCGAGGCCGTACTCGGCGGCGATCTCGCGCAGCGGTTCGATCGGCTGCTCGAGATTGACGGCGATTTCGGTCTCGCGCCAGCGGTTGACCGTATCTTCCGTGCCCCAGCCGAGGTCGTAGCCGGCGGCCCGGTACTCCTCGACGACCGCTCTGGCGGCCTCCCGATCGGCGGTGAAGAAGACGTCGTCGCCGGTGTAGACGACGCCGCCGTTTTCCGCGACGACGAGTTCGGGGATCCCGACGAAGTGACAGAGGGCGACGGGATAGGGGAAGGCCTTTCCGGTGGCGATCACGACGGGCGCGTCCCACTCCCGGAGGGGGTCGAAAACGCGGGGATCGATTCCCCACCCCTCGAGGCGGGTCAGCGTGCCGTCGATGTCGAGGACGAGCGGCGGGTCGGCTCTCATGGCCGGTACTCGAGGGCTGAGTGCCCTAAAAGAGTCGGTTGCGTCGAGGCGAGTCTCGACGGGTGGCCGTCCCATCGCCTCGGGAGCGGCCACGCCGGTCGAGATCGTCTAGAGGGCGAGATAGCCCGCGTTAGGCAACAGCCCGGCTAGATAGAGGAGCCCGAGCACGAACATGAACGCCGCGATCGCCATCGCCGGCGGGTCGACGTGCGTCCCGGAGTGGGAGTAGAACACGCGCTGACTCAGTTCGCCGACGAGGCCGCTGATCGCGCCGAACGCGCCGGCGGCGAGCAGTGCGGCCGGCTCGCTGCCGATGGCGGGCATCGCGATGACCGCACCCACGGCACCCAGGAGCGTGATGTGGTGGGTAACCGGAATCTTCTCCACGCCGAGGTTGAGGAACAACAGGCTCATCGCGGAAATCGCGTAGCCCATGAAGATACTCCCCGTCCTGAGCCAGATGAAGCCGCCGAGCAGCCCCCCGACGAGACCGATCGCGGTCACGCCGGACCACTTGTACTGGTGGGGCAGCCAGGGTTCGGTCGCCAGCCGACTCGTCTCGGTGCCGCCGTCGGCCGCCACGCGTTTCTCCTCGCGTTCGAACGGAGACATGTCGAGAAGGCTCGAGCCGCCGACCTTGCCGACGATCGGGTAGCCGAACACGATGCGGGCGAGGAACGCTGTCGCGACGACCGAGAGCGCGATGTTGTCCGTCGGGAACCCGAGACCGCCCATAACCCGGGTGATGAGCATCCCGACGACGCCGAAGATCGCACCGACTGCGAGGATGTCGGGTTTGGTTCCGAACGCGTACAGGATGTTCTTCCCGAAGTGGTAATCCCAGTCGTCGGGCTCCATCTCGGGATACTTCCGACCGGCGTAGGCAGTCGCGGCGACGCCGCCGGCGAAGGCGATGTGGGGGCCGGTGACCGCGCCGAAGCCGATCGTTCCGGTCACACCGGTCGCGATATCTCCTGCTCCGGCGACGTCGAGGCTACTACCGATTTCTCGCTGCAGAATGGCGATCCCTTCGCCGAGGAAGACGACGAAGCCCGTGAAGACGAACGAGGGCAACGCACCGAGCGCCGCACCGAACGCGCCGCCGGCGAGGGAAGCGATGAGCAGCACGGCGAACCGCTCGAATTCCATGCCGATGACTGGTACCTGGAGGAGCGTCCCGTACATGGAATTATTCCTCCGCGTCGCGTGCCCAGTCGCGCGATCGTTCGACGGCGTCGCTCCAGCGGTCGTACCGCCGGTCGGCCGTCTTCGAGTCCATCTTCGGCTCGAACTCCGCGTCGACCTGCCAGTTGCTCCGCAGTTCGTCGGGATCGCTCCAGTAGTCGACGGCGAGGCCGGCCGCGTAGGCCGAGCCAAGCGCCGTCGTCTCGTCGACGACCGGACGGACGATCTCCGAGCCGATGATGTCCGACTGGAGCTGACAGAGGAAGTTGTTCTTGACCGCCCCGCCGTCGACCTTCAGCGAGCGCATCTCGATGCCCGAGTCCGCCTCCATCGCCTCCGCGACGTCGCGGGTCTGGTAGGCGATCGACTCGAGCGTCGCACGAACGACGTGTTCCTTCCGCGTGCCGCGGGTCATCCCGACGATGGTACCGCGTGCGCGCTGGTCCCAGTGGGGTGCACCCAGCCCGGTGAAGGCGGGGACGACGTAGACGCCGTCCGTCGAGTCGACGCTGCGGGCGAGTTCCGCCGTCTGGGCGGGGTTGTCGATCAGCGACATGTCCTCGAGCCACTCGATCGCCGCGCCCGTGATGAAGATCGATCCCTCGAGGGCGTACTGGACGTCTTCGCCCGAGCGCTGGAAGCCGATCGTCGTCAGGAGGCCGTGATCGCTCTCGACGGCCTCGCTACCGGTGTTCATCAGGAAGAACGAGCCGGTCCCGTAGGTGTTCTTCGCGTCGCCGGCATCGAAACAGGTCTGGCCGAACAGCGCCGCCTGCTGGTCGCCCAGCGCACCCGCAACCGGAACCTCGGCCTCGAGGAAGCCCTCGGGATCGGTCGCGCCGTAGGTGGCGTCGTCACTCGAGGGGCGGACCTCCGGCAGCATCTCCGCGGGGATGTCGAACTCCGCGAGCAGGTCGTCGTCCCACTCGAGGTCGTGAATGTTGTACAGCATCGTCCGCGAGGCGTTCGTGACCTCGGTGATGTGCTCGCCCGTGAGGTTGTAGATCAACCACGTGTCGATCGTTCCGAACAGGACCTCGCCGTTCTCCGCGCGGTCGCGGATGTCCTCGGGGCGGGAGCGCTCGAGTTTGATCGGATCGGCGTTCTCGAGCAGCCACTCGGCTTTCGTCGCCGAGAAGTAGGCGTCGGCCTCGAGCCCGGTCTTCTCGCGGATGGTCTCGACGAGCCCGTCTTCTTCGAGTTGTTCGACGCGGTCGGTGGTTCGGCGGTCCTGCCAGACGATGGCGTTGTGGACCGGCCGACCGGAGTCGGCGTCCCACAGCAGCGTCGTCTCGCGCTGGTTGGTCACGCCGATGGCCTCGAGCTGGTCCGGGCTGACGCCTGCCTGCCCGAGCGCCTGCTGAATGACGTCTTTGGTGTTCTCCCAGATCTCCATCGGGTCGTGTTCGACCCAGCCCGGTTCCGGGTAGATCTGTTCGTGTTTCTCGTAGGCGTTCGCGACGACCTGCCCCTCGTGATCGAACACGATAAAGCGGGTCCCCGTCGTTCCCTGGTCTACTGCGCCGACGTAGGTATTCTCTGTCATTGGTGGTCACCCATACTTCCACGCGCCGTCTTTACTGCCGGGGGCGTGTCACTAGTAAACAACCCCTACGATCATTATAAATGTTTCCAAAGCCATAAATTACAGATCATATTGGTAACTATATCTGACTGTATCGTGCATTACGAACGATTTTCGGGGGCGGCTGATCCCGATATCGTCCGACGACGGTCCGAACTACCGCCGTGATTCTCGCTCCCGACCGATTGTTATGGCCGTTATCCTACCGCCGATAAAATAAAGATGCGGGTGTCCGTAGGGTCCAGTGACAGAATGGCACGCGACACTGAGGTCCTCGTTCTCGGCGGCGGCTCGACCGGGTGTGGCATCGTCCGTGATCTGGCGATGCGCGGCCTCGACGTCACGCTCGTCGAGCGAGGAACTCTCACAGACGGAACGACCGGCCGCATGCACGGCCTGTTGCACAGCGGGGGGCGATACGCCGTCTCCGATCAGGCCAGCGCGACGGAGTGTATCGAGGAAAACGAGATCCTCCGGGAGATCGCCGGCCACTGCGTCGAGCCCACCGGTGGCCTGTTCGTCCAGCGTCCCGAGGACTCGGACGACTACTTTCAGGAGAAACTCGAGGGGTGTCGGGAGTGTGGGATTCCCGCCCGCGTGCTGTCCGGTCGGGAAGCCCGCGAGGTCGAACCCCACCTCGCGGGCGACGTGAAGCGAGCGATCGAGGTCCCCGACGGCGCGGTCGACCCGTTCCGGCTCTGCGTCGCGAACGCGATCGACGCCGAGAACCACGGCGCGAGGGTCGAAACCCACGCCGAAGTGATCGACCTCCTGCGTGACGGCGACGAGATCTACGGGGTCGAGGTTCGCCACGACTCGGGGCCGGGCAAGCGCACGCACGAGACGCCCGGCACGACCGAGGAGATCACCGCCGACTACGTCGTCAACGCGACCGGCGCGTGGGCCGGCCAGATCGGCGCGATGGCCGATCTCGAGGTCGAGGTCCGCCCCTCGAAGGGCGTGATGACGATCATGAACGTCCGGCAGGTCGACACCGTGATCAACCGCTGTCGACCGAAAGGCGACGCGGACATCGTCGTCCCTCACGAGACGACGGCCATCCTCGGGACGACCGACGAGGAGGTCTCGGATCCCGACGACTACCCCGAGGAGGGCTGGGAAGTCGATCAGATGATCGATACGCTCTCGGAACTGGTGCCGATCCTCTCGGAGGCCCGAACCATCCGCTCGTTCTGGGGCGTCCGCCCGCTCTACGAGCCCCCGGGGACCGGCACGCAGGACCCGACCGACATCACGCGGGACTTCTTCTTGCTCGATCACGCCGACCGCGACGGCGTCTCCGGGATGGCGAGCATCGTCGGCGGGAAGCTCACCACCTACCGGGCGATGGCCGAGGAGATATCGGATCACGTCTGCGAGAAACTGGGCGTGACCGCCGCCTGTGCGACCGCCGACGAGCCCCTTCCCGGCAGCGAGAACATCGAAACCCTCGAGGCGGGCATGGACGACTTCGGGCTGCGCTCGCCGGTGGCCCGCCGGAGCAAACAGCGGCTTGGAAGCCGGGCGAGCGAGGTGCTCGAGACGGACGACGCGAACCCGGTAATCTGCCAGTGTGAGGGCGTGACGCGCGCGGAGATTCAGGACGCCATCTCACAGTCCGGATCGGACCTCAACGCGGTTCGAATCCGGACGCGGGCGTCGATGGGGAACTGCCAGGGCGGGTTCTGCTGTCAAAACATGGCCAACGAGCTCCACCCGACGTACGACGAGGAGACGGTCCGGGCGTCGCTCGACGAACTCTTTCAGGAACGCTGGAAGGGCGAACGGCACGCGCTGTGGGGCGAACAGCTCTCGCAGGCGATGCTCAACTACGCGCTCCACGCGACCACGATGAACCGCGATCGGGATCCAGCGAGCGCGGCGGGGGACGTCGACTTCACCGCGTTCGACGGCGGCCAGTCCAGCGGAGAGGAGGCCGAGACCGCCCGGGGGGGCCGCTAGATGGCCATCGAGGACGATGTCCTCGTCATCGGCGGTGGCCTCGCCGGTACGACTGCCGCGCTCGCCGCGGCACAGCGGGACGTTCAGGTACGACTCGTCTCCGCCAAGCAGAGCACGCTCCGTCACGCCAGCGGGTTGATCGACGTGCTGGGATACACGCCGGACGGCGACGGCCCGCTCGTCGACCCGTTCGCGGCGCTCGAGGAGCTCCCCGATGGGCACCCCTACGAGCGCGTGGGGGGCGAGGCGGTCCGCGAGGCCCTCGCTTTCTTCGACGGGGTCGCGGGCGAGGCCTACGCCGGGTCGCACACGGACGCGAACGCGCTCGTGCCGACCCACGGCGGGACGGTCAAACCGACCGCCAGATATCCGGTCGCGACTGCCGCCGGCCTCGCGAGCGACGACCGCGATACCGTACTCGTCGGCTTCGAGACGCTGCCGGACTTCGAGGCCCCGCTGGCGGCATCGCATCTCGAGGCCGCGGGCGCACCCTTCGCGGCCCGCGGCGTGACCGTTCGCTTCCCGGGAATCGTCCGGGACGACGCGAAGATCACGCGCTACGCACACCTGCTCGACCGCGACGAGGCCGTGGCGACGGCGACGGGCGAGTCCACGGCCCGTGAGGCCCTCGCCGAGACCGTCCGCGGGCATCTCGAGGACGAAACCCGCGTCGGCTTCCCCGCGATCCTCGGGGACGACCACGCCGACGAGGTCAGGGCCGACCTCGCGGACCGACTCGGCGTCGACGTCTTCGAGGTTCCGATGGGGCCGCCGAGTCTCCCCGGAATGCGACTCGAAGACATGCTCTACGACGCGCTCGAGGACGCGGGCGTCCGCGTGACGACGGGTGTCCCCGTGGTCGACTACGAGAGCGCGGTCGACGGGACGGACGCGGACGGCTCCGAACGGATCGACCGCGTCGTCGTCGACCGCAACGGTGCCGACGTTCCCCACCGTGCCGACCAGTACGTGCTCGCGACGGGCGGACTCGTCGGCAAGGGCGTCGAATCGGAGCGCCAGCGGGTGTTCGAACCGATCTTCGACTGCCACGTCCCCCACCCGACGGACCGCTACGACTGGTTCGTCGACGACGTCTTCGGCGAGCACCCCTACGCACAGTTCGGTCTTCCCGTCGACCGCGAACTCAGACCGCTCGACGCCGACGACGAACCCGAGTTTTCGAACCTGCGTGCGGCTGGTGCGGTGCTTGGCGGCTACGACTTCGCCGCGGAGAAATCCGGCTCGGGCGTCTCGCTCGCGACGGGCTACGTCGCGGGCCAGCGTGCCGGCACGGAGGCCGGGCGATGACGGCCGAGCGACGGGACGCGGACCGCAGACGCGACTCGCGTCTCGGACTCGAGGCATCGCGCGCGAGCGACCGGCAGCGACCCCACACGAGCGACCCCACACGAGCGACCCGCGACGATCCAACGACGCGATCGACAGCGACCGACCCACAACGGTGATTCGATGAGTGATGCAGAACAGCCGACCGACGATGGTGCACCGGGCGACGACGAGTTCGAGCCGATTCAGGTCTTTCCGGAGGCCGAAGAGATGGATCTCCGGCCGGGTGCGGACGACTGCTACAAGTGCTCGACCTGCGACACCAACTGTCCAGTCGCCGAGGTCGACGACGAGTTCCCCGGTCCGAAGTTCCAGGGACCCGAGCAGTGGCGACTCAAACGCCAGGACGACCAGGACATCGACGACTCGGTGATGAAGTGCTCGAACTGCATGCGCTGTGACAGTGCCTGTCCCTCCGATGTGCCCCTCTCACAGATGCACAACACCGCTCGAGGGGAGTACGTCGAGGAACAGATGAACAAATTCTCGCGGGAGTACGTCCGCAACCGGATCCTCGCGAACTACCGCCGGCTCGCGCCGCTGGGATCGATGTTCCCACGGACGACGAACTTCGTGATGGGCCTCTCCGCGACGCAGTGGCTGGGCGAAAAAGTACTCGGGATCGCGGGCGAACGGGAGTTCCCCGAGTTTGCGACGGAGACGTTCCGCGAGTGGTGGACGGCACGCGGCGGCGCACAGGTCCAGAGCGAGGACAAGCGGATCGCCTACTTCCACGGCTGTTACTCGAACTACAACACGCCCGAGGTGGGGAAAGCGCTGGTCCGCGTCTACGAACACCTCGGCTACGAGATCATGGTCCCCGATCAGCACTGTTCGGGGACGCCGATGTTCGCCAACGGCATGCTCGAGGACGCGCGCCGGTCGGCGGAGACGAACGTCCGGGAACTCGCCGCGGCCATCGAGGACGGCGCGGACATCGTCGCCTCCTGTAGTTCGTGTTCGATGTCGCTTCGCCAGGAGTATCCCGAACTGTTCGACTTCGACGGGACCGAAGACGTCGCGGCAAACACCTGGGACGCCGTCGAGTACCTGCGTGTCCACGAGGACCTCGAAGGCGAACTCGAGGGAACGTCGGTCGGCGACGAGTTCGACGACTTCGCCTACCACGCGCCGTGTCACGCCCGAAATCAGGGACTCGACGGCCAGACGACGGAGCTACTGGCCGCCATCGACGGCGTCGACGCCCACGACGTCGGTGACTCCTGTTCTGGCATTTCCGGCACCTACGGCTGGAAGGCGGAGAATTACGAAACCTCCATGGAAATCGGGTCGGAAATGTTCGACCACATGGAAGCGTCAGAGGCGAAAACCGGACTCACGGAGTGTCCAACCTGCTCGATGCAGATGGAACACGGAACGGGCTACGAAATCACCCACACCCTCGAGGTGCTCGAGGCGGCCCTCGTCGGGACGGAGACGGCTCCCCAGTAATGGACTTACAGGAGCGAATCGCTCGCCGGCGATCGGCACGGCAGGGTCGGCAGGTCGTCGTCGACCGCGACCAGCTCAGTCCCGCCGTCCACCGCCCCGAACCGGTCGGTCGCGGTCCCGTCCTGGAACAATTGCTCGATGCGCTCGAGCCGATCTTCGAGGGCGAGTTACCGCCGCCGGTCGCGGTGGTCGGCCCGCCGGGGTCGGGGACCTCGGCCGTGGTGACTGCGCTGTTCGACGCGTTGAACGTGCAGTTCAGCGGTTCGAATCGCGCGATCGCGACGACGACGCGAGGTGGCGACACCGGACCCGCGACGTGGTTCGTCGCCGTCGACGGTCGCCAGGTCGAGAGCCCGTTCGCGTTCTACCGAGCCGTGTTGGCGGCGCTCTCGAACGACCACGTCCCCGAGAGCGGTGTCGGGACCGACGAACTGCTCGATCGCCTGTCCGATCGGCTCGCCCGCGTCGATCACCACGCGATCGTCGCGATCGATCACCACGACGAGCCCGAAACCCTCGGCACCGATCGGGTCCGCGAGTTGCTGGCCCCGGTCGAGGACTCCGTCGCGACCGTCGCAGTCGGCCAACACGAACCCGACGACCATCGAGGACCGACCGTCACCGTCCCCGCCTACCGCGATCACGAACTCGTCGATGTCGTCACCGAACGCGCCTCGACGGGGCTCGCCGCGGGGGCGCTCGATCACGACGCCGTTCGCGGGCTCGCCACGTGGGCGGACGGGAACGCACACGACGCGCTCGCGGCCCTGTTCGGCGCTGCCGTCCTCGCCAGCGGGGACGACACGGAGCGGATCGAACACCGTCACCTCGAGCGAGCACGAAACGACGTTCCCGACGACGGTGTCCACGTCGGCCGTCCGCTCGCGCTCTCGGTGACCCGCCAGCGGGTCCTCCTGGCGCTCATCGAGCTCGGGGTATCGGATCTCCCGATCCGTGACATCGCAGCGTCGATCGCCGATCGATCGTCGCTGACCGCCGGCACGGTCAAACGGTTCCTGTACGAACTCGCGGATCGGGGTATCGTCGAGCGGGTTCCGGTACCGACGGGCGACACCGGCAGCGGTCGACAGCCCAGTACCGTCGAGCCGCGGTTCCCGACGATCGCGTTCCGGTCGTTGAGTCAAACCGGAACGCAGTCGCCCTGATAAACTGCCGTTCGTGGATGGGCAATCTATTTTGTCAGTCCTGGCTAACAGTAGTGTAACCGGGTATGACGATCGAGTTTACAGAGATGGCAGAGACGGTGGGGCTCGAAATATACGACTCGATCGAACACCGTCGCTTGCAGATCGAGACCGCGGGGACCGTCTCCGACGACGCCAAGGAGCCGGACGAGTTCGGGTTTCCGGTGGATTCGACCTGTCGGCTCGAGACCGACTCGATCACCGTCACGCAGCTGTACTCCGTCACGGTTCACGACGAGACCGGCCGAACGGAGGCGAGGTTCGACGCCAGCGAGACGGCACGACTCGAAAATCGAACCCAGTTCGTCGGTCTGAGCGGCCCGATCAAACTCTACTGTCGAATCGACGCACCCGGAACGATCGACATCGGCGTCACCTCGATTACGATAACGACCGACCGCCCGACGTCGATCGAGCTCGGCGCTCGATCTCCACACGACCAGCCGGTCGGTACGATCACGACGCCGCCCGACATCGAATCGATGATGCACGCCGTCTCCGCGCTTCCCTCCGCCTTGCAGACGACCTCGCCGGAACGGACGTGGCCGACCCTGCGCGGCCATCCGCCGCTGATCGAACTCGGCGACCGCCTCGACATCCCCGACTCCGTCGACGAACCGACGGGCAACAGTACGCTCACTGTTCCGCCCGATTACGCGTCGCTGTATCAGGCCGCCCCGCTCGCGTTTTTCTTGGGTGCCACGATTCAGCCGGGCACGGAACCGATGCTCGAGACGCCGCGGTTCGACTACTCGCTGGCGACTGGACGCCCGCTCGAGGACGAGATCGCCACCCTTCTGAAACGGTTTTTCTTCCTCGACTGTCTGACTCGCACCGAGGGCGTCTTCCAGTACGACCTCCTCGAGCGGTCAGCGCTCGAAGACGACCTGCCCTTCGACCTCGCGGACACGTACGACCTGTCGCTCCCACACCGGCTGGAGCGGTATCTCGACGTTCCGTTCGACCTGATCGAACCCCACGTCCCGCGGTGGCCCCTGACCGCACACGTTCCATCCGACCCCGAAAGCGCCACGCTGTTGCCGTTCGTCGTCAACGAACTCGGGATCGTTCGCGAACCCCGCGGCCGAACGTCGGAGTCGGTTCCACAGCCGGACCCGAGTTCGGGGCTCGTTCGCTCCGCGACGACGTACCGGTCTCCGTCACCGGTCGCGGAGAACGCAAGGTTCGTCGTTCCGTCGGTGACCGACGAGTCCGTCGAACACGCCTGGTTCGGCGACGGCATCCCACAGCAGGCGTCGAAGGCGACCATCGAGGCCTACCGTAATCAACTCGATCACGACGAACGGAGCGAATCGATCGAAATCCTGCTCGTCTGTAACGACGCCCGCATGATCGACGAACACGACCTCCTCGACGGAACCTACGGCAACCGGTCGGACCTCCCCTTCGAGATCCACTCGGAGTTCGGGATCGCTTCGGATCGGCTCGCCGAACTGCTGGCCGACGGCGGCTACGACTTCTTTCACTACATCGGCCACGCGGTCGAGGACGGACTCCGCTGTTCCGACGGCGACCTCGACGTCCGCACCCTCGAATCGGTCGACCTCGGCGTCTTCTTCTTGAACGCCTGTCGCTCCTACGAACAGGGCCTCGCGCTCACCCGTCAGGGGGCGTTCGGTGGCGTCAGCACGTATGCCGACGTCATCAACGAAAACGCCGTCGAGGCCGGCGAAACGATGGCTCGCCTGCTCAACCGCGGCTTCCCGCTCCGGGGCGCACTCGAGATCGCACGGACGAACGCGGGCCTCGGCGATCAGTATCTCATCGTCGGGGACGGATCGGCGGATATCGCCCAGTCCGACGGCGGTGCGCCGATGCTCGTGGAGTTCGAGCCGCGTGGCGAAGATCAGTTCGACTTCGCAGTCCAGTCGTACTCGACCAAGGAGTTCAAATTAGGGACGGCGACCGCTTCGACCCTCGATTCCGTCTCGGACCGTCATCTGACACCGGGCCAAACGCCGGTTTCGCGAACGAAAGAGGGACCGCTTCGTGAGTACTTCACGTGGACCGAACTGCCGGTGTTGTCCGATGGAACGCTCCGGTGGAACGACGGGATCGGAACGCGATTACTCGAGTAAGCGAGAGTCGCTGCTGGCCGGTCGTGCTATCGTGGTACGTCTCGTCGCCACTTCGAACAAAACTGATTGAATTTTCGTCGCCGCGTTACGGTCCGATCTGGGACGTGCTTCCTGCTGCCACCGAGCCGGCCTGACTAAGCAGGACGAACAGGGTGAACAGGGCGCCGATCATTCGTGGGTGCTGTGCGAGGTAATCCTTCATGCTGTCTTTCGCGGACATTACATTCCATTGGTTGTCGCCGATGGAAATAAATTTATCTTATACTTCCGGAGAGGAATTATTATAATAGAACCGAACTCGGACCCGAGTGACGGATTCGACCTGTTATCGGTTGCCGCTACGTGTCGCCGGTCTCGTACTCGAGGCCGGCGGTGGTGTGATCGACCAGCAACACGGCACCGACACCGACGACGGCCGTGGCAACGGCGACCAGAGGCCGTTCCAGCGGTCCCGTCCCGAGGTTCGTCATGACCTCCGTGACCGGGAGCCGCAACGCACCCACCATCAAACTCACCAGGAAGGCGAGCGTCGCGGCCCGGTACGCCTCGAGGGCGCGCCGAACGGCGTGTGCCATCGTGAACAATCCGACGAGCACACCGAGCCCGAAGAGCGCGATGACCGTTCCAGCCTCGACGACGGGCGCGAGCCCGTTGCCGTCGAACAGCCCGACCAGCGCATCGATGAACGCACTCGGCACTCCCGTCATGTACTCGTACTGACCGAGTATCAACAGGAAGAACGCGCCCGAAACCCCCGGCAGGAGCATCGCACAGATCGCAACCCCTCCCGCCAACACGATCATTGCCGGCCCGTGTGAGACGGTGGTCTGGGTGAGCCCCGTCACGGCGGCGGCGACGACGATCCCCGCGGCCGAGACGCCGACACGGCGGCGCGTCCACTGCTCGATCTCACCGTACAACACGATCGCCGACGCGCCGATCAATCCCGAAAAGAAGCCATAGGTCGGAACCGGGTACTCGGTCACTGCGGTATGCATTAGCTCCGAAAAGGCGACGATGGCGGTCCCGATCCCCAGTCCAAGTGCCACCAGAAACGTCGCGTCGATCCGCTCGAGTTCCGTCCGCAGCGCCTCCCGCCCTGTCGGCTCGTGGACGCGCACCGCTGGTCGGAACGAACGGGGGTCGATCGCCGTAATCGCCCGAATCAGCCGATCGTAGATGCCGACGATCAGTGCGATCGTCGCTCCCGAGACCCCTGGGACGACGTCGGCCGATCCCATCGCGAACCCCTTGCAATACACCGTGAGAAACTTCCGCATTGCTCGAGGGTATTCGTTCCGCAGCAAAAGGCTTCTCACTTCACGCGTCGACCGAACCGGGACTCGAGGGACGACGGGCCGATCCCGACGTCGTTAGTGTGCTGGTTCGACTGCGGCGGGTGTGATCGATTCAGCCGTTTCGGTGGTAGTCGCACCGTCGGTCGTCGACTCGGAGTCGCTCGATTCCGTGGTCTCGTCGGTCCCGGTGGTTTCGTTGCCGGTCGTTTCGTTGCCTTCCGTTGGCTCCTGCGTCTCGAGTTCCGAAAGCTCGACATCGACTGTGTCACCGTTGACGACGGCGGTCTCGGGCACGCTCGTCTCGCCACGATACTGGACAGCGCCATCGTCGCCAGGCACCACAGCGCCGACGCTGTAATTACCGAGCGCTTCGACGCTGCTGTTGGTGTGGCCGTCGTCGACGCCGAGTGCGTCGTTGGTCGCGTACGGAACGGTCACCTCGAAGCTACCGTCCTCGGCGAGCTCCGTCTGCTGTGTGTACGTGAACGTTCGACCGGTATCGGCCTGGAGTTCGACCGAGGTCCCGACCGTCGCGTTGGCGGCGTCGATCCCGCTCGTGTCGTCGATGCTCCCGGTAATCGTCGCTCCCTCGACGCGCTCGAAGGTCTTCACCGACGACGTAACGTGAGCGTCCCACAGCTGGATACCGGACAGCTGTGTGACTGCATCGTTACTGCGGGCCGCCGCGAGTTGCCGCTGGATCCCCTGCGTTTGATTGTTCCATCCCGAGCTCGTGAGCTGCAGCGAATTCCGCGGGTACGGGGTCCCACGTACCATCATACTCCCGACGATCGCGTACTCGTCGCTCTCGTGGACGAGTCGGTACTGTTCCATTCCCGTGGCGTCATCGAGATACAGCGACGCCATCGTCGTATTGTCGTAGTTGCTGTTCATGCTCGGCAACTCCCTCGTGTTGTTGCCGACCTGGTACTGTTCATTCCCGACGTACGACCTGTACTCGGGGCCGGACCATCGGGTAATCGCACTGAACTTCCCGCCGGCCATCTGATCGTCGATCATCACGTAGCGGATCTCCTCGTCGGTCTCGTTGCCGTCGACGAGGCTCTCGAGTTCCGCGTCGGATTTGTCGGCGACGGAGCCGCCAGCGGCGATCCCATCGAGGATCAGTTCCGCTCGTTCCTCGGAGCCCGCAGTCAAGTACGCCGACGACGATCGTGCGTTCTGCTGGAACGGGTTCGAGTGGGGGATCCGTTCGCTCTGCGTGGTTATCAGGTGGCCGTAGTCCCACCACGACATCACGCCGTAGGACCCGTCCGGATACTCGTAATCACCGTCTCCAGGGCTGTACGCGCCGTGGTAATCGAGTTGATCGGCGTTGTTCGGCTCGCCGTAGTTGCCCGGAGCAGGGGTGTTCTCCGCGAGCCAGTGATTCGACTCCTCCCAGGTCGTGGCGCTTCCATGCGGTTCGGTGTTCTCGGCAGTGCTCCATGCAGTCGCCGTGGCCAGCGGTGGCAACAACGGTGCGAACAGGAGGAGCACGACTAAGACGACGACGATGACCTGATAGGTTTCGACCTGTCGGAGCGACTCGAGGCTCCCGGTGAGATCCAGATCGAAGAGCCTGACGAGTTCCGCGACGAACGCAGCGTTGACGATTGCGACGGCGAGCAGGAGGTAGTACGAGAAGCGAACCTGTGTCGCCGCCATGCTGATCAAGAACAGCGACCAGACGATGATCAGGGTGTGCTCGGCACGTAATTTCCGGTCGAACAGCGGCCGGATCGCGAGGAATGCGAGGCCGGCGAGCATCGTATAGAACGCGCTGCCGAACTCCCGGAAGACGCTCCCGAAGAAGTCCTCGGGTGGCGTTGCTTCCTGGATCGTGAGGTCGGTCGTCGCTCCACCGAACGGGAGCATACGGCGGGTCGCGTTTCCGATGATGGTGTCGAACAGTCCCGGAAGGACGAGCCACATCACCAGCAACGCTGCGCCGATGAGTCCACCGACGGCGACAGGATAGTACGCGCGCTCGAGGTCGCGGTCGTTCCACTGGCGGGCCAGCCATGCCATGAAGACACAGCCAGCGGCGACGAGAAGGGCCGTCAGCGGCTGGAGGAGGCCGAAGCTCGTCGAACTCGTACTACCGGGTCGCTCTATCAACAGTGCCGTCAGGACGGCGGTCACGCCGAGACTCACCGCGCCGACGAAGGCGACGTGATCCGGCGAGATCCCGCGGAGGTAATCGAGACAGAGCTGTACGGTGAAGAAGACGCCGAAGATACCGATCAGCAGGACCGCGGACGGCCAGACCCAGATGTACAGCGTGAGCGCGAGGCCGGCGAGCCCGCTGTAGAGGGCGGGTGTCCGGAGCGCGTCCCAGTCCCCGTCGACGACCAGTTCGTAGATCGGCTTTTCGCGTTCCGCCACGGTGAGCGCGACCATCATCGCGAGGACGGCGATCGCCATGAACAGGACCTCACCGACGTGGTGGTCGAGCTGTCCGACCGTCGAACGTGCGAGGAACTGTCCCTTCGCGAGCGCGAGGACGAGTACGGCGACGATGCCGCCGATCGTCCCGCCGAGCCGGCGACCGGCATAAAAGACCGGGATCGCCACGAGTGCGGCCATCACCGGAATCGCGAGCAGAGAAACGGCGTACAGCGTCTCGGTGGACGGATCGCCGAGCCCGACGATCATCGCCGCGGTGACGATGAGCTGGTCGAACAACGTCCCGAACTGCCCCACGTAGTTTCCGGACGGGAATCCCGTCCAGACCTCGTAGGGCATCGTCCGTGGATAGTTCTCGGCCGTCCAGCTGATCGTTCGCCACTGATACCACGAGTCGATCCCGGCCAGCGCGGGCGTGCCGTCGTCGGTGATGAACCGCCCGTACGCCTGGGTTCGCAACCAGACCATAAACAGCATCACGACCCCGAGAACGGGGAGATGATACCATTCCCGCCACGTCTCGAGGATGGAGGTTTCGGTCCCGTCCTCGACGTGTTCTGTGTCGGTACTCATTAGGTTGCACCAGACCCAACCCAAGAATAAGTCTTGTTATATACTCGTGGAGTCGCTGACACTCGCTCCCCGATAGACCTCTCCCCTCGCTCAGCCCAGTACCGTGATCCTCGTTATAACGAGCCCACGTGAACGAAAAAGCTTATTCTGGCCTCTCCGAAATCCGTTTCCCAATGAAGGTCTCCGTCGTCATTTGTACCTACGCGATGGAACGCTACGACGTCTTCTCGGAGTGTGTCGATAGCGTCCTCGCCCAGACGTACGACCCACTCGAGATCGTTCTCGTCGTCGACGGCAACGAGCCGGTCTTCGAGCGCGTCCAGGAGGATTACGGCGACCTCGACGACGTCGTCCTCCACTGTAACGAGGAGAATCAGGGGATTTCCTACAGTCGAACTCGCGGGGCGAAGATCGCGACGGGGGACGTGGTCGCGTTCATCGACGACGACGCTGTCGCCGAGCCCGACTGGATCGCTGAACTGGCTCGGGTCTACGACGAGACGGACGCGATCGCGGTCGGCGGCCACGTCGCGCCCGACTGGGTCACCGACAAACCCGATTTCTTCCCCGAAGAGTTCTACTGGCTCGTCGGGTGTGACGAGCGCGGAATGGGCGAGCACATGGAGGAGTTACGGAACACGTACGGTTCGAACATCTCGTTCCGGCGGGACGTGTTCCTGAACGTCGGCGGCTACGACGAGAATACGGGCCGAAAGGGCGATCGACATATCCAGGCCCACGAAGCGCCCATCTGTATTCGAATGGCAAACGAGTACGGGAAGGGCGTGATCTACAACACCGACGCGGTGGTCCACCACAAGCTGTTCGACTACCGTGGCGACTTCCAGTGGCTCGTGTTTCGGTCCTTCTGGCAGGGGTATTCCAAGCGGATCATGGATCTGCTCTTACCGGAGGCCTCGGGGGACAAGAACGAGTACTTGGGTCAGCTCATGCTCGAGTTCGTTCCGGACCGGCTCTCGTCTCTCGTTGGAAAGCCGTCGATGCCACAGGTGAAACAGCTCGTGACGATCTTCGTCTTTACCGCGGCGGTCGGCTTTGGCTACCTCTATGGACTGATTGATGTCGATCGCTCGCGATTGATAGCCGGTCGGGACACTGGTGTCGGTAACTGATCGGTCGGTTCCGTTCCGAGGTGTTTTTCACTCGGACGCTCGCTTACACAATCAATGAAAATCCTGGTTACCGGAGGCGCAGGGTTCATCGGGGGCCATCTTGCCGAGCAGTTCGTTCGCGATGGACACGATGTCGTCGTTCTCGACTCTCTGGAACCGTTCTACGATATCGGTATCAAGGAACGCAACGTCGAAGTCGCCAGAGAAGCCGCGGCGACAGGAGACGGTCACTACACCTTTCTCGAGGGGAGCATCACGGACGAAGACCTCGTAACGGACGCTATCTCTGATGTCGAATTCGTCTTCCATCAAGCCGCCCAAGCGGGAGTACACGCGAGTGTCGAAAACCCAGAAAAGACGACCCGGATAAACGTCGAAGGGACGTTTACTGTGCTTGAAGCGGCTCGAGCCGCCGGTGTGAATCGATTCGTAAACGCAAGTTCCTCTTCAGTGTACGGCAAGCCCGAGTATCTACCCTATGACGAGGATCATCCGACGACGCCCGTAAGCCCCTATGGGGCCTCCAAAGTCGCTACCGAACAGTACGTCCGCGTCTATAATGAGGTGTACGGACTTCCGACTGTCTCACTACGGTACTTTACGGTGTATGGCCCACGAATGCGACCAAATATGGCCTTCACGAACTTCGTTTCGCGGTGTTTCCACGACGAACCGCCTGTCATCTTCGGTGACGGATCACAGACGCGGGACTTTACTTACATTGACGACATCGTCGATGCGAACAAGCGATTGCTCGAGACCGACGCTGCCGACGGCGAGGTGATGAACGTCGGATCGACGGATCGAATTACGATCGATGAACTCGCCCACGTCATTCGGGACGAAATCGACCCGTCGATCGGGATCGAGTACGCCGACCCACGGGATGGCGATGCCCAGCATACGCACTCCGACGTGTCGAAAGCACGACGAGTGATCGGATACGAGCCCACCGTCTCGATCGAGGAGGGCACGAGGAAGTTCATCGGGTGGTACCGAGAGAACGAGGACTGGTACGATCCACTGGTTCGACGGTCGTGATATACGGCTCCGGGGTCTCGTCCGAGAGCGAGTACCGAACCGTCGGATCGGGTCTCGGAGACGTCTCGTCAGGAGAACCGATGCTGTTGGACGCCAAGCAAAGAGTATAACCAATCGCCGCGGCAACTCTGCTGTAATCGAATGACAGCCGACGACAGCCTTCGGGTTCTCCATCTAGTCACTGCGAGGGAGATCTTTTTCGACCAACAGATCGAAGTTCTCCAGAAAAAAGGCATCGACTGTACGGTGTGTGTCGTTCCAGGAGCCGAACAGATCGACGGTGACATGGGTGGGCGTCGCGGCATGAAAGAGTATCTCCAATACTTCCCTCGCGTCCGTCGGGAGTTGCGTCGTGGGGACTACGACCTCGTACACGCGAACTACGGGCTCACTGCACCGTATGCAGTTACACAGTTTCAACTCCCCGTCGTGTTGACGCTGTGGGGATCGGACGTTGTCGGATTTGATGGACTGGTGACGAAGGCGTGTGCGTGGCAGTGTGATGCCGTGACAGTTCGAAGTCAAGAGATGCGCGAACTGCTAGGGCGTGACGACGCACACATCATCCCCAGTGGGGTCGATCTCGAGCGATTCAAACCGATCGACAGCCGTGTGGCGCGTGAGGAGGTCGGCTGGAGTACCGACCGGACGCACGTTCTCTTCCCCTACTCACCCGACTACGAACGGAAAAACTATCCACTGGCAGAGCGCGTCGTCGAGCGAACCCGAAAACGGGTCGATAGTGAGATCGAACTCCAGACGATATCCGGTATCAGTCACGAGGAAGTGCCACTGTATATGAACGCTGCCGACGTGCTCTTGCTCACTTCGGAGCACGAGGGATCACCGAATACCGTGAAGGAAGCACTGGCGTGTAACCTCCCCGTCGTCTCGACGGACGTCGGTGACGTTCGGTCACGGCTCCGAAACGTCTCCCCGTCCGGTGTCGGTGAGACGGAAGACGAACTGGTCGCACAACTGGTCTCGGTACTCGATGCGGACACGCCCTCGAACGGTCGTGAAGCCGTCCGGGAGGTCAGCTGGGACCGGATCGGGGATCGCCTCAAAGAGATCTACGCTCGAACGATCGACTCGGCCTAGTCTTTGATTTCCAGGTAGCCCAACGCCTCGAGATGTCCCTCGTCGACTTCGTCCTCGGGTGCCTCTAACTGCTCGGGATCCGACTCGAACAGTCGAGCCGGGATCTGCCGCTCGAACCTCGAGACGACCTTCGAGTGCTCGTCCGCGACCGATTTCGACTCCGTGGGATCGTTTTCGAGGTCGAATAACGATTTATCGTCTCCAACGGAGAGGTATTTCCACCCGTCACTTCGAGCAGCGGTAACTGATTCCCGCGAACACTGTGCGCCGATCGAGTACACGTCACGTTCGGCTCCCTCGAAGAGATTCGTCCCCAAAAACGGAAGCGTCTCCGTTTCGACATCGTGAAGTGCACAGATCGTCGGCGCGAGATCGATAAGTTCTCGTTGGTCGCTTATTGTTTCCGGATTCTCTTCCGGTGTTTTGGTGATCAGCGGGACGTGGATCAGTTCGTTGTATGGGTAATTCCGATGGAAATACTTCCCGTGATCCCCAAACTCTTCGCCGTGATCACTGGAGAATAGTATCGCAGTTTCCTCCCAGAGGTCCAATTTCGAGAGTTCGTCGAACAGCCTCGAGAGATGCTGTGAACAATAGCGGAGATCGGAATCGTACAAGTCGATAAGCGTCTCCCGTTCCGCAGCTGAAACGGCTTCCGGATCCGTTCCGGCTTTCTTCATTAACTCCCGGATTCGAGTCTCCGATACCCCGTCGTGATATGCGGGACTGTTGGTGTGGACTCCGTATGGCCGATGACCTTCCATATAGTGCAGCCACAGAAAAAACTCATCGTCGCCTTGCTTCTGTAGCCAGTCGTTTGCAGTATCGGTCAGAACTTCGGCACTAGTGTATCCCTTGAACTCGAACCCTTCCCCCAATACGGCGTCGTATGCCCGTTTCGCTTGCTCGTAAACGGGACTCTCTTCCGGAATTTTATCACCGATGTACTGTGCGGCCCGTCGGGTTCCCTGCGATAGTCGTTCGATCGGTCCACGGGTTTGATTTGCTTCTTCGTAATAGGTGTCCCGCCCGAGATCGACGAATTCGTCGAACATCAGGCCGCCTTCGTACTGTCTAAATCCCGTCCGTGTTCCGATCGCTGCCGTCTGGATTCCCGCGTCGCTGACCGTCGATCCGATCGTCGGGAGTTCGTCCAATCGCTCGTATGCTAGATACCGGGACGTGTGAAACGAGGGGACCGAGATGCGTGTGTATGGCCCGTTAGCAAAGGCGTTGGTAAACTTCGTTCCGTCCGCCAACAGCCGGTCGAGAGCCGGCATCGTCTCGCGTTCGTAGCCGTATTGACCGAGATGATCCGCACGAAGAGCATCGACGGTGATCAGAATCGTATTCATACTTTCCTCTGTTCATCGATAGCCGAGTGCCTCAAGTCTATCCATCATTTCCTCCTCGTCGTCGTAGGTGATCTCGCCGTCGGATTCCGATCTGTTTTGTGTTAGTTCCTCGACCCGATCCTCCATCCGTGCTGAAAGATCGGTTGCTATATCTCGGTTCTCTTCGATGACGTTCCGGTTCTCTTCCGGATCCTCCTCGAGATTGTACAACTCCTCACGAGCAGCGTGTTGTCGATCACAGTACCGACAGGTTCCGTCATCGAGAGCCCGTATATACTTCCAGTTATCTGTTAGTATCGCACGACGGCGCTGGGCATTGGCCTCTCCAGCAAGGATTTCCGTTCGATCGACCGATTCACCGTCTTCGATGACCGGTCGCAGCGACTGACCGTCCGTCGGAGGTGCATCATCTATCCCTGCATAATCATACATCGTCGGGAGAACGTCCATTATGCTCACGAGTTGGTTGATCTCTGTCGGTTGCTGACCCGGAACGTGAAGCAATAACGGGATACGGACTGTACACTCGTAGAGACCGTGGTGCTCGTAATAAATTCCGTGTTCACCGAGGGATTCTCCGTGATCCGAGAGCGCGACGATCATGGTCGAGTCGTACAACCCTCGACTTCGAAGTTCCGATACCAGGGCACCGAGTTTGGCATCACTGTATCGCACTGCAGCGTCGTATCGAGCATCGATAAGTCCCGTCTCTGGGTCGGACTCCGTTTCGATCCAGGGTTCGGATCCCTCGTAGACGACACCGCCAGATCGGAGACTGTTCGCAGTTATTGATTCCTCCGGGTACTCGGAGGCGACGGCTTCCAGCGATCTGGAATCGCCGTATTCGTACCGATCGAGACATTCTTCGACGTACCCCTTCGGTGCGGAGTACGGGGTGTGCGTATCCATCCAGTGGACGAAGCTATACGCGCGGTCATCGTCTTCGAGAGTTTCGACGATTTCGTCCGCCGCTTCCTCGGGCTCCGCATAGTCGGTTTCTCCGGACTCGAATATTTTGTTGTAGACGCCGGATATCGTATCCCCGATCGACGGATGAACGTTATACAGGAGTTTGCTCATCCGTTTTTCGAACGCACGTCGATGCCAGTGAGTCGATGAAACGTTCGGATACTCGTCGAACCCGCGCTTGTGCCATCGGCCGAGGGGACGCCCGATCTTGGACGTTGCGAACCCGTTTCGTTTGAATACCTCGGGTGCAGCTTCGACGGCTTCGACGGCTGCCTTCTCCTCACTGGTCACGTGCGTTCCGTGATTACGCACCCCGTGTGACAGTGGATGCCGTCCCGTTTGCAGCGAGGTAACTGCCGGGTCCGTGGCAGTCGTCGTACTGTACGCCTGGCTAAAGAATACGCTATCGCTCGCAAGCTCGTCTAAATAAGGGGTGAGATCTCGACCATCGTCGGACTTGACCCTGTCCGCACGGAGTGCATCGAGGACAACGACGATGACATTGTCGATCATTAGTTGCCCGCAGTAATCAAAGGCAGAATATATATTTGTCGACCAAGAACCTGGAATCGATCGACCCGTGGACAACTATTTCAGAGACGGCACGAGCGTGGGCCTATTGGTATATTCTGGCTGCCTCTAATACGATGACGGAATTATCCACTCGAGCATACCGAAAATATCAGCAAAACGGTCTCCAAAGTGTTCTCCTGAACGGCTGGGACATCGCGTACCGAAAATCGCTGTTAAAGCGATTCGTTGCACCGACACTTCTCTCGCGTACGTCTCGGCCGGTACTCGATACGAACTCGTTTGCTGTCTGGGCGGATCAGCATGGACGGCGGTGGGATGTTCCAACCGAGGCGGTTCGACCGGAAATCCCGACGAAGGACGTTACGGACACCCAGGATGGATTCGATTCACTCGAGCATCGAGAACCCCCAGAGCCGTTCGTCTGTGACGTACCCAATGCGCAACTCTGGGCCGCTGCCGGCCTCGGTCTTACGGGTGATGGCTCGTTTATCGGCGATACGATCTCGTTTCAGTGGAATCTCGAAAATCGCCTTCAGACAGCTCTCTCAGTTGTCCTGCACGAAAGTAATCCGATCCAAACAGGACGGCGGACGCTTACCAGAAATGGAACACGGTCACGGGATGGACCAACGGTCGATTCGGTCTGTACACTCGTCCCGCTCTGGGACAACTATTATCATTGGACGGCAGAATCGCTCACGAAACTCATGGGCGTCTCCTTGTACGAGCGCGAAACGGACAGATCGCCGAAACTCTTGCTGCCAACCGATCCTCCCTCGTGGATGACCGAGTCTCTCGAGTTGCTCGGGTTCGGTCCACGGAGATGGATCCAAACGGGTGCTGACACGATGCAGGTCGATCATCTCGTCGTCCCATCGTTTCCCGACCCCTCGCCCGAAGAATGTCAGTGGCTGCGTCAGCGTGCCTACGATCAGCTCGGTATCGATACCCCCGGAAACGACGAGCGGATCTACGTCTCGCGGTCCAACGCAACTCGCAGACGAATCGCGAACGAGGCGGACGTAATGTCGACACTCGAACAGTTCGGCTTTACGTCCTATGAACTCGAGGCTCTCACGGTCAAAGAACAGATCGAGCTGTTCGCGAACGCTGACATCGTGGTCGGACCGCACGGAGCAGGGCTCATCAATACCATCTACTCGTCGGATACCACTGTCGTGGAGTTGTTCGGCGATTGGCTCAAATCGACGTTCTATCGGATCGCCCGTTTACAGGGTCTCGAGTACGGGTATCTACAGTGTGAAAGCCGGGGGATCGATCTCCACGTCGATACTGCTGAACTGGAACGGAAATTAGAACGGCGAATCGAAGCGTAGGCGACGTTGTTCGCGTCTAGAATGGTTGCCTCGATGTTATCCCAGCTATCGAAGTATACAAATACGCTCGTTTAGATCCCTATCTATGAGCCAGCCGAACGTCCTCCTCGTCGTTCTCGACAGCGTTCGCGCTCAGAACGTCGGTCACCTCGGCTATCCGCGCGACACAACGCCTCATCTGGACGAGTTTGCCGCTCGAGCAACGAGCTATACCAATACGAGGGCACCGGGAATTCATAGTATCTCGAGTCACGTGAGTCTCTTCACTGGCTATCACGTCGCTGAACATCGAGCGACGTCACACGGTGCGAGCCTGGCCCCGGGACACACCATTTGGGAGGAACTGGCTGACGACGGCTATCGAACTGGTCTGTTCACACCGAACGCGATCGTTGCCGAATCGTCGAACCTCGCTTCTTTCTTCGACGATGTGACGGGACCGAAACGAAACGTGTTACTCTTCCCGGAGGCGCTCGGGCCCGAAAGCATCTCGGGGGATCCGAGTTATCTGGAATACGTCCGAGCGTGTCTCGAGAGTGAGTCACCGGCCAAGGCTATCGTGAACGGGCTAGCGAGGGAGTTTGGCAGTTCGAGCGCAGCACACGATCCCGAAAGAGAACACGGCGGCGAGTACGTCCAGGAGTTCCTCGAGTGGCGGGAATCGAGCTCCGACCCGTGGGCAGCATGCATCAATCTCATGGACGCCCATTATCCGTATTTGCCCCAAGAGAGGTATGATCTATGGGGGGGTGATGTCTTGCGGGGCCTCCATCGAGAGGCGATGGGAGGGCCGCTCACGACCCAATATCTCGGCGACCGTCCGTTCTGGGAACTCGAGGCGTGCATGAGTCTGTACGATGGCTGTATTAAACAGGCCGACGCGTACCTCTCCGAACTGTTCGAGGGACTCGAGGCAGCGAACGAACTCGAGGAGACGCTGATTGTTGTGACGAGCGATCATGGAGAGGGATTCGGCGAGTACAGCGTTGTAAACGACGCGGTACGCTTGATCGACCATAGCTGGGGGATCGGTAATGAGGTCGCACACGTCCCTCTGGTCGTGAAGTATCCCGACCAGTCGACAGGTGAAACCGTAACCGAACCCGCCTCACTGACTCGATTTCCGTCCGTCGTTAGAAACTGTATAAACGGTGAAAGGGGTGGTTTCGTCCCGGAAACTGGGCACGCAATCACGACTTCGTATCGAATCGAGGAACCCGGAGAGGGATTGCCGATCCCGGAGTCCGACCGAGAACCGTACTTTGGGCCGTGGCATGCCGTCTGTCACGAACAGGGTGGCGCGACGGTCGTTGACGCGGTCCGTCGCGAAGATGAGGTCCGATTCGAATCTTCGATTCCCGACCAGCAAGCAACGAGAGCACACGCGGATCGGGAGTTTATCGAGTCAACCGTTGACGAACTAGACCCTATCGACATTACGGAAGCCGACGGAGAGATCGAAGCCGCAGTGGAGCAGCGATTGCACGAACTCGGCTATCGCGCATAATAGAACTACCCTCGTTCTGTCTCGCCGGTCGAATAGAAAAGGTGCTCTTTTTGTATTCTCGCTCACCGGTAGGGATATGCGGCTAGGCCAGACATCAGTAATTCATTTCACCTCCAGGTTTTTTGCGTCTCTGCTGGGGTTCGTCGCGACGATATTCATCGCACGGTTTCTCGGTTCCGGAACGCTTGGGACCTATTATCTCGTTCTTTCGACGGTATCCTGGTTAGGGATCGCAGTGGAAATGGGGGTTCCGAGCGCTATCAACAAACGAGTGAGCGAGGACGAAGACGAGGCCGCTTACGCGATCGCTGGCGGGGTAATCGCCTTTTGCCTGTTTCTGGTCGTTTCCGTTTTGATTCTCCTCTTTCGACACCATATAAATGATTATATCGGATATCCGGCTGCACAGATCGTGGTACTGTTCTTGTTCGTCAACCTTATTCAGTCGTCCGTGAATTCGATACTCAACGGGCAACACCTCGTCCATATCTCGGGAATATTCAATCCGATTCGTACCGGAACGCGGAGTATTGTACAGATCAGCGCGATCCTTCTCGGACTCAAAATCACAGGCCTATTCATCGGATACACCGCTGGTTACGCGCTCGTGTCCGTACTCGGACTATGGATTGCGGTTCGGAACTTTCCATCGGTCTCTCTGCCAACGCTCGAACACTACCGTCGGATCATCTCCTACGCGGAGTATTCGTGGCTCGGTGAGATCCGTTCCCGTGCGTTCAACTGGGTCGACGTAGCCGTCCTCGGATTCTTCGTATCGTCGTCGCTCGTCGGTATCTACACGGCGGCCTGGAACATCGCCGTGTTTCTGATACTGTTCGGTGGATCGCTGAGCCAGACGCTGTTCCCCGAGATGAGTTCACTCTCGGCCGAAGAAGACGCACAATCGGTAGCAGACCTGTTCGAAACCGCACTCACGTACGGCGGCTTGATTCTCATTCCGGGACTCGTCGGGGGAACGCTACTCGGGGAGCGTCTCCTTCGAATATACGGAGAGGAATTCACACAAGGGACAGTCGTACTCTCGGTACTCATCGTTGCAACACTCATCCAGGGATACCAGCGTCAGTTCACGACAACACTCGATGCCATCGACAGACCGGATGTCTCTTTCAGAGTGAATGCCGTATTCATCGGTGCAAACGTGATTTTAAACGTCAGTCTGATCCCCCCCTTCGAGGTCGTGGGTGCAGCGGCGGCGACCGCTGCATCGGTCGCCATCAGCCTCGTCGTAGCCTACTTCTCGCTCTCGTCACTGATCGAGTTCTCCGTTCCGCTCGGCGAGATTGGGAAACAGTGGACTGCAGCAGCCGTTATGGGGGTAGTCGTCTATACTGGCCTCTGGCTCGAGTCAGCGCACATCTCAGTCGGCAATAACCTCGTCGTAGTGATAACGCTCGTCGGTTTCGGTGCAGCGGTATACTTCGGAACGCTGTTTGCCATCTCCTCGTATTTCCGGACAACCGTCGACCAAAACCTCCCGATCGATTTCCCGACGGTTTGAAATCAATGACCGGGCGGCGATCGCCACTCGATCGACAGGCTCGGAGGACGATCTAATTTATCGACACGTCCGCTCATCTCAGGAATCCGGTCGACGTGTGGCTGGATCCACGATCACGCCGGCAGACTTCCGACGGGCAGCCGTCGACAACGCCGGTCGGCGACGATTCTCCCTCTCAGTACGGGTTTTGCACCTCGTTGCGCGATGGTGCAGAAACTACCACGGTGTTCAGTCGAACACACACTAAGGCAACGACAATCCCCGAAAACATATAACACTCAAGTAGAATCTGTGTGCACATGCAAGCAGTCGTGCTGGCCGCAGGAAAGGGTACCCGCCTCCGGCCGCTCACCGAAGACAAGCCGAAGGTCCTCGTCGAAGTCGACGGCAAACCGCTCGTCGAGGACGTCATGGACAACCTCATCGAGGTCGGCGCAACCGAATTCGTCCTCGTCGTCGGCTACATGAAAGAGAAGATCATCGAGCGCTACGGCGACGAGTACGAGGGCGTTCCGATCACCTACGCGCACCAGCGGGAACAGCTCGGGCTCGCCCACGCCATCCTCCAGGCGGAACCCCATGTCGACGACGACTTCATGCTCATGCTCGGGGACAACGTCTTCCGGGCGAACCTCGGCGACGTGATCAACCGCCAGCAGGAAGAACGGGCCGACGCCGCGTTCCTCGTCGAGGAAGTCCCCTACGAGGAGGCCTCGAGATACGGCGTCCTCGACACCAACGAGTACGGCGAGATCGTCGAGGTGATGGAGAAACCCGAGGATCCGCCGTCGAACCTCGTCATGACCGGGTTCTACACGTTCACGCCCGAGATCTTCCACGCGTGTCACCTCGTCCAGCCCTCGGATCGCGGCGAGTACGAACTGCCGGACGCGATCGATCTGCTCATCCAGTCGGGTCGGACCATCGATGCGATCCGAATGGACGGCTGGCGCATCGACGTCGGCTACCCCGAAGACAGGGATCGCGCCGAGGAGCGACTCACGGACCACCCAGCCGAGCCGGTCGAACAGTAGTTACTCCCCCGAACGAGTCCGTCCTCGAGTTGTCGAACGACTCGAGGACGACCCAAAAGGGACTAATCGTCCCCGTTCCTTGCAGGTCACATGAACGTCTCCATCGTCGGGAGCGGCTACGTCGGCACGACCGTCGCTGCCTGTCTCGCCGATCTCGGCCACACCGTGACCAACGTCGAGATCGACGAGGACATCGTCGAGGCGATAAACGCCGGCGAGGCCCCGATCCACGAGTCCGGCCTCGCGGAGCGAATCGCGGCACACGCCGGCACGACGCTCCGTGCGACGACGAACTACGAGGACGTCCGCGAGACGGACGTCACGTTCCTCTGTTTGCCCACGCCACAGTCCGACGACGGGAGTCTCGACCTCGCGATCATGCAGGCTGGCGCGGAATCGCTCGGGCGCGCACTCGCCGAGAAGGACGACGATCACCTCGTGGTCGTCAAGAGCACGGTCCTGCCCGGCACCACCGAAGACGTCGTCGGTCCGATCCTCGAGGCCGAATCCGGAACCGAGATCGGTGACGGGCTCGAGCTCGCGATGAACCCCGAGTTCCTCCGGATGGGAACCGCAGTCGAGGACTTCCTCGAGCCGGACAAGGTCGTCTTCGGGACGGCCAGCGACGAGGCCCCCGCGACGCTTCGCGAACTGTACGCGCCGATCCTCGAGCGAGACGACACGGACCTCGTCGAGACCGATATCCGCGAGGCGGAACTCATCAAGTACGCGAACAACGCCTTCCTCGCCTCGAAGGTCTCGCTGGTCAACGAGCTGGGGAATATCGCACGGGAGTACGACGCGGACGCCTACGAGGTGCTCGAGGCGGTCGGGCTCGACGATCGGATCTCCGACCGGTTCATGCGCTCCGGACTGGGCTGGGGTGGGTCCTGTTTCCCGAAGGACGTCAACGCCTTGCGGGCCGGCGCTCGCGAACAGGGGTACGACCCCGAACTGCTCGATGCGGTCGTCGCGGTCAACGACGAGCAACCGCGACGGCTCGTCGAGTTGCTCGCGGCCCACGTCGACCTCGAGGGGGCCCGGATCGCGGTGCTGGGTCTGTCGTTCAAGCCCGGCACCGACGACATCCGCAAGTCGCGCGCACTCGACGTGATCGATCACCTGACGGATCGCGGCGCTGTCGTCGTCGCCTTCGACCCGGTCGCGATCGAGAACGTCCGGCCCGACTATCCCGACATCGAGTACGCCGACTCGGCGGCGGGGGCCCTCGAGGGCGCGGACGGGGCCGTCGTTGCGACCGACTGGCCGGCGTTCGACGACCTCTCCTTCGAGGGGATGGCCCGCAGCGTCGTCGTCGATGGGCGGCGGATCGACGTCGACGAGGACGCGCTCGAGGTCTACGAGGGACTGACCTGGTAGAGTCGCAACTGAAACGGTTCATACACTGATCGCAACGCTGTCGTGCGATCAGGTGTACAATGACTTTCAGTGGCGACGATAGTGGTGGCTGATTCGCGTCGGACCGACTGACCGTAAAAACCCGACACTGCTCAATCAGTAGCCTTTTGCGGTTCGGTAGGGGAGTTGTGTTCGATGGAAGACGATGCGGTTCGAACAGGCTCGGGCCCCCTCTCGGACGGCGGCGAGGCGATAGCCGTTACGGACGAGACCGAGGAAATCTCGCCCGACGAGGTGTGCGTTCTCATTCCGACGCTCAACGAGGCGGCGACGATCGCCGACGTGATCGAGGGCTTCGCCGAGCGGGGATACACGAACGTCCTCGTCGTCGACGGCGATTCGACCGACGATACCCGTGAGATCGCCCGCGACCACGGGGCGGAGGTACTGGTCCAGTCGGGCGACGGCAAGGGGCAAGCGGTCCGCGAGGCGCTCGAGTACGTCACCGTTCCGTACGTCTTGATGCTCGACGGCGACGGGACCTACGATCCGGCCGACGCCGACAGGATGCTCGAACCGCTCTCGCGGGGGTACGAACACGTGATCGGCAACCGATTCGCCGACATGGACGACGACGCGATGCGCGCGTTGAACGGCTTTGGCAACCGGATGATAAACCGCGCGTTCGGGTTCGTCCACGGGGCCAACTACGAGGACATCCTCTCGGGGTATCGGGCCTTTACCGTCGACTCGTTCAAACGGCTGTCCCTCGATTCGGACGGGTTCACCATCGAGACCGAACTGGCCGTCGAATGCGTCAAACACGGCGTCGAGACGACGGTCGTTCCGGTCAGTTACAGCGCTCGACCCGACGAATCCGAGACGAACCTGCACCCGGTCAAAGACGGCGGGACGATTCTCCTCGCTCTGTACTCGCTGGCCAAGACGAACAACCCCCTGTTCTACTTCGGCAGTCTCGGCGTTGCCGGCATCCTCTCGGGGAGCCTCATCGCGGTGTACGTCCTCTGGGAGTGGGTTCAGTACCACCAGAGCCACGAAGTCATGGCGCTCGCCTCGGCGGCTGCCATCCTGCTGGGCGTCCAGTTGCTCATGTTCGGCGTCCTCTCGGACATGCTCGTGACCTTACACCGCGAACAGCGCCGCCGCCTCGAGCGGATCGCTCGAGACGCGGACGACGAGTAAGGGAGACTGCGCTAGAACGGTAACAGCGAGCGAACCTGTGCGACGACGCCACTCGAGTGGCGCTGGCGGTGCTTTTCGAAGGGGCGATGGAGTGCGTTCAGCAACTCCTGCCGAGAGTCGAACCGCTCGGCCCGGACTTCGGCGAGCATCTCGCCCAGCGCCACGTCGTTTCCGTGGACGTCGTAGGGGATGCGTTCGTGACCGAGTTCGGCTCGGACGTCGTCTTTCGTGGCCGGAAAAGACAGATCCGCGTCCCTGAGGTGGGCGTCGACGGCAGCGATACCGAACTCGACGCTGTCGGGCTCCTCGTCGTCTCCGCTCGATGGTGGCCGGACTCCCATGCTATACCTCTCGCTATGGAGCCTGATACAAAAATGGCTGGGGAGACGATCGACCAGCCGCGACGGAACACGACGGTCGACCGAACCGGGTCGCGACACCCCGCCTATCGGACCCGTCTCGGCGATCCAGTCGTCGACACTCCTTTGGGGACCGGGACGGAGTATGGCGTATGACCGACTACACCACGGTGTCGATCCCGAAGGACCTCGCGGATCGGGTCGAGGAGACCATCGAGGGGACGAGTTTCCAGAGCACGAGCGACCTCGTCCGGTTCCTGTTGCGAAGCATCGTCATCCAACACCAGAAGGAAGGCGAACTCACCGAAGCCGAGTTCGAAGAGATCACCGAACAGCTCCGCGGACTCGGCTACCTCGAGTGAGGGAGGCGGCTCCACGCCCTGCTATCGACCGGCACGGTCCCACGGTCGGGACCTTCCGAGCGGAGCACGGTTTCGACTCGAGACGAGATCCGCTCGATTCAGTCCGTCAGCGACTGCCCCGGTGGTGAGGCGTCGACGATTTCGAGGGGCTGGCGCTTGCCGCTCCGGTCGAACGCGGCGAACGAGCCGTCGTCGACTTCCCACGGCGGGACGGCGACGAAGACGATTTCGGCGAGATCGTCCCGGCGTGTTACCTCGAGTTCGCCGACGGGGTGGGAGATGAACCGCCCCTGGGCCTGACGAGCGGGCGTCGAGAGGTCGACGCCGAAGACGGCGTTGACGGCGTTGCCAGGATCGGGGAGGAAGAAGTCGGTAAATACCGGCATCGCTTCGGGGAGGCCGTCCGCGCCCTCGAGTTCGCTGGCGGGCGTGATCGAAACGCCGGTCGTCACGTCGTTGGGATCGGCATCGCTGGCCAGGTCCAGTAGGACGTCGACGAGTGCACGGGTTACGTAGACCACAGCCCCTCCTTTGAGTGGCTGCTAGTTAGATGTATGCCCGATAGCGGTCGGGTTTCCGGTCGCGTCCGGTGGCCGATCAGACGGGAAGCAGGGCTCGGACCATCTCTCCGTACAGCCGTGGGGTTCGCTTGCGGGACCCGGCGAGTGCGTCCTCGAGCGGTCGCGCTGCAGCCGCCATGACACCGGGGCCGTGGGCGACGAGTACCCGTTCGGGAGCCACGTTGCGAAGCGCTTCCCGTGGTGGATTGAGCCGTAACATGGGGTGGACGCCGAGTTCCTCGTCGCCGGCCAGGAAGTAGTCGGCCGCTCCCACCGTTTCGGGGACGATGAGCGTTCCGTCAGCCGGGTTGTACAGTGCGACTTCCTGCCAGAAGCGGTTGTCGACCACGGGAAACGCCTGGAGTCCGGTATCGGCGAGTTCGTCGTCGAAGCGAGCGACCGGCGCGTCGAGTTCCTCGCTGACCCCCTCGAAGAACCGGGGGACGTAGACGGGAACGTCGTGGCGGTTCGCGATGGCGGCGGCGTCTCGTTTGTGCCGGTCGAGCATGACGACGACGCCGGCGACGTCGCCGAACTCCGCGAATAGCTCGTCGATCCCCGCGGCGTCGACGGGGTCGAACACCCAGACCTCGCCGTCGATTTCGAGGGCGTGACTGGCACGTTTCATCGTCTCCTCGGGATAGGCGATCCAGCCGACGCCGCCGTCGAACCGATCGATCTCCTCGAAACCGCTCGGCCGCTCGTCGACATGTGAGCTCATACCGAAGGTTACGTAACGTAACCCCATAAGCGTAAGTAAACGGTCCCTCGATGGCTTCCCGTTGTTTCGGGTCGGTAGGGAAGTGGATCGGTGGGACCGTGCCGGTCCTGACGGCGGCCGCTGCTCTCGGAACGACTGCAACTGTTACACACTGATCGCACGGCTATCGGGCGAGTCAGGTGTGCGGTGACGCGCAGTGGCTCCTCTCGTCCCCTCCCGACCTCGGCACTGATCGGTGGCGGACTACCGCTTTCGCACCGACTGCCGTCCAACAGTATATGCTCCTCCCCCGCGTACGTCCTCGCATGCTAACCGGGCTGGCCTGGCTGGCACTCGAGGCGAAATCCCTCGAGTCGGCACGTGAGTTCTATGCGGAGCGGCTGGGACTGACCGTCCGCGAGCGCGGGGATCGGGAACTGGTCTTTACAGCGGGCGATACCGATCTCGTGGTCCGCCGTCCCGACGGCCTCCCACGGGGCGGATTGCACACCCACTACGCGTTCTCGATTCCCGACGCCGAGTACGACGAGTGGTGGACCCGGCTCGACGACGACTACGACCTCGAGGAAGCGCAGTTTGGCCCCACGCGGTCGCTGTATCTGTACGATCCCGACGGCAACTGCGTCGAACTCGGTCAACAGGATGTCGCCGGTCCGGGGATCGATGGGCTCTTCGAGGTCGTCCTGGAGGTCGCGGCTCTCGAGCGTTCACGGGCCTTCTACGAGGACCTGGGGTTCGAACCCGTCGACGAAGGCCACGGCCGCAAACGCGTGCGACTGCAGGGTCCGATGGCGCTCGAGCTCTGGGAACCTCAACTGGGAATCGCCGACGCTCGCGGCGGCGTCCACGTCGATCTCGGGTTCGAGACGGCCGATCCGGAGGCGGCGCTCGCGGCGGTCGACGATCGAATCCGGTCGCTCGAGCGGGAGACGGACGAAGCAGTCGTCGTTCGCGATCCGGACGGTCACTTCGTGACGTTCGTCTCGACGTGAGAGCGGTGCCTTCGATATCGGTGCTGCCGTCGTGTCGTGGGGGTCTTAGAGTCGGTCCATACTCACGTCCACGCCCGGCGGCGTCACGAGCAGAAACCCACGGAAGTGGACGAGGCTGCCGCCCGCTTCCTTGAGATCCCGTGCGAACCCTGCAGCCAACTCGTTGACGTCCCCCTCGACGTTGAGGACGAGGACGTTTCCGTTCGAAACCGACTCGAGCCACTCGTCGTCGGGTGTCGTCCCATCGAGGACGCCGAGGACGATACTCCCCTCGAGGTCGAGTTCCTCGTCGATGTGGTCCTCGACAGCCCGGAGGTCGAGGTCGAAATCGCTCATACCCGGTGGGTCGAACCGGGGCGAGAAAAACGTTCGCCTCCGAACTTTTGCGCTGTCGTTCGGAAGACGCTACGCGTCTTCCGTGATGACGAAAGGCGCGGAGCGCCTTTCGAACCACGGGCGCGCCTTCGGCGCGCCCTCGGCAAAATCTCGAGAGAGCGCGAAGCGCTCTCTCGGACCTCGCGGGAGCGAAGCTCCCGCTTAGCTTCGATGAAAAGCCTGCGTCACCCCCTCAGCCGCGCCGGAGGCGCGGCTTCGAGAGTTCCTCGGCCCGCTCGCTCACTGCGTTCGCTCGCGGAGACGATCGGTCAGTCCATCGGGAACTCCTTCTGGAAGCCCCGAAACTCGGTGCGGTGGGCCTCCTCGTCGGCGAGGATCGTCACCGCGACGTCCTCCGTGACGGGGTCGTTGGCCTCGGTCGCGGCCTCGATCAGCGACCGGTAGGTCTCGACGGCGCTCTCCTCGGCCTCGAGGACGCCCTCGATCACCGACTGGACGTCGGTCGTGTCTTCGGGCGGCTGGAGGCTGTGCTGGTTGGCTTCGAACGACTCCGAGCCCGGCGGCGACTCGTCGAGTTGCTTCAGCCGTTCGCCGAGTATCTGGGCGTGCTCGAGTTCCTCCTGGATGTCCTCCTCGAGACTCGCCTTGACCTCTTCGGCGTGGATGCCGTCGAGGACGATCGCGTTGGTCAGGTAGTTCATTACGGTCTCGAGTTCGTCGATGTACGCTGCGGTCAGTAGATCGGTAATCTCGTCGGTCGTCATGCGCACCGTCCTATCACGACCGGGCATATAGTCCTCACACGCGCGCTCGTTTCGCGAACGCCGACAGGAGTTTCGGGGCTTCAGCTTGCGGCGACTCCGAAACCACGAGCCCGTCGGGGGAGGAGTTGTGATTCTCGAGCCTGACACCGTCCGACCGAGCGTTCGTGACCTCAATCGCCCGATATTTGGACGATCTACTGAAATCGGCTGCTATCGAAGATCATATCGACCGAACGTCCACCATCGAGCGCGCGCCAGCGCTCGAGCGAGGTCAGCGGGGGAAAACGGGCGGCAATTCGAGGTGAGCAGCCGTCGATTGGGCCAGTCGTCCGCCGATCACTAGAGAGTACTAGGAGAGGGGGATACCATAATAGGTCGTCGCTGTCTTGCGATTTTCGGAACACCACGAACGATAACAGCCTGTTGGCCGCCACCCAGCGCCAGTCACAGCGATAGTTTTATATATATCGTCGCACGTCGGGTTCAGATACAATGTCTTCACAAGACAGCCCATCCTCTGATACCAATCAGGGGGGTCGAGTTCTTCCAGGGCACGTTAGATTCCACTGACGAAATAGAGTCAGCACGTGTCTTCGATACGACCCTCCGGGACGGCGAGCAGTCACCCGGCACATCGTTTTCCTACGACGACAAACGGCAGATCGCGTCCATCCTGGACGAGATGGGAACCCACGTCATCGAGGCCGGGTTCCCCGTCAACTCGGACGCCGAGTTCGAGGCCGTTCGTGATATCGCTTCGGCAACCAGTTCGACGACCTGCGGGTTAGCCCGCGTCGTCGACAAGGACATCGAAGCGGCACTCGATTCCGGCGTCGAGATGGTGCATACGTTCGTGTCCACCAGCGACGTCCAGATCGAGGATTCGATGCACGCCACCCGGGAGGAAGTCGTACAGCGCGCAGTCGAGTCGGTCGAACGCATCAAAGACGCGGGCGTGACCTGCATGTTCTCGCCGATGGATGCGACCCGAACCGACGAGGAGTTCCTGATCGACGTGATCGAAGCGGTCACCGAAGCGGGAACCGACTGGATCAACATTCCCGACACCTGCGGCGTCGCCACGCCGACCCGATTCCGGGCCATGATCGAGAAGGTCTGTGCCCACACGGACGCACAGGTCGACGTCCACACCCACGACGACTTCGGGCTGGCCACCGCTAACGCCCTGGCCGGCATCGAAGCCGGCGCGGCCCAGGCACAGGTGTCGGTCAACTCGATCGGCGAACGCGCCGGCAACGCCGCCTACGAGGAGTACGTGATGGCCGTCGAGTCGCTCTACCAGACCGATACGGGGATCGACACGACACGCATCACCGAACTCTCGAACGTCGTCGAGGAGAAAAGCGGCATGGACACGCCGGGCAACAAGCCCGTCGTCGGTGCCAACGCCTTCTCCCACGAGAGCGGCATCCACGCCGCCGGCGTCATCGAGAACTCCGATACCTTCGAACCCGGCGTCATGACCCCCGAGATGGTCGGTGCACAACGCCGACTGGTCATGGGGAAACACACCGGGACCCACTCGGTCCGCGAACGGCTCGTCGAGTGTGGCTTTGCGCCCACCGACGAGCAGGTTCGAGCGGTCACCCGCCGCGTCAAAGACTACGGGGCCGAGAAGCGCCAGGTCACCGTCGACGACCTCGAGCGCTTCGCGACGGAGGCTGGCGTCGAACGCCAGCAGGACCACGAGGAGGTGCGCGCCTGAGGGATGTCCGCCCCGTTTGCCTCCGTTGGCGAGCCCCGGCTATCGCGGTCGAGCGATCGGGCTCGAGCGACTCGTAAGGATTATGATCCTCGACGGAACTACGTATACAGTAATGACGGTCCGCGCTCCCCTGTCGGCTCGCGTTCGCACGGTCGACACCAGCGCGTTCGCTTCGATTCGTATTGTAGGGGCTCTATAGCCCCATCTCTAGTACTTCGTAGCTTCGGACCCGACGGCGTATCGTTCTTCGAGCGATCACCACCCCACCAGATGACACCACACTACCGTACACCACTCGATCGCCAGCAACCGGCGGGAGATAACAGATGAGCGAACGCGCAGCAAAGGTCACGCCAGCGGACGACGAACAGGACGACGATCAGATCACTGACAGCGCCGCGCCCGATGCGGTCACCGAGGACGACGCGGCAGGTGACGACGCCGAATCGCCGGCCGAGCCGGTCACGACGGGTGCCGAATCCGTCGTTCGAGCCCTCGAGAACGCGGGCGTCGAGTACGCCTTCGGCGTCCAGGGCGGGGCGATCATGCCCGTCTACGACGCCCTCTACGATTCGGATATCCGTCACGTGACGATGGCCCACGAACAGGGCGCGGCCCACGCGGCCGACGCCTACGGCATCGTTTCCGGCGAGCCGGGCGTCTGCCTGGCGACGTCGGGGCCGGGTGCGACCAACCTGGTCACCGGCATCGCGGACGCCGATATGGACTCGGATCCGATGGTCGCGCTGACGGGACAGGTCCCGACGGAGTTCGTCGGCAACGACGCCTTCCAGGAGACCGACACCACCGGGGTCACGACGCCAGTCACGAAGGACAACACGTTCGCGAGCGATTCGGATCGCGTCGGCAGCGACGTCAGCGAGGCGTTCGCACTCGCCCGCGAGGGCCGACCGGGGCCGACTCTGGTCGACCTGCCGAAAGACGTCACGAACGGCGAGACCGACCGCGAGCCCGACGCCCCGACCGTTCCGGACACCTACCAGGTGCAAGAGCGGGCGGATTCGGAGATCGTCGACGCGGCGGCCGAGCGGATCGAGAACTGCGCTCGTCCGGTGATGTTGCTCGGCGGCGGCGTCATCAAGGGCGAGGCCAGCGAGGCCTGCCGCGAGTTCGCCATCGAACACGAGATTCCGGTCATCACCACGATGCCCGGCATCGGCGCGTTCCCCGAAGACCACGAACTGTCCCTCGAGATGGCGGGCATGCACGGCACCGGCTACGCGAACATGGCGGTCACCCACTGTGACACGCTGATCGGGATCGGGACCCGGTTCGACGACCGACTGACCGGTGGCATCGAGACCTTCGCGCCCGACGCGGAGGTCATCCACGTCGACATCGACCCCGCGGAGATCTCGAAGAACATCCACGCGGACTACCCGCTGGTCGGCGACGCCGAAACCGTCGTCGAGCAACTGAGCGAGGCGGTCGATTCCTCGCCGGAAGCGAAGAAGTGGCGCGCGCAGTGCCAGCAGTGGAAATCCGACTACTCGATGGCCTACGACGCGCCCGAGGACAAGCCGGTCCAGCCGGAGTTCGTCGTCGAGGCCTTAGACGAGGCCACGAGCGACCGGGCGATCGTTACCACCGGCGTCGGCCAACACCAGATGTGGGCCTGTCAGTACTGGACGTACACCGAGCCCCGGACCTGGGTCTCGAGTCACGGCCTCGGCGCGATGGGGTACGGACTGCCCTCGGCGATCGGCGCGCGGCTCGCGGCCGACGACGACCAAGAAGT
Organism: Natrinema longum; assembly: GCF_017352095.1. Taxonomy (NCBI): domain Archaea; kingdom Methanobacteriati; phylum Methanobacteriota; class Halobacteria; order Halobacteriales; family Natrialbaceae; genus Natrinema; species Natrinema longum. Next base: position 2,379,066 of record NZ_CP071463.1, read on the forward strand.
CGTCTGCATCGACGGCGACGGCTCGTTCCTGATGACGCTGCAGGGCCTGTCGGTCGCCGTCCGCGAGGAGCTCGACATCACGGTCGCCGTGCTCAACAACGAGTACATCGGCATGGTCCGTCAGTGGCAAGACGCCTTCTTCGACGGGCGTCACTCCGCGTCGGACTACGGCTGGATGCCCGAGTTCGACAAACTCGCCGAGGCGTTTGGCGCGTGTGGCTTCCGAATCGACGACTACGACGACGTCGCCGAGACGATCGACGACGCCATCGCGTACGACGGCCCCTCGGTGATCGACGTCCACATCGATCCCGACGCCAACGTCTATCCGATGGTTCCAAGCGGCGGCGACAACGGCCAGTTCGCACTCACGGAGGACCAGCTATGAGCGCCGGACGAGCCGCGTCCGACTGCAATCGAAACCCCGAGACGACGTCGCCGTCTCGAGCGGTTCCCCACGCCGTGCAGCGACACACGAGGTGTTTCGCATGAAGAAAGGACTCGAAGGCCCGCCGCCGGCGGACCGACCGACGCCAGCCGGGCGACGCAACAAGCAAGGCATTCGTATCGATCCCGAGGTCGAAGCGACTCACGAGCCTCGCCGCACCGTCATCTCCGCGCTGGTCACGCACGAACCGGGCGTGCTCTCCGACGTCTCGGGGCTGTTCTCGAGACGGCAGTTCAACATCGAGAGCCTGACCGTCGGCCCCACGGAAGACGAGGATCACGCGCGGATCACGATCGTCGTCGAGGAGCCCGATCCTGGCATCGACCAGATCGAGAAACAGCTCCGCAAACTCGTGCCGGTGATCTCCGTGCGCGAACTCGAGCCCGACGCGATGCGCCGGGAGCTGGCGTTGATCAAGGTCGACGCCAGCCGGCCGGATCAGGTCGCTGCCGTCGCGGAGATGTACGGCGGAAAGACCGTCGACTCGAGTCCGGAGACCGCGACGATCGAAGTGACCGGCGCGCGCCAGAAGATCGAGGCCGCGATCGATACCTTCAGCCAGTTCGGCGTTCGGGAGATCTCCCGAACGGGGACGACGGCACTGGCCCGCGGTACCGATCGGACCGCAGCCAGTTCGACGGCACAGCCCGCCGACGAGGCGAACTACGAAGACCAATACACACACACTGCTAACGATGACTGACGAATTCACCACCGAGATTTATTACGACGACGACGCAGACGTATCGACGCTTGACAACGAGACCGTGGCCGTGCTCGGCTACGGGAGCCAGGGACACGCCCACGCGCTGAGCCTCGACGACAGCGGCGTCGACGTGGTCGTCGGCCTCCACGAGGGATCGTCCTCGCGCGATACCGCCGAAGCCGACGGTCTCACGGTTACGACGCCCGCCGACGCGGCCGCACAGGCCTCCTACGTCTCCGTGCTCATTCCCGATACGGTCCAGCCGGACGTCTACGAGAACGCCATCGAGCCGAACCTCGAGGCAGGCGACACGCTCCAGTTCGCTCACGGGCTGAACATCCACTACAACCAGATCGAGCCGCCCGAAGACGTCGACGTGACGATGATCGCTCCCAAGAGCCCGGGCCACCTCGTCCGCCGTAACTACGTCAACGGCGAGGGGACGCCCGGTCTGTTCGCGGTCTACCAGGATACGACCGGCGACGCGGCCGACCGCGCGCTGGCGTACGCGAAGGGAATCGGCTGTACCCGTGCCGGCGTCATCGAGACGACGTTCCAGGAGGAGGTCGAATCCGACATCTTCGGCGAGCAGGCCGTCCTCTGTGGCGGCGTCACCTCGCTGGTCAAACACGGCTTCGAGACGCTCGTCGACGCCGGCTACTCGCCGGAGATCGCCTACTTCGAGTGTCTCAACGAACTCAAGCTGATCGTCGACCTGATGTACGAGGGTGGCCACGCCGAGATGTGGGACTCCGTCTCCGACACCGCCGAATACGGCGGCCTGAGCCGTGGCGACCGCATCGTCGACGAGACCGTCCGCGAGAACATGGAAGAGGTCCTCGAGGAGGTCCAGAACGGCGAGTTCACGCGCGAGTGGATCCTCGAGAACCAGGCCGGTCGTCCGAGCTACAACCAGCTTCGGGAGGCCGAGAAGAACCACGAGATCGAGCAGGTCGGCGAACGACTGCGCGATCTGTTCGCCTGGGCCGAGACAGCGGAGAGCGAAGACGAGTCCGCCACGGTGCAGGCGGACGACTAACTACGGACCCGAACGACGATGAACGAAACCGACGACACGACAGAGACGATGGCCGACGTCAGCCACACGAATCCCTACACGGGACGAACGGCTGGCCAGCTGTTCAGCCGCGGGCCGACCGTCGCAGCGGACGGCGGCGAGCCGGACTCGGCTACAGCGGAGCCCGACGAGGCTGACGGGGCCGACGAACGGACGGAGCGACAAACGAAAATGCGCGACGTCGACCACACGCCGCCCAACAGTGCCGACGACGCGAACCGCGTCTTCGAACGCGGCGTCGAGCACGGTGACTCCGTAGAGGACGACGAATGAGCGAGGATACACTGTATGACAAGGTGTGGGATCGACACAAAGTAACCCGCCTGCCGACCGGACAGGACCAGCTGTTCGTCGGGCTCCACCTCATCCACGAGGTGACCAGCCCGCAGGCCTTCGGCATGCTCCGCGAGCGCGACCTCGAGGTCGCCTATCCGGAACTGACCCACGCGACGGTCGACCACATCGTCCCAACGGCTGACCAGTCCCGGCCCTACGAGGAGGACGCGGCCGAGGAGATGATGGCCGAACTCGAGGAAAACGTCCGCGAGGCCGGCATCGAGTTCTCGGATCCGACGACGGGCGATCAGGGGATCGTCCACGTCATCGGACCGGAGCAGGGGATCACCCAACCCGGCAAGACCATCGTCTGTGGCGACAGCCACACCTCGACGCACGGTGCCTTCGGCGCGCTCGCCTTCGGCATCGGGACCTCCCAGATCCGCGACGTGCTCGCGACGGGCACCGTCGCCATGGAGAAACAGAAGGTCCGCAAGATCCAGGTCGACGGCGAACTCGGCGACGGCGTCGAGGCCAAGGACGTGATCCTCGAGATCATCCGTCGCCTGGGCACCGAGGGCGGCGTCGGCTACGTCTACGAGTACGCCGGCGAAGCCATCGAGTCGCTGGGGATGGAAGGACGGATGTCGATCTGTAACATGTCCATCGAGGGCGGCGCTCGCGCGGGCTACGTCAACCCCGACGAGACCACCTACGAGTGGCTGAAAGAGACGGACTACTTCCAGGACAATCCCGAGAAGTTCGACGAACTCGAGCCCTACTGGGAGTCCATCCGCTCCGACGACGACGCCGAGTACGACGACGTCGTTCACATCGACGCGAACGAACTCGAGCCGGTCGTCACCTGGGGGACCACGCCCGGGCAGGGAGTCGGCATCTCCGATCCGATTCCGGAGCCGGAGTCGCTCCCCGCGGAGAAGCAAGACACCGCCCGGCGTGCGCAGGAACACATGCGCGTCGAACCCGGCGAGACGATGGAGGGCTACAATATCGACGTCGCCTTCCTTGGCTCCTGTACGAACGCCCGCCTGCCTGACCTGCGACGCGCCGCCCGGATCGTCGAGGGACGGGAGGTCGCCGACGACGTCCGCGCGATGGTCGTCCCCGGCAGCCAGCGCGTCCAGCGCGCTGCCGAGGAGGAAGGGCTCAAGGACACCTTCGAGGAGGCCGGCTTCGAGTGGCGCAACGCCGGCTGTTCGATGTGTCTGGGGATGAACGAGGACCAACTCGAGGGCGACGAGGCTTGTGCCTCCTCCTCGAACCGGAACTTCGTCGGCCGCCAGGGATCGAAGGACGGGCGAACCGTCCTGATGAACCCGCGGATGGTCGCCGCGGCGGCGATTACCGGCGAAGTCTCCGACGTGCGCGATCTGAAGGAGGTGAACCTCGCATGACGGATGAAGTCGAGATTCCGGAGGTCAACTACGTTTCCGGTTCGGGCGTCCCGATCCGGGGCAACGACATCGACACCGACCAGATCATCCCCGCGCGGTTCATGAAGGTCGTCACCTTCGACGGACTGGGCGAGTTCGCGTTCTTCGACCTGCGGTTCGACGACGACGACGACCAGAAAGAGCACCCGTTCAACGAGGACCGGTTTCAGGACTCCTCGGTGATGGTCGTCAACTCGAACTTCGGGTGTGGCTCCTCGCGCGAGCACGCGCCCCAGGCGCTGATGCGCTGGGGGATCGACGCGATCATCGGCGAGAGCTTCGCCGAAATCTTCGCGGGCAACTGTCTGGCCCTCGGGATTCCGACCGTGACCGCCGACAGCGAGACGATCGAGGACCTCCAGGAGTGGGTCGACGCGAACCCCGACGGCGACCTCGAGATCGACGTCGAGGCCGAAACAGTGACCTACGGCGATCGGACCATCGACGTCACCGTCGACGACGCCCAGCGCAAGGCCCTCGTCGACGGCGTCTGGGACACGACGGCGCTGATGAAGTCCAACGCCGGCGCAGTCCGAGAGACGGCTCGAGAGTTGCCCTACGTCGACGACGCGGCGATTCCCGACGCCGAGTAACGTAGCGATCGTCCGTCCCGTTTTTTCGAAAATCGATCCAACTGCGATTGGAGTGAGTTGCCCTCTCTTCGTCCTCGTTCTCCGGAGCCGAGCCTCCGGTACCGTCGCGTCGGTACGATCGACTCCGCCGTGGACTGAAGCCGTCGCCTGCTGGCGTCACTCCCCCCTCTTGTGGTCGCGGCAGCGGGCCACCGAAACCGCGAGGTATTTCGGCGATTGCCCCGATATCGTTTTGTATGTCTCGTTCCCTCGACGTGTCGCTTTTCTTGGTGCTCGCCGTGTTGTGGGGCTTTTCGTTTCCGGCCATCTCCGTCGGCCTCGAGTCCCTTCCGCCGTTGCTGTTCGCAGCCGTTCGGTACGACATCGCGGCGGTGATACTGTTGACCTACGCCGCGCTCCGGGTCGACGACTGGGTGCCCACCCGACGAAACGACCTGGTCGCGGTCGTGGGCGGTGGCGTGTTCCTGATCGGCGGCAACGGACTCCTGTTCATCGGCCAGCAGACCGTCCCGAGCGGGATCGCAGCGATCATTCAGGGGCTGGTCCCGATCGTCACTGCGCTGTGGGCGATCGTCCTGCTGGGCGAACGACTCTCCCCGCTCGGTGCCGTCGGCGCGGCGATCGGCTTCTTCGGCGTCGGCCTCGTCGTCCAGCCGGATCCGAGTAATCTCCTCGGGGGGGACGCCGCCGGCCGACTGCTCGTCGTCGGCCAGGTCTGTAGCGTCGCACTCGGCGGCGTCCTGATTCAGCGCGCCGGCCCGACCATCGAGCGGGCGTCGCTCGTCGGCTGGTCGATGTTCGTCGGCGGGATCGTCCTGCACACGGTCAGCTTCGGGGCTGGTGAGTTCCCGTCACCGGACGTCCTCGTCCCGACCGCGGTCGGCGCAGTGATCTATCTCGGGGTCTTCGCGACCGCGATCGCCTTTCTGATCTACTTCAGGGTCCTCGAGGAACACGGCGCGTTCGAGGCGGCGCTGATCGGCTATCTGGTCCCGATCGTCGCGACGATCGCTGGCGTCGTCTTGCTCGACGAGACGGTCGGGGCGATGACGATCGCTGGCTTCGGGCTGGTCGTCGTCGGGTTCGCACTGCTCAAACGGCGCTCGATCGCCGACGCGGTGGGGACCGCGACCGGCGTCGGCAGTCCGTAACCCATCACCTGCGTTCGCATGACGGTATCGATACCCTCTTTTCGCCCCCACATCGATGTTTGGGCATGACTCACGAAATCGCCGTTATTCCGGGCGACGGAATCGGACAGGAAGTAACACCCGCCGCCGTCGAGGTCCTCGAGTCGTTCCCGATCGACTTCGAGTTCGTCGAGGCCGAGGCCGGCGACGCGGTCCTCGCGGAGACGGGCGAGGCGCTGCCCCAGGAGACCTACGATCTGGCGGCGTCGGCCGACGCGACCCTGTTCGGCGCGGTCGGTGAGACTGCCGCCGACGTCATCCTGCCGCTTCGAACGGCGGTCGATTCGTTCGTCAATATCCGCCCCGCGAAGGCGTATCCGGGAGTCGACGCCGTGCGACCCGAGACGGACCTGGTCTTCCTCCGGGAGAACACCGAAGGCGTCTACTCGGGGCTCGAGGATCGACTGACACAGGACGTCTCGACGCTGACGCGCGTCGTCACGGAGTCGGCCTCGAAGCGACTCGCTGAATTCGCCTGCGACTACGTCGCCGGCGACGAACACGACGGTTTCTCGATCGTCCACAAGGCCAACGTCATGCGGGAGACGGACGGTCTCTTCCGTGATACGGTTCGCGACGTCGCCGAGGAGCAGGGCGTCGAGACGAACGAAGTGTTGATGGACGCCTTCGCGACGCGGGTCTGTCTCGACCCCGAACAGTTCGACGTCGTCGTCTGTCCCAACCTCGCGGGCGACGTGCTCTCGGATCTCGCGGCCGGACTCGTGGGCGGGCTGGGCCTGCTCCCCTCGGCGAACATCGGTCCCGAGCGCGCCGTGTTCGAACCCGTCCACGGCACCGCGCCCGACATCGCGGGTGAGGGGATCGCGAACCCCGCCGCGATGATCCTCTCGACCGCCATGTTGCTCGAGTATCTGGGCTACGAGGCGGAAAGCGAGGCCGTCAACGACGCCGTCGAGGCCACGCTCGAGGAGGGGCCACGCACGGCGGATCTGGGCGGCGACGCCTCGACGGACGACGTGACCGAAGCGATCATCGACCGACTCTCATAGACCGGACAGCAGTCGATACGAAGACGAGCGTCTTTACGTCGTTCCGTTCGGCAGTAGACGCGACGACGCGTGCGAGCGTCGTTTCCGCACGCATTTTCGGGAGACAGGATGGCCGTGTGAGTGAACTGCACTGACCATGGATCGCAACGACAGGGCCGTGACGGCATTTGCCATGCTCGGCCACGCCGTGTTCCACACCTACGAGCTGGTCATTCCGATCTTCGTCGTCAGTTGGCTCGAGGCGTTCTCGACGACGGCGGCGTTTCTCGGCGTCGTCGCCGCCTGCGCCGTGATCGCCGCCCTCCTCGGCGGGACGCTCCGCTCCCGCTCCGGACGGCGGGCCGGGGACGGCGTCACTGCGGACGATTGACCGAACGTCGGTCCGACCGAACGGCTCAGCGACCGAGTCTCGGCCCGAGAGTTATCAGGGGGGCCGTAGTACCCGCGGCCATGACTCGAGACGACACCCTCGCTGGGGTCGACTCGCGAACCGTCGACACTGATCGACTCGAGACACACGTCCTCGAGTCGGGGGGCAACGGTCGAGCCGACGGGGAGGACCGAACTATCGTTTTCCTCCACGGAAACGTCTCGTCCTCGCGGTTCTTCGAGGACGTACTGGCCGATCTCCCGGCTCATCACCGTGCGATCGCATCTGATCTTCGCGGGTACGGCGATTCGGAAACGAAACCGGTCGATGCGACGAACGGGCTCGGCGACTTCGCGGGGGACTTTCGAGCGCTCGTCGACGAACTCGCCCTCCCGAAACCGTTCGTTCTCGTCGGCTGGTCGAACGGCGGCGGGGTCGCGATGCGGTACGCGATCGATCATCCCGGAGCCGTCGCCGACCTCGTTCTCGTCAACCCGATCTCGCCGTACGGCTTCGGCGGCACGAACGATACGGAGGGAACGCCCTGCTTCGACGACTACGCCGGCTCCGGCGGGGGGATCGGCAACGACGGGTTCGTGGCGGGGCTGGCGACCCGCGATCGGAGCGAGGAGGGCCAGACCTCGCCGCGAAAGGTGTTGCGAACGTACTACGTCGACCCGACCCACGAGTTCGACGCCGACCGCGAGGAGTCGTACCTGACCGGAATGCTCGATACGGCCACCGGCGACGGGAACTATCCGGGCACCTCGAAACCGAGCGACAACTGGCCCGGCATCGCGCCGGGCGAAACCGGAGTGAACAACGCCATCTCGCCGAAGTACTGCGACCTCGAGGGGATCACCGAGATCGATCCCGACGAGAAACCGCCCGTCCTGTGGATCCGCGGCGATTCCGACCAGATCGTCTCGAACGCCTCCCTGTTCGATCTCGGGACGCTCGGTCGGATGGGGCAACTCCCGGAGTGGCCCGGCGAGGACGTCTTCCCGCCCCAACCGATGGTCGACCAGACCCGTGCCGTCCTCGAGATCTACGCCGATCGCGGCGGCGAGTTCGAGGAAGTCGTCTTCGGCAATACGGGGCATACACCGCATCTCGAGGTTCCGGGGGACTTCCGCGACCGGCTCGAGTCCGTGCTGGGCGGCTGAGGGGACGCGGTGTGGCCGCCGCGTTCAGTGGGACTTACGACCGCGCGTTTCGTGCCGGGGCCGCGTCGCCGTCCCGTTCTTCTTCCGCTTCGTCGGTCGCCCCCTCGCTGCGCATCGATCGCAGCGTCGACAGCCCGCGTTTTCGGGTCACCCCTTTCGAGATTCTGACGCCGTCGAACGTGCCCTCCCAGCGCTCGTCGCTCGCGCCGAGGTGGTCCATGTAGTACGCGAAGGCACCGAGCCACAGGAGGACGGCCGTGAGTGCGAGGAAGGTCACCGCCGAGACGATCGTCGACGGATCGAGCGCGCCGACCGCGATCCCGGCGACGACGTAGACGAACGCGGCGATCACCATGAGGACGGTGATCGTCGCGAACATGTCGTTGACGGCCGTCACCCGGGCGTTGTACTCGATCCACCGGCCGTAGCTGCGAAGCAGTCGCACCTCGAACCGGTCCGCGTCGGCTGTGGGGTCGCCGCGAGCCGTCGCGAGGGCGACCTCGACCGCATCGCCGTCGATACCCCCTCTGAGGTTCGACGCCGTGTACGTCACGCCGGCGAGTCCCGTCGACGCCAGCAGGAGGAGCGCACTGGTGATCGAAAAGAGGTTGATGAAGGGGCCGATGTCGAGGTCGGTCTGGACGACGATCGACCCACCCGTGACGACCAGCCCGATCAACAGGAGGTTCGCTTTCAGAATTTCGATGGCCTTCTCGTCTATTTCCTGCACCCGGGTTACCTGGGAGTCGAACGTCGACCGAAGCTCTTCGTGGGCCAACTCGAACGTCTCCCGGTCGAAGTCGCTCCGCTCGCTGGCCGCCGTCGACCCGTCCCCACGGGCCGAATCGTCCGTGACCTCCCGACCGCTCATGGGCCACCCTTTCCCGCCCCGACCGTAAATCTGCCGGCGTCGATCAGGCGATCTCGAGGGCGTCCCGGTCGGCTCCTGCCAGTTCGACGAGGGCGTCGGCCTCGAGCAGGTGACACTCGCCCGGCACGACGAGCAGATGCAGCGGATCGCCAAACTCTCGACCAGCGAGTTCGGACATCGTCCCCGCTTCGACGAGCGGCTCGGGACTGCCCGCGCGGGCGACGACGACGCCCACGAGGTCGGGATACTCCTCGGCGAGCAGTGTCGCACCCGTGTCGGCGGTCATGTACTCCTCTCGTTCTACCTTGATATCCAGATAGACGACCGTGTGCAGCCCGTCGGCCCGGTTGTCGTCGATCGTCTCCGTTACGCTCGCGGGGAGCCCATCGGCCCCGTGGGCGTAGGGAAACGGCAGCGTCGTCGCTTTTCCGAAGCGGTAGTTCTGTAGGCCGGTCAGCGCGCTGGTGGCCGTCTGGGCGGTGACCCCGTGGATCACTCGCGTCTCGATCCCGCGGTCGTGGGCCCGCAGGCGGAGGTCGACGTGAGTCGTCGAGATCATCGTGTCGCCCGCCGTCAGAAACGCGACGTCCTCGCTCTCGGCCGCCTCGAGCATCTCCTCCGGGTGTTGCTCGACGCCCGCGCGGTCCCGAACCTCGATCTCGGCGTCGTGATAGGACTCGAGGTCGTCGATTGTCGTTCCAATCAGTTCGCTGGTGTAGAACTCTGCGTAGACGCGGTCGGCCGCCCGAAGCGCCTCCCGTCCCTCGACGGTGATCGAGCGCTCGTCGTAGAGACCGAGGCCGATGAAGGTGAGCATAGGCGGTCGTACTGCCAGCACTCGGAATACCCTTTCGAGACGACTCACGGCCCCCGGCGTTCGGACTCGCTCGTTAGTCGTCCACGGTCGCGACTGCCTCGATCTCGACCAGGTGCTCGGGATCGATCGACCGCTGTCCCTCGACCATGCTACACGCTGGCCGAACGTCGGCGAAGAACTCGCCGACCGCTTCCCAGTCCTCGATGGGCGGTCGCTTCGGATCAGAAGCCGATGTGCGACGTCGATGCGGGGCCGTCGTCGTCGTTCTCGTCGTCCCCGTCGTCGATCCCGCCCGCGTGGGCGAACGTCAGGTCGTCGTCGGTCAGGTAGACGACGCCGTCATCGACGCTGATATCGACGGACGGCAAGGTCGTATCGGCAGCTTCACCGTTGTCACAGTAGCCCGAGCAGGCGTCGAACATCGAGCCGTGTTTCGGACAGATGAGTTGGCCGTCGCGCATCGCGACCCCACGTCCCGTATCGAACCGCTGGGCTTCGTGGGTACAACGATTGATCCACGCTTCGACGCCGTCGTCGGCCCCGGGCCGACTGTTCGTGGAACCGTGCTCGACACCGTCCTCGCAGGGGACGAGGATCGCTTCGTCGGGTTCGCCGTACTGATCCCGAACCGTAAACAGCCACGATCGATTCTCGTAGACCGTCTCGACGGTCGTGAGTCGCGTCCAGTCGCTCATCTCGGGCGAACGGTATGGGCGTCCAATAGAAAACGATCCCGGCGACACACAACGACGACCTGGCTCCGGTCGCTCACTCGCCCTCCATCTCCCGTGCCGCCTGGCGGATCAGGTCGTCGTCGACGTGCTCGAGCAGTCGTTTCTGCCCGCGCTCGGTCCGGCGCTCGATCTCGTCCGCGGAGAGATACGTCCCGAGCCTGCGGTCGATTTCCCGCTCGCGGAGCTCGGCGAGTCGCGCCGCCTCGAGGTCGTGATCGTCGGGCAATCGCTCGTCGAAGCGTTCGCCCAACTGCTCGCGGTCGCCGCGTTCGTCGTCGAGTTCCACCCTGCGACGCATCCAATCGTAGTAGTTGGCTATCGGGTCGGGGTAGCCCCGCGCTCGTCGGACGGCCTCGACGACGGTGATCCCCACTCGCGTGCCGCGTCCGGCCGCCATACTCGCCTGGTAGCCGGTTTCTCCGTACGGTGATGCGACGAAGAGCCCGTCGACAGGCGTGGTCCCGTCGCGCTCGGCGTAGCTCTTGTCGAAGTGCTCGCGTTCTTCGCCGTCGTACTCGAACGTCTCGAACATCGCCGTCTCGTCGTCGAGCCCGCGCATGTACTCGCCGTCGTAGCGCGTTGCCGCGATCACCCGACGAGCGGTGACCCGATCACCCTCCTGCGTACGAACGCGAAACCCCTGGTGATCCTCGCTGCGCTCGAGTGACTCGACGAGGTCGGTCACGATCTCACACCCCGCTTGCCCGGCGTGATCGTGTATCAGTCCATACAGCGTCTCGATGTCGATCCCCGCCGGGAAGCCGAGGTAGTTCTCGAGGTAGGCACAGCGCTGTATCGAGGAGCGCCCGCGGTCGAAGACGACCGTGTCCAGACCGTATCGGGCGGTGAAGACGCCGGCTGCACAGCCTGCGGGACCACCGCCGACCACGACGACGTCGTGATCGAACGCCGCCGCGTGGTTCATCTCCGGCGACGTCATCGCTCGAACGCTCCGGTGACGATATCTGCGACCCGCTGGCGGTCGAACAGCCGTTCGTCTCCGAACTCCTCGGGGTAGAGGTCACGAGCCGCTCGCTCGAGCTGGAAGAGGTGGATGATCGGCCCCTGGTAGGTCAGGCCGCCGTAGATGACGCGGTCGTTTTGGACCGCCCGCAGCTCGCTCGCGACCTCGTGGTTCCGGAGGTGTGAGACGATCTCGTCCTCGAAGTACGCCTGCGTGATCTCGCCTTGCATCCTGATCGCGATGGCGTCCGGATCGATCTCCAACAGCGTTTCGTAGTCGATGATGCCCCCGCCAGCCTGCGCGTCCGCGATGCCGTTCCGAGCCAGACTGTCTCCGACGTTCAGGTCGTTCCAGTGTTTGGACTGCGTCCCGGAGCCGATCAGGTACGGGTAGAACGATTCCGGCGGCACCTCGGCCGGGTAGAGAACGGCGATGTCGGGCGTTTCGTCCGGAATCCGCGCTCGAACGTCCGCGAGCACGTCGTCGTGATACTCGTTGAACGCCTCGTACCGTGCCTGCTCCTGGAACACGTCCGCGACCGTTTCGAACGCCTCGTACATCGTGTACGCCGTGTAGTCGTGCCAGTCGTAGACGCGAGAGAAGATCGTGTTGCCGACGAACGGCGCGACGGTCTCTCGGATCTCGTCGACGTCGGCCCGACTCCACTGGAGGCGGTTCACGATGAAGTTCGGGTCGATGAGGTGGACGTCGGCCTCGAGTTCGTAGAAGACCTCTTTGCCGGTGCCGTCCCGATAGAGTTCGACGAGGTCGTTCTCGTCGACGGAGACGCCCGGTAGCTCGTCGTAGACGTGCGATGCGAACCGAGCGTGGACGCCGACGGCTGCCAGTCCATCGCCCTGGCCGAGTGCGACGCCCATGTCCGCGTAATCGCCCGTGTAGGGGAACCACGTTTCGGGAACCTCGTCGAACTCGACGGTGCCCACGGGGTCCATCGTCACCGAGTACGATCCGTCCGTGTCCTCGGGTGATTCCGTTCCCGGGTTACCCGTACAGCCGGCGAGCAGTCCGCCGCCGAGTACGGTGCCGCCGTATTCCAGTGCATCTCTGCGCGTCGGTCCCGCAGTCGTGTCGTCGGTCTCTTTCATAGATCGCTCTCTCCATTACCGATGTCCGTCCTGTTGGTACTCGAACCGCCGTGTGGCCTCACGGAGGCGGAACGGTTGCCGCTCTTTCCATCCGGGCCGACCTGTGAGTCCGAACGCGTACCGGCTCGAGACGACTCTCCTCGGCTCTCGTCTGTCGTCTGGGTCGTGTCGTCCCACATCGATCAGAGCTATCGTCTGACCCTCACCGGGCGGTCGGCGGCGATGAACGGCTCTCCGTCCTCGTCGGCGAACACCAGCCTGCCACAGTCACTGCGACGGACGTGCCACGCCGGCAGGGTGGGAATGTCGTACTCTTCCGGCTCACGGAAGGCTCCTGCGATCACCCACTCTCGAGCGCGCATTCACCGTGCCCCCGTGATGATATCTGCGACCCGCTGGCGGTCGAACAGGTCGTTCTTACTGGTGACGTCGCCGAACGTGTCCGGGTAGAGTTGTTGCGCCCCGCGTTCGGTCAGGAAGAGATTGTGGATCGGTCCCTGACGGAGATAGCCGCCCCGGTAGACACGGCCGTTCCTGACGGCTGTCAGTTCACTGGCGATGGGGTGGTCTCGCATGTACTCGAGGACCGTTTCGCGGAACGCCGACGCTGACTTGTGTTCGTGCCCGCGAACGAGGAGGACGTCGGGATCGATCTCGAGGAGGGTCTCGTAATCGAGTTCGCTGCGGTTCTCGGTGCTGAGATTCTCGATGCCGGTCCCGGTGAGCGCGTCCGCAACGCCGAGGTCGTTCCACTGCTTTTTGCTCGTTCCCGTATCATTGAGTCGGTAGGGCGAGAACGTTTCCGGTTCGTCCGTTCCTTCGTACGTCAGGAGGACGTTCGGGCGTTCGTCCGCGGGCGGAATTCGCGACTGAACGTCGGCGATAAGCTCGTCGTGGAGTCGTTTGAGGGCCTCGAACCGCTCTTTCTCCTGAAACAGTGCCGCCATCTTTTCGAACGCCTGGTACAGCGTGTAGTACCGGTACTCGTGCCAGCTGTCGGACTGTCTGAAAATCATGTTCCCGACGAACGGGCCGACGGCTTCGCTGAGCTCCTCGATATCGGATTGGTCCCAATCGAACCAGTTGCGTAGCATTCCAGTGTCGATGACGTGGACGTCGTTGTCCATCTCGTAGAACAGTTCTTTGTCCATCTCCGCCTCGACCAAGTCGTTCGTCGCGATCCGCTCGCGATCGACGCTCACTCCCGGGAGTTCGTCATAGACGTCGGTATAGTACTCACTGGCCTGACCGATGCCGGTCATTCCGTCTGCCTGCCCCAGTGCAACGCCCATATCGGCGTAATCCCCGCCGTACGGAACCCATCTCGTCGGGACGGATTCGAACGTCACCTCGCCCATCGGCTCCATCGTCACCGAGTGCGAGCCGTTCTTGGATGGTTCGGTCTGTTCGCTCTGGCCAACGAGGTCCGAACAGCCTGCGAGGGAAACGCCGGCCACGAGCGTCCCGCCGTATTTTAGTGCGTCTCTGCGCGTCGGTACCACGGTCGTGCTATTGGTTTCGTCGTTCATGCGTTGCTGTCTCCAGTGATGATATCGGCAACCGCTTGTCGGTCGAACAACTGTTCGTCCGCGGGAATCTCGGGATACGGGCCCTCGGTGTAGGTCGGCCACTCGCCGAAGTGCTCGGGATAGAGCTGTTTGGCCGTCATCTCGAGTTGGAACAGGTTCAGGATCGGTCCCTGATACCGCGCCCCCTGGGCGTAGATTCCATCGGCTTCGACCGCGGAGAGGTGCTGTCCGACGGCGTGGGTCCGTAACCCTTCTCGGATCCCGGGCATCTCCGTTTCTGGGTGCATTCCGCCCAGTACGAAGATGACGTCCGGATCCGCCTCGAGCAGCATCTCCATGTCGACTGCGTCACCGGAGGAAACCTCGTCACCGAAAGCATCGGTCGGCGCGAGCGGACGGACGTGTGCGGTCAGGAAGCCGGGCGTATCAACAGTGTAGACGTACGGGTTCTCGACGTCGCTGAACCCAGCCAGCACCGCAGTCGGACGGTCGCGTTCCGGGGGGAGGTTTTCTTCGATCGTCTCCAGCAGGTTCGTGTGGATCGTCGAGAGCGCCTCGTACCGCGACTCCTCTCGGAATACTGTTGCGACCTTCTCGAAGATCTCCCAAAGGGTGTAATACTGGTAGCGGTCGATCCAGTCGGCTGGCGGCTGGTCGCGTCTGTCGCTGAATTTGTTACCGAACCACGGAGAGATGCGCTCTCGTACCTCCTCGATGTCTTCCCCATCCCAGCTATCGAGGGCGTCCACGCTCGCCGGGTCGGTGAGGTGAATATCGCTGTCGAGTTGGTAGAGCGTCTCCTTGTCCGGCTCCCAGGACGAGTACAACCCCCTCCAGTCCACCGTGACACCGGGTAGTCGGTCGGTGAATTGGGCCCACAATCGATCGTAGTACTCGGGCGCGTGCATCGCGTTCACGTCGTCCCCGCGTCCGAGGGCGAACGCCATCCCCGCCAGGTGGGTCAGTCGCGTGAATATGCTCACTGGCGGTGAGTCGAACTCGACGGCTCCCATCGGGGCCATTGTGACCGAATACGAACCGCCGCTGGACGGTCCCGTGGTCTCGTCTCCTTTTCCCTGACCGGCCAGATCCGAACATCCCGAGAGGGTGACACCGGTTGTGAGCGTCATGCCGTATTTCAGTGCATCTCTGCGCGTCGGTGGCCCGCGTCTCGTTTCGCCTCCCATTACGTTTTAGGCCCACCTAAAAAATAATAAACCCTCTGATTTAGGATGGCCTAAAATATTGGCTCGCCATCGACCACTTCACGAGAGTACGGGTCGATGATCTCGACAGCTGTGCGCTCTACAGTGTGGCAGACGGGCCCTGCGCCGCGAGCACCTCCTCGTGGTGTTTCGCTCGACGATCCGTCCGTCTGCCAGCGAACCGATCGCATCGATATTTCTGACAGTTCACATGCGCTGGGCAAGCACCGGCGTCGGCCGGTCGGAAGGGTTCGAGGGACACCTGAGCCAGCGCGAT
Source organism: Natrinema longum (assembly GCF_017352095.1). NCBI lineage: Archaea > Methanobacteriati > Methanobacteriota > Halobacteria > Halobacteriales > Natrialbaceae > Natrinema > Natrinema longum. The sequence continues at coordinate 2,394,860 of NZ_CP071463.1, forward strand.
CCGGTGGTGCTGCTCGCCCGACAGCTGTCCACGTTCAGATTTCACCCATGTTTTCCTGTTTTCGCATCAGATAGAGGAAGTACGGACCACCGAGGAGGCCGGTGACGATGCCGACGGGGATCTGGGTGGGACTCAGCGCGAGTCGCGCGCCCACGTCGGCACCGACCATCAGTGCCGGACCGACGAACAGAGAGCCGACGATCAACTTCTTCGAGTCGCTCCCGACGAGGTTTCGGACCATGTGCGGAACGATGAGGCCGACGAAGCCGACGATACCAGCGACCGCGATGCTCGCCGCTGCCGCGAGGACCGCGACGCCGGACAGCGCGAACCGGACTTTCTCGATCGACATTCCCAGCGATTTCGCCGTCCGTTCGCCAAGGAGGAGGACGTTCATCTGGCGCGATCCCGCGATGGAGAGCAAGACGACCACGACCGTCCACGGAAGCACGAGCCGAACCTGTTCCCAGTCCGTCCCGGTGAGCGAACCCGTGGTCCACGCGATGGCCGACTGGACGATGCCGATATCGTCCGCGAAGAAAAACAGCGCCGTCTGGAGCGAGCCGAAGACCGTCCCGACGATGACCCCCGCGAGGACCAGCCGAACCGGGGACGTTCCGTTCTTCCAGGCGATCACGTAGACGATGAGAAAGGCACCGGCACCACCGAGAGCGGCGATCAGCGGGAGAAACGCCGTCAAACTCCCGAACACGACGAGCGTCAGCAGGATCATCAATCCCGCACCGGAGGAGACGCCGAGAATGAACGGACTCGCGAGTTCGTTCCGAGTTACGGCCTGGAAAATCGCCCCGGAGACGCCGAGGTTCATTCCGACGAGGGCCCCAACCAAGACCCGCGGAAGCCGAATGTTCCAGACGATGAGACTTTCCTGGCTCATCTCTGGCATCGCCTCTCCCAGCAAGAAGGCGTCCCAGGCCTGCGGATTGAACACGACATCCGGGTTGAATACCGCACGCCACGCCTCGAGGAACGTCATCGAGTAAGCGCCGAAGCTCACTTGGATCAATCCGCCGGCGACGACGATAGCGAGGCTACCGAGGACCACCGTGAGGAGTGCCGGATCGAAGAGCCAGCCGACCCGTGTCTCGTTTCGCGTCGCTGTCGCGGTCCGATCCGTCTCGATGCGCGAGCGTTCCCCGCTCATCGCGGACCCTCATCGAGCGGTTCGACTAGGATCGTGTGCGAGACTCGGTCTCGCCGTCTGTTTGCCGCCCCATCGTCGTCTCTTGGGAACTCCGACCACCTCGAGAGCGACACGCCGCCGATGACCGGCGTGTCGTATTTTCGGTGGTGTCGACCAGTCGGTGTGCCGATGTCCCCGAGTTCGTTCATCGTATTCTTTTAGGCCAACCTAAACAATAAAACCGTTCCGATTTTAGGTCGGCCTAATACGCTACCACTCTCAGCGGGGCCCACCGCATCGCGGACACATCGGCGGTCCCGGTTCGGGAAGGGCACAGCCACAATGGGGACACTCGTCACCGTCGGGAGCGGTGATCTCGTGGACGATTTCGTCGGTTCGTTCGCGGATCGACTCGACCGTCCCGATTCCTTCGGGCGCGGTCGCTCCCGATCCGTCGTCGCTCCCGTCGGTCGCGAAGCGAATCCGCTCGAGGAGGAACTGCTCGGCATCGTCCTCCGCGGCCGACCGCACGTCCGGTATCGAGACGTCCGTCCCCGACCGAGCCAGCAAGCCGAGGGCTTCGACCGCCCGTCCCCGCACGTACGGGTTCTCGTCGTCCAGACGATCGACCAGGGCGTCGACGCGCTCGGACAGCGCGTTCGGATCCCCACAGCCGACCGCGACGAGTGCGGTACAGAGGTGATAGCGCACGAGTTCGTTCGAGTCGGTGAGATGCTCGGTCAGTTCCCCGACGTGATCGCTGAGTCGGTCCTGGTCGCCCAGCGCTACGTACTCGAGCGCTTTCGCCAGTTTCTCCCGTACCTCGGGTTCGTCGAACGAGAGCCCGATTCGCAGGTCCGCCAGCACCGCGGGTGAGGCGACGTCTTCGGGACGGGCCAGTGCGGCGTAGCCCAGCGCCTCTGCCGACCGTGCGCGTACGTAGTAGAACTCGTCGGCGTCAGCCAACCGGTCAGCGAGCGGCGAGACGACCGACGAGACGGCGTCCGGGTCGGCCTCGGCGAGGGTGACGAACAGTTTCGCAGTCCTCAACCGGATCGATCGCTCCTCGTCGGTAAGGAACGCCGAAAGCGGCGCGAGTACGGGCTCGAGTGCGGTCGGCTGCGTTTCGGCGACCTCTCGGAGCGCTCGAAGCGCCGTTTTCCGCGTCTCGGCGTCGTCTCGTTCGACCCCTTCGAGCCACGTCACGGCCTCGGTGGGCGTGTCGGTGAGGGAGGCCTCGAGTCGCTCGAGCGACGACGGCTGTGTCGAATCGTCCATCTGTGGCCGCCTACCGGTAACTGCCCGCTTCGCAATAAACGTCCCCGTCGATGGTCGTCCGAAACTGGTTGCCGGTGGCCGCGTCCTGATTTGATATCGCAACAATTAGTTTATGCTGAGGTCGTGCTCCCACCGTGTCGGCCAAACGTCAGCGTTACGGCGACTCACCGGTCAGTTCGGGTATGGACGTTCCGTGCGTTCGCGTCGCTCCCGAAGCCGGGGAAGCGACGCGTTCGACGCTCGCCGACGCGGATCTGATCGACGACGAGTACGAGATCGACGTCGAGGACGGCTGGCTCTACGTTCCAGTCGTCGATCCCGACGCTGCTCGGGCGACGCTCGACGACGCTGTCGAGGTCGTTTCGCGGACGGTGCCGGCCCGCGACCAGCAGACCATGCCCGCGGATCTCCTCGAGGCAACCCCCTCCTACGAGCGCCTCGGACGGGCTGCCCTCATCGACGAGGACGACGCCGACCGTGCGCGTGCGATCGCGGATGCGATCCTCGAGTCGGATCTCCCCGTCGAGACGGTGCTGAACAAGGCCTCGAAGGTCAAAGGCGAGACCCGAGTTCGGGACTGGGAGTTGCTCGCGGGCGAAAACACCGAGGTCGTCCACCGGGAGTACGGCTGTGAGTTCCTGCTGGACCTCGCGGCGGTGTACTTTTCGCCGCGACTCGCGACCGAACGCCATCGGGTGACCGAACAGGTGACTACAGGCGAGCACGCGTTCGACATGTTCGCCGGCGTCGGCCCCTTCGTGATCCCGTTCGCGAAACGCGGCGCGGAGTGCGTCGGCGTCGATATCAATACGGACGCGATCGACTACCTCCGCGAGAACGCCCGCCGGAACGGCGTCGAGGATCGGGTAACCGCGATCAACGACGACGTTCGCGACGTCGCCGCCGAGTACGAGGGCTGGGCCGACCGGATCGTGATGAACCTCCCACACAGCGCCGACGAGTTCCTCGAGTCGGCCGTGAGTCTGGCCAGCGAGGACTGTACCCTCCACTACTACGACATCCAACACGAGGACGACCCCTTCGGACCGGGCGAGCGTGCGATCCGCGCAGCCGCCGAGCCCGACTACGAGGTGACGGTCGAGACCCGCCACACCGTCCGATCGTACGCGCCCCACGAGCTGAACGTCTGTCTGGACGTCCGACTCGAGCGCTAACCGAGCGTGGGCTCGGTTCTCGAGTCGCGCAACTCACTCACACGACCGGATCGATTCGCAACCCTTATGGACGATATCGAGCGTACGAATGAATGCGCGCCGGTGTGGGGCGACGGACGTCGCCGATGCACGGGACGCGACCGAAGCGAGTGTGCCGGTGTAGCTCAGACTGGCAGAGCGAATCCTTCGTAAGGATTAGGTCGAGGGTTCAAATCCCTCCACCGGCTTGTTTTACTGCGAGCAAATTCGCGAGCAGCAACTCCGTCAGGGTGATTTGAACCAGGGAGCAGCTTCGCTGCGACCGTGGGTCCCCCCTACTGGCTTCCCCATTGACTTCCGTTTTCGCAGTCTGCATCCACCGATACCGGCGCTCGAGCGACGCGCAGTTCCGGTTTCACGTCGCTCGAGTCGATCACGGATCCGATCTCGTGGGGACGAGTCGTTCCCACTGGGAGTCCCGATCTACGGGTCCCCGTTCGTCTGCAACCCGGTTCTTCGCACCCACTGGAATAAACCAATAGCCGCGATATCGAACCGGCAGGGTGTGGGTCGACGATGCGAGCCGAACCGATCGATGCGGCGGCTCACTCGAGAACGACGACGCGGCGGCTCGCTCGAGAGCAACGACGGTATCCGTCTCGTTCCCGAACGTCTGGCCGATGCTTTCGAAGGAGTGGCTCCAGCGGCGGCAGGTCGCCATCTACGCGGTCGCCGTTTTGCTCGCCGGCGGGTTCGGGCTCGGCCTCCCCGCGTCGGCCGCCCTGTTCGAGCGACTCATCACTCCCGTCCTGGCCGTTCTCCTGTATGCGACCTTCCTCGAGGTGCCGTTCGTCCGATTTCGTCGTGCCTTCACGAACGGTCGGTTCATGGCCCTGGCGCTCGGGCTGAACTTCCTCGTCGTCCCGGTCGTAGTCTACGGCCTCACTCGAGTGCTCCCCCAGGAGCCGATCCTCCTGGTCGGCGCGTTGCTGGTGTTGCTGACGCCGTGTATCGACTACGTTATCCCCTTTAGCGACCTCGCGGGCGGCGACGCCGAGCAAGTCACTGCCGCGACGCCGGTCTTGCTCGTCGTGCAGTTGCTCTTGCTTCCGGTGTATCTCTGGCTGTTCGTGGGGCGTCGGATGGCCGACATCGTCGAAGCGGGACCGTTCCTCGAGGCGTTTTTCGTCCTCATCGGCGTGCCGCTGACGCTCGCGTGGCTCACCGAGCTCTGGGCGAACCGCTCGGAGACGGGCGAGCGGTGGCAGGCGACGATCGGGTGGGTGCCCGTCCCGATGATGGCCGCCACGCTGCTGGTGGTCATCGCGTCCCAACTTCCTCGCGTGTGGGATTCTATCGGACAGATCGCGGCCGTCGTTCCCGTCTACGTCGCCTTCCTCGTCGTCATGCCGCTGGTCGGTCGGTTGGCGGCGGGGCTGGGTGGGCTGGACGTCGGCGAGGCGCGCGCGCTCGTGTTCACGGCGACGACGCGGAACTCGCTGGTCGTCCTGCCACTGGCGCTCGCGTTGCCGGCGGGCTACGAACTGGCACCGGCGGTCGTCGTC